>CACZGH010000019.1 GCA_902780635.1 uncultured Prevotellaceae bacterium
TGGTTATTCGTTGTGAGACGCGCTATAGAACTTGCAGAATGAGGAAAGGACAGGGAATGTCTCGGCAAATGGGCGGAGCCTCCAAGGAGGCGAAGTGTGCATCCTCAGCCGAGCCGAGGGCATGGACGAGGGAGGAACTCGAACAGGCCAAACGTTGGGTAGGCAAGCTGCAGCGGCGAATCGCAAAGGCACAAAGAGAGAAGAAGTACAACAAGGCGAAAGCCCTGCAACATCTTCTCGTCACAAGCAGAGCCGCCAAGATAATGGCGGTGGAGCGCGTGACATCCAATAAAGGCAAGAGAACCGCAGGAGTGGACGGGGTGACCTGGCAGACGAATGCGGCAAAGGCGAAAGCCATAGGCACCCTTAGGCGTAGGGGATACAAGCCCAAGCCTCTGAAGAGAGTGTACATACCGAAGAAGAACGGCAAGAAGAGGCCGCTCGGCATCCCGACCATGAAGGACAGGGCGATGCAAGCCCTATACCAAGTGGCCTTGGAGCCGATAGCCGAGACGACAGCCGACAGGAACTCCTACGGCTTCCGAAAGTATCGGGGCTGTCAGGACGCGATTGACGCGCTGCACCGATGGCTCAGCCGTAAAGATTCCCCCGAATGGGTGCTTGAAGGCGACATCAAGGGATGCTTCGACCACATCAGCCATGAGTGGCTTGTCCGCAACGTACGAACGGACAGCGAGATATTGCGCAAATGGCTGACGAGCGGAGTAATCTACAACCGCCTGCTGACACCCACCACGGAGGGAACTCCGCAGGGCGGCATCATCTCGCCGACACTCGCCAACATCACCCTCGACGGAATGGAGCGGCTCGTCAAGAGCCGATACCCTTCATGCCGACCGAAGGGAACGAAAGGCAAGTGGCAGACGAAGAAAGTGAACCTCGTGAGGTACGCGGATGACTTCATCGTCACCGCAGCCGACAAGGAAACGCTTTTGGAAATCAAGGCCATGCTCACGGCATTCCTTGCGGAGCGAGGCCTCGAACTCTCGGAGGAAAAGACACTCATCACACACATCACGGAGGGCTTTGACTTCCTTGGTTTCAACATACGGAAGTACAACGGAAAGCTGATAATCAAGCCGTCGAGGAAAAGTCAGGAGCGATTTGTGGAGAAACTGCATGAGACCATCTTCCGATGGAACAAGACAGCCACACAGGAAGCGCTCATCGACATGCTCAACCCGATACTGCGCGGATGGGCAAACTACAACCGACATGTGTGCTCCAAGGAGGTGTTCTGCAAGATAGACCACATCATCGTAAACCAACTCATGAGGTGGGGCTACCGCAGGCACCCGAGGAAGAAGAGGCACTGGACTAACCGCAGGTACTTCATCAGCGACGGGCGCAACCGATGGACGTTCGGCTTCAAGTACACGATGGACGGAGAGGAAAAGACCTACCGCCTCCTGCGACTTGCGGACGTTCCCATCGTGCGCCACGTCAAGGTGAGGGCAGATGCGAATCCATTCGACCCCGCATGGGACGAATATTTCGCCAAGCGAGCCGACAAGGCAAGCCGCCAGAGAAAGGCCAAAGGGGCACGCGTTGCCCGAGCAGCCTAAGACCCTTTATCGGATTCAGTGCGGACACGGAGTCCGTACATGTACCGGTTAGAGTCCGTGAGACGATAACTTAGTAATAACTTGAGCCGTATGCGGTGAAAGTCGCACGTACGGTTCTTAATGGGGAAAGAGGGGGCAACCCCTCTGACCTACATAATCCATAAAATGAAACATGATGAAACGACTATTAACCTTGTTATGCTGCTGCACAATAGCTGTAGTAAGTTTTGGACAACAGGCATTAGGCCAGCGTCCAAGAGTGAAATCGCCCGTAGTGAATGCCGACGGTACCGTGACATTCAATTTCTATGACCCGTCCGCACAACAAGTAAGCGTGACAGGTGACTTCGATGAAATCAAATGGAAGACCCTGCCTATGACCCGACAAGATAATGGGGTGTGGACAGTGACAACAGAGCCTCTTCATCCAGAACTTTATTCCTACAGCCTCACGGTAGACGGACAGCGCTTTATTGATCCTGCCAACAGTTACGTCAACCGTGACATCTCCACGCTGAGCAATATTTTTATCGTCTCAAAGACCAATGATGACAAAGGACATCTTTATCAGGTGAATGATGTGCCGCATGGCACCCTCGCCCGGGTGTGGTACAACAGTCCGACCTTAGGACAGCAACGACGCATGACGGTGTATCTTCCGGCTGCCTACGATGGCAAGAAACGATTCCCCGTGATGTATCTGCTCCATGGCCATGGTGGTGATGAGACCGCATGGGGAGACTTGGGACGTACGTCTCAGATTATGGACAACCTGATAGCGGAGGGGCGCGCCGTTCCAATGATAGTGGTGATGCCTAACGGCAATCCTACGTGCAATGCGGCTCCAGGCTGGTGGCACGAGGGGATGTACACCCCTGATGGTAATGCCTTTAACCAGCGTGGTGCAAAAGCTACGATGGAGGAGAGTTTTATGGATATCGTCCGTTTTGTCGACAGCCAATATAAGACCATCCGCAAACGTTCAGCGCGTGCGGTGACAGGTCTGTCGATGGGCGGTGGTCACACATTTGGTATTTCCCGCCTCTATCCGGATGTCTTCGACTACTATGGCCTTCAGTCTGCGGCTGCTCGTATGCGTCCTGACGATGCAAAATTCGATGAACAGATGGCTCGCCTTTTTGCCTCGAAACCGAAACTCTATTGGATCGCTATAGGTAAGGAAGATTTCCTGTTGAACATGAACAATGAGTTGCGTAAGTATCTCGATGCCAAAGGCTATTCTTACGAATATTATGAGAACGACGGGGGACACATCTGGCGTAACTGGCGTATTTACCTCACCCTTTTCGCCCAGAAGTTGTTTCACGAATAAGAGGGAATTGAAAACTGACGTAAGGCACGCCGTTTGGCCGGTCAGAAACAATACCTGAGATCAGCTACCAATTTCTTGGATTGGTAGCTGATGCTTATGGGTGGGGTAGTGGTTGGGGAAATCGAAGAAAGATGCATCTCGGTAGAAGAAATAAATAATTTGTTTCGTTCTGCTCTCGATTTTCATTACCTTTGCAGCGGATTTGTTGAGATCAGTTTTTTGATGGAAGAACAGAGAAAGGGATGAAAACCTATCCGTTGACATATTCTCAATGGGGTATCCTGATGACGTGTCGTCGTCTGCCCAGCTCTACGGCTTATCAGTTGCCGTCGGCCATTCCCTTTACGAAGGGTGTGGATGCCGGCAGACTAGTTGCGGCCCTTCATGAGGTGATCAGATGCAGGCCAGTGCTTCGCACACGGTTGGTCCTGTCGGCCGACAAGGAACCACGCCAGTATGCCGACAGTGAGATGCAGATTGAGGTGCCGTGCCGTACGATGACAGAGGCCGAGGCGCATGCATACATTGACCAAGGTTTTGTCAGACCTTTCACACTCTTTGGCTCACAGCCCTTGTGCCGTTTTGAAGTCGTCGCGACGGAGACGCACAACTGGCTGTTGATGGACTTCCATCATATCATTGCCGACGGTGTCACCATCGCCCATCATTTGATGGGGCGTGACCTTCCCGCCGCTTACGAAGGGGTCGCTCTGGAGACAGATGGCTATGCCCTTTACGAACTGGCTGAGGAGGAACAGCGCACAATCGACAGCCCTGCGTACCGGATGGCAAAAAATTATTATCAGCAGCTCTTCAGCGATACCGACTTCTCCGTACTACCATTGGGCAAGGGTGGCGTTTCTGGTGAGGATGTGACCATTCGGCATCATATACCGCATGAGGATGTGGACCGATGGTGCGAGCAGCATCAGATAGCCCCTAATCTGCTTTTCATGGCGGCTTTCAGTGTGACACTTTCCAAACTGTGTCATCATGCGCATGTGGCGTTTGCCACGCTCAGTCATGGCCGCAACAGTCGGCGTCTGCGTCAGGCGTATGGCATGTTTGTCAAGACCGTGCCCTTGATGAACGACGTAGACCCTGAGGCACTGGTGGTGGATTACATCAAGAGTCTGCGACCTTTGCTAATGGCTTCTGTGCGCTACGCCGCTTATCCCTATGTCCATTTTTGCCGCGACCAACGTCAGACGGCAGAGGTGAGTTTTGCTTTTCAGGGTGGGGAGATCCTGGAACAGGTATGTGTGGGAGGCGAACGGGTGACAGGCATACAACTCCACAAAGGGGAAGTGAACAGTGATTTGAGTTGTGTGGTCTATACCTATGACCGGTATTATGAGTTGCGGGTGGATGCCAGTGCTGCCTGTCGGGAAGAGGGTGAGTTGTGGATGTTTGCCCGTTCGATGGACACTTGCCTGCAGGAGATGATGCGGCATCCGATGGGCAGGATAGGGAGTGTGGAGTTGGTCGCCGAGGAGGAGAGGCAGGACATCAAGGAACGTTCTCAGGGAGAGGCGGCAAAATATGACGAGACCCAAACTTTTGTCAGTCTGTTTGATCGTCAGGCAGAAGAAACGCCTCAAGCTCTTGCGGTATGGGATGGCCAACAAAGCATGACTTATGCCATGCTGCGGCAGCACTCTTGCGCTCTTGCCCATAGGCTGAGGACTCAAGGTGTGGGCGTCGGTGATTTTGTGGCCGTCATAGCAGTACCATGCAGTGGCTTCTTGACCGCCGTCATCGCTGTCATGAGAACCGGAGCGGCATACGTGCCTATACTTCCATCCTGGCCGTCGTCTTATCGTGAACCTATCATGGCGGAAGTATGTCCAAAAGCGACCCTTGACCCTGAGCGCCTCATGGATGTCCCGATAGATGAGGACATGACCCCGCTGGATGTTTCATCGGCGGAAGGTCTGGCGTATATGATATTCACGTCGGGTACCACCGACCGTCCGAAAGGGGTGATGATCCCACACCGTGCGCTTACCAACCTGTTGCACTTCATCGTCAGCCGGTGGCGGTTGAATGCTCATAGCCGCATCAGTTGTCATTCTTCTTTGGCGTTCGACGCTTCGGTCGAAGACCTCTTTCCTGTACTCACGGTGGGAGGTTCTGTCTACATGATGCCAGAGACAGTCAGACATGATGTGGGGAAAATACATCAGTTCATTGACGACCACCAGATCACAGGTGGGTGTTACACGACACAACTTGGCATGTTGATAGCAGGTCGTCGGCATCCTACGCTCGAGTATATCTGTCTGGGGGGCGAGCAGATGACACAGGTTCCCTCGGCAGACTGCCGCGTCATCAATACATATGGCCCTACGGAGTTTTGTGTCGATGCCACCTATTATGAACTGCAAACGGACAGGGTCTACAACACCATACCCATTGGCAGACCTCTTGACAATACAGCCGCCTTCGTCGTAGATCACCATGGTCGTCTGCTACCATGGGGCGCAGTGGGCGAATTGTATCTCGCAGGGGTGCAGACGGCATGGGGTTATTGGAATTCTCCTGAACAGACGGCGGCAAAATTCACCGAGTGTGCCTTCTCCGGCCAACCTGTCTATCATACCGGCGACATGGTCAGATGGAACAGCGAGGGGCTGTTGGAATATGTGGGCCGTCTTGACCACTTGGTCAAAATCAATGGGTATCGTGTGAACTTGGAAGAGGTGGAGCGACAGATCGCCCTTCTTCCACACGTCACGTCGGTATGTGTGACAGCATACGATGATGCAGGTCATCACCAATTGTGTGCCTATTATACCACCGACGAGGAAATGGACGAGAAAACGCTGGCGAGGATGATGCGGGCGAATAGTCCTACTTATATGATTCCTGCCTGTTGGATGTGTATGAAAGAAATGCCACTGCTTGATAATGGGAAAATCAACCGCCGCCAGTTGCCTCCTCCTGTTGCCCAAAAGTCACGAGAGATCGTCGGTCCGCAGACTGATACTCAGCGTGTGGTCTGTCAGGCGTACGCACATGTGCTGCAGATGGGACAGGTGGGCATCGATGATGATTTCTTCGACTTGGGTGGCTCTTCGCTCCGTGTCATGACACTCATGGAGGAGTTGGAGAGGTCAGGATATGTAGTCAACTATGGCAGTCTGTTCCAGTATACTACCCCTCGTTTGCTGGCACAATTTCTGGATGAAGGTGGCGAAAGAAAAGACTATCTTGTCGAGGGTGAGGATCGTCTCGTCTGTCAGTATCTTGAGCGTGCGTCAGCACCAGCACTTGAAGGAGTGGCACAGCCTCTTTGTGGAGAGATGTTGCTGACAGGAAGCACAGGATTTCTTGGCATTCATGTGCTGCATGAGTGGCTGGAGTCTTGCCAGGGCCGTGTGTGCTGTCTGGTCAGAGCCACTTCGGACAACGCAGCTCTTGCTCGTCTGATGGAGACATACCACTACTATTTCCATCAACCTCTTCGTCAAAGTCAACTCGCACGGATCAGTGTGGTGGCAGGAGACCTGACAGAAGACCAATGTCTGAGTCGATGGGAAAAAAGCAGTGTGTCACTGGTCGTCAACTGTGCCGCCAATGTGAGGCATTTTGCCAAGGAGAGCCAGTTGACACCCATTAATACGGATGCCGTACAACGACTCGCCTCTCTCTGCGAGAAGACCCATGCGCGGTTGGTGCAAGTCTCCACTTTGGGCATTGCCGGACTGTATGACACCGACACCGGCTCACCCGCTTGTCTGACAGAGCACCGTCTCCAAATCGGCCAGCATCTGGGCGATGGATATACCTACTCGAAATATATGGCTGAAAAAAAACTCCTGGAAAGAATGGTACAAGGCGAGTTGGATGCGGTCATTATGAGGGTGGGCAATTTGTCTCCTCGCTCTGATGACGGACAGTTTCAGCGCAATGTCGATGACAACAGCCTGTCGATGGCACTGCGTCTTTTCACTCAGTTGGGGGTGATACCTGCATCGGCTGCCGACATATGTATCGACCTGTCACCCGTCGACATCGTGGCAAAGGCTGTGCTCCGATTGGCGGCATTGGCAGGTGGGCAGCCCGTGTGGCATGTGGCCAGTACGCATCTGCACACCCTGCAAGAGATCCTCACAGAGAGAGGGTGCCACGTGAGAGTGGTGGATGATGCTGTGTTTCATGAGCAGTTGTCGAAAGCAAAGACTGACCGTTGCATGAGCCGACTGGCATTGGCGGCAGTGGCGTTCGGTGCCATGGCCGACGCACGTAAGCCTAACAAATACGATAGTACCTTTACGGCAGAGGTGCTTCGCCGCTTTGGGGTGGAATGGTGATGCTAAAAAAATAAGGAAATAATCATTTAAAACGATAGTAATGAGATTAAAACTAATGATCATTGTCGCTTTGGCCGTTATCACCGTCAAAGCACAAAATGTGCAGTTGCACTACGACTTGGGACATAATTTGTATGAGGAACTGTCCAACCGTCCCAGTGTGACGACAACCGTGGAAATGTTTAAGCCCGACAAATGGGGAAGCACCTTTTTCTTCGCAGATATAGACTATTTTCATGATGGGGCAGCGGGCGCCTATTGGGAAATAGCAAGAGAACTAAACGTGTCTGCCAACAAACGATGGGCGGCTCATGTGGAATATAACGGCGGACTGGCTTCCAGCCAGTTGGACAACAGCTCCACCCGTTTCCAGCATGCATTTCTTGTCGGACCGGCGTGGAACTGGGCCAGTAGCGACTTCTCGCGCACCCTTTCACTGCAAGCGATGTATAAGTATTATTTCAAGGGTCAGCATCCCTGGAACCGTGCTTTCAACAGCTTTCAGGCCACTGCCGTGTGGGGCATCACTTTTGCCGGACGTCTCTGTACGTTCTCAGGATTTATCGACTGTTGGTATGACAACAATGTGCGTGGCAACTGGATCACTATCACCGAACCGCAGTTCTGGGTCAACCTCAATGCCCTTCGTGGCATGGAGGGCGTCAATCTGAGCCTGGGCACCGAGGTGGAAGTGAGCAACAATTTCGTGTGGGACAAAAATGGGCGCAACGATCATTTCTATGCCATCCCCACTCTTGCCGCGAAATGGTCTTTCTAAAACATCCCCATCAGGGTTGGAAAGTTGTGTACGTGTGTAAATTGAAACAATGATATATTAGGCAGCGAGATATGACCGAAAAAGATAGAATCATCCAGTTGCGCAAACAACTGCACGAGCATAATTATAGATATTATGTGCTCAATGAGCCCGTGATCAGTGATCAGGATTTCGACTTCATGATGCATGAATTGCAGGACTTGGAAGCCAGACATCCTGAGTTGGCAGACCCCAACTCGCCCACACAACGTGTGGGAAGCGACCTCAATCAGGAGTTTACACAGGTGGCACACCGCTACCCCATGCTCTCACTGGCCAACACCTACAACGAGCAGGATGTGGCCGACTGGTACAGCAGTGTAAGCAAAGGACTCGCCGGCGAACCTTTTGAGGTGTGTTGCGAACTGAAATACGATGGACTGTCTATCTCGCTGACCTATCAGAACGGGCAGTTGGTGCGAGGCGTGACACGAGGTGATGGCGTGCAGGGAGATGATGTGACAGCCAATGTGAAGACCATCCGTGCCATACCATTGGTGCTGCCTGGATGGGAGCAACAGCAAAAGGGGCTCGACCTCTTCTCCACCACACCTCCCATTCCTTCTGAGTTTGAAATCAGGGGCGAAATACTGATGCCATGGAAGGTGTTTGAAAGACTCAACGCTGAGCGGGAGGAGGCCGGCGAACCGCTCTTCGCCAATCCACGCAATGCGGCCAGCGGCACACTCAAAAGCCAGAAGTCGGAACTGGTGGCAAGCCGACAACTCGATGCCTATCTCTACTATCTTCTGGGGGAGCAACTGCCATGTGATGGTCATTATGAGAATCTGATGACGGCTGCAAAGTGGGGCTTTAAGATCAGCCAAGGCATGAAAAAAGTGAAAACCCTGCAAGAAGTCATGGATTTCATCAACTACTGGGACACGGAACGGAAAAACCTGCCAGTGGCCACTGATGGTATCGTACTGAAGGTCAACTCGCAACGACAACAGCGCCTGCTTGGGTTTACGGCAAAAAGTCCAAGATGGGCCATCGCTTACAAATATAAGGCTGAACGGGTGTGTACAAGACTCAACGAAGTGACTTATCAGGTGGGGAGAACGGGGGCTGTCACGCCTGTGGCTAATATGGAACCTGTGTCACTGGCAGGAACAACCGTGAAACGGGCGACACTCAACAATGAGGACTTCATCCGTTCTTTCGACCTGCATATCGGTGACTATGTCTTTGTGGAGAAAGGTGGCGAGATCATTCCGAAGATTGTAGGGGTGGATACCAGCCGACGGCCTGCTGAGGCCGAAGCCGTGCATTTTATCACTCATTGTCCGGAGTGTGGAACACCACTGGTGAGGTATGAGGGCGAGGCGGCTTATTATTGTCCCAACGACGCTGGATGTCCCCCTCAAATCAAGGGTAGGATAGAACATTTCATCGCCCGAAAAGCAATGAACATCGACTCGTTAGGGCCTGAGACTGTAGACGATTACTACCGTCGTGGACTGGTGCGCAATGTGGCTGACCTCTATCGTATCGGCGTGCAAGATATCAACGGCGACGGGTCGCGGCAAAAGTCGGCCATGAAAATCGTTCAGGGCATTGCCGACTCGTGCAAAGTGCCTTTTGAGCGTGTCGTCTTCGCCCTTGGCATCCGTTTCGTGGGTGAGACATCCGCCAAACTGCTTGCCCGCCATTTCAAGAATATCGATGCGCTGGCTGCTGCCACTTCAGAGCAACTGCAACAGGTGGAGGGCATTGGTGAGGTCATTGCCAACAGTGTCATCAGCTATTTCCAAAATCCCGTCAATCAGGAAATCGTAGAGCGACTGCGCGCTTATGGCGTACAGATGAGCCTGAGCGAGGAACAGATGCAGACAGTGGGCGATGCCTTAGCAGGCAAGAGCATCGTGATCAGTGGCGTCTTCACACATCATAGCCGCGACGAGTATAAAGCCATCATCGAGCAGTATGGAGGTAAGAATGTGGGCAGTATCAGCGGTAAGACATCGATGATTCTCGCCGGCGAGAACATGGGGCCGAGCAAACTGCAGAAAGCCGAGAAACTGGGCATCCCCATCATCAGCGAGGATGAATTCCTACAGCTCATCCAGCTATCGTAATAGCTCGGTGTTTGCTGTTCGCCTTTCGCTGTTCGCTTTTGCCTTTCGGCGTTGGCTTTTTGCTTTTAGCTTTTAGCTTTTCGTCCCCCTTTCGTTCCGTATGTTGCGGTATCATCGCAACTCTCAACCCTCAACCCATAAAGAACATGAAAATAGTCGTATCAAATGAGATAGAAAATGTGTGCCCCGGATTTGTGGGGGCAGCAGTAGAAGCATGGGTGCGCAACACACCCTACTGTGACGCATTGTGGCAGGAGATACATGCCTTAGGAGAAGAATACAGAGCCACTCTGACAACAGAAAGTCTCAAACAGATGTCGGGCATTGCCGCCACCCGAAAGGTTTATAAGGCTTGTGGCAAAGACCCCAGCAGATACCGACCAGCGTCGGAGGCGCTGATACGCAGGATGCTACAAGGCAAACAATTGTATCAGATTGACACGCTTGTCGACTTGATCAATCTCGCAAGCATCCGTTTCGGATATAGTATAGGTGGGTTTGACGCTGACAAATTTCATGGCGACACACTGACATTAGGTGTTGGCAAGGCAGGTGAACCTTATGAGGGCATTGGCCGGGGTATGATCAATATCGAGGGATTGCCCGTCTACCGTGATGCAGACGGTGGGGTAGGCACACCCACCAGTGACAATGAGCGTACCAAGATAGACATCAACACTACGCATCTGCTGGTGCTGATCAACGGATATGATGGTGATGAGGCTCACGTCAGGGCCAATGCCGAATTCATCCTCGACTTAGTGCGGAAATATTGCGACGGGGAGAAAGGCAGCTATCAGATATACCGATAGCCTGACGGAGCTAATAGTCTTAGAACTTGACTTTAGAGCAATGGCAATAGTTGGCGGTCGCCTTCTGTCCACTTGAGTGTGTCGAGTTCCTCTTTGGGAAGCCATTGGTAGTCGAGGTGGTCGAGCAACTTGAAGTCGCCATCGCCGCCTTTGCACAGATAAGCGGTGAGGGTGATGCAGAAGTCGGGATATTCCTGCTCGATTGTGCCTAGGCACTTGCCAACATAGACATCCCAGTCCATCTCTTCACGGATTTCTCTGATGAGGGTCTCGTGATGACTCTCGCCTTCCTCCACTTTGCCGCCGGGAAACTCCCAGTGCTCGGAGATGTAGTCGTATTTAGACCTGCATCGCTGCATACAGAGATATTTGTCGTCTTCTTTGATGACGGCAGCCACGACATGGTAGTGATTCTTGTTTTCCATACGAAGGTTTTATTTGTTTTTCTCTTTTTGTTTCTTCACTTGCAGGGGCAGATGGCGCCAGATGCATTTGGGAATGCAGCGCCAGAGCGCAGTGACGATGCGCCAGCGCCAGTCTATCACGCATACGTGCTTGTGTTTGCGGATGGCTTCCACTATCTCGAAGGCCACATCCTCCTTGCGGAGCATCATAGGGTAGCGGTTGCCGTCATTGAGAAGGGCGGTGCCCACAAAGCCAGGACGGACATCGGTAAAACGTATATTCAGCTTTTGGGTGTTGGCCAATTGCTCCAGGGCCTCTATGTAGGTGCCTTGGAAGGCTTTGGTGGCAGAGTAGGAGGGTGCAGGACCCAACCCCTTGGTGCCGGCAATGGAGGTGATGGCAGCGATGTGGCCACCGCCATGCTGAGCCATATATCTATAGGCTGCCCCGATCATTCTGGTGAACCCGAGGGCGTTGGTGACGACGGTATTTTCCTCTATCTCTGGGTCCAGTGTGGGATTCTGGCGGCCTATGCCAGGGGCATAGAAAAACAAATCCATGCCACCTGTCACAGCGATAAGACTTAGCAGCAGGTCTTCAGCCTCGTCACTGTTCACATCGATGGTCTCCACCTCTACCATTTGGGGTGACTTGGCTTTCAGTTCCATTAGACGGTCGGTACGACGTGCGGCGATGCCTATCTTCCATCCGTCGGAAATCAGCAGCTTACCCACTTCCATTCCAATGCCTGATGAGGCGCCTATGACTATCGCTTTTTTCATGATTCAGATTTTACACGGCTAAGATAGTCAAAACATCTGAATCATGCAAGGATTTTGCAGATTTTAATGTCTCAACTCCACTTTCGCAAGCTCAAGTTGTTAGCCCCACAGACTAATCGCTTGACAACAATTCTCTCACCTCTCACCACTATGTAGTATTTTGTAGGGATGCGGCGTGGCGGGCGGAGCCCGCATCAACAATCGCAACTTTGTAGCGTCAACAATCATGCCGACCCTTTGATGGGTCGAGCATACCTTAATGTACGAGCGACTTCTCACCTCTCACCACTATATAGCACCTTCAAAAAGAATGAAAAATGTGTGAATGATGATAACGGATTAATGACTAAAGTGGGGCAATGTTGTTAATCTTTCATAACGTAATGTGCTACATTGGCAGAAATTATATATTTTTGCAAACTTAATCAATCATACTTATATCAATATGGTAAGAAAATACTCATTTTTGATGGTACTTGCGCTTTCTCTTTTATCCATGGGTATGATGGCGCAGACCAAAGGTTTTTATCGGCTTCAGAACGTGGCCACCAATCATATCTCTCATCTGAAGGGCATCACACACTTTGCACCCAATTTGACCCTTGACGAGGCACATGCGCAGCCAGGCACGGTGTCTTATCTGGATTTTGAGGGTAATAAAATCACTGCTCTCAGTTCACAGAATGTGGATGTGGTCAATCATGTGATACCTATGCTCAAGATGCTCGTACTCCAAACCGTGGACGAGCCCACCTATTATGCTTTGAGAGACTCTGCTGTGGCTTATGTCATCGAATTCATGGCCGCGACGTATGCCGATCTGGCCGTACCTTTGATCAACAAATTTACGTATAGTGATTTTCAGGAGTATATTTACAACACAGACACCAATATTTATAAGGTGGATGCTGGCAATGATGATTATTACCTCTATGTCAACCTGCCCAAATTTCCACTCAATGCGGGTATTTTGACTTCCTATCTGGCTGACAAGGTCAACGAATATCTGAAGATGCTGAGAGCCCCCATGAAAAACATGGCAGCCAAATATCTGGTGGGCAGGGAGTATCTCACTCCTACGGTGAATAGTCTGGTCGATCATTTCTTTTTTGATGACAAGATTTACCTCACAGAAATCAATGACGTGAATTATGGCCCGCAGTTTGGTTTCGTCAATGCTGATGGCTATCTGGATGATGCTGAGCAAGACCGATGGAGACTGCTGCCTGTGGACAATGCAGAGAATTATCTGGGTGTAGACGGACAGGTGTCTGACGATGAGGGTCACTGGTATGCTGCCGTGTCATGGGCTTTCCCCGTCACACTGTCAAGTGGCATGAAGGCATATTATGTTGAGAATGAACTTGACTTGGACAAGTCGCTCATCAAGCGCACGGCCATCACCGACGAGGTCATCCCCGCAATGACTCCGATGATTATCCAACTCAATGGCGCCACTGCTGCTGACAACCAAGTGACACCTGTGCTGGATGATGCCACCAATGTGATCGATGGCAATCAACTGATTTGTGCCACAGACACTCTCGGCTTCCTTCTGGGAACAAGCATTCCTGAGCCTGATACACATTATTATGTGCTCGGCGTGAAAGATGGGAAAATAGGATTGGTAGAAACCTCCAACACTTTCTTCCCTGCCAACACGGCCTATTATTACTTGGATGAGAGTCGTAAACAGGGCAATCCTTCCGGATTCTTGGGCCTGGCCGACGATGTCGACGCCATCAACAACGTGACCTTCAACGAAAATGAGGAGATGACCATCTATGACTTGCAGGGACGCCGTGTGCAACATCCTGTGAAAGGCATCTATATCATCAATGGCAAGAAGGTGATGGTCAAGTAGAGAGACTGTCATCAGCAATAAAACGCACGCTCCCCCTGCCCTCGAGGGCAGGGGGAGCGTGCGTTTAGCTTCATCGCTGATCGCGAAAAGCGTGGCGCTATCAATTGGCCGCCTCAAACTCGCGAAGGAAGCGGGTGTCGTTTTCAGAGAACATACGGAGGTCGCTCACACGGTAGAGAAGATTGGTGATGCGCTCCACGCCCACACCGAAAGCATAACCACTATACACCTTGCTGTCGATACCGCAAAGTTCAAGTACGTTGGGGTCTACCATGCCACAGCCGAGAATCTCCACCCATCCTGTGTGCTTGCAGAAGCCGCAGCCCACACCACCGCAGATGTGGCAGGAGATGTCCATCTCTGCACTGGGCTCGGTGAACGGGAAGTAACTGGGGCGGAGACGGATCTTGGTGTCGGCGCCAAACAGCTCCTGAGCAAAGGTGAGCAACACTTGTTTCAGGTCTGTGAAGGAGACATTCTTGTCAATGTACAGACCTTCTATCTGATGGAAGAAACAGTGGGCACGGGCCGTGATGGCCTCATTGCGGTAGACACGGCCAGGACAGATGACGCGGATGGGAGGCTTGGTAGTGTCCATCACCCTTGCCTGCACACTGCTGGTGTGGCTGCGTAAGATGATGTTCTTGGTCACGTCGTTGGGATGTGTCTCCACAAAGAAAGTGTCTTGCATATCACGCGCAGGATGGTCGGCGGCAAAGTTCATCTTGGTGAACACATGCAGGTCATCCTCTACCTCCGGACCATCGGCGAGTGTGAATCCCATGCGGGAGAAAATGTCTATGATCTCGTTGGTGACAATGGAGATGGGATGGCGTGTGCCTAAATTGACAGGGTAGGCGGTGCGGGTGAGGTCAAGGTCGTCGTGGCTGTCGGCAGACGAGGCAACCTCCTCACGCAGGGCGTTGATATGCTCTAAAGCGGTCTGTTTCAGTTCATTGATTTTGATGCCTACTGCTTTTTTCTGATCTGCAGTGACAGTGCGGAAGTCGGTCATCAGAGCGGCGATCTCGCCTTTCTTGCTCAAGTATTTCACTCTGAGTGCCTCAATCTCCTCAGCATTGCTGGCTTTCAGCTCTTTCACTTCTTTCAGAAGTGCGTCTATTTTCTCAAGTAACATATTCTTTTAATGCTTTTACGGGTGCAAAGGTAGTGAAAATTGAGTGCTTTCAAGCATTTTGCCTATGCTTTTTTTGCACATGGAAATTATTTTGTGAGATTTTATGATAATAATGGAAATAATGTTGTACTTTTGCACAGAATATCACAGGATTATTGTACCTACGTTTTGATATGAGAAAAGGTGCGTTGTTATTGATAGGCATATCAGTATTGATGATATGCGTGACAATAGGTTGCAAGGACAAAAAACCTGAGGTTGTCCCTGTAGACTCCGTGGCCGTAGTAGACTCCATCGTCGAGGAGGTCGTTGAGGACACGGTGCCTGAGGACGCATTGGACAGCTTGATTTCTTCTACGCCTATGCCTAAGGCCGCTGACGAGTTGTTTGATGATTTTCTGTTTAATTTCACGGCCAATAAAAAGTTGCAGTACGACCGTGTCAAGTTCCCTCTCAAAGTGATAGAGGGCGACCAAGAAAGCTTTACAGAGAAGAAAGACTGGAAAATAGAGAAGTTTTTCATGAAGCAGGAGTTCTTCACGCTCATTCTGGATGATGAGAGCCAGCTGGCTCTGTCTAAGGACACTACGGTAGACAATGTGATCATAGAGAAAATCAATCTCAAGGAGAAGTCGGTGGAGCAGCATATCTTCAACCGTGAAGATGGCTTGTGGATGCTGACTTCCATCAATCGCAATACGGTCTATCAGAATCCCAATAAGTCTTTTCTCAATTTCTATGAGAAATTCGCAAGTGACTCTTTGTACCAGATTGAGAGCATGAACGACCCTGTCAATACGATTTTGCCCGACCCCGATGATGATTTCACCATGATAGAGGGTGATTTCCATCCAGACCAGTGGCCGGAATTCTGTCCCATGGAGTTGCCTTCTGAATATATATATAATGTGATTTATGGTCAGACCTACAGTCAAGCCAACCAAAAATTGTTTGTCATCAGGGGCATTTCCAATGGATTGGAGGTAGAGATGACCTTTAAGAATAAGGGAGGCAACTGGAAACTCACAAAAATCATATACTGATGAGGGACGTTCGCAACTATAACCTTCTTGCCCACAATACTTTCGGCATCAACGCCACCTGTCGGCGCTTTGTAGAGTTTGAGACGGCTCAGGAGGCCGCCTCTTTCTTCTCCAGTTATTCATTGGGTGTAGAACCACTTCTGCTCATAGGCGGAGGCAGCAACTTGCTGCTCACTGGCGATTTTCCGGGACTGGTGCTGCGGTCGGATATCAAAGGAATGACAGCGAGGGAGGTAGATGGTCACGTCTTGCTCAGATGTGGCTCCGGAGAGGTATGGGATGATGTGGTGGAGTATTGTGTCAGTCAGGGATGGCATGGCGCAGAGAACCTGTCGCTGATACCGGGAGATGTGGGTGCTTCGGCAGTGCAGAATATCGGTGCGTATGGTGCCGAGGTCAAAGATATCCTGGTGGAGGTGGAGGCCATTGAGATGGCCACAGGGCAGATGGTGACATTTACCAATGCCGACTGTGAGTATGCCTACCGTGACAGCCGCTTCAAACATGACTGGAAAAACCGTTTCTTCATCACCGCCGTGACCTATCGTCTGGAGAAATCATTCCAACCTCGCCTGGAATATGGAAATATACGGCAGAAACTGGCCGCTGAGGGGATCGATCATCCCACCGCAGAACAATTGCGCCAGACCATCATCAACATACGCAATGAGAAATTGCCAGATGTCAAAGTGGAAGGCAATGCCGGCAGCTTCTTTGTCAATCCTGTGGTGAGCCGGGAAAAATATCTCGAGTTGGAGGCTTTGTATCCTGGTATGCCGCATTATACGATTGATGAAGAGCATGAGAAAATACCCGCAGGATGGATGATTGAGCAGTGTGGCTGGAAAGGACGCACGCTGGGGCATGCCGGGGTGCATAGCCGTCAGGCTCTCGTGCTAGTCAATAGAGGTGGGGCCACAGGGCAGGAGGTACTCCGGTTGTGCCAAGCTGTTCAGGAGGATGTGCTCCACCGTTTTGGTATTGAGATACACTCAGAAGTAAATATTGTATAAGAACAGGTTATGACTCTTACCTTTCTTGGAACAGGTACTTCCGGCGGTGTGCCGAGTGTAGGGTGTGGATGTAAGGTGTGCCACAGTGCTGACCCGCATGACCGGCGACTGCGCAGCTCCGCCCTTTTGGAGACAGAGCATACCAGGATCTTGATAGACTGTGGCCCTGACTTCCGGCAGCAAATCATGCCTTTTGATTTCAAACCTCTCGATGGCGTACTGCTCACACATATCCATTACGACCATGTGGCAGGCATTGACGACATACGTCCTTTTTGTGTATTTGGTGCAGTGAATATTTATGCAGACCAAACCACTGTGGATGGTTTGAAGGTGACAATGCCTTACTGTTTCGCATCACATCTTTATCCGGGAGTGCCCTTGCTTGCGCTTCACGCCATCCAGCCTCATCAGTCTTTCGTCATCGGCGATGTGACCGTTATGCCTGTCAGGGTGATGCATGGGAGCATGCCCATTCTTGGCTATCGTTTTGGCCCCTTGGCGTATATCACTGACATGAAGACGATTGACGAGGCGGAGATGGCCTATCTCAAAGGGGTGGAGGTGTTGGTGGTCAATGCTTTACGATTTGAAAAGGTGCATCACTCACACCAGTTGGTCGATGATGCTTTGGCGTTTGCCCAGCGGATAGGAGCTCGCCAGACCTACCTCATACACTGTACACATGACATCGGATTTCATGACGAGGCCAACAGCCGTTTGCCAAAAAATGTAAAATTTGCTTACGATGGGCAGGTGATTTCCTTATAATTTGTAACAAAAGTAGCTCAAAAAGTTAAAAATACTTGAAAAGGTGAATATTTTTTCATAAAACTATTGCAAGTAAAAATTTTTTGATTACCTTTGCAATGTGTTTTTCATAGTATTAGATTTAAGGTTAACAAAAGGTTGGAGTACAGCGGTACTCCTTTTTTATTTCCTATTTCTAAATAGTAAGGCTGTCAGTAGGTTGCCTTTGTTTTTTGATCGCTTGTTCTTGCTGCCGCCACCGAAGCGATTGTATAGTTTCCATGCTAATAAAAGACCGTCGAATACGGATACGCCAGTTGTCATTAAATTTGAAAAGCGTTGAGATGGCAGGGTGTTCTCCTGCTTGTGGAACAAACCGTTCCACTGTGATTTCATTGATTGATTGTCTTTACGAAGTTCTCTGCGCAAATATTCCTTGCGCAGGCGGATGTCGTCTAAAGACTTAAATGGTAACAAAGGTTGTTCGGACTTCATGCGATTAGTTGTTCAACAATAAGTCGGCGAGAAATTTGACAAGTGGCTTTTCTATCCAGCGGCGCCGGTTGGCGAGGAGAAGAATCAAAAAAAGAAGATAGATTCCAGCGACGATGCAGAAGGCCCATACATAGCCCACCCATGAGGCAAGGCCGTATGCGATGGCAAACGACAGGTATATGAGTATCATCATCAACAATAGCATCAACGTCAACGACATAGCGGCAGCGGTGACCAGTTTCACCACTTTCTCTATGACGTCGAGTTTCACATATTCAGACTGCAGACCCACATAGTGCTTTAGCTGCTCTGCCAATTGAGCAATCGTCTCTACGTTTTTGTCGCTGGAAATCATGATGGGGTGCGGAAAGGGTTAGTCGATAGCCTCTTCAGCGGCGTCTTTGATGTCATCCACAAGGTCTTCCATGTCCTTGCGGGAAATGTTAAGATTGTGCTTCTTGCAGAAGTCTGACACTGTGTCGGAAATCTTCGTACGCATGTCTGTACCTTTTTCAGGAGCCATGAGCAAGCCAATAGCTGCTCCAGCAAGGGCGCCACCGATAAATGCGCCAATGTAGCTTAATTGTTTCATGTTTACGTTATTTTAGTTAAAAGAAATAAGTTGGTCTTTCTGAGGAGTGCTGTGACAGCAACTCGTATTTCGTTAGCAAATGTAGTAAAAGTTTGTTAAACGGCAATGAATAATGAGGTCTTTTTTTGTTAATTGTGTTGTATTTTGTTCATTTAACAAACTTTAGGGGGTCTTTGTCATTGTTTTTGCCCGAATTTGTGTAACTTCGCAAAAATTTTTTGTTTGGATGATATATTAATTAACAATCACTATTCATTTCAGAGATTATGAAGAAATATTTGGTATTCTGCGCAGGACTTTGTGTCGTTCTGGCATTCAGCAGTTGTAAATCTAAGGAAAGTGCTTACAGAAAAGCTTATGATCAGGCTAAGGCACAGGAAGCCACATCGGCAACAACGTCAGACTATGACGACTCTCCTGTGGTGACTCCTTTTGTCGAGAAGCCCGTCACCAGTGGCACTGTCACTGACAACAGCGACAACGTGGCTGTACGCAGTGAAAACTTGACTGTGGTTAATGGTTCTGGCCTCAAGGCATACAGTGTTGTGGTTGGCTCTTTCAGCGTGAAGTCCAACGCAGAAAATCTTGTGGAGCGTCTGCGCGCATCTGGTTATGATGCACAGTTGGCATATAACGCCAGCCGTGACATGTACCGTGTGGTGGCTTCTACTTTTGACAGCAAGTCGAGCGCAGTACAGAGCCGTGACAGACTGAGAAACACCTATCCCGATGCATGGTTACTGTTTTACGGTAGGTAATCTTGCGTGGGTAGAATACTATCTATAGACTACGGAAAGAAACGTACAGGACTGGCAGTCACCGATCCGCTGAAGATCATCGCCGGCGGATTGGCGACTGTACCTACGTATCAGCTCTTTGAATGGCTCAATGCTTATATCGCACGAGAGGAGATAGAGTTGATCGTGATGGGCGAACCATGGCAGACGAATGGGAAACCCAGTGAGAACCTGCCAAGAGTGCGTGAATTTGTAGCCAGGTGGCAAAAAGCTCATCCAGAGATTCCAGTGGCTTATTACGATGAGCGCTTCACCTCTGTTTTGGCACATCAGGCGATGATCGACGGAGGGCTGCATCGCAAGGCGAGGCAGAATAAGGCACTGGTGGACGAGATAAGTGCCACCATCCTATTGCAGAGTTTTTTGGAATCGAAAAGAAAATGATATTACCTATTTATATATATGGACATCCAGTGCTTCGTAAAGTTGCACAGGATATACCACAAGACTATCCCGAACTCTCCAAACTGATAGAGGACATGTGGGAGACACTGGCCGACTCGGAAGGTATCGGACTGGCTGCACCGCAGATAGGCAAGTCAATACGCGTGGTGGTCATCGACCTGGATCCTCTGGCAGAGGACATGCCTGAGTATAAAGGATTTCGGAAAGTCTACATCAATCCACATATCGTAGAGGCCGACGAAAGCGACAAGGACACCTCTGAGGAAGGGTGCCTCAGTCTGCCAGGTATACACGAAAAGGTGACAAGGCCCAAGCGTATCCGAGTGCAGTATCAGGACACCGACTTCAACAGCTATGACGAGTGGGTGGAGGGATACCTCGCACGGGTGATGCAACATGAGTTTGACCACTTGGAGGGAAAAGTATTCACCGATCGTATCTCCGCTTTCCGCACACAGATGATCAAGAGTAAACTGAAGGCATTACTACAGGGGAGATACCGTTGCGGATACCGTACAAAAGCTGCCGTGAGATAGTCTCGCGGCAATTTTTACATTCAGATATACTTGATATGAGAAGGCGGGTCTTTATCATCATCATGACACTTCTGTCACTACATGCATCAGCGCAGTTCAAAGTCGACCGCCTGATCATGAGTGGCAGAAGTGCGCTTTATTATGAGGATTATGTACTCGCCATACAGCATTTCAACCGTGCCATCTCCTCCAAACCTTATCTTTATGAGCCTTGGTATTACAGAGCAGTGGCAAAGTTTTATCTCGACGATTTCGTAGGGGCTGAAGCCGACTGCACGGAAGCCATCAGCCTCAATCCATACGTCACGGGCATCTATGAGTTGCGTGGACTCTGTCGCATACGCCAGCATAAATACGAGGAGGCCATACAAGATTATGACCGGGCACTCAAAGACGACCCCTCAGGGCAGAACTTCTGGTTCAACCGTGCCTTGTGCCGGATAGAACTGAAAGATTATGACCGGGCTCAGCTGGAACTCGACACCATCGTAAAGAAATGGAGCAAGTATGCTCGTGCCTATTCTGTCAAGGCAGGGGTCTATCTGATGCAGAACGACACCACTTCTGCCGCTGAGTGGCTCGACAAAGCCCTCCACCTCGACCCGTATGATGGGGAGATGTGGATGACAAGGGCCAGCATCAGTATGTCGAGAGGGCAGTGGAAAGATGTCGATGAACAGTTGAGCAAGGCGATTCATCTGAAGCCAAAGATGGTGAGCAATTATGTCAACCGCGCACTCGCAAGACTCAACACCAACAACCTGCGCGGTGCGATGAATGACTATGACACCGCCATCGAACTCGATCCCGACAACTTCTTGGCACACTACAACAGAGGATTGCTCAGGGTGCAGGTGGGTGATGACAACCGGGCTATCACCGACTTTGACTATGTGCTGAAGATGGAGCCCGATAATGTGATGGCAGTCTACAACAGGGCAGTGCTTCTGCATAGGACAGGCGACTTGCGTGGAGCTATCCGCGACTATACGAAGGTTATCGACCAATATCCCAATTTCTGGACAGGACTGCAAAACCGTGCCGACTGTTACCGGAGACTTGGGATGACCAACCAGGCCGACATGGACGAGTTTCGCATCCTTAAGGCTCAGATGGACAAACATGTCGGCATACAGCCACGTTGGAGCAAAAACCAGATACGGGCCACACGAAAGAAGAGCGAGATCGACATGAGCAAGTACAATCAAATCGTCGTGGAGGATGAGGAGGTCGTGGAACACGAGTACGAGAGTGTCTATCGTGGTAAAGTGCAAAACCGCAAGCTCGAGATAGAATATATGCCGATGTATATGCTCTCGTATGCCAAATACAACAATGTCATCAAGTCGTATGAGGCTTTCGATAGGAGTATCGATGCTTTCAATCAGAAAGAGCATCCCATGCATCCAGTTTATCTGACTTGTAATCCCAGTACACTCACCGAGGCACAGTCGCATGTCGTTTTCAATCTCGTCGATACGCTCACGGCACAGATCTTCGCGGCCAAGGATATGAGGCTTACACGCAACCTGCTCTTGCAACGTGCTGTGGCACAGTCGGTGGTGCAGAATTTCAGCGATGCGATAGATGATCTCACCACCTGTCTCGACATAGACAGTACGATGGCACTTGCCTATTGGCAGCGTGGTGTTTGTCTGTCGATGGCAGGTGAACTGGCTGCGGGACAGACGATGGAGTCGCAGATCAAGAATGCCGGCGCGCTGAGCGACTTCAACCATGCTCTTGCCCTTGATCCCGACAATGTCTATGTGCTTTACGACCGCGCTAACCTCTATCTGGCGATGGGAGATTATGAGAAAGCGATAGACGACTATACCCGCTGCATTGAGAGCCATCATCAACTGGCGGAAGCTTATTACAATAGAGGTCTGGCACGTATCAAAAACGGTAAGAAGAAAGAGGGTATCGCCGACCTGAGCAAGGCAGGTGAACAGGGACTCTATAGTGCTTATAGTATGATCAAGAAATATTCTAAGGCTCCTTGATGCATCCCTTCAAGTATCAACCAAAGATAGTCATTTATTGATGCCTTTTTTTGCGAGTGTGTGAAATAATGATTACCTTTGCCCATCGTTTTATAAAATTATCAATTTGTTATGGTAAAAATCACATTTCCTGACGGATCTGTGCGTGAGTATGCACAGGGCGTCACGGGGTTACAAATTGCCGAGAGCATTTCGCCGGCCCTCGCACGCAACGTTGTATCTTGCGGTGTCAATGGCGAGACAGTAGAGCTCAATCGCCCGATCAATGAAGATGCCAATATCGCTCTTTATAAGTTTGAGGACGAGGAGGGAAAGCACACCTTCTGGCACACTAGCGCACACTTGCTGGCAGAGGCATTACAAGAATTATATCCCGGCATACAGTTCGGCTTCGGACCGGCTGTCGAGAATGGTTTCTTCTATGATGTCATGCCCAAAGAGGGTGATGTCATTTCCGAGAGCGACTTCCCGAAAATAGAGGCAAAAATGATGGAGCTGGCCAAAAAAGACGAGCCCGTCGTGCGGCGTGACGTGTCTAAGGCGGATGCGCTCAAGGAGTTTGCGGCCGACGGCCAGAACTACAAATGCGAGCATATCGAGCAAGACCTGGAGGACGGCACCATCTCCACATATACCCAAGGCGCTTTCACCGACCTTTGTCGTGGACCACACCTGATGAGCACGGGAGCCATCAAGGCCCTGAAAATCACCAGCGCCGCAGGCGCTTTCTGGCGTGGCGACGCCAAGCGTGAGCAGATGACCCGTATCTATGGTATCTCTTTCCCCAAGAAGAAGATGCTCGACGAGTATCTGCTGATGCTCGAGGAGGCCAAGAAGCGTGACCATCGCAAGATTGGCAAGGAGATGGAGCTGTTTATGTTCTCAGAGCGTGTTGGCAAGGGCCTTCCCATCTGGCTGCCAAAAGGCACTGACCTGCGTCTGCGCCTACAGGACATGCTCCGTAAGATACAGAAGCGTTTCGGCTATCAGGAGGTGATCACCCCGCATATCGGTAGCAAGAACCTCTACGTCACCTCAGGGCACTACGCTCATTATGGCAAAGACTCTTTCCAACCCATCCACACACCCGAGGAGGATGAGGAGTATATGCTCAAGCCTATGAACTGCCCTCACCACTGTGAGGTCTTCGCCAGCAAGCCCCGTTCATACAAGGACCTGCCGTTGCGCATCGCTGAGTTTGGCACCGTCTACCGTTATGAGAAGAGTGGTGAGCTCCACGGACTGACACGTGTGCGTTCGTTCACACAGGACGATGCCCATATCTTCTGCCGCCCCGACCAGGTGAAGAACGAGTTCCTGCGCGTCATGGATATCATACAGGCGGTATTCCAGATCTTCAATTTCGACAACTTTGAGGCTCAGATCTCACTCCGCGACCCCAAAGACACTGAGAAGTACATCGGCTCCGACGAAGTGTGGGCAGAGAGTGAGCAGGCCATCATCGACGCTTGCAAGGAAAAGGGTCTCGACGCGAAGATCGAATACGGAGAGGCTGCCTTCTATGGACCCAAACTCGACTTTATGGTCAAGGACGCCATCGGGCGGCGATGGCAGTTAGGCACGATACAGGTAGACTACAACTTGCCACAGCGCTTCAAACTGGAGTATGTCGCTGAGGACAACTCCCGCCAGACACCAGTGATGGTGCACCGCGCAC
This sequence comes from uncultured Prevotellaceae bacterium, assembly GCA_902780635.1. Classification (GTDB taxonomy): domain Bacteria; phylum Bacteroidota; class Bacteroidia; order Bacteroidales; family Bacteroidaceae; genus Prevotella. The sequence goes on from CACZGH010000019.1 coordinate 24,447, forward strand.
CCTTCGGGTCGATGGAGCGATTCACGGCTGTGCTCATCGAACATACTGCCGGGCACTTCCCACTTTGGCTCACTCCCGACCAGGTGGCCATCCTGCCTATCTCTGAGAAATTCAACGACTATGCACGTCGTGTGGCACGTTATTTCGACACTCAGGGCGTACGCGCCGTCATCGATGACCGTAACGAGAAAATCGGACGTAAGATACGCGACAATGAATTGAAGAGAGTGCCTTATATGGTCATCGTCGGTGAGAAAGAGTCGGCAGAAGGACTTGTCTCCATGCGTAAGCAGGGTGGTGGCGAACAGGCTACCATGTCGATGGAAGACTTCGCACGCCGAGTCAATGACGAGGTGGCCGCGATGCTTGAGGCAACCAATATAGAGCCCAAAGACTGATCATCCTGTTCATATCATATGCCTTCCCTCACTACTCTTGCGAGTGGTGAGGGATTTTTTTGCTTATCAGGAAAAACCTCACATCTGATGATTTCGTACGAAAAAGTCAATAATTTCTACATAAACAGATTGAAAATTTGGTTTTTATACTTTGTTTTATTACCTTTGCCTTTGACAAAAGCACCAAGACTATTTTTTAAGATTTGAAAGAGCATAACTAAAAACCAATAAAAATGAAAAAAGATACTAATTCTAAGTCAAAGGCTAAAAAAACCATTGCAGCAGGTGGAGTCGGCGCAGCAGCAGTTGGCGCAGCAGCCGCAGGTGTGGCATTGAAAGACGCTGCCGAGTCAGAAGCTCCAGCAGAACAAGAAGCACAGCAAGGCGATGAGAATATACCTATGGACGTGGCCGATGTCATGGCAGAGGTACAAGGCTCTGGAGAAGAAATGGTGGCCATGGCCACAGAAGAGCAGGTGATAGACCTCGGTGGCGTGGTCGTGACAGGGCACACTCCTGATGACGAGCAGGTCGTGGCTATGGGTGAAGAAGTGCATGTGATAGAAGCACCAGAGGCTCCTTCGCGTGAGGAGTTCTTCGCAACAGCCGAACCGGCTCCCACCGTACAAGAACAACCGTTAGTGGCTGAGGCAGCACCCGTTGTAGAGCAGGCTCCCATTGACGACAGCATACAGATACTCGACGACTCAGCAGAGGTCTATGAATTGGCCTCTGTAGTAGAAACACCGATGGCACCACCAGAGGCTGTGCCCGATGCCGATTTTTATGACCCAGACGCCAATGTGGTCAGCTATATGAACGATGATGACATGGATATGGCAATGGGCGACGCTGGTAGCGGCTTGGTCGATGACGTCGTGTCGGCCATTAAGGACTTTGGCGAGAGTGTCAGCGACGGCATTTCCAGCCTCCTCTCTCATGGTGACGGTGATGGAGTGACCGACAATTCGATGGATTCAGACTCGTCCGACTACATCAATGATGCCAATGTCGACGCGTTCCTATGATACTCTAAGACGGCATCTGACCCTGCTCAGGTCGCTGATCATTGTCCTCATGCTGATGTGTTTCACACAGCATGAGGCCAAAGTGTATTTGGTCTCAGTGGGGGTGGCCAACTATCCTGGAGAGAAAATCGACCTGAAAGTGCCCACGCGTGATGCGCGTACCATCACTTACATCTATTACAAAAACCTGAAGAAAGATCTTGAATATCGTCAGTTGCTGGATGATCAGGCTACAACCGAGAACATCATCTCGGCGATGAAAGAATTGTATGCCAAGGCTACAGAGGATGACCAAGTGGTGCTTTTCTTCAGTGGACATGGATTCAAGGGTGGATTTTATGCCTATAATGGGTATCTCGGATATACCGACGTGCGTGAGGCCATGGCCATAGGCAAATGCAAGAACAAGATGATTTTTGCCGATGCCTGCTTCTCGGGGAAAATCCGCACGGAGGAGAAAGCCGACACTCTGGCTGAAAGTACTATCAGAAAGTCGAATGTCATGCTCTTCCTTTCCTCCAGGAGCAATGAGGTGTCGAATGAGCGGTCGGACATGAAAAACGGCTATTTCACCACCTATCTCAGCAAAGGCCTTACAGGGGCAGCAGACACCAACAGTGATAGAGTGATTACGGCCAAAGAACTGTTTGACTATGTACACAAAGGGGTCACCGAACTGTCATGGAATGCACAGCACCCCGTCATGTGGGGCAATTTTCCTGATGACATGGTGATCATGAAATGGTGATAAGTTATGGCTCAGAATATAGTGATGTTCAACTCACGTGATGAACTGTTGCGTCTTGACATATCCAAAATAGTGTATTTTGAGGGTGATGGCAACTACACTAATATCATGACCGTCAACAAGCTCAAGGGTACCGTGTGCATGAACCTTAGCCATACAGAGATCTTCCTGGCCTCACAATTGGGCTCCGACGCAAGCGTCTTCATCCGGCTTGGCAAGAGATTTATCATTAACACCAATTATATCTATCAGATCAGTATACAAAAGCAGCATCTTATCTTGTCTGATTATGACCACTTCGCTTTCAAAATCGGTGTCTCAAAAGAGGCATTGAAAAAACTGAAAGATTTGATGCTGAGGCCAAAACAAAAAAACTAAAAACTGAAATACTAAGATAACCATGGAGATAATCATAGGCCGTAACCCGGAGACGGGACAGCTGAAAGTGACCATTGGCCAGCAGTCAAAGAATGTTGGCCTCAAGGACTCTGTGCCCCAGACTGTAAGCCGTGTCCATTGTTCACTCACACCAGAGGAGGGCGGCGTGTTCAGAATCAAAAACCTGAAGATGCAAAACGTCACCTACGTCAATGGAATAGGGGTGGAAAACAAGGTGGTGAATAAAAACGACGTGATAGAGTTGGGCGAAGACCGCTACCCTCTCAGCTGGGAACTGATAGACAGTGCCATCCCCAAGATGTACGACATCACCTATCTTGAGAAAGTATGGGATGAGTACAACCAAGAAGTGCTCACCCTCACGATCAAGCAAAACAGGTTCAACGCTATCAAGGCGGGCACCGGATTGATCACTACCCTCGGCCTTGGTGCTACAGCAGCTGGACTGATCAAAGGTCAGACCAATGCCTACTTCTATGCCGTAGCGGGCATCCTCTCGCTTTGCTTCCTGGTCAAGACCTATATTGACGGTGCCAAGGTGCCTAAGGAGAAGCAACGCCTGTTGGAGAAATTCCAGCATGAGTATGTGTGCCCCAACCCCAAATGCGGACATTTTCTGGGGAACCAGCCTTACGATCAGCTCAAGCTGTTGGAGGCTTGCCCCTATTGCAGGTCAAAATTTCAAAAATAAACCGTTATGAGAGACTATTTCCCCTTCTTACGTGTGGCACTCATGCTTGTGCTCATGGGTGGTTTGCTCCCGCTCCATGCCCAGAAACTCAATATGGACAAAGAGCAGGCCGACCAGTTTATCTATGACAACCTCAACAACAATATGAGCACCCAGTATGACATAGAGACTGTCACCGTCATCCCCTCACGGCTTGTCAAGACCGACGAACGCTCGGTGTTCTTGCTCCGTGGCGATTACTATCAGAGTGAGACACTGCGCACCGACTGTTATGTGAGAAAAACCCGCAACAACTATCTGGTCATTTCCGACAAGCGCTTTCCACTGGAGACTTTCACCAACCAGTTGCTCAATAAGGTGCAGTGCGGACATGTGCTCCAAGTGAAGCATCATCAGTACGGTCAGAAAATACCGATACTCAAAACCTCTCTGCAAAGTCTTTTTGCTATGTTCTTGCCTACCATGAAAGCATTTGTCAGTGTCACTAGTGTCAGTAACGAAGAAATTGAGGCTATCTTGCTCTTCCACCATCCCAAGCTCGACTTTGTACATATGTTGACGCTTAAGACAAACACCGAAGGGCTGCTCAAGAAAGACAATATCATCTATGGAGATCTCTACACCAATATTCCGCAAGACAACTTAAACACAATCTTAGACAGATAAAACGATGAAAGCAAGAAAAATATCCATGTTGATGGCAGCATTGGCCCTGACATTCTCGGCACAAGCCAATCCTACTTTCCATATCCTTGACGGCATCTCCAATGCTGCTACCAAGGCTACCATGGAGCGCAATGTCAACAATCTGATAGCTCTGCTCAACAGCAGTGCAGAGGGCAAGAAAAAGAAAATCAGTCTCAAAGAGGCGACCTACGTCACACCGAGGGTGAGAGAAACCATCGAGAAAATGTGGGACTCAAGTATGATGCGATTCCCCGACGCTGACATCAAGGCATCATGTCTGAGAGTGATGACTGGAGGATTCCAGGTCAGAGGACTTCCTCTCGACGTGCTGAGTGCTGACAAGGAGGAAGAACGGCAGGAACTGACCCTCGACTTCACCACCAGTGGCCAGATCAGCAATGTGGCCATCGCCATCGACATCCATCGCTACGATGTGATCATGAAGAAAAATGAGTCGGACATCGACTACGCACGCAAGCAGGCTGTGGTCAACTTCGTAGAGGATTTCCGTACGGCGTACAACAAGAAAGACCTGGAACTCATAGAGAATGTCTTCAGTAGCAATGCGCTCATCATCACGGGACGTATCGTGACAAGGGCTACGTCGCAAGACCTCGCACGCCATAAGAAGGGCAATTATGTAGATGTGGAGTATGATGTGCTCAATAAGAAGCAGTATATCGAGAAATTGAGGAAAATATTCAAGAACAATAAGTTCATCAATGTGAAGTTCTCTGATGTCACCGTTGTCAAAATACCCAAGAAAGACGATATCTATGGCGTCTTCCTTAAACAAGACTGGCGCACAAGCCGATATCATGACGAGGGGCTGCTTTATCTCAAGGTTGACTTCAGCGACCGCGACTTCCCTATGATACAGGTGCGCGTGTGGAAACCATTCCGCGACGCACAGGGCAATATCATCGTTGCCGACCCCAAGGAAGACTTCTCCAGTTTCCTCATGGACTATGAAATTTAATAACCAATATTATACCACGATGAAAAAGACACTATTTTTGCTGGTGCTGTGCGCACTGGCCTTAGGGACAAGGGCCCAGAATAATCTTGCTTACGAAGACGAGTCAAAACAAGGTGACGCATACGCCAATGCCGGTGACACTGCCCGCGTGGTCATCCGTTGTCACGAGTCGATGCCCCTGACGTTTTATTCCAGGGCCGACGGTGGCGACATTGAGCCATTTGAGGTGAGGAAAGAGGGCAGTTACGACCTTTATGACTTCCGCCTCCCCACCGATGCTGACGACGATGAACTGAAACTGTTGGCACGGCGCGTATTTATCATCTCCGCAAAAAACCACAACAACCTGGAGATGCCGCTGAAGCTGAGTTCTAAGCAGTATGTCAAGATGAAAGTGTACGACCCTGATGACAACAAACTCAACTCACCATATATCCGTCTGCGCAACGAGGCATACGCTGAGTATAAAAACATGAATTATGCGAAGGCAAGGCAATTGTTCCAACAGGCTGCTTTGATGTCCGATGCAGACAAAGCAGAAGCAACCCTCAATCTTAATACAGTAGATTCTGTCATCTTTTACAAAGATCGTGCAGAAGAGTTGTATGATAAAGGACGATTCCTTGATGCATATAAGTATTATTCTAGAGTGGTGGCTTTGAATAGTGATGATGTGTATTCTGCTGCCCGTAAACAAGAAAGTAATAATCATTTTATGAGTGTTTGTGATATCGCTTACACTAGGGCTGAATATCTTTTTAATGAGAAGAAGTATGAGGCCGCTAGAGAGCAATATCAGATAATGATGAATGAAAAGTGTTCTGATAATATACCTATCTATACAACTGTCGAATCTCGTATTCAAGCCATCGATGATATACTCCGATCTCGTAAGAATCATTCAACAGTTATTACATACGAGTGGACGAAGGACACTCCGTTAGGTTTCCATGTGGGTAAGTACAATGACCATAAATGGGGAGGTTTCTTTCAATTAGATTTGAATAAGCATACTTTTGAGGCCACTCGGAGTAATACGAAATATGGTGATAAGCCTGAGGTGAATTTGTCATTTGGTTGGACAGTGAAGATTGTGAAACCAGTATGGCTACATTTTGGCCTTGGTGGCACTACAAAATTCTATTATGGTAAATTCAAAGAAGGTCAGTATCCTGGAGAGAACTATTCTTATACTAGTCAGGAAGATAGGTTGAAGCTCGAAGATAATTATGACATTGACAAAGACGATCAGAAATTCAATGCGGCGTTTGCTGCCTCGCCCGTCATAGGTTTGACCATTAAGTATTCCTTTTTTGCAATTAGGGGAACCTATCAGTATCGCTACTCTATGAAGAAAGAATTGGAGGACTTCCTCGGACAGCACCGCTTCTCGGTGGGTGTCGGTTTCGCATTCTGACGATATGAGGAAATGCCCTCTGCAGGGCATTTCCTACTTTTAAAGGCATATTTCGTACAATATGGGTGGCAGGATTTGCTGCCAGCATCATTTTGGAGTATCTTTGTAAAAAAAATAATGGAAGAAGTTTTTAATCATAATAAGAACCCTCTGAGAAAGGTGGGATGGAAAGCCGTCGCGATAGGACAGACGACGGGTGTCCTGCTGGGGGCTGGTCTCTTGCATTTAACGAGAAGAGAAACCAGCTCCCCCAACACAGCGGACCATCCTGAGAGTGATGCCGTGACAGAGAAGCCTACATTGGAAGTGGCTACCGTCAACGACAGTCTCTCTTTCGAACATGCCCTCACGGAGGCACAGGCTCATGTGGGCGACGACGGCGTCTTCGTCTGGCGAGGTGGTGTGTATGCCTCCTGTGATGAAGAGCAGTGGAATGCCAAGCCTGAAGAGGAAAAGCAGCATATCATAGACCAGGTCGACACGGAGATAACGATAGATCAGGTCAACACGGAGATAACGATAGATCAGGTCGACACGGAGATCACGGCCGACGAGATGGAGGATGGGCAGACGGTCAGCCTGGAGGAAGATGGCTTCATACACGTCACGGATGACCATGGTCACGACTATGTGTATGTGAATAATGAAAGGATAGAAATCTCTGGTTCCGACGATGTCAGCATCGTGGGAAGTTATGGCACAGAAGATGAGAATGGCATCATTTCTGGCTTCGCCGCCTCAGACAATGCCCATGTCATTCATACGATGGATGATGTCATGGTTATCGATGACGCAGAAGAGGATGACATCGCTGATGGTGAGGTGGTGGACATGCAGACGGGTGAGATCTATTCACAGCCAGTGGCCTTGGTGCAACAGGAGGATGGCTCGCAGGATGTTATGATTGTGGATGACGAAGAGGACGTCGCGATTGATGACATACCTGTCGACCTGGCGCAGATAGAGACCATGCAGATGGATGCGCAGCAGATGGATGTGCAGACGGAGGATAACAGCTTGGCTGACGACGGTTTCTTCGACCCAGGAACGGACGACTTCCACGCCATTGATGGGGGGTATTAAGAATTAGTAATTAGGAGTTAGTAAATAGTAAATAGGAGTTAGTACTTTGAGATATGGAAATCAAAAGAGTGGTATGTAAGGCTTGTGGCGTGAAACTGGAAATCAAGAACCCGACAGGCGAAGCCGTCAAAATCATACGTTGTCCACGTTGTAAGGCTACCCTGCAGGTGATGTTTCATCAGCCCGTGGCATCGGCTCCGGCGCCGGCTTCACCCGATGAGACGGTGCTGCCACAGCATAAGCTCACAGTGGAGAAAGCCCCTTCACCCGATGAGACCATACTCCCACCGCGAAATACCGTCGCCGACCCGTTGCCCTTGCTCATGTGTGACGATGAGGAGTACACCCTCAAAGTCGGACAGAACATCGTAGGACGACGCTCAGAGAATGGGGCGGCCACAGTTCAAATTACAACCTCCGACCGCACGATGAGCCGTGCCCATGCCCTCATCAACGTGGTGAGACTGGCTAATGGCAGCCATAAGGCGGTTATCAGCAATTATCATAACAAAAACCACATCACCGTCAATGGGGTGGAGCTGCAGCGAGACGAACAACTGGTGCTTAGTCACGGCGCCGTCGTGGAACTGGGACTGACCTCCTTGACCTACGTACAAAAATCCAGGTGAGATGAGAATAGGGCTATTTCAACCATTGCTGATTAATGAGCGCGGAAAGCGCGCCAATCAGGAAGACTATGTCTTCCCGCCAAAGCCTGCTGCTAGCGACAGGCTCTTCATCCTCTGTGATGGAATGGGGGGACATGCCAAGGGTGAGGTGGCCAGCCGTATCATCGCCGAACAGACGGCAAAAGCTTTGAGCACGATGATGAAAGATGCTCAGGTGGTGACAGACGCCATGTTGGAAAAGGCTCTGGAAAGCGCATGCCAGCACCTCGACCGTGCTGATACGTCACAGGATGATGAGCGCAAGATGGGCACGACCTTCACCGCTCTCTGTTTCCACAAGGGAGGATGCCTGGCGGCGCATATAGGCGATAGCCGCATCTATCATATACGGCCATCGGAGCGACGGTTGCTTTATAAGTCAAAAGACCACTCGCTGGTCTGTGAGCTCTACGAGGCGGGCGAGATTTCCTTCTCTGAGATGAGTACCTCTTCGCAGCGCAATGTGATCACACGAGCCCTGATGCCCGGAATTGACAACCGCGTGAGCGCCGACATCACGCATATCACTGATATCCAGACGGGTGACTATTTCTATCTTTGCACCGATGGTATGTTGGAGCAAATGGCAGATGACGAACTGGTTGAGATCTTCTCTGACGATACCCCCGATGAGGAGAAAAGACAGACATTGAGGGATGCTACGGTGGATAACAAAGACAACCACTCGGCCATCATTATCCATGTGGCTCGTGTGGAGACAGAGAAGAATGACGGTCAGTATCTGAACGACGAGGCTACCACTCCCTTCAACGCACTCCTCATGCGCAGGGATGATGACGATGAAGAAGGTACCATCACCATTGTCGACGAACCAGAAGAGGACGAGGAGCATACATCATACAATCCTGTGTCGGTGAAAACTCCAGCACAACCCACCCCCCAAAAGACAACAAATAAAAGCGCAACAACCAATCATAAAGGCCATGCCGGCTCCACCTCATGGGTGGTGGCTCTGGCAGTGGCCGCCATCGCAGCCGCATGTGTGGTGGCTGTGTATTACTTCATTTAAAAACTCATATTCCGGAAATGAGCAACAACATGAATGGCAGTAGTTCGTACATGCCAGTGGGAACTACGCTCCAGGCGGGAAAATACCGCATTGAGAGTCATCTGGCGTCAGGAGGATTCGGCAATACCTACAAAGCCAAGAATCTCTTCTTCGACGAAATCGTGGCCATCAAGGAGTTCTATATGAAAGGGGTCACACACCGTGACGCCGAGACACAAAATGTCAGCGTGAGCAACTCCGACAATGAACCGATGTTCATCGAGCAGAAAGAGAAATTTCTCAAAGAGGCGCGACGAATCTATAAACTCAGTAAACTGGGTTGTAAAAACATCGTGGATGTCAAGGACTTCTTCGAGGAAAACGGGACGGCTTACTATGTCATGGGATATATAGAGGGCCAGCCGCTTTCCAAAAAGACCAAGGAGGCGAAGCCTGAGCATCGTCTGCCTCAGCGTGAGGTGTACGAGTATCTTATGCAAGTGCTCGATGCACTGGAGGTGGTACATGACAAAAACTTGTTTCATCTCGACCTCAAGCCTGGCAATGTGATGATTGACTATGAGGGGAGGGCCATGCTGATAGATTTTGGCGCCAGCAAACAGACCAACCCTGATGGCGGCGAGGCCACACGTACCGCACTTTGCTATACGCCAGGCTATGCGCCACTTGAGCAGATGGAGCAAGACCTGGATAATATTGGCCCCTGGACAGACCTCTACGCACTGGGAGCCACACTGTTCTTCGCTCTTACAGGCAAAACTCCTCCAAAACCTATCAAACTGATTCAAGAAGGGGAAGAGGCGTTTAGATTTCCCGATGACATCGTGCCAGGCATGCGGCAACTCGTAGTCAGACTGATGATGCCCAACCGTACGGAGCGTTTTCAGTCTGTCGATGAGGTGAGACAATGGATTCAAAAGAATCTCAAAAAACCGGAGAAATTGCCCGATGTGGTGGAAACACCTGACGATGAAGAGGAAACGGAGGTGATCGTCAAGCGCCCTGACAAAGAGAAAAAAGATCGCTTGGAAAGGGAAAAAAGAGAAAAGGAAAAAAGAGAAAGGGAGAGAGAGGAAAGAGAAAGACAAGAAAAAGAAAAGAAGGAAAAAGAAAAAAGGGAAAGAGAAGCCCGTGAGAAAAAAGAACGCGAGAAGATAAAAATAGCACCTCCCGTCTCTTCGGACTCTTTGGATAATACGGACACTCCGGAAAGTCCGGTATTATCCTCGATGCTAGGTCTCAAAAAATACGCCTTGGTCGGTGGAGCAGCGTTCATTGCTATTTTGCTGGGTGTCATAGGACTCAAGACTTGCGGGTCTGCTCCAGAGGAGAAGACCCCAGTAGTCGCAACTACCCCGCAGACTTCTACTCCAGAGACCATCACTGTGGAGAACATGAAAGCCTCCAACCAACTTGGCGATTATCTCTATACTGGCGCTGTCGATGCAGATAGCCTGCCGCATGGAAAAGGAGAGGCCATCTTCTCCAATAGCCCTACAGCCAAGTCATATAAAGGTACTTTCGTTCATGGTGTGATGGATGGCTCCGACGCAGAGTATGTCTTCCAAAACGGCGATACCTTCATAGGCTCTTTCAAGGACGGACATTTTGACGAGGGAAAACTGACCATTGCACAGACCGGTGAATACTATGTCGGCAAATTCAATAATGAAGGGGTGCCTCCAACTGATGCCGACGGCAATCCGACTGCAGGTAATTGGTATGATAAGGATGGTAATCAACTATAAATGGGTATACGAATGAATAATCATACATTTTCTGACACGCTGCGGTGGTTGGCGATGGCAATGCTGATGCTGGTGGTAGTGCCTTCTTTCGGACAGGGCACTCTTGTCACGCGCCCACAAAGAAAAACGGAGACCAAACCGGCAGAGCCTGCTAAACCCTCAGAACCGAAGCAAAAACAGGACCATAAGAAGACGGGCATGACAAAACCCCAAAAACCAGCTCGCCCCGTCTCTTCTCATCCCGCCATTGTACATAGTCAACAGTGGGCGGTAGACCGCATCTTGGCCAATATGGTCAGGATAGAGGGTGGACAACTGACGATAGGAGTGGCCAATGCGACGACAGAGGGCGCATCTGAGGATAATGTACCTGCACATGAGGTCTCATTGTCTCCCTATTATTTGGGCAAATATGAGGTGACGGAGGAGGAATGGCAACTGATCATGGGCAACAACCCTTCAGACAAGTCAAATGGCATCATGGTCTCCAACACTTGTCCTGTCGATAATGTCTCATGGGACGAATGTCAGCAATTTGTGGAAAAACTCGCTCAGCTCACAGGCAAGCCTTTCCGTTTGCCTACCGAGGCAGAATGGGAGTTTGCTGCAAGGGGAGGTGTCGCTTCCGACTTCCTCTTTGCAGGTATGGCAGATATCGAGCGATGTGGATGGTACGTAGGCAATAGTTCGCGTGTCAAACATCCCGTGGGACAGAAAGAGCCCAATCAGTTGGGATTGTATGATATGACTGGCAATGTGCGGGAGTGGTGTCAGGACTATTATGGGCCAGACTATTATGCGCACTCACCCTCACTCAATCCGCAAGGACCCAATGAGGGTAGTCGGCGTATAATACGTGGTGGATCTTTCAACAATCAGGATGAGGCTTGTGTCGTCACCTATCGTGCCTACTCCTCACCAGACAACAAAAACAAGTTCACGGGTCTCCGTCTTGCCTACACCGAAGAGTAGAAATTTTTTTCAAAAATTATTTTGCCAATTGCCTAATTTGTAGTAACTTTGCAGCCGCTTATCAAAACAAGTTGAATGAAGAATGACAAATTGACAAATCAGTACCGCGTGAATGAGCAGATTCGCGTGAAAGAAGTAAGGGTCGTCGGCGACGATGGCAGCACGGTTATGCCTACCCGCCAGGCTCTTGAAATGGCCAGACACCAGGGGGTGGATCTTGTGGAGATCTCTCCGAAAGCCCAGCCGCCAGTTTGTCGCTTCATTGACTATTCCAAGTTCCTCTATCAGCAGAAAAAGAGGGCCAAGGAAATGAAAGCCAAGCAGGTGAAAGTGGAGGTGAAGGAGATACGCTTCGGACCTCAGACCGGCGAAAATGACTATAACTTCAAGCTCAAGCACGCCAAGGAGTTCCTGCTCGATGGCAACAAGGTGAGAGCATACGTCTTCTTCCGTGGACGCTCCATCCTGTTTAAGGAGCAGGGCGAGGTACTGCTGCTGCGTTTTGCCAACGACCTCGAGGAGTATGGAAAAGTAGAGCAGATGCCTCAGCTTGAAGGCAAGAAAATGGCCATCTTCATTGCGCCGAAGAAGGCGGGAACGGTGAAGAAAAGCCAGCAAAAGTTAGACCGCGAGAGGCGGGAAGCAGAGGCCAAGGAAGCCGCCCTTCAGGCTGAGGCCCCTAAGACGGAAGAGGAGATGCCAGCAAGCGGTGGACTGTTCGCCAATGCCAAGATTAGTGAGGATGCCCTGCGCAAACTCAAGGAAAACAAAGAATAGAGAAGGTGCGTAACGCCGGGTATATGCGTTGCCATCATTAATAAATAACAATTTAATCAACAAAAAAATGCCAAAAGTAAAGACAAACTCCGGTGCCAAGAAGAGATTCCGTTTCACCGGTACTGGTAAGATCAAAAGACATCATGCTTACCACAGTCACATCCTGACAAAAAAGACAAAGAAGCAAAAACGTAATCTGGTTCATCAGACTATCGTCGATCGTTCAAACTTAAAGCAGGTCCGCGATTTGCTCTGTCTGCGTTAAATTCATGTCTAACATTTAAAGGAAAAAAATTATGCCAAGATCAGTCAACCACGTCGCTTCCAAAGCAAGAAGAACCAGAATCCTTAAACTGACAAGAGGATATTTCGGAGCACGCAAAAATGTCTGGACAGTAGCCAAGAATACTTGGGAGAAAGGTCTCACCTACGCTTATCGTGACCGTCGCAATAAGAAACGTGCGTTCCGCGCTCTGTGGATCCAGCGTATCAATGCAGCCGCACGTATCAATGGGATGAGCTATTCACAGTTGATGGGTGCTCTCACCAAGGCCGGTATCGAGATCAACCGCAAGGTGCTCGCCGACCTCGCTGTCAACAACCCTGAGGCTTTCAAAGCCATCGTTGACAAAGTGAAGTAAACAAAAGACATTGACTATAAAAAATCCGGCCTTCAAGCCGGATTTTTTGTATTCAGTACCCATTGGTCTCTCATTTTTCATTTTTTATCTTCATTGTCAGGGCAATACGGTTTCGCCGATGGTCTATCTCTTTCACCATCACTTTCACGTGCTGATGGAGCTTGACCACCTCGTTGGGGTCTTTCACATATCGGTTGGCCAATTGGGAGATATGCACTAAGCCATCTTGATGCACGCCGATGTCGACGAAAGCCCCAAAGTTGGTGATGTTGGTCACGATACCAGGCAGTATCATACCTTCCACAAGATCGTCCACGCAGGTGACATTGGGGTCAAACTCAAACTCCTCTATCTGCTCACGTGGGTCACGGCCGGGTTTTTCCAGTTCTTTCATGATGTCAGTCAGTGTCGGCATACCTATGGTGTCGTTCACGTAGTGTCTAAGGTTGATTTGCTCCCTTTTTGATTTGTCTTTGATCAGGTCGGACACCGTACACTCACAGTCTTTGGCCATTTGTGCCACTATCGCATAGCTCTCTGGATGGACGGCACTGTTGTCGAGAGGATTCTTGGCTCCTGGTATGCGCAAGAATCCGGCACACTGCTCGTAGGCCGACGGTCCTAGGCGTGGAACTTTCTTCAATTGTGCACGACTGGTGAAAGCACCATTCTCACGACGGTATTCCACAATATTCTTGGCCAGCGTCGGTCCCAGACCGCTCACGTAGGTCAACAGATGCTGACTGGCGGTATTGAGGTTGACCCCTACTGAGTTGACGCAACTCTCCACAGTCTGGTCGAGACTCTTTTTCAGCTTGGTTTGGTCTACGTCGTGTTGATATTGTCCTACACCGATACTCTTCGGGTCTATCTTTACCAGTTCTGCCAGTGGGTCCATCAAGCGGCGGCCGATGCTCACAGCGCCTCTTACGGTCACATCTTCGTCAGGAAACTCCTCACGGGCGGTCTTGGAGGCGGAATAGACGGAGGCACCGTCTTCGCTGACCACGAATGTCTGCACTTTGTGTTTGAACTCCAGGTTCTTGACGAACTCGGAAGTTTCGCGGCTGGCGGTTCCATTGCCGATGGCGATGGCCTCAATCTGATAGTCTTCCACCATTTGTTCCACATGTATCTTGGCTTGCATTCGTCGGTTGACGGGTGGATGGGGGAAGATGGCCTCATGGTACAGCAGGTTGCCCTGGGCATCAAGACACACCACCTTACAGCCGGTGCGGAAACCAGGGTCGATGCCCATCACCCGCTTCTGGCCCAATGGGGCGGCGAGAAGCAATTGCCGCAGGTTTTCTGTGAATACAAGGATGGCCTCATCGTCGGCTTTCTCTTTGCTGAGAGCAGAGAACTCGGTCTCTATCGATGGTTTGAGCAGTCTTTTGTAGGAGTCTTCCACAGCCTCCTCTACCAGTTGGCTGCATGGACCGTAACCGCGCACGTGTTGCCGTTTCAGACGACTGATGCAGTCATCGTCGTCGGCGGAGATGCTGAGGCGCAGGATGCCCTCGTTCTCACCGCGGCGCATGGCCAGCAGACGGTGGGAGGAGCATCTCCTGAGAGGTTCGGAGAAGTCGAAATAGTCAGTGAATTTCGCTGCCTCTTCTGTCTCGGCTTTCGCTTTCACCACCTTGGAGGTGATGATGGCGTCGCGGCGGAAAGCGCTACGCAACTGGTTGCGCGAACGCTCGTCTTCACTCACCATCTCAGCGATGATGTCCTGAGCACCTTTCAGGGCGGCGTCAGTGTCTTTCACGTCACCTTTCACAAAACGGGTGGCGGCTTTCACCGGTTGAGGTTCACGTTGTAGCAACAGGATGGTAGCAAGTGGTTCCAGCCCCTGTTCCCGCGCCACCTGTGCGCGAGTGCGGCGTTTAGGCTTAAAGGGGAGATAGATGTCTTCCAGTTCTGTCGCATCCCAGCAGTTGGCGATGCGCTTTTCCAGTTCGGGTGTCATCTTCTCTAGTTCGGTGATGGTCTTGACGATGGTCTCCTTGCGCTTACTGATTTCTTTCAGTTTGTCGTAAGCGCTACTGATTTGTGCTATCTGAACTTCATTGAGATTGCCAGTGCGCTCTTTGCGATAGCGGGCGATGAACGGGATGGTACAGCCCAGGTCGAGCAGCGCTAAGGTGTTCTCCACGCCATTCTCTGGCAGTTGGAGTTGTTGGGCAATAATCTGTGCTAATATATTCATGGGTTGAATGGATAAAGATTCTTTGTGTGGTTGGTTTACATGGCACAAAGATAGTGAAAGCCGAATACAATGCAAAACAAAAGACGAAGTTTTTTGTTCTGCATGGTTGAGGCGCCTCCTATCTTCGGCGAAGCCAAAGTAGTGAAAGCCGAATACAATGCAAAACAAAAGACGAAGTTTTTTGTTCTTCATTGCTGAGGCGCCTCCTATCTTCGGCGAAGCCAAAGTAGTGAAAGCCGAATACAATGCAAAACAAAAGACGAAGTTTTTTGTTCTGCATGGTTAAGGCGCCTCCTATCTTCGGCGAAGCCAAAGTAACGACAAACTGATGAAAAACTTCGCCTTTTGTTTTGTTTTTCTTTCGTTTTGCATTATTTTTGCATTCCCAATGTGCAATCCCGGCAGGGGTGAAATAACAGGAAATGATAAGTGTAGAGTCTTTAAAGGTGGAGTTCGGGGTGAAGCCCCTGTTCCAAGATGCGAGTTTTGTCGTCAACGACCGTGACCGGATCGCCCTCGTCGGTAAGAATGGGGCGGGGAAATCGACATTGCTCAAAATACTCTGTGGCTTACAGAAACCCACTTCGGGGGTCGTTTCTATTCCTGCCGACACCACGATCGGCTATCTGCCACAGGTGATGGTGCTCCAAGACGACACCACTGTGCGTGAGGAAGCCCGAAAAGCATTTGCCGACCGCACACAACAGAAAGAGCGGCTTGACGCTATGCAACGTCAGCTGGCTGAGCGCACCGACTATGAGAGTGCCGAGTACACAGCGCTTGTAGACCGCTTCACGCAGGAGCACGACCGCTACATGATGCTGGGTGCTGGCAATTACGAGGCGGAACTGGAGCGTACGCTTATCGGACTTGGCTTCTTGCGTGAAGACTTAGACCGCCCCACTTCAGAGTTCAGTGGCGGATGGCGTATGCGAATCGAATTGGCCAAGATCTTGTTGCGCAGGCCCGACGTGCTGCTGCTCGACGAGCCTACCAATCACCTCGACATAGAGAGCATCCAGTGGATGGAGCAGTTTCTGGCCACATCTCCGGGGGCGGTGATCCTGGTCAGTCACGACCGCGCGTTCATCAACAATGTCACCAACCGCACCATTGAGATTTCATGTGGCCAGCTGGTTGACTACAAGGTGAAGTACGACGAGTATGTGGTGCTGAGGGCGGAACGACGTGAACAGCAGCTCCGTGCTTATGAGAATCAGCAGAAGGAGATAGCCGACATCAAGGACTTCATCGAGCGTTTCCGCTATAAGCCTACCAAGGCGGTGCAGGTGCAGAGTCGTATCAAGCAACTTGCCAAGATTGTGCCCATTGAGATCGACGAGGTCGACCGCTCCGCGATGCACCTCAAGTTCCCACCTTGTCTGCGCAGTGGCGACTTCCCTGTCATCTGTGAGGATGTGCGTAAGGACTATGGTCACCATACGGTCTTCGACCAGGTCTCGCTCACCATACGGCGGGGTGAGAAAGTGGCCTTTGTGGGCAAGAATGGTGAGGGTAAGTCTACACTCGTCAAGTGCATTATGGGAGAGATTCCCTTTGACGGACATCTTCAGATAGGGCATAACGTGCAAATAGGATATTTTGCACAGAATCAGGCACAATTGCTCAATGAGGATATGACCGTCTACGACACCATCGACTATGTGGCCAAAGGTGAGGTGCGTCTGCGCATCAACGACATTTTGGGCGCGTTTATGTTCGGTGGCGAGGAGTCGGAAAAGAAAGTGAAGGTGCTCAGCGGTGGCGAGCGAAGCCGTCTGGCCATCATACGTCTGCTTCTGGAACCGGTCAACTTGCTCATCCTCGACGAGCCGACCAACCATCTCGACATGCCGTCAAAAGATGTGCTCAAGGAGGCCATCAAGGCTTTTGACGGCACAGCCATCATCGTGTCACACGACCGTGAGTTTCTCGACGGCCTTGTCAACAAAGTCTATGAGTTTGGTGGCGGAAAGGTAAGAGAACACATCGGCGGTATTTACGATTTCCTCCGCGCGCGCCAGATAGACTCGCTCCATCTGCTCGGCACGTCGTCGCCTGTCGCACGGGAGACGGCAGAGGAGAGGCCAGAGCCTGTGGTCTCTGCCAGCAAGCAATCTTATGAGGAGCGACGCGAGCAGCAGCGGCAGATACGGAAGGCTGAGAGATGTGTCAAGGATTGTGAGACAAAGATAGAGCAACTGGAGCGTCAAATCAATGAGTTGGACGCCATCCTTTGTACGCCGGAGGGTGCCTCTGACATGAAGATTGTCGGTGAGTATACCGATGTCAAGAGACAACTCGACGAGGAGGTGGAGAAATGGGAACAGTACAGTGAACAATTGGAGCAGTTGCAACAATCGCTGGCCGCCTCTGCTGAGTGAGATACAAAAAAGAATAATCATTTGGAAATAACTTAAACCATACATCATCTTATGAAAATCAAAAAAATATTGACAGTAATGTTGATCGCAACGATGACGGTGCCTGCCATGGCACAACAGTCTCTCAAGGCAGGTATTGTCCTTGGTGACTTGGACCGTACCGCACGGCCTGGCGACGACTTCTACCAGTTTGCATGTGGCGGATGGATGAAAAACAATCCGCTGCCGGCTGCCTATTCTCGTTTTGGCAGTTTCGACCGACTGGCACAGGATAATAATGAGCGGATCAATAGTATCCTCAAAGAATTGCTCTCCAATCAGTACACCAAAGGGTCAGTGGAACAGAAACTCAGCGACTTTTATAAACTGGCCATGGACTCTGTCCGCCGCAACCGCGACGGCGTGAAACCAGTCCTTCCGCTGATCAAGGAGATAGAGACGTCGAAGACCATTTATGCGTTGCGCCAGCTGCAGTTGAAATACGCTGACTTCGGATTTGGCATACCTTATAGCGCTTGGTTTGGTGCTGATGAGAAAAACGCCAAGATGAATATCCTCAATATCAATCAAAGCGGACTGACACTGGGGCAAAAGGAGTATTATCTCGACAACGACTCTGCCACAGCAGCCATTCGCGACGCATACAAAAAGCATATTGTCAAGATGTTCAAACTCTTTGGCTACAACCAGAAAGCGGCTACACTCAAGATGAATGATGTTCTCGATATAGAGACAAAAATAGCACGTATTTCCAAGTCAAGGACAGAACTTCGCGACGTGGAGGCCAATTACAACAAGATGACCATCGATGAGTTTGAGCGCAACTATCCACATGTCAAACTCATGGAACTTGTAGAGGCAGAAGGTGTTGATCCCGCACACGTCAAGGAACTGGTAGTGGGTCAGCCCGACTTTATGAAAGGGATTGACCAAATCCTCTTCGAGATGACTCCCGGGCAGATGAAATCGTATATGGAGTGGGATGTCATCAACTCCAGCGCCAATGTGCTGAGCGATGACGTGGTGGCCGAGCATTTCGACTTCTTCGGCAAGACCATGTCGGGACGCAAAGAGAACCACCCACGATGGAAAAGAGCTACCGACCAGGTGCAGAGCGTCATGGGGCAGGCTCTTGGTAAACTCTATGTGGAGAAATATTTCCCTGCTGCAGCCAAAGAGAGAATGCTTGGACTGGTGAAAAACTTGCAAGTGGCTCTCGCTGAGCGTATACAGGCCCAGGAATGGATGGACGATGCCACCAAACAAAACGCACTCGACAAACTGAGCACTTTCTATGTCAAGGTGGGCTATCCTGACAAGTGGATTGACATCAGTGGACTCCAGATTGATCCCCAGAAGTCTTTCTGCGAGAATATGATGGCGTGCAGAAAATTCTGGAACAAATGGAGAATCGACACGAAGGCCGGTAAACCCGTGGACCGCGACGAGTGGCACATGACCCCGCAGACGGTCAATGCTTATTATAATCCTACTACCAATGAGATCTGCTTCCCAGCAGGTATCTTGCAGGTGCCTTTCTTTGACATGACAGCCGACGATGCGTTCAATTACGGTGCCATCGGAGTGGTCATCGGCCATGAGATGACACATGGATTTGATGACCAGGGACGTCATTATGACAAAGACGGCAATATGACCGACTGGTGGACAGAGGCCGATGGAAAGAATTTCACCGAGCGCACCAGCAAATATGCCGACTTCTTCTCTGCCATCAAGGTGCTGCCCGATCTCAACGCCAATGGAAAACTGACACTCGGCGAGAACCTCGCCGACCATGGTGGTCTGCAGGTGGCTTTCTATGCCTTGCAGAATGCAATGAAGGATCAGCCTCTCGGTGAGAAAGACGGATTCACTCCCGAGCAGCGTTTCTTCCTGGCTTATGCCGGCGTGTGGGCCAACAACATCACTGATGCGGAAATCAGAAGCCGCACCAAGAGCGACCCGCACTCCCTCGGCAAATACCGCGTCAATGGAGCGCTCTCACATATCGACATGTGGTATGACGCCTTCGGCGTACAGCCCACTGACAAGATGTATGTACCCAAAGAGCAGCGACTGAGTCTCTGGTAATCTATCTAGAAAATCTAGAATCTCTAGACCATCTAGACTCTCTAGATCATCTAGACCCTCTAGAATATCTAGATCATCTAGACTCTCTAGACCCTCTAGAAAAAATCTCTAAAGAAAAAAAATGCCATTAAGAATCCCCGACAGGCTACCCGCCATTGAACTCCTCAAGCAGGAGAATATCTTCGTGATGGACAACTCCAGGGCCACCACCCAGGACATCCGTCCACTCCGTATCGTCATCCTCAACCTCATGCCGTTGAAAATCACCACTGAGACCGACCTGTTGCGGCTCCTCTCCAATACGCCGCTACAGATGGAGATCAGTTTCATGAAACTCAAGAGCCATACCCCCAAGAATACGCCCATTGAGCACATGATGCTGTTTTACAAGGATTTTGATATCCTTAGGAAGCAGAAGTTTGATGGTATGATCATCACAGGCGCTCCTATCGAGCAACTTGACTATGAGGATGTGAACTACTGGGGGGAAATCACCGAGATATTCGACTGGGTGCGCACCAATGTCACCAGTACCCTCTTTATATGCTGGGCAGCACAGGCGGGCCTGTATTACCATTATGGCGTACCCAAATATCCCTTGGAGAAAAAAATGTTTGGCATCTTCCGCCAATATCCTGTCAGCAACCACCTACCCATCTTCCGGGGGTTCGACGATATGTTTTTTATGCCTCACAGCCGTCATACGGAGGTGCGCAAGGAGGATATTCTGAAGAACGACCAACTGCAGATCATCGCCGAGTCGCCTGAGAGTGGGGTGAGCATCGTGATGGCGAGGGGCGGACGTGAGTTTTTCATCACTGGGCACTTGGAGTATGCACCCAACACGCTCGACAATGAGTACCGTCGTGACAAGGATGTGCGTGATGATGTCGATATACCCAAAAATTACTATCTCGACAACGATCCTTCCAATCCGCCTCTGGTCACTTGGCGTGCCCATGCCAATCTATTGTACAACAACTGGGTCAACTACTACGTCTATCAGGAGACCCCGTATAATATCGACGATATCAGATAGCCATATAGCCCATCATCACCTATGCCTCGACCCATTGAACTGTTGGCTCCCGCAAAAAATCTGGAGTGTGGCATGGCCGCTATAGACCATGGCGCCGATGCCGTATATATCGGTGCCAGTATGTTGGGGGCAAGGGCTGCGGCGACCAATTCCATCAACGATATCCAGACGTTGTGCGAGTATGCGCATCGGTTCATGGCCAAGGTCTATGTCACGGTCAATACCATCGTCTTTGAACAGGAACTGGAGGAGACGCGACGCATGATAGGACAGCTGATCGATGTTGGCGCTGATGCTCTGCTGGTGCAGGATATGGGGGTGTGGTCGATGGTCAGGGAGGTGGCAGCAGAAAAGCATGCCGACATCGAGATACATGCCAGTACCCAGACCGATAACCGCACGGCCGGAAGGGTCAGATGGCTGGCCAATCAGGGTGCTTCGCGGGTGGTGTTAGCGCGTGAGTTGTCTGTCGATCAGATGGCCGCCATCCACCAGGAGGTGCCTGATGTCGACTTGGAGGCTTTCGTGCACGGAGCTCTTTGTGTGAGTTATTCGGGGGTGTGCTATGCCTCTCAGTATTGTTTCGGGCGTAGTGCCAACCGTGGCAATTGCGCTCAGTTCTGTAGACTGAAGTTTTCATTGACCGACGCAGGCGGACACCCCATTGACCAACCTCGTTATTGGCTGTCACTGAAGGATATGTGCCGCATCGGGTGGCTGGAGCAAATGATGGAGGCAGGGGTCTCTTCTTTCAAGATAGAGGGGCGCCTGAAAGACTACACCTACGTGAAAAATGTGGTGGCAGCCTATCGCCAGGCACTCGACCAGTTGATTGACCGGTATCCCGACAAGTATGTCAAGGCATCGCTGGGACATTGCACTTATCATTTCCAACCTTCACTTCATAAGACGTTCAACCGCGGCTTTACTGACTATTTTGCCAGTGGGGAGCGGAGGGAGGTGGCATCTGTTGACACACCCAAAGCATTGGGCGAGTATGTCGGAAAGGTTAAGGAGGTGCGGCGCGACTCTTTCAATGTGGCGGGCACCGCTCGTTTTGCCAATGGCGACGGTCTCTGCTTTTTCGATGCGCAGCATCAGTTGTGCGGTTTTCGTGTCAACAGGGCGGAGGGCAACCGTATCTTTCCTCTTCGTATGCCGCCAGGACTGCGTGCGGGTTGTGGTCTCTATCGTAACAACGACGTGGCTTTTGAGCGACTGCTGGCACGGCAGAGCGCAGAGCGCAAAATACCCGTCGACATTTCTCTGGACGTGGATGATGGCTGGTGTCTTCGCCTGTCTGTGCCCGATACCGAGTTGGTGGTTGATGTGCGCAGGGATGAGGCTTTGCAGCCAGCCCAGAGGTCCCAGCGTGAGAATATTCAACGCCAGTTGTCCAAACTTGGTTCCACCGTCTATCAGCCCCATCATATCCTGATCAGCGAACTGGCTTCGGGGTGTTTCCTTCCCTCCAGCGTGTTGACAGAGATGCGCAGGCAGGCTGTCTCACAACTCGACAGTGCCATCATGCAGACACGTCGCAATAAAGGCATCACATATGTAGAAAATGCTGCCCAAGAGGGTCTGCTCCCTGATGATATATACAAACGCTATGCCTATCTCTACAACGTGTCCAATACGCTGTCACGGAAGTTTTATGCTCAGTTGGGGCATGAGGTGCATGGCGATGCTTTTGAGATGGGCAATCGCAGAGGCAATCAGGGCCAGCCGCCATTGCTCATGCAGTGCCGCCATTGTATCCGTTATACCTTAGGCTACTGTGCCAAAGAGGGCCGGCGTGTGCCATGGCAAGAGCCGCTCTCACTGTGTCTGCCCGACGGCAGAAAGTTCCTATTGGAGTTTGATTGCAAAAAATGTCAGATGAATGTGTATGCAGAGCAGTAGATGGTTTTTTGTCGGGGCGTTGTTCGCCTGCTTGATATCGGCTTGCCATCACCAACCGGTGGAGGTTCAGCCTGTGGTGATGGAGTATACAGAACAGCAAATCGACTCCTTGTCTTTTGCTCATACTCATCACTACTCGCACAATTACAATTTCCTCGTACAGGCCGACTCACTGATGCTTTTGCTGCAGATGCCCGAGGAGGCGCTCAGCAATTTCCCCACCGACTCTTTCTCCATACCCAAAGGCGACAGACTGGTGGTGGCCGATATCCGTATCCTGCCCAACGACTCCATCGACTCGGTATGGGTGCAACTGGCCCATGAGGAGGGGATGTTTGGATGGGTGCATGAGAGTGAGATGCTTGAGCAGGTAGTGCCTGACGACCCCATCTCTCAGTTCATCTCTTACTTTTCCAATAAGCACCTGGTGATCTTCCTGGTGGTTTTCATCGTCATCTTCTTTGTCTATGGCATACGCAAACTCTTCAAGAGCAATGCCTATATCGTGCATTTCCACGACATCGACACTTTTTATCCCACTTTGCTCGCACTAGTGGTGGCTGCCTCGGCCACGTTCTATTCCTCCATTCAGATGTTTGCGCCTGAGACATGGGAGGAGTTCTATTTTCATCCTTCACTCAATCCTTTCTCACAGCCATTGCTCATAGGTTTGTTCCTCGCCTCGGTGTGGGCCATTCTCCTCACATCGATGGCAGCGGTCGACGACACCTTCCGGCATCTCTCTTTCCAGGATGCCGTACCTTATTTGTTGGGCTTGGCTGGCATTTGTGCCGTCAACTACATCATTTTTACCTTCACTACGATGTATTATGTGGGTTATCTGCTGCTACTCGTTTATGTGTCCTTGGCCCTCTGGCGCTACTTCCGTCACACACGCAGCAAATACATTTGCGGCAACTGCGGCATGCTCCTCAAGAAAAAAGGCCGCTGCCCCCGCTGCGGTGCTATCAATGAGTGAGATATTATTAGGAGTTGAGGAGTTCAGGAGTTGAGGAGTTCAGACAATAGCCCAAATTCTCAACGTTAGATACAATGGTTTTAGCAGTGGTAATGTCTGAACTCCTCAACTCCTGAACTCCTCAACTCCTTTTTTATTTTTCGCTGAACACTTCTTATTTAAACAGCAACTGTGCAAACTGATAGAGGCTGCGGCGCCAGGTCTGCCACTCATGAGCGGTCTCAGGCGAGATGTAGGCGTGGGCGTTGATGCCCAATGCTTTCAGATCTTCTGCGGCTTTGTCTACGCCCATTGGCTCCTTACTTCCGCAACTCATGAACAACACCTTGTTGGTGTTCTTGAAATCCTTGGCGTCCTGCAGTTCCTCTGTGCGGAAGGTACCACCGCTGAACATGCCTACATAGGCAAATTTGGTGGGGTTGGCCAAAGTAATCATGTGGGTCTGCATGCCACCCATGGAAAGTCCGGCCAGCGCGCGATGCTCCGTGTCGGCAATAACCCGATAGTTCTTCTCTACCATGGGGATGATGTCTTTCAACAACACCTCCTGGAAACCATTAAAACCACCGAAGCCACGGCGTGGACCGCCGGGACGGCCACCTTGTGGGCCTCCCTGAGGACCTCCGGGACGCATGCCTTGTGGGCGGTTGCCACCTTGTCCCTGTGGACGTGGCCCCATACCTGGGAAGCCACCAAACGGATTGGCCTGCTGAGTGGTGTCAGGATGGGCAGGAATGGCATTCAGACCGTTGTCCATCACGATGATAAATGGCACGGCTTTTCCTGCGGCTATCAGGTTGTCCATGATGATGCCGGTCTTGCCTTGTGCAGACCATCCAGTCTCGTTCTCACCCATACCATGTTGCAGGTAGAGCACAGGGAATCTCTTGGTGGGGTTCTGATTGTATTCTGCAGGCAGGTAAACATAGCAGTGGCGCATCTTTTCTGTCACTGTGGAGTAGTAGTAGACTTCGCTCACCGAACCTTGTGGAACATTCTTCACCGTGTAGAACTCCTCGTCAGCGGCGGGCACGTCGATACCGCTGCCCCAGCGGCTGGCGCCATAATAATACTTGCTTCCTGGGTCGGGTACTGAAGCTCCGTCAATGTTGAGCTGATAGTAGTGGAATCCCTCATCCTGTGGTGCTGACTCTCCAGTCCATACGCCCTCGGCGTCTTTCACCAGGTCGTATTTCACACCACCGATATCCAGTTTCACACTTTTGGCGTCGGGTGCGGAGATTCTCGCGCGTACCATGCGCTGTGAGTTCACCATAGGATACTCACTTCCCTCTTGGTTGGTCGTGGCAGGTTTGAAGTCTTCTGTCACCTGCGCATTCGATGCTACTGCCACCAAAACGGCAGCCATCGTCATCATCATTTTTTTCATATGGTCTTTTTTAATGGTTGAAAATATTGAACAATTGATACTTCATGTCCCTATCCAGGTCCGACTGTCTATAGGAGCCGGGGTGCTTTTCGTTTTTTTGACGATAAGGAGCTAAAAAGGTAAAAATGACACTTAAAATGTTAGAAAAAATTAACATTGGAAGAGAGGGCCTCAAAAATGATGATTTTTATTTGGCTTTTTCCGTTTTTTGTGCGTAATTTTGTGACGTATATCTATTGATGATTATTTACCTTATGAGACGACTGATATTGACATTGTTTGCCGTCATGTTGATATGCACCGGCTCCACTGCACAGGTCACGCTCGACAGCATCAGAACCCTGCTCACCGACAGCCCCGTGCAGGAAAAAGTCTACTTACATATCGACAACACCTGTTATTTCATTGGCGACACGATCTGGTACAAGGCGTATGTGGTCAGGGCCGACGACCTGACCGTCACCGACATGAGCCGCATACTGTATGTGGAACTGGTGTCGCCTGATGGACTGGTGACCGAGCGGCAGACGGTCGTTGTTTCTGATAAGGGATTGGGAAATGGTAACTTCGCCTTGCCCGACTCGCTCTATTCCGGCTATTATGAGTTGCGGGCCTACACACGTTGGATGATGAACTTCGCCGTGACGGAGCATGGTTATAATATCGATGACGCGGAGAAGTTCTATAGCCGTCAGATGGCCAGGGATTTCTTCCGGCAGTATGGCACCGTCTATTCCAGGGTGGTGCCTGTCTACGAGAGACCGGAGGAAGAGGGTGACTATAACATCAAATACATTGTCAAAAGGCCTAAGCAGAGACTCGATGAGAAACCAAAGACTCAGCTCAACGTGGGGTTTTATCCTGAGGGCGGACACCTGATAGCAGGCACGGAATGCACCATGGCTTTCGATGTCACCAACGAACTGGGTCGGCAGATTGACATCGAGGGCAGGGTGGGGGAGATGGCTGTCAAGACTCAGGACATGGGCCGTGGCAAATGTACCCTCAAGGTTCCTTCCGAGGGGCGGCTCAAGGCGCATTTCACCTATCAGGACCGTGACTGGACTTTTGACTTGCCGAAGATAGAACAACGGGGATGTGCCCTGCGGCTCACACAGGAGCAAGGGACCGCTTCCTGCCATTTACAATTGGTGGGAATGCCCGCTACCTCGCAGTATGGGGCAGCCGTGCTATGTCGTGGCCGTCTGTGCTGGTTTCAGACCATTCAACCAGATGCACATGGCAAGGCTTTCTTCAGGATCGAGCAGGCTGATCTGCCGACAGGGGTCAACGACTTGGTGGTGTTTGACAATGAAGGGCACCGGTTGGCCGACCGGTTGTTCTTTATCAACAACCACGACTATGACGAGGAGACGGTCAGGGTGACTGGCCAGCAAGACGAGTATGAACCCTACGAGAAGGTGTCGCTCTCGTTTCATGCCCCTGATGACGCCTCGCTCCTCTCCATTGCCGTGCGCGACAATGCCGACGATGAATATACCTACGACACAGGCAATATTCTCACCGACCTTCTCCTGTCGGGCGACCTCAAGGGCTTCGTGGCTTATCCCGACTACTATTTTGAGGCGGATGATGAGCATCATCGCACAGCCCTCGACCTGCTCATGATGGTGCAGGGATGGCGACGGTATGACTTCGATGAGATGCTGGTGCTGCAAAAACCACGTTATCTGCCAGAGAAGACCCTCACCGTCGACGGCATGGTCTACGAGACGGAGAGCATCGATGAGTACAAAGCCGAGGACAACGACTATATGGCACGGCGCAATGAGTCGATGGGTGACTATACTTTCGCCCAGAGGCATGAGGATTTCTCGGGCTCCACCCGCGAGGGCATCGCCTCGTCACGTACCGACGAGTCGCCTATCCGCAACACCAATATCGATGGGTCTGTCGCAATGGAGCAGATGGAGGGTGGACCGGGTTTCGGTGGCACTCCGGCGCTGGCCAGGGAGTGTGACATGCGTTTCGGCATTAACCATGGAGGACTGAACCATGAGGTCACCATCGAGAGCGAACTGGTCTTCGACGCTGCCCAGCAGATGGCCGATGTCAAGTTGGAAACCACTGATGGTGGGTGCTTCTCATTCACCATGCCGCCATTTTATGGCGATGGCGTGCTGTTCATCAGGGCCTATGACACTGACCTGAGTGAGAAACGGCAGAAGCGTCTTAAAAACAAAGGATTCTTGGATGAGGATGAATATCCTGAGTATTATATCAAGCGTAACATGTTCTTCCCCATCTTCGCCAAGAAATATTCATTCTACCAGTGTCATCGTCCCACGGGCCGGCGCAACTATCAGAACGATAGCCTCTATATGACGGACAACCGGCGGTTGTCGACGATGGATGCCGACCTGGACGAGATAGAGGTGAAATCTCATCTGCGTAAAAGTCGCCATGCCATCGATTATTCGAAACCGGTATACGTGTGCGATACCTACGAACTCTACAACCTCGCCACCGACTATGGCCTCTCTTTCGGACGGTGGGATTTCTACACCTTCCCCACGAATGTATGCACTTTGCTGTTAGGCAATTACAACAGCGGCAGGCAGATGACCATCGAGGCGAGGATGAACGACGATGTGTTCTTCCGCAATTTCGAATCGACGGTACCCACCACGGCATCACGGCGCAGCGACTTTGAGATAGAGCGTGACGCCAAACTGAAACGTCAGGACAAAATCAGGTTTTACACCGACTTTGAGTTGCGCAATGAGGACCGGCCGATTGACAGAGCCTCGGGGAGCGCTGATGTGACGCTCGACTTCAAGACCATCGACAATATGGGCATGCGCTATACTTACCGCGACCGCCGCATCATCTATCATGGTATCTTTATGCCCGATGACTTCTATCACCCAGACTACAGTGAGCGGCCTTTGCCCGAAATCAAGGACTATCGTCGCACACTCTATTGGAATCCCAACGCACTCTTGGACGAGGACGGCACTTTTACCGCCACGTTCTACAACAACAGTCGCAAAACAAAAATCGCTGTCAGCGTCGCCGGCGTCAGCCATAGTGGCCAGCTGTTGACGGTGCCGGCAAGCAGTGCTTCCTCAGTGAATAACGAATAGCAAAACATCACAAGTGTATCGTTCCTCTTGAACATGCATCCCACCTCATGCGTAAACATTTGGGGAAACAATTATTTCTGCAATCGAGACAGTCTGGATATGATCGGAAATAAAAATGAATGAATTCATTTTGTATTTCGCTCGTTTTGAATAAATTTCTCACGCTCAGAAATACAAATATATTTGCATTTCTTTCGCTAACTCGAAATTTTGCACTAATTTTGCAGGGAAATGTATATATACGCTTTTGAGGCATGGGAAATCCTGCGAAAAGGCGAATATCTATAGGCAAATCGCGAAACAAGAAAACTATGGCAAGAAAATTGTTGGCACTGCTTGTTGTGCTGGCTATCGTGGGACTGGCAGTGTATTTCGTGGGGCAAGGCACTACGAGAGAGGAAGACCATGGCCACTTCCTCCCTGCCGATACGGCCACGATGAAAACATCCAAACCTGTGGTGAGAATCTATATGGAAAACTCAGGCAGTATGAATGGCTATGTGACCACCAACTCACAGTTTAAAAACGCCCTCGGACACCTTATCACCAAGGCCGACGGATTCTATGCCGGCACTGAGCTTCATTTCATCAACCAGGGCATTTATCACACTCCGATGTGCGACGACCTCGACAATTTCGTGCTCAACCTCAACCCCGCCTCCATGCAGGTGGGCAATACCAGCAGTACCGACATCAACAAAATCTTCAAGATGATACTCGACCGCACCTCAAAGGATACGGTCTCGGTGTTGGTGAGCGACTGCATGTATGATGTCGACAATGTGGGCAACCTGCTCTCCGCAGCAGCCAGCAGTACCACCGGCACTTTTATGAAGTCCATCCGCAAGGCTCAGGAAGCCAAGGAGGAGTTTGCTTGTATCATCATGCAATGTATGTCGGAGTTCAGCGGCAACTATTATGAAGGCAATCAGGCCATACCCTGCAACTCTGAGCGACCCTATTATGTGATTGTCATGGGCAACAAAAAGCAGGTGATGGACTTCAACAACCACATGGAGTTGGTGGACACCTCCACTGGACTGCCCGGCATGAAGCACAAGTATATGCTCTCGTCTGAGCCGACATGGCTTCTTGACCATATGACGGCGCGCACCTATACCAGTCACTTCACCAATGCGCTGCGCATACAGGCACACCACGACGGACTGAATATCCGTAAGGTCACCACAGACCATGACCAGCTCAATCTGAAATTTGCTGTCGGTCTGGGCGTGTCGCAGCTCTTCGTGGATGGCACCTATTTGCTCGACAAAGACAATTATACCATCTCACCATCGCAGTATCAGTTGGTGGATGTCACCGACAAGGCTAAGTTCACAGAGTGCGACTTCTTCCGGCATCCTATCTGCCTGCAGTTGCGCACCACAGGACAGGAGTATGCCCCACAGGTGACCATCAGTCTGAAAAACCAGATTCCCGCATGGGTCAAGGAGTGTAGCTACAACGAACGAAAAGCCACCCTTCCCCCAGCTCATCAGTCGTATGCGATCTATGAGATGATTGAGGGCATCTATGGCGCCTTCTACAACACCAAAGAGGGCAGTAAAGACCTCTTCCAACTCCCCATCCACATCGATGGATATGAGTAAAAACCTCCCCCTACCTCTCCAAAGGAGGGGTGTCTGAATAGACAGCTGTTCTGTGTGCTGCGATATCCTCGCAGCCATACCCTCAAAAAACTCAAAAACTCAATAATACTCACATGAACTTTATCACAGAAATCTTTGAATTGTTCGGCGCCGCCTATTTGGGCGACTTTTCCAAGTATATGTTTCAGGCTGGAGCTTACACCACGGCATTCTTTGTGATGCTGCTCATCCCCGTGGTAGTGACTTTCGTCTATTATATCGTGCTCGACAACATCCTGCTGGCACGCTTTAAGAAATGGCTCATCACAGGTGTCTGCACCTGCGCTGCCGCCGCTGTCATCGACATCATCATCGCGCATCAGAAAGTGGAAGGATTCACTTTTTCGGCCAATATCATGGACACGACTATCGGAGGTGGCGACTACCTCGCCTTCGGCTTCATCGTGTTCATCTACAGTGCCATCATCTTCCTGCTTTGCTCTCTCTTGCTGAAGTCGTTCAGCAGCAGATGCCGCAACATCCCATTCTGAAACAACCATATACTTCTCATAATTTTTCGCAAAAATGAGTAAACTATATATATTTGGCATCGGTGGCACCGGAGCCCGTGTGCTGCGTTCCCTCACCAACCTCTTGGCCACCGGTGTGTCATTGGGCAAGGATATCGACACCATCGTGCCCATCATCATCGACCCCGACACCAGCAACGGCGACCTCACTCGTACCGTCTCACTGATGAGGCTCTACCAGAAAATCAGAGCCAACCTCACCTTTGACAACCGTCCGGAGAAAAAGGGTTATTTCCATGTCGGCATCGACGATATGAACACCAGTTTCAGGCTCCATCTCAACAATGTGGCCAATATGAAGTTTGCCGACTACATCGCCTACAACCGCTTTGCCAATCAGGGACAGGCCGACTCCAACCAGGCGTTGCTCAGTCTGCTCTTCTCCGACAAAAACCTTGCATGCCCCCTCGATGTGGGCTTCAAAGGCAACCCCAATATGGGTAGTGTTGTGCTCAACGACCCTAAAAACAAACAGGCACTCTTCTCGCTGTTGCAGCATTTCCAGTCAGAGGACCAGATTTTCATTATCAGCAGCATCTTTGGTGGCACTGGTGCCGCAGGTTTCCCCCTGTTGCAGAAAACGTTCCGCGAGGCGGAGAAACTCAACCTGCCCAACTCCTCAGCCATCGCCAATGCCGCTATCGGAGCCGTCACTGTGCTGCCCTATTTCGGTCTGAAGGAGGATAAGCGCAGTGAGATCAATATGGAGACGTTCATCTCCAAGACCAAGGCCGCCCTCAAATACTATATCGGCAACCTCGATGTCGACAATCTCTACTATATCAGTGACTTTATCAAAAACCGCTACGAGAATGTGGAGGGTGCCACCGAGCAGCGCAACAAAGCGCACTTCGTTGAACTGGCCGCAGCACTTGCCATCGTCGACTTCGCCAACGCTCACGTAGAGCACAACCGCATACAGACCAACACTTCCTATCGGGAGTTTGCCGTCAGAGGTGACGAGAACCCACTCACACTCAATGACCTCTGCTCCAACACTTTCAGCAGTATAGGGCGGGAGCTCATCAGCTTCTATCTCTTCGCTCGGTTCTATATGGAGCATTTCAACCAGACAAAAGACTATGCCTGGGCTAAGACACCACAGATGAAGGGCACCAGCTATGGCGATGCCTTCTTCTCTGATCTGGGACAGTTTGTAGAGCAGTATAGAACCCAGTGGCTCAAGGAGATGTCTGACAACCAGCGATGCTTCCAACCCTTCGACCTCTTCTCCAACAACGACGATGTCTTCGATACCATCATGCATATCGAACCGAAAAAGACCACCATGTTCGGACGCATTCTTGGCAAGAACCTGAAAGGCTACCCTGCCATCGATACCGAGGTGAGCGATGTGTCGATGAAAAAACTTCGTGGCCTTGATGCCTACAATTATTTCATGACTATCCATGAGGAGGCCATCAACAACGTGATCAAAAAGAAGTATAATATATAATCATTCGCTATTGGACGTTCGGCATTTGCCACCGAAAAGCGAAAAACGAAAAGCGAAAAGCAAAAAGCATTAATATGGCATACGTTTTCAGATTTCATAAAGGCAGTGAGACGATAGAGGGATGGCAGGAGACTGCCCAACTCGGCACCAAGGACATTGAGGCCATCGACGACCCCAATGGCGCCAAAGCATCACTGCCCATCACTTCCATACCCACACCATTCGCTGGTTTCGAACTGGCAAAAACCGCTTTCGGCTATTGTGCCGAGATGGGGGTGAATGGCACCACCATCTATCATAAGATGACTTCCAACGCACTCGATGTGTTGGAGATCTTCTTCAACTTCAAGACAAAATATGCCAAACTGTTCCAAATCGTAGCATGGGACAAGACCAACGACCTGCAGCGACTCGCCGCAGACGGTGTGCCGGAGCATGCAGCAGTGGCTGCCACCCTCGGTCTCTTCCTCTCGCAGGATACTGTGGGCTTCAATTTCGGCAGGATGCAGTATATCTACATGCTCAACTATGTGGGACGCGGTGCTGTGGGACAGATCAATATCGTGGGTGGCACGTCGCCTACGTCGGTCTGTATGGCCTCGGCCAATGACCTTTCGTATGTCCATGATGTATGGCTGAGCAACTATCATCAGGCTTTTCATGCCGACGACGATGGCACATGGCGACCACTTACAGGGCGCGACCGTGAGTTCCGCGAGTTTGTCTACCTGCTGTCCAAACAGCCTGAGTTTGCCTCGCTCTATCCCGACTTCTACGCCTATGTCGACGCTTGTTTCAGGGCCGACACCGACACGGAGTTCAAAAACCACATGAATGCCTCGCAGCCAGGCATGTATGTCAGTCTGTATCAGCCTTTAGTGTCGGGCAGCAGTCAACTGATGTTGCCAGGCGACATACCGCTGATGTGTCTCGCCAACGACCAGATCGCCACACAGAGCGACTTCCGCATCCTTTCTGACACCGGTGAGCAGCAGCGCTTGCCATTGGTGCTTCCTTCAGAGCCCTATTTCGAGCCGGAGATGAGATACACCACCTCTGTGTGGAACTCACACTTGATGGTGCCCCTCGCCGACTCACGGCCTATAGACGAGCGCACACTGCCTTTCGACACCACGGAATATCCCTATCTCACCACCGACGACGTGTTTGAGCCGTATCTGCTCAAGACGGTCTTCCCCGTCAACGACTCGGCGTTTTTCACCAACCTCTACCGTGGCAACAACCGCACGGCAGACGAATGTCAGTACTTGCTGCCACTCAAACCGGAGATTTTCCGTTATCTCTCGGTGAAAACCCTGACAGGATATGCTGGCAATAGTGCCAAACCGGTGTTCCAACTCAACGAGATGCCCGACGGACGCATACAGGCCGTCATCAATATCCCCATCCAGAAGGGACGCTTCGTCTCACTACACCGTGAGTATACCACCGCGCAGGTCGACCCCGACCCCGACCGGCTGATTTGGCCCATCATGGAGTGCCGCTTCGACCTCTTCCTGTTCCCCAGCTATCATATCGATGACCCCTCACTGGAGAAACCTCAGCGCATCTATGTGGTCGATGAGGACACGGCGGGATATAAAAAAGAGCAGTTCCAGTACAGTGTCTATGCCTACCGCAACCATGCTGCAGAGCCTCTCCAGCAGACACTGGTGGAGCGTGCCGACAAACGCAGGCAGTTTCTCACCTCCAAGTATTTCTGTCTCAACGAGGAGTTCGACTACCTGGTGGTGAGCAACACTATCGCCAGCGGCATCCTCATACCGCTCTATCGTGAAGTAAGGCAGGGCAGCAAGATCTTCGACTTCGCCATCGACTTTGGCACCACCAATACACATATCGAGTATCGGTGCGACAACGACGATGAGCCGCAGCCTTTCACCATCACGCCAGAGGATGTGCAGGTGCTCACACTCAACTCCTGCTCACGTCGTGCCGTCGAAATGATTGACCAAGAGGGTCTGGAGTCATTCTACGGTGGACCGGCGCAGAGCTTCATGCAGGAGTTCCTGCCTGTCCATATCGGAGAGGGCGAGATCGCACGGTTCCCCATGCGTACCAACTTATGTTATCGCAGTGGGCACAATGTCGAGGGGCGCGACATCTTCCCGTTGGCCGACTACAATATCGGTTTCCACTATGAGAAGGAGGATACCTATGACTACAATGAGACCCGGCCCGACCTCAAGTGGGATAGCAGCCGAGGCAACAACCTCCTCATCGAGGCATACTTTGAGGAGTTGCTCATGCTCATCCGCAACAAGGTGCTGCTCTCTGGCGGTTTCCTCAGCCGCACCAGCATCACCTGGTTCTACCCGGTATGTATGCAACCCTACCAGATTTCCAACCTCGAGAATTCCTGGAACAAACTCTGCCGACGGCTCATCGCACCGCAAGGATACAAACTGCAGAAGGTGGCCGAGTCGCTCGCTCCATATTATTACTATACTAAGAAAGAGGATGTCGACGCCGAGAGCCGTCCCGTCGTGTCGATGGACATCGGTGGTGGCACTACCGACTTCGTGGTCTACCACCGTGGCAATACAGCTCAGCTCATCTCCTCGGTGAGGTTTGCCGGTAACAACATCTATGGCGACTTCCTCGGACGTGGACCGGAGTACAATGGCTTTGTGCTGGCATTCGCACCCGACTTTGATGTCAAACTGCGTGATATCAGTGGCGTGAGTGATGTCTATGCCAAGTCAAAACGCAATAGTTCGGAGTTTATCTCCTTCCTCTATTCACTCGACAGCAACCCACGAATGGTGGGACGTGGCGTGTCTTTCTCTGAGGAACTGCGTGCCAATCAGCAGCTGCGTGTCGTGCTGTTGCTCTTCTACGCCGCTGAGATCTATTATGCAGCGCGGTTGCTCCAGATGAAAGGGCTGGGCACACCAGCATATATCACCGTCAGTGGCACCGCATCGAAGGTGCTGGGGCTCATCGGTAGCATCGACGCCCTGCAGAGCCTTGCCACACATATCTTCAATGATATGTTGGGTGATAAGGGCAAGGTGGAACTCAAACTGGTAGACAATCCCAAGGAAATCACCTGCAAGGGCGGACTCAATATGAAACAGCGGTTTGTCGTTGATGATGTCGAGGAGATCACACGGTTTGCCACCGGTTCCGACACTCTCGACCAGATAGCTATACCACGCTATAAGGATATCACTGATGCCGTGCGCGACGAGGTAATCAAAGGGTACACCGAGTTTGTCGACTATTTCTTCCAGCTCAGCCAGGAGTATAGTTTTGCCAAGTATTTCGGGGTTTCCAACGAGCGTGAGTTCGCACGCTTCCGTACGGTCCTCACCGAGAAAGCAGAGCAGGACTTCAACAAAGCCATTGAGGCACGACGTGACAGCATGACCGACGAGGAGAACCCCGAACTCAAAGACTCGCTCTTCTTCATACCGCTCACAGGTGGCATCAGCCGGTTGGCATTGTACATCGCACAGAATTCGTAACCCTTAAAAACAGACTTGTCACATGCAGACTATCTTGTCTTTATTGATATTGTGCCTGGCCATCGCCTATGTGGAATACCGTTTGAAGTCGGTGCGGCGCGACAGTGCCGATGACCGTACCGACGCCAAAGACTATTTCGCAACCAAGGAGGAGGTGAAAAATGCGCTCGGAAAACTTACAGAGCAGATCAACGAGTTTCATGCCGCCATGGAAGAGCGGATGGCGTCGTTGGAGGAGAAAGCTTTCTTTACACCACAAGTGGAAGAGGCTGCTGACACCTCTTCCGCGGCTGAACAAGAGGAGGAACCAGACCCTTCTGTGGTCTATTTCCGCTGGCCGGCAGACGATGGCTCTTTCACCGACAGTCAGCGACTGACCGCACAGACAGAGGACACTTACTATCTCTTCCGTCTCGATGACAGTCGCACACGTGCTGCGTTCACATTTGTCACCATGAGCGACACGCAACTGAGCAAGGCCAACAATAGTTCGAAGAAATATATTGAGCGGGCATGCACCTTTGTTGGCGCTAAGTCGGGACGCTATGTGTGTACGCCAGGACGCGCCCATCTGGAGCGTGGCCGCTGGATCATTGACCAGAAAGCCCGCATTGAGTACCAATAAATAAAGAGTTCAGGAGCGAATACCTCTACTCCTGAACTCCTACAAAAATCTCCTAGATGAATATTTCAACGAGAGAAACTTGAGTTAATATTCCATCACTGGCTCAAGCTCTTTGGCTTGGTCTATCATCTTGATCACTTCCTTCAGACTGGGAACACGGTTGCAGAGGTTTTTCTCATTGTTCACCTCCTCGAGTTTGGGCTGCAGGTTCTCGGCTTTTCTGTTGCGGAATTCTTTCACAGTGTCCACACCAGCTGCTTCCAGCAGTTCTGAGAACTGTGGACCCACACCGTTAATGCGCATCAGGTCGCAATGGTTGGTCCAAGTGAGGATGAGTTTGGGAGAGATGCCTGTCTCCTCAGCCAAAGCCTTGCGGCCGGCGGGCTTAGCACATTTCTCAAGCAGGTCTTTGTCGGTCTTGATACCTGCGTTTATCAATTTCTCTGCATAAACGGGGCCGATACCCTCGATGTCAACAATTTTGTAAATCATGGTTGTTATTGTTTAAGTGAGTAAAAAGTATTGTTTTCATAGGATGATGCAAATATAGCGAAATTGATTGATAAGGTGTCTTTTGTCTGCCGTTTTATAATAATTTTTAACTAATTGTTGTTTTTCTGTAAGGAAAGAGGGTTCGTTTCATTTTTTTTACCTATCTTCGTAGCGAAAAACTAAACCTTCACTTATGGGAATTGTTATTGGAATAGACGTCGGCATCAGCACGACGAAGATAGTGGGTGTCAAAGACATGAATGTCTTATCGCCCATGCGCATCACAGCCAACGACCCTGTGACTTCTCTTTATGGGGCATTCGGCAAGTATATTTATGAAAACCAGATAGAATTAAAAGACATCGAGCGGGTGATGCTCACCGGCGTGGGCAGCGCCTATATCGACCAGCCCCTCTATGGATTGCCCACGGAGAAGTCGGAGGAGTTTATCGCCGACGGACTGGGAGCACGCTTTGAGTCGGGTATCAACAAGGCGATTGTGGTGAGCATGGGCACAGGTACCTCACTCGTGCTTTGTGATGGCGATGAAATACGGCATATCGGAGGTATTGGTATGGGTGGTGGCACGCTCGCTGGCTTGTCACGCATTATGCTGCAGACCTCAGACATCCAGCAGGTGTCAGAGTTGGCCATGCAGGGCGATATCTCAAAAGTCAACCTCTCGATAGGCGACATCAGCGCCCATCCACTGCCAGGGCTGCCGATGGACGTCACAGCGTCACTCTTCGGAAAGGCCAAGACCGACTCCGCTAAAGAGGACATCGCAGTGGGCCTGATACACATGGTGCTGCAGACCATCGGCAGCGCGGCGGTGCTCTCTGCCCTCAACAGCGACATCCATGAGTTGGTGCTCATTGGCAACCTGACGATGCTTCCTCAGTGTCGGGATGTATTCCCTATCATGGAGACGCTCTACGATGTGCGGTTCATCATCCCTAAATACGCTCACTTCTGCACCGCCATCGGCGCAGCACTCGATTATATTTATTCAGTAGACAAGTAGACAAGTAGACGAGTAGACGAGTGGACAAGTAGACGAGTAGACAAGTCACTTGCAGGGGTATTCTCTTACCTCTCACCTCTCCACTCACTACTAATTACTAATTATCAATTACTAATTATTAATCCCTCTCACCTCAAAAACATATTATTATGGGAAGTTTTTTAGAAGAAATCATTAAAGGCGGACTGGGCAATGTCTTTGGCTCGTCCAAGTCTGAAGGCTCTGGTGGGCTGGAGGACATCATGAAAGAATTGCAGAAAAAGATGGGTGGCAGTTCATCCAGTTCTTCGTCTGGCGGCTCTGGCATAGAAGACATCATGAAAGAATTGCAGAAAAAGATGGGCGGTAGTTCATCGAGTTCTTCATCCAGCGGCTCAGGCATGGAAGATATCATTAAAGACATGCAGAAGAAGATGGGTGGCGCCTCTGAAAGCAGTGGCAGCCTGAGCGACGTGGCCAAAGAACTGCGTCGCAAGATGGGCATGGACACTTCTTCCTCCACTTCGAGCACCACGAAGACGGGTTCCTCTGCCAGCGACGTAGCCAAGGAATTGCGTAAGAGGATGGGTATCGAGGAGAAGGAAACACCTGCCAAGGATACTCAGAAAACCACCAAACAAACGAAGCAAACCAAAACTTCTGACGGTGGGATGGGTGACATCTTCGGCAAGATGGGCATCGACCTCGGCAATCTGGGAGGCCTCGCAGAGAGTGTGTTGAAAACAATAGGTCTGGCTGGAAAATCGGTGTAATTATGGAAAAGATTATTTCTACAGTGAAGCTGATGGCAAAAACAGGGCTGTTCTTTGCCAATTGCGATGGCAATTTCGACAAGCGTGAGCACGACTTCATAGATGGTTTCCTCAGTGGCATACAGAGCGTGGGTGACATCGATGACGAACTGAAAAACGATGTGCTCGACACACTCAACCACAAGTATACGCTTGATGAGATTGTTGAAGAGACACAACAGTTGATCGATGGCTTCAACGAAGATGAGCGCAAGGCCATCCTCGTCACCATCAGCCAGTTCGTACTCAAAGTGCTCTCCAAGGACAAACGCGTCGATTCACTCGAACGTGCCAATTACGAGCGCTGGAAAGAGCGCATGGGCATCGCATAAATCATTCCGCAATGAGAAAAATGCTCTTCCTCGTCGTGACCTTCTGGGTCACGACGGTTGTTGCTTTTGCCGATGGCCATCTGCTCCACGATGTGGCATACAGACAAAAGGTGGAGCAGGCTTTTGCTGACAAAATCAGACTGGTGGGCAGCCAGTTTTTCAATGTCTCACCATCTT
The DNA here is from genome assembly GCA_902780635.1 of uncultured Prevotellaceae bacterium. GTDB lineage: Bacteria > Bacteroidota > Bacteroidia > Bacteroidales > Bacteroidaceae > Prevotella. The sequence continues at coordinate 63,384 of CACZGH010000019.1, forward strand.
CGGTCTCTACCGAGGAGATGGAGGCATTGCAGTTTCTTTATGCTTATATGCCTGTGGCTGATGTCACAGATTATCCCACTTCTTTTTATTTAGACAATGTCAGGTCCTCGTTGACCGCACGTCAGGATATGGCGTGGGGCAACAAGGTGCCTGAACTCCTTTTCCGCCATTTCGTGCTGCCCATCCGTGTCAACAATGAGAACCTCGACAGTTCACGGATGGTGTTCTACCCGCAGCTCAAAGAACGGGTGAAAGGGATGAACATGCGCGACGCCATCCTTGAGGTCAATCACTGGTGTCATGAACGGGTCACTTATCAACCGTCTGACGGTCGCACATCATCACCGCTGGCCACCATCCGTTCGGCATATGGGCGATGTGGCGAGGAGAGCACGTTCACCGTGGCGGCATTGCGCTCCATCGGCATCCCTGCACGACAGGTCTATACCCCACGGTGGGCACACACGGATGACAACCATGCATGGGTGGAGGCATGGGCCGACGGGGAGTGGTATTTCCTTGGGGCGTGTGAGCCAGAGCCGGTGCTCAACTTGGGATGGTTTAATGCGCCGGCATCAAGGGCCATGCTCATGCATACACGCGCCTTCGGCGATTATGACGGACCGGAGGAGGTGATGCTTCGCACATCCAATTTCACGGAAATCAACCTCATCGACCATTATGCGCGCACGGCGCTGACCGACTTCCTCGTTGTCGACCAGAATGGTCAGCCTGTCTCAGGGGCAAGGGTCGACTTCAAGATATACAATTATGCGGAGTATTGCACCGTCGCTACCAAATATACTGACAGCACAGGACACACTTTCCTCACTTCTGGCCTAGGCGATATGATTGTGTGGGCCTCCAAGGATGGCTTTTATGGGTATGGCAAGGTGTCATTTGGCAAAGATGCTTCGCTCACCATCCACCTGACACGTTCACGGTCGACAGACCTGCGGCAGACAGCCTTTGAGATGGACAGTCTCGACATCATGCCACCACCGCAACAGGTGCACCTGCCGGAGGTGACTGCCGAGCAACAGACGCAGAACAAGAGAAGGCTGGAGGTGGAGGACTCGATGCGAAACGCTTACATGAAGTCTTTCCTCGATGAGGAGAGGGCAAAGAGCGTCGCTCGTGAACAGGGGCTGAACCCGGACGAGGTGGCTGGTTTCTTGGTGAAGTCCAGGGGCAATCATGACACCATCCTGCGTTTCCTTGTCAGGCATCAAGATCATCCACGCCGTGCCATCGACCTATTGGCCACACTGAGCGACAAAGACTTGCGCGACATGCCTCTTGAGATACTCGATGACCATTTCTATGCCAGGAGCAGCCAGTTGTGTCCAAGGGTGGAAAACGAGATGATTATCCTGCCTTTCAAACAAAAACTGCAACAGGTTTTCGCACCAGAGGAAATTGCTGCGTTCAGACGTGACCCGTCGCTGTTGGTCAGATGGGTGCGGGAGAATATACGGCTCAATCCTGACTCCAAGGCACTGCGCATCGCACAGACACCAATGGGAGTATGGAAGTCGCGCCTCACCGACGCACGCTCTCGCGACATCTTCTTCGTCGACCTGGCACGCAGTCTCGACATAGAGGCGCGTAAAGACTATGTCACTTCCAAGGTGCAGTATCGCAAGGAGAACCGGTGGATAGATGTCGATTTTGAGGCACAGGAGCAGAAGACCGCACTACAGGGCACACTGGTGCTCGGCTTTCAACCGACAAAAATCGTCGACGACCCGAAGTATTACAGCCATTTCACCATCACCCGGATCAATGATGGTGTGACCCAGTTGATGAATTTCGAGGAGGGACAGGTCGATATGGGTGAAGGCGTATCGTGGTCGCGGTCGTTCCGTGATGGCGTGTCACTCGATGTAGGCACGTATCAGTTGGTGACGGGAATGCGCATGGCCAGTGGCAATGTGCTCTCCACATCGCAGATTTTCAATATCAAGGAGGGAGAGACCACCACCTTGCAACTCTGTTTGCGTGAGAGCGACACCGAGGTGGGCGTGATTGGCAGTTTCGACTCAGAGTCGCGATTCTCTATGCTTGATGGCCGTGAGGTGAGCCTCCTGTCGCAGACAGGGCGTGGCTATTTCGTCGTAGGACTGATTGGGGTGGGGCAGGAGCCTACCAACCATGCGCTGCGCGACATCGCCAAGGTGAGACAGGCTTTCGAGAAGTGGAAACGCCCTGTCGTGCTGCTCTTCGAGGATGAGGCTGCCGCGGCTCAGTTCCGGGCAGAGGACTATGGTTTGTTGCCCACATCGGTCATCTATGGCATCGACCGTGATGGCAAGATACGTCAGCAAATCGTGAAGAACATGAGATTGCAAAGCGACCGCTTGCTCCCCATCTTCATCATCACCGACACTTTCAACCGGGTCGTCTTCCAGTCACAGGGCTACACCATCGGCCTGGGTGAGCAGATGGAGAAGGTCATTCTTCAATTGGGAGAGTGAAGAAATCCCTTCACGTCTCTGCAAACATGATACAAGTACAGAAGAAAAGAAGATGGATTATCTGCCTAAAGACCCGGCCATTTTGGTATCAAGCGTCAACATGCTCCTGCGTGATGAGATAATTTTCTATTTTCAAAGAAAAAATCATTCATAATAGTTGCATATTCAACTATTATTTGTATATTTGCAGTCTAAAAGCCAAAAATACGACTATTATGGATGATATTTATATGATGAGCGATGTGGCCATACTTGATAAGATAGGAAGCCATCTGAAAGCGAGCAGGCTGAAGCAGAACATCACGCAACAGAGCCTTGCGGAGACTGCAGGCATTTCTCTCACTTCCCTCAAGAACATAGAGAAGGGAGAGATTCGGTCTTTCGACTCCTTGCTGAGGGTTCTGCGGACTTTGGGGAAGCTTGATGTCCTGCTGCCGCTGGTTGAGGAGCAGCAGATGAGTCCGAGCGAATACTATGAGATGGTGCATGCCGCAAATGCCCACCCGCGCAAGCGGGCTGCAGGAAAACTTGGTAAAGGAAACAAGGAGGACATCGGATGGTAGATGTTGCAAAAGTCAATATGTATGGTCATCCTGTCGGGACTTTCAGTTGGGATGGCCGTTATGAGACGGTCAGGTTTGAGTATGATCGCGGGTTCATAGGCCGCGGACTGGAGCCCTCTCCCTTGATGATGCCGGTCCGGGAGGGAAGGGTGTATTCTTTCGGCAATCTGGACAAGGAGACTTTCAGGGGCTTGCCCGGCATGTTGGCCGATTCGCTTCCCGACACCTATGGACGTGCGCTTTTCGACCGCTGGCTTGCCCTGACGGGCCGCACGAGCAGCAATCCCATCGAGACACTTTGTTTCCTAGGCAAGCGTTGCATGGGCGCGTTGGAGTTTGAGCCGGCACTGGATGTCGCCTACGACCGCCATGCCAGGTTCGAGATTGACACTTTGGTGGATGTGGCGAGAGACGCTTTGTCAGAAAAATCCTCTTTTGGTGTGAACCTCAACGATGACAGGAAGGCAGCTATTGCCGAGATCCTGCGCCTGGGCACCTCTGCCGGTGGCCAGCGCGCCAAGGCCATCATCGCTTACAACAAGGTGACGGGTGAGGTGCGCTCGGGGCAGGTGGAGGCACCTGAAGGGTTCGACTACTACCTTATCAAGTTGGACGGAGTCTCAGCCAAGGCAGGTTTCAGGGAAACGGAAAACTTCGGGCGTCTGGAATATTCCTTCTACAAGTTGGCGAGAGCCTGTGGCATAGAGATGACAGAGTGCTCGTTGGTGGAGGAGAACGGACGCGCCCATTTCCTCACCAGGCGTTTTGACCGCGAGGACGGGAAGAAGGTTCATATGCAGACGTTGTGCGGAATCGCCCATTACGACTACCGTCTCCACCGCGCCTATTCCTACGAGCAGGCTTTCAATGTGATGAGGGCGTTGAGACTGCCGTATTCCGAGGCCAGCCAGATGTTCCGCAGGATGGTGTTCAATGTCGTGGTGCGCAACCAGGACGACCACACCAAGAACATATCGTTCTTGATGGGAGAGGATGGCAGATGGCGGTTGTCTCCCGCATACGACATGGGGTATGCCTACAACCCCCTCGGCGGATGGACTTCGACGCATCAGATGTCCATCAACGGCAAATATGACGATATCACCAGAAAGGACCTTTTGGAGTTTGCTGTCATGAACAACATCAAGAACGCATCGACCATCATCGATGATGTGTGCGAGGCAGCATCGGGATGGGCTGCACTGGCAAGGGAGTGCGAGGTGCCTGTTCCAATGGTGGAAGCCATCCTGCCGAATATGATGCTGGATATATAATCGCTCACCGAATTAACTGCCCTCGTGGTCGACCAGAACGGTCAGCCTATTTCAGGGGCAAGGGTTGACTTCAAGAAATACAATTAAGGGGAGTATTGTACTGCCACTCCTCATTTTGCTATTATCTTCCTGACACTCCCATCGCTCTGTCTGACGATGTTCAGGCCATGTCGCAGATGGTTGAGGCGCCTGCCGTCGATGGAGTAGATGGCATTGCTGGCAGGGATGGTGGCCGTGACATGAGGAACTTCCTTATCGGCGGTGACCTCTGCCTCACCGAGCACGAAGACGTTGCCCACACCGCTCTCTGAGTGACTGGTGTAGTCCAGTCCGTCAAACTGATTGTCAAACTGATAACTGCCCGACAACATGTCTGTGCCATCGCCAGTGATACGGATGACAACCAACTCCTTCCCGACAGCAGATGCTGGCAGTTCGAAGCGAATGGGTGTCTGTATGTTGGCCGTCATAGTCCATCCGTCGCTCAAGGCACTGAAGTTTGTGCCGTCGGTGGATATCAAGGCTTTCCAGTTTTTGTGGGCCATGTTCTTGGCAGCCATGTCGGCCACAAAGGTGACACTGGTGAATCCTTTGGTAGAGAACTGAAACTGGAAAGCGATATCGCTCGAGCGGTAACCATTTTGGTAGAGACCGTTGATGCTGCTGAGCACCACACCCTGACGGTTGCGCACAACGGGTGTGCCGCCATCTTTTGTGTAGCAGAGCGACCCGTCGCTCATCTTGACAACACACGACTTGGCATTTCGCTCATGGTCCCATGTCACGTCGGCAGAGAAAGGATAGCCTGCCGTAGTAGGATAGGCATAACTGGCCGTTGTGCTGGCATCGAACACCGCGACGAAGCCTTGCACCTCAAAGTTGGCCACCAACGTCATATCTCCATTCACTGTCAACTCGCGCGATGCCGGAGCCTGGTTGTTCTCGTTCGCATCAGCCCAGTTCAGAAACTTCAGGATTTGACTTTCGTTGGCCGTGGCGGTGATCTTCGTGCCCGCTTCATACAGACCGTCATGGTCGTTGGGAGTGAGCGTGACGCTTCCTAAGTCGCGGTTGGCGTCATTGATGACATCTGTAGAAACTTTGTAGACGGGTATGGCTTCGAAGACGGCCTTCATGGTTTTTTCAGCATCCATTGTGACGGTGGTCTCTGCATCGGTGGTGATGACACTCCCCGCGGCGTCTTGCCACTCTTTGAAGCGATATCCAAAGTTTTTGATGGCCTTCAATGTCACCACAGTACCTTCTTTATACTGTTCCAAATCGGGGTCACGGCTGATTGAACCTGCCTCAGCAGAGGGCAGTACCTGGGTGTTCAGCAAATATTTTGTCACCTGTGTGGAAGCGCCTACGAGCGTTCCTTCGATGACAACATTTGAGAGACCCATCTGCTTGGTGTCGCCCAGTCCTAAGAATGAGAACTTTACCAACAGTGGATTGTCGGCAGTGGCTGTGACGCCAGAGATTTCTTCAGAGAAGGAGGCAATGGTCAAATTCTTGCCATCTCGGTTGACACTGGCGTTGTTCACCAGCACCACTTGAGTTTCTCCGGCCTCCACGGCAGCGGTGATAGTGCCTCCGTCTGTGCCATAGCGAGCGGCTTGAAAAGCAAGACGAGAGGGAACGAAGGTGAAACCATCGTCTGGAATGAGTCTCAAGGTGAGGGTGTTGTCGGCTCCTGCTGATGAAGAAAACGAACTGCCCGTGCCATTATAGATACGTGTCTGGGTGATATTGCTCTCGCCAGAGGCGCCACGATAATTCAATGTGTTTTCTACTGTCAGTGCACTGCCTGCCGTCCAGGTCTTGCCCACGAAGCCTGCACTCAGTTCATTGGGCTCCATGATGGCATCGTCGCCCTGATTGAGACCTCCCTTGTCGAGTTTGTATGTGATAGACCCCGTGATGTTCACACCAGCGGCGTCTTTTGCCTGTCCGCCGACTACAACATCCTGTATGCAGAGCCACTTGCCGGTGGCATCGCCAGTATACCAGGGATGGACACGGATTTGCAGTTGGTTTCCCTCCTCCAGTTGCACGACGGGTGTTGACTCCACCTCATTCATCACATTGCTGGTCATGGAGGTGGGGGCATAGATCGTGGTACGAGTAGCAAATCCGTCGGTGGAATAATATACATGACAGCGCATGCCATTTCCTCCGCGACCGCCAACTTTCATGGCGATGTGGTTGATGTCGAGTTTCCTGCCCTCGGGACAAGTGACGGTGAACTGTACATACTGATTAGGCGAGTCGTCTTCGGCTTTCACCCATGCACCTCCTTCGCTGGTGCTCACTAGTATGCCATTAGTGGATGTGTTGCCATATTTCACCATACCTTCCACCTTGGCTGTAGCTGCAGTGGCGTCACCGTCGATGATGGGGTCGTCATTGCTGGTGAGTGGCCATGTCACGGTGAAGGGAGCCCCACCACCCAGTTCGATGGCATTCATGGTGACAGCAGTGACTATCTGCCGGTCACCCAGTGTGGTAGTGACCGTACCATTGAACATGCCAACAGTGTTGGCAGCCACTTTGGCATAGAAGGTTTTGATGATCGTCCCATTCTCATAGCTGACTTCCAGCTCGTTCTGCCAGTTCTGCTTGTCTGTTGAAAGCAGGATGCCTTCAGAGGCCGTCATCCGAATGTTACCCTTAGAAGGCTCCAGTCCTATACCTGTAAGTGTCAGTTCCTTGACGGCTGACTGTCCCACATAGACATCGCCCATGTCAGCGGTAGAAGGAGTAATCGAGAGGTCGGTGGGTATCTCGATGTTGTCAGCCAAGATACCTTGCTCTTTCATCAGCTGTGCACAGAGTCGGGCAGCCATCAGTGCTCCTGTCAGGTTATAGTGTGTGTTGTCTTTTTCTCCGCCTTTGTCAAACAAAGCGGTGTAACACTTGTCGTAGCTGCCATAGCTCTCATAAAGGTTTTTGGTGGCTGTTGTCATATCGATGAATGCCACATTCTCCTCATTGGCCAATTGTTGCATGTGGTAGCTATAGTCCATGGTGTGATCGGTTGCTCCCAACTTCAGCCCAGTCTTAATGGTCCCGTCGACGATGGCGTCATATTTGTCGCCCAAGTCGTGACGACCTGTGCGGGTGATGCTGTTTCCACTGAAGTAGCAACGGCATACAGCCGACACCAACACTGGCGTGGCTCCTTTTTCCTTCACTGCGTCGACTATTTGTTTCAGGCACTGCTTGTATGTGGTAGAGGGCACCGTGCCACGTCCGTCTTTCTTGACAGCAGCGGCATTGGTCGCATCGCCAATACTCGTGTAGTATGCTTGCAGTTCCAGGTTGTCCATGCCATTATACTTCTCATCGTTGTGCGCAAACTGGATCAATACATAGTCGCCAGCTTCTACATTGTTCTTGGCATTCTGCCATAATTCATTGAAGCCGCCACGGGAGTCACGGCCTCCTCTGGCGTAGTTGACACTAGTCCACCCATTGGTCAGGAAATTTCCGAAATACATTCCCCAACCACGTGTATTGGTGGTCGACTCGTTATAGAAGGCCATGGTGGAGTCTCCCAAAGTGTGTACTTTTTTTGCTTGCAGGCCGCTCAGCACGAATACAGCTGATACCAGAAGCATCAGTCGAAAATAAAGCTGTCTCATTGATTTGTAGTTTGTTTTGAAGTAGTTTGTCTATTTGGGTGCAAATTTATAAAAAAGTTTTTTATCATCACCACTCTTTGGTGGTTTTCTGTTTGGACTATTATTTGGATTTATTGTTTTTTTTCATTAACTTAGCCGCCGAAACACAAACGTAGTGTCTTGCATCTCTTCAGAAGAGCGTAACATTTAAGAATGGACGATGGAGGATGAAATTCGTCATCATCAGAATGAGTAGGACACATCAATAAAGAATCATAAAGGCATGAAAGCTAAATGTATCAAATCAATGCTCCTCATGGTTGGTTTGTTGTATGCAACGACAGCGATGAGAGCACAGGACGGACTGGACCGTTCAGCGACAGAGGTCATCAACGACATGGTGCCCGGATGGAATCTTGGCAATACGTTGGAGGCAACCACCAGCTGGACAGGAGCAGCACTTTGGAACAACAAGGGTGGACTCAACTCAGAGACGGGATGGCAAGACACCAAGACATCACAGGAAATCATCGACTTCGTCAAGAGCCTTGGGTTCAAGAGCGTGCGTATACCATGTGCGTGGGCTTTCGGACACATCAGCAATGCGGCGACATACGAGATAGATAGCAAATGGATGGCACGGGTGAAAGAGGTGGTCGACTATTGCATCAACGACGGTCTCTATGTGGTCTTGAACGACCACTGGGATGGGGGATGGCTGGATGACCAGATGAAAGATACGAGTGTCACCACCATCGAGAAAAACAAGTCGATACTGACGGCATTATGGACACAGATAGCCAATACGTTCAAAGACTATGACGAGCATCTGCTCTTTGCCGGTATGAACGAGCCTCCCGCCGACAACCAAGCTTCAACCAACAACGTGATACAATACAACCAAGCCTTCGTGGATGCCGTGCGTGCCACCGGTGGCAACAACGCTAGACGGATTCTGGTGGTGCAGGGGCCTTCCACCAACATCGACCACACTTGCCAGTACATGGCAGGCAAAATGCCGACAGACATCACAGATGGAAAACTGGCTGTTGAGATTCATTACTATAATCCCTGGCAGTTCTGGGGTATGGAGCAAGACGAGTCGTGGGGCAAAGTCTTCTTCTATTGGGGCAAAGGCAACCACCTCAGTGGTTCATCACATAATGCCACATGGGGCGAGGAGGCTGAAATGAAAAGCCTGTTGCAGAAGATGAAAACCAACTTCGTGGACAAGGGCTACCCGGTGGTCATAGGAGAGTTTGGCGCCAACTGGCGCGACTTGTCTTCACTGCCCAGTGAAAGTCAGGAGAAGCACAACGCCTCCATCAAGGCGCACTATCGTGAGCTGCATCGCCTGTGCAAGGAAATGGGAGGTATGGTGCCGATGACATGGGACACCAACTACCGTAGTCAGAATGGCACCAAGGGCAGTATGACCATCGTAGACCGTAAGACTCTGACCGTCTTCGGCACCTATGCCATGGAGGGCATCAACGAGATTTATCCGCGTCCCTCAGAATCGTCCGTACAATCCATCATGCCATCAACTGTCAAGCACGAGACAATCTATACCCTGCAAGGCATCCGCTTAAAAGAAATGCCCACCACCAAGGGCATCTACATCGTCAACGGAAGAAAACAACTGAGATAAAAGCAAGAGTAGTCACTTTTTACATCCTCTTCACCATATGAAACAGTTTTTATTGATAGGAGCCGTATGCTGCATGGTCTCATACGGCGTGGCACAGACTTATCAGGTGCCCGTCTCCGAACAGCATGAGAAAATGATGACAGGCAAATACATGCCTACGTGGGAGTCGCTGGAGACACATCAGACTCCTGAGTGGTTCCGCAACGCGAAATTTGGCATCTGGGCACACTGGGGACCACAGTGTGTGGAGGGCTCCGGCGACTGGATGGCACGTCTGATGTATATGGAGGGCAGCCGCGAATACAAGTGGCATGTGGAGCACTATGGTCATCCTTCGGAGTTTGGTTTCAAGGATGTCCTGCCGCTTTTCAAGGCCGAAAAGTGGGATCCTGACCGGCTGGTGGAGCGTTACAAACGTTGTGGGGCACAATATTTCTTCGTGCTTGGCAACCATCATGACAATTACGACCTATGGGACTCAAAATACCAGCCCTGGAACTCAAAAAACATCGGGCCGGAGAAAGACATCCTCGACGGATGGGCAAAGGCGGCACGGAAACACGGACTGCCACTGGGTATCTCGTTTCATGCCGACCATGCCTGGACATGGTATGAACCGGCTCAGAGATATGACCAGAATGGCCCGAAAGCGGGTGTCTACTATGACGGCAAACTGACCCTGGAGGATGGAAAAGGTAAATGGTGGGAAGGCTATGACCCGCAGTTGCTCTACCGACAAAACCACCCCATGAGCGACCGTTCGTGGAACAATGGTCAGATACATAGTCAGTGGGACTGGACCCACGGGGCCTGTCTGCCCTCTCAGGAGTTTGTCACCAACTTCTACGACCGCACCCTCGACGCGATCAACCGTTACCAGCCCGACCTTATCTATTTCGATGTGACCGTGCTGCCTTTCTATAACATCAGCGACTGTGGACTCAAAATCGCCACGCATCTTTATAACAAGAACCCAAGGGCTGTGGTCTTTGGCAAGATATTGGACAGCCGTCAGCGCAAGGCCCTGACATGGGATGTGGAACGCGGCGCACCCAATGAGATCATCGAGGAGCCATGGCAGACCTGCAACTGCATCGGAGGATGGCACTACAACACCCGTATCTATGAGGAGGGCCAATACAAGAGTGCTGAGACGGTGGTGAAACAACTTGTCGACATTGTGTCGAAAAATGGCAATTTGTTGCTCTCCATCCCGCTGAGGGCTGATGGCACTTATGATGAAAAAGAGGCAAAGATACTCGACGACCTAGAGGCTTGGATGACACCCAACGGGGAGAGCATCTTCGGCACACGGCCGTGGGTGAAGTTTGGCGAGGGGCCCGTGGCAGAGACCGATATCAAACTCAATGCACAGGGTTTCAACGAGGGGATGTATAGTCATCTTGACGCACGTGACATACGCTTCAACCAAACCAAAAAATATCTCTATGCCACAGCACTCGGCTGGCCCGATGATGGTCAGCTCGTCATCAAGTCGCTCGCCAAAGGCAACACCTACTTCAAGAAGAGCATCGCGAGCGTCTATTTGTTGGGCTATGGCAAACTGAAAGCTCATCAGACCTCTGAGGGTCTGGTGGTCCGCCTTCCCCAACCTTGCAATCAGATAGCGCCTGTCCTGAGAATCAGCAAATAAAAAAGGGAGGGTGTGTCGAAATGAAGTGAACCCCAAAAGTTGGACAAAAAACTTTTGGGGTTCATCATGTATATACATCACACATTAGAAGAAAAGAAAGAAATCATCCGCCTTCAT
>CACZGH010000020.1 GCA_902780635.1 uncultured Prevotellaceae bacterium
GCGGATGCAAAGGTAGTGACATTTTGGGCCACAACCAAATTTTTCAGCCACTTTTTTCACAAAATAACGATAATTTTCGAGTTTCTTGACATAAATCAATGAAAACGAGATGTAAACAGCAAAAAAAGGACTAAAAAAACATCCTTGTTAACCGAAAATTGACATGCCTGTTGTCACTTCATCTGACAAACACTTTCTGAAAAAGCTGAATAATTCCTAAAAAAATACGAATTATTTCTTTATTTCTCCAAGAATACCTATTTTTGCGTACCCAAAGTGTCATATCACCCTGTTTGGCACTATTTTTGAAATCATTAAAGTAACATCAACATTTAATTAATACGAATATGAACGAAAGAGATTTAGCATCAATCATCAGAGAGCACCAAAGCGGCATCAATGCCAGCGAACGGTCAAGATATGCATCGGCTGCCATGCCCGCGCTCATGCGCAAGGTATATGTGTGGATGACGCTGGCCCTGGCTATCACCGGACTGACTGCATACTATGTGGCACACTCCAGTCTTATATATACATTATATAATACACCCGCTCTGCTCTGGGGACTCATCATCGGCGAGCTGGCCCTCGTGTTCGTCATCAGTGGCATGATCAACCGTTTGTCGCTCACCACCGCCACATTGCTTTTCGTACTCTACTCCGTCATCAACGGCGTCACTCTCTCGTCGATCTTCATGGTCTATACTATGACCTCCATCGCCAAAGTGTTCTTCATCACTGCAGGCACCTTTGGAGCCATGGCCGTGATAGGCTACACTACCAAGAAAGACTTGAGCAGCATCGGCCGACTAGCATTTATGGCACTTATCGGACTCATCATCGCCACACTGGTGAATGTGTTCTTCGTTAAAAGCACTGGCTTCGACCTGCTGCTGAGCTATCTGGGCGTGCTCATCTTTGTGGGACTCACCGCATACGACAGCCAAAAAATCAAGCAGATACTGATGGGTGTGGAATATGCCGATGAAGGCGCGCAGAAAATCGCACTCCTAGGAGCACTCTCACTGTATCTCGACTTTATCAACCTCTTCCTCTATTTACTCCGGATTTTCGGCAGCAGAGAATAGACTTACTTACAAATCCAATATCACCGGCGCGACTTCAAGTCGTGCCGATTTTTGTAATTATATGCAGAAAATATTCATCCGTTGACTTGCCAGACGCATTTTTCTAAATTTTTCGTATAAATATTTTGTTATATGCATAAATTGCAGTAGTTTTGCATCAAGAAAAGAATAAATATACGTCTATGAAAGTCAAAAACAGTAGAATGGAAGCACTGAAGATGCTCATCTCAAGCAAAGAGTTAGGCAGTCAGGAAGAAGTGCTTCAAGCTTTGGAAAAAGAAGGATTCAAACTTACCCAAGCTACACTCAGCCGAGATTTAAAGCAACTTAAAGTAGCCAAGGCTGCCAGTATGAACGGCAAATATGTCTATGTGCTGCCCAACGACACCATGTATAAGCGTATCACCAAGCCTAGGTCGGCCACAGAGATGCTCAAAAGTTCCGGATTTATCTCCATCAATTTCTCAGGAAACATGGGAGTCATCAAGACACGTCCTGGCTACGCAAGCAGCATTGCCTACAATATAGACAACAACGAGACCCCCAACATCATCGGCACAATAGCTGGAGATGACACCATATTTATTGTACTGAAAGAGAACGCATCAAGAGATCAGGTGCTTGACGAACTAAGTCTGATTATCAACGACATTCACTAAACGTCAAACATTTGTCATTTATACTATCAGACAAAAGCAAACAGACATCACTTTATGTTATCACAATCAGAAATTGAAGAGATTGAAGTTGTGGTGGCCGACTCATCGCATGAGAAATACGTTGACACCATCTTGGAAACCATCGCAGAGGCCGCAAAAGTCAGAGGCACAGGTATCGCCAAACGTACACATGAGTACCTGGTGACCAAAATGCGTGAGGCAAAAGCGGTCATCGCTCTCAAAGGAGACCGTATGGCAGGGTTCAGCTATATCGAGACCTGGGGCAACAAACACTATGTCACCACCTCTGGACTGATCGTACACCCCGACTTCAGAGGAAAGGGTGTGGCGTGGCGCATCAAAGAGATGACCTTCACACTGGCAAGGACACGATGGCCGCACGCCAAAATATTCAGCCTCACCAGCGGAGCAGCTGTCATGACCATGAACACCCGCCTGGGATATAAACCCGTGACCTTCGCCGACCTCACCGACGACGAAGCTTTCTGGAGAGGATGTGAAGGATGCGTCAATGTAGATATCCTGAGGCGCACCGACCGCAAATATTGTATCTGCACAGCCATGCTCTACGACCCAGAGGAGCACCTTCCCGCCAAAATACCCAACGACGTGCTGGAGAGAATTCAGCAGTTGGACAAGGAAGAGAATGAGTCCAGCCAAAGTGAAGGATGAGGCAGACCAACAACAAACAGCGAAAAGCAAAAACCGAATAAAAATATGTCAAAGAAAAAAGTAGTAGTAGCATTCTCCGGAGGACTTGACACGTCATACACAGTGATGAGACTTGCCAACGAAGGATATGAGGTGTATGCCGCATGTGCCAACACCGGTGGATTTAGTGAGCAACAACTCCAGAAAAACGAGGCCAACGCCTATCTTCTGGGAGCCAAAAAGTATGTCACCCTCGATGTCACACAGGAGTATTATGAAAAGTCACTCAAATATATGATTTTCGGCAATGTGATGCGAAACAACTGCTATCCCATCTCCGTATCATCAGAGCGCATCTTCCAAGCCATCGCTATCGCACGATACGCCAACGAAATAGGAGCCGACGCCATCGCACACGGCTCCACCGGCGCCGGCAACGACCAGATACGATTCGACATGACATTCCTCGTCATGGCTCCGGGTGTAGAGATCATCACACTCACACGTGACCAAAAACTGTCACGACAAGAGGAGGTGGACTATCTCAACCAACATGGATTCAACGCTGACTTCGCCAAACTCAAATACTCCTACAACGTAGGTATCTGGGGCACTAGCATCTGTGGTGGAGAACTTCTCGACTCCGCTCAGGGACTTCCCGAAGAGGCCTACTTGAAACATGTCACACAGCAAGAAGAGACCCTGCTCAAAATCACCTTCGACAAAGGAGAGATCACAGCGGTCAACGATGAGGCTTTTGACGACAAAATCAAAGCCATCCAGAAAATAGAAGAAATAGGAGCCTCCTACGGTATTGGACGCGACTGTAATGTGGGCGACACCATCATCGGCATCAAAGGAAGAGTGGGATTTGAGGCAGCAGCACCCAAACTCATCATCGAGGCACACCGCATGCTGGAGAAATACACACTCAGCAAATGGCAACAGTACTGGAAAGACCAAGTGGCCAACTGGTATGGCATGTTCCTCCATGAGAGCCAGTATCTCGAACCTGTCATGCCCGATATTGAAGCTATGCTCACCAGTTCACAGCGGCATGTCAGCGGCACGGCTATCCTCCGGCTGCGCCCACTCGGATTTGAAACCGTAGGCGTAGACTCGCCAGAAGACCTGCTGAAATCAAAACTCGGTGAATATGGAGAGATGCAGCACGGATGGACCTCAGAAGAAGCCAAGGGCTTCATCAAGGTACTCAGCACCCCACTGAGAGTTTATTATGGCATCCACCCCGACGAGAAAAGATAAGACATGATCAAAATAGGCATTTTAGGCGGAGCAGGGTATACCGCTGGCGAACTCATCCGACTGCTCATCAACCACCCAGAGGCAGAAATCGTCTTCATCAATAGCGAGAGCAACGCCGGCAACCGCATCACAGACGTACACGAAGGACTCTATGGCGACACCGACTTGGTCTTCACCAGCGAGATGCCTTTCGATCAAGTAGATGTCACATTCTTCTGCTTCGGACACGGCAAAAGTGAGGCTTTCATACGTGAACACCAGTTGCCAGAAAACATGCGCATCATCGACTTGGCACAAGACTTCAGGCTGGCAAGCCCACAACATGACTATGTCTACGGACTGCCCGAGCTCAACCACGAACAGATAGCCACAGCACGGCACATCGCCAATCCCGGCTGCTTTGCCACCTGCATACAACTCGGTCTGCTGCCTGCAGCAAAGATGGGACTCATCAAAGCCGACGTTGCTGTCAACGCCATCACCGGCAGCACCGGTGCAGGACAAAAACCAGGCCCTACCACACACTTCTCCTGGCGAGACAACAATCTGAGCATTTATAAGCCGTTCTCACACCAGCATGTGCCCGAAATCAAGCAGAGCCTGCTGCAAGCACAAGGCTTCCTCGATGCAGAGATCGACTTCATCCCCTACCGTGGCAACTTCTCTAGAGGCATCTTCGCCACAGAAGTGGTCCGGACAGAGGCCACCATCGATCACATCATCGACGGATACAAACAATTCTATGCCCACGCCGCATTCACCCACTATGTGGACAAACCGCTCGATCTAAAGCAAGTGGTCAATACCAACAAAGCCCTGATACACTGCGAGAAATACGGCGACAAACTCCTCATCACCTCCTGCATCGACAACCTGCTCAAAGGAGCCGTCGGACAGGCCGTGCAAAATATGAACATCATGTTCGGCATCGACGAGAAAGCCGGACTCAGACTCAAACCATCCGCATTTTAAAGACAATGACACTATACGACGTTTACCCGCTCTTCGATGTCAATATCGTCAAGGGCAAAGGATGCAAAGTGTGGGATGACAAAGGACAGGAATACCTCGACCTCTACGGAGGACACGCCGTCATCAGTATCGGCCACTGCCACCCACACTATGTAGAGGCCGTGACACAACAGCTCGGACAATTGGGCTTCTACTCCAACTCGGTGGTCAACATGCTCCAGCGGCAACTGGCCACCCGACTCGGACAACTCTGTGGGTATGATGATTATCAGCTCTTCCTCATCAACAGTGGTGCCGAGGCCAACGAGAACTGCCTCAAACTGGCCTCCTTTCATACCGGACGCACACGGGTGCTCTCTGCCGTCAAGGCATTCCATGGGCGCACTTCGCTGGCCGTAGAAGCCACCGACAACCCAAAAATCATCGCGCCCATCAATGCCAACGGACACGTCACCTACCTGCCACTCAACGACATCGACGCCTGGGAACGAGAACTCGCCAAGGGCGACGTGGCAGCGGCCATCATCGAGTGCATACAGGGAGTGGGCGGCATACGCATGGCTACACCAGCGTTCGCACAAGCCCTGCAGGCAGCCTGCAAAAAATACGGCACCGTGCTTATCTGCGACGAGATACAGTGTGGATACGGACGGAGTGGACGTTTCTTTGCACATCAGTGGCTCGATATAAAGCCCGACCTCATCAGCGTGGCCAAAGGCATCGCCAACGGATTCCCCATGGGAGCGGTACTCATCTCGCCTGATTTCAAACCCGTCTACGGACAACTGGGCACGACCTTCGGGGGCAACCACCTCGCTTGCGCGGCCGCACTCGCCGTACTTGATGTCATCGAACAAGAGCACCTGGTGGACAATGCTCTGCATGTGGGAGAATACCTGCTCACGCAACTCCGCCAGATGGCTCAGGACCCAACAATGCACATCACCGACGTGCGCGGACGAGGACTGATGATAGGCATCGATCTCGACATCCCACACAGCGGTGTAAGACGACAACTCGTCTTCGACCAACACTGCTTCACAGGATGCGCAGCCACCAACATCCTGCGCCTCTTACCTCCTCTCTGCCTCAGCCGTGAAGAGGCAGACCTATTCTTGTCAAAACTCAAAAAAACACTACAACAATCATGAAAATCTCAGTCATAGGAGCAGGTGCCATGGGTGGAGCCACGGTAGAAGGACTGCTCAAAAGCGATTTCTTTATCCCTTCTGAAATCACCGTGGCAGACCCTGTCCAAGACACAAGAGACCACTTCGCAGACAAAGGGGTCAACGTCACACCCGACAACGCCATTGCCGCTGCCAACGCCGACATCGTCATGGTCGTGGTCAAACCATGGCTCGTAGAAAAAGTGCTCAAAGGCATCAAAGACACCCTCGACTACAGCCGACAGATACTCATCCTCACCGCCGCAGGCATCAAAAGCGATGAGGTGATCGAATGGATGGAAAAAGACGGACAAGAAATGATGCCTTTCTTCCTCGTCATCCCCAACATCGCCATCGCATTCAAGGCATCCATGACTTTCATCGTGCCCATCGGAGCCACACCAAAACAAACAAAAACCATCTGCGATATCTTCGACGAACTGGGTGAGACACATATCACTGAGGAACGGCTGCTGGGAGCAGGCACTGCCCTTGCCTCTTCGGGCATCGGCTATGCCATGCGATACATCCGGGCCTCATCTGAGGGTGGTGTCGAGATGGGATTCAAAGCTTCCGATGCCGTGAAGATTGTCTTGCAGACCTTCAAGGGCGCCGTCAGACTGCTGCAGACCACCGGTGAGCACCCCGAAGCCGCTATCGACAAGGTGACAACCCCCGGCGGCATCACCATCAGAGGACTCAACGAGATGGAAAACGCCGGGTTCACAGCCGCCGTCATCAGAGGACTCAAAGCAGGATTGATTTAATACCTCTCCCTAACCCTCCCCAAAGGGGAGGGAATCTAAACAGCAAATAGCGAAAACCGAATAGCTAATAGCGAATAGCAAAACCCGAATAGCAAAAAATGGACGAGCAAATCAAACAAATAGGAGAACGTCTGCGCGGACTGCGAGACGTACTCGACATCAGTCTCGAGGAGATGGCTGCCCTCTGCGACATCTCCGTCGACAAATACCAACAGATGGAAAGTGGAGAGAGCGAACTCTCTGTGGCCAACCTGCAAAAAATAGCCAAGAAATACGGCGTCTCTCTCGACGTGCTCATGTTTGGCGAGGAACCCAAAATGAGCAGCTATTTCCTCACACGAAAAGGACAAGGCAAAAGTGTAGAGCGACGCAGAGCCTACAACTACGAGAGTCTGGCAAGCGGCTTCAGAGGTCGCAAGGCCGACCCCTTCATCGTGACCGTAGAACCCAAGCCTGCCGACACGCCCAAGGAGATGAACTCACACAGCGGACAAGAATTCAACATGGTGTTAGAAGGCAAGATGGAACTGACCATCGGCACCAAGTCACTCATTCTCGAAGCTGGCGACTCCATCTACTTCGACGCCACACACCCTCACGGCATGCGCGCGCTCAATGAGAAACCAGTCAGATTTTTAGCCATCATTTTCTAATTACATTATCCTACATACTTATGGTAGAAAGATTCCTCACGCAGACCACCTTCACTTCAGTGGAAGACTTTAAGAAGAATCTGCACTTCAATATCAAGGAGAACTTCAATTTCGCCTACGACGTGATAGACGTGTGGGCTGCTGAAAAACCCGACAAACTCGCCCTCCTCTGGACCAATGACGAGGGAGAGGAGATACGACTCTCATTCAGCGACCTCAAAACACGCAGTGACCAGGCGGCAGCCTATCTGCAGTCGCTCGGCATCGGCCATGGAGACATGGTGATGCTCATCCAAAAACGACGTCTTGAGTGGTGGATCACCATGCTGGCACTCTGCAAACTCGGGGCTGTGGCCATACCAGCCACACACATGCTCACCAAGCACGACATCGTCTACCGCGACACACGAGCTTCGGTCAAAGCCATCATCTGCGTGGGCGAGGACTATGTCTTGAGTCAGATACAAGCCGCCATGCCCGAAAGCCCCACCGTCAAAGTGCTTGTGAGCATCGGGCCCTCTGTGCCACAGGGCTTTCACGACTGGCATGCCGAAATCAACCAAGCACCGGCGTTTGTCCGGCCAGAGCATGTCAACACCAACTCCGACACCATGCTCATGTATTTCACCAGTGGCACCAGCGGCGAACCCAAAATGGTGGCACACGACTTCCTCTACGCCCTGGGCCATCTTACCACCGGCGTCTTCTGGCACAATCTGAGCGAAGACAGCATCCACCTCACGGTGGCTGACACCGGATGGGGCAAGGCCGTCTGGGGCAAATTCTATGGACAGTGGTTCGCCGGAGCTGCCGTCTTCGTCTACGACCATGAGAAATTCGCTGCTGACCGTATGCTGCGACAGATGGAGAAGTATCACATCACCTCCTTCTGTGCACCACCCACCGTCTACCGCTTCCTCATCCGTGAGGATATCACCAAATATGACCTGCACTCCCTGCGCTATTGCTGCACCGCAGGAGAAGCACTCAATGCGGCTGTATACGACAAGTTCTATGAACTCACCGGCATACGTCTGATGGAGGGATTCGGACAGACCGAGACCACCATGACACTCGGCACCATGCCTTGGATGACACCCAAACCCGGCTCGATGGGCATGCCCAACCCACAATATGACATTGACCTCATCAAGCCCGACGGCACTAAGTGCGAGGATGGTGAGAAAGGCGAGATCGTGGTGCGTATCGGCGACCGTAAACCCATCGGCCTGTTCAAGGAATATTACCGTGACGAACAACTCACCCGCGAGGCTTGGCACGACGGTATCTACCACACCGGCGACGTGGCATGGCGCGATGAGGATGGATACTACTGGTTTGAGGGGCGTATCGACGACGTGATCAAGAGTAGTGGCTATCGCATCGGTCCTTTCGAAGTGGAGAGCGCACTGATGACACACCCCGCAGTAGTGGAATGCGCAATCACTGGCGTGCCCGACGACATCCGTGGCATGGTAGTGAAAGCCACCGTGATACTCGGAAAAGAATGGAAGGACAAAGCTGGCGACGCACTCATCAAGGAATTGCAAAACCATGTCAAGCGTGTGACTGCACCCTATAAATATCCACGCATCATCGAGTTTGTCGACGAACTGCCAAAAACCATCAGCGGCAAAATACGCCGTGTGGAGATACGCGACAAAGACAAAAACAAATGAGCAAAAGACGAATCGTAGTGAAAGTGGGCAGCAATGTGCTGACGCGTGATGACGGGAAACTCGACATCACGCGCATCTCGGCCATTGTCGACCAAACCGCATGGCTACTCAACCAAGGACATGAGGTCATACTCGTGTCAAGTGGTGCCGTAGCCAGCGGACGAGGCGAACTGCAGGTGCAGAAACGCCTCGACAGCGTGGCGCAAAGACAACTCTACTCCGCTCTCGGTCAGGCCAAGCTCATCAACCTTTATTACGACCTCTTCCGCGAATATCACATTCATGTGGGACAGGTGCTCACCATGAAAGAGAGCTTTGCCACACGGCGAGAGTACCTCAACCAACGGGCATGTATGACGGTGATGCTGGAAAACGGCGTCGTACCTATCGTCAATGAAAACGACACCGTGAGCGTCACCGAACTGATGTTCACTGACAACGACGAGCTTTCAGGCCTCATCGCCTCGATGATGGGAGCCGACACACTGGTCATCCTGAGCAATATCGACGGCATCTATGACGGACCGCCCAAAGACCCACAGTCGAAAGTGATACGCACCGTGCAGCCCGACCGCGACCTGAGTGATTATATCCAGCAGGAACGCAGCGGATTCGGACGCGGTGGCATGATCACCAAATGCAACATCGCACGCAAAGTGGCTGAAGAAGGCATCAAAGTAATCATCGCCAACGGCAAGCGTGACCAAATACTCATCGACCTCATCCTCCACCCCGAGACCACGCTCCACACGGAGTTCATCCCTGTCACAGGCGGTGTGTCGGGTATCAAGAAATGGATCGCCCATAGTGACAGTTTCGCAAAGGGGATACTACATATCAACAAAAACGCTGCCAAAGCCTTATGTGGTGAGGCTGCGGTGAGTCTGCTTCCTGTCGGGGTCACCCGTATAGAGGGCGACTTCGAGGAGGGCGACCTGGTCAGCATTGTCGGTGAAGATGGTATGAGAGTGGCCATCGGCCGCACCGCATACGACAGTGACACCGCACGCTCACTCATCGGACTTCATGATCAGAAGCCCATCGTACACTATGATTATCTCTATTTAGAATAACAAGACCTGTCCATCAAAAATCATACGATAATGGCACTACAAGAGACTTTTAAACGGGTGAAAGAGGCCAGCCGCAAACTGGCACTTATCGATGACCAACAAAAAAACAAGATACTCAATACCGTGGCCGACGCCATCCTCAGTCATCAGGATGAACTATTGGAAGCCAACGCCAAAGACCTGGCGCGCATGGAGCGCACCAACCCTCTCTATGACCGGCTACAACTCACACCGAAAAGACTGGCCGACATCGCCTCCGACATGCGCCATGTGGCACTTCTGCCCTCACCGCTCGGCATCAAAACCAAAGAGAAGACTCTGCCCAATGGACTCCGCCTGTGCCGCATCAGTGTGCCTTTCGGTGTCATCGGCATGATTTATGAGGCACGCCCCAACGTCAGTTTCGATGTCTTCTCACTCTGCTTCAAGAGTGGCAATGCCTGTGTGCTAAAAGGTGGACGAGATGCCGACGAATCCAACAAGGCCATCGTGGCCCTCATCCACGAGGTGCTACAGGCTGAGGGCATCGACACTTCTGTTGTAGAACTGCTCCCCGCCACGCATGAGGCTACAGGCGAGATGCTCAACGCTGTGGGATATATCGACCTCTGCATCCCCCGGGGCGGAAAACGGCTCATTGAGTTTGTGCGCGACACTGCACGGGTGCCCGTCATTGAGACTGGTGCCGGCGTGGTCAACACCTATTTCGACGCTGAGGGAGACCTCACCATCGGTAGCGCCATCATCAACAATGCCAAGACACGGCGCGTCAGTGTATGCAACGCACTCGACTGCCTCATCATCCATGAGAGCCGTCTCGCTGACCTCAGTACGCTCTGCGAACCGCTCATCAAAAGCCATGTCGTCATTTACGCCGACAATGACGCCTTCGGCGCATTACAGGGGAAATACCCTGATGACTTGCTCAAGCATGCCACCCCAGAAAGTTTTGGCACTGAATTCATGGACTATGCCATGGCCATTCGCACCGTGCCATCTATCGAAGATGCCATCCAACATATTACCACTTACGGCAGTGGACATAGCGAGTGTATCATCACCGCCAACGAACATCATGCAAAACTGTTCCAGGCACGTGTCGACGCCGCCTGTGTCTATGTCAACGCCCCCACCAGCTTCACCGACGGCGCACAGTTTGGCTTGGGAGCCGAGATAGGTATCAGCACCCAAAAATTAGGCCCACGTGGTCCTATGGCATTAGAGGAAATCACCACCTACAAATGGCTCATCGAAGGCAATGGCCAAGTGAGAAGCTAAAACCCCAAAACAACCCATCATTGTAATAACGTCATCATCGCAATCACGAAAATTACGTGATTACGTAATAACGAAATAATAAAAGGAAAAAACCATGAATACCTTCTTTCATGTAGAAGACCTGGGCGACTTGCGCACAGCACTCGCCGAGGCACAGGAAATCAAGCGCAATCGTTACGCCTTTCAGCATTTAGGCAAAAACAAGACCTTGCTCATGATATTTTTCAACAACAGCCTGCGCACCCGTCTGTCCACACAGAAGGCGGCCACCAACCTGGGTATGAATGTCATCGTACTCGACGTGAATGCCGGCGCCTGGAAACTGGAGACCGAGCGGGGTGTCATCATGGATGGTGACAAGAGCGAACATCTGCTGGAGGCTATCCCTGTCATGGGCAGCTATTGCGACATCATCGCCGTGCGCTCATTCGCTGGCCTTACCGACCGTGAATACGATTATGCAGAGACCATCGTAGGGCAGTTTGTCAGATATAGCGGACGCCCTGTTGTCGCCATGGAGACAGCCACCGTACACCCTCTTCAGGCTTTCGCCGACCTCATCACCATCGAGGAATACAAACAGAAAGCACGTCCCAAAGTAGTGCTCTCATGGGCACCCCACTGCCGTGCACTGCCTCAGGCTGTGCCTAACTCGTTCGCTGAGTGGATGAACGCCGCCGATGTCGACTTGGTCATCACCCATCCTGAGGGCTATGAACTTGATCCACGGTTCGTAGGAAAGGCTAAAGTGGAATACGATCAGCACAAGGCGCTCGAAGGCGCTGACTTTGTCTACGCCAAAAACTGGAGTTGTCCAGGTGTCACCAACCCCTCCGACTATGGCAAAATCCTGAGCAAAGACATGAGCTGGACTATCGACACCGAGCACATGTCATGGACCGACAATGGATATTTCATGCATTGTCTGCCTGTACGCCGAGGGCTCATCGTGACCGACGATGTCATAGAGAGTGACCATTCGCTCGTCATCCCAGAAGCCGCCAACCGCGAGATATCGGCAGAGACGGTGCTGAAACGGGTATTGGAAAGTCTATAACTCTACTTAGCGAAAGGAATAATCGAAAAAGAGGGCGCATCAGACACGCCCTCTTTTCTATTTGAAATCCACTGCGGCCCCTTTCACGGCCTGCCTGACATCCGAAGCATCAAAAGGAAGACGGCCTTTGCCCAACTCCGGAGCATTGAAGGATTTGAGGTGATGGTCGTAAAAAAGTGGGTCACGTTGCGGCAACACAAAAGGTTTATGAGCCTTGCCCTGACGGTCGACATAAGTAAAATAGGGCTTGCCATACAGTCCGTCATCTCGTTTGGAGGCAAAGACCAGCCAGCGGCTGTTGGACGACCAACTGTGATACGTATCGCTCTTGTGGCTGTTCACCTTCTCCATCATGTCCTTCTCACCAGTGCGCAGGTTCATCATCTGAAGATCGGCCTCAGGATGCCAGATGGGGAAGGTACCATAATCGGCCACAGAATAGACAAGATATTGGCCATCAGGTGAAACACGTGGATGACACACCGACTGACCTTCTGTACGTGCATGGTATAAGGTGTCGACCACGGTGCCTATGGTGCCTGTCCGCTCATCGAAACCGACGCGACAGAGGCTGTAGCGCAACGCTTTCAAATCTTGTGGCAAGTTTACCTTTGGTGCCGTACAGAAATAGATATAACGTCCATCGGGCGAGAAAGTGGGGAAAGTCTCAAACGCTGTGGTGTCACTGAGCAAGGCACTGCGAACGATGGTATTCGACTCGATATCAGCCACATAAACGTCAGACACTCTGTCGAAGACTTCCAACCGCTTACTAGGCCGTGCGTGGAAAGCCGGGATAATGACATTGGTGGAGAAGGTGATATACTTGCCTGAGGGACTGAATGCGAAGTAGACACTGCCCGATACCATGTCGTCGGCCTTCACATTGAGTTTGGAGAGCCTGCCATCACGGTTGAGAATCATACCACCTCCCTCGCCCCTCACATAAAGGGCTGATAGACTTGGGTTCTGACTGGAGTAAGTGTGGCAGTTCATGCAACGGTTTCCCACCAGTCCATAGTCAGAGATGGAACGCTCGTCGAAAGTCTCTAAGCAACGTTCTTTCAATGTCAGATTCTGATAAATCTCATAGTCGGGCTCTATCAACCGATAGGTGAGATAGGGGTCGATAGTGTCGGTGGTGACATGCCATGAGAAACTTTTATATTCCCTCCACTGCCCGTCTGTCAGAGCTGTGACAACGACCCTCACTGTCTTACCCTGCGAAGCACGAAGCAACTCTTTCCATTCACTCTCATCAAAACACACCTCACCGCCACGGCTGTTGACCACTATCTCGTGACCATCGCCTACTGCTCTCACCTCCACGGCCTCAACGTCACCTCTCAGCAGAAAATTGAGCGGAGCGATGTTGCAAGGTATCCACACGTCGGTGTAGTCGGGATACATCGGCGGCAGTTCACCCACTTGCACAGGACGGGAGGGCTTGGGCGTACAGGCAGCAGTCAAAAAGACAACTACCCCAGTAAGGACGGTATAGATGACAGACTTGAGACTCATACTTGAGGGGCTTTGGCAGTGTCGAAATAATACCAATAGGTGTCGTTGAAGCGGGGATCGCCACGGTGGGCACTGTATTCTTTAAAGCGTTGCAGCTCTGAGGGGTCGTGGATGTATTTTGACCATTCTTCTTCTGGCGCCTGAGTGCCGGCGAGGTATATCATCAAGGCCTGCTGGTAGAGTTTTTTCAGACGGGGTTTGCCAGTGTCCATGCAATATCGGTCGTAGTCTCGCTTAAAATTGTTGAGGTCTTTCAGCAGCAGGGTGCTACAGAGGATATAGTCGAGGGCCACGAGGTTGTCAGGATTGCTGTCGAGCAGTTCCATCATCACCATATGCAGGTTGTCACTCAGGCGGATGGTGTCAGCATGGTTCACCGATTCTTGTTTCTCTATAAGGTAGCGCCATACCTTGGGGTTGTGGGCTTTGATGTTGTCGGCCCACGTTCGATAAACCCATGTGTGCTGCAGAATATTCAAGTATTTGTTGGCGGCCAGCGTGTCACCACTCACCAAGTTACACTCTGCCAGACGTTTGATCATCTTCACGTTGCGGTTGTCGGGTGCAAACACATGGGTCATCATGGCAGCACGCTCGGTCAGGGTCATGTCGCCCAATGCCCAATAGAGTTCGTTCATATTGATGATCGTGAGCCGCGAGGTCTCAGGACCGATGGCATAGAAAGTGCCCAACTGATTGGGAACAAATTGCAATAGGTGGTCGGGCAACTCTCCGCGTTGTGCCTGAACAAGATTATAGAAAAAGAGCATCTCGTCAGTATGCACGTCGGCCTTTTCCACCATCTTGACCACTTTGTCCCAGTTACCGAAATGGTATTCGTCGCTCACGGCGAAGTCTTTCTCCAATATCATGTCGGGCCGGGAGAGTTGGCCAATGCCGGGATAAGTGAGTGACACATCGGGGCTGAGATAGTAATGTCTCTCCGCAAAATGTGCGATGGGCCACACCAAGAGGATGGGCAGGCAATAGAAGAGGATACTCCAATGGTATTTTCTGTCCATGATATGCAGGAAAGCCTCTAAAAGCAGCAGTAACTGAAAAGCCCAGCATCCATATCCAAACAGCCAGTATGTCAGGACAGACAAGACCAAAATGGCGAGTCCACACATCCATCTGCTCTTCCCATCTGTCCTTTGTCCTTTTACTGGAAAAAGAAAGGAATAGAGCCAATAGACCGTCAGTCCCCCACCAAGGGCAATGACTGACGAGAGCCGATACGTGGTCTTGAAACAGCACACCATCTCAATCGTCATCAACACCATAGCTATAGCAAAGGCCACATGTATGCCCAAGCCTGCCCTCTGCATGGCGCGACGGGCCATGTCGCCTACGGTAAGCAGGGCTATGGTCAATATCACCGGTCCGGCATAGAGGTAGTAGTAAAACTGTGTGAGAAAGTCACCCAGCATACAGGCGAGCCATGCAGGCCGATGGAAGTAGGTCACCAGATAGTCTGCTGAAAGCAGGAAGATCTGATTCTGCTCCTGATAAAAGAAATGGTATGGATAGTACAATTGGAAAAACAAAAAGCAGGCAATGGCCCATACAAGTATGGCCATTGCCCAGCCCATAGGGATTGCTATCTTTTTTGCTATTCGCATGTTGTGTCTTCTTTGACAGCGACGCACTCCATCTCCACCAACCACTCGGGGCGGCACACCTTGCCTTGCAGGAGCACACGGGGGGTGTCGGGGAAGGCTTGACGCATAAACTGGTCGACGATGTCGCGGTCGGAGGGGTCACGCAGATAGATGAAGAAATACTGCACGTCGTTCATCGTGGCGCCACCGTCGGCAAGCAAGGCGCCGATATTCTCCAACAGGCGCGCTGTCTGCCTTTTTATGTCACCCACATACATCGCCTGGCCGTTGTGGTCGATACTGGCTGTACCTGAGATGAAGAATGTCTGCTTGCCATCGATGGTCAGACGGGTGCCACGCTCAAACGACACACCATACTCATGGGTATGGTTCAGGTGGTCGAGTGCCTGCAGATATTTCTTGTCGCTCTCCTTGACTTCAGGATAAGTGAGGAAGTCGATGGCCACCGACTCACTTCGAGTCTGCGAGAAACCACCAATGCCTGTACTGGCGATGAAATGGGTCTCTGGGGTAAGATGGCACTGGCGGAAGATATCATTACGCGCACCAACCATGCCCTGGTAGTTGACATCGATGTCGGCCACATAGATCCAGGTGCGCACGCACTGCTCAGTCAGTGTCAGTCCCAGACGTTTCATCTCCTCCATGTATTTGTTGAAGATGAGCATCGTCTGGATATAGGAGTTGGCGCCGCGGGTCTCTTCCTCGGTGAGACGGATGCTGTGGAAAAGGTAATTGTCAGGACCATCGGTGGTCTTCACCAAAATGGAAATCTTGGAGCCATCAAGTGGCGGCTGCTCAATGATAGAGCAGGCAGCATGGGATAGGATTTCCTTATACAATGCGGAATCCTCCAAGTCTTTGTATTGGTTTTGTGCGTCACTGAGAAATGTCCTGGAGAATTGCAAATGTCTTCCCTCGGCTTTTTCTTTGTCAAGATAATCACCAAGAGTGAGATACATTTCCCCAAGTCTTTCCGTAAAATGCCCTCTGCCTTTCGGGGCAAAGATAAGGTATTTGTCCATAAAATATCTACATTGAGGCATCCATGCCAAATCGAGTGGCAAAGTTACGAAAAAACGAGAGAAAAGCCAAACTTGTTTGCGCTTTTCCGAGTCAAAGTAACTTCGGTGGAGCCAAAATTACGAAAAGTCTATCACACGGGGTCACTCCTGCCTCCTCAACACCGTAGCCACTCTCTCGTCAGAAAGGATGGTGTTGGCAACGGCCCTTGCGTCAAGCTGTACAGGAGCCTTGGCAAAGTCGGGCGTATTGAATGAATAGAGCGTCTCATCATAATAGGCCCAGGGATTCCGTTGCGGCAGGAGGAATGGTTTGGTCATTCGGCCGTCTTTGCCGACATGCGTAAAATAGAGGTTGGTGTAATAGCCATTGCCCCGACGGCTGGTGAAGACGATCCATCGGGAATTAGTGCTCCAGTTGTGAAAACTGTCGGTCTGGTCGCTATTCACCTCATCGAGGGCGCGGGCCTCGCCGGTTTGCAGGTCAAGCAACCACTGGTCGGCCTCCTTGTGCCATATCGGGAAACAACCATAATCAGACAGAGTGAAAAGCAAGAACCGCCCGTCATACGATGGCCGAGGATGGTTGGCGCTCTTACCCATCATGCGGGCATTGAAAATGGTGTCTACCTGACCGACAAACAGTCCCTTTTCTGGGTCGAATCCTATTTTGCAAAGATTGTATTTGATGTCCTTATATCCTGATGGGATCTCTTTGGTCTCAGCCGAACAGAAATAGAGGGTCTTACCATCAGGTGAGAATACGGGATAATTCTCATAATGTTCTTTGGTACCAACAATGGAGTCGAAAAGAATCTCATGGGTGGCAGGACGATAAATCAACACGTCGGAGGCATGGTCGAACACTTCGATGCGCTCGTCACGCACCGCATGAAACGACTGGTTGGTCTTGTTGGTGGAATAGGCCACATATTGGCCTGAGGGATGCCAATAAGGATAGACCATCGAACCGCCTAAACTGTCGTTTTTCGCCTTTAGCAGTTCCACCTGACCCTCATGCTGGAGGAGGGTGGCACCATGGTCGCCACGGATATGGAAGGTGAACTGTGAGGGATTGGTGCGATTGGACATGTGGCAGTTGAGGCAAGCACCTGGCACTGCCGTGTTCTCTAGGATGGGAGACTCATCGAAGGTGGACAGGTCACGCTGATAAAGCCCCATCTTGCCATACACCTCATACCCTGGAGGGATGCGGCGGTAGGTCACACCCCACTCATCCAACTCGTCAGCACTGACATCAACATTGAAGTCTCGGTATTGGGTCCATGCGCCATCACGCTTCACACACACAGTGAAAGTGAGCACAGCGCCTTTGTTCTGTGTTGTCAACTGATGCCAGGCATCGATATCAAAGTCGGCATAGTCACCATTAGCATGCAGTTCGCCGCCTTTGGCACCACGCACCACCACATCCATAGCCTCATGCTCGCCATAAACCGTGAAATTCAACGGGGCGATGGTGGCAGGAATGGTCACACCGACATAATCGGGGAAGATAGATGGCAGCTGCTCTGACAAAGTGGGATTGTCTGGCAGTGAACTGCATCCACCGAGGCAAGCCATCGCGCCTACGGCTATCCAAAGCATGAAAAAGTCTCGCATACGGTCTCTCATATCAATATATCTCCCTCATTGGTTGTTTTCCTTGTTTTTCACGGCCTTCCTCACCCACCAGATAGTACGACCAGAAGGTGTTCGACAGCGGCGGCTGTCGCAGGGAGGGGTCTTGCTGATTCTTCATGAAGATACCCACAAACTGGTTAAGCATCTGGCAGACACCTGGCTCGATACTCCAAGGCATGCCGTCGAAACTGCCGTGCTGCTGGGTCCACTGCATCACCAATGCCTGCTGATAGGCGGTGGGGATGCGGTTGAAATGGGCGTATTTGCCCAAAGGATAATACTGGTTGAAACGGTCGAGGTCACGCTGCAGCAACTCATAGCACATCAGGTACTCGAAAGCCATGCGGTTGCCGTAGTTCTGCACATAAAGCAGACCTAACATCTGATCCATCTCGGTGTCGCTGAAAAGGAAGTCCTGACGTTGTTGCCGATAGGAGCGCAGGGTGTAATAGACAGGGTCATCGTTCACCTTACCCGACCGTATCATCTCTTTTTGTTCCTTCGCCCAACCAGCATAAAACAACGACTTCTCCAACATACGCAGGTATTTCATCGCCACCTCATACTGCCCGTTGATGATATTGCACTCAATGATACGCTTTGTCAGACGGCCGCTCTTACGGTGATTGGGAATGGCCTCCTGGGCCTCGAAAGCGTAGCGCTCTGCGTCATTGACCATGCCTAAGCGGTAAAACACCTCCGACGTGGGTAATGGTGTGGTCATATCGCGCTGAAAAGCGGGGAACAAGCCCTCTGCCCCATGCTGGTAGAACTCAAAGAGGCGGTCGCTCAACTGCCCTTGCATGGCCAAAGCAAGATTGACACACGACACATCGAAAGGCCGGGACGGTTGTTTCTTTTCGGCTTTCAAGATGATTTTGCTCCACTGCTTGGTCCTGACCAAAAAGTCGTAGTCGATGAGGTCATATTTCATCGGGTCGTAGGCATGGCTCACAAAAAACCAGCCTCCACCCACCAAAACCACTATTTGTGTGATGACGGCCAGGGTCTTCTTCCGCCATGTGGGCAACAAAGTAAGAATAAAGGGCAGAAGGGTGGCAACGATTTCTATAGCCGTCTGCATCGCAGGCACATACTGTGGGTATCGATAATAATTGATACCGGCGAAAAGATTAAACATCGGATATTGTAGCCATTTCGCGCAAATCAGGATAATAGCCAGCGCATAGATCAGCACCATCCCCCCCATCGCTAAGCATGCCAACGAACGCCCGCGTATCAACTCGAAAATGGCGATATAGACAGCCACCATCAGCATACAAGGACCAAAAAGCCAATACATCAGCGGCAACGCCACAATGATATATAGCAATTTTATGTATTTGCTAGACGGGAAAGCCTCATCACGACTCACCACATGATATAGCACCATCGCCCAAAGGGCAGCTAAAAGGGCTATGATAAAACTGATCATGACATTCTCGTCGCCCATCTGTATCCACAGCATCACTGATGGCAAAAAGCTAATAGGATACCACCCATCAATCCCTTCAGCCCCATTAGACACAACCCGTCGGCACAGCACCCACACCGTGCGCTGCAAGAGCATATAAAGCACCGCAAGGATGGCTGTGCCCACCACAGGCATATAATTCAACTGGGTGAGAAACTCGCCGATGTAGTCGGCCAATCCGCCAGGCACTGTGATACGCTCCCAAAAATAACCACTGCCAAAAAGGAAAAGCTGATACTGCTCCTGAAACGACATGACTGACAGGTAGGGAACAGCCCAAAACCAGAAAACCACTACTCCAAAAAGCAGCGTGAGTGATAGTTTCCAGTATTTAGAAATGATATTTCTCATACGTGACTATTATTCATCGTAAACGGTGACCACCGTGCCATCAGGCATCCGCTTAGGATAACTGGTGGGATAGAGGCTCTTGAGAAACTCATGCACTACACCTTCTTTCAGGTGAGCGGCCAGCTCACGGGTGTAGTGCTTATAGGCCTGATGGATACTGTCTGATTGTACCATCAGGCAATTGGCGCGCACGGAATCGGTCTTAGCCATCTCACGGGCAGCCTGGCGCAGCGTACTCATCTCTCGGGTGTGCTGCTCGGTGGCTTTCTTCCACACTTCCAATGAATCATTACCTGCTGTGCCCTTGGCACTGCTCACACGGCCAATGGTGACATAGAGGTCGCCTGGCTCAGTAACAACGAGCAAACGCTGCACACCGTCGCGGTAGTGGTAGTCCATGATAATCTGTGCCATGTGACAGGTGTCGGTGACGAACTCAAATTTCCCATCCTTGATATAGACGGAGTCGACAGCTTCTGCCGTGTTGTTCTCCAAAGGCACCAAGAATATCTGTTTGTCGTTGAGACGTGCGTCTTCCACGGTGCCATGGATACGGCACACATTTTTCTCTTCTGCACCGCATGAGGCTAAAAGCATGGCTGTCAACAGGGCAAAAGCCCCCAAAATGTATTTTCTCATGTTTTATCTGATTTTCACTTGTATTCTCTCTTCTGATACCACCTGCCGCTGCATCTCTCGCACGTCGAGGTGTACAGGGGTCTTGGTGAAGTCGGGCACATTGTAGGCGTCGAACAGTTGGGCGTAATATTGACGGGGGTGACGCTGAGGAAGAAGGAAAGGTTTACTCACCCTGCCACTGTCATCCACACAGGCTAAATAGAGTTTGGTATAGGCGCCGTCCTCTCGTTTGGAGGAGAAAACAAACCAATGGCTGCTGGAGGCCCAGTTATGGAAACTCTCCGTGTGGTCGCTGTTCACCTCCGTCAAAGGACGTGTCTCATGAGTACGCAGGTCCATCAGCCAAAGGTCGGCATCACGCTGTGCCACAGGGAAATTGCTGCGACTTGACACACAATACATCAGCCAGCGACCATCATACGACGGACGGGCAAGAGTATAACTCTTGTCGGTCTGCGGTCCGTTGAGCAGGGTGTCGGCAGTGCTGCCAAAGGTGCCGGTGGCAGCATCAAAGGGGAGTGACACCAACGAGCATTTCACTCGCTCATACTCCGCAGGCACGTCACAAGGCTTAGAGGTACTGTAGTAGAGCATCTTGCCATCATGGGAGAAAGCGGGGAAGATCTCTAAGTCTGCCGTCTGTAACAGAGGGGAGAGAAGCAGTTCATTGCTCCGCACATCGAGCACGGCAATATCGCCAAAACGATGGTATACCTCCAGGTTGCTCTTGGCACCCGTGAAGAAAGCCTGATGCACGGTGTTGACAGCATAGGCACAATAGTGCCCTGACGGATGCCAGTAGGCATAACTGCCGGCGGCTTTGGTCGAGTCGGTCTTGGTGTTGAGCCAACGTTGCACACCGTCTGTCTGCACCATCGTTCCCCCACCCTCTCCGCGTATCTGCATCGTCAGCCAACGGGGGTCGGTGCGGTTGGGGGTATGGCAGTTGAAGCAACGGCCTGGAACAGCACTCTCCTGCACAATGGGGGTCTCATCGAAGGTGTGGATGTCGCGCTGATAAATGCCGATATTGCCTCCCACTTCATAGCCAGGGGGGATACGGCGGTAGGTCAGACCATAGTCGTCAAGGGCATAGGGGCTCACGATGACCGTGAAATCCCGATATTGCACCCATTGACCATCAGTCCTGGCACAGACGGTGAAGGTGAGTGTGCCGTCCACATTCTGCCTCGTCAGCTCATGCCAGTCATCAATATCGAAATCGGCAAATGCTCCGTTGACATGCAGTTCACCTCCTTTACTACCCCTCACCATGACATCCACACGATCGGCTCGAGGGTCAGCCATATTAAAATTGAGGGGGGCTATGCCCGCAGGGATGGCCACACCCACATAGTCGGGATAGATGACAGGCAACTCGTTGGCCTGACGAGGATTCCGTGGAGACTGTGAACATGCTGTCAACAACAGCAGCAGAATGGCTATCATCGTATACATCCTCTTTCTCATCTCAGTTTCCTCCCATCATTTTTCTTACATATTTGCCATAGGCGGAACTTTCATCCCTGCCCTGCGACTGGATACACTTCACGGCATCCTGATAGCCACGGGGCATATACTGATAGCCACCATACTGCTGCACCCACGACATGTATTGCATAAAGCCCTGAATGTTGCCCTTAAGCAACATCTCGCCCATAAAATAGTCGAGCGCCATGGTATTTTTAGGATTATCGACAAAGAGCAACCCCAACATCTTGTCGATTTCGTCGTAGTTGTAAAGGAAATCGTTTTTGAAACGGATTTGTCGAAGTTTTCCATAGACAGGATGCTGATCGACCTTACCGTCACGATAGAGCAACTGTTCGGCTTCCTGCGCCCATGAACGGTAGAAAAGGGTGTTCTTCAGCAGGGCGAGGTGCTTGGCAGCCAACTGATACTGACCATTGACGATGAGGCACTCGACGATACGCTTGGTGAACCGCCCACTCTTACGGGCGTTGAGGATAGACTCCTGAAGGTCGGACATATACCTGCGGGCGGAATTGATCATTCCGAGGCGCCAGAACACCTCGGCGGTGGGGATGTTGGAGGTGAGATCACGGATCATAGGCATGATCAGGGCATCCTCACCACTCTGGTAGTAGTCAAACATTCCATCGGCCAGGCGCCGCTCCATGGCAAGAGCCAGATTGACACAGTTGCACGAGAAGGCATTTTTCACTTGATACACTTCAGCACGGTCTATCAACTCCTTCCACCGTTCCTGGCGCACTAAATAGTCCTGACGAATCAACTCATATTTTTCACGGTCAAAACTGGTGATAGCCATATAGGCCAACACCAAAAGAAGTGAAACGGCCATAACTATTGTATGCCAACTCTTGAGAGAGTTAAAACGGCTTCTACGCATCCAACAACTCACTGCGACCAATAGCACTACCACCATAGGGAGCACCGCCATTATCCAGTGATAATGCATCGGGATACGATAATAATTGATACCCAAACCTATCATCTTCAACGGCCACTGCAACAAGAAAAGCGAGGTCACATACTGTGTCAGCAACAGCAGCAAGGGGAGCCATAGTGCTTTTTTGCCCGACTGTACCAGGCGCAGGGCCACATAGGTCCACGCCACAGGCCCTGCACACCAATCAAGCAATGGTACCACCAGCACATCGGGCCATGACCACCGACTGCCTTTCCAACAACGACCAGCCACAAGTGCCATCAGCAGCACCAGCAGCAAAGCCACTGGATAGGAGAGCAACACACTCTCGTCACTCATCAGCCACAGGAGTAATACAGGAGGCACAACACTTAGCAAAAGCCAAGTAGAAGGAACCGTCCGCCATTGCTGCCGCATCAGCGACCAAGTGACACATTGCAAAGCGACATATACAAGTGCCAACAACAATGCTCCTATCCAACTGACATAATAAAATTGCACAAAAAACTCGCTGACATAGTCGGCCAGACCCCCTGCCACGCTAATACGCTCCAAGAAATAATCACCCGTCAGAAGAAACAGCTGGTACTGCTCCTGATACGACAGGGCATGGGGATAAATAAGCCACCAAAACAGGAAAATCAGCACACCTAAAAGCACGCTGACACCATACTTCCAATATATAGTGACATTTTTTTCCATCAATGTGCAAAATTACATAAAAAAAACGGAAAATATGAACCTGTCATGGTAAAGAAATCATGTTTTCTTTTAGAGGAAAAAAATCCGCCCCATCGCAATGATAGGGCGGATTGATCATTGAAGTGAATTGCTTACTTTTTCTTAAATGCCCACCAAGTGGCCTCACTCCAGCTGCCTGTGCCAGGAGCTACATAGATGAGCTTCAGGTGATCGCCATCAAGCTGCATAATCTCAAAGTCGGTCGGTTTCTCACCACCACCGTTGATCTTGAACGGGAAGAGGATGGAACCAGCATCGGTGTGGAGATTGCCAAGAGCCCAAGCGGCCTGTGAACCATCGACAGAGGGGATGTTACGTTCACCCTTGCCCCAATTCTGAATCTCAAACTTACCTGAACGGATCTGTGAGCCATTAGCGGCAAAGCTCTGCACAGTGCCCTTCTCATAATTGAAGGTCATGTATGCACCAGCATCTTCCTCACCAGTGGCAACACCTGTGTCTGAATGACCCAGCTGGCCTGTCAACTCTGCTGGAGTGGCACCCCACCAGATACCATTGCCGTCATTGACGAAACTATTGCCGTCGCCAGGAGCATAACCAAGATTACCCCAAACTGGACCACCACGGAACTCGGTATCCCAGGTCCATGACTTCTCTGTATAGTTGGTCAAGGAACCATCAGCATCGGTAGAACTCTTGAATGCCCACCAAGTGGCCTCACTCCAGCTGCCTGTGCCAGGAGCAACATAAATGAGCTTCAGATGACCACCATCCAGTTGCATAATCTCAAAGTCGGTCGGTTTCTCACCACCACCGTTGATCTTGAATGGGAACAAGATACAACCAGCATCCGTGTGCAGGGTACCCAGAGACCATGCAGCCTGTGAACCGTCCACAGAGGCGAACGAACGTTTGCCGTCGTCCCATGCGGTGACACGGAATTTACCTGAACGAATCTGTGTGCCATCAGCGGCAAAGCACTTGACATTGCCATCCTCGTCCATCACCATATATGCATTGGGGTCTTCCTCACCAGTAGCCACACCTGTGTCTGAATGATTCAGCTGGCCGGTCAGGTCTGCAGGAGGACATCCCCACCAGATACCATTGCCATCATTGACAAAGCTGTCACCGTCGCCAGGGGCGTAACCAAGGTTACCCCAAACGGCATTGTCGCCACGGAAGCTGGTATCCCACATCCAAGTCTTAATACCATCTGCACTGCAAAGGTACTTCATGTCTGAGGAAAGCTCTGTGGGCACAAACACCACCACGTCTTTCTTCACCTCTACGACCGTACCATCCTTGTCAGCGGCACGCACATAGAACGATTGATTAGGATTGCCACCACGTTTGGGCTGAATCTTGAAATTGCCCGAGAAGCCAGAAGCAAGAATGTTCTCATTGCCATCTGCGTCGAAATTATAAATGACGACAGATTTGTAGGGAGCACCTACCTCATAGAAGAAGAAATTTCCATCAGCTGCCTCTGTATATGAGCCATCCTCATTCTGCGCAAACTGCTTGAAAGAGAACTCGCTCTCCACCACCGAAGCGGTGAGCGTAGAGGCAGGAGCACTGATACTGTCGACTGAAGGATCACAAGCAGTGAGCAATCCGACAGCGGCACATAATCCAAATATTATCTTTTTCATGATTTCTACAGTTTAATTGTTTGATAACAGATCGTATTATCTATTGTTCCAGTCGGTGTATTCACTGTTGGACTCAGTCCAACCCTCATTCTGCTTGAGAGCACCCTCACTGAGAATCACCTCAGATTCAGGCAGTTTCTGGAATCCGGCAGTAGCCTTGTAACGAGCGGCATAGCCACCATTATGCGCAAAGTTGGTAGAGGGACGACCGCAATAGTAGCAGGCCTGGTCGGTCTGTTTCTCCAAAGCCTCTGAGGCGATATGCCAGCGACGGATGTCGTTGAAGCGCAAACCCTCGAAAGCCAACTCCCAGCGACGCTCTCTTTGCAGGGCAGCAAGGCTATAGGACGGTATATCCTGCAAGCCGGCGCGTTTGCGCAGTTTGTTGATACCACTGACATCTTCTTTCAACTCACTCTGCATCAACAGCACTTCAGCAAAGCGGATGAGCACCATGTCGTGGATATTGCCCAGCTGGAAGTTCTCCTCTCCGGAGATTTCCCATCCACCAGGATACATCTCATTCTCAAACGTACACCAATAGTCACCGCTATCATCCTTCTTCTTAGAGGTGATGGGAGAGAGCTTCTTGCCATAGTAGTCGGTCTCCTGCACAAAGTCTTCCCAGCCACCATAAGTGTAGGAGGGCAGGTCTTTCAGATTCAGCACAGTGGCGTCGAAACGCAAGTCTCTTGGCTCAGCATTCTTCCAGTCGGTCACCAAGTTGGTGGCCACAGGACCAGCACCCCATCCTTGTCCGAAGGGGAAGGTGTTGGCGTAAGCCTGACCGCCACGCACACCGAAGTGCAGTGAATAGCCGTTGGCATAGCCAATGGTGGTCTGCCAGGAAGCCATCTTGTTGAATTTCACAGCAAACATTGACTCGGGGTTGACAGCATTGTCATCCTCTACCCATTTCAGATTCTGGCCTTTGGTGTAGTCATAATCTTCCACCGTACAACGGTTGGTATAGGCCCAGAGATTGCGGAAGTCAGGAACTAATGAATAGCCGGAATTGTTCACACAGTCATCAATATATCCTATCACTTCCTGCTTGGTCAGTGTACTGCCATCGGGCAATTCGACAGAAGTCAGAGGACTGTAATTGGAGCTGGTCAAGTCGGCGATGGTCTCACCATTGCAATAGAAACCAGTGTAGAACAGCCAGCAACGGCCTAAGAGGGCCTCTGCGCAATACTTGTCGACATGTCCGTCGGTCTTGCGCACGGCGGGCATCGTCTTGGCAGCATCACGCAAGTCCTGAAGTATCTGGCCCCAAATGACTGCAGCAGTAGGAGGAGTGGCATCCTCAGGACGCTCGGGAGTCGTCAGCATAGGAATCCTTCCGTACATGGAAGCCAACTCATAATAGAAGAAAGCTCTCATAAACAGGGCCTCACCGATGGTCTGGTTCTTCTCACTTTCGTCAAACTCCACATTGTTCAGAGCCTGAAGCAACGTGTTGGCACGGTTGACACCCTGATAACGCTGCTGCCAGAAATCACGGGTCATATCCGTATTGTAGTTCAGGATGAGGTCCATCGCCTGCATCAGTTTATCATTGGTACCACCACCACCATACTGGTCGTCGCTGGCAAGCATTGCATAGTAATGCCAGGTCTCCTGTGGATTGGCATTCACGGAGTTCAGGTTCTGGTAGATACCAGCCAGAGCCTGTGCAGCGTCATCAGCATTGACAGGGAAGTTGGAGGTATCCTTCTCCGTCATACTCATCGAGTCCAAGTCACAGGACACCATCGTGCCTGCGAAAAGTGCTGCGCCTAAAAAATATGCTATTTTTTTCATGTTATTCTATAATGCTAAAATTATTGATTAAAACCTGACATCTTACTTAACCTCTGAGATAATCACCGAACGGCTCATCTGAGGATCGTCGAAATAAAGATTGCCAACACCACCCTTAGAGTCGAGTACGAGACTATTTGCAGGCACTCCGTATTCTTTCACCAACAGATCATACACATTCTTGGCACGGTTCTCAGCCAAGAAATCGTTACGCTCTGCAGAACCGGTAGCCTTGTCAGCATAGCCCATCACATTGTATTTCTTGCCAGGGTTCTGCTTGATCATCTGGGCAATAGTGCTCAGGTTCACACGCTCACGGTTGACAATTTCGGTCTCTCCTATCTCGAAATTGACAAAGTAGGGATAAGTCACCACTTTCTCATCGATGATGGTCTTGGTGGTAGGACCAGGCTGGTTCTTCAGACGGTCGTTCTCTGCGCGGAGCTTGTTGAGCTCACCGTTCAGACGGTCGATCTCTGCATTGTCTACCACCTTGATGGTTGTAGGAGCGGCAGCGGCTACTGGGGCCTTGGCCTCATCCTTGCCTTTGAACTTGATGTTCACACCTACCATATAAGTACGTGCCTGAGGATAGTTACCGACATCAACACCAGTCACCCAAGGCTCACCGCCAATGGCACTACCATTTTCAGGATCCATTCCCTTGTAGCCAGTGAAGGTCCAGAGGTTCTGAGCTGCGAAATAAACGCGGAGCTGATTGAACAGGCTGCTCTTCTTCAACAGACTGGCAAAGTCATAACCTAAAGTCACATTCTGGATACGGTAGTAGGTGGCATCCTCTACATAGATATCAGAAACTTGCTGCCAGTTGACACCGATATTACCGGGTTTCAGCATAGGATATTTATTGGATGTGCCTTCACCATGCCAGTAATTAAATACCTCAGTGGTATAGTTCTCAAACTGTGAGTCGGTGTTCTTACGCCATGAACGAACCACCTCGTTGCCAAACGAACCAAATGTGGTCACAGAAAGGTCGAAACCTTTGTAAGCGGCATTGAAGGAGAGACCCAAGGTGAAGTCGGGATGCGGGCTACCTATCTCGGTCTTGTCATCTGCATTGACCACACCATCACCATTCACGTCTACAAATTTCAGGTCACCAGGAGCAATATTGGAACCTTGCAGAGAATTAGCAGCGTCACCTTTACAGTTCTGAGACAGATATGACTGCAAGTCACTAGCGTTCTGTATCACACCATCAGTCTTAAATCCATAGAAATAACCAATGGGGAAGCCCTCCTGCATACGAGCCATATAACCGGTATTCTGGGCAATCAGGTCATTACCACCATTGACAAACTTATTGGCATTATTCACCTCTGTCACTTTGTTCTTGTTGCGGGCAAAGTTGGCATTGATACCATACTTGAATTCACCAATGTTGTCATTCCATCCAAGGGCTGCTTCAACACCGGTGTTGCGTACTGTACCGGCGTTGGCCCAATAATCATTCTGGCCTACGATAGCCCACAGAGGAACACGCAACAACAGGTCTTTCGTCTCTTTGAGATACCACTCAAAAGTAGCCGTCAACTTACCTCCCAAGAAACGGGCGTCAAGACCTACGTTGGTCTGCTGTGAAGTCTCCCACTGCAGATTGGGGTTCTCCATATTGGAGGGGTATCCACCCTGAGTATAGCTGTCTTTGGCGTTGCCAAATGAATACTGACCATAGTCACCGAAAGCGAAGTTGGCCTTCCACTGGGTCGTAGGCAGGTTGTCGTTACCATTCTGTCCCCAACCGGCACGCAGTTTCAAGAACGAGAGCCAACTGCTGGTGTTCTTCATGAAACCTTCATTCGAAATCACCCAGCCTGCTGAGAAGGAGGGGAAGTAACCCCACTGATTACCGGGAGCGAAATTGGAAGAACCGTCAGCACGGAAGATTGCCGTAAACATGTAAGTCTCATTGTAGTCGTAGTTCAAACGACCGAAGTAAGACATCTTGGCACCATAACCACTTGGATAGCCATCAACAACAGCGGAGTTGCGCTCTGTCATATTATGCATATAAGCATGGATGGCGTCACCGAAGATATTGCCTGAAGCAGTGGCATTGACAGACTCACCATAGTGTGGACGTGTCCTGGAATACTCAGTACCTGCCATCACGTCAAAGTGATTCTTTTCTGCAAGGTCGAATCTGTAATTCAATGTATTGACCAAATTCCAGTTCCAACCCAATGAGAGGTTGTCTGTGGTCTGGTCTGTGGAACGGAAACCACCACTATTGTCATGGATACGGAAGGTGGGGAGGTAGCACCACCAACTGCTGGAATACTGCTTGTAGGAGATCTGACCACGATAAACGAGGTTCTTGATAGGCTGGAACTCCAAATAACCTATAGCGCTCAGGTTAAAGCTCTTGCTCTTGTTATTGCCTGCCTGATTGTAAACAACTGCTGCAATGGGGTTGCTGGTGAAGTTGTTGTAGGGGAACCATCCGTTGGTACCTGATGAAACGATATCATCATACATGAAATATTCGCCATTCTTATTGTAAACGGGCACACAAGGATTGGCACGCAACATGTTGGAAATGTCGTTAGAATACTGGTTACCAATCTGCACGCCCTGGCTCTGACGATGCTGGTAATAGAGGTTCTCACCGATCTTCAACACTTCTCTGTCGCCTACCCGATATATGACATGCTCGGAGTTCAAACGGAAAGTGAAACGACGATAGTCTGACTTCACAGGACCACCAAACACACCATCCTGATACTGATAACCAACACCCATAGAGAATTTGGAGATATCATTACCACCTGACACATTCATAGAATGGTTCGTGACAATGGCATTCTTATGACGGAATTCCTCTATCCAGTTGGTGCCTTTGTTGGTGCCATTATTATAAGCAGAAAGCAAGTCAGCATCAATATATCTTGACCAGTCGTAAAGGCCACCACCTGAGTTGGTGCTTACCAGGTCCATGATGTTCATATACTGCTTGGCATTGAGGGTCTCTGGCATCTTATAGACATTCTGCCATCCCACATTACCATCATAGCTCACTTCCACTTTGCCTGCCTTACCTTGTTTGGTGGTGATCAAAATCACACCATTGGCAGCAGATGAACCGTAGATAGCTGCAGAAGCGGCATCCTTCAACACGTCGATACGCTCGATATCGGCAGGGTTGATGGAGTTGATGTCACCACCTGCCACACCATCGATGACGTAGATAGGATTGGTGCTACTATTGGTACCAGCACCACGGATGTTGATCTTGAAGCCGTCGCCAGGCTGGCCGGATGCAGCCTGGATGTTCACACCAGGTGCCTGACTCTGCAAAGCACCAAGTGCCTGAGTGGTGTTCAACTTGGCAATGTTCTCACCTTTTACCTCAAGAGTGGCACCGGTGACGAGCTTTTTCTTCTGCACACCGTAACCCACGACCACCACTTCATCAAGCACATCGCTGTCCTCTGCCAAGAGGATGGAGAAAGTAGACTGATTGCCCACCACAATCTCCTGGGTCTTGTAGCCAATGTAGGTAATCACAAGTGTAGCGCCTGGCTGCACATCGAGAGAAAAGTTACCATCGAAGTCGGTAACTGTACCGTTGTTGGTGCCTTTCTCCATGATGGTGGCTCCGATCACAGGGCCGGCCGCATCATTGACGACACCACTCACCTTCTTTGTCTGCTGTACCGCTGCAGCGGCCACATGAGACGATGATGCGTAAGCGGGAGAAAACATTCCCACGCCTAAGCAAGCGCTCATAAGCAGCACTGTCTTTCTGAAATTCAAATTCATACTTAAGTATATTAGGTTAAATATAGAAAAAAATCCGATAAATTTTAGGTGTACTATATATATCACATATATATTAAGCG
Source organism: uncultured Prevotellaceae bacterium (assembly GCA_902780635.1). Taxonomy (GTDB): domain Bacteria; phylum Bacteroidota; class Bacteroidia; order Bacteroidales; family Bacteroidaceae; genus Prevotella. Next base: position 31,049 of record CACZGH010000020.1, read on the forward strand.
GTTGTAATAACATTTCCGTGCAAAGGTAAATTAAAATTAATTAAAACTATAATACTTTTTTGACAAATCTTGATACTTTCGTAAAAAAACATAAAAAAATAAAAGCTTTGTGTCAAAAAAGTATTAATTTGAAACCACATTGGCGCTTTCGTGTAAAACATACACTTATTCTTGAGCGCCGCCCACAAGGTTAATAATTACAAAAAGTTACATGAAGGTCAGTGAAGTAAAGGTAACTTTTCGTATATTTGCATCTTTCGGATTTCGAAGCATTTTTTCGAGCATCCATACTCTTTTTGCAGTCATTCATGACCACCCTCAAAGAAAAAACAGCCAAAGGTCTCCTCTGGGGAGGCGTAAGCAACGGCATCCTGCAGCTGCTCAATGCGGCCATCGGCATCTTCCTGGCACGCAAACTCTCTCAGGACGACTATGGCATGGTGGGCATGCTGGCTATCTTCACCGCTTTAGGCACCTCCCTGCAAGAAGGGGGCTTTATCGGAGCGCTCAATAAAAGAAAAAACGCCACTTACAATGATTTCAATGCGGTGTTTTGGACCAGTGTCGGCATCAGTGTCACCATTTACACCATACTTTTTTTCTGCGCACCTCTCATCGCACGCTTCTACGGGGTAAAAGAACTCACACCCCTGGCACGCTATATCTTCCTCAGCTTCGTCATCTCCAGCTTCAGCACTGCACCAAGGGCTTATCTCTTCCGCAACATGATGGTGCGCGAGACGTCTATTATGACCATCATCAGTCTGGCTGTTTCAGGTGTCGTGGCCATCTGGATGGCTTACCAAGGGATGGCTTACTGGGGTATTGCCACACAAACGGTGGTGTATATCACCCTGATAGCCGCACAAAGTTTCTATTTCGCCAAATGGAAACCGTCACTACACGTCGATTTCACGCCGATACGTGAGATGATTGGTTTCAGCAGTCGACTCATCCTCACCAATGTCTTCAATATCATCAACCAAAATGTCTTCTCAGTCATCCTTGGTAAGATGTACACACCCAAAGTGGTGGGAGACTACACCCAGGCCAACAAATGGACCACCATGGGTTCGTCGCTCATCTCAAACATGGTCTATGGCATTGCGCAACCCGTCTTTACAAAAGTGGAGGAAGACCGTGACCGGCAAAAGGCGGTGTTCAGAAAACTCCTCCGTTTCACCGCTTTCATCTGTTTCCCTTTGATGCTGGGACTGGCACTCACAGCAAGGGAGTTCATCGTCATCCTAATCACCGAAAAATGGATGGCCAGTGCCGGACTCATGCAGGTGCTATGCGTAGCTGGCGCTTTCCTGCCGATCACGACCCTCTTCTCCAATCTGATTATCAGCCGCGGGCACTCATCCACTTACATGTGGTGCACCATCACCCTATGTCTCATACAGACCGTCATCGCCATCGTCATGGCTCATTGGGGCATCTATGCCATGGTGGTGGCATGGACCATCGTCAACATCGCATGGACGGGGGTGTGGCTCAAACTCTCGCAGCGCGAGATCGCCCTCCACGCCAGTGAGTTTGTCAAAGATATTTCACCTTATTTTATATTGTCAGTCGTTCTCTGTTGCTTCGCCCATCTCTGCACAGACGGCATCGGTAATATCTATCTGCGCTTCGGTGCAAAAATCGTGGCTGTCGCCCTGCCCTATATCGGCATTCTGTGGATACTGGGAAGCACCATCCTGAAAGAGAGTGTCAACTACATCTTACCCCATCATAATACTGATACCTCTCCCTAACCCTCCCCAAAAGGGATACCTCTCCCTAACCCTCCCCAAAAGGGATACCTCTCCCTAACCCTCCCCAAAGGGGAGGGAATTGAAAACCCCATCATAGCCCCCCAAAAAGGATGGAATTTGAAAAAACTCATAAGAGATGAAAAATTCATATGTAGAAAAATACAAAGAGGCACATTTGAGAGCCTGCCAGCTGAAGCAGTTGGAGATCCTGAAGGAAATCGACCGTATCTGCAAAAAACACCATATCGACTACTGGCTCGATGGTGGAACATTGCTCGGTGCGGTGCGCCACGGTGGATTCATCCCCTGGGACGATGACATCGATATCGCCATGGGACAAGAGGATATGCAGCGATTTGAGCAAGTGGCCCCCAGCGAACTGCCCGCTCACCTCTTTTTACAGTCGCCACGCACAGAGCCTAACAGCAAAGAGCCGATTGTCAAAGTGCGCGACCTCAACTCTTTCTATGTGGAACCGGGTGATGATTTTTCCGCCGACTATCAGAAAGGACTCTATGTCGACATCTTCCCATTCATCAATTATCCCACGGTATCGAAATCTTTCACCAAGCGGTTTGGTCTCGCTGTCTCCAAAAGCTATTCCATCCTGCACAAACCTCATCATTACTCGTTGCGTGCCACAGCAGAGTGGTGGTGGTTTGGTGCCAAATACCTGATAGCACGCGCTGCTTGGGCCATCGCTTTCGCCCTCAGGCCTCATGACACTTATATCTCCAATATCCTCATCAACAACGGCTATGGTATCATGCACCGGCAGGACAGCGTGTTCCCCCTCTCTACCATCCACTTTGAGGACTATGACTTCATGGCGCCTCACAACCCCGACGCCTATCTCACCGACCTCTACCGCAACTATATGGAGATACCGCCGGTAGAAAAGAGAAAAATCCATTCCGTCATCTTCCTTCATCAACTAGATACCTAAGTTCACCTCTCACCGCCACCCCTCACCCTTATTTACTAATTCCTAATTACTATTTACTAATTCCTAATTTCCCCCATGCTCCCTCCTTCAAAAATCGATATCTCTGTTCTGATTCTGTTTTTCAACCGTCCCGACCATCTCAGTCAGGTATTCGCCGAAGTGAAAAAGGCCAGGCCCGCACGCCTCTTTCTCTATCAGGACGGGCCGCGCGGAGAACGTGACATGCCGGGCATAGAGGCTTGCCGAAAAGTGGTGGAAGACATCGACTGGCAATGCGAGGTACACAGAAAATACCAGGAGCGCAACTTCGGCTGCGACCCCTCAGAATACTTGTCGCAGAAATGGGCCTTCTCCATTACAGACAAATGTATCGTCTTGGAAGATGATGACGTGCCAGCGCAGTCATTCTTCCCGTTTTGCAAAGAGATGCTCGACCGTTATGAGCATGACGAACGCATCTCAATGGTATCTGGATTTAACGTGGATGAGGTGTCGCCCGATGTGCCCGACAGCTATTTCTTCACCTCCACCTTCTCCATCTGGGGATGGGCATCCTGGCGGCGAGTCATTGACCAATGGGAGGGCGACTATGCTTTCCTCAACGACCCCTATCATGTGCATCAGCTGGAAGCATTGGTGAAAGAAAGGAAATATCGAAGCGACTTCATGAGAATGTGCCGCCATCACCATGATAGTGGGAAAGAGTATTATGAGAGCATTTTCTGGGCCAACAACTTATTAAGTTCCACCCTTGCCATCATACCCACCAAAAACATGATCAACAACTTAGGCCTCTCTGCCGATAGCACCCACTTCGCTGGAAGCATCAAGACCACACCAAAAGGATACCGCCGTATCTTCACCATGCAGAGACATGAAACGGAGTTTCCACTCCGTCATCCCAAATATGTGATCGAAAATGTGGATTACAAAGAGCGGCTCTACAAAACCTATGCCTGGGGACACCCATGGATCAAGGTATGCCGTTCCTTTGAGGAACTCTGGCTCAACCTCAAATACGGACAATTCAAAAACATCTGGAATTCTTTCCTCCGCCGCCTCAACAAATGGCTGGGGAAAGACCAGTATCGGTAAGGTCATAAGGCATCACCATCCCCTCCCCTTTGGGGAGGGTTAAGGAGAAGTTTCAATACCATTTTTCCACCAACGGAATAATGGCTTTAGGCACCATGTCATCGATAGGCAGACCGTCATGAACTCGCTGACGGATCTCGGTGCTGCTGATATTAATCAGACGGGTGCGCACGAGACGCACATTGGCAGGAAGTTGCTGACGGTCGATTTTGGAGCCTTTGCGCGGATAGATGGCTATTTCGTATTGTGCGAGTATTTTGTCATGCTCATACCAATGATCAAAACGCTCCCAGTTGTCACCACCTACCAACAATGTGAACCGACGGTCGGGGTAAGCTGCCGACAACGCCTGCAGCGTATTCCAGGTATAGGAAGGCTTCGGCAGATGAAACTCAAAGTCTGACGCTATCAGACCCTTTTTCCCCTCCAAAGCCAACCGTACCATATCCAGACGCTTGTCATCATCCAGCAGGTCCGATTCTTGCTTCCACGGATTCTGAGGCGTGACCAAAAACCACACCTCATCAAGTCCTGTCTCCCTCAACAATTTGGAAGCCAAGGCGACATGTCCTTTATGAATCGGGTTGAAAGACCCGCCAAATAGTCCTGTCTTGATCATAAGTTGAGCGCTTCTTTCACCACCCGATACACATTGGCTTTGGCTTGCTCTAAGTCATCGTTCACGACGATGACATCAAACTGGTCTGCAAAAGTCAGTTCATACGCTGCTTTGGCAACACGGGCCTCGATAGCCTCAGGGGTGTCAGTGCCACGGTTGACAAGACGCTGGCGCAGCACCTCGACCGATGGGGGCTGGATGAAGATGCTCAGTGCTTGGTCGCCATAATGTTTCTTGATATTGCAACCACCTTTCACATCCACGTCGAAGACTACATTTTGGCCTGCTGCTATCTGCCGCTCCACCTGCTCTTTCAAGGTGCCATAAAAACGGTCCTGGTACACTTCTTCATACTCCAAAAACTCGTCATTCTCTATTTTCTGACGAAACTCCTCAGGTGTAAGAAAAAAATACTCCACGCCATTCTGCTCCGTACCACGTGGCGCCCTACTGGTGCAACTGACAGAGAAATACAGATTCAGCTCTGGATGTTCCGTCATCAGCCAGTTGATCAACGTACTCTTCCCGCTCCCACTCGGTGCGGAAAAGATAAACCTCCCCCGCCCCCTCCGAAGGAGGGGAGAAGCATCCTCATGATGGCCATTGACGGAAACATTTTGGTCGATAGATTGTTTTTCTGATTGTTCTTGCATTGTATTCTTAATGATTTGAATGACTTTGTCTGTTTGATTCAACACTTCGGAATTAGTAAATCGGAGAACTGTATAACCTATACTTTCCAAATATCGAGTTCTCTCTTCATCCTCCTTCATTTTTATTGCATCGGAGTGACATTCGCCGTCCACTTCAATAATGAGCTTTTTTGATAAGCAAATGAAATCTGGTATATAACCATATACAGGATGTTGACGACGAAAACGGTCACCCAACTCGCCATTACGCAAAAAAAGCCAAAGTTTTCTTTCTGCATCTGTAGGATGTTGTCTGTTCCATCTAGCTCTCTCTAGAAGTAAGTGATAAGTCGCCTTATCCGTTGTCTCATATCCATATTTCATCCTCATCTCATTTTCATCCCCTTACTTAAGTTCTCACCTCTCTCCACTTGTTAGAGTTTACATCCCCTCCCCTTGGGGGAGGGTTAGGGTGGGGTATCAAAGCACATTCAGCACCTGCTCTTTGATCTGCTCCAGCTCATCCTTCATCATCACCACGATGTTTTGCATCTCTGCCTGGTTGCTCTTCGATCCGGTGGTGTTGATTTCACGACCCATCTCCTGAGAGATGAAGCCTAACTTTTTGCCTTGGCTGGTACTTTCCTCCATCGTCTCACGGAAGTATTTCAGGTGGTTGGCCAGACGCTGTTTCTCCTCGCTGATGTCAAGTTTCTCGATATAGTAGATCAGTTCCTGCTCCAGGCGGTTCTTGTCATACTCCACCTCAGGGATAGAAGAAAGACCGTCGACAATACGCATCCTGATTTTCTCTACTCTCGACTTCTCATAGGGCTCTATAGAAGCTAGCAAGGCTGAGATATTGTCCAATTTTTTCGTAAACATCTTTTGCAAAGCGGCACCCTCCTGCACACGGAAATCCATCAGTTTGCCAAGTGCCTCGTCAATGGCACCACAGGCAGTGGCCCACTCTTCCTCAGTGAGTTCCTCCATCTCCATCCGTGCCGTCACATCAGGCATGCGAAGCAACGTGTAAAACCAGTCCTGAGGCTCTGGAATACCCGTTTTTTGGGCTATCTCTTTGATCTGATGGTAATAATTCTCCACCAAAGCCATACTGATGGGGGTGGCATCCATGCCAGCCTCTTTCTCTATCCAGATAGAGAAGTCTACCTTGCCCCTGGACAAGGTCTTGGCCAACTTCTGCCGTATCTCCATCTCTTTCTCACGATAGAGGGGTGCTATACGCGTCGAAAGGTCCAACGTCTTACTGTTGAGTGACTTCACCTCAACATTGATTTTTTTCTCTTTGTAGGATGCAACGGCCTTGCCGTAGCCTGTCATCGATAATATCATGTTATAAAAGAAAATGATTGCAAATAACACTCAACAGCATCAAGGAAGCCTCAAAAACCATCAAGTAAAATAGAATTTTATGCAAAAATACACATTTCTGAGGAAAAATGAGTAATTTTGCACTTTAATTTTGATGCAATATATAAATAATGTCGTGTATACTCAACATTGAGACAAGCACCGACGGCTGCTCGGTGGCTGTCAGTCAGGACGGAACGTGCATCTTCCATGAGGAAGATTTCAGTGGACCTAACCATGCCGAGAGGCTCGGATCGTATGTCGATGAGGCCTTGTCTTTCACCGACAACCATGCCATTCCTTTCGACGCCGTTGCGGTCAGCTGTGGGCCAGGCTCTTACACCGGACTGCGCATCGGTGTGTCGATGGCTAAAGGCATCTGCTATGCCCGTGACCTGAAACTCATCGCCATACCCACACTGCAACTGTTGTCGGTGCCTGTCCTGCTCCGCCACGAACTGGAAGACGACGCGCTCCTCTGCCCTATGATTGACGCCAGAAGGATGGAAGTCTACGCCGCTGTCTATGACAGGGCATTACGGGAAGTGCGAGAGACTCGTGCCGACATCGTCGACAGCGATACTTACAAAGCATATCTGGATGAGCATCCTGTCTATTTCTTCGGCAATGGAGCCGCAAAATGCATGGAAACCATCCATCACCCTCATGCCCATCTCATCAGCAACATCCGCCCCGAAGCCAAGTATATGTTTCCATTGGCAGAGAAACGCAATGCCAACCAACAGTTTGAGGATGTGGCCTACTTCACTCCTTTTTACTTGAAAGACTTCGTGGCGAAAATGCCCAAAAAACTCATTTAACACGTATCTTACCCCGCAATAAACAGACAATATGAACATAGAAGGATTGGACTACAACACCCAGCGCGACAAACTCGTGCTGCCAGAATATGGACGAGAGGTACAGAAAATGGTCGACCACGCCGTCTCTCTCCCCACCAAAGAGGAGAGACAACAGTGCGCAAATACCATCATCAGCATCATGGAGAGGATGTCTCCCGCCAATGGCGACGCTGCCATGCACAAACAAAAACTCTGGGACCACCTCGCACTCATGAGCAATTTCCAACTCGACATCGACTACCCGTGCGATGTGAGCCAAGCTCTGAAGATAGCCACAAAACCTGAGCCCCTCGCCTACCCCATGAAGGAAATCCCCGTTCGGCACTACGGATACATGCTCTTTGAAATATTTGACAAACTCAAAACCATGGAGCCTGGGCCAGAGAGAGACGAACTGGCAAGATACACCGCCAACCAGATGAAGCGAGACCTCTATCAGTGGAGCCACGGTTCGGCAGATGACGAAAAAGTGGTGTCCGACCTCGCACGTTTCACCGACGGGGTCATACAAATCGACCTCAAAAAGTTTGTCTTCGACAAAATCAACGAGAGAGACTTCACCGAAAAACGTAAGAAAAAGAAATAATCTCATGCAGTCATTTATCATCGAAGGTGGACATCCCCTACGTGGCACCATCTCTCCACAAGGGGCCAAAAACGAGGCGCTGGAGGTCATCTCCGCCACACTCCTCACCGATGACCCGGTGCGTATCAGCAATGTACCTGACATCCTTGATGTCAACAATCTGATACTGCTCCTCAAAGACATGGGAGTGAAAGTGACAAAAAACGGGCCCAACGACTACACCTTCCAGGCCGACAACCTACACTTGGATTATCTTGAAAGCGATGAGTTTGTCAAAAAATGCTCGTCGCTGAGAGGAAGCGTGCTCATGTTCGGGCCGCTCCTCGCACGATACCACAGGGCCGTAGTGGCTAAGCCTGGAGGCGACAAGATAGGACGCCGACGCCTCGACACACACTTCCTGGGATTCCATCATCTCGGTGCCGACTTCCAGCGCGTCGAGGGGCGCGACGTGTTTGAGATCAAGGCCGGCCACCTCAAAGGATGCTATATGCTCCTCGACGAGGCTTCCGTCACCGGCACTGCCAACATCATCATGGCTGCCGTGCTCTCTGAAGGTGTCACCACCATCTACAACGCCGCCTGTGAGCCTTATATTCAGCAACTCTGTAAGATGCTCAATGCCATGGGAGCACACATCAGCGGCATCGCCTCCAACCTCCTCACTATCGAGGGAGTCGACCGACTGCATGGCACCACGCACACGTTGCTGCCTGACATGATTGAGATCGGTTCCTTTATCGGCATGGCTGCCATGGTGGGCGACGGCATACGGATCAAAAACGTGTCTATCAACCACCTCGGCATCATACCCGACGCATTCCGGCGCCTAGGTGTCTGCATCAATGTAGATCATGACGACATCATCATACCACGGCATGACACCTACGAGATCGACTCCTTCATCGACGGCACCATCATGACCATCGCCGACGCACCATGGCCAGGACTGACACCCGACCTGCTCTCTGTGCTCCTCGTCGTGGCCACACAGGCCAGAGGAAGCGTCCTCTTCCACCAGAAAATGTTTGAAAGCCGACTCTTCTTCGTCGACAAACTCATCGACATGGGCGCCCAAATCATACTCTGCGACCCCCACAGGGCTGTCGTCGTAGGGCATGACCATCACAAACAACTGCGTGCAGGACGCATGACCAGCCCTGATATACGCGCCGGCATCGCCCTGCTCATCGCAGCCATGAGCGCCAACGGCACCAGCCGCATCGACAATATCGCACAGATAGACCGTGGATATGAGAATATCGAAAACCGCCTCAACCTTTTGGGCGCAAGAATCATCAGAGTGAATAGTTGAACATGATCCATCCCGACAGCGTCTTCCATATTGGAAGAATAGGCAAGATACACGGAGTAAAGGGCGAAGTGTCATTCCATTTCACTGATGATGTCTTCGACCGTGTCGACGCCGAATACCTCTTCCTGCAGGTAGAGGGACTCCTTGTGCCTTTTTTCATGGAGGAATACAGATTCAGAAGCGACACGACAGCGCTCGTGAAATTCTGCGATATCGATGAAGCCAGTCAGGCAGCAAGACTCACAGGATGTGAGGTGTTTTTCCCACGAAGCCTCGCCGAAGAGGACGACGGCGAACTGACCTGGGCGGAGATTGTGGGCTACACCATCACCGACCATGACTCGGGCAAGACCATCGGACAGGTCATAGCCGTCGACACCACCACCATCAACACGCTCTTCGAAGTGAAAACGCCTACCGGTGAGACGGTGCTCATACCTGCCGCTGACGACCTGGTAACACACCTTGACCGGGAGAACAGAAATATCAACATGACCATCCCTGACGGATTATTATAAATCAAGAAAAATGAAAAAACAAATATGTATTCTCGGCAGCACCGGATCGATAGGCACACAAGCCTTGCAGGTCATTGAGGAGCACCCCGACCTCTATGAGGTCTACTGCCTCACCGCCAACAACCGAGTACAACTGCTGGCCGAGCAGGCACGAAAGTTCCACCCTGCTGCAGTGGTCATTGCCAACGAGGCTCACTACGACCAACTGTCGGATTTGCTGGCCGACCTGCCCGACATTAAAGTGTATGCTGGTGCAAAAGCACTCGACGAAATCGTTGAGGCAGGACCCATCGACATGGTCCTCACTGCCATGGTGGGCTTCGCTGGACTTTCCCCCACCATACACGCCATCAAGGCACATAAGAAAATCTGTCTCGCCAACAAAGAGACCCTCGTGGTGGCTGGCGAGCTGATCGGCCAACTGGCTCTCGAAAACCATGCTCCCATCATACCGGTGGACAGCGAACACTCGGCCATCTTCCAAAGCCTTGTAGGCGAAGAAGACAACGAGATAGAGAAAATTCTCCTCACAGCCAGTGGCGGACCTTTCAGGCTCATGCCCATAGAACAACTCGCCACCGTGACTCGCGACGATGCGCTCAGACACCCCACATGGGACATGGGAGCCAAAATCACCATCGACAGCGCAACGATGATGAACAAAGGATTTGAGGTGATAGAGGCCAAGTGGCTCTTCGGCGTACCTGCCGACCGCATTCAGGTACTGGTACACCCGCAGTCCATCGTACATAGCGCCGTACAGTTCCATGATGGCTCGGTCAAGGCACAACTCGGAGTACCCGACATGCGACTGCCTATCCAGTACGCTTTCTCTTTTCCCAAAAGACTTTCACTCACCAGCGAGCGCCTCGACCTCTTCCGCCACCCTCTCGAGTTCTTCGAACCAGACCTCAACAAATTCCATTGTCTGGCACTGGCTTTCGAGGCCATCAAAAAGGGAGGAAACATGCCCTGCATCGTCAATGCCGCTAACGAAATAGTCAACCGTGGATTCCTTGAAGGCCAATGTGGATTCCTGCAGATGGGCGAAATCATCGAGGAGACCATGCGGCGCACCACCTTCGACGCGAGTCCCTCATACGACATCTATGTGCAGACTGACGCCGAGGCACGACGCATCGCCACTGACATCATGCAATCACGTTGACACCCACACTAAAAAAGCAAATAGCGAACACCGTAAAGCGAAAAGCAAAAACCGATTATAAAAAATGGATAGTGTTTTTTTCATCAAACTGGTACAGTTCATCCTCTCCATCTCACTGCTCGTGCTATTGCATGAGGGTGGGCATTTCTTCTTCTCAAAACTCTTCGGAGTGAAAGTGGACAAATTCTTCATCTTCTTCGATGTGGGCATCGGAAAATGGAGCGGGAAAATCTTCAAATGGAAACCCAAAAACAGTGACACAGAATATGGAATGGGCTGGCTGCCCCTTGGCGGATACTGCAAGATAGCCGGCATGATAGACGAGTCGTTCGACACCGAACAGATGAAACAACCACCACAGCCCTATGAGTTCCGCACCAAACCAACTTGGCAGCGACTCCTGATCATGATAGGCGGTGTGCTGGTCAATTTCCTCCTCGCCTTATTCATCTACTCTATGGTACTCTTCTATTGGGGCGACTCCTATATCCAGACTCGTGACATGACGATGGGTATGAAGTTCAACACAGAGGCCAAAAAACTTGGATTCAAAGACGGCGACATCCTGTTGGGCACTGACAAAAAGACATTTACAAAATTTGATGTCGATGTCTACCGAAGCCTGTCTACTGCACAACGCGCAGACATCATACGCGATGGAAAAGAGATGTCTATCAATCTGCCAGGTGACCTCAACCTGCTCGACATGCTCAAAGCTCAGCCCACCTTTGTGCAACCATTCATACCCGCGGAGATCGACTCTATACTCGATGACACACCCGCTGCAAAAGCAGGCATGGCAAAAGGTGACAAAATCTTAGCCATCAACGGACACAACGTGGACTCATGGAATGAATACCTGGACGAAATCGGGAAAATCAATGATGTGATGACCGTCAAAGCCACTCCTGCCGACAGTCTTAAGGCACGGCAGGTGTCTATCGTGTTCCAACATCACGACACCAAGGCATGCGACACCATCAAGACCACGCTGACACCCGATCTCAAACTGGGTACCGTCATGACCAATATCTTCAGCTATTATAAGGAGACCAACAAGGAATACGGCTTCTTTGAAAGCTTCCCAGCTGGCATCAAATACGGTTTAGGCGTGCTGCGCGGGTATGTCGACGACCTGAAATATGTCTTCACCTCAGAGGGAGCAAAGTCTCTCGGTGGCTTCGGGGCCATCGGAAGCCTCTTCCCCGCACAGTGGGACTGGATGATGTTCTGGCGCATGACAGCTTTCCTCAGCATCATATTGGCTTTCATGAATATCCTGCCCATACCCGCACTCGATGGTGGACATGTACTCTTCTTGCTCTATGAGATGATCACAGGGCGCAAACCCAGCGAGAATTTTATGATCCGTGCCGAGTATGTGGGATTTGGCATCCTCATTCTCCTCATGATTGTGGCCAACCTCAACGACATCCTCAGATGGCTGGGGTATATGTGATAGTTTTTAGAAAAGCGAAAAATGGCAAATCTAAGATTCCAAGTAGTAGAAGAAGCTTTCAAGAAAAAACCACTTGAAGTAAAATCGCCGGCAGAACGCCCGTCGGAGTATTTCGGCAAATATGTCTTCACACGCGACAAAATGTTCAAATACTTGCCACGGGAAGTCTACTTCAAACTCTCCGATGTCATAGACAACGGAGCAAGGCTCGACCGTTCTATTGCTGACGCCGTGGCAAAAGGTATCAGACAATGGGCCGAGGAAAACGGAGCCACCCATTACACCCACTGGTTTCAGCCACTCACTGAGGGAACAGCCGAGAAACATGACGCCTTCATCGAGCACGATGGAAAAGGTGGAATGGTAGAACAGTTCAACGGCAAACTGCTACTACAACAAGAACCCGATGCCTCGTCGTTCCCAAGTGGCGGCATACGCAACACCTTCGAGGCACGAGGATATTCGGCATGGGACCCCACATCGCCCGTCTTCATCATCGACGACACACTCTGTATCCCCACCGTCTTCATCTCCTACACCGGTGAGGCACTCGACTACAAAGCGCCTCTGCTCAAAGCACTCCATGCCGTAGGACAGGCTGCCACCGACGTGTGCCACTATTTCTATCCCAACGTCAAAAAAGTGTCATCCAATCTCGGGTGGGAACAGGAATATTTCCTGGTCGACGAGGGACTTTACAGCGCACGGCCTGACCTCATGCTCACAGGACGCACGCTCATGGGGCACGACTCGGCAAAAAACCAACAGATGGACGACCACTACTTCGGCACGATACCCGACCGCGTACAGGCTTTCATGAAAGACCTGGAGATACAGGCTCTCGAACTGTCCATCCCCTGCAAGACCCGACACAACGAGGTGGCACCCAACCAGTTTGAGCTGGCTCCCATCTTCGAGGAGACCAACCTAGCCGTCGACCACAACATGTTGCTCATGTCGCTCATGAAACGGGTGGCACGAAAACATGGATTCCGAGTGCTCCTGCATGAGAAACCATTCGCCGGCATCAACGGCTCTGGTAAGCACAACAACTGGAGCCTCTCCACCGACACGGGCATCATCTTGCACAGACCTGGAAAAACACCAGAGGACAACCTGCGCTTCGTCGTCTTTGTTGTGGAGACACTCATGGGGGTCTATCGCCACAACGGACTGCTCAAAGCTTCCATCATGAGCGCCACCAATGCCCACCGACTCGGAGCCAATGAGGCACCACCAGCCATCATCTCCTCGTTCCTCGGAAAACAAATCAGCGAACTGCTGGAGCACATCGAGAAATCTGACAAAAAAGACCTCTTCACCATGAGCGGGAAACAGGGCATGAAACTCGACATACCACAAATACCCGAACTGCTCATCGACAACACCGACAGAAACCGTACAAGCCCATTTGCCTTCACTGGCAACAGGTTTGAGTTCCGAGCCGTCGGAGCAGAGGCCAACTGCGCCTCAGCGATGATTGCACTCAACACAGCGGTGGCTGAGGCACTTACCGACTTCAAGGCACGCGTCGACGCACTCATCGCGAAAGGTGAGGACCAGACCAGCGCTATCATCGACATCGTGAGAGAGGATATCAAAACCTGCAAACCCATCCACTTCGACGGCAACGGATATAGCGACGAGTGGGTGGAGGAAGCCGCACGAAGAGGACTCGACGTGGAGAAAAGCTGCCCTGTCATCTTCGACCGGTATCTCGACCCGGAAACCATCGCCATGTTTGAGAAGATGGGTGTCATGAACGCCAAAGAACTGGCAGCACGCAATGAGGTGAAATGGGAAACCTATACCAAAAAGATACAAATCGAGGCACGTGTGATGGGCGACCTGAGTATGAACCATATCATACCCATCGCTACCCAGTATCAGAGCCAACTGGCCAAAAACGTACTCAATATGTATGAAATTTTCACCAAAGAGGAGGCCGCACAACTCACAGCACGCAACAAAGGCATCATCAAAGAGATAGCCGAGCGCACTCATGCCATCGAAACGGGTGTCGAGGAACTCGTCAATGCACGAAAAATTGCTAATAAAATAGATAATGTGCGCCAACGGGCCATCGCTTACCATGATACCGTAGAACCTAAGATGGAACGAATACGATACCAGATAGACAAACTCGAACTCATCATCAGCGACGAATGCTGGACACTGCCCAAATACCGTGAACTCCTCTTTATCAGATAACTGAAGTAGCGGAATCCGAAATATCTTGGAGTTTAGGAGTTAAGCCATTACACCATATTCACACGTTTTGAGTATAGATGTAATGGCTTAACTCCTTTCAATCTAAAACCTTTCAATCTACAAACGTTTCTTTTTTATCGATTTTTCCGCCATTTCTTATTTTTTTCTCACATTTCGGTATGATTATTCAAAATTATTTATATTTTTGCATTCCGAAATGTATTAGGAGACTTTACAGTTCTCCGAATTGTCTAATTTAGTTATTTTATTATGAGTAAAAAACTTACTTATTTATTCTTGGGAGTGATAGCAGCTTTGCTCCTTGCACTCCCCGCCAATGCCCAAATGTCGCAAGGCATGACAAGGGCTGAAATCAAGGCGCAACTGCTACAAAAAAAGCAGGCGCTCGGATTATCCCAAAAAGAGTTCAAGCAAAGGGCTGACTTCAAAAGACAAAACCCAAGGCTCTTCCAGCACTTGAAAAAGCAGCCTTCGGTCAAAAACATGTTGAAAATGAAAGCCTCACCGAGGCTTATCATGCCCAGATCAAATACAAGGATAGACGCCAACCGCTTCATCCTCAAAAACAGCAGTTCCAAAGCCATCGCCAGCTTCGGATATTATCCCGAAATGGGTGATGAGGGCAACCCTCTCATCGCTTCATTCAGCATCGGCTCGCCCACCAATTACACTACGCTCACCGACTACTATTATGAGTTCAACAGTGGCGCTGCCATACAGGATGGCATCTATTACGGTGTAAACGCCGACTTCACATTCGCATCATGGGGATTCTATTTCATCGATCTCTATCGCTTTGACACCGAGACATGGGAGTACTTAGGTTCACAAGACATCAGCGATGACTTAAGCTTTGTCGCCGATGCCACAGCTATCGCTAATGACGGCACTATCTATGGAGCTTTCTGGTCAGCCGACGGATCAGTCAACGAACTCGGTATCGTTGACTACACCATCCCAAGCCGCACCACTATTGGACAACTCACCAATACTTACGCTGCCATGGGTATCACAAAAGACGGACAACTCTATGGCATCGCTACCGACGGCAATCTTTATCAAATCAACAAGGGCACCGCTCAGGAGACCCTCGTAGGACCCACAGGCGTCACCATAGTCAACAGCGATGGACAATATTACTATCAGACAGGTGAAATCGACCAGACCGACGACACGTTCTACTGGTTGGGCGTGGACATCAATACAGGCTCAACAGCACTCTATACCGTAGACCTCAACACTGGTGCCGCCACCAAGGTAGAGGAATTGGGTGGGTACTCCATCATGAGCATGTTCTTCGAGAAACCTGCCGCCAACGATGACGCACCGGCAAAGGTGACCGACATCACCACACTCTTTGAAAACGGATCCACCACAGGTACCATCAGCTTCACAGCGCCCACCGAGACCTACGCAGGTGGTGAACTCTCCGGAGCACTGACCTATACCATCTTATGCGGTGAGCAAACTCTCGCCACTGGCAACACCTCTGCAGGTGAAAAAGTCTCTGCTGAAGTGACCTTAGAAGAGGGTATGCAGACCATCGTCGTCATTGTCAGCAACGAACAGGGCGACAGCCCCAAGGCAAAAGCCACGGTCTGGGTTGGTTTCGACACACCTATGGCTCCTACAGACGTCAATTTTGTCATGGATGGCAATACAGCCAACGTGTCATGGACAGCACCCCTCAATGGTATCCATCAAGGTTTCCTTGGCGACCTCACATACGATGTCTATCGTGTCGTGGGCAAGGACACCACCCTCGTGGCTGAAAATATCAGCGAGACCTCCTTCAGCGAGACACTCTCACTGGGCGAACTGGCCGTCTACATATATGGTGTCATCGCCAAAAACGGCAGCCTCAACAGTGCCATCGCTTTCTCCAGTGGTCAATCACTCGGCGACGCACTCTCCGTGCCCTATTATGCTGACTTCACAGACGAAAACACCTTCAACCTCTTTGCCACTATCGATGCCAACCAAGATGACAATACCTGGCAATGGAACAGCACCTATTTCGCAAACTACAAATACCACAGCAATAATCCTGGTGACGACTGGCTCATCAGCCCGCCAATAAAACTCCAGGCTGGCAAAAAATATAATGTGATAGCTGAAATCTCAGGCAATGGTATTTCATACACTGAGCGCTTTGAAATCATGGTGGGCAACAAACCCACTGTGGAAGCACTTACCACCACTGTCATACCCTCAACAGAAATCAACATCAATGAGTTCAACGAGTTTAAAGGCAACACAACCGTAGAAGAAGACGGTCTCTATTACTTCGCAGTTCACGCAATCAGCGACGCTGACCAGTGGTACCTGAAGATCAAGAGCCTCGCCATTGAGGTTGAACCGGAACCAACAGCACCTGCTGCACCAACCGACATCGTCATCACTCCCAACCAAGAGGGTCTCAACGAAGCCAACATCACCTTCACGGCTCCCACCAAGAACATCGCAGGCGATGACCTCACAGCCAACCTCACCAAGGTGGATGTCTATCGCGACAACGCACTCATCGGCTCTGTGGAGGACATCACACCGGGTGCTACTGTCTCCTACACCGACAATGAAGAGAACCTCACACCAGGAGCTCATACTTATATGCTCATCCCGTACAATGAGTCGGGCGTTGGTATGAAGAGTGAGAAAGTCAGTGCTTATATCGGAATGGACACACCTACTGTCGAGGAAGTGATTCCATCCGACAAAATCGGTACCGTGGCGCTTGAATGGACTCCTGCAGTCGGCGAAAACGGTGGTGTCGTCATCCCAGAGAAAGTGTCATACCTCGTATGGGATATCGTCAATGATGGTGGATCTCTCGCATACGGTGAACAGCTTGACTCGCTCGTGGCACAAACTTCTGCCAATGTGACATTCGATACCAATATAGGTGAACAAGACTACAAATACTGGGGCGTGCAACCTGTCAATGAGTTGGGCAAAGGAAACACCACTCTCGGAGCCATGATCATCGGAGAGCCATTCACACTGCCTCTCGAGGAACATTTTGCCAATGGACAAATGCAAATACCTGGATGGTTCGCCGACAGGTCTGACTCCTACAATATCTCCTACAACTTCTACAGCACCAGCAGTGACAACGACGGCATTTGTTTCGGTATAAATGCTGACGCACCAGGAAACTGGGCACGCATCACTCCGGGTAAGGTCGATGTCTCTGGCATCGTCAACCCCGTGCTCATCTTCGACGTCTTCAACACCGCTCCTGCCAACAAGGTGTCTGTCATGATACAGACTCCCGACGGCAACATGGTGAAAGCCACTCCCGACCTCGAAACGAGTGCCGAGAATTTCGTGACCGTCAAGGTCGACCTCAAAGATTTTGCCGAAATGCCGTATATCATACCTTATCTCAATGTAGAATTTGAAAGCGAGGGTATTGTCGCATTCGATAACATCGTCTTCCTCGATCTTCTGGAGTACAACCTGGCAGCTGCCAATATCAATGCTCCAGCAACCATTACTGCCGGCAACGACGCCAACATTCTCGTGACCGTGAAAAACTGGGGTGAGAACACTGCCGAGGCTTATCACTTGAAAGTGACCCTTGACAACGGTGTCATCTTCGAAGAAGATGTCAACGAGCCACTCGCTTCCATGCAGACCAAAGACTTCGCACTGACCTACAGCACCAGCATCTTCACTGAGGCTGGAGACAAGGACATCAAAGCTGAGGTGACCTACGACCTTGACCTCGATCTCGACGACAACGTGGCCGAAGCCTTCATGAGCATCATCGCTCCTGAAGCAGCCGGTGTAGAGAACCTCGTTGCAGAGGAGTCACACATCACATGGAGTGCACCTGAAGTGCTCTCTGAGAACAAGACCGAGAACTTCGACGACACCGACGTATTCAAGACATTCCAGCTCGGTGGTGTCACACAAGAGGTACAAGAAGGGCAGTTTGGCGACTGGAAAGTCTACGACGGTGATAGCAAAGGCGTCTATGGTTGGGAGAGTGCTGCCGTCAATTACGAAAATGCTGGCGAACCGGCAGCATGGATGCCTTTCGACCCGATCAAAGCGGGAATGGGCGCAGACAACTACCCACCGTTCAGCGGTGCACAGTTCATGATGGCTCAGTGTGCAGTACCTTCTTACACCGAAACACCAGCATCCGATGACTGGCTCATCTCGCCCGAACTCCCAGGCATCGCTCAGACCATCAGTTTCTATGGCATGCAGGCTTCTACTGTCGACTCCAACGCCTCCTCCTATTACGGATTAGAGTCGTTCGACATCATGGTGTCCTACACCGACAACAAGATTGAGAGCTTCCAGAAATTGGACGAAGGCGCGATATCTTCTGACAACTGGGAGAAATTCTCATTCGACCTGCCTGAGGGCGCTAAGTACTTCGCTATCAGACACAAGTCTGTCGACGTGTTCGCTCTCTTCATCGACGATGTGGCTTACGTCACAGGTGGATCAGAAATATCCAGCTACAATGTCTATGTTGACGAGGTGTTCTATAAGAACGTGACCGACACCAATATCGACCTTGACATCCCTGTGGGTGATTACAAAGTGAGTGTCACCATCGTATATGCCAACGGTGTCGAGTCGGTTCCGGTCAGCATCAACACCACTATCACTGCCATCGAGACCATCCTGGCAAAGGGACAGCCCGTCGACATCTATACGCTCGACGGTGTGCTCGTACGCAGCCAGGCCACATCTGCCGAAGGCCTCAAAGCTGGTGTATATGTAGTCAACGGTACCAAAGCTATCGTCAGATAATACAACGAGGCCGGGCTATCTGAAGTGTCAAAAAAACCGGCCTTCCTACTTCATCAACAGGCGCAGTCACATGCTGACTGCGCCTGTTTCATGAAAAAGAAGAGAAACATTTTGATATTTATTTGGATTATATTAATTTTGCAAATGTTTTATCCACTTACTTTTTTCTCATGCGAAAAATACAGATTTCATTCCTCACCTTGATTCTATGCCTATGCCACTGGCAAATGATCGAGGCTCATCCGCGCACAAAGAATCAGATGATGAATTCGGCCTCTCACGCTATCAACACCTGTCTCACCAAGGCACATAAAGCCCCCAAAAAAGAAAAGATTGTAATATTAAAAGAGACGGAGCAACTGTCGGTCATTGGCTACAAGGATGGTGGATTTGCTGTCATTGCTGCCGATGACCTTGTGCCTGAAGTACTCGGTGTCTCTACATCTGTCTACTCAGAAGGACGCAACACCAATCTCAACTGGTGGATAGCCACCATGCAGAAGGTGGTGGCTGATGCCCGACAAAACAATACCACCCTGGCGATCATATCACCAGACCCTACCCAGTTTCCTGTGGAAGTAGAGCCCATGATCACTACACTCTGGGATCAGGATGCACCATACAACAATCTCTGCCCCACTTTCAACAGTTTCACCAATTGTCTCACAGGGTGTGTGGCCACGGCCATGGCACAGGTGCTCAACTACCATCAAATACCTGTGCATGGACAAGGGCAGCGCACCATCTATTACAAAGATCAGGCCGTCTCTGCCGACTTCGAAAACACCATCTACGATTGGAACAATATGCTCGACGAATATCGTGCAGGCCAATATAATGAAGCACAGGCCAATGCTGTGGCTACACTCATGCGCGATTGCGGTGTGGCCGCCAATATGGAATATGACGGACCACAGGAAGGAAGTGGTGCTTACTCCAAAGACGCATGCGATGGCCTGCAACGATACTTCGGACTCACCGACGCGGCTTTTTACGAGCGCGACCGTTATAGCAGTCAAGAATGGATGAATATCGTTTATCACGAACTCTCCGAAAACGGGCCCGTCTATTATGGCGGTGGCGATATATGGATGGGCGGCCACGCTTTCGTCATTCATGGCTACCGCTCCGACGGCATGGTGTATGTCAACTGGGGATGGAGCGGTGAAGATGACGGCTATTATGACATCTCACTGCTCAATCCGAGGGGATATTCTTTCAAATACGGACAGGATATGATCGGGGGTATCACCAGTGTGAAAAAAGAATTGCTCGCCGACACACTGACCGTGGAGAAAGCTGGACAACTGGCACAGCTCTTGCCCGACTCGCTCACTGGAGCGATGGGCTCACTGCAAGTCATTGGCCCCATCAATGGCACTGACCTGCTCAGAATAAGAGAGTTGGCAGGACGCGACCTCTATGACAACAAGACCGAGGGATGCCTGAAAATACTCGACTTGAGTAAAGCACAAATCGTGGATGGGGGCGTCTATATGATTGAAAATGGGGTCAGCCTGACCACCACCACCGACGCGCTGCCTAAAAAAGCGTTCTACGGCAGCAAATGGCTGCAGGAAATCATACTGCCTGAAGGCCTGCGCTCGTTTGGGGAAGGAGCTCTCGCACTATGCCCCCGGCTCACCGACATCTCTTTTGTACCGGCCGAGGATGCTGACTTCTACTTCGACGGACAAGTGATTTACACTCCCGACACAACAGAGGTGATCGCCGTACTGCCCAACGCCAAAGAGGAACTCATACTGGCCAAGGGGGTCACCCGACTGCATGACTATGCACTGGCTGGCTGTTCACATATCACACAACTGACTTTGCCTGAAAGCGTCAATTACATCGGAAAAGAAGGCTTTAACGGATGCGTCAGCCTCGCAAAACTGAAAATTGCAGCCAAGGAGGTACCTCAACTGGGCGGTGCCAATGTCTTCAACGGCATGAAAAACAGCCGCAATTATCTCTTTGTGCGCAGCGGCATGAAAAATAAATACCTCGCCGCAGCACAATGGAAGGATTTCACACATGAGTTTATACGCGAGTTCGGCACCAGCGTCAAAGTGCGAAACGCCGCACGCTATTATGGCGATGAAAACCCAGAACTGAGGTATACCATGACAGGCGACAAGGTAGAGGGTACACCCGAACTATATTGTGAGGCCACAGCGCTCTCACCAGTAGGCAAATATCCTATCTATATCTCTAAGGGCACTATCGAGGCTGAGGTCGTAGACTTCTACGACGGATACCTCATCATACAGAAAGCGCCACTGACGGTAGGGGCTGCCAACGCACAGCGGCATTACGACGAGGAAAATCCTGCATTTGAATTGTATTTTGAGGGATTCAAAAACAACGAGGACGCAGCAGCGGCTTTCACCGTAATGCCCGAAGCCACCACCACGGCCATCCTGGGCTCACCAGCCGGCGAGTATCCCATCACAGTCTCTGGCGGCGAGGCTCCCAACTACAAACTCAAATATGTAGAAGGAGTGCTCACCATTGACGAACTGAGCGGTGTAAAGGAGATGCCGGTCTTCGACAACTCACAAAATCACATCTACCATATCAACGGCACGCGTGTTGAACCCTCGAAGATGCAAAAAGGCATCTATATCATCAATGGAAAGAAAATAGTGAGGTGATGAAGGCTATGCACATTGGTTTCGACGCCAAGCGTATTGTCCGCAACGTTTCCGGACTAGGCAACTACGGACGTACTCTCGTCAACGACCTCGATGGTATCGTCGGCGATGACACGGCCCTGTGTCTCTATGCCCCCGACCAAGGCAATGAACAACTGCGCAGTCAGATTCACACATCCAGGCATATCCGTTTCGTCTACCCTAAGCATACCAGGATAAAAGCATTCTGGCGCTCTCGGGGCATCATCAGTGATCTGAGACGTGACCATATCGATATCTTCCACGGACTGTCGGGCGAATTGCCCATAGGCATACGTTCTGCTGGTATCAAAAGCGTGGTGACCATACACGACCTGATTTTCATGCGCCATCCTGAATATTATCATTGGTGGGACGCCAAAATATATGCCGCAAAATTCCACTGGACGACAAGGGAGGCCGACCGCATCATCGCTACCAGTGAATGCACCAAACGTGACATTGTAGAACTTGGCGGTGTCAATCCCGACATGATAGAGGTGGTCTACCAAAGTTGTGACACCAGATTCCGGAGCCTTGTCAGTGAAGACAAGAAAGAGGAGGTGAAAACACGATACCAACTGCCTCTTCGTTATATCGTCAGTGTCGGCACGATTGAGGAAAGGAAGAATATCCTACTGGCTGTCAAAGCGTTACAACGTATGCCTGAAGACTTCTCTTTGGTCATCGTGGGACGCCCGACTCCCTATACCGAAAAGGTGAAAAAATATGTGAGCGAAAATCGACTCAACCACCGGGTGCTCTTCCTTCACCAAGTGCCTTCCTCCGACCTGCCCGCTCTTTATCAGATGGCTGAGGCGTGTGCCTACCCTTCAAGGTATGAGGGTTTTGGTATACCAATCATCGAAGCCATACAAAGTGGGGTGCCTGTGGTAGCATGCACAGGAAGCTGCCTGGAAGAAGCTGGAGGCCCCGACAACCTGTATGTGCAGCCTGATGACGTGGAGGGCATGGCCGCGTGTCTGCGGCAGGTAATCAAAGGCACCGCAGGCCGCGAGGAGCGTGTGGCTCGCTCGCAGCGTTATATCAAGCGCTTTGAGGGAAAAGACGTGGCTTCGCAGGTGATGGACATCTACCTACGCACGCTCGGATAGCATATACCGGCAGCCGACCACGACACACTTCCTCATAGTGAGGTTTGCTGTAAACTAAACAGGAATAAAAGAAACAATATAACTATGAATTTTCTTGATAGAAACGAATTTAACTTCAAGCCTTCGCAGAAGGTTATTGATGCGATAAAGAGCTTTGACCCAGAGACCTTGTGCTTCTATACCCGTATCTACGACGAGGGTAAGAAGAGCATCGTCTCCGTTCGTCTCTCAGAGATATACAACGTGCCAGAGGAGCAGGTTCTCTTGGGATATGGCGGTGAGGATATTCTGAAGAATGCCGTTCACTACTATCTGATGAAGGGCGACAACAAGACCATACTCATTCCCGAATACTCTTGGTGGTATTATAACCGCATAGCTGGCGAGTGCGGAGGACACTTCGAAATGTACCCTTTGCATGAGTTGGATGATACCTTCGCATACGATGTGGACGAGGTCATAGAATACACCAACCGTATTCATCCTCGTATGCTTCTCCTCGCCTCTCCTAACAATCCAACAGGCAACTGCCTCACCCCAGAGGAGATAGGCAAGATTATGGAGAACATACCAGCAGACACCATGGTGCTTATCGACGAGGCTTACGCTTCATTCAT
Organism: uncultured Prevotellaceae bacterium; assembly: GCA_902780635.1. Taxonomy (GTDB): domain Bacteria; phylum Bacteroidota; class Bacteroidia; order Bacteroidales; family Bacteroidaceae; genus Prevotella. The sequence continues at coordinate 54,796 of CACZGH010000020.1, forward strand.
TTCAACTGATACCCACTATATTGCGCCTTTGGTAAACAAATACTCAAACCTCATCATCTCACGCACTCTGAGTAAGTTCTACGGACTTCCTGGTCTGCGTTTTGGTTTTGGTTTCATGGGTAAGGGACACGACAACTTCCTCAGCTATGCCAACAAATACCTTGGCTATAACCGCTTCACAGAGGCGGTGGCAATAGCTGCCCTTGAGAGTGACGAACACTATCGTAAGGTGGCAGAAGACATGAAATGGGATCGCCAGTTGTTCAAGAAAGAACTTAGCAGCCTCCCAGGTTTCAAGGTTTACAAGAGCGTAGCCAACTTCATCCTTATCAAGTATCCAACAGCAATCAAGGAACGTCTGCAAAAGGCTCTTGCAGCGAAACAATACAAGATAAAGTTCATGGGCGACAAGGGACTTGAAGATTGCCTTCGCATCACTCTCGGCACAAGGGAGCAAATACAGGTAGTGGTGGATACCATCAAGAGCATAGCGCTTGGATAATTACAAATGACCCAGATACTCTATAACCATCATTGTTAAGTGAGTAATCTTTATTTGTAATTGGCAACTGGTGACTCGTCGTCTGTAATTCGTAATAAAAAAACGTGAAAGCAATCATCCTTGCAGCTGGTATGGCATCACGCCTTCGTCCGCTGACCAACAATACACCGAAGTGCTTGCTGAAAATTGGTGAGCGTAGCCTTCTACAGCGTTCAATGGATGCGCTGATCAAGAACGGCATTTCTGAATTTGTCATCGTAACAGGTTATCTACATGAGATGATCGAGAACTTCGTTGCAGAACAATATGGCAATAGCATAAAGGTCACATTCATCCATAACGAGGTGTATGACACTACTAATAACATCTATTCACTTTGGCTTGCACGTCCAGAGGCAGAGAATGAGGAAATCCTTCTCTTGGACAGTGACCTTCTATATGATCCAGAAATTGTCACACGAGTTCTGGCAAACGAGTCAGAAAATGTCCTTACTCTCATCAGGCATGAACTTGGCGAAGAGGAGATGAAGGTGATAGTTGACAAAGAAGGCTCAATCCTTGAAATCAGCAAGACCTGCCGTGTGGAAGATGCTGCCGGCGAGAGTCTTGGTATAGAAAAGATGGGCAAGGAATACACCAAAGCCCTCTATGCCGAACTTGAACCAATGATGAATGAGGAGCATCTTGAAAATAAGTTCTATGAACTTTCCTTCGAACGTCTCCTACCAAAAGGACATACATACAAGGTACTTGACGTCACAGACCTTTTTTCTTGCGAGCTTGATACCGTAGAGGACTTTGAGAACGCAAGGAGGACATTTAAAAGATGAGTGTTTAACGTTTAGAGTAAATAGGTAATTAGTAATTATCCATATGGCCTCATACGACATACGACCACTTCAACTCCGTATTCTCAACATTCTCCTTGCCCTTGACAACGTTTGCAAGGAACATCATCTGAGATATTATCTTTGGGCAGGAACCATGCTCGGAGCTGTTCGTCACAAAGGTTTCATTCCTTGGGATGACGACCTTGACATAGCCATGCCACGGAAGGATTATGACCTGCTTATGAAGAATGCAAAAGAGTGGATGCCAGAGCCATTTGAGGTGGTCAGCTATGAGACAGACCCCCAAAATTACCCCCTCCCCTTTGCCAAGATTCAGGATGGCAGCACTACACTCATTGAACGAATGCACCTAAGTTATCTTGGTGGTATCTACCTTGACGTCTTCCCACTTGACGGAATGCCATTCTCCCGCATGAAACAAAGACTTCATTTCATACACTATGAATGGCTAAAAAAGGCCTTGTATTTCGTTCATCGAGATCCATATCGTCATGGACATGGTCCTTCTTCATGGATTCCGCTTTTGTGCAGAAAAGTATATACCATGCAAGGGTTACAAGAGAAACTGAGAAAGATTCAACGAGCATACGACTATGACAAATGCGACTTCATAGTAGATCATGACGATGGTCTAAAAGGTGTGATGCCGAAGCATCTGTTAGGCAAGCCTACTGCGATATTCTTTGAGGGCAAGACTGTGATGGGAGTAGAGCATCCTCACGAATATCTCTCACAAAAATATGGCAATTACATGGTCATTCCAGACGGAGATCACCAACGCCAACATAACTTCCATTTGTTAGATTTGGAAAAGAGCTACAAGAATTTATAACGGTTTCTCCTTTCTCATTCCCACATGGATCAGCCTTGACGATCTGAAATGATGTGTACGTGGTATCCGACAACATTTCGTCTATGACCGTCAGATCATCATTCATGTGAATGACGGTTTATTTCTTCACGCTGAGGTCATGCCGCTGCAAATACTCAGCGGTCTGCTCCATGGCAAACACATACCTCCGCAGGTCGCCAAAGCGCGAACTGTCGGGGGATTGTTGTAAATGCCGGTCTGCTGACACGTCATAATAGAAGCTCTTCTCCATCGCAGGGCTATACAGATAGAGCCGTGTACTGTCGCGTGCCACGATATGGGTGTCGGAGGTATAAAACACTTTGTCGCGACGCTCACGCAGCAGGTCAACACCAAAACCGTCGTAGGTGTAGCTCATATGGAGTAACCCCAGCAGAGTGGGCATCACGTCCACCTGGGTGGCCAGACCGTCATAGACTCCTTGTTCCACACCAGGACCAAAGATGATGCAGGGGATGTGGTTGTACGACTGTGGCAACTCGGAGTCGGCCTCGCCCACCAGTTTGCCATGGTCAGCCAAAAGCACGAAAACAGTATGGTCATACCAGGGTTGACGACGGGCCTGTGCGAGGAACTCGCCGAGACAGTGGTCGGCATATTCCACAATCTGTGTCTCTGGCTGAGAGGTACGGGGCTTCATCCACTGTGGAAGGATGTAGGGTGGATGATTGCTGATGGTGAGTATCGTGGCCATAAAAGGCTTGTGACGGGCCGCCACACGGTTGATGACCGGCAATGCATAGTTGAACAGATAGTGGTCGGGCACACCGAAACTGTTGACCACCTCGTCGGAGGGATAACTCTCCTGGGAGTAAATCTCGTCATAACCATTGGTGCGCAGGAAGGCGTTCATGTTGTCATACTGCGACTCATGAGTCATAAAGAACAGATTATGATAGCCCTCCTGCTTCAGCACCGTGGCTACACCTTGACGACGGGGGGTCACCGTGCCTTTCATCAGGTTGCGTTTCATCAGCGCAGGAAACGAGTACAACGTGGCGGTGATGCCATGGTTGGTGTGGATGCCTGCGGAATAGAAATGGGTGAAAGCTAAACTATGGGCATAGAGACTGTCGAGCGTGGGGGTGAGCGGCTCTTTCTGGCCGAAAGTCTGCATCAGACTCGCCGACATCGACTCCATCAGTATCACGACCACATTATAGCGCTGCGGCTCCCCTGATGCCGTCACGGTGCGTCTGAGCACTTGGGTGCTGTCGGTCAGGTCACCGGTGACGCCCAACGTAGTGCGGGCATAGCCGACGGCTTCCTGATAGGGCATCAGGTACAACTCTTTGTTTTCTTTGCGCAACCCGTCAAGAGTACTGGTGAAAAGATTGAAAGCGGGGTTGATGCCCAACTGATTGAGGAAGGGATCATCACAATAATAGGCCTGACTGATCTTGATAGGGTTGTAGCCCATGCGGCCACGGATGCCAAACACACACAACCCGGCCAACGCTATCGTGAAAACCAGACACAACGTCGAGTTCAGCCAATGACGTTGTTCATGGATGTGCTCCACACTGCGGTCCACCGACTTACGCCACCGCCTGATCTGCCAGCAGAATACGACTACTGCCACCACATACAATCCGATGTATGCCCACCACGACTTCTCGCCCAATAACATACCCGCCGTAGTGCCGGCATAGCCAAACCACCCAAATATGGTGGAGTCGATATTCTTGAAAAAATAGCTGAAATAGGGGATATTCGAAGCCGAGACAGCCAGCACCACCGCATACAAAACGCCAAACCACACACCGGCAACCCTTCGTATACGACTGTGCCAAAAGCCTAAACTGGCGGCTATCAACAGCACCACCAGCGGCAGAATCATGATATAGCAGGCGATGACGTTGTCAAACCATAGTCCTTTGACAAAAGCTGTCGAGACGGAGGCATTGCCCCGACTCGACATCATATCCTGAAGGGAGAAAAACTGCACCAGACGAAAACATGTGAGAAACAAAAGTCCAAGCACATGTATTCCGAGAAGGTATCTCAGAGTATGAAGATAACGTTTCATCTCTTATTTTCTTATTGATTGTGAGGGGTGACGGGGGTAATGGTGATCTTCTCTGGCACCTTCGGCACCTCTGGCTTGGGAGCCAAGTCTACACTGGGCTTCATATGCTCAGTCACTGACTCTTGCATCGGGACACGCTCCTCGGTCTTCTTCTCAGTCTTTTCCCTTCTCACCGTCTGAGTGGGCTCTGACTTGGGAACCAACTGCTCCATCTCAGTGCTGCTCAAACCGCTGATTTTCTCACCACTGGCATCATACATGGCAGTATGACCCACGCCGCTCACCTCATAGCCTCCTTTCTCAGGGGCCACACGACCCTTGTCGATAAACTCAAGTTCTCGGCTTTCGGTATCAAGTCGATACAGACCGCACTCCTTATTGCCCGACATCCGCGAGGCGATGATGATGATGTACTTCTCGTTAGGACTCAGATAGGCATTGAGCACACCACTACCTCCCTCATCGACCACGGCTTTAGGATTCATGGCCATCAGGTCCAGAGGTTGGTCGCTTTTGTCGGAGGCGTCGTAAAGACAGAGCTTGCCTTCTTTGAGGTAGAACAGACAGTGGCGCTTGCGGTCAGGAAATTTAGCCACAATCGTGGCCTCTCTCTGAAACACCTCATTGGCCATGCTGTCAATCTCAAGCTTCACGGAGCGGTCGATGGTGTTGTCGTAGAAAAAGGTCTGACGATTCATCATCTGAACCGCAATGAAAAAGCCTAATACAATCAGCGAGAGCACCAGAATGACAGAGCCTATCAGAATCGTAGAACGGGAGTATTTACGGCCGATCTTCTCTTCATATTCTTGCTTCACCTTCTCGGTGTCTTCCTTGAGATGATGGAGATATTCACTCAGGTGGCCGTGCTTCTCTGTGCCTGCACTGGCACTTTCCCCTAGATTTTCTAGATCTTCTAGATCTTCTAGAGTTTCTAGATCTTCTAGATTTTCTAGATCTTCTAGATCTTCTAGATCTTCAGCTATCATCTGTGGGTGCTCTTCATCTATCGACACAAAATGGGTCTCACCCTTGCAGTAAGGGCATACTTGCGCATACCTGTAAATAGGCTTGCCGCATGTAGGGCAGTTTTTTGTCTTTTCGCTCATAGGGGTGTCTCGCTGTTGGGGCTTATTTGTTTAGTTTCCATGTCACGCCGTCTTTGGTGTCTTTCACCTCAAAGCCGGCAGCACTTAGGGCATCTCTGATTTGGTCGCTGGTGGCCCAATCTTTGGCAGCCTTGGCCTTGGCGCGCAGGTCGAGCACCATGTCTACCACCTTGCCAAAAGCCTCCTCACGGGCATCAGACGAGTTGCCTTTCTCTGGCCGCAAACCGAGCAGGTCGAAGGCAAACAGATGGAGGGTGTCGCTGAGCTCTTGTAGGTCGGCGGCATTGATAGTGCCTTGATGACTGAGCAGGATATTGATCTGACGGCAGGCCTCAAAGAGATGGCTGATGACCACGGGAGTCTGAAAATCGTCGTTCATGGCGTCATAGCATTTCTGACGCAACTGAGATACCACCCGGTGGGTGGCCTCATCCGATGTCTTCGCCACGGGCACACGGCTCAGGTCGTTGATACCATTGAGCAGGCGCTCCAGACCCTTTTCACTGGCTTTCAGGGCATCGTTGGAGAAATCGACGGTGCCACGATAGTGGGCGGAAAGGATGAAGAAGCGGATGGTCATGGGCGAATAGGCCTGCTCCAGGGTGGGATGATTGCCGGTGAAGAATTGTTCAAGCGTGATGAAGTTGCCAAGGCTCTTGCCCATTTTCTGACCATTGATAGTGATCATGTTGTTGTGCATCCAGTAGTGCACCATCTGGTCGCCCTGACTGGCCACAGCCTGAGCTATCTCGCACTCATGGTGGGGGAAGATAAGATCCATGCCGCCACCATGGATATCGAAGTGGCTACCTAAATATTTACGGCCCATAGCTGTACACTCACAATGCCAGCCAGGGAAACCGTCGCTCCATTCGCTCGGCCAGCGCATGATGTGCTCGGGCTGGGCTTTCTTCCAGAGGGCGAAGTCGGCCTGGTTACGCTTCTCACCCACACCGTCAAGTTCACGGCTGGCATCTTTCACGTCTTCCAAGTTGCGGCCGGAGAGGATGCCGTATTTGTACTTCTCATTGTATTTGGCCACATCGAAATATACACTGCCATTGCTCTCGTAGGCAAAGCCGTTGGACATGATTTCATGCACCAACTGCTGTTGCTCGATGATATGACCAGTGGCATGGGGTTCGATGCTGGGAGGCAGCACATTGAGGGCCTCCATCGCCTGATGATAGCGGTTGGTATAATACTGCGCCACCTCCATTGGCTCCAACTGCTCCAGACGGGCTTTCTTGGCTATCTTATCATCGCCGTCGTCGGCGTCGTGCTCCAAGTGGCCCACGTCAGTGATGTTGCGCACATAGCGCACTTTATAACCCAAATGCCGCAGATAGCGAAATACGAGGTCGAAAGTGATGGCAGGACGGGCATGACCCAGATGGGGGTCTCCATAAACCGTCGGGCCGCATACATACATGCCTACACCAGGGGCATGAAGGGGCTTAAACGCCTCTTTCCTCCTGGTCAGGGTATTATAGATAATCAGTGTTTGTTCCATTTCGTCTATATTCCAAAAACTTCTAATTTGCAAAATTAATGATTTCCTACGGGAAGACCAAATTTCAGGGAGTATTTCGAGGCTCGCAATTTGCTTTTCGCTCTTTGCTTTTCGCCTTTCGCTCTTCGCCTCCACCCCAGCAGCCAACACCGAAAAGCGAACACCGAACACCGAAAAAACGCCTCAGCTCTCCATCAGTGCTTTGATTTCCTCGTCAGTGGCTAGGTTGAAGTCGCCATTGAAGGTGTATTTCAGTGTCGAGGCGGCAAGTGCATAGTCGAGTATGCGTTGGTCATCGCCTGGGAATGCACCCAGTCCGTGTATCAAACCGGCAGCGAAAGCGTCGCCCACACCCATCGGGTCGACCATGTCCTGTATGTCGTAGATACGGGTGGAATAAAGCACCCCATCACTCCACAGCAGCGCCGTGAGCAGGTGATGACTGGCGTCTACCTGATTGCGCATACCCATCAGCCATTTGCGACATCGGGGGAAGCGGCGGTGGATATCCTCAAACCACTCGCGATAGGGCTCCAAGTCCATCTGATAACTGGTATCGGTGGCAGTGAAGGGTATCTTGGGGTGATTCATGAGAAACTCAAACTCTATGACGTCGCCAAACATCACATCAGCATACTCCAGCATACGGCTCAGGGTCTCCACGGGCTGTGCTCCAGCATATTTCCACAAATTCTTGCGATGATTGATGTCAAAAGAGATGGTCAGTCCCATCTCATCGGCGATACGCAAAGCCTCAAACGTGGCGTCAGCGGCATTCTGTGACAAAGCGCCGGCAATGCCCGACGTATGGAAAATCTCTGCCCCACGCAAAATCTCATGCCAGTCAAACATGCCGGGCTGCAACAGGAAAAAGGCGGAGTTCTCACGGTCGTAAGTCACTGTAGAGTTGCGCAGCACGGCAGCTCCCTCAAAATAGTAAGTGCCCATACGGTTGCCGTCAGACAACACATGACGCACATCGAGATTGTACTCTCGAAGCATCATCAAGGCAGCAAGACCGATCTGACCTTTCGGCAGACGGGTCACATACTCCACCTCGTTGCCCAAAGTGGCCAGCGAAATGGCCACATTGGCCTCACTGCCACCAAAATTGCCCAACAACTCTTCTCCCTGTGTAAAACGGCGATGACTGTGCTTAGAAAAACGCAGCAGCAACTCTCCAAACGTTACGATTCTTCCACTCATAATTTCAATTCTTTCTTTCGTATCTTCGATAAAGACATGCAAAAATAGGAAAAAAAACGATACCAACACTTAATTCTCGAAATAAAACAACGAATAATTTGCGGTTTTCCTTGATTTAGACTAACTTTGCGCACAAATCTTAAATTAACTTAGAAATTTTATGGCTTACACACGACTGACAGCTGTCGAAGCAGCGTCATTAATCAAAAACGGAGAAAACCTCGCTCTTAGTGGATTCACTCCTGCAGGAGTGGCTAAGGCTGTGACAAAAGAACTGGCCAAATTAGCAGTGGCTGAACATGAGGCTGGAAGACCTTTCAAAGTAGGTATCTTCACAGGAGCTTCCACAGGACAAAGCACGGATGGTGACCTCGCCAACGCACAGGCGCTCAAATACCGTGCTCCTTACACCACCAACCCCGACTTCCGCAAACATGTCAACTTAGGTGAAATTCCCTACAATGACCTGCACTTGAGCCACATGGCACAAGAACTGAGATACGGCTTCTATGGCGACGTTGACTGGGCGATCCTCGAGGTCTGCGACATCGAAGACGCTGGCTCTTTCTATAAGGCTTATCTGACAGCCGCTGGTGGCATCAGCCCCACAGCAGCAAGACTAGCCAAGAGAGTCATCCTGGAGCTCAACTCCTTCCACAATCCCAACGCCAAATTCATACATGATGTTTATGAGCCACTCGACCCGCCTTACCGCAAGGCAATACCCATCGAGCACGTCGGCGACCGCATCGGTAAACCATACGTGGAGATACCCAAAGACAAACTGGTGGGTGTCGTGGAGTGCAACATCCCCGACGAGGCAAGGGCTTTCAAAGACAATGACCCTGTCACTGACCGCATCGGATACCTCACCGCTGAGTTCCTCGTCGAAGAAATGCACGCTGGCAGAATACCCAAAGAGTTCTTGCCACTGCAGAGTGGTGTAGGCTCTACCGCCAACGCCATCCTCGGAGCACTCGGAGAAGACAAGCACGTGCCCGACTTCAACATCTACACCGAGGTGATACAAAACTCGGTCATCGGCATGATGCTCAACGGTAGAGTGAAAGACGCTTCAGCATGCTCACTCACCGTCAGCAACGAATGTCTCATGCAGGTCTACAACAACATGGACTATTTCAAGAAGCACCTCACACTGCGCCAGAGCGAAATCTCCAACAGCCCGGAGATCATCCGTCGACTCGGCGTCATCGCCATCAACACAGCCATCGAGTGTGACCTCTACGGCAATGTCAACTCCACTCATATCAGTGGTATCAAGATGATGAACGGTATCGGTGGCAGCGGCGACTTCGAGCGCAACGCTTACCTGAGCATCTTCACCTGCCCATCCACAGCCAAGGGTGGCCTCATCAGTTCCATCGTACCCTTCGTCAGCCACCAAGACCACTCAGAGCATGACGTCAACATCATCGTCACCGAGCAGGGCGTGGCCGACCTGAGAGGAAAGGGACCCGTACAGCGCGCTCAGCACATCATCGAGCAGTGTGTACATCCCGACTACAAACAACTGATGTGGGACTATCTCAAAATCTCAAAGCTCGGACATACCCGGCACTGTCTGCCCGCAGCCTTCGCACTGCATGACACGCTGGCACGCAAGGGCGATATGCGCTTGACCGACTACGCAGAATACGTGAAATAACGTTCCCATAAGGAGCATAAAAATACAGGAGTTCAGACGGTGTCTGGGCTCCTGATTTCTTTTATGGTAGGTTTTATAGACCTATGCCATGGTCTGAAACTCCTCAACTCCTAAAAGTCATATGTCTGAACTCCTCTACTCCTCAACTCCTGAACTCCTAAAAAAAATCATATCTCCAAATCCCTCACCCGGCGTCCTGATGCCAACCTGATCAGGTCTACCCATGTCCAGATACCACGCACACGGCCTTTCTCTGAATACTGCCACAAGTCGTACTTCACCTTCCCTGGCAACACAGGCTTACGGTTGTAATTGGCAATAAACAGATAATAATTGTCAAACTCCGGCGAGAGATATTTCTTATAATAGGCTTCATTGCTATAAATCACAGGCGACTTACCATAATAGGCCTTGGCCTCCGTGACAAACTCCTTTAGAATCTTCTGTATCTCACTGCGACTCATGCCACGGGTACCCTTCGCCTCCACATCCACCATAGGCAGAATGTCTTGCTTGCCACGGTCCACCACCTTGCGGAAATGCTCAAACTGCTCCTTCCCACTGCCCTTGCGCAGAAAATGATAGGACCCCACCTTGAAACCAGCCTTGCGGGCCTCACGGATGTATTCGGCATAACGGGAGTCTTTATGCCGGCGACCCTCTGTTGCTTTCACATAGATCAGCTGTATGTCGCGGTTCTTGCTCAGCACTTCCCAGTGGATACGCCCCTGATGACGTGAGATATCGATACCGTCATAACCTCTCGAATAGGGTCGACCGCTCGTCTCATCCTTATAGGGCCATTGCGAGTCGTGCGTAAACACATCCTCCTCAAAATACTCCCAAGGACGATAATAATAGAGGGCGGCGAGCAAAAACACCAAACATACCACCCAACCTATCCATCTATTGCTTTTCGTTTTTCTTTTCTTCCGTCGTCTTGCCATCATCGTTTTGGGCGCAAATTTATATAAAAAACCAATATAATAAGCCAATACGATAAAGATTTTCACTTTTCTTTAGAAAGGTCAAAGACATAAAATTACCCAAGATGAGCAATTCTTTATCTCAAAAAACTCATCATCTCCAATTTTTTCCCTATATTTGCAAAAACAATGACTTGTTAAATCAAAATAGTAATTATGATGGAAAAGACTTTAGTATTACTGAAACCCAGCTGCGTCCAGCGTCAGCTGATCGGTGAGATTGTGAACCGTTTTGAGCGCCGCGGACTGCGCGTGGCAGGTATGAAAATGATGCAGCTCTCTGACGAGATACTACGAGAGCACTATGCCCACCTTGTAGACCGTCCTTTCTTCCCCTCGCTGGCTGCTTCCATGCAGGCCTCTCCTGTCATCGCCCTCGCCCTTGAGGGAGTGGATGCCGTACAGGTCGTACGCACCATGACAGGATCCACCAACGGGCGTGAAGCTGCACCAGGAACCATCCGAGGCGACTACTCGATGAGCAACCAGCAGAACATCGTACACGCCAGCGACTCCACCTCAAATGCTGAGATAGAACTGAAACGTTTCTTCCGCGACGAGGAAATCTTCGAATATCCCAGCTGCACCTACGGCTTCATCTATGGCGACGGTGAGGCAAAGTAATATTCCGACTGGCAAATAAGACGAATTATTCTAAACAAAAAGATACAGAGACTTAGGGAGCCCCTATGCCTCTGTATCTCTTTTCATTTTATTGATTCTCACTTAATCACGACCTTTATACCATTATTAATATAAAGGCCAGGTGTTGTGGGTACACCACTCAGGCGACGGCCCTGCATGTCATACCAACCTGATTCACGATTTGACGATTTACTATTTTCGATTTCACTGATTGCTGTGGCTTCGCCGTCGCCGAAGTCAAGCACGATGGAGCGGGCGTTGCCAGAATGTCGCCGACCTCCAATCCTTTCAGCATGAAATAGCCGCGGCACGAGCCGACAGTCACATCGGTTGTGGGATAGTAGAGTTTGTTCTCGTTACCCATATAGAGCACGCTGCGGTTGTCAGCCGTAAGGGTTGTGGGCGAGAAGCTACCTACAAAATCGACGTTATCGGTCTTGACGGGTGCAGTCTCATTGCTGATGGTGACACCCGTGAACTTCGGGTTCACGATGTCGTCACCCTCGTTTTGCCACTTGATGATGTAGGGCATGCCAGCACCGAGGGCGGAGGCATTGCCTCCGAAACCGAGCGTCAGGGTGCCATTTTTGAAGGAAGATCTGTTCAATGTCTTCGCAATGGCGCCACTGAGCACCGAGCCGCTGATGTTGAGGTTGAAGGGCAGGCAGATAGTGTGCCATGTGCCATCCTTGGTCTGTGTGCCATCCTTCGTGAACGTGCGTTCGTCCAGGATGACGTTGACTTCATGGCCGTTGAACTGCTGCAGCATGGCGCTGTTGTCGGCAGTGTTGCTCAAGGTGAGCAGCGGGGTGCCGGTGACGATGGCCTCGGCAGTGGCGGGGAAGTAGAAGAAGCCATCGGCAGCCGTAGTTTCCGAGCCGTTCACCATTACGTCTTCGAGGGTAGCGCCGCAGGAGGTAGCAGGTACGGTGAAGCGGAAGTTCTTTCCTTCAGTGCCATACCAGTTCCCATCGAGCTGGAATTGGCTGCAGTTATCTGTAGCGATAAAGTCCAGGCCGCTACAGTTGTAGCTGGTGGCCCCTTCGCTACAATCCACCTCATAGCCCAGCTTTTTCAGTTCTTCATCCGTTGACAGGGCTACCGCAAAGGCCTTCACGTCATTCCCGTGGTTGCTAGTCTCATTGGCAAGATAGTAATTATGCGATGCATTGACGTTGTAATCCGGCTTTCCAATAACATACCCCCTAAGTGCTTCTTCGCTGGTGAAAGTGCCCTGGTCGATTACGGCCTGAGAGACATTCATCGTTATAGTAGAATTACCTGTCAAGCCGACAATACCACCAATCTCAATGGTGCCATCGTAGATGAGTTGATTAAGCCCATCGGCCAATAGTTCGTCCGACAGTTTCACACTGATCAGGCGCGTGCCGTTGGCACTCTCCTCCTTTGCCTCAGCAACGTAGTAGTTGTTTACAAAGGTAGCACCCTCTACTACAAGACCTGCCAACATACCCTTCTTTCCATCGGTGGTCTCGCAGCTGATGGTAGCCTTGGAGACGCAGTTCTGCATGGTGCCGTTTTCGAAATAGCCGATGATGCCTCCCAAATCTTTGTAACCTTTGATGGATGCCTCACTGTAGCAACCACTAGTCATGGGTTGGGTCTCATTACTCATTATCTGAATACCTACGATGCCGCCACAACTAGTGCTTGTGTCGTAGTTCTTAGAGGCGCAGACTTTCACGTCAGCTCCCACATAGCAATTCTCCACCGTGCCCGTGTTCTCGCCAGCGATGGCCCCCACGTATCTTTTGCCTATAATGACGGAGTTGACAAGTTGCACATTCTTGATGATGCCATTGTTGTGAGCTATCAGTCCGGCATCGTTTATATTCGTGTTGTCTTCTGAATAGTTGAGGCCACTGATGGTCCACTCCTGACCGTCGAAGGTGCCTTTAAAGGTACCCCAGCCGCCCCACTTGTGTGCGCTCATGTCGAGGTTCTTGGTCAGTGTGATGGTGTAATCTTTGTAGCCATGCCCTTCAGTGTCGTAACTGATGTTGTAGGCAAGCAGACCCAACTCAGCCGCGTTGGTGATGCTGATGGTCTTGTTGTCCTCGTCAATGGAAGAGAATGAATTGGCACGAATGCCTTCGTCCATCCATGTTCCTTCGTCGGCCCATGTGCTCTGTACAACTGCACACAGCAGGGCGACAGTCATTAGAAGAATCTTCTTTTTCATCTTTGCATTAGTTTATGTTTATGTTTATACAATTAAAATAATTTCTCTTTTCTTTTTAGATTCTCATCCCTTATTCATCGCATCGTCCCAGATGCCGCCAAAGCGGCGGCTGTGGGCTCTTTATTTTCCTTTCTTAAAATGGTATCCGCATACACGCGCATAGCGCATAAAAAAACAATACAAAATTACAAATTTTCATTTGGAGGTACAATAGCTCAGACAGATTGGTGGATGTTTTCAGACAAATTGCATGGTCAGAAGACAAATTGCACGGTCAAAAGACAGAATGCACGGTCAAAAAACAAATCACAAAATCCAACAAGGCTATTCGCAAGCCACATAACAGCCATAAAAGATAATCAAGAATATTAGATCCTCCTTCCGCCATAACTTATATTCTAATATCTATTCTTACGTATTGATTCTTTAAGCAGGACAGCTGAAAGTGTTTCATTGGCATCTGTCAAGATATAACGCATAATACCTTCTGGTCCATTTAGTGTAGCATATCCTCTTTGAGGGCTTTTCTTATCTCCCGTTGAAGGGTCAATAAAAAACCAATCTTCCACATGACCATTATCATTAAAAATAATTGTCATCGGTTTATTTTGACAATTTGACTCATAAGTATATTGGTGATCAGGGTCTTTGAGAATGGTGAGTTTCCATGTCCCTACAGGATGATTACCATAGTTGGTGTTTCTCGCACTGAAGAATTGCCCCTCTGCGACAAATTCATCACATTTGAATGATATGGTGCGCACACATCCTTCTACACATTGTCCTTCAACCTGCACATAACCATTATTGACGTTACGATTGTTTTTCGTGTAGAAAAAATCATGACACAAGTAGCCATTATCGTCAAAGTTAATCGTTGCTGTTGTACTATTTGAATTATACGTCCATGTTCCCACTTGACAATCATTTCGAAATTTTCCCTCTGCATAAAAACCATCACAAACAAACTCGAAATACCCATCATAACATCGTGTACCATCTGCGTTGTTTCTATATTGGTATTTAGCTTTACCTCTTAAGTTCCCAAAGGGATAGTCACCTTCATAGATTTTTTGACCATTACGACAAGCCCATTTGTCACCTTTAGGGATGTCATTTTTAGTTGATGACATATTAGATTGAGCAATATCTATTTGGGATTGTGGTTTTGGTTTCTCTTTGGGCAACTTGAAATTTACCGAGAATTGATTTCTTGACCTGCAAGGTACGCCATAATTGTATGCACATTTCCATTTTGGCATTGTAGAAGCCAATCTTACTGCTTCGGCATCAAGTGAGGGAGATATACTTTTCTTTATCTCTATGGATGAAAGCGAACCATCTTTTTCTACGATAAAACTCACCTCTACTCTGCCTTCTTCCTTTTTATCAATGGCTTCCTGTGGATATATTCTATTCTTTGCTATCCACTTATCCAATGCATCATAATTATCGCCAAAACTTGACCATTGGCCATCGAAATCAAATCCTTCTTGAGAGGAAGACTCAAAAACCTTTTCCTGCGACCACGAAGCTGTTGCGCATATAAAAACAGATAATACTATAAGAAAGCGTTTCATGTCGGTTATTTCACTGAAAAAGTATCATTACCTTGTTTGTCAACGTAGCCATATTTGTCCCCAATCATTACTAATGCGAATCCATCTTGGAAAGAATTCCATGATACACCATCATATTTAAGTGGTATAATGATATTTCCTCCCTTATCGATGAAACCCCATTTGCCCTCATTGTCGCATACGGCAGCAAGCCCGCCTGAAAAATCATGGGCATCGGTATATTTGTAAGGAACAACAAGATTTCCCTTATCGTCAACAAATCCATATTTCAAAAGATAGTCACCACTTTCTTCATCGCTAAAGTTTTTCACAGTTCGTATCATACCTTCGCTACAGACGAAAGGGTCTTCATCCACACCTGAAATTCCATAATAGGGCAACGTGGCATCAATTCTCAAATGTCCTGTTTTATCAATATATCCAACAGTCATGTTGTTATTGTTGTCTACATTAATAACAGCAGCCAAACCATTTACAAAAGGATAATAGCTGTAATCGCCTTCAATGGTGCTGCAGTCTAATTTGACTTTCCCTTCTTTGTCTAAATAAGCACATCTGGTTTCGCCACTCTCTTCATCCATGTCTTCACACAATATCATCCCATCGGAGAAACCACTACCCAACCAAGAACGCTGCGAAAGTTTCAATGCCTCTCCTTTGGTGTTTATTATCGAAGACTCACCTTCGGGAGGAGTTATGACCGATAGACCTTCTTTGAATTCAGACCTTTCTTCTGACATAATATCTAGAGTAAATACTACTTTGCCGTTGCTGTCTATGCAACGCCACGGACCATTGTCATTAACCCAAGCAAAGCCTTCAGAAAAGTCTTGCGCACGTTTGTATTTACAGGGAATGACCAACTCCCCCATATTGTCAATGTAGCCATATTTCCAATCATGATTTTCCACCCAAGCCATGTTGTTATGAAAATCTCCCACATCATCATAGGTACAAGGAACGATCTCATTCCCTGCTTTATCAATAAAGCCATACTTCCCTCCTTTTTTTACTTTGGCCAATCCACAAGAGAAATCACCCAAATAATCATATTGTACAATCTTTTGGGCAAACGAAGTGGTTATTTGTTGGCTATATGTGGTCGAATTACCCAAGATAGCCATAATTAAAGTCAAAATTGCTTTAATGCATAGGTTTTGTTTGTTTTCTTTCATGACACTGTTTATTTTTCATTAATAGTATTTTCCATATTTTCGTTTTGTTGAGCGAAGCAGATATTGCTTCAGACGAAGCTTTGCAGTACTTAAAACGTCACTGGTGAATGATCCAAAAGCTCTCTCATAGCCGATTGCTTGGTCGCTTACATGTACTTTGTCACCTGTCATGTCGTCTATCCTATACCACCCAGACCAGACATCGTATTTAATGTTCTTAGCACCTTCCATATAAGCTTCTGTGCATTCTCCTTGAGAATAAAAGATAACAGGATGAAAATTTTTAGGAGTAGTAAATTCAATTCTACTAAAATCTCCGTTAACCAATTCTCCAGAAAATTTGTTTTTAGTCATTACAATCCGAGCTTTCCTTGAATTATCTTCATATTTAATAAACTCACAATGGAAATCAAATAATTCAAAATGACCATGAGGCCTGCCATTATCGTTAAAGTTGATAACGGATGTTTTATCCTTACCTATAAATACCCACTCCCCTATCTGATAATCATCGAGAAACTGTCCTTTAACAACAAAGCCTTCCGCTTGATACTCAAATCTCCCGTCAAAGATTCTTGTGCCATCATCATTCTCAATGTACTGATATTTGGCTTTTCCATAATTATCAAAAAGACCAAAGGCCTCAAATGGTCCTTCGTATGTTTTGTGATTGGTTATTTGCTCCCATAGGTCGGTTTTGGAACGATTATTGGTTGATTGAGCTACAGCATTATTTTGTTTTTGTGGCTCAGGTAACTTAAACCTTATAGGCAGCGTATATTCAATGCTGCATGGCTGCCCATTTTGACTTGCTGGAATCCACTTGGGCATTTGGGAAACAAGCCTTATGGCTTCATTATCCAGCGAGGGAGAAACGCTTGTCGTTACTATTGGCTGCATAACGCTTCCATTCTCTGTTATAACGAATTTGACGACAACTCGACCTTCCTCCTTCTTCTGAATAGCCTCTTGTGGATAATTCATATTCTGAGCCAACCACTTTTTGAGCCCATCCACACTACCCTCAAATTGAGGCATTATCTCGGCCGATTGCCGCACCTGCGCTTGTACACCGCAATTAATTGCGACAAGAAAAAGGCATAGATGTAAAACACGATATAATTTCATGCCAACACTTTTTACGCACCCTCGGCTCATACAATGCTTTTTAGGAATCTTTTTCGTTAAGACATAAAAAGAAAGAGTGAGCCTAATGGCCATGTATTCTTATCTACCATTGGTAGGCTCGCTACTGCCCCTTGCATATAGAATCAAAATCCAAGACCGCCCACTCTCTTGGCCTATTTACATGAGGTGTATAATTCAACCAAGAGGAGAGCGCTCTCGTCAATTCCGTTTAATGCAAGTTGCAATTTGATGAGTGTAGCGATTTCACCAATGCTGCGAAATAAAGCCAAACGCTTTCCAGTATGTCTGCCAACAAAGCCTATAACGACAATATGGCACGACAAAGATATAAAAAAGGCGGAAATGTCTGCCATTATTCTTGCATTTTTATAAAAAAATGAACATAGAGTATCAATATCGAAAAAATAAGAAGATAGAAACTCTAATTCAGACATTTTTTCTTGAGAAAGCCCAACTGACTATGCAAACCAATTGGGCTTTTCAATATCAAGTACCAAGATCACTTCTTGAACTTGCTTTCCCACCCCTTCAGCAATGGGATGGACAAAACCAACAAAACTTCGTTTTCATTTCGCAATGAGATTGATATATATTAACTTTGCACAATATATTAGGACATTATGAGCAAAAAACAAGATGATTCAATTGACAACCCGCGTATGGTGAAGTCTCACGACATTCATATCGATGCGGAATATGCAGAATGGATAGCAGAGTTGAAATACCGCTATCGCTCTGCCCAGGTGAAAGCTGCCGTCAAAGTGAATGCCGAAAAGCTGCTGTTCAATTGGCAACTGGGACGTGACTTGGTGCAGAAAAAAGCCGAAGAACGCTGGGGTGCCGGCGTGGTGGAACAAGTGAGCCTGGATCTGAAGCGAGAGTTCCCCAAAGAGAATGGGTTCTCAACACGTAACCTTTGGTATATGAAACAGTGGTATTTATTCTACACCGAAGGTGACTCCCAATTTCTGCACCAAGTTGGTGCAGAAATACAAAGACTTGAAAATCAGCACGAAACAAAACTGCACCAAGTTGGTGCAGAAATTCTGAAACAATCTGTTTCTGTTATTAAAGACAAGAAACTCCACCAACTTGGTGGAGAATTTCCACTACCATTTGCATTGGTCCCTTGGCGACATCATGTGGAAATAATCACTAAAAGCAAATCTATCGAAGAAGCATTGTTCTACGTTGGCAAGACCATAGAGCAAGGACTAAGCCGCGATGCCCTTATCAACTGCTTCAAGGCTCATCTCTATGAACATCAGGGAAAGATAGTCAACAATTTCTCTAACCACCTGCCTGAAGTTCAGAGTCGCTTGGTTCAGGAAGTGCTAAAGGAGAACTACGACTTTAGCTTTGCCACCGTTGAGCACGACCCGTATGAAGAGCGTGAACTTGAGGATGCATTGACTAAAGACGTGACCGACCTTCTGCTGGAGATGGGGACGGGCTTCGCCTTCGTTGGGCGGCAAAAAGAAATCATCGTGGGTGGACGCTCACGAAAGATCGACTTGTTGTTCTACCATATTCGGCTTCGTTGCTATATAGCGTGTGAAATCAAAGTGAAACCCTTTGAACCGGAGTTTGCCGGAAAGTTGAACTACTATGTGAATGCCGTCGACGAATTATTAAAGACAGATGATGACAATCCCACCATCGGACTGCTCGTTTGTTCAGATATGGACAAGACCGATGTGCAATGGTCATTCAGAGGTATCAGCACACCGATGGGAGTTGCGACCTACAACAATATCAGAATCAAAGATGCTCTGCCAAGTCAAGAGCAATTGGCAGAACGAGTACGGCTTCTGCAAAAGGAATTGCAAGAGACCAGGCTACTGATGAATAAGAACAAAGAATAAAATCGGTCCTTGAAACATAGGCTCATCGGGTCAAAGCATGCCAAAACTGACCAATGTCGATTCCATCACCATCGCCAAGCACAAGAACGGAAAATACTACCTACGGGTTGTCTTCAACAAC
>CACZGH010000021.1 GCA_902780635.1 uncultured Prevotellaceae bacterium
GGGGTGCTGATGCAGAAAGGACAGGAAGATCTGCTGCAGGTGGTGAACAATGTGATCCGCAGGATGAAGTCCGATGGGTTCCTTCGCCGGTTGCATGAGAAATATGGATTGGTTTATGCCTATTGAACCGATGAACCATCTATCTTGAACATATGGATATCAGGAAAGCTTTTGATGCGGCATTCATCCGCATGAGAGAGAAAGACTGGGATAAAATATATGTCGCGGTGGATAT
Source organism: uncultured Prevotellaceae bacterium (assembly GCA_902780635.1). GTDB lineage: Bacteria > Bacteroidota > Bacteroidia > Bacteroidales > Bacteroidaceae > Prevotella. Next base: position 236 of record CACZGH010000021.1, read on the forward strand.
TCACGACACCATCCTTCGTGCCTGTTATGAGGATGAAGAGACCTATGACTATTTCCCTTTGGCAAAGGAGTCTCTACAGATGATGTCCCATCGTAAGGACATCTGCCTAATCCTATGGAGTTCATGTCACCGCGACAGGTTGGAGGAATATGCCCGCCATTTCCTGGACGATGGCATCAGGTTCGATTATGTCAACGAGAACCCTGAAGTAGAAAACACGCGCTTGCAGAACTTTGAGGAGAAGCTGTACATGAATGTCGGTCTCGACGACAAGTTCGGATTTGACGCAGAGACAGACTGGGAGACCGTCTGCCTTGTGCTCGTAGAGTATCCAGAGAAACTGCCGTTGAAATGAAGCACGTGACGAACAACAAAGACATGGGATAGGCTCTGGCAAACAACCGCATGAGCCTAAGTCCTGACCGATACAGCAGATATGACAAAACTGTTCGCAAAGCCACGTAAACTCATGCGGTCTTCCAGGAGAGATACACGCTGTCACCCGATTTAAACTGGGGAATCCTCTCTTAACAGCGATACTTTTTCATCTTCCGCAAGGCATGTTGACTAACACGGGCAACTGAGCCATATAGATTTTCGCCACCTTACAGTTCATCTGACCAGCAGGCAACAGGGCTTCATTTTTTTTGGAAGTCAGAGGGTAACCAAAATTGGGGGTCAGCGGATAAACCTGGTTGGAAAGGCTTGCACGGTCAAGAGTAATTTGTTATCTTTGTGGCATGAAATCAGAGAACCTATTGCGTGCCAACGTACCCACAAAACAAGAATGGCAGCAACACCATATCATAATTGTGCAGCCAATCTTCATTGATCAAAAAAATAGCAAAAAAACATCCTTTTCCTCATAATTTTTCTTTTCTGTGAAGATAGGCCGCACACTTATACCTTATTTTTGTAGCTTTAATGTTTAATCTTTAAAATCTATTTTATGATGACTTCTAAAATGAAAAAAATGCTTTTTGGGGCTCTCGTAGCAATGACACTGTTTTCATCATGTAGCCCCAACTTTTATCAGGTGTATGAAGTGAAATCGAATGCCTTGAGACAATCTGACAACTCCTTGGTTTATGAGAATGAAGATTTGAAGGTGCTATACAACCTTTGGAGTTCCGGAGGGGTTGTGAACTTTATCGTCCAAAACAAGACCGACCGTGACCTATTCCTCGATATGGGTCAGTCTTTCTTCATTTTTAATGGTGAAGCTTTTGATTATTTCCAGAACAGAGAATACACCAACACGGTCTCACTGACGGCATCGGTAGGCTATGGTGTCAGTATCTTCTCAGCTACAACTGGTTTTTGGCCCAACGTCTATCTTGTACCTAGTACAGAATCTTTGATAGCTAAGGCCATGAAAGGGAGCAGCAAGGCAGTCACTACCAAAGAAAAGGAAATTATATGTGTCCCCGCCAATTCTTTTAAAACTATCAGCGGACAATCCGTATTTCAAAAATATACTGTGACTTGCAACAAGAAGACGGATTATCCCAGCCGAAGTGCTGTTGTCGCCACCTACACAGAATCGTCCTCACCTTCCAAGTTCAGGAACCGCATTTCCTATTCTTTTGACGAGAAAGGAAGTGATTTGCGCCAGATAGAGAACGATTTCTACCTTTCTGGTATTACCAATTACTCGAAGAAGGCAGCAACTGAAAAGGTGAAAGAGAAAGTGGGCTGTAGTGAGACTTTTTATAAAAAGACTTACTATTTTAAAATAGGTGGCCCCAACAAATACTATAAATCCTATAGGAAATCAAATTAAGGGGTTATTTCCGAACACTATCAAATAATGGGGGACAGGTCATCAAGGCCTGCCCCTCTATTCACTTTTTAATCCTTTTTCCATTGCAGTTATTGCAGCGTATAGACATATGCTAGAGCCTGCCTCGCTCTCCATGTACTTGATGTCATCAAAAATCTGGCGGCGGCTCACTCCACCCGTACCATTGTAGTTCTGCAAGGCTTCATCGCATTTGGCAATGAGGTCTTCGATATAATAGCGATGAGTGAAGTCTCGAAAGCACTTGTCAAGGGTTTGGTATCGTATGGATGCGTTTTTATTGGTAGGCATAAGGTTTTTGATAGATTTAGTAAATGCAAAGGTAATAAATATTTTACGAATTCTCCACCTTATTTAAAATAAATAGGCTCCCAAACGGTCATTTTGTCGCCTTTTTGATGTTTCATGCAGGTATTTTCCTCATCTGTGAAGATAGACTGCACTCTACGAATAAAAATATTGTCAAGATGAAGAGAAAACATAGGCATCCTCCTTTTCTGGGAACGCAATTTTCTTGGAGTCCACATCAATTTTCATGACAGGGTCTTTACTTCAAGGGGCACTTTCGTCCCCTTCTGAGTGGAAACACAGGAGTCTGCTCCCATGATTACTCAAAATGACAACAAGATGTTTTTTTGAGAATGTAATAGGGTGATATTTGAAATATTACTCGTAATTTTGCAGTATTAATAATTGAAATAACATGCCTTATTTGATTAATTTCAAATAAATGGTAGTTATCTCTAAGATATACTTACTTTTTTCATGAATAGACGAACTGTTATTACCCTGCTCATTGCATTGACCACTCTCATGATGCATGCCCAGCTGACCGACTGGCAGAACATTTCGAGCAAGAATTTCGTGACAAAAATCATCCACGACCAGAACTTCTTGTACATCGGTACGAAGGGCGGCGGTATCGTGAAGATGGACAAGCAGAGCGGCGAACAGACGGTGCTCAAAAGGGCCGACGGCAGCATGACGGGAAACTCTATCACCGACATGGCGCTGCACGATGGCGAACTGTGGGTAGGCACAGAGTACAACGGGGTGGCGAAGGTGACTGACGACGGCATCGAGAAGTTCGACAGGAGGAACGCTGGATTCAGGAGCAACCAGCATTTTTCCGGCTTCTTTTTCAATACCGACGGGACCATGCTCGTGGGGGGTATCGCAGCTTTGTACGCTTTCGACGGAAAGAAAAGCACTGCCGTATATGACATCAACCCGCTAAGCCCCTACACCTACGTCCAAAAGATGAAGGCTGACGTCGACGGACGTATATGGGTGGCGTGCTACGATGCATTAAATATGTACAATCTCTGCATCTTCACATCCAATGATTTGATGCCGTACAACATTCCCTATGGGAAAGTAAACAACATCGAAACTGATAAAGACGGAAGCCTGTGGATAGCAACGAACAACGGTCTCGTCAAATTAGATGGCAACGATTTCACGCACTACACGCCTGAAAATTCGGCTCTGCCTGAGGCGAACATCATCGATTTAACTGCCGACGAGAAGGGTAACCTCTGGATGCTGGGCGAACACTTTATTGCCAAGTACGACGGCACGAACTTCAAGGCCTACCCCTATCAGCTGAACGTCGCGAACGATTATCTGCTGGCCATTGATGCCGACAACGACAACGTCTATGTAGGTTCGAGCTTCGAAGGCTTACTAAAGCTCACTGACAATGGATTGCAAGCCATCCCGCTCACAGACAACCAACTCTACGACAGCGGCATTCTCTATTCCAGTGGCTGCATCGATGGAAAAGGCAACTTTTGCGCTTGCACACAAAACGGCTTCCAGACCTACAACATCGACACCGGCGAATGCCATTTTGAACCTATGGGGGTGATTGCCCAGACGGAGACCGACCGTAACGGCAACGTCTGGCTACTCTGGCCCTGGTTTGCCACCGACACCTGCCTTGTGGAAATCACAGCTACGGCTAAGAAGGCATTCATGAGAACCGACTATCCCTTCAGCGAGGCAGACGCCAGCCTTGTCAAGTTTGACCGCAAGAACCGCCTCTGGATAGCCACGAACCATGGTCTCTACATGCGTGACGGTGAGACGTGGACAGCCTACAACAAGAGCAATTCCAGCCTTACAGAGACAGTCCAGTGCATGGCCTTCGACAGCAGCAACCGTCTCTGGTGCGGCACCTTCGGCAGCGGCCTGTTCTGCTTTGACGGCACGAAATGGAGCAACTACACCACCTCCAACACCTCTCTCCCGTCCGATTACGTGGGCACGGTGACCGTCGATAACAACAACGTCCTTTGGCTGAACTGCCGCGACCCTCGCTATCCCGACAAAATGGGCTCAGAATATGGTCTGGGGTTGACGCGCTTCGACGGAAACGCATGTACGACCTACAACCGCAACAACTCGCCGCTGCCCAGCGACTGCTTCTGGGATGTGCAGGTGGATGTCGACAACCGGAAATGGATAGCCACCGCTGGCGATGTCGGCCTCGTCTGCTATGACGGAACAGAGTGGACGATCTATGACACTGACAACTCTGGCATCGCCCTGAATGAGGTCACCAAAATCTCCCTCGACCCCAAACGTGACCTCATCTGGCTTACCCAGTACCCTGGCCTCGGCCTCTCCGTCGCCCGTATGAATTGCAAGACATCGAGCATACGCCCTGTCATACACTCCAAGCAGTCGGATGTGTATTACGACTTGCAGGGCAGACTCATCAACCAACCAACTCATGGAATGTATATCACTAATAAAAAGAAAATTATCAAATAAAACAAGAATAGTGATACTGTTTTATAAGGAATCAAAGGGATAGGTTTGATCCTTTTCCCTTAAAGTTTTTGAGAATAGAAAAAACGCCCCATGCTAATAACCATAACTAACATACAACGAATTTTTGCCAAATACAATGATCTCTGCTTCGAGGGCAAATTGCCTATGCCGATTATCAAATTGGGCAATGCCAAGAATTACCTTGGACAACTCAGATGTAAGAAGAAAAAGGATCGTTTTGGTAAGATAACGTTATACGACTTCACTCTCTGTGTAAACACAAGATATGAGATGGATGAACCGAAACTGGAGGATGTGGTCATACATGAAATGATACACTATTATATCAGCTTCAACAACATCAAGGATACTTCCTCTCATGGCATCGTGTTCCGCAATATCATGAATGATATCAATCATCGCTTTGGACGCAATATTATGATCTCCTCCAAAGGCAATCAACCGGTTTCCGCTTCTTCACAAGAATACAAACAACACCTGGTGGGTGTGGCCACACTGAAGGATGGGACGACCGCTACCATGACCTGTGCGCGTACCCGTTTATTCCAGATTGATGAAGACCTAAGAAGGCTCTTTCCCATCCAGAATCTCACTTGGTACTTTACCATAGAGCCTTACTTCAACCGTTTTCCCCGATGCACCAAGGCGAAGCTCTACCGGGTCGACAAAGAGGAACTGACCGCACACCTTGCTACAGCACTGGAGTTGGAACGTGTCGGCAATGCCTTCCGTCCTAAAAGAAAATGACTCTTTTGAGGTGAGCCATTTTCTTTGGATGAATAGTTCAGATGAAGAGTAATACAACACTACGATGGAAAAAGGTCGTTTTATCATAGCTTACTTGGTGGCCCTGACAATTTTTGGGGTGGGGAAGGTGTCAGCACAAGCTGACAACCGTTTGGTTGGACTGTGGAAAAAGCCTACGTCCGACTACCGCATGAAGACATGGTGGTTTTTCGGCTATGAGCGCACAACGGAAGAGGGCATCGTTGCTGACGTCAACGCACTGCGGGACGCCGGCTTCGGTGGCGTGGTGTATTACGACCAGAACCATGCCAAAGACCCTGTGGCAAATGGTGCGGAGGATGCTTTCAGTCTGTCATGGTGGCGGCATCTGCATATTGCCGCTGACGAGGCTCATCGGGCAGGCTTGTCGTTTGAGTTGAACATCTCCAATGGCTATTGTGCAGGAGGACGGTGGATCGATGCCGCACATGCCATGCAGCGTGTGATGAGTGCTGAGGTAAGGGTAGAAGGAGGAACAGCCCTCAAGATGGCGTTGCCTGCCATCACAGGTGGTGGTACTTACGTCAAGGACATCGCAGTGTTGGCGTTCCCAAACAATGACGATGGGAGGATGCGACATATCACAGCCCGGTATGATGCAAAGGGAAAAGGTCGAAATGGTGCCATGCAGGGGCCAATGGAGACGACGGATGGCTTTTCTGGCTATGGATTCACACCACTGCCTGATGTGGGCGTGCTGCAAGTGAGCGACGACTCCATCACATGGCGTGACGTGGTGCGCCTCGCACCCATGTATCGCAGTCAGGGCGGTTACTTCGTGCGCACCAATGCCTTTCCTGCCACGACAGGCAAAGGGTGGCGCGTGAAGCATCCTGACGGCTCCTGCAGCTATGAGGGGCAAAGTGGTGGCGCAGGCATCAAGGAATGGCATGTGGGAAGTGCTGCCAAGATAGACCGATGGGAAGAACGCGCTGCCCTGCAAAGTGACTTCGCAGAGGGTGATGATACTCCTCATTATGAGGAAAATGAAATCATCAGCCTCCATACTATCATCAACCTGACCGACAGCATCTCTGCCGATACGCTGCGATGCACATTGCCACCCGGTCAGTGGACCATTCTCCGGTTGGCCGCCGTGCCCACTGGGGCCAAATCAAAACATGGCAGACCCAACCTTCTGGGTTATGAGTGCGACAAGTTGTCCATGGAAGCCGCCTGTCTTCACTGGGACAGTTATGTGCAAGTGATACTCGATTCGCTTAACAGCAACGGACAAAAAATGGTAGCGGGTGTCACCATGGACTCTCATGAAGGCGGGTCGCAAAACTGGACTCCGCTGATGCTCCAAGAGTTTCAGCAGCGGCGCACTTACGACTTGATGCCATGGCTTCCCGTGTTGGTGGGCTATGTGGTGGAGTCGGTGGAAAGCACCTCACAAGTGCTGTATGACTTTCGTCAGACCATAGCAGAATGTATCCGTGATAACTATTTCGGCACCTTCCAAAAACGGGCCACAGAGAACGGCCTTACGTTCACTGCCCAGGCCATCGGCAATGCCCTCTGCATCACGGGTGACGCCATCGGGGTGAAGCAGGTGGTGGACAAACCGCAGGGAGAGTTTTGGACCTATCAGCGACAAGGAGCCTACGACGTGAAAGACTGCAGCAGTGCCGCCCACCTCTACGGCAAACCCATCGCCTCTGCAGAGGCCATGACGGACTGTGAGTACAAGGACAATCCCTCTGACCTGCATCGGGTGGCCAATATCGCCTTTTCCATGGGCGCACAGGAGATGGTGGTGTGTGCCACGCCTCATATCCCTACGCCAAAGGTGACAGAACCCTATGTGGCGGGCCGCGAATATGCCATCAATCGTTCTAACCCCAAGTGGAGCCAGATGAAGCCGGTGTGGCTGCAAGCGGCGCGGTCGATGGTGATGTTGCGTCAAGGACGTGCCGCTCCTGATGTCCTTGTTTTTCTGGGAGATGACGTGCCCATCAAGACCATTACCAGTCGTCTGCCCGACGGACTAGATGGATTGGACTGGGATGTCTGCACCGCAGACGCACTCCTCAATAGACTGAGCGTGGCAGACGGACAACTTCACACCCCCGATGGGGTCGTTTATAAAGCCCTGTTGATCGCCAAGAAGGCTCATGTCACCCAACAGACACAGCTACTGCTTGACTCACTGCGTGTCGCAGGGGTGCCTGTGCTTCATTCGGGCGAAAGCATCGTCCGTCCTCTCATAATTGAAAAAGGGAAAGATTTTGTGGTGCATACCCATCGGAGAACAGATAAAATGGATATCTTTTATTTGGGCAACGTAGAAGAGCAACCTACCGACATCGTATTCCGATTGCAGGGCAATCCTAAGCGCATCACCCTGTGGAATAATGCTACAGGCCGTCGCCGCACATTGAAACCTGCTGCTGATGCCTCTTTCTCCTTAACGATGCAACCTATGGAGTCGGTGTTCGTAACGTTTTGAGTAACTTGTCAACTCGTCAACTGGATGTTGCGTTAATTTATGTTGGAAAAGCATGTTTTCTGGCATCTATACCAGATGTTGTCGGGCTATTTTTGTAACTTTGTGGCCTATTTGACAGACATATACATCGCTCTCTATGGAGGGGGCAGAATAAAAGATATCTGTGTAGACGATGCCAAAAGAGAGAAGCAAGGCTGACTCGTATCGTGAGAAAGCGTACGATGGCGACACTAAGGCGATGAACAACCTTGGCGTCTGCTATGAGCGTGGCTCCGGCGTGAAGGTCAACCTTGCAGTGGCGTTTGAGTGGTATATGAGAGCAGCAGAGCTGGGTGATGTCTATGGGTGCTTCAATGTCGGCGAGTGTTACTATCACGGCAAGGGCGTAGAGCAGAGTCCGGAGAAAGCCTTTGAGTGGTATATGAAAGCCGCCGAAAAGGGCGACATGCAGTCACAAGTCAATGTGGCCAACGCTTACTATCTCGGCAATGGCATTGAGCAAGATCACCGGAAAGCGTTTCTATGGTATCGGGAGGCTGCCTTTCAAGGTCATATACAGAGTCAGAAAAATTGTGGCGCGGCCTATTGGAACGGTGACGGCGTGGAGAAAGACCTTGTGGAGTGTGCGTTCTGGTACGAACTGGCTGCCAATGGTGGTGATGCCCAGGCACAGTTTGCCATCGGCTGGTTTCACATGACGGGCAATGGTGTTGAGGTGGACGAGAAGAAGGGGCTGAAATGGATACACAAGGCTACCTTTCAGGGTTATCAGCCAGCCATCGACTATTGCAAGGAGCACGGATTGAATTGGTATTAAATCTCAGAAAAGGATGACAATAGAAGAATATTTGGAGCAGCCCTATTGGGTGATAGACATCTTGCCGAAACAGGTGCCAGTCCATAGCCGTGGACAGTATTTCCGTATAGAGGGATACTATCGGGCTCATCCTCAGATAGATGCCATCTACAGGAAGTTTGCCAACATCTTGTTGAAGCTCAACTGCTATGAGGACCTCGATGTCAGTACAAACGGTGAGGAATGGGTCACCAACCCAGCCCCAGAGGATATGGAGGCGATGGTGTCGAAGACACTTTCTGACAAGACCATGTGCTACATTGTGCTGAAGTCGGCAGAGGTGATGGTGACACTCAGTGGCGATGACACCTATATGACGGTCTATCATCCATCTGAAGAAATACTTCAACTGATCAGTTCCCTCGTGGTTTCCGAAAACTTGTATTTGTGGAAACCGTTGTAATCACTCCCGAAACTTATGCTCAGTTTCAAGTTTCACAAATGCTCAACTTGCGAAAGTTGAGTTCAGATTTTAATAAATTTGAGCAAATGTACGAAATGTTGATTTTTTTGAGTATCTTTGCCAACAGAATTGAGGGTGCTTTGTCAACAGTATGACAAGCTGGGATCAAAAAAATGAAGAGTTATGTTTGAACATATAGCAGATTTCACAGCATGGCCGATACTCACTGGTATCTTAATCGGCTATATTGCCAACCGCATCATGAGTGGCGAGGGCAAAGGATGCTGCATGAACCTGATCGTGGGTATCATCGGCAGTTATGTAGGAACTTTTATTTGCCATTTCTTGAACATAGAGTTGTTAGGCAAAGGCTATCTTACCAATTTCGTATTCTGTGTTATCGGTTCTATAACGGTATTGTGGATCTGGAAGAAATTGTTTGACTAACTCCCACTACCGCCATTACTTACTGATGTTTCCGAAAAACCACGGTCACTTCCTCACGATTTTTTTACCGCGATTGATATAGATGCCTTTGATGGTGGGCTTGCCGCTGAGTTTTCTGCCGTCAAGCGTGTACCAAGCATCAGAGATGAGGTCTGTGGGATGAGAGGTGAGAGCGATGCCTGTCTCACTGTCATCACCGAAATTCAGCGCAAAAGCATTGATGCCGACCGAAGAATTCAGGTCACCGCATACGAGGTCACCCCGGAGCAGGAAGTAGGCTCTAAAGGAGTTGATATCCATCGTGGAAGAAGGATAATAGACCCTATTATTACTGCCCAGATAGAGCATCTTGCGATTCTCGCCATCGATGGCGACGGGCGAGAAACAACCCTCAAACATGACCACGTCTGTGGTGATGCTGCTCAGCGTGTTGCTGACGGTGACATCCATAAATACGGGGTTGGGCAGGTTGCCCGCCATCTGTCTGTCCCATTTCACGATATAGGGTTTGCCGGCCTCGATGCCAGACACATCCTCAAAGACGAGGGTCAGTGTTCCGGCACTAAAAGAAGAACTGGCGAGGGTCATCACTCGGGCTCCGGCAATAGGCGAACGACCTTGCGCGCCGGAAGGGATGTCGAAGGGTAAGCACAGCGTGTTCCAGTCGCCGTCGGTATAGAGCGTACGCTCATGGAGCAACACATTTTTGCTGCTGCCCTGATGGCTTTCAAGTGCTGAACTGTTGTCCGAGCCATCAGCGAGGGAGAAGACCGAAGCACCCACTTCTGGGGCATCGGTGCCGGTGCCATTGGCATAGAAGCATCCCGCGATGGTTCCTCCGTTATTATTGCCATAGATGGGGTAGGCTGTTTGGGCATCTCCTTTGATGACCAAGGAACGCATGAAACAGTTTTGCACCACACCATGATCATTATTTCCAACGACTCCTCCTATATAGTTGAAACTCTTGGAAGTATAGACTTCCCCCAGATTGTAGCAATGCTGGATTTTGGCACTGGCGCTGTTCTCACCCACGATACCTCCTATCCGGGCGTTTGCCCATGAGCCACCGCTCACCGTTGCCATGTTTGAGCAACCGATGATGGTTCCGTTGTTGATGCCGGCGATAGCTCCCAAATAGCATGTTGAACTATGCGTATCGCTGAGATAAATGAGTCCCTCGCTGCCACCTATATGCAGATCTTGTACGATGCCGTTGGTGCCAACCACTCCGAAGAGGCCAGCCACATTGCCCGTCATCGCACCATCGATTAGCACGTTGAGGTTGGAAAGGGTATGCCCCCCGCCATCGAAAGTGCCATTGAATGGGGCTTCAGGTGTGCCAATGGGAGTCCAGGAAACATTTGCGAGGTCGAGGTCTGCTGTGAGTTTGATGACGGTGCCGCTGTAGGTGTTGTTATTGTAATAGGCGTCTGCGGCAATCGCTTGCAGACCCTCTATGTTGCTTATTTCTATTTCCTCGGCTTTGACCATCATGTGTAACATACGACAAAAAAATAGGAATTTTAAAAATAGGAGGATCCAAAAAAAATGAGTACTTTTACACCCTCTTAACCAATCACTAAACTATTATATCAAAACTGTATGAAAAAAATCAGTATGAAGAGTGTTGCTTTTTGGATCATGGGGATGCTACTTGCCACTTCCCTTGAAGTGAAAGCTGATGTAGATCCCAATTTCCATATCTACATTTGTTTCGGACAGTCCAATATGGAAGGTAATGCCCAGTGGGGGGCACAGGATGTGGGAAATGTGGATGAACGTTTCCAGATGTTGGCAACTTGCAACTTCGATAGCCCGAAGCGTACACTCGGCAACTGGTACAAGGCCGTGTGTCCTATCGTCAGTCCACAGGGAAAACTAGGTCCCACGGATTACTTTGGACGGACCATGGTGGCCCATCTGCCCGAGCATAAAATTGGTGTCATCGCAGTGGCGATGGGTGGCAGTCCTATCGAGATGTTCGACAAGGACAAGTATCAGCAGAAGATGAAAGAAAACCCCAACGAGTGGTGGGCACAGTTGGCCACATGGTACTATGGTGGCAACCCCTATGGCCGCATCATCGAGATGGGCAAGAAAGCCAAGGAAGTGGGTGTCATCAAGGGTATCCTGCTCCATCAGGGGTGCTCCAACTGTGGCGACCCCAAATGGCCCGACATGGTGAAAAAGATATACAACGACATGCTCAAAGACCTTGACTTGCAGGCTGCCGATGTGCCCCTGTTCGCGGGCGAGGTAGAGTATCAGAACATGGGTGGTGGCTGCTCCAGCCATAATGTGCAGGTAGACCGCTTGCCCAGTGTGATTCCTACAGCTCATGTGGTGTCGGCCAAATATCTTCCAGGAAACGGGACAGACCCCTGGCACTTCTCTGCCCAGGGCTATCGCCTCTTTGGTCAGCGCTATGCTCAGATCGTGTTGAGCGTGAACTATGGCCTTGCCATCGACATCGACCAGCCCTCTATGCCCCAGACACCCAAAGCCATCGACCACCGCTTCACTGTACTGACAGATATAAAAACCACACCTTTTGCTATCGTCAGTGAGGAAGATCAGCAAGCTTTCTACGGTCGCTTCGAACAGCACTTAGGTTATGGCGATTTTGAGCAGGCCTTTTCGGAACTCAATGCGGGCTATCTTTTCAAATTGAAGATTGCCACTGGTGGCTTCCGGCTGCGCATGGTCACTCCAGAAGGTGAAGACTATCAGTGGGCCGGCGATTATGGCTATCTGAACTCACCGGATGTAGATGGTGATTGCTGCTTCATCGCTGGACTGAATGGGCAGAATGGCTATGACATCGCCAAGGGTGCTGTCTGGGATATTCAGTATGTCGAGGGTAAGGGCTTCACTTTGAGGAATGTAGGCACTGGCAAGTATCTGAAGAACAGAGATGCTGCCAAGTATGATGAGCCTTCTTACTTCACTCTCTGCACGTTGCAGGATGCTACGATGGGCGTGGATGAGAAGGAAATGGTGGAGAGTGAGCATCAGTCTACTGCCAAAGGGTGGTATACGCTGGATGGTCGCAAACTCTTTGAAAAGCCAGCTCAGCCCGGTCTGTATATCGCCAATGGCAAAAAAGTCTTGGTGAAGTGAGAGAGGTGAATAGATGTCAGCAAATATCAACAAAATTATTTATACCCATTAAAACGATGCAAAGAATCATCAAATCATGTCTTTTGCTGGTGGCATTGATGCTGCCGGCAGCCACTTTCGCCCAACTGTCAAGCAACCCTGACAAGTTCTTGGGCAACATCACCACCAGTGGCAATGTGGATGCAGGTGGCGGTGTTCCGGCTTATTATAAGCTATGGAATCAGATTACTTGTGAGAACGAGTCGAAATGGGGTTCGGTAGAAGGAACCCGAGGAAATTTCAATTGGGGATGCGACAGGGCGTTCAATTATGCCAATCAACACGGTTTTACCTACAAATTCCATGCTTTGGTGTGGGGTGCCCAGTATCCCAACTGGCTGCCTAACCTGTCACCCAAGGAGCGTTTTGCCGCTATCACTAACTGGTTTGACAAAGTGAAGGAAAAATACAACACCCTGCCCCTCATCGACGTGGTGAACGAGGCTGTGGGGAATCACCAGGATGGCAACCCCATGATTAAAGAATCGCTGGGTGGTGGTGGAAAGACCGGTTTCGACTGGCTCATCAAGGCTTTCGATATGGCCCATCAGCGTTGGCCGGATGCCATTCTGATTTACAACGACTATAACTCCATACGGTGGAATGTCAACGAGTACATTACCCTGGTGCAGACATTGCGTGATGCCGGAGCCCCTATAGATGCATACGGCAACCAGTCACATGAGCTGAGTGACATCAGTACAACTGAGTTGAGCAATGTGTTGAAACGCCAGCAAGATGCTTTCAAGATGCCTATGTTCATCACTGAATTGGATATAGACATTGCCAATGACAACCAGCAAAAGACACAACTTGAGAAGATTTTGCCCATTATGTGGGAAGCGCCTTATTGCGCTGGTGTCACCCTGTGGGGATATGTCTACGGACGCACATGGGTCTCCAACTCAGGCCTTTACAAGAATGGTGCGGAACGCCCCGCAATGACCTGGCTGAAGGAATATATGGCCTCTGATGCCGCCAAAAACGCCGTGAGTCCCCTCCCTGGCATGAAGAAAGAGGCTTCTGTTTATATTCGCCCCGCTTCATTGAAAGTGGTCAAGGGCGACGTGCTGCCTATCAAGGTGAATGCCAGCCTGGCCACCAAGACCATCGAGAAGGTGGAACTTTATGTCGAAGATGACCTGGTAGCCACGATGACCGAGGCGCCTTATCTGGCAGAGTATGAGGTGCCTACAAGCATTTCTGGAGGATGGAAGACCACGAAGGCTGTGGTCACCGCTACCGACGGCTCTACCTACGAGCGTTATGGCCGTATCAATATAGTGGCCGGCATTACCAAGCACGTGCCTTATGGTGAAGTGCCTGAAATACCTGGCACTTTCAAGATTGATGAATACGACAAAGGTGTCTCGGGTGTCGCTTACAACAACGCTACCCGCAATGTCACTACAACGACGAAGACCGACCAGTGGATGGATTACACGGTAGATGTCAAGGAGGATGGCCTCTATTCGTTTGATGCCACGGTGGCCTCGTCAAAGGCTGACGGCAGGTTCCACCTGGCTGAATATGGCCTCGACAGCCTGTCGTACCTCACCGAGTTTGTGGAGGTGCCCAAGACGGGTGGCAATAGCCAGTGGAAGACGATGCACGGTCAGTTGGTGACGAAGCTGACGGCTGGTCGCCATGTGCTCACCTTGCTCGTCGACCAGGGTGGTTTCTGCATCAAGGATATCACGCTCACCCGTTTTGAGGAAGGCGATGGTTCTTGTATGGTGAAGTCTTTCAACGGCGTCTATGGTGTCGGTGACAATGTCCCCATCTCCGCCGTAGCCACATCGAAGACCAGCACCGTCAGCGAGGTGAGGTTCTATGCCGACAACTTGCTGATAGGCACTGCCACCGAGTCGCCCTACGAGTGCGTGTTCACACCCTCTGAAAAGCGTACTTACTCCATCACTGCTATAGCCGTCAATGCAGAGGGTAAGCAGAAAATATCTAAACCGCGCAATCTGGTGATCAGCAGCGATACGCCTCTCGACATTCAGACCGTGGTCAGCGATGAGACTCATACACCATCCTACAACCTCATGGGTATGCCTGTCGATGATAGCTACCATGGAATCGTCATCAAGAACGGGAAGAAGTATATCAGAAAGTGATAGATACTGCCTCAGAGAGAGGTGGCATCAACAACTGAGAGGAGAAGTTCAGATTTCTCCTCTCAGTTTTTTTTGTGGGGTGGGGTAGTGGCCTGAGCATGTCAATCCTCCTTGACGATGGGATAGAGTTCAATGAATTCTCCTTGATGGCGTTTGCCGTCGTTGATGAGTTCGGCGGTTTTCAATCCGACAGTTTCAATGTCATGGAAACCGGGAAGAGCCATGTTGCCATTTAAGTCTGTCGTAGTAGGTCCCGGGTGCACGGAGAAAATCTCCAACGGTGTGTCAGGCTGCTGAAACTCCATGGCGAGCACGCCCATCATGGCATTCTGAGCCGCCTTACTTGCCACGTAAGCCAGGGGGTGCCAGTAAGGACTGATTTCCGAAGGTACCGTGATGTTGACAATTCTTCCGTTGTTTTTCTCCAGTAGGGGCATCAACAATTGGGTGAGTGTGAAGGTGCCGATGAAATTCACGTCGATGGTCTCCTTGATGTCACGGATCTCCGTATGAAGACCATCCACGCTCATGTCACCCGGAATGCCGGCATTATTCACGAGCAATGACAACTCAGGGTATTTCTCTTTGATCTCGGCGGCAGCCTGTTCAATGCTTTCGATATCGGCTAATTCGATGTTTACCCAGCCCAGCACCTCTATTCCCAGTGATTTCAGTTCCTTGATGGCTTTCTCCGCCCGTTTGGGGTCGCGTGCGCCGAGAATGACTCTCCATCCACTGAGTCCGAGGTGTTTGATAATGCCGTATCCGATGCCTTTATTGGCTCCTGTCACTAATGCTGTTTTCATTTTTCTTGGTTTTTGTTGTTCCTATTTATGATAAGTAAAGGCTTTTTTTATTACAACTTCTCAATAGATGGTGCAAAGGTAGGCATTTTGGCGCTTCCTTCCAAAAATAACATGAAAATCGGTAAAAAAACCTCATTTCTTGCCAATTGAAGGAATAAAACTCCAAATGGCTGCCGTCAAACACTTTATGGCAGAATAATATTCTTCAGGTCAACTGAAAGTTTTTTGACCTGAATGATTCTAAATGTCCCAAAATGTAATTCAATGATCTTTCTACTCAAAAATATTTGGTGATGTGGGCATTGTCAAAGTTGTTCATTTCATTGACCATCCTGACGGCGCTTTCTATGATAGGATAGGCGCAAAGTGCTCCGGTGCCTTCACCCAGGCGCAGTCCTAAATGAAGCAACGGCTCAGCATGCATCAGTTGAAGCATCCGTTGATGTCCACCCTCGTCGCCACAATGACCGAAGATGGCGTAGTCGAGAACGGCGGGATAGAGCCTTGAGGCGGCCAACATACAGGCGGTCATGATAAAACCGTCCACCATCACCAGCATCCCCCGTTCGGCGGCACGCAACATGGCACCGATGGCTCCCACCATCTCAAATCCTCCAAAATAGCGGATGGCCAGTTGGTCTTTTTCTCTTTCGTCATGTAAGGGCTGCTGCTTCAACCATTCCTGATAGCGGAGCACAGACTGCTGAAGGATGAGATATTTATGGCGGATGCCCTCATCGTTGAGACCGGCTCCTGCACCCACACATTCGTCGAGGGGAATATGGCCGTAGAGGCTCATCCAGATGCTGGAAGGTGAGGTGTTGGCGATGCCCATCTCACCGATACAGATGATGTTGCACCCTTCAGTAGCACATTCATCCACCAGCGTGGCGCCTGTGTTGATGGCCTGCTCATATTGTTGCTCGGTCATCGCCGGACCCTGCAAGAAATTGGCTGTACCCCAAGCCACCTTGTGGTGCTCGATGCCCTCAACGTTGCTGAGGTCATAGTCCACCCCCATGTCTATCAAACGAAGATGGAAACCGTGCTGCCGACAGAAGAGATTGACGCCACCACCGCCATGGGTGAAGTTCACCATCTGCTGCCATGTCACCTCCCTTGGGGAGACACTCACCCCTTCACGTTCTATGCCATGGTCGCCCCCCATCAACAGGTGGCAGGGGTGGGAGAGTGTAGGGCAGAGTGTTTGCTGCACCAGACAGATTTGCTTGGCAAGCGACTCCAGGCGCCCCAATGCACCTTTGGGCTTGTTGAGATGGTCTATCTTCTGCTGAATGCTTTCAGCCAGACGCAGGTCTACTGGTAGGATATTAAATTGTTTCATGTGTCGAGTTTTTGTGTCAAGATTTTTTGATATGCTAATCGTTCGTCACCAGATGCCAAGTAGATGATTCCACAGTAGGTGAAACCGTGCTTGGCTATTTGGTGTTGCATGATGCGGTTGTCGCGATGGGTGTCAATGCGAATATTGGGGTCATGAGAGAAACAAAACGCCATGATGTCGCTGAAGATGCCATGAACGTCGGGATAACTGGCTATCCGGTGGATGACATGATAGGATAGGCTGTCGTCAAGCCACGCTCCGTCGTAGATCGCGTCGTAGGTAGGTTCCGGTGAAGGTAGAAAAGCAAAGTAACCGACCACCTGCCCTTCCTCCTCTATGACAAAGCCACCCCCTCTTGCCATGTCGGTGGTGATGACGTCCTCTGAAGGGTATCCCTCTCCCCATTGATGTGTGTTGCCCGACTGCCGCATGATGCCCTTTGCGGCCTCCATGACTTTCATGATTGCTGCCAAGTCTGTCGCTTGGGCTGCTCTGATGATCCTTTTTGGTGTCTCACCCATGGGTTTCTTTACAAATAGCTCCTTATGCCGTGACGACCTCACACAGTTCACCTGTCTCAGAATCAATGATGAATCCCCTCACAACCACGTCCTTGGGCACAAGCGAATGAGTCGAGATGGTCTCCACCGTCTTCTTGACGGAGGTCGGCGTGTCTTTGAATCCCTCCAGCCATGTGTCCAGGTCGATGCCACATTTGCGGATGGTGTCGAGCGTCTCGTTGGTCACGCCACGGGCGATCATCTCATGATGGAAATGCTCAAAACTCATGTGGCACGCACCGCAATGCGAGTGTGCCACGACCATGATTTCCTCTACGCCCAGTTCATAGATGGCGACGATCAGACTACGCATGGCGGAATCAAAGGGAGAAATCACCAGACCCCCAGCGTTTTTGATGATTTTGGCGTCGCCGTTTTTCAATCCGAGGGCAGCGGGCAGTAGTTCGGTCAGCCTGGTGTCCATACACGAAAGCACTGCCAACTTCTTGTCGGGGTACTTGTCGGTGAGATACTTCTCATAGCCTTTCTGGGCCACGAACGTTTTGTTGTATTCAATAATCTGGTCTATCATATATGCTATTTCTTTATTGATGTTTCGAATTCGTTCAACTCAGACTTTACATTCACCAATCATCATTGAACCCAAAGCGATGATTTGCGGACTATTGTCTGAACTCCTCAACTCCTGAACTCCTCAACTCCTTCAACTTAAATTTTTCATCTTCCTGATTTTCCATCCAAAGGCAGCCACCGTGATACTGACGATGGGCGAGAGCAGATTGAAGAAACAGTAGGGCAGGTAGGTCAGTGTGGCCACACCAAGTACAGTGCTCTGAGTGAGACCACAGGTGTTCCATGGCACCAACACGGAGGTGACGGTGCCACCATCCTCGCATGAGCGGCTCAGCAGCCGTGGCTCATAACCCATTTTGGCGTAGAGTTCCTTGAACATCGAACTGGTGAGGATGATGGACAGGAACTGGTCGGCAGAGGTGATGTTGAGGAAGATGGCGCTGCCCACAGTGGAAGCCACCAGGGAAACCGTACCACGAACCAGGCGCTGGAAGTATTTCATGATGTCGGCCAACTGCCCAGTGGCAGTCAGGGCCCCGGCGAAGACCTGGGCACAGATGATCAGCCAGATGGTGGGCATCATGCCACTCATACCACGTGTGGTGACCAGTTGGTCGAGTTCACTGACACCTGTGGAGATGGATGTCTTGTCATAACAGGCGCGGATGATTCCTTCGTACAGTCCTAAGAAACCAGGGTCGCTATGGCTTCCGGCGATCTCCCTGATGCGGTCGGGCTGCACGCCAAGTGCCACAAGGGCTGCAATGAAAGTGGCGAGAAAGAGCACCACCAGTGATGGCCATCGGCGGGCTATCATTATGCCCATCACCAGAGGCACCAGCAAGAGCCATGGAGAGATGACAAAGGTCTGTGACAGACCGTCCATGAACTGTGCGACATCACCTTCTCCCGACACATCCATGACAAGACCCGATATCAGGAAGATGACGATGGCCACCGTAAAGGTGGGTACCGTCGTCTGCATCATATATTTAATATGTGTGAAAAGCGGTGTGCCCACCACACTCGAGGCCAGCACCGTCGTGTCGGAGAGCGGAGAGAGTTTGTCGCCGAAATAGGCCCCGCTGATGATGGCACCGGCTATCCAACCGTCAGAGAATCCCAGTGCTTTTCCGATTCCAAGCAGTGCCACACCTACGGTGGCGATGGTGGTCCATGAGGAGCCGATCAGCAGGCTGACGATCGCGCAGATGATGCAACTGCTCACCAGAAACCATTGTGGTGACAGGATCTGAAGACCATAGTAAATCATGGTGGGCACAATGCCCGACACCATCCACGTACCTCCGATAGCACCTATCAACAGCAGGATGATGATGGAAGGAGTGCAACTGGCTACCTTTTGGGTGATTTCCTTGTCAAGGTTGTCCCAAGTGAGGCGTTTGACGCTCCAACCGATGAGCACACTGACACCTGTGGCTATGATCAGCGCCACCTGGCTGGCTCCGTCGAGTGTGGCATTGCCAAAGACGGAAATACAGCATACCAGGAGTGCGATGAGGACGATGAAAGGGATAAATGCTAGCATGGAATGATATTTGGTGGCAAAATTAGCAAATATTGTTGTAATTTGACACAATTGTGGGGGAAAAACTCACTTGCATAAACCAAAATAAAATGTTATCTTTGCATCCGAAAGTGTGTTTGTCATTCACACAAAAAACTGATCAACTAAAACATCTATGAGACACCGATTGACCACATTCCTGTGCTTGCTGTTCTGCACCGTCGTTCTCACGCCGGTCAGCGGTAGACAGAAACTCAATTTCAATGCAGACTGGCTGTTGTGGGTGGGCGACCATCCTGACATGTCGCAGACCGATTACGACGAACACGGGTGGCAGCACGTCACCCTGCCACATGCTTTTAATGAGGATGAGGCGTTCGCTCGTGACATCGTCGACCTCACCGACACCATTGTATGGTACCGCAAGCATTTCACCCTCACTGAGCAAGACCTGAAGGGCAAGGTGTTTGTGGAACTGGAGGGTGCCCGTCAGGGTGCTGATGTGTGGCTCAACGGTCAGGAGGTGGGATTCTCCGACAATGGCGTCATGGCCTTTGGCTTCGACCTGACACCCTACGTCCATGCGGGCGAGAATGTCATCGCTGTGCGCTGTGACAACAGTTGGACCTATCGTGACAGGACCCTTGACAGCCGTTACCAGTGGAACGACCGCAACTTCAACGCCAACTACGGCGGTCTGCCCAAAAACATCTATCTGCACCTGACAGGAAAACTCTATCAGACCTTGCCCCTCTACAGCAATCTAGGCACCACGGGCACCTATGTCTATGCCACAGACTACGACATCGCCCAGCGTAAAGCCGTGGTACACGTCGAGTCGCAGGTGCGCAATGAGGATGACCACGACCGTACGTTCCGGCTTTTCGCCCGTGTGCTCAATGCCGACAATCAGTTGGCGGCCATCATCTCAGGGCAGCCCGTCACCCTGAAACCTGGTGAGACACGCACGGTGACCATTCAGAGAGAGATGGAAGGACTGCACTTCTGGTCATGGGGCTACGGATATCTCTACACCGTGAAGACCTTCCTGGCAGAGGGCGATGCCGACAAAGCCCCATTGTCCCTTGACGCGGCATCCGACGAGGTCATCATCCGCACGGGCTTCCGTAAGACTCGTTTCGGTGAGGGAAAGATATGGCTCAACGACCGCGTCATCATGATACATGGCTACGCTCAGCGTACCAGCAACGAGTGGCCTGCCGTGGGCATCAGTGTGCCTGCATGGATGAGCGACTACAGCAACAGCCTCATGGTCGAGTCGGGCGGCAATCTCGTGCGGTGGATGCATGTCACACCCTGGAAACAGGACATTGAGTCGTGCGACCGTGTGGGGCTCATACAGGCCATGCCCGCTGGCGACGCCGAGAAAGATGTGGAGGGCGCGCGGTGGACGCAGCGCACCGCACTCATGCGCGATGCCATCATCTACAACCGCAACAACCCCAGCATCCTCTTCTATGAGAGTGGCAACGAGAGCATCAGCCGCGAACACATGTTGGAGATGAAACAGTTGCGTGACACCTACGACCCCCATGGCGGACGGGCAGTCGGCTCAAGGGAAATGCTGGATATCAACGAGGCCGAGTATGGTGGTGAGATGCTCTATATCAACAAGAGCGGCAAGCACCCAATGTGGGCCATGGAGTATTGCCGGGATGAAGGCCTCCGCAAGTATTGGAATGCCCTTAGTTACCCATATCATCAGGAAGGTGACGGGCCGCTCTATCGGGGCAATCCCGCTCGAGAGTACAATCACAATATGGACGAGATGGCCATAGAGATGGTGCGCCGCTGGTATGACTACTGGCTCGAACGCCCAGGCACCGGCCGTCGCGTCAGCAGCGGTGGAGTGAAAATCGTGTTTTCCGACACCAACACCCACCACCGGGGAGAGTCCAACTACCGCACCAGTGGTGTCACCGACGCCATGCGCATTCCTAAGGATGCATTCTTCGCCCATCAGGTGATGTGGACAGGATGGGTGGACGACGAACAACCTCGTACCCACATCATAGGCCACTGGAACTACCCCGAAGGAACCCATCCACCGGTGTATGTGGTAAGCAATGGTGAGGATGTGGAACTCTTCCTCAATGGTGTGTCGTTAGGACATGGAGAGCGCTCCTATCACTACCTCTTCTCCTTCGCCGACGTGGCGTTCGCCCCTGGTCGTCTTGAGGCTGTGGCATATGATGCCAATGGCGTCGAACAGAGTCGCAGTGTGCTGGAGACCGCAGGAGAACCCCACCACCTCAGCCTGACCACCATCGAAAACCCTGAAGGATTCAAGGCCGATGGTGCAGATATGGCCATCGTGCAAGTAGAGGTGGTCGACCAGCAAGGACGGCGCTGTCCGCTCGACGACCGCATGATACATTTCACCCTCGCCGGCGAGGGACAATGGCGTGGAGGCATCGCCACACGCAATAACAAAGACTTCCAGGTCGCTGACACCAATCGTGACAAGTCGTTGCTCGACGCCGCCAACGTGAAGAATATGTCCGACAACTATGTGTTATCTACAAGCCTCCCTGTAGAGTGTGGCGTCAATCGTGTGTTGGTGCGTAGCACGGTCAATCCCGGCGACATCGTCGTCTATGCCAGCGCAGAGGGATTGGGAAGACCCGTGAGCGTGAAGCTGCAAACACAGCCTGTGACGACTGAGGCCAACCTTCCCGCATTGACCCTCAAAGGTCATCTTGACAGGGGAGAGACCCCTCTCACCCCTTCCTATCACGACCAGGCCACGACGGTGCCCATCCGCTCTGCTGTGGCAGGCTGTGACGCAGACAACGCCGTCAACAGCTTCGATGACAACGAACTGTCGGAGTGGAAAAACGACGGCCGTCTCTCCACGGCATGGATTACTTACCAGCTCGACCACAAAGCTGTCATTGATGATATCTGTCTGAAACTTACTGGATGGCGCCTGAGAAGTTATCCACTTGAGATCTATGCCGGCAAACGCCTCATCTGGAGCGGAGAGACCAACCGCAGCCTCGGATACATCCATCTGACACCCACCGTACAGGTCAAGACCGACCAAGTGACGATACGCCTGAAGGGTGCCGGAAAAGACAAGGACGCCTTTGGCGGTATCGTAGAGGTGGCTGAGCCGGCCGCTGGCGAACTCGACCTCTTCAAGGCGAAGAATGGGGGAGAGACCCGTCATGAGTTGCGCATCGTCGAGGTCGACTTCCTCACGCACACGAAATAACCAGCATCAATTATTGAAACTCACCCAAACTACGAGATAATGAAAAAACAACGTGTATTATGGATCGTCATATGCCTGGCCTTCACGATGGGCATGCAGGCCAGTGGCGTGTACAATGTGTGTGACTATGGCGCCAAAGGCGACGGAAAAACCCTCGACCATGGGGCCATCAACCGGGCTATAGACGCCTGCGTGGCGGGTGGCGGCGGACAGGTGCTGGTGCCTGCTGGTACTTATCTCTGCGGTAGCATCCACCTCAAGAGCCATGTCGACCTGCATCTGATGACTGGTGCCACCATCCTCGCTGCTCCCGGCGAGATGAAAGTATATGATGAGAGTGAGGTGTTTGGCGCACCGGAATACCAGGATGGCGGTCATACCTATTTCCACAATAGTCTGATTTGGGCAGAGGGTCAGGAACATATCTCCATCACAGGCTTTGGCAGGATCGACGGCGAGGGCTTGACCAAGAGAGACACTGAGACGGCTGGCAATGTGCAGGGTGGCAGCATCGGTACCGGCGACAAAGCCATCGCACTCAAACAGTGTCGCCATGTCACCATTCGCGACATCACCATCTTTCGCGGCGGACATTTCGCCATCATCGTCACGGGATGCGACATCGGTACCATCGACAATGTGCTCATCGACACCAACCGTGACGGCATCGATATCGACTGCTGCAAATATTTCACCGTCAGCAACACCAAGGTCAACACCCCCAACGACGATGCCATTGTGCTCAAAAGTTCTTATGCCCTGAAAAAACCTGTGCTCACCGAGCACATCCTTATCACCAATTGTATGGTGACAGGTTACAAACTAGGCACCTTCCTCGACGGCACTTATGTGCCTGAAAAAGTCAACTGGGTATGTGGGCGTATCAAACTCGGCACGGAGAGCAATGGCGGCTACCGCAACATCACCATCTCCAACTGCTCATGTATGTGGAGCAGCGGACTGGCTTTTGAGGAAGTGGACCAGGGACGCATGGAGAATATCGTGGTGTCGAATATCTCGTTGAGCCATGTGCATCACTATCCCATTTATATCACCACCGGTTGCCGCAACCGTGGACCCAAGGAGCGCACCGACGTGTCGTCAGCACGCGATATCTATATCGACAATGTGATAGCCGACGACTGCGACTCGCTAGCAGGCATCATCATCACCGGCATGGAGGGACATCCCATCCGCAATGTGTCGCTGAGCAACATACGCATCCAGTATCGTGGCGGTGGCAAAAAGACCGACCAACCCTACCGGGAGCAGAGCACCCACTATCCGGAGCCACGCTGGGCAGGACCAACCCCCTCCTATGGCCTCTATGCGCGCCATGTAGACGGACTGCGGTTGCACAATGTGAAATTTGATTTGCTGAAAGAGGATGAGCGTCCCGCTATCCTCATGGAAGATGTGAAGAATGTGGAACAATAAAACATGTCATCAAATAAAAATACAACAGATATGAAAAGAGTGACGACCATCCTGTTTTTATGCCTTTTTGCCACCCTGCCTTCGCTGGCCCAGACGGTGGAACTCAACAAAGTAAGTGACCGGCCTTTTTTCTATTCCGTGGCTGTGCCTGACGGCAATTACAAGGTGACGGTGACATTAGGTTCTAAAAAGCGCGCTGCCAAGACTGTGGTGCGCGCCGAGAGCCGTCGCCTCTTCGTCGAGGAAGTGCCTACTAAGAAAGGAAAGTTTGCCACCTATAGTTTTGTGGTCAATAAGCGTTCTCCGCGCATCGACAGCCAGAATGTGGTGAAAATCAAAGAGCGGGAGAAAGACTATCTCAACTGGGACGACTCGCTCACACTGGAGTTCAATGGCGCTGCACCTGCCGTGAAGTCTATCAGCATCGAGCCGGACACGACGGCCCTGACGGTGTTTCTCTGTGGCAACTCCACCGTGGTGGACCAGAATAGTGAGCCGTGGGCCAGCTGGGGGCAGATGATTCCACGGTGGTTTGACGAGCAGGTGGCCATCTCCAACCATGCCGAGAGCGGTCTCACCGCCCGTACTTTCTTAGGCAGCAACCGCCTGGACAAGATCCTGTCGATGATGAGGCCTGGCGACTATGTGCTGTGTGAGTTTGGACACAATGACGAGAAAGAGAAACGTCCTGGCGATGGTGCCTGGTATCATTATGTCTACAATCTGAAAATCTTTATAGACCGTGTGAGAGAGAAAGGCGGACACGTCGTGTTTCTGACACCCACAGCGCGCCGGCGTTTTGATGACGCTCAGCAGAAAATGGTCGACACCCATGGTGAGTTCCCCGCTGCCATGCGTGCCGTCGCAGCACGTGAGCAAGTGCCCCTCATCGAACTCAACGGGATGACCACTGACTTTTTCGAGACCCTGGGTTTCGAAGGCAGCAAACGGGCATTGGTACACTATCCCGCCAATACGTTTGAGGGACAGGACAAGGCGCTGGCCGACAACACCCACTTCAATCCTTATGGTGCCTACGAGGTGGCCAAGATGGTGGTGATGGGCATGAAACAACACCAGTTGCCCATGCTGAAAGGATTGCGGAGTGACTGGGTCGACTTCGATCCCCGTCACCCCGACGATTTCAACACCTGGTATTGGTATCCCGCTCCTGCTGTGGAGACCAAGAAACCTGATGGGAATTAATTGGTTCTCTATTTAGGAGTTTAGGAGTTGAGGAGTGCAGGAGTTAAGGAGTTGAGGAGTTGAGGAGTTCAGACAATACCCCATATACCCATAACGTGAGAATGTGGAGTAATGTTTGAAAGAATATGGAGTAATGTCTGAACTCCTGAACTCCTGCACTCCTCAACTCCTTTTCTTATAATTTTCTGACTTCCGCTTTAGTCCCTACAAATAACTTTTTTTGATCTTCTCGACATAGGCGTCGATGACGGCGACAGCGGTGATGCTGACCACGTCTCTGACGCTGCTGCCATAGTCGGTGAAGTGGATGGGTTTGTTGAGGCCCATCTGTATGGGGCCGATGATCTCGATGTCGGGCTCCAATGCCTGTATCATCTTGTAGGATGACCGCGCACTGGTGAGGTTGGGGAAGATGAGCGTGTTGATCTCTTGTCCTTTCAAGTGGTTGAAGGGATACAGTTCATCACGCATCTCACGGTTGAGGGCGATACTCAGTTGCATCTCACCGTCGACAGGCAAGTCCGGACACTGCTCGTGGAGTTTGGCTACGGCGTTGCGCACCTTACGGCTCCCCTCCGATGTGTCGGAACCGAAATTGGAGTGGCTGATCAGGGCAATCTTAGGTTTCTCGTTGAAGAATCTGACCGCCGTGGCCGACAGTTTGGCGATGTCGACCAAGTCTTCTGCAGTGGGGTCATTGTTGATAAGGGTGTCGCCCACAAAGATGGTGCCGCGGTTGGAGTTGATGATGTGCATCGTGCCGAAATTGCGGTATTCCGGCCGTACACCGATGATTTCTTTCGCCACTTTCACCGTGTTGGAATATTTGGTGTAGAGACCCGTGATAAAGGCATCGGCGTCGCCGGTCTCCACCATCATCATGCCGAAGTAGTTGCGCTCAAACATCTTGTCGTTGGCTTCCTCGAAGGTATAGCCGTCGCGCTGGCGCTTCTGCGTCAGGATACGCGCGTAACGTTCACGGCGCTCTGCCTCGCGGTCATGGCGCAGGTTGACAATCTCGATGCCGTCTAGACTCAATTCCAACTGGTTGGCCAACTTCTCTATACGCTCTTCATTGCCTAAGAGGATAGGGTAGCAGATTCCCTCTGCCTTGGCCTGTACGGCCGCTTTGAGCATTGTGGGATGCACTCCCTCGGCGAAGACCACCCGCTGTGGATGGGCACGCGCCGTGTCGTAGAGTTTGCGTGTCACCTTGGTCTGCAGACCGAGCATCTGCCGCAAGTGGTTTTTGTAGTCGTCCCAGTCGGTGATGGTCTTGCGTGCCACCCCACTGTCTATCGCAGCCTTGGCCACGGCGGCAGAGACCTCAGTGATCAGTCGTGGGTCGACGGGTTTGGGGATGAAATAAGAGGGACCGAAGGTGAGGTTGTTGACTTTATACACATCATTGACCACATCGGGCACGGGCTGTTTGGCCAGGTCGGCGATGGCCAGTACGGCTGCCATCTTCATTTCTTCGTTGATGGCGCGGGCGTGCACGTCGAGAGCCCCTCTGAAGATATAGGGGAAGCCGATCACATTGTTGATCTGGTTAGGATAGTCGGAGCGACCTGTGGCCATCAGCACGTCGGGGCGGGAGTCCATGGCGTCCTCGTAGGAGATCTCAGGCTCAGGATTGGCCAGCGCAAACACGATGGGTGATGGAGCCATGGAGCGCACCATGTCTTTGGACAGGATATTGCCTTTGGACAATCCCACAAAGACATCGGCGTCCTTGATGGCTTCCGCCAGGGTGTGCACGTCGCGGCGATCTGTGGCAAAGAATCGTTTCTGTTCGTTGAGATGTTCGCGGTCGCTGGTGATGACGCCTTTGGAGTCAAGCATCAGGATGTTTTCCTTGCGGGCACCTAAAGCCATATACAGTTTGGTGCAGGAGATGGCGGCAGCACCGGCGCCGTTGACCACGATTTTCACCTGGCTGATGTCTTTCCCGTTGACCTCCAGCGCGTTTTTCAGTCCGGCGGCAGAGATGATGGCGGTGCCATGTTGGTCATCGTGCATCACAGGGATGTCGAGGCTCTTTTTCAGACGGTCCTCGATGTAGAAGCACTCCGGTGCCTTGATGTCCTCCAGATTGATGCCGCCGAAGGTGGGCGCGATTCGCTCCACGGCTTCGCAAAATTTCTCCGGGTCTTTCTCTGCCACTTCGATGTCAAAGACATCGATACCACCATAAATCTTAAAGAGCAAGCCTTTGCCCTCCATCACCGGTTTGCCACTCAGGGCACCGATGTCGCCTAAGCCTAAGACGGCGGTGCCGTTGCTGATGACCGCCACTAGATTGCCTTTGTCCGTGTATTGGTACGCATCGTCTGCGTTTTGCTGGATCTCAAGGCAGGGGAATGCCACTCCAGGGGAATAGGCCAGACTCAAGTCTGTCTGTGTGCGGTAGGGCTTGGTGGGTTTCACCTCTATCTTACCGGGTCTGCCACTTTTATGATAGGCAAGGGCGGCCTCTTTTGAAATTTTCACCATAATGTATTCTCTCAATTATTCATAACCGTTCTACTTGTTTCACGCCTCTCACCGTGCGCAGCTTCTTGATGAGCTGGTCCAGTTTGGAGGTGTCTTCCAACATCACTTCGAGGATGCCGCCAAACAGGCCATCGTGGCTGTCGATGTTGATGGAGCGCATGATGATTTTCTCCTCTTTGGAAATGATGCTGGTGATGTTGTTGACGATACCGATATCGTCATTGCCCACCACACGCAGGGTAATGGAATACTGCGAACTGCCTTTGCCGCTCCATTTCGCCTTGACGATACGGTAGCCGAAACGTTGGCGCAAGGCGGGGGCGTTGGGGCAGTCGGTGCGGTGTATCTTGATGCCGCCATTCACTGTCACAAAGCCGAAGATGGGGTCGCCATAGATAGGATGGCAGCATTTGGCCAACTGATAGTCGATGCCTTTGAGGTTGCGGTCGATCACCAGCACATCCTCGTTTTTGCGCAGCATCTCCTCTTCGGGATTTTCGTAGCTGAACTCCTCGGCGCTGCGGGTGGGAGCCACCGGCGCATTGCCATGTTCGAAATTGTATACCTCGATATATTTCTCTACGATCTCGTTGAAGTCGAGCTTGTCCTCTGCCAGTTGTTTATAGAAGTCGCGCGTCTCCTTAAAACCCATTTTCTTGATGAGATGAGCCATGGTCGACTCTTCCATCTCCATCTTCCTGTTCTTAAAGCGTCGCTCCAGCATCTCTTTGGCGTAAAGGCCTTCCTTCACCTGCGTCTCTTTCAGTGCCAGACGGATCTTTGACTTCGCACGCGAGGTCTTTACGATGTGAAGCCAGTCTTGCTTGGGACGCTGGTTGTTGGAGGTGAGGATCTCCACCTGGTCGCCGCTGTGCAGTTCTTCTCTCACCGGCACCATCTTGCCGTTGATGCGGCCGCCCACGCAGCGGTTGCCCACATTGGAGTGGATATGGTAAGCAAAGTCGAGGATGGTAGCACCTTTGGGAAATTTGAGCAGGTCTCCTTTGGGGGTGAAGACAAAGACCTCGTCTTCGTAAAGGTCCATCTTAAACTGGTCCATCATCTGCAGGTCGTCATTGCTCTCGAGGGCAGCACGGATGTTGTTGAGCCACTCGTCGATGCCCGACTCGCCCTTGATACCCTTGTAACGCCAGTGGGCTGCCACTCCTCGTTCTGCGATCTCGTCCATGCGCTCTGTCCTGATCTGCACTTCCACCCATTTGTTCTCAGGTCCGAGCACGGTGATATGCAGACTCTCATAGCCGTTGGATTTGGGCACCGACAGCCAGTCGCGCATACGTTTGGGGTTGGGCTGATACATGTCGGTGATGATGGAGTAGGTCTGCCAGCACTGCATTTTCTCTTTCTCCAAGGGGGAGCCGAGGATAATGCGGATGGCGAAAAGGTCGTAGATGCCCTCGAAGCCACACTTCTGCTTCTTCATCTTCTGCCAGATGCTGTGGATGCTCTTGGTGCGGCCTTTCATATGAAATTTCAGGCCCGCAGCTTGCAACTTCTCCTCGATGGGGCCGATAAACCGCTCGATGTAGGCGTCGCGGGAGCGTTTGGTGGCATTCAGCTTGTCTTTGATCATGTAATAGGCGTCGTGCTCCAGATACTTCAGACTGAGGTCCTCCAACTCGCTCTTCAGTTTGTATAAGCCCAACTTATGGGCGAGTGGTGCATAGAGATACGACGCTTCTTCCGACACCCTGCGCTGCGCTTCAAGTTGGTCGGTGTCACGTATCTGACGCATCAGGTTCACCCTGTCGGCTATCATGATGAGGATCACGCGCATGTCTTCGGCAAAGGAGATGAGAAGATTGCGGAAATTCTCACTCTCCACGACGGGATTCTTTCTGTAGAGTTCCTGTATGCGTGTTAAGCCTCTGATGATATGTGCCACTCCCTCGCCATATTCCTTGGCGATTTGCTCCAGCGAGAGGGTATGGTGCGCCTGACAGGAATAGAGGATGATGGCCATCACTCCATCTCGTCCAAGCCCTGTCTCCTCGATGGTGATTTGCGCCGTCTGAAGTCCGAAAAGGATGGGGTCGAGACCGAAAATGTTGGGTTGGAGCTGCGCTTCATCCAGCGTCTGGGTGATCAGCGTCTGGATGCGAGTCAAATCATCAGGTCGCAGCAAATCGCCACTGATATGATTCAAATGGTCGATCTTTTCAAAAATCACCATTCTCTCTGTATCTGTATGATTGTTTTGATCCATATAAATGAGGCTCTTATCCTATATTATGATACGACATTTCCAATAATCTAGGCAAAGTTACATTTTTTTTCCCATATCATTCTTGTATTTAAGAAAAAAACACTAAATTTGCCTAAATTATCACATTGTATTAAATCTAACATTATAAAAATCATCAACTATCGCCTTAAAAACTCATTAACTTAAAAGCTTATATTTATGTTATCACAACAAGACCTACAACAAATTGCCTCGAAAGGTATCACCGAGGAAAAAATCGCTATGCAACTGGATGAATTCAAGACTGGATTCCCATTCCTGAAACTGGAAGCTGCCGCTGCCATCGGAAAAGGCATTGTCGCTCCCGACGCTGATGAGCGCAAGGCTTATATCGATGCGTGGAATGCTTATAAGGCAGAGGGCAAGCAGATCGTGAAATTCGTGCCTGCCTCTGGCGCTGCAAGCCGCATGTTCAAAGACATGTTCGCATTTGTCTCAGCAGACTATGATGTGCCTACCACCGACTTTGAGAAGAAGTATTTCGACAACATCAAGAAGTTCGCTTTTTATGAGGCTCTTAACGAGCAGTGCATCAAAAACGAGGGCAAGAATATCGACCAACTGATAGCCGATGGCAATTATAAAGCAGTGGCTGCCAATATGCTGCAGGCCAAAGGCTTGAACTATGGCCAACTGCCAAAGGGACTTTTGCTCTTCCACAATTATGAGGATGGACCACGCACACCGATGGAGGAACATCTGGTGGAGGGCGCCTTGTATGCTGCCAGCAATGGTGAGGCTAATGTTCATTTCACCGTCAGCCATGAGCACATGCAGCTGTTTGAGGCCAAGGTGGAGGAGAAAATGGACAAGTATGCCCAGTGCTATGGCATCAAATACAACATCTCTTTCTCAGAGCAGAAACCCAGCACTGACACCATCGCCGCTAACCCCGACAACACACCATTCCGCACCGAGGATGGCCAGCTCCTGTTCCGTCCGGGTGGCCATGGCGCACTGATTGAGAACTTGAATGAGATCAGTGCCGATGTCATCTTCATCAAGAACATCGACAATGTGGTTCCTGACAGACTGAAGGGCGACACAGTAGACTACAAGCAAGTGATCGCAGGTGTGCTGGTGACACTGCAGAAGAAAGCCTTTGACTATCTGAAAGTGCTTGACAGCGGCAACTACGACCATGAGAAACTGGAGGAAATCATTCGCTTCGTGCAGCGTGACTTGTGCTGTCGCAAGGCAGACATCAAGGAACTGGAGGATGCTGACCTCGTGATCTATCTCCGCAAGAAGCTCAACCGACCCATGCGCGTCTGTGGTGTGGTGAAGAATGTGGGCGAGCCTGGTGGTGGCCCATTCCTCACTTACAATCAGGATGGCACAGTGAGCCTGCAGATCCTGGAGAGCAGCCAGATAGACAAGTCGAATGCCGAATATCAGAAGATGTTCACTGAGGGTACACACTTCAACCCCGTCGATTTGGTTTGCGCTGTGAAAGACTATCAGGGCAACGCCTTCAATCTGCCAGAATATGTTGACAAGACCACCGGCTTTATCAGCAGCAAGAGCAAAAACGGCAAAGAGCTGAAAGCCCTCGAACTCCCTGGCCTCTGGAATGGCGCCATGAGCGACTGGAACACCATCTTCGTAGAGGTACCCCTCTCCACTTTCAATCCAGTCAAGACCGTCAACGACCTGCTGCGTGAGCAACATCAGTAGACCTTTGGCAGTTGACAATTGACAGTTGACAGTTGACAGTTGACAGTTGGCAGTTGACAATTGACAATTCACAATTACAATGCGAGCCCCCCTCCGTTTGGAAGAGGGCTCGTCATTTGATAGCATATCCTCAAAGACCTACGAGGCCTTTAGTTTGTCCCCTGGATGTTCCGTATGCTGCTATATCATAGCAGCCACTCAAGCATGTCCTCTATGCAGCCATATCATAGCAGCTACTCAAGCATGTCCCTATGCTGCCATATTATAGCAGCCTCTAGAGGATCACACACCCGGTGTCAGAGAGCACCTGCTCACATTTTTCTATGTCAGAGGGCTTAATGACAAACTGGGCCAGGTCGCCTTCAGAGAAGGCATACATGTAGTTGATGTCGATGTTGGCGGCGGCAAGACTCTCCAGTACAATGGAGAGTGAACCGGGGCGGTCGGGACTTTGTATACACACCACATCGGTGAGAGAGACGGCGAAGTTGGCTTCGTTGAGCACCACCACAGCTCGCTCCAGGTCTGAGACAACGATGCGCATGATGCCAAAGTCGGGGGTCTCTGTCATGGAGAACGCCTTCATGTTGATGCCTTTGTCACCTAATGTCTTGGCTACTTTTGCAATACGTCCTGGCCTGTTCTCTAAGAACAATGAAATCTGTTTGGTCATAGTTGAAGGGTATTTGAGGTGATTATTTAAGGATTCGGTTGTCGATCACATGCTTTGACTTGCCTTGGCTGCGGGCGATGCTTCCTGGCTCCATCAGTTTCACGTCGGCCTTGATGGAGATGACGCTCTTCAACTTGTCGGCCAGTGACTTGCGGAGTTCAAACATACGTCCGATATCATCGGAGAAGTAGTCTTTGCGCACCTCGACCTGCACTTGCATGGTGTCGAGGTTGCCTTTGCGGTCCACCACGATCATATACTGTGGCTCAAACTGCTTCAGCGACAGGATGACACTTTCTACCTGCGACGGGAACACATTGATACCGCGGATGATGAGCATGTCGTCTGAACGGCCCATCACAGGACCCATCCGCACGGAGGTGCGGCCACAGTCGCAGACACCGTCCATCAGATAGCACAGGTCGCGGGTGCGGTAGCGCAACAGCGGCATACCTTCTTTGGTCAGAGTGGTGAACACCAGTTCGCCCGTCTCACCCTTTGGCAGTGGCTCAAGCGTGTCAGGATTGATGATCTCTGGATAGAAGTGGTCTTCGCAGATATGAGAGCCGTGCTGGGCCTCACACTCGTATGACACGCCAGGACCGCAGATCTCGCTCAGACCATAGAGGTTGTAGCCCTTCAGGTTGAGGCGCTCCTGTATCTGTTCTCTCATCTTGTCGGTCCAGGGCTCAGCGCCGAAAGCGCCGATACGCAGGTTGAGGTCTTCCTTGCGCATGCCTATCTTCTCCATGGTCTCTGCCAGGTGCAAGGCGTAGGAGGGGGTACAGGCGATGCCGGCCACGCCTAAGTCCTTGATGAGTTTCAGGTGTTTCTCGGTGTTGCCAGTGGAGGCGGGTACGACAGCGGCACCGATGCGCTCCACACCATAGTGGGCACCCAGACCGCCAGTGAACAGACCATAACCATAGGAAACAGAGAAGGTGTCGCCACGGCGCACACCGTAGGCTGTCAGTGCCCGCGCCATACCCTCGGCCCAGATCTCCAGGTCACGGCGTGTATAGCCCACGATGGTGGGATTGCCGGTGGTGCCTGATGAGGCGTGTACCCTGACAATCTCTGACTGTGCGGCCGCCTGCAGACCGCATGGGTAATTATCGCGCAGGTCTTGCTTGGTGGTGAAAGGCAACTTGACGATGTCGTCGATGCTCTCAATGTCGCCTGGGTCGACGTCCATCGCCTGCATCTTCTCTCTGTAGAAAGGCACGTTGCGATACACCAGTGCCACTAACTTTTGCAGCCGCTTGCTTTGGAGATGATGCATCTCGTCGCGGCTCATACATTCCTTGTTTTTGTTCCAGATCATGTTCTCCTTTTTAAAGGGTTATTATTGGTTTCATTTTGTTGTTTATACCAATGCCGGGGCGTTGCGTTTCCTGTAGCCGCTGGCTGTCAGAACGGCAAGCAGCATGCCGTCACCATCAGTGACCCTCACTTCCGCAAAGGGGAGGGCCTTGTGGTCGAATATCTCATGGGCCTCGGCCCGCAGTCTCATCCCCTTGGTGGCGGCGCGCAGAATAGTGATATTGGCGGTGACGGTCACTGTCGGGATGCCGTGTGAGTTGGTGGCACAGGCGAAAGCCAGGTCGGCCAACGTGAAAAACACGCCACCTTGACAAAACTGGGCACCATTGAGATGCCGGTCGTCAACGGTCATTTCCACGATGGCGTGCCCCTCTTCGAGCAAGGTGATTTCCATCCCGGCGTTCGAGGCGAAGTGGTCTCCCGCAAAATATTCTTTTAGCGTCATGGGTAAAAATGAGTACTTTATTGATAAAACGCGGCAAAATTACACATTTTCATTGACATATTATCATAAAATCAATAAAATTTGTGACAAATTTTTATTTTGCGACAGTCTTCTATGCAAAAAGATGACCTCCAGTCTCTTCTTTTCACAATAAAATGAAGGGTGATACGTTATTATAGTAATGAAAAAGTTTTTTCAGTTTTTTGTGTTTCTTACAGCGATGGTATGGTCGCTGTATGCTTGTACTGATGACGATAGTTTCTCCGACTCGCCATCACACTTCCTCACGTTCTCTGAGGACAGTGTAAGGCTCGACACTGTTTTCTCCCGTGTTCCCACTGCCACCAAGACTTTTTGGGCATACAACAGGTCGGGAGACGGCATACGTTGTCAGAGTATCAGGCTGGAGAAGGGCAACCAGACAGGCTACCGCGTCAATGTTGACGGCTCCTACTTAGGGTCGTCGGCAGGCTATCAGGTGAGTGATATTGAGATCAGAAACAAGGATAGTATACGGGTTTTTGTCGAACTGACCTCTCCTGCCAACAACAAGGAGGTGCCCACGCTGCTTGAGGATAACCTCATCTTCCAGCTTGAAAGCGGCAATATACAGAAAGTGAACCTGAGTGCCTATACGTGGGATGCCGATATGCGTGAAAATGTGGTGATAGAGCAAAACACGACTTGGAAGCAAACAAAGCCCATCGTCATCTACGGTGGCATCACCATAAAGGAGGGGGCCACACTGACCATCGGCGAGGGTACCACAATTTATTTCCATGAGAATGCCGGAATGGAGGTGTATGGTCGGCTGGTCATACAGGGCACCGTCGACAACAATGTGGTGTTGCGGGGCGACCGCATCGACCATATGTTCGACTATCTGCCCTACGACAGGGTCAGCGGTCAGTGGCAAGGGATACATTTTTACAGTTCGTCCTACGACAATGACATCTTTTATGCCGACATACACAGCACTTACAATGCCATCGTCTGCGACTCCTCTGACGTTACTCGGTTGAAGCTCAACCTCTACAATAGTGTGATACACAACTGCCAGGGGTTTGGCCTCAAAGCATATCATTCCGTCATCGACGTGGTCAACAGCCAGATCACCAACACGCTCAACGACTGCGTCGCTTTTTATGGTGGGGTGACACGCGTCCTGCAATGTACCATCGCACAGTTTTATCCCTTTGATGCCAACAGAGGGGCAGCCTTGCGGTTTGCCAATTACCAAGAAGACAAGATTTATCCCCTCTACAGCTTCTCTTGTGTCAACTCCATCGTGACAGGGTATGCCGACGATGTGATCATGGGTGAGTGTGACACTACGGCAGTCTACAAATACTACTTTGACCACTGCCTGCTCCGCACACCTCAGATAGAAGACACGGTCAATGTGAGAGACGTCATCTGGGAGAACGTGGAAGACACCACTGCAGTGACTGCAGCCAAAAATTTTGTAAGAATCGATATCGACAGCCTGATCTATGACTTCCGTCTCGACTCCATCTCTCCCGCCATCGGGAAGGCGATGCCTATCGAGGGCTTACCCCATGACAGGGTAGGGGTTTTGCGTGACGAGGAGCCTGATCTGGGGTGCTATGAATATGCAAGAAAGGAAGAATGACTATGAAAAATATCGAAATTAAGACCAACATCCGGTTCTGTCAGCTCGACGAGCTGCCACAGGATGAGCAAGACCTGGTACAAACCGCCATCAAGGCCACCGACAACTCCTACGCCAAATACTCCAACTTCCATGTGGGTGCGGCGCTGCTGTTGTGTGACGGGTCGGTTGTGATAGGCGCTAACCAGGAAAACGCCGTGTTCCCCTTGGGACTGTGTGCGGAGCGTACCGCCATCTTCGCTGCGCAGGCTCAGTTTCCAGAGAAGTCAATGCTCAAGATGGCCATCGCCGCGCGCAATCATGCCGGACTGATGGACAATCCCGTTTCACCTTGTGGGTCATGCCGGC
The DNA here is from genome assembly GCA_902780635.1 of uncultured Prevotellaceae bacterium. Classification (GTDB taxonomy): domain Bacteria; phylum Bacteroidota; class Bacteroidia; order Bacteroidales; family Bacteroidaceae; genus Prevotella. Next base: position 36,580 of record CACZGH010000021.1, read on the forward strand.
AGGTGATTCTGGAGATGGAGGACCGTTACCAACAGTCCATCCGTATCCTCTTGTATGGAAAAAAGGGGGTGTATGTCATCGACTCTGTCAAAGACTTGCTCCCACTCAGTTTTGTGGACGAAAGCATGAGATAGCCATCATTCTTTGATCTCTATCTTCTGCTGATAAATCTCATCGATGTTGACAGCCTCAGGCACTTTGTTTCTGAGGGTGTCTCTGATGACATGGTTCCTGACCAAGGTGTCTTTGATACTGTTTCCTTTGGCAATGAGGTCTTTGGTGTCATTGCCTTTTATCATGGTGTCTGTCACCATGATATCTTTTATAAGGGTGTCTTTGGCTATGGTGTCTTTGGCGATGAGGTCTTTGAGATGCTCCTCGCATCCTTTCATCATATGGGCGGTCTGAGTGATGCGCGCATTCATGTCCTCGCTGTTGCGGTATTGCAGATAGTTGTCCAATGCGGCCTTGAAGCATGAATGGGCTTTCTCCCAGTCCTCAGCGAATAGATAGCAGAACCCCAGTCGGTAGTAGATTTCTCCTTTCTCATTCTCATAACACACGGTCAGCGCTTTCTCATAATAGGGAATGGCCTCGGCGTATTGTTGCAACTGAAAATGGCTCTCTCCATCGGCGAAGTAATAGACGGAGCGCTCATGGGGCGCAAATGCCTCCAACTGAGGTATGGCTTCGTCTAAGTACTTGCAGGCTTCCTCATAGAGCCACTCATAATAATAGCACACGCCCATATAGGCATGAAAGCGTGGGTTGAGACGATATTGGCGGTCCAGTTTTTCGAAGATGAGCAGGGCCTCATGGTATTTGGCACTCCTGAAATACTCTAAGGCCATCCCAAGGCGGTCGCTGTCGCGCGGCTCCTGGGGGATGGCCTGAAAGATACAGGTCAGTGACACGATCAAGATGAGCCCTACTTTCTTCATCACCACTGTGTATAGAAGTTGATCAGACGGCGGATCGCACGGTCGCAGACCGGGCAGAAAGAAGGATTCTCATTGGTGCGCATACGACAGTCCTCGCAGGCACGGTAGACACCTTTCTGGGCATATCCCGCTCCTTCATAGAGACCGATCTTCCCCTCTTCCATCATGTCCTGCCACTTGCTCTTGAAGTCGGTGAGGGTGGTGAGGTTGGGCTCCCAAGGTTCTACGTCGGGGGGATACATGGGTATCTGCTCGCTCTCGTAGGCGTATTCGTCGCCCAGACCAGCGAAACTGTGGCCGAACTCATGCACCACGACGGGTTTGAACTTGGGATGGTGGGCCATGGCGAGATTGTAGGAGTTGAGAATGCCTCCGCCACCATATTCACTGGTATTGACCAGCACGATGATGTGTTCGTAGGGGGTGCCCGCAAGCCAGTTGTGCAAATCTTTCAGTTGCAGGGTGGTCAGATAACGGTCGCTGTAGAACGTGTCGAAATGAGAGTGGAGGGCGGTGTCCTTCCAGACGCCCTTTCTCGGAATGCTCGTGCCACTGTCGACGGAAGGTGACTTGACAGCGATGATATGAAAACGGTCACGCAGCGACTTGAAGGGCTCGTGGGCGAACATCGCCTCCATCGCTATGCGGGCATCTTCGAGAAAGGTTTCCATCTCCTGCTCCTGATACCCTTCGGCCAGATAGGCGATGTGGATGCAGCGTGCAGGGTCCTGGGCCTGCTGGAGGGTGACGTAGGGCGTGATGTCCTGAAAACCGCGGCGGTGGATCAGGATGTCGCTGGTTGTCACCCGGTGGGTCATGGTCGCCATCACCTCACGCCGGTTGTCATACAGTTCGATGCTCACGTCCACGGTGTCGCGAGGCATGGGTATCAGAAAAACATTCTGAAACGACTTGCTCGTGGTCTGGGCTTCGTCATACGACAGCCATTCCTGAAACAAGGTGGAGAACGAGTTGCGGTAGACCACCTGTCCTGTGGCGCACGCTTTGACGATGATTTGTCCATTGCCCGCTATGGGCACCTCTGCCAGCCGGTGTCTCTTCCCATACCATCTCGGCAACAGGTTCAACTCATCGACGTAGATACCCTGCTCTTTTGCATTGCCAGCAAAGACGTAGTCGATGCGTAATGTGGAGTCACAGAAATAAGTGTCGAAATCCTGTGCGGTGGCAGGGAGGGTGAGGATGAAGAGGAGCAGCGCTAAGAGTGCCATTTGTGTCTTCGTTTTATTCATGACATTTGTTTGTTAATACTTGGATATATTCCCGTTCCCAGTCTTCGGAATGGTATTTTTGGCCGTCATATAGGAGGATGTCTATGTCGAGCTTGATGATGCCTTTTGCCCTTAGGTACTTGCGGTCGCCGACATTGCGCTCCATCTTTTTAGTGAATTGCCGTAGTTCGTCATACTCCATCTCAGTCTCACCCCAGCCTACGCAGTTGAGAAAGGGGGGCGAGTCGATGCCAACAGGGTCGGTCCACATCGTTTCTGAAAACCGAAAGTCAGGCAAATGCTTTTGTAGCAGTTGCTGAGCTTTCTGGATATGGATTTCCGCATCTTTATTAGCGCCGAGGCAAAGCATCACTTGATGTCTCATGAGCAATGGTGACTTTCTTTTTTTTGCTGTTGGGGGGCTCCCTCCCTTACTCAAGCAACAGCACGCGGCTGCTCCAGTCGTTCTTTTTGTTCCAATCCACATCGTTGCGGTAGGGCATCTCCAGACCATGACTCATCAGGTAGGCGCCGCTGTAGCTCTTGCCCTCACAGTCTAACGGATGGAGGTCGATGCGGTTGAGCTCACGCACGGTGTACATGCGGCCAGGGTCCAGACCGGCCATCTTCACGCGTGGAAGGTGTTCATTCTGGAACGACTCGGTCTTCCACCAGTAGAAGACGGCTTTCTCTTTGTTTTCCGACACATACATCATCGAAGCCAGGCCTTTGTGGTCGTAGGGGGAGACGAGACGATAGATGTCGCCAAACTGCACGATGGGGCGTATCTGCTTATACTCCTTGATGGCGTTGCGGCAGAGGGCTTTCTCCTCGTCGGTCATATTCTTGGGTTGTATCTCCATACCCAGGCGTCCGCTCATGGCCACGTCGATGCGGTATTTCAGGGCGGTGGTGCGGAAGACGGTGTGGTTGGGCACGGCGCTGATATGGCTGGCCATGGCAATGGCGGGGAAGAAGTAGCTGGTGCCCCACTGCATATAGATGCGCTGGAGGGCGTCGGTGTTGTCGCTCACCCAGAACTCGTCAAAATAGGGCAGGATGCCCCAGTTGGCGCGTCCGCCACCACTGGCGCAGGCCTGGATGGTGACATCGGGATATTTGTCGCGGAGTCGCTGGCACACTTTCTCGAAACCACGATGATATTCGATGTAGAGATGACTTTGGTCTTCCGCTTTCAGATACTGGCTGCCATGGTTGAGGATGGGCATGTTGGCATCCCATTTGATATAGTCAATCTCGGGATATTTCGTGAGCAGGTTGTCGGCTACTTGGAACACGAAGTCCTGCACTTTGGGGTTGGCCAGGTCGAGAATCACCTGTGTGCCTCCTCTGCCAAGTACGGCGTCACGTTTGGGTGCCTTGATGATCCAGTCGGGATGTTTCTCATACAGTTCGCTGACGGTGTTGCTCATCTCTGGCTCTATCCATATGCCGAACTTCACCTCGTTCTTGCGGGCGTCTCTCAACAATCCCTCGATGCCGTCGGGCAGTTTGTTCTTGTCCACCACCCAGTCGCCTAACGAACTGTTGTCGGTCTTGCGGGGATATTTGTCGCCAAACCATCCGTCGTCCATCACGAACAGTTCACCACCCATACTGGCGATGTCGGCCATCATCTGGTCCATGCCCTGCTGGTTGATGTCGAAATAGACCCCTTCCCAACTGTTGAGCAATATCTTACGCTCCTTGTCGCCGTGCATCAGACGGTATTTACGACCCCATTTGTGGAAGTTGCGTGAGGCTCCGCTCAGTCCTTCCTCACTGTAGGTGAGGGCAAGCGCTGGGGTGGTGAAGGTCTCACCTTTTTTGAGATGATACTCTGAGTTGTCTTCGTTGATGCCGGCGAAGAAGTAGTGATACTCGGTGTCGTCGGTGTCTATCTTCAATCGGTAATTGCCCGAGTAACAAAGGGCGGCGCCTATCACGCGTCCGGTGTTCTCTTGCGCCTTGCCATCGAGTGACAGCATCACCTCGGCGTGGTCAGTGTGCGAGTTGCGTGAACCGTCTTTGTTCTTGATCACCATCTGTCCTGCGTTGAGGGGCTCCTCTGCCACCTGGCCCTCATTGGCCCATGAACCATAGAGGTGTGAGACCCACACGTCGCCACGACGGATGGGAAGCAGGGCGGAGGCGAAGGTGGTGAGCGTCACGGTCGATTTCTCGTTGTTGGTGATTTCTGTCCAGGCCTCGATCATGTCTACATCTTGATAGGCTTTATAATGGAGGGTCACGGTCACGGGGTAGACAGGGTCTTGCAGACGGATGGAGGTGATGATAGCGTTGCCCTCGGTCTTGGAAGTGACGCTGCTGGCGTTGAGCACCGTCGACATATTGCCGTCGGCATGGCGCATGGCGATGGCAGCCTCGGCAGGACAGTTCATGCCATAGGCGGGGTAGACGTCCATCCTGCCCCCTGTGGGCCATTGTAGGTGTCCGAGGTCACGGTCACTGAGTCTTGCGCCAAAATACACATATTGTGGCGCCCGTCCGTTTTCCACATTCAGGATGAGTGACATGTTGCGTGTGTGGATGTTCACCTGCTCAGCGTATGCAAAGACACTGAGACCCATCAGTACAACAAACAAAAAGATTTTTTTCATATTCAATCGGTTTTAGGATAGAGTGGATGAATAGTTTTCCTTGCAAATGTAATCATTATTGACCAAAACACCATATTTCTTGCCCAAACAATTTGCTTTCTTGCAGAATAGTATCTGAATTGGGTTTTTAAAGCGTAGGAGGGCATAAGTGGCTCCGTCTCTCATCTACTGCTGATGTCATCATACAGTTTTTGCAGGTAAGCTTTCCCCTTCTGGAGGTTGGCTGAGCGTCGTGCCCCTCGGTCAACCACCGTCTTTCCTGATTTGTTGTCATAAATCAGTTGGTTGTCTTCTGTGATCATCCCAAAAGCGTCGGGCACGGTGAAGAAAGCGAAATGGGGGGAGTGGGAGTCCATCAGGTCTTTGCTGAAGGTGAACACTTGATGGTCAAGCCCCAGTTGTGCCAACAGCGTGGCGGCGATATCTTGCTGACTGCCGATGACATCAATATGGCGGGGACCGGTGATGGCTCCACCTGTCATGATGAGGGGTATCTCGTAACGTTCTGTCACCAGGTTGCTGATGTCACGGGGATAGGCTCCCAGATGGTCAGGCACTAAGATGACCAAGGCGTTCTCCCATAAGGGGGAGGCTTTCAGATGGCTGACAAACTGTCCCACACAACTGTCGGTATAGGCGAAGGCGTTCAGACGTTCGTCGGCGAGCCGATGGAAAGGCACCTCAAACGGCTCATGCGAACTGGAGGTCTGCAGCACCCGGAAACGTGGACGTGTACAGGTGTCGGCACGCAGGTCAGACCAGAGGCGTTGCAGCACATGCTCATCGTGCACACCCCATTTGCTGAGCCGCTCGCTGAGGGGGAAGTCGACATCGGCCACGATATGTTCAAAACCCTGACTGATGAGGTAGGAACGCATGTTGGTGAAGTCGGCGTCACCGCCATAGTAGTATTTGAGGTCATAACCGGCCTTTTTCAGACTGCCTGCGATGGAGGGCAGGTGGGCGGTCTTGCGCGGATATTTCATCAGACTCATGGTGGGCTGGGCAGGGTAGCCACTGAGGATGGCCACCAGTCCACGGTCGGTGCGGAAACTGTTGGCGTAGAAATGGGTGAACAGGATGCCGTCTTGGGCGATGCTGTCCAGATGGATGGCCACATGGGGCTCGCCGCCGAGGGAGGTCATCAGCCGTGAGGAGAAACTCTCTAAGATGATGAGATAGATGTCGGGACGACGGGTGTTGAGCAGCATCTCGGTCGAGTCGCTGCGGGTGTAGGTGAGTTGTGCGAACAGTCGGTCGGCCTGCGCGGCGTCCATCATCCGGTATTGCGAGGCAAAGTCGGACTCATGTGCAAGTGACTCCATGATGCTGAACGCAGGGTTGACAGCGGCATGGTTGAGGGTCTCATGACTGCTGAAATACACCTTGCCGGTGTTCATCGACGACACGGTCACTCCGCCGCGGATGGCGAGAAACAGCAGTCCCATGACAGGCAGAAGCAAGACCGAGTTGACCACTCGTTTCCGGATGGGGCAAGGGGAAGCGACGCTTTTCTTGGAGTCTCTAAGACACCTGGCAGCACCCCAGGCGATCAGACCTGTGAGGAGTGCCACCGCCACGGCACAGCACACGGCGTAACCCACGCTCACACTGGCAAACGCGTCTTTGGGAGAGCTGAAGAAATAGAACAGGGGTGTGGAGTCGAGCGGAAATCCCCAGTAATAGTAAAGGATGATGTTGCTGACACCTGTCAGTGCGACAAGCAACGATGAGATGAGGATGACCAGCCCCATCAACATTCTCACGATCCGATGTCTCACCCAGATGTGTGTCAGAATCAGCAGGGCTGGAAGGGCGCAGAGATAGCCGGCCATTGAGAGGTCAAGGGGCAGTCCATGGATCATCGTCTGAATCCAGTCGGATAGCCCATACCCAGAGTATTTGGCCCAGTGACACAGCATGAAAATCGGCTTCTCGAGGATAAAAATGAGCAGCCAGTATACAAACAGGCATGGAATTGCCATACGTTGGTATCTCATCTTATTGCGTTTTTGTGGTGCAAAAATACGCATTTCATGTGATAAATCACACTTTTTAATAGTTTTGATTTGGCTTTGTCGCACAAAAACTCTATTTTTGCACCATATAATAGAATATGAAATACATCAAATGGGGTTTTATCGGCTGCGGTGAAGTGGCCGAGATCAAAAGCGGTCCCGCCTTCAGTGAAGTGGAGGGATCGAGTGTGGTCGCTGTGATGAGTAGAACGGAGCAGCGGGCGCGTTCCTATGCGGAGCGCCATCAGGTGAGCCGATGGTACACCGACGCACAGCAACTCATTGACGATCCTGATGTCAATGCGGTGTATGTGGCCACACCGCCGTCGAGCCATGCCACCTATGCCATCATGGCGATGAAGGCGGGCAAACCGGTGTATGTGGAGAAACCACTGGCCTCCAACTACATCGACTGTGCCCGTATCAACCGCGTCAGCGAGCAGACCGGCAGGCCGTGTTTTGTGGCTTACTATCGACGCTATCTGCCCTATTTTCAGCGGGTCAAGGAAATCATTCAGAATGGGGTCATCGGCCGTATCATCAATGTGCAGGTGAGATACGCCTGTCCACCCCGCAACATAGACTATAGCAAGGCTGAGCAACTGCCCTGGAGACTGAAAACAGAGATTTCGGGCGGAGGATATTTCTATGACCTCGCACCGCATCAGTTTGACCTCCTTCAGGATATCTTCGGGGTCATTGTCGACGCCAAGGGCATCTGTGACAATCGTGCCGGACTCTATTCTGCAGAGGACACACTGAGCGCTTGTTTCCAGTTTGAGAGCGGACTGCCAGGGAGCGGGTCATGGTGCTTCGTAGGCCATGAGGCCGCAAAAGAAGACCGGATAGAGGTCATCGGCGACAAAGGCATCCTGAGTTTCTCAGTGTTTAGTTATGAACCCATCCAACTGGTCACCAGTGAGGGCTCCAACAGTATAAGTGTACCCAATCCACCGTATGTGCAACTGCCTATTATCAAGGCGGTCATCGAAGACCTTCAGGGACTCAATATCTGCACTGCCACCAGTGTCTCTGCCACGCCGGTCAATTGGGTGCTCGACCGTATCTTAGGCAAGTATTGATGCGAAAGACGTTATTGTTGATATTACTTTCAATGACCACTTTGCTGGCCTTGGCGCAAAACGACAGCCTCCCTGAAAAAAGAAATATTTTCAAGAAGGCTTATCAGGGTGTTGCTGCTTTTGTGAAAGAATTCAACAATGTGGACACGTCGTATATCGAACCGCAAAAATACAAATTCACCACCACTCTGATGTCCACATATACTTATGAGATGTACCGCATCAAAGGTAAGTCGGGACAGACGGTGGTCTTCTCGCCAGAGGCGAAAGTGAAGATGGGACCGTATATCGGATGGAGCCTGCTGTTCTTGGGATATACCATCGATTTGGCTTATATCAGTGCCAACAAGAAAAAGGAGCTTGACTTCAGCATCTACAGTTCCATGTTGGGCGTCGACTTCTTCCGGCGTAGCTCGGGGCATGACTACCGCATCCGTTCCTGGAGCCTGGGCGAAGAGGAGCGTCTGGACACGCTGGGTGGCATCCCCTTCAATGGGTTGAATGTGGCCATCACCGGACTCAATGGATATTATATCCTCAACCATCGGCAGTTCTCCTATCCCGCCGCATTCAGTCAGAGCACATGCCAGCGCAGGAGCGCCGGGTCGCTCATCGTGGGAGCGGGCTATACACGGCATTCGCTCGACTTGGACTATGAGGGACTGCAGAACGTCCTTAACCAGAATATTCCAGATGTGACAGAGCGGCTCGACAGCAGTTTGCTCTTCAGCAAGATACGCTATACCGACATCTCTGCCTCGGTAGGCTACGGCTACAACTGGGTGTTCTCCCGCAACTGGTTGCTTTCTGTCTGCCTGTCTGCTTCCGTAGGATATAAACACTCTACGGGTGAGAACGACTTCTCCTTGTCGTGGATACCTGAGTTCTCTTTTAGCAATTTTGATATCGATGGTGTCGGACGACTGGGTGTGATCTGGAACGATTCGAAATGGTATTTTGGGGCTTATGGGGTGATTCATTCATACAATTACCGAAAACCTCAGTTTCAGACCAACAACTACTTTGGCAACGTAAATGTGTATGTAGGCTTTAATTTCGGACGCAAAAAAAATAAGAAATAATGAGAAAATGTATATTGCTTTTGCTTTTGATAGGATGCTCGCTGACGTCTTGCAGTCAGCATCCCATGCAAAAGGATCATGTGACGGCTCACCAAGAGGAGCCAGACTCTGTGGTGCCTGAGGCACAGTATGTGATCAGCATTACGCATCCAGGTGACAGTGACAGGGTGGTGTCGCTGCTGAAGGAAGCGCAGACACTTGCCGACAGTGAGAATGTCATCATCCATTATGCGCAGAAGTTCCTGGGACTTCCTTATGTGGCTCACACCCTCGACCAGAACGGCGAGGAGTGTCTAGTGATCAACACCAAGGGGCTGGACTGCACCACCTACGTGGAGAACGTGTCAGCCCTGGCCATCTGTGCCAGTAGGAAAATCACCGACTTCAAAGGTTTTTGCGAGGTGCTACGACAAGTGAGGTATATTCATGGTGAGGTGGCCTACACCTCGAGACAGCACTATTTCACCACTTGGATGACGGACAACGTGGCCGACCAACTGGTGTCGTGGGTGCCACTTCCCAAGAGTCCTTTGTCGGAGCGACGCCGTCCTCATGTCGATTTTATGTCTTCTCACGTGTCGGCATACCGCATGCTCAACGCTCATCAAGAATGGCTGCCGGCCATCACTGCCATGGAGGGCGATGTCAACAAGACGGAGTTCGCCTACATCCCTAAGGCACAGCTGTCAAACTCCAACCAATACCGTGATGTCATCCGTGATGGCGACATCATCGGCATCGTCACCAACAAGGCTGGTCTGGACATCTCGCATGTGGGGTTTGCCAGGTGGCACAAAGACGGCTTGCATATGATGCACGCCTCGTCACTGCAAAAAAAAGTGATCGACGATCCCACCTCTCTCTACGGCTATCTTCAAAGACAGAAGTCGGCCGTCGGTATTGTCCTGACTCGGGTCAATCACCTATAAAAATGACTGGTAACATAGATTTTGCATAAAAAAACTCGTTTTTTTGAGATTTTATTTCGTATTTAGCGAAAAATCAATTATTTTTGTGGTGCTTTTACTTGAGACAACAATTAACAATTAATCTATCATTCAAATTAAAAAACAAATGGCAAAAGTTGTAACTTTAGGCGAAATCATGCTTCGCTTGTCTTCACCAGGACAGAAGAGATTTATTCAGAGTGAGTTTTTCGATGTCGTTTACGGTGGCGGTGAGGCCAATGTGGCTGTCAGTGCAGCCAATTACGGACACGAGGCATACTTTGTGACAAAATTGCCTAAACATGAGATCGGACAGTGCGCTGTCAACGCACTGCGCCGCTATGGAGTCAACACCGACTTCATCGCACGCGGCGGAAATCGTGTGGGCATCTATTTCCTTGAGACAGGAGCCTCCATGCGCCCCTCCAAAGTCATCTACGACCGCGCAGGCAGCTCCATCGCTGAGGCTGACCCTGAAGATTTCGACTTCGACAAGATAATGGAAGGCGCACAGTGGTTCCACTGGAGCGGCATCACACCGGCTATCAGCGACAAGGCCGCCGAACTCACCCGTCTGGCTTGTGAGGCTGCCAAGCGTCATGGCGTGACCGTCAGTTGCGACCTCAACTTCCGCAAGAAACTGTGGACCTCAGAGAAGGCACAGAGCATCATGAAGCCTCTTATGAAATATGTGGATGTCTGCATCGGAAACGAGGAGGATGCACAGCTCTGCCTCGGTTTCAAACCAGAGGCCGACGTTGAGGGTGGAAAGACAGATGCTGAGGGCTACTATGGCATCTTCAAAGGCATGATGGAGACCTTCGGTTTCAAATATGTGGTCAGCACGCTGCGTGAGTCGTTCTCGGCCTCACACAATGGCTGGAAAGCACTCATCTATGACGGCAAGGAGTTCTATCAGAGCAAGCGTTATGACATCATGCCAATCATCGATCGTGTAGGCGGTGGCGACTCTTTCTCTGGTGGTCTGATCCATGGTCTGCTCACTTATCCCGACAACCAGGGCAAGGCTCTCGAGTTTGCTGTGGCAGCTTCCGCTTTGAAGCACACCATCCCCGGCGACTTCAACCTCGTGTCTAAAGAAGAAGTGGAAAATCTGGCTGGTGGCGACGCCTCAGGACGTGTTCAAAGATAAAAAACGAATCATATAATGGCAAGATTTAACAAAGTACAGGTCATCACCGCAATGCGTGAGACAGGCATGGTGCCAGTGTTTTATCACAAAGACGCTGACGTGGTGAAAAACGTAGTGAAGGCATGCTACGACGGTGGCGTGCGAGTGTTTGAGTTCACCAACCGTGGCGACTTCGCACATGAGGTGTTCAACGAAGTCAACAAATGGGTGATTGAAAATTGCCCAGAGATGATCATGGGCGTGGGTACAGTGATTGACCCGGCCACTGCCGCTCTCTACCTGCAGCTGGGCGCCAATTTCATCGTAGGCCCCAACTTCAACCCTGCTATCTGCGAGGTTTGCAACCGCCGCCTGGTGCCCTATAGCCCGGGATGTGGCTCTGTGAGCGAGATCAACAATGCGCAGGCCATGGGTTGCGACGTCACCAAGGTGTTCCCCGCTGGCAATGTGGGTGGACCGTCGTTCGTCAAGAATGTGATGGCACCGCTCCGCTGGTCAAATATCATGGTGACAGGTGGTGTGGCTCCCGACGAGGAGAATCTCACCAACTGGATCAAGGCTGGTGTGCTCTGCGTGGGCATGGGCTCTCTGCTCTTCCCCAAAGAGACGGTGAAAGCACAAAACTGGCAAGCCATTACCGACAAATGTATCGAAGCCCTCGGCTATATCGCCAAGGCCAGAGGATAATGCACTGAAGTTTCAGACTTCTGAAACCTTAGTATATATCTTTTCTGCCCCTTCTGCTGATGCGTCATGCGCTTCTCCTGTCATACGGGAGAGTGTCATAGCTCCAAGCAGAAGGGGCAGATTGTTTTTGCCCATTAAAACGTAGTGTCAGAGTTAGGAGGTCGGGCCTCCGAGCCCGACAAATGTTTGGATAGATGACTGAAAGAGATCTCTATGGGCACTTTTGCGGGCTCGGAGGCCCGCACTCCTATAGTTAGTCTACCTGTTTTTCTACTTTTTGAGGGTGCCTTGGCATCTTTTTCTGCCTTTTTCCTCCTTTTTCCTCCTTTTTGATCTTTCTGTTCCTATTGTCGAAAAAGACCGAATGCTTTTGTCATTTTTGGTGGCAGCTCTTTATTTTTCCGCACAATCACAAATAGGCGCTGGCAGGATTCGATGGGGATATTCCACATCTTGTCGAATGCAGCAATTTCCACCGACCTGTTGAAGTGATCACAGTCGTCCACATTCCTGTATTCGTCTACGGAATCCTGGATATAAAAGTGATCTTTGTCGTAGCCCACCACAGGGACATAATGCAGGGTTTTCCCGTTGAAAAGCAACACGATGATGGGAATTCCCTTGCTGACGGCGTTCTTTAAGTCGTCAGTGGAGCCTGTGTAATACTCCGTCGTGAAGTGGCCGTATTGCTCCTCAAAAAGCACTTTGAAGCATTTGGGATAGGCGCCCTCACTGTGTTTGCAGGGATAAGACGGTTGGTTGAACAATTCCACTCCGTTGACACTCTCGCCGTAGAAACGCAGCAGGTAAGCGCTGGCGCATCCCGAACATTCGTAGGTCTTCTGGGTGTCAGGGACAGGGTTGGGAGAGATGATGTATGACGATGGGTGGTCGTGTCGGTTGATATACGTCTCGGGTGCTACCAGCCAGTTGGCACGTGCATACGCTTTCTGCTCATCAGTCATCTTGTCGAGCATGATCAACAGTTTGCTTAATGAGTTGCCCTGGTTGCCAGGCAGTCCTTCTTGATCCTGTGCGGAAATTGCTGTCACCCATGAGAGCGTCACCATGACCAACATGGTCTTAACCACTGATTTCATATTTATTTATTCTAAAAATTGATACCGGTGCAAAAATAAAAAGAATCAGGGACATCAGCAAAAAAATAGCCATTATTTCATTTGAAGCGTATGATAGCATAGGAGTGCGGGCCTCCGAGCCCGCAAAAGCACCTTTCCACCCCCTTCAGCATCGCAATGATAGTTTATTTGCGCTACAACGAACCTGTTTTTTGTAGCATTTCACCTTATTTTTTTTCAAAAAAATGAAAAAAAATCTGATAATTCAACAAAAATTATTATTGTTGCAGCTGTTATTGTTCGGATTACACAAAATATGATTTGACAGGCGCATATCCCTTCGAGATAAGATGAATATGTGGCTGCATTTTGACATTCCTTTGAGACCAAACACCTCGATAATCAAAAAATAAAATATAAAAATGATGAAAAGGATAATTATTATCGCAATCGCAGCCCTGTTCTCCTTCGGACAGGGGGCATGGGCACAGGAAGAGATAGAAGGGCTGACATATAAAAAAGATGAAGGCTACTATGAGATTTCTAGTGCAGAAAATCTCAACGCGCTTGCCAAGTACGTTAATGATGGTAATATAACTGAGGGCAAAACTTTCAAAATGACAGATAACATCACCTTTGGGGATGAAGATACATTCACGCCGATTGGGTATGGTGATGAGGAAAACGGTGGCTGTTTTTTTAGAGGCACTTTTGATGGTGGTCAAGACTTAACCATCAGCGGCATCAAATACAGGGATGAGGAAGGTGTGGGTGTCGGGCTTTTCGGCTCCATCTGGAATCCTGCTGTCATCAAGAATATGAATTTGAAGAACTGTTCCTTTATCGGCAATTGGAAGGTAGGTGCCATCGTTGGAGCAAGTGGAGGTTCTGATAAAAAGGAAGGATGGGGAATCTTTAACTGTACAGTTTATGAGAATGTTTCTGTGGAAGGTGCCGCTATGGAAGAAATTCCTAGCAGTTATGTCGGCGGCATCATTGGTTACTGTAAAAGCCTTACAGTGAATAATTGTTATAATTATGCTAACGTTGAGGGTGACGAATATGTTGGAGCTATAGCAGGATATTTTATTGGAGACGCTAGCCAAGAAAGCATTATCGATGATTGCTATTTCACAAGCAATGTCGATAAAGCGGTCGGCGGTCGCGGAACTGAGGACGGAATGGTTACAGATGCAACCGATGGAATCTTTAAAATCACCCTGCTTGATGACGACAGCGAGCCTATCAAGAATGAAAAGCGCATCGAAAACTACAACGGTCAGACAGTGCAAGTCACCCTCAAAGACCGTACACTCTTCAAGGATGGAGCATGGAACACAATTTGTCTGCCGTTTGACATCAAAACCTCCGGGGAAACTCCCTTCGAGGGAACTCCCTTCGAGGGTGCCACAGTGAAGAAGTTTAGTGGAAGCAGTCTTGTTGAGAATTCCAATGGTGAGCAGACCGGCGGTGAGGAGACCGGAGATGAGAATGCTAAAACTTTGAAACTCAACTTCGAAGAGAACAATGCCACGTCCATCGAGGCTGGTGTTCCCTACATGGTAAAATGGGAGAAAAGCACCAATGTCAGCGATCCCGTATTCGAGAATGTTGAAATTAAAAAGGCAGAGGAAACTGAAAGCGCTACTACCCAGGAATCCAGCGTCGATTTCGTAGGCAGTTTCTCCCCTGTTACTTTAACAGCTAACGACCACAGCGTGCTCTATATGGGAGCTGATAATAAGCTCTACTACCCCAGCACTGATGTGACTATCGGGTCTTTCCGTGCCTACTTTAAACTAAACGGCATTACCGTGGAACCAAAGACAGACCCAGCTCCAGAAAATAGTATTAACAACTTCGTTTTGAACTTCGGTGATGACATGACGGGCATATCTCTTATTAACCATCGTTCATCCGTCACCTCTGATTCCTGGTTCACCCTTGACGGCAGGAAACTTTCAGGTCAACCCACGGCCAAAGGCATCTATATCAACCACGGCCATAAGGTGATCATCAAATAGCAACCTCTATACAGCCTCCATGCACACCACATGGAGGCTGTACTTTTTTCAGATACAACCACTGTTTTTCTGCTGCAATGCCGACTTTCAGTAGAAAAAGTCATTGTTTTTTACTCTTGATTGGAAATTATTGATTATCTTTGTGCGATAATGTTAGGACCCAATCAATGAAAACGATCCCTACTCAGACGCGTCACCTCCTCGGCTGTTGCCTCCTCTGCTTGGCAACATTCTTGTTGACGGCCTGCAACCAGGCCGGCAAAGCGCGGACAGACCAGCTGAACGAGTTGTCGTATATCTTTCATTATCGCAATCTTGACTCCACATTGTACTATGCCGAGCAGTCTATCATCGCGGCTCAAAAATGCAGGTATGATGGTGGCTATGCCGAGGCTCTTAACAACAAGGCATTTGTCAGCATCGCACGGATGCAATATGACCAGGCGTTCAGACAACTCGACTCCGTGGCTGCATCGACAGACGATCAGATAGAGTTGCTGGTCTCCGACATACAGTATATGCGCCTCTGCCAGCGTATGTCGAAAAACAAAGACTTCTACAATTATAGAGAGAATGCCCTTCAAAGACTCAAGAGGATAGAGGAAGAGGAGCACACCCTCGACCAGCACCAGAGAATGAGAATGACATACGCCAGGTCAGAGCTCAACATCGTCACGTCTACCTACTATTATTATATAGGTCTGGAGGAACCCTCCATCCAGGCTATCCTCAATATCAATCCCGATGGCGAGATCAAGGCCGACACGGCACAGTGGCTCAACTATCTTTATAATGTGGGAGCAGGTGGTATCGTCACACAAGGCTCACAGGAGGAGATCAACCAGATAGAGATGGACCACCTCTTCCAGTGTTATTCCATGTCTGTGCAGTATGGCTATATCTTCTGGACTGCCAACTCGCTACAGGCCATCAGCGAACATCTGCAAACACCCAAATACCGCGACCGCCTCATCGCCGACAACTGGTCGTCGTTCACAATCCTTGATGTGGACAATGTGCCTGACAGCCTCTTGGCCGGAAGTCTGGCTCAACGCTCTCTCGACATGTTTTCTGAGTACGGAGATGTCTACCAGACAGCAGGAGCTTTCCGCACCTTGGCGCAGTGTTATTGGACCATCAATGACTACAATGCATCGCTCGAATACCTCAATGAGGCACTCTCCAACGACAGCGCGATTTTTCAGGCGCCCGACCTCGTCGCGTCGATTCGTGAACAGCTCAGCGTGGTCTACGCCGCCATCGACGACCATGCTGCCAGCGACTATAATCGCAAACTCTATCTTGAGAAACAAGACCAGACCCGCCAAGACCGCTATTTCGAGTCGAGAGCAGAGCAACTAAGGCATTCTGTCAACCAGCTCAACGGTATGATCGGCGCCATCATCGTTCTCATGATTGTGGGACTCTTGCTCCTCTTCTTTTTCAGTTACTGGAGAAAGAGAGACTCCAAGAAAAACGAACTCGATCAACTCCTCCTGCCACTGGAGAAGTGGAAGCACGACAACGAACAGTATGCCGAGCAGCTCAATGACCAGTATGAGGAGGCGGAAGAGAAGAAAAACGTGGCCTATATACGACTGCAAAAAAACAAACGCTTCAACCTGGAGCAAAGGGCCAAAATATCCATCGTCAATGGCGTCACGCCTTTCATAGACCGTATCCTCCATGAGATCAGCCGACTGAGAAACCTTCATGAGTCTGAAGAGGTGAGACAAGAGCGGTATCAATACATCGCGGAACTTTCTGACAGAATCAACGACCACAATGTGATGCTCACTCAGTGGATACAGCTACGGCAGGGAGAGCTGAGCCTTCATATTGAGAGTTTCCCCCTCCAGCCCCTCTTCGACATCGTCTCACATGCCAGAATGGGGTTTGTCATGAAAAACATCCATCTGACCATCAAACCCACCGACCTCTGGGTGAAGGCCGACCGGACGCTGACCCTCTTCATGATCAACACCATCGCGGACAACGCCCGTAAATTCACACCCGAAAACGGAACCGTCACTATCGAGGCTCTGGAGGCCGACAAGTATGTCGAGATCGCTATCAGCGACAACGGCATGGGCATGACACAGGAGCAGATAGAAAAGGCGTTCAGCGTGGAGAAAAAGGCGGTGGCCGACGAGGCTCTCCAGAAAAACACGGGTGCGGTGACAGAGCGCAGTCATGGATTCGGACTGGTCAACTGCAAGGGCATTATCGAGAAATATAAAAAGGTCAGTTCGCTCTTCAATGTCTGCGACATCTCCGTGCAAAGCAAAGTGGGGGAGGGCAGCAGGTTCGCATTCCGTCTGCCCAGAGGCATTGCCAGGGCGTTGATGCTGCTCGTGGCAGTATGTGGCTCGTTGACCGTTAGCGCGGCACCGGTGGAGGATGAGTCGGAGGCATTGCTCAGACAAGCGGAGTTGTATGCCGACAGCACCGTTGTCAGCAACCGCAGAAACGACTATCACGCCACCTTGCAATATGCCGACTCTGCCATCAGATATCTCAACAAGAACTATCGGCTTAACCGGCCTAATGCAAAGGATACACTGGTGTCGGTCAGTGGAAAATCAGTGCTCCTGCCCGAGGTCAACTGGTATCATGACAAAATAGACATGGACTATCAGGTCATCCTCACCGTGCGAAATGGGTCGGCTGTCGCTGCTTTGGCATTGCATCAGTGGGACATCTACAGATACAACAACAAAGTCTATACGCAGCTGTTCAAGGAGATGTCGGCCGATAACACCCTGGAAGACTACTGCCGTGTCATGCAGGAGTCGCAGAGCAACAAAATGGTGGCCATCATCATCCTGGTCATTCTTGCCATCCTCATCTTGCTGGCCTACTTCTTGCTCTACTACAGGCATCATGTCTACTATCGGTTCTGTATCGAAAAAGTCAGAGACGTCAACCAGATCCTGCTCTCCGAACAGACAGATGAGCGTAAACTGCAGCAGATAGAGCGAATCGCACAGCTCGACAGCCGCTCAGGCGGCGCAAAGAAAAAGCCGGTAGGCTATGACGACGAACGGCTGCCCGTGCCGCTGCAGTCTATCGTAGACCAAATCCTGCAAACACTGAGAAAGAACATGGCTTTCAACCAACAGCAGAAGTCGAAAATCAGTCTGGTGGAGGATGAGGTGAGAAAGGTGCATTTCGAGGACAGTCGTCTGCATGTCTGCAACAGTGTGCTCGACAATTGTCTCAGCACCCTCAAGCATGAGACGATGTACTATCCTTCCCGAATCAGAATGCTGGTCAACGGGGGTGATGACAACCTGGAAATCACCAGTGAGACCGCGTCGTATTATAAAGAACTCTATACCGTGCTGAGCGCACAAGCCATGAGGCAGGTGCGAAGCGTGGAGCCAGAGTGCAAGCCTGTCAGGCTCGGCAGCCTGGACCTCTCCCTGCGGAGTCAGGATGACAAGGACATCTATGTGCTGGGCGATCCCGTCATGATCGATTATCTTTTTGAAATCCTTAAAAAGCAGGCTGGCGTCAGAAAACTCGAGGTGGAGAACGTGAAAAAACACGACGGCTACGTCAGTATCTGCATCGCGCTCCCCCATATCTCTCTGACAGAACAGGAATGCCTGGACCTCTTCAATCCCACCATGGACAACCTGCCTTATCTGCTGTGCCGGCAGATTATCAGAGACGCAGGAGAGGTGAGCAACTCAAGAGGATGCGGCATGATAGCTGAAAAAGCGGATAAGGGCATCCGCATCAGGGTGACCATGGCCCAGGCCAGAAAGTCAGAGCCCCGCACCGCCAACCCCTAAACACGAGCGAATAGCAAACACCGAATAGCAAATAGCGAATATATATGGAACAGTTTAAAGTCATTATTGTAGAAGACGTCGCACTGGAACTGAAAGGTACTGAGGGTATCATCAGAAACGACATCCCAGAGGCCAACGTCATAGGCACCGCCAATAGCGAGGCTTCATACTGGAAATTGCTGAAACAGCAGTTGCCCGACCTGGTACTGCTCGACTTGGGTCTGGGAGGCTCCACCACCGTGGGGGTGGAAATCTGCCGACAGACCAAGGAGATGTATCCCAAAATCAAAGTGCTCATCTTCACCGGTGAGATACTCAACGAGAAACTATGGGTCGACGTGCTCGACGCCGGAGCCGACGGTATCATCCTGAAAACCGGTGAACTGCTCACACGGGGCGATGTGTTCAGCGTCATGAGTGGCAAGAGGCTTGTCTTCAACCAGCCCATTCTAGAGAAGATCGTCGAGCGTTTCAAATACAGTGTGGGTAGCCAACTGATGCGGCAGGAAGCCCTCGTCGATTATGAGATCGACGAATATGACGAGCGCTTCTTACGCCACTTGGCATTGGGATATACCAAAGAGCAGATCACCAATCTTAGGGGGATGCCCTTCGGCGTGAAAAGTCTTGAAAAGCGACAGAACGAACTGATACAGAAGCTCTTCCCCAATGGCAACCGAGGAATGGGCATCAATGCTACCAGACTGGTGGTCAGGGCTTTGGAACTCAGAATCATCGATGTGGACAACCTGCATGCCGACGATGAATAAAGAGAAGATCACCACATGGCTCGCACTCCTCACGGTAGGCTTGCTCGCTGCACAGGCACTGCTGTTTTTGGTGTCATGGCTCGTCACGGCCATGAGGCCCGACACAGCCATGCACTCTCTCCTGAGCAGTGAGGGTATCAGGTGGTTTTTCGGCTCTTTCGTCGGCAATGTGGCTTCACCGTTATTGGTATGGATCTTGGTCCTCGCCATGGCGTTCAGTGTCATGGCAGACACCCGGCTTCTCCAAGACATCAGACATCTCGCCGCATTGCCTTACCGCCCCCGGTTTGCACTCCAGTTTGTGGCTTTCGAACTTTTCCTTTTCATCGTCGTCGTCGTCATCTCGGCACTCGTGCCTCATGCACCCTTGCTCAGTGTCACAGGACAGCTCTTCCCAAGCAGTTTCAGCAGAAGCCTGATACCTATGATTGCCTTCTGCGTCATCCTGATGTCTGTCACCTATGGCCTTCTGTCGGGCAAGATGAAGTCATGGGATGAAGCGTTTCTGTCCATCACCCGGGGGGTGAGTCGAGTGGCTCCTCTGATATTGGTGTATATCGTCGCTGCCGAATTGTTCTGTTCCCTGATGTACGTCTTCGGAACATAAGTTCACTTCATCTTCTCATCACCTAATAACCTTATTATTTTACCATCTATAACCCAACAACCCAAAAACCTCTAGAAATGAAAAAGATATTCGTTTTATTATCCGTGTTGGTTCTCTTAAGCTCCTGCTCCATCCATCAGTCGATCTTCAAAAGCAAGAAAAATAAGAAAAGCATCGTCATCCTTTATGAGAACGACGTGCACTGTGGCATCGACGGGTATACCAAACTGGCCGGACTGCGTGACGCCATCGCCAAGAGCGACACGGCCTACGCCGTGGCTGTGAGTTGTGGCGACTATCTGCAGGGAGGCACCAGTGGCGCCATATCAAAAGGACAATACATTGCCGATATTATGCGCAACGTAGGCTATGCTGCCGTTACCCTTGGCAACCATGAGTTTGACTACGGCACACCTCGCATGAAAGAGTTGATGCCACAGATCAAAGCACCCGTTGTCTGCGCCAATTTCTACAATATCGGTGACGACCATTCTTATTATCCTCCTTACATCATCAAGAAGTATGGAAGGAAGAAAGTGGCGTTCGTAGGTGCCACCACGCCGGAAACGATGTTTGCCGAGAGCTATTCATTTTATGACAGTGAAGGCAGACAACTCTATGACATGAAATTAGATGATTTTTACAACATCGTACAGAAAGCCGTCGATGACGCACGGGCAGAAGGGGCTGACTATGTGGTGCTGCTATCCCATGTCGGAGAGACGAACAACGACTCCGGTATCGACTCTCATCATATGGTGTCGGTGACAAGAGGCATCGACGTGGTGCTTGACGGCCATTCCCATTCCACGATACCTGGTGAAATGGTGAAGAATATGGATGGCAAGAATGTCTGCGTCACACAGACAGGCACACAGTTGGCTCATATCGGCAAACTGGTCATCTCACGCAAGGGTGCATTCTCCACCACGCTGATACCCGTAGGTGAGATACCTTACACCAACGCACAGGTGACCCATACTACCGACAGTGTTAAGGCACTCTTGGAGCAAGTGACCACCCGCCAGGTGGCAAAGTGCGACTATGCGCTCGAGATCAATGACGCTCAGGGGGTAAGAATCATCAGAAATGCGGAAACCAATTTGGCTGACCTGGTGACAGATGCATTCCGCCACAATATGAATGCTGATATCGGCTTGTGCAACGGTGGCGGTATACGCAATACTATCAAGTCAGGTGTCATCACTTATGGAGATGTCACCAATGTGCTGCCTTTCGACAACCACATGTGCAAAATAGAGGCTAAAGGAAGTGAGATTGTCGCCATGCTGGAAAGGTGCATCGCATTGGTGCCAGAGGAAGACGGCAGTTTCCCACAGGTTTCAGGCATGAAATACGTCATTCATAGCGCAAGTCACAAGGTCTCTGATGTCATGGTGCTGAATGCAGACACAGGAGAATATGTGCCCATCGACCTTGACGCCACCTATTCCATCGGCACGACCGACTATTACCATGGTGGCGGATTCTATGGAATCTTGAATGACTGTAAGGTGCTGAATATGACAACCGTGCTCGCAAGGGATGCCTTCTCCGACTATCTGGAGCGTACGTTGCAAGGTAACGTAGGCGATGCTTTCCGACAGTCACAGGGACGTGTCACAATCATCAACGACTAAAAAACTGATGGTGGTCGACGGCCTCTATTCTTGGTCATCAAGAATGGGGGCGTCGGGCTGGCCGTCTATCTGGATGGGGTGCTCGCGCCAGTAGGCCTCTTCGTCAAACTGCACGTCGGGCTCTTCATAGGTCTCATAGTCCTGGCGGAAATAGATATCCGGTTCTGGGGCAGACATCTCCTCAAATTCAGTGGCTATATAGTAGTGGTAGCGGTTGAAATCCTCTTCCACTCGACTACGTTTCAGGCCGGGGCTGTATCCCTCATACTCGTGATACACCTCCGGCTTCTCTTTCTTTTCCGACCCCAGATAGTTGATGACCTTACGAAGCGTAGGGCGGTCGCACCCCATGAGGCTGAAGCTCAAGAGTGTGATGAGAAGTGGGGTTATGACGCTTCGGGATGGTATCATGGGTTGTCTTCAATTCGTATCAACAATGAGGATGGCTGCAAAAGTAGATAAAAAACTTAATATTTCAAATGAACCTGATTCATTTTTTTTGCACAATGTCTTCTTTGACTTCGCTAAAGTGAAACGTTCTGTAGGATGAAGCGTCAAAGTTGGGGGAGAAATGCCATTTTTAATAAAAATCTATTTGTCGTTGTCTGAGTTTTTCGTACCTTTGCCATCAGAAACGAAAATTTGACACATCAGTAATATTATCAACCAAAAAATAGCAATATGAAGAATTTGGATTGGGCAAACTTATCCTTTGGTTATCTGCCGACAGACTACAACGTCAGATGTTATTATCGTGATGGAAAATGGGGTGAGATAGAGATTTGCTCCGATGAGTATCTAAAACTACACATGGCTGCCACCAGTTTGCATTATGGACAGGAGGCTTTTGAGGGACTGAAAGCTTACAGATGTCCCGATGGTAAGGTGAGGGTGTTCAGAATGGACGAAAACGCAGCACGTCTGCAGAGCACATGCCGTGGCATCATGATGCCTGAGGTGCCCACAGCGTTGTTTGAGGAGATGGTCACCAAGGTAGTGCGCCTCAACCAGGAGTATATACCTACTTATGAGAGTGGTGCCACGCTTTACATCCGTCCGCTGCTCATCGGTACCAGCGCACAGGTGGGCGTGCATCCTGCCAAGGAATACCTGTTCTTGATTTTCGTCACTCCCGTAGGACCGTATTTCAAAGGTGGTTTCTCCACCAATCCTTATGTCATCATACGTGACTATGACCGCTCGGCTCCTCTTGGAACGGGTAAGTATAAAGTGGGTGGCAACTACGCTGCCTCTCTCTTCGCCAACAACTTGGCACATGAAAAAGGGTATGCCTGTGAGTTCTATCTCGATGCCAAAGAGAAAAAGTATATGGATGAGTGCGGCGCTGCCAATTTCTTCGCCATCAAGGACAACACATACGTCACACCTAAGTCTACATCTATCCTGCCCAGTATCACCAACAAGAGCCTGATGCAGTTGGCAGAGGACTTTGGCATGAAAGTGGAGAGACGTGCCATCCCTGAGGAGGAACTCTCCACCTTCGAGGAAGCAGGAGCCTGCGGCACAGCAGCCGTCATCAGTCCTATCTCCTATATCGATGACCTCGACACCGGCGAGCGCTTCACCTTCAGCAAGGATGGAAAACCCGGTCCCATCTCCAAGAAACTGTATGATACACTCCGTGGTATACAGTATGGCACCATCGAGGACAAACATGGATGGACTAAAGTGGTGATTGAATGAGCAAAGGAAAATTGGCGAAATTCGCTGATATGGAAAAATATGAGAACGTGTTCCAGTACCCCTATTCGGTGGTGGAACACGTTCCTTTTGAGATGCAGGGCCATTGGAGAGAGCGCTATTTCCACAACGACCATCCCATCGTGCTTGAACTCGGATGTGGCAAGGGTGAATATGCGGTGAGCCTCGCCCGTCTGTTCCCGGATGTGAATTTCATCGGAGTGGACATCAAAGGGGCAAGGATGTGGACCGGTGCCACACAAGCCCTTCAGGAGGGGCTGCGCAATGTGGCATTTCTGCGTACCAACATCGAAATCATCGATCGCTTCTTCGCTAAGGACGAGGTGCAGGAGATATGGCTCACCTTCAGCGACCCGCAGATGAAAAATCCACGCAAGCGCCTCTCTAGCACCTACTTTTTAGAGCGGTACCGCCGTTTCCTCGTCGATGGTGGCATCATCCATCTCAAGACCGACTCTCATTTTCTCTTCACCTATACGACATTGATGGTGGAGAAAAACCATCTGCCCTTGCTCTTCCGTACGGAAGACTTGTATCACACCGAGGGACTGGACGCTCAGACCAGCCATATTCTCGGCATCCAGACTTATTATGAGCGCATGTGGATAGAGCGCGGTCTCAACATCAAGTATATGAAATTTCAACTTCCTCAGGAGGGCGTCTTAGAAGAGAGTGAGGAAGAAATCCCTCTTGATGACTACCGCAGTTATCGCCGTGACAAACGCAGCCCGAAAGAGAAGGCCATTTAATCCGGCCCATCGAGATGACCAATCCCGATGGGCATCCTTCTTATCATTTAAAATTCTTTTTTATCCACTCCATTTGCTGCCGGTTGGTGGCTTCGGAAGTCCAGTGCTCATTGATGGGAGTGATCAGACTCTCCTTTTCGCACTTCAGCACGTTCCATACAGCATATGAGGTGGTGGGCGGACAGGTGTTGTCGTTGAATCCCCAGGTCATGAAGGTAGGACATTTCACATAGCGGGCGAAGTTCACAACGTCATAATATGCCATGGTGCGGATGTTGGCGTCGGTGTACAGACCGCGCTCGGCTTTGAAGTGGGGGTAACCGCTGGTGAGTCCTGCGCTGCCGGCAGCCATGTCGCTCAAGGCAGGGTGGTTGGCCACACAAAGGTCGATACGTGAGTCGAGGGCGGCGGCGATGATGGAGAGGGCGCCCCCTTGGCTACCGCCCATCACTGCCACATGTTGGCCATCCCATTCGGGCAAAGAGGTGAGGTAGTCGATACACCGCACCAGTGCCACGTAGACATGTTTCATGTAATAATTGTCAGGGTTGTCAAGACCCATCTCTAAATATTCGCTGAAGGCGGAACGGATGTCGTTGAAGTCGTTTTCGTCCATTGTCGGACGCATACCGTGTATCTCTGTCACAAAGCGTATCATGTTGTTTTCCTGGTAATAATTGCGCGAAGTCACTTCTTTGATGGTCTTCACACCGGCTCCCGGAGGGGTCAGCACAACGGGACAACTGCCTGCCTGGGCATTTTTCGGATAGAGCAAATAACCGTAGAGATGGTGGCGGCGGTCGGTCTGCAGTCTTACTAAATAAACATCCACTTTGTCGTCCGACAAGTCTTTCTGATATTCACGGTCACATTTCAATGGGGTGGCGCGTGCCTCTTTGACGGCCTTCTCCCAGAATGCACGGAAGTCTTTGGGCTCTTTGGTGAAAGGCTGTATCTTCTCAGGAGAGAAACCTACCTTCACATGGTGGGTGTAACTCACGCCGTCGATGGTGGTCTTCAGACGTAGGTCGCGGAAGCCTGGTGTGCGGCTGGTGCCCATGTTGATGGTGGCGCGGCCGTTCTTCATCTTCACCGTGCCTTTCATGTCGCTGTCCAGGAGGTCTGTGCCCACGGCGTATTCTATCTCACCATCGCGTGGAATGCCGTACTTGTAGAATTGCACGTCGATGCGTGCGTTCTCGCCTGTCTTGTAAAGCCAGTCGGCATGGTCGGGCACGGTGACCCACAGGTAGTCACTGCGATAAGGGTAATTCTCCGCTGCGCAGGGGATCAGACATGCCATCCAGTAAACCAGTAATAATAGGCTCTCTTTTTTCATAATCATTTTGTTTTAGTAGATGAATAGCAGATGCTATGAAAAAGTAATAGTTTGTTTTTTCATGCAAAAATACTAACTTTTTTTGAGAAAAAATGATTTACTTGCGCTTTTATTCGTAATTTTGCAGAATGGACAGAATCATTTGTGCATTTTTGGAAAATCAAAAGATGTTAGAAATATGGTATAATGGAAATCAAACATGATGGTCAAATGATGGCCTGAGTGTCTCTATTCTAGACCTTTTGAGCTCCAAAAAGTTGAGTGAATGTATATTTTAAATTTTTATATGATGAGAAACCTATTTGTGACATTGATGCTGTTGATGGTGTCTACCATGGCAATGGCAAAAATCAAGACTGTGGTGCTGACCACCAATCCGCAGATGCACTGCGTGAACTGTGAGAACCGAGTGAAGAACAATCTTAAGGATGTGCCGGGCATCAAGTCGGTGGAGACGAGCGTGGCCGACCAGACCGTCACCATCAAGTACAACACGAAGAAAACCTCTGAAGAGGAGCTGATCAAGGCTTTCGAAGGCTTTGGCATGAAAGCTCGCCTTCTTGCTCAGGGTGAGAAAATCGTCAAGGAGGCCCATGAGTGCAAAGAGGGTAACGAAGGAGGTTGTGGCGAATGACACTCTATCCCAAACTGATCAATGACGCACTGGCCACCGTCATCTATCCAGGTACGAAAAAAAACCTGATAGAGAGTGAGATGGTGGCCGACAATATGCGAATCGACGGCATGAGTGTCTCTTTCTCCATCATTTTCCCAAGAGACACCGACCCCTTTCTCAAATCTACACTGAAAGCGGCCGAAGCGGCCATCCACTACCATGTCGGTCAGGATGTGCAGGTGACGGTCACACCAGAGTATAAGTCGGCCCCGAGGCCGGAGGTGGGCAAACTCTTGCCACAGGTGAAGAACATCATTGCCGTCAGCTCTGGAAAGGGTGGGGTAGGAAAGAGCACCGTTGCCGCCAACCTAGCCATCGCACTGGCACGCCTTGGCTATAAGGTGGGACTGCTCGATACTGATATCTTTGGACCCTCCATCCCCAAAATGTTTGGCGTGGAGGATGCACGGCCCTATGCCGTGCATGTCGACGGGCGTGACCTGATTGAGCCGATTGAGCAATATGGTGTCAGACTGCTCAGCATCGGATTCTTCGTCAGTCCGCAGACAGCCACACTGTGGAGGGGAGGCATGGCTTCTAATGCCCTTAAACAGCTCATCGCTGATGCCGACTGGGGCGAGCTTGACTATTTCATTCTCGACACGCCTCCAGGTACCAGCGACATCCACCTCACCTTGTTGCAGACGCTCGCCATCACTGGAGCCGTCATCGTCAGCACTCCGCAAAATGTGGCATTGGCCGACGCACGGAAGGGCATCGACATGTATCGCAATGAGAAAGTCAACGTGCCTATCCTTGGACTGATAGAAAACATGGCATGGTTTACGCCTGCTGAGATGCCTCAGAATAAGTATTACATTTTCGGCAAAGACGGATGCAAAAACTTGGCCGCAGAGATGAACATACCGCTGTTGGCACAGATTCCTATCGTACAGAGCATCTGTGAGAATGGCGATGCAGGCACACCGGCAGCCACCCAAGTAGATACCATGACAGGACAGGCGTTTATCAACCTGGCTCAGGCGGTGGTGACGGTGACCAATAAGCGTAACCGTGAGATGAAACCCACAAAAATCGTCGGACTGAAAAAATAGTTCATTGGTAAAACATAAAAGGAATATAGTAAATTACTAATTTTATATGATATGAAAAAATTTTTACTTCTTTCGGCAACTTTGTTGCTTACATTGGGTATCAATGCCCAATCTTCCCTTTTTGAAAAGGCAAATGTGAAGCTCGAGAGGGCTGCCACGGCGTTGAAGTCTATAGCAAAGGCGCCCGCAAAAATCTCCAGTCTGGAAAACAACCAGCGTATCTTAGGCCCTTACACCTCGGATGCGTATGAGGCAGCGAATGGACTTGGCCTCATCAATTATCCTGGCACTTATCCGGTCGCTGTTTATATGGGTCAGGGTTTCCAGGCGTTCTCTGGTACCAAATTGGTAAAGATTCGTTTCGCTTTGGCTCAGGCCACCACCGTGAACAATGTGTTTATGCTGGCTGTTACCACTGAAGGGGCCATGAATATGTTGGCAACGGAGCCATTTACTGGAACCGCCAAGAAGGGGTGGAATGAGGTGACACTCTCTGAGCCTGTAGAACTTGACTTTTCCAATGTCGAGGCCATCCTCATAGGCTTCGAATATGTGCAGACCAACAGCAGAGATACGGGCTATCCTCTGTCTCTCGTCATGGAGGACACACCTTGTCCTACTTTCATTTATGGAAACTTAGGGGCATCTGGTGAGAGCTGGTACAACCTGGGAACAGATGACTACGGTAGCCTGAGTGTGCAGGCAATCGTTGAAAGTGACAACTTCGCCGACAATGCTGTGGCTCCCAGAAACTTTGGCAAACACAATCTGAAAGCCGGCGCCAATGCGGACATCAACGTGGCCTTTGCCAACTTAGGTACGAAAGTCAATGACATCGATTATACATTGGCATATGATGGCGTTGTGGGAGAGGAACAGCACTTACAGCTCGCTCATCCTTTGAATAAGGTGGGTGGCGTCTTCACTGAGGCCATCACACTGACCGCTCCTGAGGCAACCGGTGTACACGAAGTGACTTTGACCGTGACCAAGGTAAACGGTGTGGAGAATGGCACCGCTAACAACGTGGCTAAGGGAACGATCCTGTCATTGTCGAAAGCTTTGCCAAAAGGTGTGGTCGTCGAGGAATTCACTGGCACTGGATGTGGCTGGTGTCCGCGTGGCCTCGTGGGCATGGGCAAGATGCGTCAGGCATACGGCAACCAGTTTGTGGGCATTGCTCTCCATCAGTACAACACGGATGACGCCATGTACAATCCCAACTATGCTTATATCGGCTTAAGCAGTGCACCTTCTTGTGCTCTCAACCGCAAAGCGATCATCGATCCGTATTTTGGATCGGGTGAGGACATCCTCATCGACTTGGCCGCTGAACTGAACGTTCTGCCTGAAATCGGTGTGTCTGTGACAGGTACATGGAATAGTGATAAGTCTGAGATTGCCGCCGTCGCTACCATCGAACCTCTGGTGTCGGGTAAGTACGAGATTGCCTACGCGCTGATAGCCGATCAACTCTCAGGTACCACAAGAGCTTGGAAGCAAACCAACTATTATAGCTATCAATATGCCAGCCAGACTGGTTATACCAGGGATATGCTGCCCGATGATATGAAGTTTGCCTATGACTTGGACGCTTCTTACTCTGCCGTCTTCGACGATGTCATGATTGAAAGCTCATACGACAGGACAAACAACCTGGCCAAATTAGGAGATTTGACAGAAGGTGAGACCGTCACCAATTCCTTCACGCTGTATATGCCTGAGTCTGCAGCTCTCTTAAATGCGATTGATACGGACAAAGTGGCTGTCTGCGTTTTGATTATTGACGCTCAGACTGGTTTTGTAGCTAACGCCGCTAAGTACTACCTCTCTGACACTGAGGGAATCGCAGAACAGGGTGCTGATCGCAGAAATCTCACAGAGACAGCACGCTACAATGCAGCTGGACAGCAGATCTTCGCACCGCAGAAGGGCTTGAATATCGTTCAGCTTTCTGATGGCTCCACAATGAAAATCATGGTGAAATAATCACCTGTCATCCCTATTATCCAATCGGGGGCGCCAATTTCTATGGCGCCCCCGATTGGCTGTTTTATATTGTCACTCAACTTTCCTTTGGTTATTAACATAAAATGCGCAAGCTCATGTTGATAGGCTGTAGGCTTAACTGTCCTGAATGCTCTTCTGGATTTCCTCCAACCGCTGCACGGCATGGCGGCGGGCCATGATGATCTGATAGCGGTAGACGGCGCAGGTGAGGAAGAAATAGACGAGGGTCTGTACCCATAGCGCGATATACTCTGGACGAACGTCGGCCAGTGTGGCGCCCATAGAGTTGATACGCACATACGCACGCACACCAAAGGTGGAGGGGATGAGCCAAGAGACGCCCTGCCACACACCAGGAATGCTGCTCAGTGGCCACGACACACCCGTAAGGAATAGGAATGGCACACTGGTGAAGACAATGAGGAGAATCACATTCTCCCGGTAACGGATGATGCACGAGATGAACATGCCAAAAAAGATGCATGACAGCACAAAAGGAACCATGACCCACAAGATAGTGATGTTGTCGCCGATATGCACAAAATGAAAGAGGCGGGGCACTACCAACACCTCGAAAGCAGCCAGGATGGCATATACCATCGCATAACAGGCTGACTTGCCCAAAACGATGCGGAAGATGCCATTGTAGTGTCGGCTGACAGGCACCAGGTCGCGGTATCGGTTCTGCTCACGGGCAGTGCCGGCAGCAAGACCAATGCCAAGCAGCAGGGTCTGCTGGATGACCAGAATCAGCACGGCAGGGATAATGAAACTGCCATAGCCTGCGGCACTGTTGAAAAGAGGCACTTCGTCATAGGCCAGTGGGGCTGCCGTCAGCAGGTCTTCCTGGTCCGTATAGTGGCCGGAGAGCGAGATCTGGATCTTGGAGTTCATCGCCCCTACCACCGCTGTGGCGGTTTGGTAGATGGCTTTGTAATACAGCAGAAAACTCATGTTGCAATAGACACTGATGGTGCTCTGCTCCATGCGGCTCAGACGGGTGGCAAAGTCGGTAGGAATATAGATGATACCATAAGCCTGCTGGTGGCCTATCAGTCTGCGCGCCTCTTCTAGGTTGTTGCAGTGCCAGGCTACCTTGACATCTGGAGAGGAGTCGAAGTGGCGGAGAAACTGTCGGCTCTTGGTACTGTGAGACAAGTCGACCACAGCCACTGGCACCTCACGCACCACCTCGTTGTTGTATACCCAGGCGTAGAGAAGCGGGTAGAGGAGGGGAACGATGATGAAAAAGATGAGCACACCCTCGTCCTTGACCACAGATTTCATCTCTTTGGCCCAGATATAGCACATGTCGCTGATGCCTTCTCTGATTCTTCCTAAAAGGGTCTCTCTTCTCTTCATCGTAGTTTAAGGGATATATACAAACTCAAGCATCGCCTTGCGGATGTTGTGGATGACAAACAAGGGCAATAGGATAAACAAGACCAGGGCACCGATATGGATGAGGGCGTCGGTGAGCGGATAACCATTGAAAATGCACAACTGGTAGATCATATAGTAATGACGCAGCGGGAACAACTGCGCAAGTGCCTGTATCGGGGTGTCCATCGCACTAAGGGGGAAAGCAGAGCCGACAGCGGAGAAACTAAGCACTGCCCACAGGGCACAGACACTCATCGACATGCGCAGTGAGGGGACGAGCCCAAAAGCAAAAATGCCAAAAGCCTGTGATGCCAGCACCGTGAGGATGGAAAGCAGTGCGATGGGCACAAATCCACCAGGATGAGGGAACTGGAGGAAGCCAAACACATACCACATATACCCGATGATGATAGTGTTGAAGATCAGAAACTGTGGAAGGAATTTCCCCGCCAAAGCTACGTAGATGTTGCCGTCGGCCATCGACATCCACTCCCGGGATGAGTTGAACTTCAGTTCTGTGCCAAGGGAGTATGCCGAGATCAGGAAAATAAACAACAGAATGGCTCCAGGCACCAGCATCGTGCTGAGGTACACATTGTAGTTGACCCATGGGTTGTTGATGGTGTGAAGGTCGATCTTGATGGGCTGAAGAAAGGTCTTGATCTGTGAGGGTGTCAGACCTTTGGCCGACAGGGTGGCACTACCGGCACCGGCGGCTCCCAACATCGAGATGGTCTTAAGGTCACGGAATAGCAGGGCCCCTGACGTCAGCGTGGTGTAGGAATAATAAAACGAGATTTTGGGCTGCCGGGCTGACTGAAGATGCTGTGACATGCCACGGGGAATGTAAAGGAACGCGTAGATCTTATTCTGTTGTACGGCACGACGCGCATCGTCGATACTGGGATAGCGGGCCACCACATGCGAGGTCTGAAAGGAATTGAGCCTTCTCACCAGAGAACGTGATGTGGATGAATTGTCCATGTCTACCACGCCAACAGGCATCTCCTGCGGAAGACCGTCGGCCATGATCGACGTGAAAAACACCACAACAAGGATGGGAAAAACCACCATGCAGAAGAAATAGATGGGGTTTCTCCTAAAAAAGCCACATTCACGGGCCGAAATCCTGAGTATGCGCCTAATCGTATCCACTTTTTATCTCGCTGTTGGCTGTTGGCTGTTGGCTGTTGGCTGATGGCTATTCGCTATTCGCTGTTCGCTGTTGGCTATCCGCTATCCGCTATTCGCTATTTGCTATTCGCTATTCGCTATTCGCTATTTGCTATTCGCTATTCGCTATTCGCTATTCGCTATTCGCTATTCGCTATTCGCTTTTCGCTATTCGCTATTCGCTATTCGCTATTCGCTATTCGCTATTCGCTATTCGCTTTTCGCTATTCGCTTTTCGCTATTCGCTATTCGCTTTTGGCTATTCGCAATTCGCAGTTCGCTATTCGCAGTACATATCTCTTACCTCTTACTTCTCACCTCTTACCTCTCATATATCACCTCTTACCTCTCACCTCTAAAATACCTTTCACCACCAGCGACATGCCTGGGCGCAAGCCCTCTATTTTGGTGACAGGGCGGGCTTTTACCTCAAAAGTCTTCAGGTCGTATTGTCCGGTGCTCTTGGTGGCTTTCCATACCGAATAGGACCCCATGTCTTTCATCGCAAAAACTTTCATACGGATTTCTTTCTTGAAAGCAGGGCAGAAAGCGGTGAACTCATCACCTATTTTCAGACCGTTGAGCATGTCTTCACGTACATTGAAAGTGCCCCACATGTCAGAGATGACGGCGATATTCATAATGGGAGAGCCAGTGCCTACCAACTCGCCAACCTGGGGAAAAATCTCACTCACTTCACCATCCATCTGGGCTGTCTGGATGGTCTCCCGGATGTACGTGTTCAACTCCTGGATGGCACCACGGGCCTGCGCAACCTTGGCTGCCGTAGCTTTTTTCTCTTCCTGACGGCTACCATTGCGGGCCATGTCATACTGACTCTGGGCGGCTTTTACCTGAGCATCGGTGGCTTGGACGGCAGCTTGTGCCTCATCGCGGCGTTGTGCTGTCACTACGCCTTCCTTGTAGAGATTGCTGATGCGGAGGAAGGTCTTGTTGGCGATGTCATTGGCGGCCTTGGCTTGCTGAAGCAATTCATACGCGGCGCGGATGGTTTCCTCACGGGCGCCGTTGTCGGCCATCTCGTTGAGGGCAGCAGCAGCATTGCGGGCACTTTCGGCCTGAGCCTTCTTGGCATTGACCTCAGGAGCATCCAGAATGGCGAGTGTGTCACCGGCATGCACGAAGTCGCCTTCCTGAACACGCAGTTCAAGAATGCGGCCGGGCAACTTGCTCGACACACGGTATTCTGTCACTTCTACTTCTCCTTGAATGATATCCTCTTCATTGTCGAGGGTGAAATATCCGATGGCGGCCACGACGGCCACGACTGCTATAAAGCCTAAAATGGCAAGCAAAATGTTGTTGTGCTGGGATTTTGCTGACATAATATGTGATGTTGTAACCAATTTTGCACAAAATTAGTTATTCTAGTCGCGGCAGACAAATTTTAACTCTGATAAATATTTAAATTATTTTTAATTTAATAATTTTTGGGAAAAACCGAACAATTAAATAATTTTTTTATATATTTGCGAGGTCTTATCTGACGTGTTATCTTTAGATATATCAGGAGGGATAGAACTATGAGAAAAGAGTCTTTTTTATATAAGGTATATGATCTATACTATGAGGGCTTTAAGAATATGACCATTGGCAAGACACTATGGACGATTATTCTTGTCAAACTTTTTATCATATTTGTAATACTCAAGTTTTTTTTCTTCCCCAACTTCCTCAAAACTAACGCACCGGAGGGACAAGAAGCTGACTATGTGGGAAGCGAGCTTGTCAACAGAATTCATCAACCATGACACATAAAATAATATTATTCATCTTTTATATTTTTCAAATATGGAGCATATCCTTTTAAACATCGACGCTGGGATGGTGGACTGGGCTAGGGCGCAGTTTGCGCTCACTGCCATCTACCACTGGCTGTTTGTCCCACTCACACTGGGACTTGCTGTCATCATGGGTATCATGGAGACATGCTATTATCGCACAAAAAATGTGTTCTGGAAAGACGCTTCCATGTTCTGGCAAAAACTTTTTGGCATCAACTTTGCCATGGGTGTGGCCACTGGACTCATTCTTGAGTTTGAGTTCGGCACCAACTGGAGCAACTACTCTTGGTTTGTGGGCGATATCTTCGGCGCACCATTGGCGGTGGAAGGAATCGTCGCTTTCTTTATGGAGTCCACTTTCGTGGCGGTGATGTTCTTCGGATGGAAAAAGGTGTCACCAGGATTCCACCTGGCGTCTACCTGGCTCACCGGCCTGGGCGCTACCATCTCCGCTTGGTGGATTTTGGTGGCCAACTCATGGATGCAGTACCCCGTAGGCTGTGAGTTCAACCCTGACACCATGCGCAATGAGATGGTGTCGTTTGCCGAAGTGGCGTTATCTCCTTTTGCCGTCGACAAGTTCTTCCACACGGTCACCTCTTCATGGATTATTGGTGCTTTGTTTACAGTGGCCGTCTGTGCTTATTATCTGCTTCGAAAGAGAGAGCAGAAAATGGCTATCGAGAGCATGAAAATCGGTGCTATCGTCGGACTCGTGGCTTCTCTGCTTGCTGGTATGACGGGTGACAACTCGGCCTATATGGTGGCCAAGACCCAACCTATGAAACTGGCGGCCATGGAGGCTCTCTATGACGGTGGCGAGGGAATGCCGCTCACAGGCATCGCGTTGTTGAACCCCTTTGAACAGCCTGATTATGCATCGGGCGAAGAGCCTGCCATGAAAATCGCTGTGCCCAAGATGCTTTCTTTCCTGGCCACTCATGACTTTGATGGCTATGTGCCCGGTGTCAACGATATTATCCGTGGTGGCTGGACCGATCAGAATGGTGTGTTGCAACCGTCACTTGACGAGAAAATCAAGCGGGGTAAAGAGGTGATCACCGCTTTAGGTGAGTATCGCGACATGAAATCGATGACCAGTACGCAACTCTCTGAAGAGCAAAAGTCTGAGCTGGCGAAAAAAGCAGATTTTATCAAGGACAACATGAAGTATTTCGGCTATGGGTATATCAAAGATGCCGAACAGACCGTTCCAATGATCCCGCTCAATTTTTATGCGTTCCGCATCATGGTGGGACTGGGCTGCCTCTTCATCCTCTTCTTCTTGGTGACCGTCTACCTCGTGTACAAAAAGGACATCACCAAGGGCAAGTGGTGGCTGCGTTGCGCCATTATCCTCCTCCCGCTCGGCTATGTGGCCAGCGAGGCCGGATGGCTTGTGGCTGAGTTTGGACGCCAGCCCTGGACGATACAAGACATGATGCCTACGTGGATAGGAGTGAGCGACCTCTCCTCTACGTCGGTCATGATTACGTTCTTCCTCTTCTTGATCCTTTTCACCACCTTGCTCGCCGTCGAGATCAATATCCTCTGCAAGCAAATCAAGAAAGGTCCGCATTATAGTAAATAACCGTTTAAGATATGAGTATTATGACATACGAGTTCATGCAGCAATATTGGTGGTTCCTGGTCTCTTTGCTGGGAGCACTCCTCGTTTTCCTGATGTTCGTACAGGGAGCCAACTCCTTGATTTTCGGATTGGGAAGAACCGATGACGAACGACGGATGCTGGTCAATTCCACAGGCCGCAAATGGGAGTTCACATTCACCACATTGGTCACTTTCGGCGGGGCTTTCTTCGCCTCTTTCCCTCTCTTCTATAGTACAAGTTTCGGCGGTGCCTATTGGCTATGGATGATCATCCTTTTCTCTTTTGTCTTACAGGCTGTCAGTTATGAGTTCCAAAACAAACTGGGCAATTTCTTGGGAGCACGTACATTCCAGTGCTTCCTCGTGCTCAATGGCATCCTCGGACCGTTGCTCCTCGGAGGGGCTGTGGCCACGTTCTTCGATGGCTCCAATTTCATCATCGACAAGATGAACATCACCGATGGGGTACAGCCTGTCATCAGCAGGTGGGCAAATGCCAGCCATGGACTGGACGCACTGCTTGACCCATGGAACCTCGTCTTCGCCTTCGCTGTGTTCTTCCTGGCGAGGGTCTTGGGCATCCTATATATTATAAATAATGTGAACGACGAGAACATACGGTCAAGAGGAAGCGTCAGACTGATAGGGTCGGCTGTGCCTTTCCTCATTTTCTTCCTGGCGTTCCTGATCCGTACCCTGCTCAAAGACGGATTCGCCTATGAACCCGCCACAGGCATCATCTTCCTAGAGCCGATGAAATACTTGCATAACCTGATGGATATGTGGTATGTCACACTGGTCTTCCTCATTGGTGTCGTCTTGGTGCTCTATGCCATCATCAGAACGATTGTCAGCAAGACGTACATCGGGGGCATCTGGCCTGCTGGCATCGGTGTGGTGCTGGTCGTTACCTGTCTGTTGCTCTTTGCGGGATGGAACCATACGGCATACTATCCCTCCAATTTCGATCTTCAGAGCAGTCTCACCATCGTCAATAGCTGTAGCAGTGAGTTCACGTTGCGCACGATGACTTATGTGAGTTTCCTCATCCCGTTTGTGCTCGCTTATATCATCTATGCCTGGTGGTCGATAGACAAGAAAAAGATCGACCTGGATGAGATTCATGCCGATGATCATGCTTATTAGAAAATCAATGCACTGATGAAAAAGATTTTTTTTCTGATGGTAGCATGCTTTTGTCTCCTGTCTCCTTGTGGAGCGCAGGAGACAAAACTTGCAAAAGACAAGTCTCTGAAAAAGGTACTGATCCAGACCTCTATGGGCGATATCGTGATCTGCCTGTACAATGAGACCCCGCAGCATCGTGACAACTTCCTCAAATTGGTCAAAAAGAAAGCTTATAATGGGGTCCTGTTTCATCGTGTCATCAAAGACTTTATGATTCAAGGCGGCGACATGTCGTCTAAAAACGCAGTCAAAGGGCAAGAACTGGGCGATGGCAAGGAGACGTATTCCATTCCTGCGGAGATCCGGTTTCCTCAACTATTTCATAAAAAGGGCGTCGTGGCGGCTGCCCGTGAGGGAGATACGGTCAATCCACAGAGAGCTTCTTCCTCTTCGCAGTTTTATATCGTCGTAGGAAAGAAAATGACCGACGCCATGCTCGATCAGGTGCAGCAGCGGATACTGCGTGCCACCAATGGCACTGCCAAACTCACGCCTGCGCAGAGAGAAGTCTATCGCACGATCGGTGGCACACCACATCTCGATGGACAGTATACGGTGTTTGGAGAGGTGCTCAAAGGGATGGATGTGGTGGAAAAAATACAAGAGGTGGAGACCGACAAGAATGACAGGCCAATAGAGGATGTGAAAATCTTGAAGACCAAAATCATCAAAAAAGTGAAACTTTAACAGACATTTTTTACTGTTCTCTGTAGGTTGACACATCACCCTAAATGTGAAAATCGCACTGCAAATCCCCTAAAATTGGTCCTCGGTGATTGAAATATGTCAAGAAACCCGAAAATTTTCGTCATTTTGATAAAAAAAGTGCGTTTAAAATTTGCGTGTTCCGTTTTTCCGCCGTACCTTTGCATTCGCTGCGCTTGAGAAAAGCGTCTCAGGCAGCGGCTCAGAATCGTT
>CACZGH010000022.1 GCA_902780635.1 uncultured Prevotellaceae bacterium
TTTGTAGCAAAAACAAAGGTAACAAAAAAGGTCGAGTTCCAAGCGAGGGACTCGACCTAAATTTGTATAGGGCTCAAAAAGGTTTAGCGGACACCAATAGTTGAGTATATATTTTTGAATTACAGCGTAAGGATATTCTAAAATTTTAGAATACACAAGAAAAAGCTCAAAATTTTAGAAGGTTAACATAAATTAACTGAAACATGGTCAAAGCAGGGATGTAAGTAAAACTAAATGAGAGCAGAGAAGACAAAAAGCTTCAGTAAAATCTTGCGTATGTCATTTGATTTTACGAAATTTGCATCATCTTTGTATGTCAAGGGCTCATGACGCTTGACGTTTAGCTGATTTATCAAACTTTAAAACTATAGACTATGTTCGAAGGACAACCGAAAGGATTATTTGCGTTGGCATTGGCCAACACTGGAGAGCGATTTGGCTACTACACGATGATAGCCGTTTTCGCGCTGTTTCTTAGAGCCAACTTCGGCTTTGATGCCGGTTGGGCGGGAGAGATTTATGGCGACTTCCTCATGCTCGTTTATTTTCTCCCTATTCTTGGTGGTATCATGGCCGACAAGTTTGGCTTTGGTCGTATGGTGACCATTGGTATCGTGATTATGTTCCTTGGCTATCTGCTACTTTCCATTCCACTGGGAGGTAAAGGTTTGGGTATCGCTGCCATGCTGGTCGCTCTGGTGCTTATCAGTTTTGGCACGGGCCTCTTCAAAGGTAACCTACAGGTGATGGTGGGCAATCTCTATGACGATCCTCAGTATGCCGACAAACGCGACGCGGGCTTTTCCCTTTTCTATATGGCTATCAACATCGGTGCGCTTTTCGCTCCGACAGCAGCCATCAAAATCACCGAGTATGCCCAAACACACCTCGGATATACTGCTCCAGGTGAGGCCTACCACTTCGCTTTTGCTGTGGCGTGCGCTTCACTCATCCTCTCCATCGCCATCTATTATGCGTTCCGTGGCACATTCCGGCATACAGAGGGTGGTAAGAAGAAGACTGATGATAAAATGTCTGCTGTGGCAGCAGAGCCAGAATTGACCAAGGAAGAGACCAAACAGCGTATTGTGGCACTCTGCCTCGTCTTCGCTGTAGTGATCTTCTTCTGGATGGCATTCCATCAGAATGGTCTCTCGCTGACGTATTTCGCTGATGAGTTCACCCAGAAGTCAGCATCAGGAGTACATACCATGCCATTTGATGTGATCAACTTGGTCATGGTGATCTTTATCGTCTATGCCGGTTTCTCATTCTTCCAGAGCAAGACACAGAAGGGTAAGGGCATCTCCGCGCTCATCGTTTTAGCTGCACTCGCCGTTCTTATTTATAAGTATACGAAAGCTACTGGTTCCGTCGACATCTCTGCACCTATTTTCCAGCAGTTCAACCCGTTCTATGTGGTGGCCCTCACACCGGTATCGATGGCAATCTTCGCTTATCTCGCCAACAAGGGCAAGGAACCTTCAGCTCCCCGAAAGATCGCATACGGTATGTTGGTGGCTGGAGCCGCCTTCCTGGTGATGATGTTTGCCTCGCAGGGCCTGAACACCCCCAATGAGCAGGCTGCCATTGCCGAGACGGGTGAGCTGGGTCCGCTGGTGTCTCCCTATTGGCTGATTTCCACCTATCTGATTTTGACCTTCGGCGAGCTGCTGTTGTCGCCCATGGGCATCTCTTTCGTTTCCAAGGTGGCACCTCCGAAGTACAAAGGTCTGATGATGGGTGGATGGTTTGGCGCCACAGCTATTGGTAACAAACTCGTGAGTGTGGGTGGCTATCTCTGGGGTGACCTGCCCCTGTGGTTGGTGTGGGGCGTGTTCATCGCTGTCTGCCTCGCTGCTGCCGTCTTCATGTTCGCTATGATGAAGCGCCTTGAGAAGGTCTGTTGACGTAATAAACCATTATCAATTAGTGGGCTGACCTAAGTGAACCCCAGAAGTTGGACAAAAAACTTCTGGGGTTCACTTTAGTATAGAACAGAATGAAAGAAGGCTTTTAAAACCTCACTTCCTATGGATATTCGGCTGACTGAGGCCATAACCCTTGCGGCGGTCTGTGATCATCAATAGAAGGGCGATGACAACAGCGGCGATGCCGAGCAAGGCGAAGATAACCATCGGCATGGTGAAGTCGACATGTCCAGCGCTGTCGGTGTGTTCGCCGATGACATTGCCTACAAATATGGGTGTAAGCATCAGGCCGATATTCTGCACGAAGTATATCATACTGTAGGCAGTGCCCAACTGCTTGAGAGGCACTATCTTGGGCACGCTCGGCCACATGGCACTGGGAACGAGTGAAAACGATACCCCGTAAAGTACCATCATCAGTGAGGCGAACCATACATTATTCAATATAGGCAGGGCCAGACAGATATGGCAGAAGGTGACCATCACACAGCCGATGAGCATCAGCAGCGACCCTCGGCCGAGCCGGTCGTAGAGCATGCCGAAGAGGGGTGTGAGTACGATGGTGCCATAGGGCAGGATAGAGGTGATCCAGCCAGCCGTCACCGCATCGACCCCGTATTTATTGATGAGCAAGTCGGTGGCAAATTTCAGGAATGGCCGTAGACTGGAATAGAAAGCGACACAAAGGAAGGCGATGAGCCAAAAGCCAGGATTGCGAAGCACCTTCAGGAAATCATTGAAGGTGAATTTCT
Source organism: uncultured Prevotellaceae bacterium (assembly GCA_902780635.1). Taxonomy (GTDB): domain Bacteria; phylum Bacteroidota; class Bacteroidia; order Bacteroidales; family Bacteroidaceae; genus Prevotella. The sequence continues at coordinate 2,684 of CACZGH010000022.1, forward strand.
CGTCGTTTTGCTGACGGTTGGGTGTCGGCGTGAGGCGATTCTGCCGATCGAACCGCTTGTCCATGAAGACATAGACGATAAACATGGCGAAGCCCATCAGCAGCAAGGCGGCACCCGCCAGGATGGGCGCTGAGAGTCCGTAGGCGTTGGCGATGACAGGGCTCATGCTGATAGCGCCGGCGGTACCCATTCTGGCCATGGCCACTTGTATGCCCATTGCAGAGGCCAGTTCGTGACCCGTAAACCATTTGGTGACGATTTTGGAAACGGTGATGCCCGTGATGTCGCATCCTACCCCAAACATGCCAAATCCGAGTGAGGCCACCAACACCTGCGTCTTGACCGGCGAGGGTATCAGTCCGAAGAGTGTGAACGACAGGTCAGCATAGCCTTCTGGTGAGATGTACTGTACGGCATAGTAATTGATGGCTGCCCCTGCAAGCATCATCCCTGTTGCCAAAAGTCCAGTGAAACGGATGCCAGCCTTGTCGAGGATCAGTCCGCCCCAGAACAACATCAGAAGGAAAATGTTGAAGATACTATAGGAACCAGCATAAAACCCGTATTCCGAGGCTGTCCAGCCCATACCACCTTCCCCGATAGGGGCTTTCAGAGTGGTGGAGAGTGGTGAGACAATATCCCAGAATACATAGCCCATCATCATCACAAAAGCGGCGATGAAAAGCACTGTCCAGCGGCGGGTGGGAGATTCTTGAAGCATGATAAAATGGAGTTATAAAATTTCAGAGTATTCCAAACTCCTTGGAATACTCTGAAAATGTATTGATCATCATATTTATTTGATATTGGGCTCTTCGAGGCCAAGGCCCTTCTTCTTGTCTACGGCCTTGAGAATCAGACCTAAAATCAGGGCTGCGACACCAAGGAACGCAAACATTACGAGTGGTACGGTATGGTTAAGTTCGGTGGCTGGGGTATCCTTGGGGTTTGTTGAGTCAAGAATTATTCCATATAAAGTGGGGAAAAGCCACAAACCTATATTCTGAACCCAAAAAATCAATGCGTAAGCAGAACCAATGATTTTGGCATCAACTAATTTAGGAACGCTTGGCCACAGTGATGCTGGAACGAGTGAGAAGGAACTTCCCAATACCAAAATCGTGATATATGCAACTATAACACCTCCTATTACATTGCCCTTGAATAGTGGAAGAATGAATGCAAATGTAAGATGACAGCCAATGAGTAAAAGGGAACCTAATATCAGCATTGAGGCTGCTTTTCCTTTATGGTCTACATAACTGCCCAATATAGGTGTGATAAGCACGGCTAACAAGGGGAATACGGCAAAAATGGAACCGGCAGATTGTGTCATGTATCCCATGTAGCAATATACAATCAGAGCAAAAATAGAAATACCCAAAAGGATATATTTTTTATTTTTATTCTTCATGAAATTGCTGGCGAAACCTGTTGCCGCAACTATAAGCGAAATAACATACTGGATGATGGTAGCTGTTGTACCAGCCCAGAAAGAATTTTCATCTGGAGGTGTAAGTGTTAGATTACATTGTAGCATGTTTGTCGCATATTTCTGGAATGGGAAAATGGCAGAATAGTATAGCACACAAAGAAGAGCCACCAACCAAAATCCGCTGTCGGTAAGAATCTTGCCAAGGTCACTAATCTTAAATGGGTCGTCCTTTTCTTCGGCTTCACCTGTTTGCGCGTCTAATTTACGATCCATGAAGAAATATACGATGGTCATGATTAATGCTATGCACATGAGCACTACACCAAAGGCTACAGAACGGCTAACATCGACTTTTTCTCCCAAATGAGCAAAATAGGGAGAGAAAATCATACATGTGGCCACTCCAAGACGAGCAAGTGCCATTTCACTGCCCATGGCCATTGCCATTTCACGGCCTTTGAACCATTTCACGATACCACGGCTTACGGTTATACCAGCCATCTCGCAGCCACAACCGAAGAGCATGAATCCTGTTGCTGCACATTTTGCAGATGCTGGCATATCTGCTGCAAAAGGTAAAACATCTAACCATTTTTTTCCAAATGGCGGTGACCAGTTAAGGTGAGTAGTAAACCAATTGTCTATTCCGCTCCCGATAAAAGTATCGCTCACAGCATACCACTTGATAAGGGCACCAATCAACATTACTGCTGCTGAAAGTATTGCAGTGAAGCGAACACCCATCTTGTCGAGGATGATGCCTGCGAAAATCAGAAAGAAAGCAAATACGTTAAGGAATACCTCAGAACCTTGCATTCGGCCAAATGACGAGGAGTCCCAACCACGTGTCTCTTGCATCAAGTCTTTGATAGGAGAGAGGATGTCCATAAAAATGTATGAACAGAACATGGCCAAAGCCAAGAGCAACAATGCCGTCCAACGTATACCAGCAGAGTCGCGAAGTGTCTTTTGATTCGTAGTTGTCATTTTTTTCTTAATATTTTTATGTCGTTATATTGTTACTGAGACTATTTTAGCCATCTGTCAAGCCAGTTGAAGTAAGTGCGCTGCCAGAGCACACCATTCTGTGGCTTGAGCACCCAGTGGTTTTCGTCAGGGAAGATGAGCAGCTCAGCCTCAATGCCTTTCATGCGGGCGGCATTGAAAGCGCTCATGCCCTGTGTGGCATTGATGCGATAGTCTTTCTCACCGTGGATGCAGAGGATGGGCGTGTCCCATTGGTCGATGAAACGGTGGGGGGAGTTGGCATAGGTCTTACGAGCATTGGCCGTCTGGTCTTTGTTCCAGTAGGCATCGTCATACTCCCAGTTGGAGAACCAGTTCTCCTCTGTCTCTGTGTACATCGCCTCAAGGTTGAAGGCTCCATCATGGGCGATGAAACACTTGAAACGCTTGTCGTGATGGCCGGCGAGATAATAGACACTGAAACCTCCGAAACTAGCACCCACGGCACCCATACGGTCTTTGTCGACGTAGGGCAGGTTGGCGGCAGCGTCGTCGATGGCGGTGAGATAGTCGCTCATGCACTGTCCGGTCCAGTCACCGCTGATCTCCTCACACCACTCGCTGCCGAAACCTGGCAGTCCGTGACGGTTGGGAGCGATGATGACGTAGCCATGTGAGGCCATGATCATAAAGTTCCAGCGGTAGCTCCAGAATTGTGATACCGGGCTTTGTGGTCCACCCTCACAGAAAAGCAGGGTGGGGTATTTCTTGGTGGCATCGAAATGGGGTGGCAGGATAACCCAATAGAGCATATCTTTGCCATCGGTGCTCTTGACCCATCGCTGCTCCACCGACCCTTTGGCCAGCTGGTCGAGGATGTGTTTGTTCTCGTAGGTAAGCTGTGTGACCGACACCTTCTTGGCGTTCTTTGAGTTGGGTGTGATGATATAGAGGTCGGCGGGCGACATATAGTTGTGGCGCTCTACCACGATGCGCTTTCCGTCGCCTAACATCTGTAGCGAACCGAAGTCGGCCCAGCGGCAGTCGGGTGTAGCGGTTTCTATCTGGCGCAATTCTCCTTTCTGAGAGATGGAGTATAGGTTGTAGGTGCCATGCCATACGCCTGTGAAATAAATCATGGCGTCTTTGGTGTCAGACCAGCAGAAAGCGTCGACATCTGAGTCGAAACTCTCGGTGAGATAACACTTTTCGCCAGTGGCCAACTCATAAACACACAGACGGTTGCGGTCGGCTTCATAGCCGTCGCGTGCCATGCTCTGCCAGGCGATGTACTTGCCGTCGGGCGAGAATTGTGGGTTCTGATCGTAGCCAGGGTTGTTTTTTAGGTTGTCTGCAGCATTGACTTTCTGGCTGCGAAGGGTCTTGGTGGCATCCACCTTTGGATCTTTGTATCCCTCAGGCTTGCAAAGGTTGCGGGTGGTTTTATTCTCCACGTCATACAGATAGATGTCGGAATCGGTGGAGATAGAGTAGGCGAGACCGGTCTTCTTGCGGCAGGTGTAGGCGATACTCTTGGAGTCGGTGCTCCAGTCGAGTTGCTCGATGCCACCAAATGGCTCCATGGGGCACTCGTAAGGCTCGCCCTCGAGGATGTCGGTGGCGGCACCGATGCCCTCGGCAGTCACGTTGGCCACGAAGGGGTGCTGGATGCTCTCCACATAGTGATCCCAGTGGCGGTACATTAGGTCGGTCACACGGCGACCGGTGGCTTTGGGCAGGTCAGAGGGATTTTCCTTGATGATGTCGTGGAAAGGCAATGACTTGATGAGGATGACCTTCTGGCCGTCGGGAGAGAACTTGTAGCCCTCTACATTGCCGTCGGTGCGGCTCAGTTGCTGGCGGTTGCCACCGTCAGCGTCCATGGTCCAAATTTCGCCACCCTTGATGAAGGCGATGCGCGTGCCCAACCAGGTGGGGTCGGTCTCGTTGTCGGCTGTTGTGGTGAGCAGCTTCTGGCCAGAACCGTCAGCATTGATGATATAGAGCACATGGTGGCTCTTGTTCTCCGGTACACTATAGTAGCCCACCTGGTAGACGATTTGCTTGCCGTCGGGAGAGGGGGCATAAGCGCTGATGCGCCCCATCGCCCACAGCCCTTCGGGTGTGAGCAGGTCGCTCTGGAGCGTGATGTTGTTCTTACCGATGTTCACTTTCTCTTGTGCGTTGGTGGGGCAGAAGCCTATTGTGGCTGCTATGACTGCCATCATCAGTGTCTTTTTCATGATTGAAGTCCTTTTTTCTTTCGTTCGAGTTCCTCGCGTTTGCGCTGCATCTCCTGCTGTTGTTTCTGCATGGCTTCCAGGCGTGCGGCCAGACCGCTCTGCTTCTTGGGGTTGTTCTTGTTTTCCTTGTAGCGTGCCTCTAAGATGGCGAGGAGTTTGGCGTCATTGGTGGTCTTGCGCAGCGTGAACATGATGGCGGCGCTGAAGAAGAGTGACACAAAATAGTAGAAGTTAAGACCGGCGGAGTAGTCGTTGAAGATGAAGAAGAACATCACCGGCATGAGGTACATCATCCACTGCATCATCTTCATCTGCTCAGCCTGCTGGCCCACCATCTGGTCTTTCTGCTGGCGCATGGTCATCATGGAGTAGAGCACGTTGGAGACGCAGAAGAGGATACAAGTGAGTGAGAGGTGGTCGCCGATGGCCCAGTAGCTCTTGCCCCATTCGATGATGGGGTCGTAGGTGGAGAGGTCTTTGATCCAGAGGAAGCTCTCGCCGCGCAGTTGGATGGCGTTGGGCACGAAGTTGAACATCGCGATCCAGATAGGCATCTGTATGAGCATGGGCAGACAGCCGCTCAGCGGGCTGACACCATATTGTGAGTAGAGCTGCATCATCGCCTGCTGTTTCTGCATGGCGTCCTCCGGCTTGTCATACTGTTTGGTAGCCTCTTCAAGTTTGGGTTTGAGCACACGCATCTTGGCCGAGCTCATGTAGCTTTTCTTGACCAGTGGATAGGTGATGAGTTTCAGGATGAGTGTGATGATGATGAGCACGATACCCATGTTGAGCCCTGCCTTGGTGAGCCAGTCAAAGACATAGAGGGTGAACCAACGGTTGATATAGCGGAACAGCGGCCAGCCTAAGTAGACCAGGCGCTCCATGTCGAGCTCTTTGCCGAAGCGGCTCTCTTTTTCCACCTTCTTCAGCAATTGGAAATCGTTGGGTCCGTAGTAGAACTCCAGTTCGGTGGCTTCCTTGCCGGTGGGGTCGAAAGTGGTCTCCAAGTCGGCGTTGTATTTCTTCAGGTAGCCTGTCGTCTTGTCCTGAGGGATGCTGGTGAGGGAGGTGTTGGCGGCAAACTCGGTCTTGGCAATCATCACCGCGCTGAAGAACTGGTTCTTGAAAGCAACCCAGTCGAGCGGATCTTCGATTTTCTCGTCTATCTTCTCTGATGTCTCGTTCAGATAGTCTGTGCCGGAGCCTTTCTCCTTGTAAGTGAGGGTGGCATAGCGATTCTCAAAAGAGTGTCCTTTCTCCTGTTGTTTGCAGTTCTCGCTCCATGCGATATTTACCTTGTTGGTCTTGGTGGAGAACAGACCGCCCATGCCTGTCACTTTCAGTGCGAAGTGCATCATATAGTCTTTGCCCAGCAGATAACTCATCTCAATGCTGCGGCCGTTGCCACCGTCGGCGGTCATGGTCACAGTGGAGTCGGTCACCTCTGAGGGGGTGAAATACAGGTCTTGGGTGGCAATGTTGTCCTCTTTGCCTTCCAGTTTGAAATCCAGTTTCTGGTCTTTCTCGTCGAAAAGAGTCACATCAGCATTACCATTGCGGTCTTTGAAGTCCTTGACCACTACTTTGGTCACTGTGCCGCCCTTGGTGCTGAGGGTGATGGCCACTTTGTCGTTCTTGAGCACTACATCGCTTGCCGTGCCACTGAGGGCACTGTGAAACAGGGCCGTCGTGTCGAGTTTGGCCTGGGCGATGGCAGCAGTCTTTTTGGCTTCCTCTACTTTCTTTGCCTCTGCGGCTTTTTTCTTCTCGGCTTCCATCTTCTCCACCTGTTCTTGCTGGGCTTTCAGCTCTTCCTCGGTGGGACGGTTCCACCAGCTGAAACCTATCAGGATGGCGGCAATCAGCACGAAGCCGATGATTGTGTTTTTGTCCATATTTAATTGTTCTTGTTGGGTGCGGTTCCTCTAGCTTTGGCAGACGAAGCCGCATTATTATTTATTAAGGTGCAAAATTACACATTTTTTGCGTAACAGACAAATAGTCATGATAATTTTTCAAGTTTAGCGTCCGCACCACTTGCTATCACTCAGCAGAAAATGCAGTTCACATAAAAAAGTGTCTATAAAAAAGCGAAATGATGAAAAAAAATGATATATTTGCATTCAGAAAAATAACAAAAACGTATATTTATGAACTGTAGGACTTTTACCCTTATCCTTTTGTCGATGTGCCTACTGAGCGCACACGCACAAAATCGTAGAACATTAGACCGAAACATGGAGTATCAGCAGTATCAGTTGATCAAAGACTATTCCGACTCTCTGATGGCTTATAAACTGCGAATAGACTCTCTGCTGGCAGCCACTGACTCTATCGGTCAACTGTATGGCGGCACCCATCCCGAGGGGCGCTTCTATCAACTCTTTGCTCCCATGACCTATTATCATCAGCCGGCCAAGAGCGCATTGCGCTACGCTGTCTATGAAGAGGGTGAGAACGATGAGGTGAGAGACGAGATCAACCAAGTGCTGATGAATATCTATCTCAATCGGCCTGACCTGGTGGTGAACAGCGAAGGACGGCTGCGCCGGGTGGGCGGTGTCAACAATGACATCATCGCCCCTATCCAGCAGAATGTGGAACTGGTGGGGCAGGAACCGGTTGCCGATGACGACCCGGTGGACGACGCCCCGGTGGAAGTGTTGGTGAAAAAGCCCAATTTCTGGCAGTTCAAGGGCGACTACTTCCTTCAGGGCCTTCAAAACTACATTTCTGGCAACTGGTATAAAGGTGGTGAGAGCAATTACTCGCTGCTGACCAGTATCACGATGGAAGCCAACTACAACAACAAGCAGAAAGTGAAGTGGGACAACAAACTGGAGATGAAACTTGGTTTTATGACTTCCAAAGGTGATAGCGTACACTCTTTCAAGTCTTCAGAAGACCTCCTGCGTCTGACCAGCAAACTGGGTCTTCAGGCGTCGAAGAAATGGTACTACACCTTGCAGTTGCTGGCCTACACACAATTCTACAGAGGATATAAGAGCAATGACTATAGGGTGTATTCAGACTTTATGTCTCCGTTCACGCTCAACCTCTCACTCGGTATGGATTACAACGTGGAGGCCTTCAACAAGAAACTCACGGGTACGGTCCACTTGGCTCCCTTTGCCTACAACTTCAAGTATGTCGACCGTCTGCCGCTCTCTACCAAGAATGGTCTCGATGCTGGAAAACATGTGCTCCATGACTTTGGTTCACAGTTCACTGTCGACTTGAAATGGGCCATGGCAGAAAATATCTCATGGCAGACCCGTCTCTATGGTTTCACCACCTTCAGCCGTGCGGAGATGGAGTGGGAGAACACGTTCACCTTCAAATTCAACAAGTATATCTCGACCAAACTCTTTATCTACCCGAGATTTGACGACAACACCACCCGTGACGACCATCATGGATACTGGCAGTTTAAGGAGTTCTTCTCCATCGGATTCTCGTATAATTTCTGATAGTTGATGAGTTTTCTAGAATAACAAAACAAAAGGGCATGCCTGGCATGCCCTTATATTTTTAGATGGATGTTTTTTTATTCCTCCATGTCACCCTCGATGTAGAGGCGTGTCATCTCCGGCGCACCGTTGGTGCGTACGGTGATGCTCTTCTTGAAGTGGCCCGTCATCTTGCCCTCGCCATTGTAGGTCACCTTGATGGTACCTGTCTGACCAGAAGCCACGGGGGTCTTGGTATATTGTGGCACGGTGCAGCCACAGCTGGCCACTGCCTGGTTGATGACAAGAGGAGCGTCGCCCACGTTGGTGAACGTGAAAGTGCATTCCTGTACAGGATTCTTGGTGGTGAATGTACCAAAGTTGTGTACTGTCTTGTCAAATTTGATCTCTGCCTGTTTCTGTGCTGACACTTGGCCTAAGGCGCAAACGAGCAGCAATGTCATCATGATAATCTTTTTCATACTTCGTCGTATTTAGGTGGGTTTTGTAGTGCCCACAAATGATATTTATTGAGTAATGTGTTGCAAAAATAAGATTTCCTGAGTAAAATCAACTATATCGGGGAAATTATTGCAAATAATTAACAAAAAATTGTTTTTTTTGTGCTTATTTCCGTTTCTGTGTACAAAGTGGGGCTTTTTTTTGGTGTTTTTCATAAAATATGAGTACTTTTGCAAAACTTTATACTTTAAATATTCAAGAATGTATAGGACAAATACTTGTGGAGAGTTGAGACTCTCTGACGCAGGACGGCAGGTGACACTTGCCGGATGGGTGCAGCGCAGCCGCAAAATGGGTGGTATGACCTTCGTTGACCTCCGCGACCGATACGGACTAACCCAATTGGTGTTTAATGATGAGGTGGATAAAGACCTCTGTGAGCGTGCCAACCATTTGGGACGTGAATACTGCATCCAGGCATCTGGCCTGGTGAGTGAGCGCCAGAGCAAGAATCCCAACATGCCGACCGGCGACATTGAGATCATCGTGTCTGAGCTCAATATCCTCAGTGAGAGCGTCACACCGCCCTTCACCATCGAGGACAAGACCGATGGCGGTGACGATATCCGCATGAAATACCGCTACCTCGACCTCAGAAGGAATGCCGTGCGCAAGAACCTGGAGCTGCGCCACCGGATGACCATCCTTATCCGCAACTTCCTTGACTCCAAAGACTTCATCGAGGTGGAGACTCCCATCCTCATCGGCTCTACGCCAGAAGGCGCACGCGACTTCGTCGTGCCCTCACGTATGAACCCCGGACAGTTTTATGCCCTTCCTCAGAGTCCGCAGACCCTGAAGCAGCTGCTCATGGTCAGTGGTTTTGACCGCTATTTCCAGATTGCCAAGTGTTTCCGCGACGAAGATCTCAGAGCAGACCGCCAACCGGAGTTTACGCAGATCGACTGCGAGATGAGCTTTGTGGACCAGGAGGATGTCATCGGTTTGTTTGAGGACATGTGCCGTCATCTCTTCAAGGAGATACGTGGCGTGGAACTGCCCGAGCGGCTCCAGCAGATGACATGGCATGAGGCTATGCGCCGCTTCGGCAGTGACAAGCCCGACCTGCGTTTCGGCATGGAGTTTGTCGAACTGATGGACGTCCTTCAGATCGGTACGTTCCCCGTCTTCGACCAGGCCAAATACATCGGTGGTATCTGTGTGCCAGGTTGTGCCTCTTATACCCGCAAACAGCTTGACCAACTCACCGACTTTGTGAAGAAACCTCAGGTGGGTGCCAAGGGCCTGGTGTATGTGAAGTATAATGAGGATGGCAGTATCAAGAGCAGTGTAGACAAATTCTACACCCAGGAGACATTGCTGCAACTGAAGGAGAAGATGGGTGCCAAGGATGGCGACCTCGTGTTGATACTCAGTGGCGACCAGGCAAACAAGACCCGTGTTCAACTCTGCAGCCTGCGCCTCGAAATGGGCGACCGTCTCGGCTTGAGAGACAAGAATAAGTTTGAGTGCCTCTGGATTGTTGACTTCCCACTCTTTGAGTGGAGTGACGAGGAGCAGCGCCTGATGGCTACTCACCATCCTTTCACCATGTCCAATCCTGATGATATCCCACTGCTGGACGAGCATCCTGAGCAGGTGCGTGCCAAAGCCTACGACTTCGTATGTAATGGTACTGAGTTGGGTGGCGGTAGTCTGCGTATCCATGACGGAAAACTGCAAGCCAAGATGTTTGATATTTTAGGTTTCACTCCTGAGAGGGCCATGGCACAATTTGGATTCCTCATCAACGCCTTCAAGTACGGCGCACCTCCTCATGCAGGTCTTGCTTTCGGACTTGACCGCTTCGTCTCCATCATGGCTGGTCTTGACAGCATACGCGACTGCATCGCGTTCCCCAAGAACAACAGTGGCCGTGATGTCATGCTCGACGCACCTTCAGAACTCGACCCCAAACAGTTGGAAGAGCTGAAACTGAAAGTGCAGGCGGTTGATGTAAATCAAGAAAATGCATAAATTCAACTGCTCGTTTACACTCTGGCATAATTTGTAGTAAGAAAATTTGAGTATTTCGAATAAAAGTACTAACTTTGCACCGTATTTAAAAGGTTGATACAGAATTAGTTCACCCTAAGATTCAATAGTATTTACTAAATTATGGCAGAAAAGAAAGCAACAAAGAAAGCTGCTGAACCCAAAGCAGCTGAGAAGAAAGCAGCTGCACCAAAGAAGGCAGCCGCAAAGAAAGTAGTAGAGGTTGTAATCAACGCAGAAAACGTAGGTTTCAAAGCTGGTGATGTGTACCAGACTTTGTTCGCAGCTGAGAAAGCTCTGAGCGTTAAAGAGATCGCAAAACAGGCAAAGATTACTGAGGCAGAGGCTCTGCTCGGCATGGGCTGGCTGCTGAAGGAAGGCAAGATCAAGGGTGAGGATAACCTCATCTCTCTGGCTTAATCTTTCAACAAATGATATGTAAAGGGGGCCGGTATCTCATGATACCGGCCCCCTTTTGAATTTTTAATAATTTTTCGCATCCTTTTTCCGCCTCTTGTCAAACTAAATGTTTATCTTTGTCATTCAAAGATGTTATTACAACATTGATTATTGAAGAAACACGCATCAAGCAACTTGTATGCACCATCCTTGCTGAGGTAGGTGGCCGAGGCTTACATGTGGCAAAGATTTCTCGCCATGTGTATAATGCCGTGAACACTTTTTTCGAACCTTATGACCTCGACGAACTACATCATGTGGTGCTGACCTTCCTCAGAAAAAACAGTAAAGGCTATGATGCCATGTTTGAGAGGGTAGAGAGGGGAGTATATCGGCTCAATCCACATTCCGCACAGGCGGCACAGTTGCTTTTGGAGTTTTCTGACGCAGAAGAAGAGGAGAATACTTCTGCTATACAAGATGACCGTCAACTGATGCTTTTTTGAGAAAAACATAACCTTAAAAATAGGGAATGTAGGCAGTGATTCGTATTATGGATAGTTTAAATATATATCTCTATTTATGGCAACAAGATATTTGTTAGGTTTCGATGTCGGCAGTAGTTCTGTCAAGGCATCATTAGTCGACGCAGACACCGGTGTGTGTGCGGCATCAGCGTTTTTTCCAGAGAGTGAAGCACCCATTAAAGCAGTGAAACTGGGTTGGGCAGAGCAAGAGCCCGACTCATGGTGGAACTATGCCAAACTCAGTTTACAGAAAATCATGGCCGAAACCGGCGCCAAAGGGGAAGATATCAAGGCAATAGGTATCTCCTATCAGATGCATGGCCTGGTGTGTGTGGACAAAGACCTGCAGGTGCTCCGTCCCTCCATTATTTGGTGTGACTCTCGTGCTGTGCCTTACGGAGAGAAGGCTTTCCATGACCTTGGTGCAGAGCAATGTCTGGGACATCTGCTCAACTCTCCAGGCAATTTCACTGCTGCTAAACTGGCGTGGGTGAAAGAAAATGAGCCGGAGACTTTTGAGAAAGTGTACAAGTTTATGCTTCCCGGCGATTATCTCGCCATGCGTCTGAGCGGTGTGGTCAACACCACCATCAGCGGTCTGAGTGAGGGCATGTTCTGGGACTTCCGCGAGAAACGTGTGGCCGACTTCCTGATGAAGTATTACGGCTTCGACGAGAGCCTCGTGCCCGATATCGTACCGACATTCAGCGTGCAGAGTGAGGTTTGTGCCGCTGCTGCTGCCGAACTAGGTCTCAAGGAGGGTACGCCCATCTCTTACCGTGGTGGCGACCAACCCAACAACGCCCTTTCGCTCAATGTGTTCAATCCCGGTGAGATTGCCTCTACCGCAGGCACTTCTGGCGTGGTATATGGCGTGCTGGGTGAAGTCAACTATGACAAGCGCAGCCGTGTGAACACTTTCGCACATGTCAATTACACCAAGGACCTCAACCGTCTCGGTGTGCTCCTCTGCATCAACGGCACGGGCATCCTGAACGCATGGGTGCGCCGCACCATCGCCCCCGAGGGCATCTCCTATGCCGACATGAACACCTATATGGAGAATATTCCTATCGGCAGTGAGGGTGTGACCATCATACCTTTCGGCAATGGCGCAGAGCGCGTGCTGGAGAACAAGGAGGTGGGATGCTCCATCAATGGCGTCAACTTCAACAAGCACACCAAGGCCCATCTCATGCGGGCTGCCCAGGAGGGTATCGTCTTCAGCTTCTGCTATGGTATGGAAATCATGCAGCAGATGGGTATGGACATCCGCAAAATACACGCCGGCAAGGCCAATATGTTCCTCAGCCCACTCTTCCGCGACACGCTGGCTGGCGTCAGTGGAGCCACAATCGAGCTGTATGAGACCGATGGCAGTGTGGGCGCAGCCAAGGGCGCAGGTATGGGTTGCGGCATCTACAAAGACAACAACGAGGCCTTCTCTACTCTTAAACGCCTGGCCGTCATCGAGCCCAATGAGCAGTTGCGTCCAGAGTACCTCAGCGCATACGCTAAGTGGAAAGAGCAATTGGCTTCTATCGTAAAGAATTGACAATCAGATAATAACTAATATTCATTAAATCATCTATCTAATTTAATTATGGCAAAAGAGTATTTTCCCCAAATCGGTAAGATTCCTTTTGAGGGTCCAGAGAGCAAAAACGTTTTGGCATTCCATTACTATGACCCTGAGAGGGAAGTGATGGGCAAAAAAATGAAAGACTGGCTGAAGTTTGCAATGGCTTGGTGGCACACACTGGGAGGTGCATCCGGTGACCAGTTTGGCGGACAGACCCGCAGCTATGAGTGGGACAAGGCTGAGGACGCAGTGCAGCGCGCCAAGGACAAGATGGACGCTGGCTTTGAAATCATGGAGAAACTGGGCATCGAGTATTTCTGCTTCCATGACATCGACCTCGTCGACGAGGGTGCCACCATCGCAGAATATGAGGCACGCATGAAGGCCATCACCGACTATGCCAAGGAGAAGATGGCTGCCAATCCCGCCATCAAACTGCTTTGGGGAACAGCCAATGTGTTTGGCAACAAACGCTATATGAACGGTGCCGCTACCAACCCCGACTTCGATGTGGTGGCCCGTGCTGCCGTACAGATTAAGAACGCCATCGACGCTACCATCAAGCTCGGCGGTACCAACTATGTGTTCTGGGGTGGACGTGAGGGTTACATGAGCCTGCTCAACACCGACCAGAAGCGTGAGAAGGAACACCTGGCACAGATGTTGACCGCCGCTCGTGACTATGCCCGTAAGAACGGCTTCACCGGCACATTCCTCATTGAGCCGAAACCCATGGAGCCCACCAAGCATCAGTATGATGTGGACACCGAGACCGTCATCGGCTTCCTGAAAGCACATGGACTGGAGAAGGACTTCAAGGTGAACATTGAGGTGAACCACGCCACCCTCGCAGGCCACACCTTCGAGCATGAGCTGGCAGTGGCTGTCGACAATGGCATGCTTGGCTCCATCGACGCCAACCGCGGCGACGCTCAGAACGGATGGGACACCGACCAGTTCCCCATCAACAACTTTGAACTGACTCAGGCTATGCTCGAGATCATCCGCAATGGTGGCTTAGGCAATGGTGGTACCAACTTCGACGCCAAATTGCGCCGCAACTCCACCGACCCAGAGGACATCTTCATCGCTCATATCAGCGGTATGGACGCAATGGCACGCGCATTGCTCAACGCTGCCAACATCTTGGAGAACAGCGAGCTGCCAGCCATGAAGAAGGAGCGCTACGCTAGCTTCGACAGCGGTATCGGCAAAGACTTCGAGGATGGCAAACTCTCTCTTGAGGAAGTCTACGAGTATGGCAAGAAAGTAGAGGAGCCCAAGCAGATTTCTGGCAAGCAGGAGAAATACGAGACGCTCGTAGCTCTGTACAGCATCTGATTTTTTAGGAGTAGGGGAGTTTAGGAGTTTAGGAGTAGGGGAGTTCAGACAATACCATGAATACTCCTCGTAGTAAAATCCAAGTATTAGAGGATGTAATGTCTGAACTCCTTAACTCCTCTACTCCTGAACTCCTTAACTCCTGAACTCCTCAAAATACAGCAAGCGCCGCTTATGAGCGGCGCTTGTTGCGTATATAGTGTCTTGCTACGAAATAGACAATGGCGAGGAGCACAATGGCGATGATGCCCCATTTGATGTAGTCGCCATAGCGCATGATCTGGTCGTTGAGTTGGTCTTCGGGCACGAAGCTGTGCAGATACCATCCTAGGGCGGCGAGGATGCAATTCCAAAGTCCAGCACCGAGCGTGGTGTAAAACAGGAATTTCCAGTAGGGCATCTTGGCCAGACCCGCCGGGATGGAGATCAAATGGCGTATGCCCGGTATCAAGCGCCCGGTGAGGGTGGCTACGACACCATGGTCGTAGAAGTATTTCTCGCTTTTCTCCACTTTCTGCTGGTTGAGCAGACAGAGGTGGCCGAGGCGGCTGTTGGCAAATCGGTAGATAATGGGGCGCCCCAGAAAATAGCCCGCCACATAGTTGATGGTAGCGCCCGCGTCGGCTCCGATAGTGGCGAAAAGGATGACAAGAAAGACATTGAGATGTCCGCCTGCGGCGTGATAGGCGGCAGGTGAGACCACCAACTCCGAAGGCACAGGTATCACTGTGCTCTCCAGGAGCATGAGGAAAAACACTGTCGCATAGTTGAGGTTACTCAGCAGTGATGAGATAAAATTCATTGTTGTTGTTGGTTGAGTGCATATTGGTAATAATCGGCGGGGTCCATCCCATCGGGAAAGAGGTCGCATAGCACATTCCTTGCCTCTTCGGGATTTTTTCTTACCGCGATGTCGAGGAAATGCAGAAACTCGTCATTCTTGTGCATCTCTCTGGCGCAGATGGCAAGATAGGAATAGCCGATGTCCCAGTTGTCGTCAGCGGTGGTGAGCAACGGCTTGAGTATCTTGTAGGCTTCCGGGATATAATTGTTGTCGAAGAGGGAAGTGCCCACCCTGATCATGATAGATGAGGAGTGGCCAGAGTCATTGATGGCATCCATGAAGCAACGGGCTGCCTCTTGATGGTGTCCGTTCTCCAGATAGATATGTCCTTTGAGCACCAGCATCTCTTCTTTCACACCCTCCAGATGCATCGCTTTGTCAGCATAGCCGATGGCTTTCTCCATGTCGCCCTGACGGCTCAGGGTGAAAGCAAGGTCTTGGTATATTTCCAATAGGAAGGGGGAGTCTTCACGGACATAATGCTCCGCCTGGTAGAGCAATTGAAGAGCGTCAGCGCCCTTGTCGCTGTTCATCAAACACTCTGCCTCATGGAGATAGCCTACCTCGATGTCAGGGTTCTCCAAGGTGTAACGATGATAGTAGGTGGCCGCCTCCTCGAAGTTGTTGAGGGCAAAGAGGCAGTTGGCTTTGTTGAGCAAAGCGTCGCTGTCGCTGGGATGGATGGCGATGGCGTATTCGCTGCTGGAGATGGAGTCGTTGTAGCGCCGAAGCATGTATTGAGCGGCGGCCAGCTGATCCCAGTAGAAGATGGAGAAAGGTTGCTCGTCTACCAGTCGTGTGAAGACTTCTTCGCTCTCTTCGTAACGTTTCTCGCCGTATAAGATCCTTCCTCGAAGTTCAATGTAGTCGATGGAGTCAGTCTCCTCACTTCTAAGCAACCATTTTCTTGCATAGAAAAATTCGTTGTAGTCGGCGAAGAGGGTGGCCGTGTCAAGAATGAAGTCTTTGCGGTCGATACCCTCTGTCTGCTCCATGTATTCCTCTAAATATTCGTCGGCATCATCTTGCCTTCCTTCCACAATCAGGATCTCAGCCTGAAGAAAGTAGTAGTCGAGGTCGTCTTTGTCCTCTATCTGATCTGCTATTTCAGCTGCTTGTTTGGCGTCGTTGTATTGCATCAGCAGCAGACGGGCTTTCAACGTAAGCGGTCCACTGGCGTCGGGAAATAATGACAATGCGTATTCGACAGCCTCAGAGGCCTTTTTCGTCAGCCCCTGTGAGAGATAATACTCGGCGATGTCGGTCAAGGCATCAGTGTCGAGAAACACGGAATGATGTTCATCCCGTGCTTCCTCGTATTGTCTCAGAATATTTCTGAACTCTTTGCTGTCGTAATAATTGTCGCGCATTTATTTGTTGATTTTGGCCCAGGTGTCTTTCAGACCCACCGTCTTGTTGTAGACGAGATGTCCGGGCTTGGAGTCCAAGTCGGCCATGAAGTATCCGATGCGCTGGAACTGGAGGTAGTCGCCGGGCTTCATGCCTGCTGCGAAGTCTTCCACGTAGCAATGACTGTTGATGGAGAGCGAGTCGGGGTTGAGCAGGTCGCGGAAGTCGGCGTCGCTGGCTCCGGGGTTCTCCACGTTGAACAGCCGGTCGTAGATTCTCACCTCTGCCTGCTGGCAATGGTCGGCAGATACCCAGTGTAGCGTGCCTTTCACTTTGCGGTTGGCACCCTCCATGCCGCTCTTGCTGGCAGGGTCGTATTCAGCGTAGATCTCTTCCACCTCACCATTGTCATTCTTCTTGCAGCCGGTGCATTTCACGATATAGGCGTTCTTCAGCCTCACCTCTTTTCCTGGTGTCATGCGGAAGAATTTCTTCGGTGCATCCTCCATGAAGTCCTCACGCTCTATCCAGAGATTTTTGGAGAAGGTGATGGTATGTGTGCCGTCGGCCTCGTTCTCAGGATTGTTGACAGCTGTCATCTCTTCTGACATTCCGTCGGGATAGTTGGTGATGATCAGTTTCACGGGGTTGACCACGGCGCTCACGCGGATGGCACGGGCGTTGAGGTCTTCTCGCACGGCAGCCTCTAAGAGAGCCACGTCATTGAGTGCGTCAAACTTGGTGTATCCGATGGAGTCGATAAACTTGCGGATGCTCTCTGGCGAGTAGCCGCGGCGGCGCATGCCACACAGGGTGGGCATACGGGGGTCGTCCCATCCGATGACGCGTTTTTCATTGACGAGTGCAAGCAGTTTGCGCTTGCTCATCACGGTGTAGGTGAGGTTCAGTCGGTTGAACTCAATCTGACGTGGACGGTAGTTGGGCGTCTCACCTTTTTCTGCGTACATCTCCAGGAGGAAGTCTACAAATTTGTCGTAGAGAGGACGATGAGGTACGAACTCCAGGGTGCAGATAGAGTGGGTGACCCCTTCGAAGAAGTCGCTCTGTCCGTGTGCGAAATCGTACATGGGATAGGCATGCCATTGGGTGCCTGTGCGGTGGTGTGGGGTCTGTATGGTGCGATAAATGATGGGGTCGCGGAAGTGCATGTTGGGGTTGGCCATGTCGAGCTTGGCACGGAGCACCATGGCTCCCTCTACGGCCTCTGGCGTGTTCATATGATGGAAGAGCCTTAGGTTCTCTTCGACAGGGCGGTCACGATAGGGTGAGGCGGTGCCGGGCTCTGTGGGGGTGCCTTTCTGCTGGGCGATCTGCTCAGATGTCTGTTCGTCGACGTATGCCAGCCCTTTTTGTATCAGCCAGATGGCGAAGTCCCACAGTTGCTGGAAATAGTCGGAAGCATAATAGAGATTTCCCCAGTGGAAGCCAAGCCATCGGATGTCGTTGAGGATATTCTCCACATATTCGTTGTTCTCTTTGCTGGGGTTGGTGTCATCGAAACGTAGGTTGCACACACCATTGTAATGCTCCGCCACTCCGAAGTCCATGCAGATGGCTTTGGCGTGGCCAATATGCAGATAACCGTTGGGCTCTGGTGGGAATCGTGTCTGGATCCTGCCGTCATTTTTTCCCTCTGCCAGATCTTTTTCCACCAGTTGCTCTACGAAGCTCAGACTTCGTTTCTCCACATTTGTATTTTCTTCCATAATTGCCATGATATATTGGGTATTTTTATTAATGTGCAAAATTAGATAAAAAAATTGAATTACAAGTCACTATCCTTCATTATTTGTTGTCATTATGATGTACACTATCGTGTTACAAACAGCTAGGGTTGTGAAGAATTTGTCAAAAACATGTTATTTAACATAAAAAAATATTTGTCTGTTTTGCCAAAAATCCTTACTTTTGTGGCCGTTATCCTGAATACAATCTTTTTACCTTAAAAAAGCTAATACCTATTGAGATTGGGATGCCTCTTCTGTGAAGAAGGGGCGTTCCGCTTTTTTATAGGTCAGAAGTTTAGGAGTTCAGAAGTTTAGGAGTTCAGAAGTTTAGGAGTTCAGAAGTTTAGGAGTTCAGGAGTTCAGGAGTTCAGACATTACCATTGAATGCGAAGTCCTCCACTCCTCTACTCCTTCCATCAAGTCATTTGTCTGAACTCCTGTACTCCTACACTCCTGAACTCCTTCCATTATTTCATTTGATTCCTCGCTCGTTGAGTGCGCGGTGATATTTTTGCGCATTGGCCTGATGTTCTGCGGCCGTGCGGGCATAATTGTGTGTGCCGCTGAAGTCTTCCTTGGCACACATGTAGATATAGTCGTGCTTTTGGTAATTGAGTACGGCATCGAGGTCTTCTTTCATGGGGATGCGGATAGGTCCTGGAGGCAGGCCTGCATACTTATAGGTGTTGTAAGGGCTGTCAGTGGTGAGCATGCGGTTGAGGATACGACGTATGCCGAAATCCTGCATGGCAAACTTCACGGTGGGGTCAGACTGCAGCAGCATCCCTTTTTTCAGGCGGTTGATGTAGAGTCCAGCCACGGTGGGTTTTTCCTGGGTGGCGCGGGTTTCCTCTGTCACGATGCTTGCCAGCGTACTCACCTCCTCAGGTGTCATGTTCAGGGCTTTTGCCTTGGCAAGACGTTCCTCGGTCCAGAATTTGTCATGCTCTTTCTTCATACGGTCGAGGAACTCCTCTGCCGAGACGGTCCAGTACATATTGTAAGAGTCAGGGATAAACATGCTGGCGATAGTCTGTGTGTTGTAGCCGTATCGCTGGCAAACTGCTGGGTCGGTGAGCATCTGATAGAGTTCGAGGCTATCCAACTCCAGTTTTTTGCCCACGGCGGCGGCCAGACGGTCGAGTGTCCTGGCAGATGGAATCGGCACGTTGAGGGGTGT
The DNA here is from genome assembly GCA_902780635.1 of uncultured Prevotellaceae bacterium. Classification (GTDB taxonomy): domain Bacteria; phylum Bacteroidota; class Bacteroidia; order Bacteroidales; family Bacteroidaceae; genus Prevotella. The sequence goes on from CACZGH010000022.1 coordinate 22,268, forward strand.
CTGTTCGCCACGTACCAGGATATTGGCCATTTCACGCGCACTTACCTTGGTGTTCAGCTCATAGCGACCGCGCTTCACATTGTCACCATAGTCTTTGAAGTCGGCGAGGGCTTTCAGGCCTTTCATGGCATGGGGCTTGGCCAGTGCGGCGATTTTGGTATAGACAGAGTCAACATTGTCATCTTTGTCTATGTACACATATTGGGTTTCTTCCTCAGCTGAGAGCGGTGTCTGCATATAGTAATAGTATACACCATAGGCGGCGATGGCCAGAAGGGCCAATACCGCAAGAGTCCATTTCAGTCCGTTGCTGGTTTTGGGGTTGTTTTTGCTTTTGTTCTTTTTCATCTCCTTGGTTATTTTGGGGCAAAATTAATCAAAAACTATGTATTATCATCAAGATTATAGAAGATTAACCAAAATAGGGGAAGTGCGCAGCATGGGTGAACCGGATATCCCGGACATTCCGGTCTTTCCAGATTTTCCGGTTTTTTCTTGAGTTATCACAAAAAAAAGAGGTTTCTCTTGTTGAATCGGATAAAATCATGTATTTTTGTGACATCAGACATGTGACGATCCATGTCATTAAGACGAAGACTATGAAACTCAAATTCCAGATACATTATAATACAGCATGGGGTCAGAACCTCTATGTGGCTGCTACCTATACTACTGATGACGGCCGCGGTCGCAACTATCTGTTGCCTATGCAGACCGATGACGGCGAGGTGTGGACCCTTGAGACTTCAGTCATGGAGTCGCGACAGCGTCCTGTTGTCTCCATCACTTATTGTTATCAAGTGATGGATGGAGATGGCAGGGCATTGCGGGTCGAATGGTGTAAGGTGCCTCGCACTTATGCTTTCGACAGTAGCCGTGACTATTTCTTCCCCGACGTGTGGAGAGATGTGCCCCTGAATGCACATCTGTATACTGAAGCTTTCCTGACGTCGACATGTCAGCGGCGGCATGTGCCGGTTGCGGCCGAGCGCTTGTCTCTGTTCCGCCGCACCATCATCTTCCGGGTCTCGGCTCCCCAACTCTTGCCAGGACAGTCGGTGGGTGTGTGTGGCAGTCATCCCGCCATTGGTTGCTGGAATCCGTCACGCTTTCACCGCATGAAGCCTGTGGGTGACGGTGAGTGGATGCTCTCCGTCAACATCGAGGGTATGCCGCTGCCCTTGGAGTTCAAGTATGTGGTCATTGATGATACTACCAACCAACTCATAGCGTGGGAAGAAGGTGACAACCGCACGACAATGGGCATCGACGTGGCCGACGGACAGGTGCTCGTGCTCTATAGAGAGGCCTTGCGGGTGTGTGAGACTACCTGGCGTGCCGCGGGTGTGGCTGTGCCCCTGTTCTCGCTCCGCACGGAAGCCTCGTGTGGCGTAGGCGACTTCGGCGACCTGCTGAAGATGGTCGACTGGGCTTCGGCCACCGGCATGAAGATGATACAGTTGTTGCCTGTCGCCGACACGACCAGTACACATTCCTGGACCGACTCCCATCCTTATAATGCCATCTCCGCTTTCGCCCTGCATCCTCACTACATCGACCTCGCCCAGTTGCCACCCTTGAGAGAGGAGGCCCAGCAGCTTGCATACAACCGTCAGCGTCGTGAGTTGAACTCCCTGTCATACAGTGACTATATGGCTGTGGACAAAGTGAAGACGGCCTACGTCGACTCTGTATTTGAGGCCGATGGCGCTGAGACCCTTCAATCTGCAGAGTACAAGGATTTTGTGGAGCAAAACACCTTCTGGCTTGCGCCTTATGCCGCGTTTTGCATTCTACGTGACCGTTATTCCACGTCGAGGTATACCGACTGGACTGGATGGGAAGTCTACGACGAGGCTCAGGTGAGAGAGATGCTGAAAGACCATCCCCAAGAGCGCGACAAAATCTATTATCTCCAATATCATCTGCATCGGCAGTTGGCTCATGCCGCGCAATACGCGCATGAAAAAGGTGTGGCATTGATGGGCGACTTGCCCATTGGGGTCTATCGCGACAGTGTGGAGACTTGGAGCCATCCCTCTTTCTTTGACATGGAGACACAGACTGGCACGCCCCCTGACAACGAGACGATCAATGGACAGAACTGGGGATTCCCCGCCTATCGGTGGGCAGGCGACGGTCATCATATCGACACAGAAGACCAACAGGGCATTTTCGGGTGGATGAGAACCCGTATGCGGCATTGGGAACAGTATTTCGATGCCATGAGGATAGACCATGCGGTGGGCTACTTCCGCATCTGGGAAATCCCACATCATGCTGTCCTCGCCACGATGGGTCATTTTTCACCGGCACTACCCATGAGCGAGGAAGAAATATCCCGTTTCGGGCTGACCTTCCGTCGTGACCTTCATACACGTCCTTTCATCAACGATAAGGTTCTGAACCAACTCTTTGGCATTCATGCCACGTATGTGAAAGAGAATTTCCTTCACCCCCTGTCGTATGGGCTATATGTACTGAGAGAGGAATATGATACCCAGGTCAAGATACGTGCCCATTTCGGAGGACGCACCGATGAGAACAGTCTCTGGATACGTGACGGTTTGTACCGCCTCATTGCCAACGTGTTGTTCCTGGAAGACCCGCGCATGCAAGGCTTGTATCACCCCCGCTTCATGGTTTATAATGAGCCCGTCTATGAGATACTCAGTTCGGAGGAAAAAGACGCGTTCATGCGCCTGTACAACAATTATTACTACGAGCGCCACCATGATTTCTGGGCCATGCTGGCAGTGATGAAATTGCAGGGCATCTTGTCTGAGACGCGTATGCTGATCTGTGCCGAAGACCTGGGCATGTTGCCCTCTTGTGTGGAGCAGGTGCTCCGTCGTGAGCGCATTCTCTCCACAGAGATGCAGGCCTATCCCAAACAGCATGGGGTGGAGTTCTCACATCTTGGAGCTTTCCCCTATCTCAGCCTCTGCACGCTCTCCACACATGACATGGCACCGCTGCGACTGTGGTGGGAGGAGAATATCGGCAGGAGCCAGCGCTATTATGCCACCATGCTGCAACATGTCGGTAGGGCACCGCAACAATTGCCAGCCCATGTCGCCGAGGAGATCATCGCGCGCCATCTGTATGGACCTTCGATGCTCTGTGTGCTTGCCCTGCAAGACTGGTTGGCGATGGACAGCGAACTGCGTGGCAAAAATGCCGCTGACGAGCGTGTCAATGCACCCTACGATATGTATAATCAGTGGAAATATCGCATGAGTGTGACGATAGAACAGCTGCTGCAAGCTGGCAAGTACAATCATAAGATTAAGACGATGATAACAAGAAGCAAACGATGAACGTTTACGACACCTATATATTCGATCTGGATGGTACACTGCTCGATACACTCGACGACTTGGCCGCCAGCACCAATTACGCGCTCCGCCATAACAGACTGCCAGCGCATACGACAGATGATGTGAGGCGGTTTGTGGGCAATGGTGTGAGAAAACTGATAGAGCGTGCGGTGCCCGGAGGAGAAGCGCATCCTCTCTTTGAGCAGACACTGGCCGACTTCCGTGAGCATTATACCCATCATAGCAGCGACCATACACGACCTTATCCGGGGGTGGTGGCATTGTTGGAGCGGCTACGAAGCCACGGCAAAAAGATTGCCGTGGTGAGCAATAAGTTTCATGCAGCCACAGAAGCTTTGTGCTGTCATTACTTCCCCTCGTTGGTGGATGTAGCCATCGGCGAAAGCGCCGAAATCCGTAAAAAACCAGCTCCCGACACTGTGCTGGAAGCATTGCGCCGGTTGGGTGCCGACAAGTGTGGCGCTGTCTACGTGGGTGACAGCGATGTGGACATTGAGACAGCCCGTAACAGTGGTTTGCCTTGTATCAGTGTGCTCTGGGGATTTCGTGACAGACCTTTCCTTTTGAGCCACGGTGCCACCATCCTGGTGGAGAGTCCTGCAGAGATTTTTTGACACTGTTCCTTGGTTTCATACCACGGTATGTTGGTCAAGGTATTTTTGTACTTCCTCTTTATAACTCTCTGAGACTGGAAGGTATTTATCGCCGAAGACCACCCTGAGTCGGTCTATCATCATGACTTTTGTCATGTGTACAATAAATGAGCGATGTATGCGCATGAACTCAGGTTTGGGCAGTGCCTCTTCCAGCGTTTTCATGTTGATCAGACTCATCACCGGTTTCTGATGCTCCACGAATATCTTGATGTAGTCTTTCACCCCCTCGATATACAAGATGTCGTCAAGACGTATCTGCACCAGTTTGTATTCGCTTTTGATGTAGATGAACCGGTCGGGGGTAATGCAGGGGCAACCTGAGGTTGAAAAGTAGTCCAAGGCTTTGTTAGCGGCCTTTAGAAAGTCCTCATAACTGATGGGCTTGAGCAGATAGTCGAGCGCATTGACTTTGTAGCCTTCGATGGCATATTGACTGAAGGCAGTGGTGAAGACAATCTTGCAGGTCTTGGGCAGGAGCGTGGCAAACTCGATGCCACTGAGTTCGGGCATCTGGATGTCAAGGAAAACCAGGTCTATTTTGTTTTCCTTGATGTCTTTGATGGCAGCCACAGCACTATTGTATGTACCTATGAGATGCAGAAATGGGGTCTTCTGTACATAGCTCTTTAGCAGTTGGCCGGCCAAAGGTTCGTCGTCAATGATGATGCAGTTCAGTGTCATAAAGTGCGATTTTGGATTGATAATATTTCTTGTCTTCTGTCAGTCCTCTCTTCCAGAGGTATTTTCCGTGGTAGTCCAGCTCAAGCCGGTTGAGCACCTGGGTCAAGCCGATTCCATGACCGCTTTTGTCTCTGCTGGATTTAGGGAAGTTGGTATTGATGATGTCGATGATGATTTCGTCCTTTTTTGCCGTAATACTCACTTGGATGCGGCTGGGCTCCATCGTGCTGACACCATGCTTAAAAGCGTTTTCCACGAGTGTGATGATGATCATGGGCGCAATCACTATACTGCATGGCTCAGGGATGTGGATGTGCTCATCGACCTCCACATTGCTGCCATATCTGATGCGCATGATGTCGATGTAGTCATGTACGAAGTCGGTCTCCTTTTTTAGGTTGACAAAGGGCTGATGGTCGTCATAAAGTAGATGCCGAAGCATGCGGCTCAGATGCATGACAGCCTCTTGTGCTTTTTTCTGGTCGAAGGCTGTGAGGGCATAGATGTTGTTGAGGGTGTTGAGCAGGAAGTGTGGACTCACCTGATTGCGCAGGATTTTGATTTCTGCCTCCCGACGGGCCACCTCCGCTTGTTGACGGGCTTGCTCCGCCTCCATCCATCGACGTGAGACAGGGATGGCACAGCCTAAGGCCGCTGTGGTAGAGATGAGGTATAGTTCGCGCATGAACCCCAAGAAATATAATCCCTCATGGATGTCGTCATTAGGGGCAAAGTGAGATGGATGATCCTTGCGATGCAGTTCTTGCACAAAGCTCATCCATGTGTTGGTAGCAAGACTGAGTAGGCATACGATGGCAATCTCCAGTAGCCAATACTTTTTCTGATGACCACTAACCAATAGATAGCGCGGGGCAAGCCAGAAATAATTGAGGTAAAAAATGGTGACGATGGAAAGCGCAAAAGGACAGCGCATCAGATATCTTTGCAAGGTCACTTTCTCATCGGGTGGCATGTATATGATGGGGAAGAATACGACCATCCCCCACACCAGCATCTGGAGCCAGAAAGACTCTCTGCTGAACAGCCTATTTCTCTTTAGCATTTTCATGCCTATTCGTATCTGATGGCTTCAATGGGGTCGAGGCGAGCTGCCTTCTTGGCGGGATACCATCCGAAGAATATGCCGGTCAGCGTACATACCGCAAAACTCATGATGATGCTCCACGGCTGGACAAAGATGGGCCAATGTACCAGCGTGCTGATAGCATAGGAGAGGCTTACACCCAGGAGGACCCCTATGACACCGCCTGTGACGCTGAGCAGGATGGCCTCGATGAGAAATTGGTTGAGGATATCAATGCCACGTGCTCCTACGCTCATACGCAGTCCGATCTCGCGTGTACGCTCCGTCACGCTCACATACATGATGTTCATGATGCCGATGCCACCCACGATGAGTGAGATGCCCGCCACGGCACCAAGGAGGATGGTGAGCATATTGGTGGTGGTGTTCATCATGTTTGACAGCTCTTCCTGTGAGCGGATATTAAAGTCATCGTCGTCACCTTGTATGTCGCCTTCGCTGTCTCTCAGTTTGTGGTTGCGACGCAGTATCTCAGTGATTTCCTCTGTCGCTTTCTCTGTCACGCCCTCAGTGATAGCAGAGCACTGTATGCCGCTGAGATAGGTCTGTGCGAGGATACGTTTCATCACCGATGTGTATGGAGCTAGCACCAAGTCGTCTTGGTCCATACCCATAGAGTTGTAGCCTTTCTTCTTCAGCACGCCCACCACACGGAAGGGGATGGATTTGAAGCGGATGACCTTGCCGATGGGGTCGCCGCCATCAGGAAACAGGTTGTCGACGACGGTTTGGCCAAGAATGCAGACTTTGGCACTCGATTTGATGTCGGCGTCATTGAACATCTCGCCGTCAGAGACCGTCAACTGGCGTATCTCAAGATAGTCTTGGTTGACACCATAGATAGACGAGGGGGCGTTATTGTTGCCATAGATGAACTGCCCCGCACTTTGCACCAAAGGACTGACCGCCTTCACATAGGTGCAACCTTCTTTGATGGCTTCATAGTCGGCCATTTTGAGGGTCTCCATCGACGAAGCATCCTGACGCACCCCACCACGCATGTCGGCACCTGGACTGATCATGATCATGTTGGAACCCATCTCTGAGATGTTGGACTGGATGCTTCTCTTAGTACCTTGTCCGATGGCGAGCATGGTGATGACAGAAGCAATGCCGATGATGATGCCTAAGGCCGTGAGAAACGACCGCATCTTATTGGCCGCTATCGCCCTGATGGCTATCTTAAACAGATTGGAATAGTTCATAATTGATCATTAATAAATCATTACTCATCGCTGTTGGGGGGCAGGGCCGCAAGGCCTTCCGCAGCCGACAGGATGTTTGAGTTGGTCTTGTCGCTGATGACACGCCCGTCTCTCAACATGATGTTGCGGCTGGAGTAGTTGGCGATGTCGGGGTTATGGGTCACGAAGATGATGGTGCGCCCCTCGGCGTGTAGCTTCTGAAAGAGCACCAAGATCTCAAAGCTGGTGCGGGTGTCGAGGTTGCCCGTAGCTTCGTCGGCCAGAATGACAGCAGGGTCGTTGACCAGTGCACGGGCGATGGCCACACGCTGCATCTGTCCGCCCGACATCTGGTTGGACTTGTGCATCAGACGGTCGCCCAGTCCCACCGATTTGAGGGCCTCGATGGCCTTTTGCCTACGCTGTTTGGCACTCACCTCACTATTGTACATCAGTGGTAGTTCTACATTCTCCACACTGGTGGTCTTAGGCAGCAGGTTGTAGCTTTGGAAGATGAAGCCGATCTTACGGTTTCGCAGCACTGCACGCTGTGACTTCGACATGGTGCGCACGGAGATACCATCGAGGAAATACTCGCCGGTGGTGGGTGTGTCGAGGCATCCCAACTGGTTGAGCAGGGTGGATTTGCCGGAGCCTGACTTTCCCATGATGGTGACAAACTCACCCTCGTAGATTTTAAAGCTGACACCACGTAGGGCATGGACGGTCTCCTCTCCCACGATGAAGTCGCGGCGCACGTCACGCAGTTCGATGACTACTTTCTTTTGGTCCATGAGTCTGAAAGGGTTGATGGGTCTGGAAGGTAGGGCTTTTATCTTTTGTTGTTTCGACGGGGTGGCCCAGGTGCGAATGGGCTTCGCTCGTTACCGCTGTTCATAGGTGTCTCATCTGAAGTCACCTCAATGTCGGTGATCACCGCAGTGCCTTTGCCCACACCACTGACAATTTCGGTATGGGTGTCGTCGGCCATGCCGATCTTGACGGCATGAGCCTTGACAATGTTGCCCTCTAAAGTCCACACTTTGTTCTTACCGTTGCAGTCTTGCAGCTTGCGCTGTTTGCCAATGGTTTCCTGAGTGGGCGTGAAGCGCAGAGCCTTAGTGGGCACGCAGAGCACGCCGGTACGCTCGAAGGTGAAGATGGTGACGCTTGCTGTCAGTCCGGGCTTGAGTTTGAGGTCTGCGTTGGGAGCACTGATGACCACCTCGTAGGTCACCACATTGTTAGTGGTGGTGGCCTCCTGGCGCACTTGTGTGACACGTCCCTGAAACACGTCGTTGGGGTAGGCATCGACCGTGAAGGTGACCCTCTCACCGTCTTTCACCTCGCCGATGTCTGCCTCATCCACATTGGCCACAACCTGCATGTTGGTCAGGTCTTTGGCAATGGTAAAAAGTTCTGGGGTGTTGAAACTGGCAGCCACGGTCTGTCCTTCCTCCACCGATTTGGAGAGCACTACGCCATCGATGGGCGAGGTGATGGTGGCATAGCCGAGGTTGGTTTGCGCGCGTCGCACATTCTCATTGGCCTGTGCCACTTGTTGTTTGGCCTGACTGTAGGAAAGTTGTGCGTTTTCGAAGTCGTCAGCGCTCACCAACCCTTTTTTGAAGAGCGTCTGGTATCTGGTGTAGTTGGCCGCCTGGTAGTTGAGTGCGCTCTGCGAACTCTCCAGATTGGCCTTGGCGGTGTTGAGCTCACTGATGAGGTTGGTCTTGTCGAGTTCTGCGATCACCTGACCTCTTTTCACCACGCTGTTGTAGTCTACATACAGTTTGCTGACGATACCAGACACCTGCGTACCGACGGTGACAGAGGTCACCGGCTCTATGGTACCTGTCGCAGTGACACTGTTTTGCAGATTGGTTTCCTCCACCTTGACCGTGTTGAAATTGATGATTTCCTCTTTCTTACCGCCTGACATCAGCCAGAAAGCCACAGCTGCAGCTATCAGGACGAGTACAAGAATCCATATTTTACTTATTTTTTTCATATATTACTTCTGATAAAATTTGAGCATATAGATATTGTAGATGGTCATGTATTTGCTCTCCAACTCGTTTTGTTGGGCTTGCACTAAGTTGGTCTTGCCAGTCATCAGTTCGATGATGTTTTTCAGTCCGAGGCGGAATTGTTCACTGAGCAATGCATAGCTTTCTTGCTGACTTTGCGTGGCCACCTGTGCCGCTTTGAATTTGCTCTGATTGGTGGTGGCGTCTATCCAGTAGGTCTCGATCGTGTTGTAGAGTGTTTTTTGCTTGTCTTTCAGATCAAGCACGTTGTTTTCTCGCTGGATGAGGGCTTTGTTGACGTTGGTCTTGGTCTGACGGTTGTCGAAGATAGGGATGGAGAGGGTGGCGCCGACGGAGAAGTCGAGGTTGGTTTTCATCTGCGATCCCCACCTCTTGTCACTCATAGAGGTGGTGTTGGTGCCAAAACCTCCTGATACACCCACAGTGGGCTTATTGCCGGCCTTGGCGATGTCGATGCTCACATTGCTGCTCTCGATAGCCAGTCGGGCGCGTTGTATCTCGGGCCGGTTGCTCAGGGCATTGGCATAGACGGTGTTGAGGGCGGGTATTTGCTCCAGGGCTTGTGCATCGGTATAGGTGGGTATGGCGATGTCAAAGTCTTCAAGCTCAGTGAGTTCCAACAGTTGCTTCAACTGAAACTTATAGTTTCTTACATTGCTTTCCGCCGCCACGATGTTGTATTCGTCTTGTGCACGCTGTGCGGTGAGTTGTGAGAGGTCTGCACGGCTCATCTTGCCTACCTCGACCATCGTCTTACCGCGTTGCTCATTCACTTTGCTGGTCTCTAAGCTCTGCTGGCTGACAGCGATGGCCTCGTTGGTGTAGAGTATCTGCACGAAGAGTTGCACGATACGCTCCTCGATGCTGCGTGCCGTGACAGCGGAGTCCAGTTCGGCCATTTCGGCGTTCATCTCGTTGAGCCGGATGGTGTTGTGGTTGCGGTTGCCGTTCCATACGGTCCAGTTGGCGTTGACGCTGTAGCTGCCGTTGTAGTACACTTTGTCGATGCTCGACTGCACATAGCCGTTGGCCACGGTGCTTTGTCCTGTCTCGATGAAGGGACGGTAGACGATGTTTTGTGAGGTCGATGCGTTGAGTGATGGCAACAGGTCGGCTTTCGACTGCAGGATATCTTCCTGTGCCGAGAGTTTCTGCAGACTGCTTTTCTTCAGTTGGATATTGTTTTGCATGGCATAGTCGATACAGTCTTGCAGCGTCCATTTCTTGCCGGTGGTTTGTGCGGTGAGGGGGGTGAGGGCTGTGAGGAACAGACAGAAGCCCGCGAGCATGATTTTTCTCATAGATGTATTGTTTTTTTACAAAAAAATGCCTCATCTGCTTATTTGGGGCAAATGTAGGCATTTTATGCTTATTTTGAAAATAAAATAGATTTCTTTTAAAAGTTAATAGAATTAAAATGATATTACACCGACAAATGACGCTAGTTTAACCATCTTTTCATTCTATTTATCGACAATATTCAGAGGCTCTGCAATCTTGCGATGTATTTCCCTAAGATGTCGAACTCCAGATTGACCTTACTTCCCACCTCAATGGTACAGAAATTGGTGTTCTGCATCGTGTAGGGGATGATGGCCACCTGGAAGGTGCTCTCAGTGGGGTTGCAGACAGTGAGTGACACACCGTTGACGGTCACGCTGCCTTTGTCGACAGTGAAATAGCCTCGGCGGGCCATCTCGCGGTCATAGGCGTATTCAAAGGTGAAATAGGTACTGCCGTCAGCGTCTTCCTTGGCGGTGCAGAGGGCTGTGCAGTCCACATGTCCCTGCACGATATGTCCGTCGAGGCGGCCGTTCATAAGCATAGAGCGCTCCACGTTCACCTTGTCGCCAACGGCGAGCAGGCCTAAGTTGGAGCGTTCGAGGGTCTCACGCATGGCAGTGACGACATATTGGTCGCCGTCGATGTTTACGACGGTAAGGCATACGCCGTTGTGGCTGACGCTTTGGTCGATTTTCAGTTCATGTGTGAAGGAGCAAGTGAGGGTGAGGTCCACGTTGTCCCGGTCGTGGCGGATGTCCACGACGGTGGCCATTTCTTCTACAATTCCGGAGAACATAATATTATATATAGGTGGTTGTGACAATAAAAAAGGCCGTACCGATGATGTGATGAAAACTCCGAGCTAATAAGATTTGAGGACCTGCCTTCGTTGTAATCCACCGGCCCGAGGGCTCTCCTTTCGGATGTGGCCCGCCATTGAGAGACAGGTGATCCCGGTGTTCTTGATTTAATTTGATGAGTATCCCGATCTAACCGATACGGCCAATCTGTTTCCTTTCTGGTGGCAAAGTTAATGATAATATTTCAAATAAACAAGAGTAACACGTGTTTTTTCAATTGGATCACCCCACACGATAAAGACCCACCGCCATGGTGGGTCTCCTGCAACATCAGTGAGAGAGTTGATAGATGTTGTTCTGATAGATGCAGTTTTGTTCCTGTCAGTGTTGCCCTGCGATGTCCTTAATGTCCTTTAAGGTAATGGCTCCCATGACGTTAATAATGGTGACCTCCTTTTTTTCCTCGGTGAGCAGTGCAAACTCGTTCTTGCCGTCTTTTTGTGTACGTTGGTAGATGGTGACCTTCTCGTCGTCGTCATTCATTTTCATGATCACCTCATAGCCTCCTGTCCGATAGGCCTTTCTCGCATCGTCCAACAGTGAGGCGCATAATGACGCTTTCTCGCATGACAGAATCCGAAGATAATCAAGTTTAGGGGCAATTTTCCCGATGTCGTGTTTGCCCGCTTTCACATTGGGTATCATACCCAGCATGGTCTTTGATATATAGATGGTGGTCACCCCATTGGTGTCATCATATTTCTCAAAGATGGCCTCTTGTGCAGACATACGTGTGAATGCAGCCATGGCTGTCACAAAGAAGAGGATGAGGTAATATCGCTGTCTCATGTTCATTTTATTTGGTGTTATAACAGGTGGCCTTGTTGATGACCTGTGAGAATTTCATCAGGACCAGTTCTGCCTCTGCGGCGGCCTCCTCGGGATTGTCATAGGAGTCTTTCTGCGTGGTGACAGTAGCTGTGGCTATAGAGTTGGGAGAGTGATCGAACCAGAGTGCGACGGTGAAGAGCAGGATCAGACAGGCTGCAGTGGCCACAGCCGTGCGGAGCCACACGATGCGTAATGGTCTGGAGTTGGATTTCTCTTCCTCCCTCTCCCAGTCGTCTATCTGTAAAGAGAGTTTCTGGTTGAAGGAATGCAGATATTCCTCTGCTTTCCTCATTTCCTCTTCCGTCGCCTCATTGTTGGCTATACGCCTCAGTATCTTATCTGTTTCTCTCATCTCTTTAGTTTTTAAAAAGTTGTCTGATGGTCTTTCTAGCACGGCTCAGAAGCACTCGGATGTGGGTGGCGCCAAGTCCTGTCTTCTCCTTGACTTCCTCTTTTGACCATCCCTGTACGTCATGCAGCGTGATCACCTGTCGTTGCAATTCAGGCAGTGATCCTATCAGCCGCATGACCTGCTCACATGCCTGCTTTTTCTCAACGATGTGTTCCAGACTGAGCTCGTCTTGAATGGGAGGGTCTGTGGCCATGCTGGTGGTCTCCACCCGTTGTTTTCTGCCCCGATTGAGGTACAGGTTTTTGACGATCACACTACAATAGGCCATTGGGTTGCTGATGTCTGAGAGTGACTCCCTTTTCGTCCAAAGCTGTAGATACACCTCCTGCGTCAGGTCTTCTGCCTCCTGTGCATTGCCAGTTAGCCTCCATGCCATCCAATAGATCTGTCGTGACAGGGGCAGAAACATTTGTTTGAACTCTGATGCTTTCATTGTTAAGTGTAGAGGTGTCAATGGATAGACCTGCGCAGGGGGTGGGGATGTTTAGTCGATGTCCAGACTCTTGATGTCTGTGGGTGAGAACTTGCCTCTCAGTTGTATCAGTGAGCATTCCTTTGGCTCTATGTCGAGGATGACCATTTCGGAGATATGATCTCCTTTTGTCTTCACCAGTATGAGGGTTTTCTCATTGTCCTCATTGCTGTTCACCATGGTCTCATAACCTTTTTTCTTTAATTGGATTGCCTTTTCACTGAATTCCCGACAGAGGGCAGGTTGATTCTCAATGTTCAGGATGCGGATATGGTCAATCTTCTTGATGATATCTTTACCGTCTTTCTCTTTCACTATGCCGGATGCCATCGACATCATGGCTTTGGGTATTTGGATACATTCCACACCTTTTTTGTCCTTATATTCTTTGAAGAGGTCATCCACGGTCTGGGCCGTCATACCTATGATACTTGTGATGACACACGCGATTGTAAATACCAGTCTTTTCATTTTCATTCTTTTTTTGTTATTGATGGATAATTGAAGCGCTTACATAATGATAGACACGCAAAACCATCAAATCGTTACAAAAAAAGTGGAAATGTGCAAAAAAAACTGGCCATGTCAATATTGGGACGATGAAAAAGGCAAACAGCCGCCAACCATGAATGTTGGCAGCTGTTGTGCAATAGATAGTTCGCCTGTCCTACATCACCATCTCCTGCAGTATCTCAGAGAGGGTGGGGTGGATGTGCACGATGTCGCGCAGTTGGTCGGTGGTGGCACCGAGGGCCATCAGTGAGGAAACCTCTTGCACCAGGTCGGCAGCATGAGCACCAAAGAGGTGGCAGCCGATGATACGGCCTTCGCCATCGGCCATCAGTTTCACGAATCCCTCCGTTTCGTCCATGGCGAGGGCTTTGCCGTTGGCGCGGTAGTAACCCTTACGGCAGGTGTAGGCCATGCATGACGATTTGCACTGTTCTTCGGTCATGCCCACACAGCCAGCTTCTGGCAGGGTGAAGATGGCGGCAGGGATGAGGTCGAGGCGGATGTTGTCTTCTTTGCCCAAGATGTTATTGATGACATGCAGTCCCTGGAAGGTGGCGGCATGAGCCAGCATCATGCGACCATTGACATCGCCTATGGCATAGATGCCGGGTATATTGGTGCGCAGGTGCTCGTCGGTGATGATACCTCCGCGACCTACCTCCACGCCGGCTTTCTCCAAGTCGAGACCGTCGATGCGGGGGGCACGGCCCGTAGCGATGAGCACCACATCGGCCTCCACGGCGCCCTCTTTGCCCTTACGGTCATAGACAACCCCTGTGTCGGTGACTTCCTTGACACCCGACTGCATGAGGAAGTTGACCCCGCGCTTGGAGAGTGTCTGACGGAGGCGTTTGGCCACGTCGCTGTCGAGGGCGGGCAGACATTCCTTGAGAAACTCCACGACCGTCACCTCGCTGCCGAGGCTGCTGAAGATGGAGGCAAACTCCATGCCGATGACACCGGCGCCGACGATGCAGAGCCGTTGAGGCACCTCCTGTATGTCGAGCAGTTCGGTGGAAGTCATGACGATGGGCTTGTCGATGCCTGGCACAGGCAGCATCTTCGATTGAGAGCCTGTGGCGATGATGATATGCTGGGCAGTGTAGGTCTCGTCGCCGGCGGCCACGGTCTTGCTGTCGATGAAATGGGCTTTCTCTCTCACCAGGGTGATGCCGGGTGCGGAGAGGAGCGTCTCCACCCCTGAGCGCAAGGTCTCCACCACCTGATTCTTACGGGCTGTCACTCGCTGGAAGTTGAGTTGGTAGGAAAGTGCGTCGAGGCCGAAAGTATCAGCTTTTTTCAGCGTTTCCACAATCTCCGCATTGCGGCAGAGCGTCTTGGTGGGTATGCAGCCGCAGTTGAGGCATGTGCCTCCGACGTGCCCTTCCTCAAAGATGGTCACGGTGAGTCCGTTGGCAGCGGCATACGCAGCGGCCCTGTATCCGCCAGGACCGCTGCCTATGATGATGATGTCGGAAGTTGTCATGTTTGCTATTCGCTATTTGCTTTTCGCTGTTATTTGTTCATCTGTTTCCAGGTGAGTACAGGACTCTTGGCAGCCAAGACATCGTCCACCCTTCCGATAGGCGTGTTGTGTGGCGCACTCTTCACCAGGTCGGGGTCATTTTTGGCTTCCTCTGCAATCTTGCGCATCACCTCGATGAAACCGTCGATGGTGTCGCGGCTCTCATTCTCGGTGGGCTCAATCATCAATGCCTCATGGAAGAGCAAGGGGAAGTAAATAGTGGGCGCATGGTAGCCATAGTCGAGCAGTCGTTTGGCCACATCCATGGTGGTCACACCCGTCGACTTGTCTTTCAGTCCGTTGAACACGAACTCATGCTTGCAGAGTCCGTCGATGGGCAGTTCATACACATCCTTCAGTGAGTCTTTGATATAGTTGGCGTTAAGAGTGGCGAGCGGTCCTACCATTTTGATATTCTCCTTGCCTAAAGAGAGGATATAGGTGTAGGCGCGCACGGCCACGGCGAAATTGCCCAAGAACTCACCCACAGAGATGCCTTTGCCTTCGGTCTCTATGCGATAGTTGTCGCCGTCTTTCACCACGCGGGGCACGGGCAGGAAGGGACGCAGGTCTTCACGCACGCCGACGGGTCCACTGCCAGGACCACCA
This sequence comes from uncultured Prevotellaceae bacterium, assembly GCA_902780635.1. Lineage (GTDB taxonomy): Bacteria > Bacteroidota > Bacteroidia > Bacteroidales > Bacteroidaceae > Prevotella. The sequence continues at coordinate 37,792 of CACZGH010000022.1, forward strand.
CCACCGTGAGGTGTGGAGAATGTCTTGTGCAGGTTGATGTGCATCACGTCAAATCCCATGTCGCCTGGGCGACAGGCTCCCAGCATCGGGTTGAGGTTGGCTCCGTCGTAGTACATCAGACCGCCGCACTCATGCACGAGTTTGGCTATCTCTGGTATCTCGCGCTCAAAGAGTCCGAGCGTGTTGGGGTTGGTCATCATCATGGCTGCCACGCTGTCGTCGAGCAGGGAGCGCAGGTTGTCCACATCGACGATACCGTCGGCGGTGCTCTTCACCTCCACTACCTCCAAGCCACAGACAGCGGCGGAAGCAGGATTAGTGCCGTGGGCAGAGTCGGGCACGATCACTTTCACACGCTTGTCATCACCACGACTCTGGTGGTAGGCACGGATGATCATCAGACCTGTCAGCTCGCCATGAGCGCCGGCAAAGGGGTTGAGGGTGAACTCGCTCAGGCCCGTCAGTGCGGCCAGCGACTGCTGTAGGTTGTAGTACACCTCCAAGGCCCCCTGGCAGGTCTCTGCCGGCTGCAGTGGGTGCAGCTGTGCGAAGCCTGGCATGGCGGCGGTCTCCTCGTTGATGACAGGATTGTACTTCATCGTACAACTGCCCAGGGGATAGAAACCATTGTTCACGCCGAAGTTGTTGGCGCTATGATTGGTGTAATGGCGCACCACGGTCATCTCGTCGCACTCGGGCAACTGTGCGTCACAGGCGCGTCGCATCGTTTCTGGCAACTGGTAAGAACCCATTCCGCTGTTGGGCAGAGAATAGCTGCGGCGGCCAGGCTTTGACAACTCGAATATCAGATTTCCATATAGTTTGTTGTTCATAGTGTGTCCTCCTTTGCTATTTTGACCAGCAGGTCGATTTCTTCTTTCGTACGTTTCTCAGTCACAGCCAGCATGAGGGTGTGCTCACCCACTTTGACACCACCAAGGATGCCTTGAGCAGCCAGACGCTGGAGCAAACCGTCTACATCGCCGTCATAGTCGACGCAGAACTCATTGAAGAACTCCTGGTCATAGGTCTTCTTGAAACGGCCGGTAGCCAACAATTGCTCACACAGATAGTGCGCACCCTCAAAAGAGCGCATGGCAGCCTCTTTCACTCCCTCTTTGCCCATTACCGACATGTAGATGGTGACATAGAGGGCCATCAGACTCTCGTTGGAGCAGATGTTGGAGGTGGCTTTCTGGCGGCGGATATGCTGTTCGCGGGCTTGCAGGGTGAGGACGAAGGCGCGCTGTCCGCGGTTGTCGCGGGTCATGCCCACAATGCGTCCGGGCATCTTGCGCATCAGTTTCTCAGTGCAGCACATATAGCCCACGTAAGGGCCTCCAAACGACATGGGGATGCCTAACGACTGTCCGTCGCCCACGGCGATGTCGGCACCCCATTCGCCCGGGGTTTTCAGTACGGCCAGGTCGGCGGCCACACTGTTGATGATGAACAGGGCTTTCTGTCCGTGGCAAGCATCGGCATAGCCGCTGTAGTCTTCGATGATGCCATAGTAGTTGGGCTGTTGCACCACTACGCCGGCCACACCACCAGCAGCGAGACGCTGTTCCATGTCGGCTTTGTCGGTGACGCCGTCTTTGGCTGCGATCATCTCTATCTCCACACCATGGAAGTGGGCGTAGGTGTTGACCACGCGCAGCACTTTGGGGTCGATGGTCTCAGAAACGAGCACTTTGTTGGCTTTCTTGTTGTTGGCGTTGGCCATCAGTACGGCCTCGGCAGTGGCGGTGCTACCGTCATACATTGAGGCGTTGGAGATGTCCATGCCAGTCAGTTCGGCCATCATGCTCTGGTATTCGAAGATATAGTGCAGGGTGCCCTGTGAGATCTCTGCCTGATAGGGTGTGTAACTGGTGAGAAACTCAGAGCGCGCCACGATGCTGGGTATGACAGAAGGGGTGTAGTGGTCGTAGACCCCAGCTCCGGCGAAGACCGTCATGAGGCTGTTTTTCTGGCAAAGGCGCTCAAACCACTGACGTATCTCAAGTTCACTTTTGGCCTCAGGCAGGTCATAGTCGCCCTTGAAGCGGATACAGTCAGGCACCTCAGCATAGAGGGCATCGAGGTCTTTCAGGCCGGATTGGGCCAGCATGGCGTCGATGTCCTCTTGTGTATGGGGAAAGTATTTGTACATTTTTTCTTTTAAGTTGACGAGTTGACAAGTTGACAAATTGATGAGTTGACAAGTTATGTGAAGCCCGGAAAATCCGGAAAGTCCGGAGTTTCCGGGAATGGCCTAACCTTAATCTTTCTCACAGAAAGCCTCATATTCGGCGGCTTCCATCAGATTGTCGAGCTCGGTCTTGTCTGAGAGTTCTACTTTGATGATCCAGTTCTCGAAAGCGTCGGCGTTGAGCAGTTCGGGCTGGTCTTCGAGGGCTTCGTTCACCTCGACGACAGTGCCGCTGACGGGTGAGATGAGGTCGCTGGCGGCTTTGACACTCTCCACGGCGCCGAATTCCTCACCGGCTTCCACTTCGTCGTCCACCTCAGGCATGTCCACGTAGACCACGTTGCCTAATGCGTGCTGTGCGTAGTCTGTGATGCCAATGTAACCGAATTCGCCTTCTACGCGGATAAACTCATGTGACTCAGAATAATAGAGTCCTTCAATCACTTTTGCCATAATTCTTTCTTTTTTGTTGATTATTTCTTGTAATGTTTGTCGTAAAATTTCTTTTTCACCACCACACCGGGGAAGGTTTTCTTGCGGATCTGGATGTCCAGTTCTGTGCCCAGTTTGGCATGGGGCGTGTCGACGAGTGCCATACAGACACTCTTGCCAGTGGAGATGGAGTTGTAGCCAGTGGTTACCTCACCCACTTTCACACCATCTTTCAACACGGCATAGCCGTGGCGTGGAATGGCCTTGTCTTTCAGTTCGATGCCAATCACTCTCTGCTTCACACCCTCTGCCTTTTGCTGCATGAGGGCTTCGCGGCCGATAAACTCAGGCTTGTCGAATTTGCAGAACATGCTCAGGCCTGCCATGACGGGAGAGATATCGGCAGACAGCTCATCGCCGTAGAGGGGCAGACCCACCTCGAAGCGCAGGGTGTCGCGGCAGCCCAGTCCGCAGGGCTTGCAGCGTCCGCTCTCCATCAGGCGGTCCCAGCAACGGCAGATGAAGTCGTGGGAACCATAGATTTCAAAGCCGTCCTCACCAGTGTATCCGGTGCGGCTCACAATGATGGTCTCACCATCAATGTCGATCGTCTTGGTGGTGTAGAAGGTCAGTTCGGCACATGGGAGTCCGAGCACTTCCTCGGTCACTTGCTCTGCCTCGGGGCCTTGCACGGCGATCTGGCCGTAATAGTCGGAGCAGTGGCAGAACTCCACGTCGTAGCCCTCCAGATGTTCCTTCATCCATGCTACGTCTTTGTCGATGTTGGCGGCATTGATGACCAGGAAGAAGTCGTTTTCGCCCATCCGGTAGACGAGCAGGTCGTCGACAGTGCCACCATTGGGGTAGCACATCATGCCGTAGAAGATTTTACCATCGGGAGCACCTGTGATGTCGTTGGTGAAGATATGGTTCACGAAGCGTTCTGCGTCAGGGCCTTTGACCCGCACTTCGCCCATGTGCGACACATCAAACACCCCGCAGTGCTGGCGTACGGCGTTGTGCTCGTCGATGATGTTGGTATACTGTATCGGCATGTCGAAACCGCCGAATGGTGAAATGAGGGCTTTCAGAGCCACATGTCTGTCGTAAAGACAAGTCCGTTTGTTTTCCATTATAATGATTGGTTGAAGATAAAATCGATGAATGGTTGTTTGCGCAAGTGATAAATGACATCGCTGAGGTCGTCGGGCAGTGCCTGACTGATCGCCTCACGGGTGAAGGGCACGTGGCGCAGTGGATGAATGACGCTGGCGCCGAGGTCGCCTACCAAGAAGAAGTCACCCATGATACTCATATCGCGGATGATGTTGTTTTTTAGTTCTATCCTCACCTCGAAATCGCCGACACCCTCGATACGCCCTTTGCGGATGATGGAGTAGGCGGGATTGTGACCGTAGATAAACTGGTCGGTGAGGTATTCTTGTTCTATCTCCTCAATGGCGGCGATGGCACTGGCGTCTAAGCAGGTCTCACTGTCGCAGATGGTGGAGCGGATGTGTGCCTTCAACTCGTCGAGTGTCAGATGGGTGTAGTCTTTCAGCAGGGCGATGTGCTGACGCACACTGTTCACCCCCTTGCTGATGAGTTTGTCGTCACTGGGAGTGATACTCCCCACCATGTAGTGCATGTTGGTGTCGTAGAGCAGTGTGCCGTGCACGATGCTCCGGCCGGGGATGTGGTAGAAGGCGTTGCCCGACACTTTGCGCTCGTCGATGAGCACATCGTTGCGCCCTGTGGCCTTGGCGTCGATGCCGAGGCGGCAGAGCGTCAGCGCCACCAAGTTGATGTAGCGGTTGAAGGTGAGGGTCACGTTCTCCGACTGGGTGATATACGACAACATCAAATTTCCCTTGTCAGCGTACACGCAACCTCCGCCACTCTTGCGACGGTAGGTCTGTATGCCGTGCCTCCGACAGAAATCGATGTTTACCTCACTGTCGATAAGCTGGTTGCGCCCAAAGATGACGGTGGGCTGCACCTGCCACATGAAGAAAGCGTCATCGATATTCATCTTCCTGGCCACATACTCTTCCATGGCAAGGTAGAACGTCAGACAGCGGTTTGGGTCTTCTGGCAGTGAGATATAGGTCATAGTATTACCACAATTGCATGCAAATGTAACAAATAAAAGTCAAATAGCCATACTTTTAGGGCTAAAAAAGCACCGAAAAAATAAAATAAATTTCGGGCGTTTCAAATCATTATTGAAACGCCCGAAATGCTTTTATTCTCTAAGAAGAAACGCCTTGAAATCTTCAAACTCTTTAGACAGCGAAATGCTCTGTTTCGTGCCCTTCATGAAAGCGGCGAGACGGGGTGGTATCTCGGTGTCGATACCGACAATCTCGTCGACCTTCTCCTTGAATTTGGCAGGATGGGCGGTCTCGCAGAACACGCCAGTCTCACCAGGCTGCAACAGTTCGCTCAGTGCACGATAACCACAGGCACCATGCGGGTCGAGCAAGTAGCCTGTCTTCTGATAGCAGGCCGCCATCGTCTCACGTATCTGCGGGTCGGTATAGGTGGCACCGCCTATGTAGGACGTGATACGCTCATGGGAACCGCCATAGAGGTCGTAGACCCTTGCGAAGTTGCTGGGGTCGCCCACGTCCATGGCGTTGGCGAGGGTCTGCCTTGTGGGCTTAGGCTCGTATTTACCTGTCTGCAGGTATTGGTAGAAGATGTCATTGGCATTGTTGGCGGCGATGAACCGTTTGACGGGCAGTCCCATCTCATGGCCGAAGAGTCCGGCAGTGATGTTGCCGAAGTTGCCACTTGGCACGCAGATCACGAGTTGGTCGGCCTTGCCGAGGGCTTTCATGCGGGCATAGGCGTTGAAGTAGTAGAAAGCCTGCGGCAGAAAGCGCGCCACGTTGATGGAGTTGGCACTGGTAAGGCGCATCCGTTGGTTGAGTTCTTGGTCGAGGAAGGCTTGTTTGACGAGTGCCTGACAGTCGTCAAAGACACCGTCGATCTCCAGTGCGGTGATGTTCTTTCCCAAGGTGGTAAACTGGCATTCTTGTATGGGGCTGACCTTACCTTTGGGGTAAAGCACATACACATGGATGCCCTCTACGCCAAGGAAACCGTTGGCTACGGCAGAGCCGGTGTCGCCGCTGGTGGCTACCAAGACATTGACCAGGTCTTGGCTGTCCTGTCGGATGAAGTATTGCAGCAGTCGTGCCATGAAACGCGCGCCCACGTCTTTGAAAGCGAGGGTAGGACCATGGAAGAGTTCCAAGGCATAAATATTGTCATTTACTTTTACAACAGGACAGTCGAACGACAGGGTGTCATAGACAATTTTGCGGAGCGACTCTGCATCGACATCCTCTCCGAAGAACGCGTCGGCCACCGTGTAGGCGATCTCCTGAAACGAACGTTGGTCGATGGTGTTGTAAAATTCTTTGGGTAACTTTTTGATGCGCTCTGGCATATAGAGTCCGCGGTCTCCTGCCAGACCTTTCACCACGGCCTCCTGTAGGGTGGCCATGGGCGCTTTTTTATTGGTGCTGTAGTATTTCATGTTCGGTGTTTGCTATTCGGTGTTTGCTATTCGCTATTCGCTGTTCGGTGTTCGCTTTTTGCTTTTTGCTTTTTGCTTTTCGCTTCTCCTCATCAGTCATGTCCTAAGGAGAAAAACCTTCTCAGCGTCAACTCTAATATAATAATATTTGAATCTTAATTTTTAATCTTTCATCTTTCATTTATCATCTTTTATTTCTCTTTCATCAACTCTTTCATGAATTGCTGCAGTCGCAACAATCCATATGCTCCCTGCACGCAACTCACTTCGTCGTATTGGGTCACTTCGTCGGGTGTGATGCCAGGATGCCAGATGATGAATGGCACGGGCTCGCTCACATGTGTGCGAATCTCGACTGGGGTGGGGTGGTCGGGCAGGATGGCGATGCACACGGGCTCTTGCCATGTCTTAACCTCCTCATAGACAGGGCCTACGATACGGCTGTCGAAGTATTCGATAGTCTTTAACTTGAGGTCTAAGTCGCCGTCGTGTCCGGCTTCGTCGCTGGCCTCCACGTGCAGGAAGACAAAGTCCTCTTGCCGCAGGGCATCGATGGCCGCCTGGGCTTTCCCCTCATAATTGGTGTCGGAGAGCCCGGTGGCTCCCTCCACCTCTATGATGTTGAGACCGGCGTAGTGGCCGATGCCTTTGATGAGGTCGACGGCAGAGATGACACTGCCCGACTTGACCTGTGGAAACATCTCGCTGATGGTCTGCATCGATGGCCGATAACCAGGACTCCAGGGCCAGATGCTGTTGGCGGGTTGTTTGCCTTCAGCTTTCCTTTGGAGGTTGAAAGGATGGTCGGCGAGCAATTGTTGCGAGCGGATGATCAGGTCGTTGATCAGGTCGGCGGTTTCACGTGCTGTCATGCGTCCCGGTTCTTGGCGGTCTTCATATCCCTCCTCGGGCTGGACGAGCAACGGTTGCCACGGCTCATCGGGATGGTCGTGTGGGGGAGAGCAGACGATGTGTTTGTTCCCGCCACGGATGACAAGCAGGTGACGGTATTGGATGCCGGTGATGAAGCGGATGCGGTCATCGCCTAAATGCTGGTCAAGAAACTTTACAAGTACGTCGCCGTCGGCAGTGGTGAGATGGCCTCCGTGATGGTTCTTGATCAGGCCGTCGGCCAAAGTGATGATGTTGCAGCGGATGGCCATGTCATCGGGTCGCATCTCATAGCCGATGGAGGCGGCCTCAAGGGGTCCGCGTCCCTCATACACCTTGTTGAGGTCATATCCTAAGATAGCGGTGTTGGCCACCTCAGAGCCGGGAGGGAAACCCTCCGGCACGGTGATGAGCCGCCCGGTGCGTCCCTCACGGGCCAAAAGGTCCATATAGGGTGTGCGGGCGTATGCCAAGGGTGTCTTTCCGCCGAGCCGCTCGATGGCATGGTCTGCCATGCCGTCGCCTAATAATATAATGTGTTTCATGCTGCTTGGCTTTTAGATATTGGCGATGCTCATGATGTTGGCGAAAACACCAGCTGCGGTGACACTGGCACCAGCGCCATAGCCTTGAATCTGCATGGGGAACTCCTTGTATCGCTCGGTGGTGAGCATGACGATGTTGTTGGAGCCTTGCAGGTTGTAGAAAGGATGACTCAGCGTCACGGCCTGCAGTTCGACACGGGCCTTGCCGTGGTCCATCACAGCGACGAAGCGCCAGCGTTTGCCCTCAGCTTCTAACTGCTGACGGCGCTTCTCAAAGTCGGCGTCGAGTTCCGGCAGCCGTTTCCAGAAGTTGTCCACATTGCCCTCGAAGAAATCGTCGGGTATGAAGAGATGTTTCTCCACCTCTTCCTGTTCGATGCGGTAGCCCGCCTCTCGGGTGAGGATGACGAGTTTGCGCACCACGTCGGTGCCACTGAGGTCGATGCGTGGGTCGGGTTCGCTGTAGCCTTGCTCTTTGGCGCGCCTGACGGTCTCAGAGAGGGGCACCTCTGCTGACAGTTCATTGAAGATGAAGTTGAGGGTGCCACTGAGGACAGCCTCTATTTTCAGGATGCGGTCGCCAGAGTTGCGCAAGTCGTTGATGGTGCCGATGATGGGCAGTCCGGCTCCCACGTTGGTCTCGAAGCGGAATTTCACGCCGCGCGTCAGGGCGGTCTGTTTGAGCCGCATATAGTTGGTGTAGTCTGACGAGGCTGCTATCTTATTGGCGGCGATGACGCTGATATTGTGTTCGAGGAACGACTGGTAGAGGCGTGCCACGTCTTTGCTGGCGGTGCAGTCTACGAAGACGCTGTTGAAGATGTTCATCCCCACCACCTCGTCATGCAGTCGCTGGTTGTCGCTGGCCGGGGCCTTGGCGAGTACTTCCCGGTAGTGGTCGAGGTCGATGCCGTCGCGTGAGAAGACGGCGCTTCTCGACGTGGCGATGCCCACCACGTTGAGTTTCAGTCGGCTGTGCTCTTTGAGTTCTTCATATTGTGAGCGTATCTGCTCGATGAGCTTGCTACCCACGGTGCCGACGCCACAGATGAAGAGGTTGAGCACCTTGTATTCGGAGAGGAAGAACGAGTCGTGTATCACGTTGAGCGACTTGCGCAGGAACCGTCCGTCGACGACGAAGGAGATATTGGTCTCTGAGGCTCCTTGCGCACAGGCGATGACGCTGATACCACTACGTCCCAGTGTGCCGAAGAGCTTGCCGGCGATACCGGGCGTGTGCTTCATGTTTTCGCCCACGATGGCGATGGTGGCCAGACCACTCTCAGCATGCATGGGAAACATGGCGCCGGTCTCTATCTCCTTGGCAAACTCAGCGTTGAGCACGTCGACAGCCGATGTGGCGTCCTCGTCGCGCACGCCGATGGAGGTGGAGTTTTCTGATGACGCCTGTGACACCATGAAGACGGAGATGCCGTTCTCTGCCAGGGCGGAGAAGATGCGTCGGTTGACACCGATGACACCCACCATGGAGAGACCTGTCACGGTGATGAGGGTTGTGCCGCTGATGCTGGAGATACCCTTGATGGGTTTGCGGTCGTTGTCGATCTGGTCTTTGATGATCGTGCCTGCACCGGAGGGGTTGAAGGTGTTTTTTACCCTGATGGGGATATTCTTCACACACACCGGATAGATGGTAGGAGGATAGATGACTTTGGCACCGAAGTTGCAAAGCTCCATAGCCTCGATATAACTCAGTTCGTTGATGGTGTAGGCGGTCTTGATGACCTTGGGGTCGGCAGTCATGAATCCGTCGACGTCGGTCCATATTTCCAGGATCTCGGCGTCGAGGGCCGCGGCGATGATGGAGGCGGTGTAGTCGCTGCCTCCACGGCCCAGATTGGTCACCTCGCCGGTGTCACGGTCTTTGCTGATAAAACCGGGCACCAATGATATCTTGGGCAGTTCGGCGAAGGCTTCCTTGACGAGCTTAGCGGTGAGTTCGCTGTCGAGGGTGTGCTTGCCGTTCTTACGATAGGTCTTGATGAAGTCGCGTGCGTCATACCACTTGGCGCCCCTGATGAGGGTGGCCACGATGTTGCTGCTCAGGCGCTCGCCGTAGCTGACGATGGCGTCGAGTGTTTTCTCGCTCAAGTCATGTACCAGGTATACGCCGAAAAAGATGCTTTTCAGTTGTTCGAAAAGGGAGTCGATGGTGTTGAACAATTGTTCACGCTTCTTGGGCTCAGTGATGATGGTGTCAATCATCTTATAATGCCTGTCTACCATCTCCTTGAATTCGTCTTTGTAGCGCTCGTCGCCTTGCAGGGCAAGTCGTGAGGTGGCTATCAGACGGTCAGTGATGCCTCCCAGGGCGCTGACTACAACTACTACAGGCTGGCGCTTAGCCTCTGTCTCTACAATACGTTTTAAGCTCTGAATGCTTTTTACGGAACCAACGGACGTTCCGCCGAATTTTAATACTTTCATTATTATTTTGTCTTGTAACTCAACTTCCGCATGCTACAGTTGCTCGTTATTCGGTTTTCGTCATTAGCTTTTCGAGAGATGATCACGACTTTCATTCGTTGAAAAGAACGTCAGCAGGGCATCTGTCGCGAATAGCAAACAGCGAAATGCGAATACCCGTCAAGTTGAGCACTTGCGAAACTTGAATCTTGTAAATCTTGGAACTCCATTACAAACTGGAGCCTTTTCCTAAAATCTGTGCAAAATTAATCATTGCCGTTGATATAAACGAAAGTTTTTTATTATTTTTGCAACAAATGGGAAGAAAGGAAATAAAGTTCCATACCCTTTGGGGCGTTGAAAGCCGTCGCCTACTGCCTTGTATGATGGTCGTTACGCCCATGGGTATATGTCTGGGACAGCCTTCGTCGGTCACGATGAAGGAGGCCGGACACAGACCGCCCAATGTCATCCTTTTCATGGTGGATGACATGGGATGGCAAGACACCTCTGTGCCTTTCTGGACGAGGCGCACCCCCCTTAACGACACCTATGAGACTCCTCATATGCAGCGCCTGGCCTCCGAGGGCATGGTCTTCACACAAGCTTATGCCGCCCCAATCAGTTCGCCCAGCCGGTGCTCACTGATGACGGGTTGTAATGCCGCACGACATCGGGTGACCAACTGGACCTTGTCGAAAGACATCTCGACTGACCTGGAAGATGATGAGGTGGCGACACCCGAGTGGAATGTGAACGGCATCTGTCAGAGTGGGGGCATCGCACATACTTTTGTGGCCCGCTCCTTTGTCGACATTCTGCATGACCATGGATATTACACCATCCATTGTGGGAAAGCCCATTGGGGTGCTGCCGGCACACCAGGAGAAGACCCACGGCACTTCGGCTTTGATGTGAATATAGCCGGACATGCCGCCGGTGGACTCGCCACCTATCTCAGTGAGCGCAATTATGGTCATGACAAGGAGGGGTGCCCCCTCTCACCCATGCACACACCAGGACTTCAAAAGTACTGGGGCACAGGCATCTTCCTAACCGATGCCTTGACACAAGAGGCGGTCTCGGCGCTCGACGAAGCCCACCGTGCAGGCCGACCTTTTTATCTCTATATGTCGCATTATGCCGTCCATATACCCATCGACCGCGACCCGCGATATTACGAAAAATACATTCAAAAAGGCCTGTCGCCTAAAGAGGCTGCCTACGCTTCATTGATCGAGGGCATGGACGATAGCTTAGGAAAGATACTCGACTGGGTAGACCGCCATGGTGAGACGGAGAACACGGTCATCATCTTCATGAGCGACAATGGCGGTTTCGCCACCAGCACAGACTGGCGCGACGCACCGCTGTATACCCAGAACGCACCGCTGCGTAGCGGCAAGGGCTCACTGCTCGAAGGGGGTATTCGTGAACCGATGATCGTGCGCTGGCCATCCCATGTGGCGCCTCACTCACGGTGTGACCACTATGTGATGATAGAGGATTTCTATCCTACGATATTAGACATTTGCGATGTGAGGGCAGGGAAGGTGCCGCAAACCATCGATGGTAAGAGTTTTTTGCATTTTCTGACCCACCCAGACACCCCCTCCAAAGACAGGGCTTTGATATGGAATTATCCCAATATTTGGGGAAACGAAGGACCTGGTATCAGTCTCAACTGTGCTATCCGACAGGGTGACTGGAAACTCATCTACAACTACAAAACCCGCGAGAAAGAACTGTACAATATCGCTCAAGACATCTCCGAGCAGCACAACCTTGCCTCGCAACATCCACGTTTGGTACGGCAGCTCTCCCGTCGGTTGGGCCAGCGTTTGCGGAAAATGAATGCCCAACGCCCGGTATGGAAAACCTCCGGAAAGCCCTGTCTATGGCCAGATGAGTGACAGTGGAGCGTTTTTTTTGCCAATATATTTTGAGAATTGGGAAAAAAAATGTTTCTTTGCAGAATAATTAGTCATCAAAAAATCAAAATCATGAAAAAATTATTAGTAGCATTAGTGGCATGTATGTTTGCCGCACCGTCTTTCGCTCAGTTCAGTAGTGGTGGTTTCTCTCTGGATGAGGAACACATGTATTGGGGTGTACGCCTGGGTCTCAATTTCTCTGGTGTCGGTGGTGATATCGAGTCAGACAAGTCTCGCACAGGTATGACGCTGGGTGGCGTTGTCGGTCTTCGCGTGTCCGACTCTGCTCCAGTGTTCTTGGAGAGTGGTCTTTACTATACAGAGCGTGGTGGCAAAAACCTGAAATACAACAATGCTCCTCTGGCCGCCAAAGGTCATCTGAACTATCTGGAGGTGCCCGCACTGATCAAATACGGTATCTCCACGGAGAACAATATAGCCATCCTGCCTTTCATTGGTGTCACCTTCGCCATGGGCATCTCGGGCAGCTATGCTTATCTGAAGCACCCGGAGATGGGCATCAAACTGGGAACTGGCTTGGAGTGGAACAACCTCTATGCAGAGGCCGCTTATCAGTTTGGCGTGACCAATATCGCTGATAGTGACAAACTGGCAGGAGCTGACCTCTCCTCTCATGGACATGCGCTCTGCATCAATATTGGTGTGAATTTTTAAGGAGTTAAGAAGTTAAGGAGTTAAGGAGTTAAGAAGTAAGGAGTTAAGCCATTACTTCTCTGCTCACAGTATGAGCGAAACACGAACTTCGAAACGCAAACTTCGAAATGACAGCCCTCATCAGTCTTTTTCAAAAGTGGACTGATGAGGGTTGTCGTAAACACCCCCCGAATCACTAATTGTATATCGCTAACCCTAACCCCAATCCCAGAAAAACCTGACCCCATGATCCAGGAACTACAAGTGAGGGTGATACCCTCTGTGGCCGCCTCGATGAGCGAGTTGGCCGACTATGTGGCCCGTGAGGCGAGTATCGACCGTCGCACCATCACCCATATCAGAGTGCTGAAAAGAAGCATCGATGCCCGGCAACGCACCATTTTCGTCAACCTGACACTCCGCGTATATGTCAACGAGCAGCCAGAGGATGACCCGTATGTGAAGACCCATTATCAGGATGTGTCGGAGGCCCGTCCAGTGATTGTCGTGGGCGAGGGCCCTGCGGGACTCTTCGCCTCCTTGCGGCTCATCGAACTGGGACTACGGCCTATAGTGCTGGAGCGAGGCAAAAACGTGCATGAGCGCAAGAAAGACCTCTCGCTCATCACCAAGACCCAGGAGGTGGATGCCGAGAGCAACTATTGTTTTGGTGAGGGTGGGGCAGGAGCCTACTCTGATGGCAAACTCTACACACGGTCGAAAAAGCGAGGCAACGTGGAGAAGATATTGCATGTGTTTTGCCAGCATGGCGCCTCAACCGACATCCTGGCCGACGCACATCCGCATATCGGTACCGACCGCCTGCCCAGGGTGATTGAGCAGATGCGTGAGACCATCTTAGGCTGTGGGGGAGAAGTGCACTTCCAGACCCGGATGACACGCTTCATCGTGCAGGGAGACCAGGTGGTGGGCGTGGAGGCTCTGCGGCTCACAGACGGCAGCACCGTGGAGTACAGAGGTCCTGTGATCTTGGCCACCGGCCATTCCGCCCGTGATGTGTACCGCTATCTCGCTGCCGCCAAGATAGAGATAGAGGCCAAGGGCATCGCCGTGGGCGTGCGTCTGGAGCATCCGTCGAAACTCATCGACCAGATACAGTACCATCGCCGTGAGGGCAGGGGTGCATACCTTCCCGCCGCAGAGTATAGTTATGTGACGCAGGTGGACGGGCGCGGCGTCTACTCTTTCTGTATGTGCCCCGGCGGATTTGTCATCCCCGCTGCCACCGGCCCCGAGCAGATAGTGGTCAATGGCATGAGTCCGAGCAACCGTGGCACACGGTGGTCCAACAGCGGTATGGTGGTAGAGACACGCCCAGAGGATATAGAGGGTGACGACGCCTTAAAAATGATGCACTATCAGGAGCGCCTAGAGCGTGACTGCTGGGTGCAGGGACAACATCGTCAGACAGCCCCTGCCCAGCGGATGTTGGATTTTGTCAACGGCCATCTGCGTGAAGACCTGCCCGCATCATCCTATGCACCGGGACTGGTGCCTAGTCCACTGCATTTCTGGTTGCCACCTTCCATTTCCAAACGGTTGCGCCAAGGGTTTCTGGTGTTTGGGGGGAAGAGCCGTGGTTTCCTCACCAATGAGGCTGTGCTCATCGCCATAGAAACACGCACATCCGCACCTGTGCGTGTCGTGCGAGATAACACGACACTGCAACATGTGCGGATGCGTGGACTGTTCCCTTGCGGTGAAGGGGCAGGTTATGCAGGAGGTATCGTCTCGGCCGGTGTCGATGGTGAGCGCTGTGCCGAGATGTGCGCAGAGTATTACAAGTCGCTGTAATTGCCAGAGAACGTGGTGGTGTTCATATCGCCGGTCACGTAGCCTCTCTTGAGCCAGCGCATACGCTGGTCGGAGGTGCCATGGGTGAACGACTCTGGCTGTGAGTAGCCTTGTGAACGCTCCTGCAGGTAGTTGTCGCCGATGTGCTGTGCGCAGTTGATGGCCGACCGCAGGTCGTCGTCGTCAATCGACTCGAAAGCCTCGTCCTCATAATGTGCCCATACGCCGGCGTAGTAGTCGGCGAGCAACTCAAGGCGTACGCTGATCTGGTTGGCCTGTGTCTTGTTGGTGCGCTGCATGGCAGAGTGCGCCTTGCCGAGAATGCCGAGCAGGTTCTCCACATGATGGCCCACCTCATGAGCGATGACATAGGCACGGGCAAACTCGCCTCCTGCCTTGAGTTGGGTCTCCATTTGTTTGAAGAACGAGAGGTCGATGTAGAGCTTCTGGTCAGCGGAGCAGTAGAAGGGTCCCACAGCTGATGTGGCGCCACCACAGTTGGTCTGCACCTGACCGGTGAAGAACACCAATGTAGGTGGCTGATATTCGGCATTGAACTTCTGCCTGAACACAGCAGACCATACATCCTCCGTGCTCGCGAGGATTTGTTTGCAGAACTTCACCTGAGCCTCCTCCTCGGGGGAGAAGGTTTGTGTGGTGGCCTGTTCCTCACCGCCCGACATGCCCATCGTGCCTGCCTGCTGGAGCACATCGGTGATGTCGCCGCCTGTGAGCAGGGTGATAAGACCTATCAGGATAATACTGCCGATACCCATGCCGGCGATGGCTCCGCCACTCATACCTCGGCGGTCCTCAAAATTCTCACTTTCTCTTCTTCCGTCAAGTTTCATAATGATTATCTGGTTAATGTTATGTTTCTCAAAATGCAAAGATAAGAAGTTTTTCTGATACTTCATATTTTTTTTCTGATTTTTTGTTTATTCGTATGACAACTTTTTTTCTTCAGAAATAGTTCACTAAAAAATGATTTTAAAATTTGCACATTTCGTGAAAATATGTTATCTTCGCAACATGTTGAAGAAATAAAATCATTGTATTATGAATAAGCACGAAAAATTTGTCATCACCATCAACCGTCAGTTTGGCACAGGAGGCCATGAGGTGGGTGAGGAGATAGCAAGGCGCCTGGGTGTAAAACTGCTTGACAAGCAGATATTAAAAGCTGTGGCCAAGAAATTTGACATCGGCGCGGAGACGGTAGAGAAACTGGAGTCGAGAAACACTTCTTGGTGGGATGACTTCACACAGTTTTACCGCTCTTATATGGTCGACAACCATTACCACGACCTGGGCAACGATATGACCTCAGCAGAGTTGTTCGACGCACAGGCATCTGTCATCCAGCAGATCGCGAACGAGGAGTCGTGCGTGGTGATAGGCCGTTGCGCGTCATATATTTTCAGAGACCATCCCAATGCGCTGAAGATTTTCCTGCACAGTCCGATGGATAAGCGCATTAAGCGTATTGTCGAGAAATACGGTGTGGGTGAGGCCGACGCCAAGTTGATGATTGTGGACAACGACTACACCCGTGAGTTGTATACGAAGAAATATACCGGCTCGGAGTGGTATGATGCCCGCAATTATGATGTGTCGCTCGATGTGAGCAAATTCGGTCTGAACGGCTCGGTAGATTTTCTGATGTCATTTGTAGGAGAAGATTGAGATGAGAGTAACCAGTGTTATCCTCTTTTTGATGGCCTCACTACTAGTGTCATGTGGCAAGTCCCCGTCACAGACAGCAATCGTGCCAGGACAAGAAAAAGAGGTTGTCATCCCGGGCAAGGCATCCGAGGCGGCGATAGAGAGTATGGCATTTTTCGCAGACATGTCGGAGATGCTGATGAAAGCAGAAGACGAGATGCAGACTGACAAAGACGGCACCGTGTTTGCCCTCTGTGATGTGCCTGTGGGCGGTGCCATCTGCTTCACGTTGATTAATAAGGGCAAGGGCGTCTATCAGGTGAAGACGTTGGAACAATATACGGGCGAGGGCTTTGAGGTGGCTACAATCGAGCTCCGGCAGATAGATGACGCCGTGATGGCCATTGCTTTTTCGGCCAGCCGTGAGCCTCTGTGGACCTTGAAAGGCTTCGAAAGCGAAGAAGCCTACAACCAATATCGCAGCCAATGCTATGCCGACTTGCTCACCGGTGTCTATAAAGATGGCGACGGTCAGAAAGTGGTGTTTGGCGATGACCATACCGTGACAGGTCTCTTCGGCGTGGACCATAAGCCTTATCATCAACTTTCATACATGAATTATACCAGCGAGGTGTGTCATATCGAAGGTACCGACCTCAACTTCGCTTTCTCTCCCACCGACGATGGTGTGGATATCTTCAATGCAGTGGAAGACGAAATGAGTGAGGGTGAGCTGATGACAGGAGACGAACTGCAATTGAGCCTCTATACCGATGGGGCTCCTTCTGTACCGTGGGCACATAAGCGCCCCGTCACCTCCGATTTCGTCTATACGTTTATCTCACCCAAACAGTGTAAGGAAGCCACAGAGCAGCTGAAGGCCGTCAAGAAACCCACAGCCGTGGAGGCATGGAACCTGCTGATGCTGCAGGCTTTTGAGAGTGAGGATTCAGGAGAGGAGTAATTCTTCCTATGAGCTGAGTCAACTAAAAATGGTGCGACAGATGCAATGTTGTGCCATTTTTTTGTTGCTTTCATGAAAAATGTGTAATTTTGCACGAATTTTGTGGTATATAAGTGATACAAAAACCATTCAAGAATGAATATTTCATATAAATGGCTGAAAGAGTACGTCGATTTTGACCTTTCTGCCGAAGAAGTGAGCGCCGCACTGACCTCCGAAGGACTGGAGGTGGGGGCGCTTGAGGAAGTACAGACCATCAAAGGTGGTCTTAAAGGTTTGTATGTGGGTCAGGTGCTCACCTGTGAGCCCCATCCCAACTCCGACCACCTGCATGTCACCACCGTCGACCTGGGCAAAGAGACCCCGTCGCAGATTGTGTGCGGAGCCCCCAATGTGGCTGCCGGTCAGAAAGTGATCGTAGCCGACTTGGGATGCGTGTTGTATGACGGCGACAAAGAGTTTGTCATCAAGAAGTCAAAACTGCGTGGCGTGGAGTCATGCGGCATGATCTGCGCTGAGGACGAGATTGGTGTGGGCACCAGCCATGACGGCATTATCGTGCTGCCCGAAGACGCTCCCGTGGGACAGCCCGCCGCAGCCTATTATCATTTGGAGAGCGACTGGCTGATCGAGGTGGACATCACCGCCAACCGCGCCGACGCACTCTCACACTGGGGTGTGGCCCGCGACTTGTATGCCTGGCTTAAGCAGAATGGATACCCCACAGCCCTGCATCGTCCTTCCTGTGACGAATTTGTGGTGGACAACCATGACCTGCCCGTGCGGGTGACCATCGAGAACGAGGAGGCCTGTCGCAGATATGCTTGTGTGAGCATCACCGACTGTGAGGTGAAGGAGTCTCCTGAATGGCTGCGCAACAAACTGACCACCGTCGGATTGCGCCCCATCAATAATATCGTCGACATCACCAACTATGTGATGATGGCCTACGGACAGCCGCTCCATTGTTTCGACGCCGACATGGTGACCGGACATCATATCGTGGTGAAGACACAGCCCGAGGGCACCAAGTTTGTGACCCTCGATGGTGTGGAGCACACCCTCGGCGATCACGACCTGGCCATCTGCAACGAAGAAGAGGCGATGTGTATCGCCGGTGTCTTTGGTGGCAAGGGTAGTGGCACCTACGAGACCACCAAGCATGTGGTGCTGGAGAGCGCTTATTTCCACCCCACATGGATACGTAAGAGCGCCCGCCGCCATGGCCTCAGCACAGATGCTTCCTTCCGCTTCGAGCGTGGTGTTGACCCCGATGGCGTGATCTATGCACTGAAGCAAGCTGCCATCCTGTGCAAACAACTCGCAGGTGGAAAGATCTCCATGGAGATTTGCGACGAATACCCCAACCCGATCTATCCTGCCAAGGTGGAGCTGCGCTACGACTATGTCAACTCACTGGTGGGGAAAGAGATACCCCATGAGACTGTCAAGAGCATCGTGGAGAGCCTGGAGATGAAGATCGACCAGGAGACCGACGAGGCCCTTTCTCTCACCGTGCCAGCCTATCGGGTTGACGTGCAGCGTCCTTGCGACGTGGTGGAGGATATTCTGCGCATCTATGGATATAATAATGTAGAAATACCCACCCAGTTGAAGAGTTCGCTGGTGATCAAGGGCGACGAAGACCGTAAACACAAACTGCACAACCTGGTTTCGGAGCAGTTGGTGGGCAGCGGATTCAACGAGATCATGAACAACTCGCTGACCAAGGCCGCTTATTACAACGACTTGAACAGTTATCCCGCTGACCATCTGGTGAGAATTATGAACCCCCTCAGCAGCGACCTCAACGTGATGAGGCAGACACTGCTCTTCGGTGGACTGGAAAGTCTGGCTTATAATGTGAACCGCAAAAATCCCAACCTGCGTTTCTTCGAGTTTGGCAACTGCTACGAGTTTGACCCCGAGAAGAAAGACCACGACGACCCGATGCGGGCTTACAAGGAAGAGAACCATTTAGGACTCTGGGTGACAGGCAAACGTGTCGCTGGCAGTTGGGCTCATCCTGACGAGGACAGCACCTTCTACGAGCTGAAAGCCTACGTCGAGAATATTCTGGCTCGTATCGGCGTGCAGCCCGGCGTACTGGTGGAGAAAGCCTCCGACAACAATATCTTCTCCAGCGCTCAGGCCATGGAAAACCGTGGCGGACGTCTGTTGGTGGAGATGGGTGTCGTCAACAAAGCTCTCCTCAAGGCAGCTGGTATCGACCAGCCTGTCTACTACGCAGACTTGAACTGGACCGCCCTCATGAAGGTCATCCGTAAGAACAAGGTGCAGTTCACAGAAATCAGTAAATATCCCGCAGTGAGCCGCGACCTCGCCCTGCTGATTGACAAGGAAGTGGAGTTCAAGGACATCGAGCGCATCGCCCATGCCACGGAGAAGAAACTGCTCAAGAGTGTGGTGCTCTTCGACGTCTACGAGGGAAAGAACCTGCCCGCCGGCAAGAAGAGCTATGCTGTGAACTTCATCCTGCAAGATGAGCAGAAGACCCTCAATGACAAACAGATAGAGGCCATCATGAACAAACTCATCAACAACCTCAAGACCCAACTGAAAGCGGAATTAAGATAAGGTGGGGCCTCATTCATAGAATATAGTATAAAAAAATCATATTAAAAAAACTACTCCCATGGGAAGAGCATTTGAATATCGCAAAGCGACCAAACTGAAGAGATGGGGCCACATGGCCAAGACATTCACCCGTATCGGCAAACAAATCAGCATCGCTGTGAAGGCTGGCGGTCCGGAACCTGAGAACAATCCTACGCTGCGTGCCATTATCGCCAACGCCAAGCGTGAGAACATGCCTAAGGACAACATCGAGCGTGCCATCAAAAACGCAATGGGTAAAGACCAGAGCGAGTATAAGGAGGTGGCTTATGAGGGATATGGCCCTCATGGCGTGGCTATCTTCGTTGACACCCTCACCGACAACACCACCCGTACCGTGGGCGATGTACGTTCGGTATTCAACAAATTCAACGGCAACCTGGGTACCCAGGGTTCACTGAGTTTCCTTTTCGACTATAAGTGCGTGTTCACTTTCAAGAAAAAAGACGGCATCGACATGGACGAACTGATTCTCGACCTGATAGACTATGGTGTGGAGGATGAGTTTGACGAGGACGAGGAAACCAATGAAATCACCATCTATGGCGACCCGAAGAGCTTTGGCGAGATCCAGAAGCATCTGGAGAGTGAGGGCTTTGAGGTTACTGGTGCTGAGTTCACCCGCATCCCCAATGACCTGAAGGATGTGACACCTGAGCAGCGTGAGACCATCGACAAGATGATTGAGAAGTTGGAAGACTTCGACGATGTGCAGACCGTCTACACCAACATGAAGCCTGAGGAATAATGGCCAACAAGCACATTACTTACAAGACATTTGGCACCTGTAGCCAACTGATAGACGTGGATGTCGATGAGAATGGCATCCTCCAGGATGTCAGTTTCACCGGTGGTTGCAATGGCAATCTGCAGGGTATCTGTGCCTTGGTGCGCGGTATGCATGTGGATGACGTGAAGCAAAAGCTCAGCGGCATCCGCTGCGGCTACAAAAATACTAGCTGCCCCGACCAACTATGCAGAGCACTGGAGCAATTATAAAGTTTTGACTGGCATAAAGAAAAAACGGCGGACTATTCACCCATGAATGGTCCGCCGTTTTTTTCTACTCCCCCCTCTCTAAGTTAGAGTAGGTAAGGGTGTGTGTTAATTCCACCTTTCGCTATTTGCTATTCGCTTTTTGTCCAACCTCTTAGCGTCTTTATAGGAGTGCGGGCCTCCGAGCCCGCAAATTATCTCATTCCAATTATTTGTCGGGCTCGGAGGCCCGACCTCCTACATAAGCCTTGAGGTTTTGTGCAGTATGAACTTGTCATCGCAGATGACAAAGATTTTCGCATCATTTTCGCCTTTTCCGCATTTTTTTCGCAATCCTTAAAAATTTTCGTCTTTTTCGCTGTTTTAGTTTTTTTCGTAATAAAATCATTCTCCTGTTTGCAAAGCAAACACATATTTCCGCATTTTTTCCGCTCTCTTTCTGTCTATTTCCGCATTCCAATCATTTGTCGGGCTCGGAGGCCCGACCTCCTACTTTATGGTACTAAAGCCTTGAGGCGGAATAGAACCTGTCATCGCAGATGACAAAAAATTTCGCAAATTTTCGCCTTTTCCGCATGATTTTCGCAACCCAAAGACCTCCTCCCCTTTGTGGAGGTCAGGGAGAGGTATCACTACCTATATTCTTCCGCTGTGATAGTAGTCTGGAAGAGCACTTTCCCTTTACCCTTATCAGATCGCGCTACATATTTATAAGAAAATCCAGCGTCTTTGTATTTTTTCTGACTAGTGTCAAGACGCAGTTCCGAAGCCAGAGCGTCATGTAGTGCTGTTTGATTGGCTGCCACCGCCTCTGGGTTGTCTGCTTCCGCCATGAGGGTGAGATAGTTGGTGAAAGTGCGGGTAGGGATGTCGAAGGTGGTACTGTCCAACCGGGTATTCATATTGAGCAGTTGTGGACAGTTCTTTCTTGTATACTCTGCAGCCTCGCGGGCGGCACGCTCCTCTAAATTCTCATGACACGCCACCAACAGCGTCGCAGCTATCAATAATAGTATTTTTTTCATGTTTGTGATTTTTGACTACAAAGATGGTCTGATGATGACCAAAGAGCAACACGACCGAAACCTATCATGTTTAGTTCGCCCCGAACATCGACGGCCATGCCTTGCTCATTCCATTCTTATTTTTTACTGCGACAAAGTTACGAAATCTTTTTGATAATTTGTTCGCTTTCACTTGATTTTCGTGTTCCTTCTTTAGATCGTAAACCGCTTTGCACCTCAACCTGCGGTTCCTTCCGAGCGTAGCACCTGCCCGAATAAATGAAGAGTTGTTACGGAAATGGTATAACATATTGAAAAACAAAGATTTATTTACTTTATAATAGTATTATAATAATCTTATTATAAAATGATTAATCTGATTTTTGCAAGTTTGGTGAATACATTTTTATTTGGCATTTTGAAAAATAACCTTTATCTTTGCTACCCATATACTACTTTCAATTATGCCAATATTTCATAATAAACCCGTAGCCACACTTATCAGATGGTATGTTGATAAGCGAAGTGGGCATGTTCAAGAGGCCCGCGAGGAACTTCAGAGGCGTTTTGATCATTTAGACTGGTCACAACAGAAAAAGATTGTGGCTGCATTCCTCTCATCCAGCAAAACAGACCGGAAATGGATGTATACCCATATGTTGAGCTGGTGGGATGACTGCTTTGCACCCCAAATCAAAGACAATTGGGAACAGTACCATGAGGAAAGATGTGCGTGGCTGATCATTCGTTATTTCCCCAAAGAATACGTCATGGCGGAGCTGGATAATTTTACTGGCGAAAGGGATTATTTTCATGTTTGTAGCCGCTTCTGTCGGGACGAAGACTTTGTCATAGATGACAGCAAGTTGTCTGTCAGAGACCGTTTTGTCATCCATGGCCTTTCAAAAAAGCCAATGGATGGAGATAGGTGTCTGGATGATATATTTACCTGTCTTCATGAAACCTGTGTCATAAGCCCACCGTTCTTAGAAGTCAATAAGAAGGACCGTGGTGAGGTGCTTGATGCATTGGATATCAAGTACATCTATGGTATGAGGAAAAATATGGAAAGGATGGGATTGGAGGACCATGTGCGTCGGTTAACTGATTGGAACCGCAAAGTCAATCAATGCATCCTCAACTCTTCAGACTGGCAACAGCTAAATGCGGAGAACTTGTCTGATGATGATTATAACAGCAAACGAATACTCGTCATGCTCAAGTATGTCTATAAAAACCTGGATGACAAGTATAAGTCTGATTATCTCGACGACATCACATACATCGACGCAGAGGGTAGGCCAACCCAAGCAACCAGAGAGCAGATAAGAGGCATGATAGATAAAAATCCTGCCATTGGCACCCTCATAGAATCATTCGGCGGCATCATGGATGATGACGACGCGATACCTTTCTGATGAAAAACTAATGTCACAAAAATAGGTCAGAATCCATGTCAGAAATGTGCCAAAAAATCTACATAAAAAATGTTCTTTCGTTTTTGTTAGCTGGAAAAATGAGAATCTTCCCAATCTCCGACACGCACAACTGTCACCGGAAGTTGAAAAGGCTTCCGGTGGCGGATGTCATCGCGCATGGTGGTGGCCTTACAGTATTGCTCGTCCTCTCATTGCTCATGTTGGGGTGTGAAAGCAACAAGCCTGACCAGAAAGTGGCGGCAGAAAAGCCGAAGAAGCAAGAGGTGGCAAAACCTCGTCCCCCTGTCATCTACTTGAAACCCTACAGCGACTTTTCACAGCAAGAGGCCAAAGAGTTAGTGCCTCACTTAAGGCGCTTTTTGGACGGTTGTGGCCTTTCCGAAATGAATGTTGTAGTTTTGCCCAATATCCGGCTTGCCGACTCCTTGATGAATGACCGGCGGAGCCGTTACCGTGGCGACAAGATGATCAGATCCATCCCAGAGGATGGCCACAACGCCATCATCCTGCTCACTCATAAGGATATATCCGTCACCTATAAAGGCAGGCCCGACTGGGGCGTGCTTGGACTGTCCTTGATGCCCAAACATGTCTGTGTGGCTTCTGATTTCAGATTGAAACACAAAAAGAGAGACTTGTGGAAGGTGGCCTGCCACGAACTGCTTCATTCTTTCTTCAATATGCAGCACTGCCCCAAAGACGACCCTCTTTGCATCATAAAAGACGCCAAAGGGCATGCGGATTTTTCCAAAAAAGAGCATCTCTGCAAAACCTGCATGAGTAAGCTGAAGGGAGGGAAGTGGTTTTCACACTGAAAAGATCAAATTAAAATTGGCTTTTCCCCTCTTTTTTATTACTTTTGCTGATTAATCAGCGAAGTTACTGCATCTCGGCATAAAAAATGAACCAGTTCATTTTGTTCTGCCCTCGATTTTTCGTAATTTTGCTGATTAATCAGCGAAGTTACTGCATCTCGGCATAAAAAATGAACCAGTTCATTTTGTTCTGCTCTCGATTTTTCGTAACTTTGCACTTTAAAGGCTGTTGAATACGTAGCCTTGACATGAAATAGGATGGAACTGATAAGAAACTTTTGCATTATCGCACATATAGACCATGGTAAATCTACCTTGGCAGACCGTTTGTTGGAGTACACCCAGACCATTCAAGTCACCGAAGGGCAGATGCTCGATGATATGGACTTGGAGCGCGAGCGGGGTATCACCATCAAGAGCCATGCCATACAGATGGAGCATGAACTGGACGGCAAGAAATATACACTCAACTTGATAGACACTCCGGGACACGTCGACTTCTCTTATGAGGTGTCGCGCAGCATCGCCGCCTGTGAGGGTGCTTTGCTGGTGGTCGACGCCACGCAGGGTGTCCAGGCACAGACCATCTCCAATCTTTATATGGCCATCGATCACAACCTGGAGATCATCCCGGTGGTCAATAAGATAGATATGCCACAGGCGATGCCCGACGAGGTGGAGGATGAGATCGTCGACCTCATCGGCTGCGACCACTCCGACATCATCCGCGCGTCGGGAAAGACCGGCGAGGGCGTGGAGGAGATCCTCGAGGCTGTCATCAGGCGCATCCCACATCCTGTGGGCGACCCCAAGGCGCCGCTTCAGGCATTGATTTTCGACTCTGTCTTCAATTCCTTCCGCGGCATCATCGCCTACTTCAAGATCACCAACGGCTCCATCAAAAAGGGCGACCATGTGAAGTTTTTCAATACCGGCATGGAATACGACGCCGACGAGGTGGGGGTGCTGAAGATGGACATGATACCTCGCAAGGAGATGACCACCGGTGAGGTGGGCTATATCATCAGCGGTATCAAGGACGCTAAAGAAGTGAAAGTGGGCGACACCATCACCCATGTGGCGCGCCCCTGCGAGAAAGCCATCGAGGGCTTCCAGGAGGTGAAGCCGATGGTCTTCGCTGGCGTCTATCCCATCGACCCGACCGACTATGAGAATCTGCGTTCATCGCTGGAGAAGTTGCAGCTCAACGACGCCTCCCTGTCCTTCGTGCCAGAGTCGTCGGTGGCCCTGGGCTTCGGCTTCCGTTGCGGATTCCTCGGCCTGCTCCACATGGAGATCATCCAGGAGCGGCTCGACCGTGAGTTCGACATGGATGTCATCACTACGGTGCCCAACGTGTCGTATATGGTCTACGACAAGCAGGGTGGCTCCAAAGAAGTGCACAACCCTTCAGGACTGCCCGACCAGACGATGATCGACCATATCGAGGAGCCGTATATCAAGGCCACGGTGATCACCAACACCGCCTACATCGGCCCCATCATGAAGCTCTGTCTCGACAAGCGCGGCGAGCTGATCAGCCAGGAGTTTGTCAGTGGCAACCGTGTGGAGCTCAATTTCTACCTGCCGCTGGGAGAGATCGTGATTGATTTCTACGACAAGCTGAAGAGCATCTCCAAGGGATATGCCTCTTTCGACTATTATATCTGTGGTTACCGTCCCTCCAAACTGGCCAAACTCGACATCCTGCTCAACGGCGAACCGGTGGACGCCCTCTCGACGCTGACCCATCAGGACAATGCCGTGGCGTTCGGAAGGCGGATGTGCGAGAAACTGAAAGAACTGATACCGCGACAGCAGTTTGACATCGCCATCCAGGCAGCCATCGGAGCCAAGATTGTGGCCCGTGAGACGGTGAAATGTGTGAGAAAAGACGTCACTGCCAAATGTTATGGAGGCGACGTGAGCAGAAAGCGCAAACTGTTGGAGAAACAGAAGCGTGGTAAGAAGCGTATGAAGCAGATCGGCAATGTAGAGGTGCCGCAGAAGGCCTTCCTCGCCGTACTGAAATTAGACTAACAAATAACAGGAAACCGTAAATATCAGAATAGAATTATGAAGGAACTGCCCCATTCCACACGTGATATCGCGCGCGAGTTGGCGCGCAAATACAGCACGATGACCCATGATGAACTGGATATCCTGGAGAGCGTGCTCGTACCCATGAAATTCGCCAAAGGCGAGATGATCCTCTCTGAGGGTGAAGTGTGCCGTAATATCCTCTATGTCGACAATGGACTGGTGCGCCAGTTTTATTTCAAGAAAGGACGCCAACTCACCGAGCATATTGGTGTAGATGGCTCCATCATCATGTGCATTGAGAGTCTCTTCAGGGAGGAACCCACCAAACTGCAAGTGGAGGCTCTGGAGACATCGATGATCTATGCACTGCCCAAGAAACGTCTGGAGGAAGTGGCGCTGCACAATGTGAATATCCAGATACTGTATCGTAAGATACTGGAGGAGTCGCTGATTCTCTCACAGGTGCATGCCGACCTGGTGCGTTTTGAGACGGCTCAGGACCGCTACAAGCGTATGTGCAAACTGATGCCCAAGGTGGTGCTGCGCGCCCCGCTGGTCTACATCGCCAACTATCTGCAGATGACCCCAGAAACGCTGAGCCGTGTGCGCTCCGCCACGCTGCTCGACTGAGATGTCTTCAGCGATTATTTAGATTGCGGAAATAGACGGAAAAGGCGGAAATAATGCGGAAATCCTTGTCATCTGCGATGACAGGTTTTTAGCTGATCAATACAGAACTATAGGTAGGAGGTCGGGCCTCCGAGCCCGACATTTTTATGAAGATGCGGGCTCGGAGGCCCGCACTCCTATAAAGACGCTAAAGGGTTGAACGGTATCTACTAATTCCTAATTCCTAATTATTTATCCCATCAGGATTTTCAATCCGAAATACGCACTACCCCAAAAACCGTGTTTTTTTGTGCATTTTTTCTTCTTTGTTTTCTTGGCATTTTCCTCAAAAAAAGCTATCTTTGCATATAGTTGCATATTTTATGTACCTGAATCATGAAAACTAAGAAAAGACACATTTTTTCAAGCATATTTTTTTATCATGTCGTCGCTATCGTGGTGGTCACGATATGGGGCAGCACCTTGGTCAGCACGAAGATCCTGCTGAACGACGGCATGCGCGCCGATGAGATCTTCCTCGTGCGCTTTCTGATTGCTTATCTTGCGATGGTCGTGTTTTGCCGCCGACAGCTTTTTGCCGACAGCGTGAAAGATGAGTTGCTGATGATGGCCCTGGGCGTGACAGGCGGCTCACTGTATTTCATCACAGAGAATCTGGCCGTGGGTCTGACGTATGTCAACAACGTCAGTTTCATCGTGAGCACGTCACCTATCCTCACGATGTTTTTCATCCTGATGACCTATCGGTATCTGAAAGTGAAAAATATTCTGATCATCGGTTCCATACTGGCACTTCTGGGCGTAGGGGTGGTGATTTTCAATGGACAGGTGGTGCTCAAACTCAATCCCCTTGGCGACCTGTTTTCTGTAGCCGCCGCCCTGTGCTTCGGCGTGTATTGCTATCTCATCAAGATTGTCGGCGACCGTTATGATGTGGTGTTCCTCACCCGCAAAGTGTTTTTCTATGGCGTGCTGACGTCGCTTCCTATCTTCCTGTTCCGCCCCTGGACCTATCCCTTGGAGGGCTTCCAGCAGTGGCCTGTGGCGCTCAATCTGCTGTTTCTCGGTGTGGTGGCCTCGTTTGCGTGTTTTGTGCTGTGGAATTTGTCCATCAGTCGTCTGGGCGCCGTCTCCTCATCCAATTATCTGTATCTCATCCCCGTCACCACCGTCATCTTCAGCGCCATCTTCTTAGAGGAGCCCATGACGTCCATGGCCTATGCCGGCAGCGCCCTCATCCTGGTGGGGGTCTATCTGGCCAACAAAGGCTGCGCAGACTGATTTAAAGGGACCAGGGGGAGTGTGTTTTTGGGGATTGCGAAAAATATGCGAAGGAGCGAAAATGATGCGAAAACTCCTTCTCTCCTTCTCTCCTTAGAGAATAATTTGGTCTAAGGAGGATAGGAGAATAGGAGCTCTTTTCACCTCGTACCCCTTACCTCTAATAAATTGCGAAAACAACTGAGAATATGAACGCTCCTTCCCTCCTTATCTCCTTAGAATTATTTGATTGCGGAATAATGCGAAAATTTTGTCATCTGCGATGACATATCCATTATGCACAAGACCTTGGAGCTTTAGGTAGGAGGTCGGGCCTCCGAGCCCGACAAATGATGGGATTGCGAAAAATATGCGAAGGAGCGGAAATGATGCGAAAACTCCTTCTCTCCTTAACTCCTTAGAGAATAAATTGGTCTAAGGAGGATAGGAGAATAGGAGCTTTTTTCACCTCTTACCCCTTACCTCTAAATAAATAGCGAAAAATTGACACACTCCCCTTAAGTTTAATTAGGAGTTAGGAGGTATAATTAGTAATTGACACACTCCCCCTGGCACTCCCTCCGGCTCCCTCGGGAAACGAGATTGCTCTCCCTCGGAAAACGAGGGAGTCGGAGGGAGTGCCGGAGGGAGTGCCAGGGGGAGTGTGTTCAAGTTGAGGAACACACAAATGAAGAATTGTCATGATTAGTTTTGATGCACCTTCATCACGATCAAGCGCTCTGACAATCAAGTGCTAAAAATCTACTTGACATACAAGAATCGCTTGATGCTCTTTTTGGGTGTTTTCTCAAACTCCTCGTCGTGCAGGCGGATGGTGGTGAGCTTGCTGTAGGTGGGCAACGTGTTGTTGAGCTCCTTGCGGTTCTGCTCCATGATGTTCACCAGGTCGTCTTTGGTGAAGCCCAGGTTGTGCGCCTCGTCGATGTCGGGATGCACCAGCCCCACCAGTTTGTCACCCTCCTGTATCACGATGCTCTCGTTGACCAGCGTCATGGAGTTGAGCTTGTCTTCTATCTCCTCCGGATAGATGTTCTGTCCGTTGGCGCCGAGGAGCATGTATTTGCTGCGGCCTTTGATGAAGACATTGCCATCGGCATCCATCACGCCCAAGTCACCGGTGTGATACCATCCGTCTTTGTCGATGGTCTCGCGGGTGGCTTCCTCGTTGCGGTAGTAGCCGAGCATCACGTTGAGACCCTTGACCAGAATCTCTCCTGCGATGTTTTCCGGGTCGGGGCTATCTATCCTCACCTCATTGTGGATAGCTGCTTTGCCACAGCTGCCGGGCACGAACTCGCGGTAGTCGGCATAGCAGATGATGGGTGCGCACTCCGTGGCACCATATCCCACGGTGTAGGGGAATTCGATGCGGTGCAGGAACGACTCCACCTCCTGGTTGAATGCCGCTCCTCCGATGATCACTTCGAAGAAGTTGCCGCCAAACGACTTCACCACCTGTTCTTTGATGGTCTGCCTTACTTTCTTGCTGATGACCGGCATGTTGAGCAGCAGCCTCATGCGGTTGTTCTGTATCTTGGGGAAGATTTTTTTCTTGACGATCTTCTCGATGACCAGAGGCACGGAGATGACGATGGCGGGGTGAATCTCGGCGAAAGCCTTGGCGATGATGGCCGGTGATGGCACGCGGGTGAGGTAGAAGATGTGGCATCCACGCAAAAACTCGTACATGAACTCAAAGGCCATGCCATACATGTGCGCCATTGGCAGGATGCTTAGCACGTTGGAGCCTTTGCCCACATTGCTGCCCATGACATGGCAGGCGAAGTCGTAGTTGCTCCAGAGGGCGCGGTAGGGAATCATGACACCCTTGGAAAATCCTGTCGTGCCGCTGGTGTAGTTGATGAGCGCCAGTTCCTCCGGACTTTTCTCCTTGTAGTATTCCACATGCTCAGCGCGGAAATACTTGGGATATTTTTTGCCGAACATCTCGTTGAGATGCTCACGGGCGAAGGTGAGGCGGTCGGCGCGGGAGAAGAGCAGGGAGTAGTCGGGGATGTAGATGATGCCCTCGATGTCGGGCATCTTGGTGGCATCGACCTGTGTCGACACGACATCCCCTGCGAAGAGCAGCTTGGCACCACTGTGGTTGACGATGTTGTGTATCTGGTCGGCGGTGAACTCATGTAGGATGGGCACCGCCACGGCCCCATAGGTGAGGGTGGCGAGAAATGCCGCAGCCCATCCGGCACTGTTGCGTCCGCAGAGGGCTATTTTGTCGCCCTTCTGCACACCGCTGCTTTCAAACATGATGTGCAATTTCTCTATTTTTCGAGCCACATCGTGGTATTGGAGTGTGATCCCTTTGTAGTCTGTCAGAGCGTCAGCATTCCAGTTTTCTTTGATGCTCTTCTCTATGAGTGAGTTGAAATTGGGTATTGTTTCCATAACGTATTAGTTTCAGACGTTTTGGTATAGGTATCTTTTGATGCTTTTCTTTGGTGTCTTGGCAAACTCTTCCTCATGCAGCACGATAGAGGTCAGTTTGCAGTAGGCTGGCAACTGTGCGTTGAGTTCCTGCCTGTTTTGTTCCATGATATTCTCAAGGTCTTCTGTGGTGAAGCCCATGTGGTGGGCCTCGTCGTAGTCGGGATGTACGAGTCCGATGAATTTGTCATCTTTCTGGATGACGACGCTCTCGCTGACCATCGCCATCGAGTTGAGTTTGTCTTCTATCTCCTCAGGATAGACATTCTGGCCGTTGGCGCCGAGCAGCATGTTCTTGCTGCGGCCGCGGATGAAGATGTTGCCCTCCACGTCCATCGTACCCAGGTCGCCGGTGTGATACCATCCGTCTTTGTCGATGGCCTCGTTGGTGGCCTCCTCGTTTTTGTAGTAGCCGAGCATCACGTTTTGTCCGCGTGTCACGATCTCGCCAGCCACATGGGCCGGGTCACTGCTCAGGATGCGCACCTCCATGCCTTTGACGGCCACACCGCAGCTGCCCATCGCATAGTCGTGGTAGTCGCTGTAAGCGATGAGTGGGGCACACTCTGTGGTGCCGTATCCCACGGTGTAGGGGAACTCGATGCTGTTGAGGAAGCGCTCCACCTCCTGGTTGAGGGCCGCGCCGCCAATGATCACCTCGTAGGCGTTGCCGCCGAAGGCCTCGTATACCTGCTCGCAGATTTTCTCTTTCACCTTCTTGCTGATGACGGGCATGTTGAGCAGCAGCCTCATGCGGTTGTTCTGTATCTTGGGGAATACTTTCTTGCGGATGATTTTCTCGATGATGAGTGGCACGGCCACGACGAGAGCCGGCTTGATGTCAGCGAAAGCCTGCGCGATGATAGCGGGTGAGGGCAGGCGGGTGAGGAAGAAGATGTGGATGCCGAAGCAGATGGGATAAAGAAACTCCACTGCCATGCCATACATATGTGCCATAGGCAGGATGCTCAGCATGTTGCAGTGGGGCGTCATGTATTTGTTGCCGAGATACTCGATGATGAAGTTGATATTGCCCATGATGGCCCGGTAGGGGATCATGACACCTTTGGAGAATCCCGTGGTGCCGCTGGTATAGTTGATGATAGCCAGCTCGTCAGGACTGTCATGGTAATACTTCACATGCTCAGGGCTGAATTTCTTGGGAAATTTCCGTCCGAAAAGCTCGTTGAGGTGCTCTCTGGCGAAGGTGAGCTTGTCGGAGCGCGACACGAAGATGGAGAGGTCGGGCAGGTAGATGATGCCCTCGAGGGCGGTCATCTTCGAGGCGTCGATGGTCTTGGCCACCACATCGCCCACAAACAGAAATCGCGCCTCGCTGTGGTTCACGATGTTGTGTATCTGCTCTGCGTTGAACTCGTGCAGGATGGGCACCGCTACGGCTCCGTAGGAGAGTGTGGCCAGGAATGCCACAGCCCAGTGAGCGCTGTTGCGCCCGCAGAGCGCTATCTTGTCGCCTTTGCGCACACCAGCCTGCTCAAACATGATATGTATCTTCACTATCTTTCGAGCCACATCATTATATTGCAGCGTCACGCCTTTGTAGTCTGTCAGCGCATCGTAGTTCCAATGCTCTACAATGCTGCTCTCGAGAGTTTGATTGAAGCTATCAATAAGTTTCATTGCACATTTTTTGAAATATTGTGCAAAGATAATATCTTGTTTGCACATTTCAAAAAAAAATGTGCAATATTTGCACTCGTGATGCAAATAACTCCGAAATCAGATAAAAAAACGGAAAAATCTACTCATATTTCATCGATTTTGCCGGCTGAATATGCGAGATGAGATAGCTCGGCGCAATGAGCACGATGACGCTGATGAGCAGGGTGGCGATGTTGAGAAGGATGATGAGGGGGATGTTGATTTCCACGGGCACGGTCTCGACGTAGTAAGTCTCGGGGTCGAGTTTCACGATGCCGGCATAGCGCTGGAGCAGACAGAGCCCGATGCCCAGCAGGTTGCCGATGGCCAGTCCCTTGGCGGTCATGAAGACGGCAAACCAGAGGAAGGCGTGGCGGATGGTCTTGTTTTTGGCTCCGATGGCTTTGAGGGTGCCGATCATGCTGGTGCGTTCGAGGATGATGATGAGCAGTCCGGAGATCATGGTGAATCCTGCCACCGCCACCATCAGTGCCATGATGATCCATACGTTGAGGTCGAGCAGGTCGAGCCAGGCGAAGATCTGCGGGTGCATGTTCTGGATGGGCAGCGAGGAGTAGGTGGCCCCATAGGGGTCGGGGGTGCGGTCCACGCGCTCGTTCAGTTGCTGGTCCACGGCATCTATCTGGCTCAGGTCGCTCAGTGTCAGTCCTGCGCCCGACACCTGGTCTTGCTCCCATCCGTTCAACTTCACCACGGCATAGAGGTCGGTGAAGCAGATGTTCTCGTCGAAGTGCTTCATGTTGGTGCAGTAGACACCGGCGATGGTGTAACGCCGTGTGCGCACGCCTTTGTCGTTGAGGAAGTAGGCGAAGATGCGGTCGCCCGTCTTGATCTGCAGTTTGTCGGCGATGATTTTCGACACCACGATCTGGTTGCCGCTTTTCTCGTCGCTGAAGGCGGGCAGCGTGCCTTCCATCATACTTTGGCTGATAAAGGTGGTGTCGTAGTCAGGCCCCACACCCATCAGCATCACCCCCAGGAAGTCGTCGTCGGTCTTGAGGATGCCCTGCTTCTGGGCATAGCGGTGCACGTGGCTCACGCCCTCTATCTCCTTCAGCACGCCCATCATGCTGTCGTTCATGCACACGGGGGTGGGCGCGTCATGTTGCAGGGCCATGAAGTCGGCCACGGTCACATGGCTTCCAAATCCGATCACCTTGTCGCGGATGGTATGTTTGAACCCCAGTACCACGCCTACCGACACAATCATCACCGCCAGACCGATGGCGACACCGGCTGTGGCGATACGGATGGCCGGACGACTCACTTTCTTGCGGTTGTCCTGCTCATGATAGATGTGTCGGGCGATGAAAAGGGGGAGATTCATTTCTCTTCTTCGTAAAGGTGGCCGGGGTAGGCTTCGAGGGCTTTGCGCAGCACCACGAGCGCTCTGACGAGGTCTTCTTTCTTCAGCACGTAGGCGATGCGCACCTGGTTGATGCCGGCTCCTGGCGTGGTGTAGAATCCCGACGCGGGGGCCATCATCACGGTCTCACCCTCGTAGTTAAACTCTTCCAGGCACCAGCGGCAGAACTTCTCGGCGTCGTCGACGGGCAACTGTGCCACGGTGTAGAAAGCGCCCATCGGGATGGGGGAGTAGACGCCCGGTATGCGGTTGAGCCCATCGATGAGGCATTTGCGTCGCTCCACATACTCGTCGTAGACGTCGCGGTAGTATTCCTCTGTGGCGTCGAGCGAAGCCTCTGCCACGATCTGTCCGATGAGGGGTGGTGAGAGTCGGGCCTGGCAGAATTTCATGACGGCGGCCCTCACTTTCTTGTTTTTGGTGATGAGCGCACCGATGCGGATGCCGCATTCGGAGTATCTTTTCGAGACGGAGTCAATCAGGATGACATTGTCTTCGATGCCCTCCAGGTGGCAGGCGCTGATATAGGGCGAGCCGGTGTAGATATACTCACGGTACACCTCGTCAGAGAAAAGATAGAGGTCATATTTCTTCACCAGGTCGCGTATCTGGTTCATCTCCCGCCGGGTGTAGAGATAGCCCGTGGGGTTGTTGGGGTTGCAGATCATGATGGCGCGGGTGCGCTCATTGATGAGCTCTTCAAATTTCTCCACTTTGGGCAGCGAGAAACCCTCGTCGATGGTAGTGGCGATGGTGCGTATCTTGGCACCGGCAGAGATGGCGAATGCCATATAGTTGGCGTAGGCGGGCTCGGGCACAATGATTTCGTCGCCCGGGTTGAGACAGGAGAGGAAGGCGAAGAGCACGGCCTCGCTGCCGCCTGAGGTGATGATGATGTCGTCGGCGGTGACGTTGATGTTGTATTTTTTATAATAGCCCACCAGTTTCTCACGGTAGCTCTGGTAGCCCTGTGAGGGTGAGTATTCGAGTATTTCCCGGTCGATGCTTTTGAGTGCCGCCAGTCCTTCTTTGGGGGTGGGCAGGTCGGGCTGTCCGATGTTGAGATGGTACACTTTCACGCCTCTTTTCTTGGCAGCGGCGGCCAGTGGGGCCAGTTTGCGGATTGGCGACTCCGGCATCTCTATTCCACGTATGGATATTTTTGGCATTCTTGTGTATGTTGAGTTTTTACTTTAAAGGTGCAAAGTTAAATGTTTTTTTTCAGATAGGCATCGATAAATGGATTTTATTTTGTACTTTTGCCCTCCAATATCAACAAAACAGACAAAATGAGATCAAGAACAGCAGATTGGTTTGAGACCAAGATACGTTATGAGAAGACCATGGAAGATGGTATGCCTAAAAAAGTGACCGAATCGTATTGTGTTGACGCCCTGAGCTTTACAGAGGCTGAGAATGTCATCACCGAGGAGATGTCATCGTATATCAGTGGCGAGTTTGAGGTGTCCGACATCAAGAAAGCGACCTATAAGGAGATCTTTTTCAGCGAGGCCGACAGCGACGACCGCTGGTATAAGGCCAAACTTCAGTTTATCACCATCGACGAGAAGACCCAGAAGGAGAAACGCTCCAATGTCTATTACCTGGTGCAGGCGGGCTCTCTGCCTGTGGCCGTGAATCATATACAAGAGGTGATGGGCACCACCCTCATCGACTATGTCATCGCCAGTCTGGCCGAGACACAGATCATGGACGTCTTTGAACACAGGGTCGTGAAGCCGCAAGTGGCAGAGCAGCCGCAAGAGTAGTGCCGTATGACTGACGTGAAAAGCAATCTACACCGTGTGCTCGACAGCCTCCCGCCTCATGTGCGGCTGGTGGCTGTCAGCAAATACCATCCTCAGGAGAGCATCATGGCCGCCTACGAGGAAGGTCAGCGTGTCTTCGGTGAGAGTCATGAACAGGAGCTGTCGAAGAAGGCGGCTGCCCTGCCTCGTGACATCGAGTGGCATTTCATCGGTCACCTGCAGACCAACAAAGTGAGGTTCATTGCTCCTTACATCTCCATGATCGAGGCGGTCGACTCCCTCCGTCTCCTCAAGGAAATCAACAAGCAGGCAGCACGTTGCGGCCGTGTCATTAAAGTTTTGCTCGAACTCCATATCGCCGAGGAGGAGACGAAATATGGCCTCACCTTAGACGCCTGTCGTGAGCTCCTAGCCGCCGGTGAGTGGCGTGAGATGGAGCATGTGCAGATTTGCGGTCTGATGATGATGGCCTCGTATGTCGACGACACCGAGCAGATCCGCCGTGAGATGACCTTAGCCGCCGACTTCTTCGACGAGGTAAAGAGCGCCTATTTCCCCTCCGACCCCGCCTTCTGTGAGCGCAGCTGGGGCATGAGCCACGACTATCCCATCGCCTGCGAGTGCCGCAGCACCATGGTGCGCGTCGGCACCACCATCTTTGGCGAGAGGGTGTATTAGAAATATTAGAAATATGAATTAGGATGTGCAATATCGCGTGGAATGATTTACTGAAATTTCCCACCCTCACAAATAACGTAAAAGTTTTATTTATCACGAATTTACGAATTTGAGAATTCATAATCAGATGAGAAGAATTTTGAGGAATTATCGTCGCAAGCGACGCGAACATACGCAATAGCGTTATGAAATGACATGTCATTTCATCTCAAATTCCTATCAATTCCATCATAATGGAA
>CACZGH010000023.1 GCA_902780635.1 uncultured Prevotellaceae bacterium
TCATCTTCCTTCACATTTACGGCAGGTGCTGTAGTGTTGGCACGAGGCATAAGATCATTGTCCAGGAATTCATTAAACAGTGTTGGGAACCATTCATTTCTAAACATTACTGGTAACATAATCTTTACCTCCAAATTATATTTTTAGTTATACGATGTTGTTTGAGATAACCTTGGATAACTCCTTGGCTCTCAACCTACTTGTTGCAACAAGTATGCCATTGCGCTTGAAGTGACAATATGTCACCTTTCGTTGACATATTGTCAATGAGACAATTTTAAAAATCAGCGAAAACGCTTTCATCACATAACCGACTTCAATAATAGCTAATCCTATGAACCTTAGACATTTATATCCTTTCTAAAGACAAACATTTCATCTTCCTCGCTCCAGTTCCCATTTTCTTCTTCGGGCACTGCAGGCCCATGATGGTGTCTGTTCCAGAACTCAACGATGTGAAATCCGCAGCAGTTGACATAGAAATGAATGTTACGTTTTTCAAAATAAGGTGTAATGGTTTCCCATGTATGGATTTCTGGATGTAATTTCTCCACGGCCTTCCATGCGGCTTTTCCAATGCCCTTACTATGGGATTCTGGCAATACGAAAAGTAATTCCAGTTCGCCCTTTCCCGCTTTTTTGTCAATGCTCAATACGATGCCTCCCACATGCTTCCCTTTTTGCACAATACGATATGTTTCTGCATTCTCTCCATCGATGCATTGCTCTATCGTGCTTCGAGAGATTACTTCAGAACCCTCTTCTGTGCGGTCATCACGCATGCCAAATTCAATTTGTGCACCATATCTGAATGCCCATTGATTGTCTTTGATGAATTGTTCCCTGTCATCCTCTTGTAAGAAAGAAAGGGATACTTCTGGTTTATTATCGCTCATGTAAATCCCGATTTATTTGCCTTAACCATGCAAAGGTAACACCTTTTTTCGAAGTATCCGCTCGGAGGAACACACATTTGTTTCTGGCACATCATCTTTCTTGTATTCCGCTACTGCACAACCATAGTGTGGATGGAATTAGTTTGCCCAACTACTGTTCAAATAACTATTGTGGCTCAATATCTGGGATAAACGAACTTGCGTCCATGTTGGATATAGATGCCGCGACTGAGCCGTTCTACGCGCTGTCCTAGAAGATTATAAACAGGTGATGTGCGCTGGGTAGGGGTGGGTATAACCAGTGGCGTACTCTTATCCAGAGGCATCAGGTCGTTGTAGACCAACTTCCAGTCGAACACACGGTAGAAGAAGGGACGATAGTAGTCGGCCGAACCTGGGTCGTTGAAGTTTTTCCAAAAGTCATCGGGGTCACTGTTGGTTGAGAACACCAGTTCGCCCTGACGTGAGAGGGCAGGGTGGAGGTTGACCATGTAGAGCCAGTGGTATTGCTGAGGGCCAATCTTGTCGAGATGGTCGGGCAGACGGAATAACAGCTTGCGGTCGTCGAAAGGTCCGTAGGGACTCTTGGAGCGATAGATATAGACATCAGGTGAGAAGATGGGCGCCTGTGAGGTCATAAAGTACCAGTCGCCCTCCTTGAATATCCAGGGCAGCATGATGGCATAGTCCTTAGAGGCCATGATGTTGGAGCGTTTGCGGGTGGCCTCGTCAGGATATTCGTCCTGCCATGCCCAGGTGCCGTCAGTCTTCTTGACATAGTACTGCCAGGGGCTGTAGAGATCGTGGGTCTGCGACCGTCCCACTACAGTACCCATGTTCTCCACGGCATAGAGGTAGGTATGTCCATCCTCATCCTCGAAGAGGGTGGAGCCGTAGGCACATGGACCAATCTGCTTGTTGGGTGTATGGCTCTCGCGGTAGAGATAGTCGCCTTTCAGAGGCAGATAGTCGGGAATGCTCGAGAGATAATGGCCATCAGGCACCTCGCCATCGAGGCTATAGGTAGCCAGCGCTGCATCGAGGTTGAGCAGCTCAGCCGACTCTACGCCCACCCATATCATCTGCAGCTTACCATTGTAGACGGTTCCGTCGCCCGACCAGTATACCTTGCCTTGGTCGATGTCGCCTCTGGCTATCTCAGCTGCGGTTTTCTCACCACCGGGGTGGCGGAGATGTGTACGTGCATGGAAATAACGGTCGCGATCGGGGTTTGTCCAGTTGACATAGTCGGCCAGCCACACCAGGTCATTGTCGGTCTCTCCCAATACGCCGTCGTGGGCCCTTTGCACCATGACGCTGTTGCGTGGGAAGCTGCAGCTGCCGCGCGCACGGTTGTTGCCATTGACAACGCCGTAGAAGCTGTCGTTGAACGTCCAGAAGACATCGCCGTTAGGCAAGCCCACAGTGAAGACTCCGTCACCACCGTTCCATCCTCGTGTCCGCGTGAAGAGCCTGTTGTACTTCAGGTCCTTGTAAGCCCTTGCAGTCCCCCCTATGGTAGCACTGGGCATGGCTTCGAGCTCCCATTCCTCGGGGGTGGCCCATAGCTCGTCGCCCACCTCGTCCATGGAACCGTCGTGGTTGGTGACACGGATGCTGGTATTGGTGATGTAGACCTGTGTGATATGGTCGCTGGCGAAGGTCGCTGTCCGCGTTAGCCAGTCGCGGTCAGCGGTGGCCAGCTGGCTCCTCTTGTCGTGGTCCACCTGTCCTGCCACGTAGTCGAGGTAATATATGCCTGT
Organism: uncultured Prevotellaceae bacterium; assembly: GCA_902780635.1. Taxonomy (GTDB): domain Bacteria; phylum Bacteroidota; class Bacteroidia; order Bacteroidales; family Bacteroidaceae; genus Prevotella. The sequence goes on from CACZGH010000023.1 coordinate 2,660, forward strand.
ATGCTCGGGGCTGGTGGCTATGGTGTAGCTGACATAGATGCTGTCTACGCGTTTGTCGGGGTCCTCGCCGCTGAGCAGGCTCTTGAAGTCGCTCTCCGTGACGAAGCCGAGCCAGGTATATCCCTTGCGTGGATATTCGTGGTTGAGCAGGTCAGTGTACTCCTCTGAGGGAATGAGGTTGCGTTTGATGGTCTGGTTATACTCGGGGTCGCCCACATCGGTAGTTGACTTGGCCACCTGCGTCATCACAATCTTACCATCGATCTCCCAACCTTCGGGCACCCTAATGCCGAAAAGACCGTATACGTGGTATACACCACCGGCAGTGTTGCCTGTGGACACTACTGAAACTTTGCCGTTGAACACATTGCCTCGGACGACACTATGTGCCTGCTGGACATAGTTTATCTTGTAGCACGAAATGAAAACGACCACTGCGAGAACAGTAGCAGGTACGAGTGATGCCAGTATTCTGCTTATGCTTTTTAACTTCATGCTTTTGTGTGGTTATTGGTTTCTATGGAAACATTTCTGAAAGAACAAAACCTTTGCCGACTCGGGCACTACGACGGTCACCTCAATCTATCGGTTCATGGTAGCCTGTACTCCAGGTAAGAGCCTACATGTCCTGTCTGGCACGCCAGGGCGGCCAAACAGGACAATGTAAACTACTAACGTCTTACCATAACGATTTAATTGTACTAACAACTAATAACTAACAACTAATTACAAAAACAAACTAACTACTATAAAAAAAACTACTGATTAAGCTATTCTCATACCTCCCACCTCTATCAACTGGAGCTCGCGAAAGTTGAGTTGCTAAACTATTATTTGACTGGGGTGAGGGTAATCTTGCGGACCTGCGGCTTGTTGATCTGGTAGATGCGCTCGACTATCATGTCCATTTGTCGGATGTACATGTCTCGCACCTCCTTGTGTATCATCTTGTCGTAGAGTCCGCGCTTGGCTGCCACCCAGGCGTCGTCCTGTCCCATACGGAAGGTGCGTGCGGCCTGCTCGTCGTTCTGCTCGAGCATACCTTTTTTCCTGAAGAAATTATACTGCAGCCAGGTGTAGTCTCGGAACTGGCGCTCTATCTCCCAGCGGTTCTCGTTGAGCTCCATGATGATCTTGGCTTGTACGTACTGTGGCGTGTGTCTGTAGGTGGCCAGGTTGATGCCCTTACCCAGCTGGTCGGCAGTGAAGGTGTCGATGAGCTGTCCGTCAATGAGCAGCTGGTAGGTGCCCTTGAGTCCTGTCACACTGAAGGCCTCATTGTCCATCTCTTCCATGAACTGAGGGATGACCTTCAGTGCTGCAGCCTGCTGACGATGGTACTCCCAACCACGGGGGATGGTGTCAAGGGGGTAGGGCAGTGAGTGGGCGAGATAGTCGAAGGTGAGCACACCGCTACGGTTCTCAACATTGCTGATGTCGCAGTTCTCGCTGCGTAGCACCTGCCTGGTGCGGGCATTTACCTGCACGTCGGCCACTTTCTTACCAGCCATGCCTTGAGCCTTCAGGAAGAGGTAGGCCATGACCAGATGGCCGTCATTGTCAGGGTGGACGCGGTCGTTACCACAGATGGTGAACTTAGGGTCGGTCTTCTGCTGTTCCTCATTGATACGTGTCATGGGAGCCCAGAAGTCGACGAACTCCCAGTTGTTGGCCTTGGCAGCTGAGTCCTGAAAGGCAACAATCTTGCCCATGGTGTTGTTCTTGTTGCGGAAGATATTGTCATTGAAGGTAGAGGTCTGGTCGTAAGGTGAGGTTCCAATCATGATCATGCGGGTCTCAGGACGGGCCTTCAGGCGCTTCTCTATCTCAAGGAAATACTTACGCGACTGTGCCAGTTTGGCAGCGGCAAACTTCTCGGGTTCGTCACCATTGTACTCAAAATAGCCACTGTCGTTCATACCGAAGGTGAGTGTAAGTACGGTGGGCCGCTTGGCAAAGACATCGCCGTCGAGACGGTTGAGAATCTCCAGGCTGGTGTCACCCCCTACGCCACAGTTGGCCATCCACATCTCTTCGTAGGGGAAATGTGTCATATAGTAGAGCCAAATGTACGAGTGATAATGTCCGCCATCCGTGATGCTGTTTCCAACAAAGGTTACCCGGTCGCCCTTCTTGAAGGGGGCCACCTGCTGTGCACTGATGTCAAGGGTCATCAGCAGTGCTGCCAACAAGGCAAATATTGCTATTTTCTTCATGTATTTCACTCCTTATGTTATTATTATAAGATAATTGTAACACTACTTCATCACGACACCCTTAGGTTCGAACGCAAGCGGTTCAAGGCGGCCGTCATGTGGCACTCTACCGTGTTGACTGCTATGCCGAGCTCGCTGGCTATCTCGGCATGGCGTTTGCCTTCGTATCGGCTCAGGGTGAAAACCATACGGCACCGCTGCGGCAACTGCTGTACGACACGCTCGACACGCTGTTCTAGTTCGTGGTACTCGGTCATGGTGGCAGGGGTCTCCAATTCACAGGCCAGATGTATGGCTGCCCATAGACTGCGCTGTTGCTCACGGACGTAGGTAAGGTGCTTCAGTCTGTCTATGCACTGATGGCGCACAGCAGCAAGGGCATAGCTATATGGATCGTGAACGAACACCAACGTGTCGCGCCGCTCCCAGAAGCGTACCAGTACATCCTGGACGATATCCTCGGCATCTTCGCGCGAGTTCCAGATACTGGCTATCTGCACCAAGCGATTGAAACAAGTTGAGTAGAATTCGTGAAAATCCATTATTTTTGGTTTGACTTTTAGGTTTGTGGTGCAAATTTAGAAAAACTGCATCTGCCCAACCATAAAAATCAAACCAAAAAAAGTAAAAAATGAACCAATCGCCTTCTCAGATATAATTATTTACGGCGGATTCGCATCGTGGCCTCGTTGCCCTGTTGCCAATCGGAATAGTAGACCTTTCCGCCCACAAGTTGCCCGATGCGCAGCCATCGGGCCGGTTGCGAGCGCTGACCGTCGGTCTTTTTCAGGGTCAGACGGATCATCTTGCCCTCGGCAGCAGCTTCTATCTGGTGGCAGGCATAGTTGCCTGTGCGATAGCTGAAGCCATCGCCGTCATCCTCGTACAGAAGTCCATTGGCGTGCCCCTCGGCATTGAGATTGACCAGGACGGTGAGCGAGTCGGTGCGATAGGTGTCGGTGTTCTGATAGAGGTTGGCTAGTGGTAGCACAGCACCTTCGCGCAAGGACAGTGTGGCCTGATAGCCATCATCTTTTCCCTCCTCCATCGTGAAGGCGGCCCATCGTCCCTTCGGCAGTACGGGGTTCTTGGCCCAGCGTGGCACTATGAGCAGGTCGGCCCCTAGCAAAAATGCCTGCTGCTCGGAGCGTAGTGACACGTCAGATGGGTCGGTCATGAACACCGGACGCATCACCGGCAGTCCCGTCAGCGAGGTCTCTCTGAAGAGGGTGTAGATGTAGGGTAGCAGGCGGTAGCGCCGGTTGATGGCCGTGCGGCACACCTGCTCCACTTCAGGACCGAATGCCCAGGGCTCCTGCTGCACCTCTTCCAGGCTGCAGTGGTTGCGCACGAAGGGGAAATAGACGCCGATGGCCGTCCACTGAGCCAGCAGTTCGGCATTGCAGTTGTAGGCAAAACCGCCGATGTCAGGTCCGTTGAAAGGCTGTCCCGTCAGTCCCATGTTGAGCGTCATGGGTATACTGGCCTTCATGTGGGTTTCCGTCGAGGCATTGTCGCCAGTCCATGTGGCGGCATAGCGCTGTCCGCCGAGGAAGTTGGCCCGCGATAGCACGAAGGGTCGTTTCTGCGGGTTGGCCATCAGCATTCCGTCTCGTGTGGCCTTCACCATGTGGTAGCCATAGACATTATGATAGCGCAGGTGCGACGCCTCCTTTATTGGGGTGTTGCTGGAGGTGATGCCATGTACGTTGTCCTCGGGCATCGAGCCGTCGGGACCTCCGAAGACAGACGGTTCGTTCATGTCGTTCCAGATACCATCGATGCCAGTAGCCATGAAGTCCTTGTAGAGCGTGGCCCACCACAGCTGCACGTCGGGGCGGGTGAAGTCAGGGAAGTGGCAGTCGCCGGGCCACACCCTGCCCTCGAAGGGCTGCCCGTCACGCGTTTTGACATAATAGTCACCCTTCATGCCCTGCTGGTCAACGAAGTAGTCGGGATCCACTTTCACTCCTGGGTCTATCATAAACACCGACTTGAAATGGCGCTCGTGCAGATAGTCATTGAAACGCTTGGGGTCAGGCATCTGCTCGGGTGAGAAGGTGAAGATGCGGAACCCGTCCATGTAGAGGATGTCGAGCCAGATGACGTCACAGGGAATCTTCTTCTTGCGGAACGTGTCGGCTATGTCCATAGCCCAGGTGTCGGGCACATAGCTGTGCTTGCACTGGTGATAGCCCAGCGACCAAAGGGGTGGCAGACTGATGGTGCCACTGAGTCGAGCCAGCTCGCGCAGCACCTCGTCAGGCGACTGTCGCTCGATGACCACCACACGGAAGGCAGGACCCTCGCTCTCGAAGCGCACCTCCCTGTCGGTGGTCACCTTCATCTTCCATGTGTTGTCGGCTATCAGGCCGAAGGCCGTTCCATCCTTGCGCACGCCGAGCACCCAGGGATGCGACTGGTAGAGTCGCTTGCCTCCATCGGTCATGTACATGCCATTGTCTTTGTTCCAAAGTCCCACGGTCTCACCATTGCGGCGCAGGTCGCCATACACCTCACCGCAGCCGTAGAGGTCGGCATCACCCACGCTGAAGGTGGCCGTGCTCCGCCCCTGCGCTGCGCTGAATAGCGGTCGCAGCTGCCAGGAGGAGGGCACCTGCCCCGTGGGTACCAGCTCGTGGATAAAGATGGGCGAAGGCAAGTGCTGTCTTGCATCGTAGTTCTCAGGATAGAACGCAGCCACTCGGTCGCCCACCATTGTGGACACTTGGGCAGGGACACTGCGTCCCACTATGGCCATGAGGGCCAGTAAAAAGATTCTTTTCATATCTGCAGTCTATATTTCACATTCTTGACTTTTTCCGAGTCTTTGTCCTGACGGGTGTCGACAAACTTCATAATGCTTAATGCATCATTATTAGAATGTTACCGACACACCAAAGTTCAAGACGCGCTGGTTCATGTAGGCATCGCCAGCCGAGTTTGTCTGTATCTCAGGATCCTGCTGGTACTTGTCGTAGCTGGTCCAGGTGAAGAGATTATAGGCGTTCATGTAGAGTCGCAGACTACTGAGGAAACGGGGAGTCCACTTCTTTGGGAAGTCATACGACAGGTCGATCGTCTTCAGCCTGATGTACCATGCATCGATGAGCCAGAAGTCCGACATGTATGCAGAGGCACTGTTCACTGTCGATGGATTGCTGGTGAGTCGTGGGAAGTTGATGGATTCATGGGCGTCATAGCGCTCCCGTGTCCACCGCTCTTGGTGGAGAGGCTGGAACTGGCTCTTGAAGGGCTCAATACCCGTACCCACCACACTGAAGCTGTAGTTGAACGAGCCCTGTAGGAGCACGCTCAGTGTCAGTCCCTTCCAGTTGCCGCCTACTGTCCATCCCAATGTGGTGTTTGGCAGGTTAGGCCGTCCGATGGCGCTCTTGTCATAGTCGTCGATGACGCCATCACCATTCAGGTCTTTATACTTCAGGTCGCCGGCCTGCACGGGGATGTCGGTATTGGGCACAGCAGGTGCCCCCTCGGCCTTGGCCTCTATCAGGGCGATATCCTCGGGCGTATAATAGCCGTTCCAGGTATAGCCAAACTGTTGGCCGATAGAGTGTCCTGTCTGTGCCAGCCAGGGATACATCTGCTGCGCCTCAGCCATATACACTATCTTGTTCTTCGCATACGAGAAGACCAGGTTTGTGTTGAATCCCCAGTCGCCCCAGTGGTTGCGGTAGCCCACTTGTCCGTCGAAACCGTGGTTGGTGGTCCTTGCTATGTTGATGGGCGACGTGCCCACACCGAGCATCAGAGGGATGTCGTTGCGATAGACCAGCTGGTCGTAGCGTTTGTCATAGAAATAGTCGAGTGTGATAGACACCGAGTTCCAGAGGTTGATATCGAGACCGATGTCAAACTTCTTGGCCTTCTCCCATGTCACATGGTCGTTGCCCAATGCTCCCTCGCGATAGCCAGGGAAGTGCTCCTCTTCATATTCTGCAAAGAAATACTCACGTCCCACTTCGTAGACCTGATTGTAGAGGTAGCGGTTGCCCATCGCCACGTCGCTTCCTACCAGACCATAACTGGAACGAATTTTCAGCAGGTCGACACCTTTGACGGCCTTCTGGAACCAGGGCTCCTCTGAGATAGCCCAGCCAGCACCTACTGCCGGGAACCAACCGAAGCGGTGATCCTTGCCGAAGCGGTCGCTGCCATTGTATGCAGTGTTGAAATCCAGCAAGTAACGGTTCTTATACTTATAGCTGAGCTTCAGCGTGGTGCCCATAAATTTCTCAGGCACTTTGGGTTCTCCCACCCATCCGGGGGTGTTGAGCTCAGTAGTGGTGCTCTCGCGGTTGTAGAACAACATAGCCTCTACGTCGTGAGCATCATCGAAGACGCGGTGATAGTTCAGCGAAGCCATGAGGTTCATGTCCTTGATGGCTGTACGCGGGTCGACGGTAATGGCTGGCACACCCTTTGTGAACACGTTGTTGGGATTGATGGTATAGGTATCGGTAGCCGAGTTATAGTGCCATGTGGGGAAGTCATTGCCATCGCGCCACGCCGCACGCGCATTTTCATCGATGGTAGAATAGGCCAGTCGCACATTCGACGACAATCCCTTCGTCAGGAATCCCATATCCCAGTTAGCCTGATAGAGCAGGTTGTTGTCGTTACGACGTGAGCGCACATAGCCCTCGTTGGCCAGGCGGGCATTCAGCGTAGGCCGGCGTGAGTCAGTGTCATAGTAATAGGCATATGTCCCATTAGGGTTCATCACTGGTGCCGAATAGGGATGCATGGCTGAGAAGTTGTATATCTCGCCTGTGGCATTGATGCCTCGCGGCTCGTTGATATTCATGAAGCGCGAGGTGATGTCGAGCCTCATCGACAGGTTTTTCGTCACCTGGAAGTCCAGGTTCGTACGGAAGTTGAAGCGACGATAGCGATAATTGCTATTCAGCTCGTCTCCCGAGTCGAAGTCGCGCACCAGTCCATTCTGGCTGAAGTAGCCTACTGAAACGAAGTACTTCAGGCGGTCGGATCCTCCTGACACGTCGACATTGACGTTCGACTGCTGCGCCGTTTTCTTGAATATCTCGTCATACCAGTTCACGTCGGGATAGCCATAGGGGTCGTCACCAGTGCGGAAGTGTTCCAGGTCGACATCGTTGAAGCGAGGTTGCAGGCCGTCATTGGCCCTGGCCTCGTTGACCAGCATGGCCGTCTCATAGCTGCCCAGGAACTTAGGGGTACGCACAGGCATCTGCAGGCCAGTCTCCATACGCACATTGATCTTCGGTGCACCACTCTCACCGCGCCGCGTCTTGACCACCAACACGCCGTTGGCGCCCTTGATACCATAGATAGCCGTTGTTGAGGCATCCTTCAGGATAGAGATGCTTTCTATCTCGTTGACGTTGATCTGCGAAAGCTGGTCGTAGGTGTATTCCACATCGTCGACCACGATGAGGGGCTTGTTGCCGTCACTGTTCAGTGAGCTCACACCACGTATGAAGAAATCGGAGGCGTCCTTGCCCGGCTGTCCGCTGCGCTGCTGTGAGAAGAAGCCAGGCAGCTTGCCCGCCAGCGTGTTCTGAACGCTGCTCACAGGTACCTTCTGCAGCTCCTTTCCCTGAATGGCACTCACCGCTCCAGTCATGGTGATGCGCTTCACCTGGCCGTAGCCCACCACGACGAGTTCTTCCAGCGAGGTGTTGTCAGTCTGCATCGCCACGTTGAGCACTGCGCCACTGGGCACAGTCGAATATTCGCGAAAGCCGATATATGTAAACGTCAGGCGTTCGCCCTCGCCGACAGTGAGCGAGTAACGGCCGTCGTAGTCGGTCACGGTGCCGTTGTTCGTGCCCTTCACCTTGATGCTCACACCGATGAGCGCCTCACCATCGTCGGCCGAGGTGACCACGCCGCTTACTGTTCTTGTCTGGCCATGTGCGGCCACCATGTATGCACACAGGCATAGCATTATATAAATGACTCGTTTCATAGCTTAATTCCAATTGGGGTTCTGAACCATGTTCCTGTTCTTGATCACTTCGCTATAGGGAATGGGGTAGAGGTAGTTGCGCGGTTGGAAGTCAATCTTCAGCACGTCAATGCGTGAATAAGTCGTGTTGCCACCCGACCCCTCTACGATGTGCATGCCCTGCAGCGGTTGGGCAAACACTTGTTCGGCAATGCGCCAGCGACGAATGTCGTAGAAGCGGTGCTCTTCGAATGCCAACTCGATACGCCGCTCATTACGTATGACGGTGCGCATCTCGTCCTGCGTCATGTCCTGCTTCAGGCCATATCGATAGCCCGCCACGTTGCCACGCTTTATCCCGGCCCGTTCGCGCAGCTTGTAGAGCGCATCATAGACCTCAGACGTGGGCCCTGCCGCCTCGTTCTCAGCCTCAGCAAAGTTGAGCAGCGTCTCGGCATAGCGGAACATCACCCACACATGGTGCACCGACGAATACTCACTGGCGTTCTGGAATTTCCCCATGAACTTACACATGAAGTAGCTGGTCAGCGAGTAGTCGGCTCCGTTGGCCGGGTTGTTGGCACCTCCCTGCCAGGTGGCGAGCGTTGTTCCTAGCCACTGCGATCCATTATGCAGGATGGTCTTGTCCAGGCGTGGGTCGCGGTGGGCATAGGGGTCGGCATCTGTGTAGCTGTAGGTAGGGCTGTCGCCGGGCATGCGGCCATCAGCCATGGGAAAGGCATCCACCAGATTCTGGGTGGGACAGGTGCGCCCGTTGCCCAGTCGGCTGCCCGTAAAACCCAGTGGACCGTTATTGTTCTCCACACTGGTACCGTCGCCGCCTTGTCGGAAGAATATCAACTCGGGGTTGGCACCATAGTCATAGAAATTGAGGAAGACATCACGCACATCCTCGGTCAGGGTGACGCTGTCCTTGCCCAAATGACCTTCGCCCGTCATCAATTCCCGTGCTGCATCGGCTGCCAGCCGCCAGCGGTTTGCATCATAGTTGGCATAGCCCACCAGCTCGTTGCCCTCCATGAGCGTTTTGCCATTGAAGAGTGGCGAGGCAGCATAGAGCAGCACACGCGACTTCAAGGCCTGGCAGGCCTGTTTCGTAGGTGCATGGGCAAATTCTGCCACGTTGCTCATGGTGCCCACGCTGCGCAACGAGTCCTTGATGTCGTCCAGCTCATTGACGATATAGTCCACACACTCAGCAAAGGTGTTGCGCGGCAATTCAATGTCGTCGTCGAGTTCAAAAACCTTGTCGCGCACTAGTGGCACACCTCCATAACGGCGCAGCAGCTGGAAGTAGAACCATGCTCTCAGGAAACGGGCCTCGGCACGAAACGACACTCCCAGCGGGCGTGTCTGGCCCAGGGCGTTGCGATAGGTGTCACGATAGGGCACCTTGTCTATGCCGGAAAGCAGAATGTTCACCTTGCGTATACCTGTGTAGTACTGCCCCCAGCGCATATCGCTCGAAACGCTGTTGCTGGCAGTGAACCGCCCTGTGGCGATGCGGAGCACATCGGGTTCGCCGTCCATATCGATACAGATGGCATCGTCAGAGGCGGCATCGAGATAGTATCCACCCACACGGTTATGACCATTCTCCATGATGTCATAGATGGAATTTAGATACTGTCGTGCCTGTTTGCCCAGAGAGTCGGTCGTAGAGAACAGATACTCGGTAGTGAACTCGTCGGCAGGCAGCGACTCGTAGTTGTCCATACAGGCTGTGAGGGCCAGCGATGACACTACTGAAAGAAATATATATTTGATAGCTTTCATACCTTCGTCATGTATTTAGAAATTGAGATTGATACCTGTGAAGAAGCAGCGCTGCAAGGGAGAGGAGGTGAAGCTGACCTCTGGGTCCACCAGGTCGCAGGCGGAGAAGGTCAGTGCATTCTGTGCATTGACGAACAGTTTCACGCGTATACCCCCGAGATGGTTACGGCAGAGCTGCTCTGGCAGGTTGTAGGCCAGCTGCACATTCTTAAGGCGTATGAAGTTGCCCTTGTGCATCCAGAGCGACGAGCCGTAGTAGCCACCGTAGTTATAGGTGTTGCCACCGGCCGACAGCCGTGGATAGGTGGCCGTGGCTGCCGTTTCGGGTGTCCATCGGCCCACGATATTCCGGTAGGCCTGACCATAGCTGTTGCCAATGCTCTGGAACCCCTCGACAAGGGTACGGTCGTTGACATAAAGGTCGCGGTTATATACGCCCTGCCATAGCATGCTCAGTTCGAAACCCTTGAAACTGAGGCCCAGGTCAAGCCCAAAGTAATGCAGCGGTTTGTCACCGCCTATCACCGTCCGGTCATACTCATCTATGATGTTGTCGTTGTTCAGGTCGGCATATTTCACGTCGCCCGGCTGCACCTTCACACCCTGCATCACAGGATAACCGCTGGCAATGTCGGCAGCTGACAGGAAGCCGATGGCCTGCAGGCCGTAGACTACACCCAGCGGGCGCCCCGTTTGCCGCAGGTAGTTGTAGGGCTGTTCCTGCTCGTCCATGAACAGCAGTTTTGTCTTCTCCAAGCTCCAGTTGCCTGCCACATAGTAGCCCACCGCTCCTATATGGTCACGCCATGCCAGTGACAGCTCGATGCCCTGCCTACGCGACCTGCCGATGTTCTCTGTCGGATAGGTGGCACCTATCAACTCGATGCTCTTGCCACGCGTCTGTAGCAGGTCTAGATACTTGTCATTGTAGTATTCCACCACGGCCTCCAAGCGGTTGCCCAGCAAGGTGCCCTCCACACCGATGTTCAGCTTGTGAGCCTTCTCATAGGTAATGAAGGCATTGGCCAGAGGCATGGTCTCGGTGGTGAAGATGCCGCCATTGGTGCTCTGCGAAGTGCCCTGTGGGTAGGCTGCTGTGGCATTCTGCGAGAACCGCTGTCGATACTGGTAGTAGCCTGAGTTGTCAATACCATTGCCTGTGTGTCCATAGGTGGCACGCAGTTTCAGCTGGTTCACCCAAGTCACAGGCTGCATGAACTGCTCACGACTGATGTCCCACGCAGCACCCACAGCAAAGAACTGTCCCCAGCGGTTGTCGGGTGCATAGCGGTTGAAGTAGCTCTGCGTCATAGCTGCCTCCAGGTAGTAGCGACGATTGTAGTCATAGCTTACGCTCTCCATGATGTCCGATGGTATCATGGGCAGGTCATACTGCACCACCTCATGACGGGTGTCGCCCATGACGCTGGCCTTCATATGATGCATCCCCCACTGGCGTTCATAGTCCAGCGAGAGCCTTCCATAGAGGTTCTGGTATGACGAAACTGCCCTGAAACTGTTGCCTTGTGACACAGAGTTGCCATAAAGCAGGTAGGTGGGCTGTCCGTCCACAATGCTATAGTTATAGACGGGGTTCTGCTTGGTGCGTACAATGGCCGTGCGCGTCTGGTGTGTCACGCTCCCCGTCAGGTTGGCTGACAGGCCCCTCACCAGCTTGTTGAAATCATATTTAAGCGAGAGGGTTGCCATGATGTCACGCATATTGTCGTTGATATAGCCCGACTCCCAAGCCTGTGCCGCCAGGTTGTTGGTATGTGCCATGCTGCCGCCCCACGTGCCATTGGGGTTATGCACCGGGTAGGCGTTGTTGGGCGTTTGCCAGATGTTCAGCAACAGATCGCTGTAGCCTGAGCCCGAACCGCCTGGCTGGTTGCCCTCTATCACACGCCCTATGGCCGACATCGTGGCGGTGAAGTCGTCCGTCACGTTGATGTTCACCTTCGAGGAAATGGCGTATCGGTTGAAGTCGAGGTTGGTGTTGTAGCCGTTGTTATCGTTGGTCTTGAAGAGTCCCTGCTCGTTGATATAGCCTAGCGAAACAAAGAACTGCGCCACCCGGCCGCCACCACTGACGTTCAGATTGTACGACTGCGACAGTGCGTTTTTCTTCATGAGCTCGTCGTACCAGTTTACGTCTGGATGTGTGAAGGGCTGGGACTGTGATTGATAGGCATCGCGGTCGGCAGCATCATAGATGGCCGAGCGTCCGTCGTTCTGCAGGGCTTCGTTCAGCAGGTAGGCATATTGTGCGGCACCCAGCGGCTTCTGCTCGAAGGTGTTGCTGTGGATACCCCACTTGGCGGTGAAACCAAAGTGCAGGCGGTCGTGCGTCGGCGTCTTTGTGGTGATGACAAGTGCACCGCGTGAGCTCTTCATGCCGAGAAACATCGACGAGAGGGCATCGCGTTTCAGCTTGACGCTCTCTATGGCCTCAGGGTCGAGCGACACCATGTCGCGCTCCACACCGTCGACAATGATGACTGGCGCCATACCACGGGCGCTCAGAGAGAAACGCGTGTTGTCGCCAAATGGCACCTGACCGTAGGATGCAGGACGGTTGCCTATCAGGTCGCCCGTGGTGTTCACCGATATACGGGGTAGGTCACTGCCACGGTACTGCCCAATGTTGAAACCAGCCATGCGTCCCTGAAGCGACGTCAGAATGTCGGTAGAGAGATATTTCTCCATGTCGTGGCCGCTGACCGCCGTCTGTGAACCTGAGGCATAGCCGGCAGCCACAGTGTCGGGCAGCTGGTCGGTCTGGCCATAGCCTCGGGTGCCCAAAGCCACCAAAGCTGTGACCATAAGTATAGTGCGGGTAGTTGCTTTCATACTTCTGCTATTGTTTTTTGAGAGGTTATTCACATTCAAACTTCAGGTTAAAGGGCTCGTCGTCGCTGACAGACGATCCTAACTGTATGCGGTCATCGACCGACTGGTTGACAATGGCACTGCCATCGGCATTAGAGAAATAGTAGTCCATATACTCTATCTGCTCGCTGGAAGGCACGCCGAAGAAACCTGCCGGCCAGATAGTCAGGTTGAAACAACGTCCCAATGACTCCTGCAGGTTCATCCGTGTCTCAGGGCCTATGGGCGGAGCATTGTACACCTTCCCTTCGGTGGTGACAGCCTTGCCGCGCAGATAGACGTCGGCAGTCTCGGCTAGCGGATTGTTCTCCACAGACGGATCCAAATCGGCCTGATAGCTGATGGTTATATAGTCATCCTGCAATGCCGTGAGAGGCGACACACGATTGAAATGGCGGTTGCAGAAGTCTATGGTCATACCCTTGCCTCCTATCACCTCGAAACATTCCGAGGCAAAGACCACCTTCTTGTGGTCGGTGCCGCCTGAGAAGCCATCGTCGGTATGGTTCACAAAGAAGCCCAGTTTGCACCTCAGGTTGCGACGGCCTGTCTTCGTGCGTACAATGATTTGATAGGTGGGGTCTTGGTTGTTGCGGATGTTCCAGGTGATATCGGTCTGATAGACCACCCACTCCATGTCGTCCAGTACATTCGGCCCCACGCCGTAGGTTGACACCAGGCACTGCACCCATGTGCGGCCCTCGCCCCATTTGGGCAGCTGTGTGTCGGGAATGACCGACATGGACATCTCCTGGTTGCGGTCATCGGCCAGGTCGCACTTATAAGTCACCACGCCGTTTTTGGCCATCTCCCAGTCACGGGGCACCAGCATGGCGAAAACAAACTTTGTCGTCACACCGTCATTGTCGGTGGTGCGGCACTCTATGTGGCCTCGCATTGAAAAGGTCACACCGCTGTTGGCCTTCGCCCAGTACACCTCGTTCCCGTTCTCGTCAGTCTGGGCGATGGTGTAGCTGTCTATATACACACAGCTGAAGACTACCAGCGACACGACACAGGCTAGTGCGGCCGCTATTATAAGGTTGTTGGTTCTTTTCATCATCTTCATAAAAATACAATGAACGTCTCGGTTATTGTTCTTTTTCAAGCTTATACGTATAGACATTGCTGGCACAGCCAGGCGAGAGGGACAGCTGCAAAGCGCGCTGGCCGTTGACAACGGGGATGTTGAAATCAACGCTGACACCTGTCTCCGAACCGCTCTCGACAAACGACAGGCGGAAGGGATAGCGTGGGTCGTCGGTCATCCACTTCCCGTCTTTCTCCACTACAAACGGCAGGTAGTTCTCTATGTGATAAGTTCCGTCGGTGTTCATGTGGAGGGCAAACTTGCTGAAGTCCATGTCCGACGTGATGTCAATGTTGTTGCGGGTCACCGTCTTCAGCTTCCACACACCACTCAAGCCCTTCTCCGACTCGGCAAAGTCGTAGGGATTGGTGTCGTCGCTGAACTGCGAACAGCCAGTGAGGGCCATCAGCCAGCATCCACATGCAAAGAGGCTAAATAATAATCGATGTTTCATATTCTCTTCTGTTTTTTTGTTTTACTCGTAGTAGGGATTCTGTTTCAGCGCAGGCGTCTTCACAGTCTCGGCATAGGGGATAGGCCAGAAATACATGGCCTTGCGGAATACGTGGTTGCGCACCACAAACTCACGGGGTACATAGGTGGTTTTGCCTTCGCTGTTGACCTGACGGGTGATCTCCATACCATGCATAGGAGCGTTCTCCGTCTGCTCGGCAATCATCCAACGGCGAACGTCGAAGAAACGGAAACCCTCGAAGGCCAGCTCAATGCGGCGCTCCAGACGGATGGCCTCGCGCATCTCTTCCTGTGTCATGTTGGCTTTCAGTCCATACATGCCGTCATTACCTGGCATAATGCCTGCACGCCGGCGTATCAGTTTCAGCACCTCCAGCGGACCATAAGTGTTGCCATCAGACAGTGTCTCTTCGAAGTTGGGACCCTTGTATTCATTGGCTGCTTCGGCATAACTTAGCATCACCTCGGCAAAGCGGATGAGCGGACGCGACTGCGGGGGTTCTATCCACCAGTTGCCCGAGGCTGCGCGGGGCAGCATCTTGCGGGTGTAGAGGCCTGTGGGCGTGCCGGCATAGATGGCATCCTGAGTAGAGTTTTCACCCTGGAAAGTGTAGACGGTATACGAATAGTTGGTCTGGTTGCATATCTTGCTGCCGTTATAGACTATCGACACGTCGAAGCGCGGGTCGCGGTTGGTGGCAGGTTGAAGCGGGTTGTATTCATAGGCACTCTCGCCAATGGGCTTGCCGTCGGCCATGGGGAAGGCCTTTGCCAAGTCGTAGTAAGCATAGCCTGCCGAGCCATTGCCGCCACAGGAGGGAGGGTCGAGCATCTGGCAAGTGCTGATTCTTATCTCCTGTTTCTTCATCAGGATAATCTCCTGATAGGCAGCGTAAGGATAGGAGAAAGAGCCACGTGAGGTCTCGTCGGTAGTGACATTGACAAACTCACCAGGCGACTGCACGGCATAAAAGCCCCAACCTGGCTCCGGACCGTCGTCTGGGAACTTGTGGCGGGTATGACACTCAAAGAGCCGGTAGTCGCCCTGCATCTGCATGGCGCGTTTCGCGGCCTCGTAGGCTCGGCCCCATCGTTCGGGATCTGCATCGGCATAGCCCAAGAGCAGTTTCGTCTCCTCAGTGCCAAAGCCAGACCCGTTGTGCAGCGGAGAGGCTGCGTCAAGGGTGACACGCATGATGAGCGAATAGCATGCCGCCTGACTGATACGCCCGTTGCTGCGACCCGAATTGCGCGGGCGCAGCACGTTCTCGTTCAAGATGGCGTTGCACTCATCAATGATGTAGTTTACGCAGGTCTCATAGCTCTGCCGTGTAGCATCGATTTCATCATCAGCTCCATAGATGGTGTCGTAGACGATGGGCACACCACCATAGTGGCGCAGCAGGATGTAGTAGTACCAGGCGCGGAGAAACCGCGCTTCGGCCTTATACTGCTGTTTGGTGGCCTGGTTCATGGGAGCGCGGTCAATGAGTTGCATAAACTTGTTGCAACTGCGGATGTCGGTGTAGCACTTGCTCCACACGTCGTTGGTGACGATGACGGGGTTGACGGTACCCGTAGCGAAAGCCAGGCCTGTCGAGATGCTCGATGAGGCACGGGGTTCCGACTCGTCAGTGGCGCACTGCAGTCCACCCTCTCCAAACCGGTTGAGGTCTGTGTCGAAGCCAATGTCTGCGTAGATGTTGGTTAGGAATCCGGCAGCATAGGCACTGTCGGCAAACACAGTCTCCTCGTTCAGGTCGGTGGTGGCAGTCTGGTCGAGGAAATCGTCATTGCATGCTACTGTTACCAACAAAAACAGTAACAACATAAACTTTACTTTTTTCTTCATATTTCTTAGTGGATTACAATATTTTCTCACATTCTATATATATCACGACTGAATGGTGCGGCCCCACTAGTTACCATGCGTTTTTTGCAGTTCCCGCAAGTTTGTCGATAGCCGGTGATGCCCTGAGCCCACCAGCCATAACTGGCAGCCGTCAGCATAGCCCAGACAGCTCACACCTTCCACCTGCGTGGCGGACACATCGCCGTCGTAAATCTGTGCGTCGGCAGCAGCAGGCACACTGACCGTGGCTGTCATGCCTACGGGCAGGTCAACGCTCAGCACCGATGCATTCCATCGCACAGTCATCTTGCCATAAGGCGTGTGTCGCGATGCCTCCACCCATGTTATGCCCTGCGGACGTTGTGGCTTGATGGTACAGTGGCGGTAGCCAGGCTCCCCGGTGTCGGGTAGAATGCCTGCCAGAGCCTGATAGAACCAGGTGCCGATGCCGTTATAGCAGTTGTGCACACGGCTGCGCTCCCCGTTCCAGTATTCCCAGGTGGTGGTGGCCCCGTTGGCTATCATGTACAGATAGCCAGGATAGTCGGGCTGTTTCAAGATGCCCAGCATCAGGTCGGCAGCCTGATTGCGTATGGCCCACTCTGTGAAGACGGGCACGCCGACAAGGCCTGTTGCTATATGGTTTTTATAGACCGTACGCGACCGACTGATGAGCTGGTTCCGCACCACGTCTTGGAGTGATGCAGGCACCGCACCTACCAGCATGGGGTAGGCCATGTCCAGTGGTGAGCCGGTACCGTAGGTCTGTGTGTCTGCATGATAGAAAGCCTCATGGATGCGCTTGTTGAGCGCTTCCCGCCGGCTGTCATACCTGGTGGCATCGCGTCCCAGCACTTTGGCCATAGCACTCATGCTGCCCAGACACTCGCTGACGAAGCAGTTGTTCACCAGCAGCGGCGACTGACCGCCAACGTCTACGCCGTTGGGGGCTAGCCAGTCGCCCAGGAACCACATTCGGTTGGATGTGTCGGGCCAAGGCTGCAACAGACCGTCTTTCGTATATTTGTCCACATACGCCAGCCACTGCTCCATCTTGTCGAAGAGACGCTCCATGGGACGACGGTCGCCATAGTTCAGAAAGGTGCGCCAAGGAGCCTGGATGATGAAGCCGCTCCAGTAGGGACCGCCACCTCCGCCTCCTGCCGGGGCTACGTAGGGCAGCGAGCCGTCAGCCTCTATCACGTCGCCCCACGCTGTCAGCCAGTTCAGGAACGTAGGCGACACATTGTACATCGTCTGCAGCGTCATCGTCGAAGAGTTGCCGTCGCCTCCATAACCCATGCGCTCTAGGTGGGGGCAGTCCACCATATAGCCACTGAAGGTGAGACAGCGTATGGTGTAGTTGATCATATCGTGAATGGCATTGATATCTGAGTCGGAACAGGCAAACGTCGATGACTCATCGCTGGTGCCCGTCAATTGGAGGCCATATGCCTCTGGTTCGCCCAACGCTGGTGCGATGGTGTGCGGCAGCGCCTCATGGCCATTAGCAATGCTCATCACACTGATGCGAACATAGCGGTAGGCATGGTGGTTGAATTTGTTGCAGAACACCTCGTCGCTGCGCCCCGAACCGATATACACATCACTCTCTCCTTGACTCTCGAACTGTCCGCCAAGGGGGATATAGTCGGTATATTCCATCCGGACCTCCTGTCCGCGCTGCAGTCCTGGCACCCGCAGCTCGAGCCATCCTGTAAGTACGCGTCCCATGTCGACCAACCATGTGGCTGCAGGCTGGGTGCCCCCTTCTGTCTCACCCGAAGGTGGCGGGCTGGCTGTCTTGGTGACCGACAGCGGTGCCAGACGGCTGATGATGCGGTTGCCTGCAAACATCTGGGGAGTAGCAGACATGCCTGTGACATCTACAACCTCTACTGGCGACCATGCGCGCCCGTCGAGCGTAGCCGTCGACAGGTCGGCAGGCACCTCACGTCCATCCAAACGTTCACCGCCGAACTGCAGGGGCTGCCAGCTGCCCGTGTCGCCATAGCCGCTAGCCGAGGCCTGCCAAGCAGCGTCGGTCGTGGCCACAATCTGCCAGTGTCCATCCAGCAGATTGTCAATCTCGGCCTTCACCAGCGGCCCCTTGTGTTGTGCCTGGAAGGTGTGGCCTTTATACCAGCCCTGTCCTGCCCAGATGACAATATCGTTCTTTCCGTCCACCACATAGGGAGTGATGTCGTAGGTCACTATCAGCGAGTGCTTGTTGAGCTGCGACACGGCAGGCTGCAGCACCTGCTCGCCTATCCTGTGTCCGTTGACATAGAGCTCATGATAACCTAATGAGTTGACATGGACAAAGGTTGTCCGTCCTGCTGCCAGTTGCACCTGTTGGCGCAACAGTGGTGCGCGCACATCACCGTCCTTGGTGTTCATGCCTATATAGTGGCCTGTCACACCACTGAGCAGACCGATGCTGAAACGGGCAGTGGCGCTCCATGGCGAAGGCTGACCATGGCCATCCCACACACGGACACGCCAGTAGCACAGCTGACGTTCGTGCAGGGCCTTGCCGCCATAGGGCACCATCACCTGGTCGGCACTCGTCACGCGTCCCGTAGACCAGAGGTCGGCCTCGCCACGCTCCAAGGCTGAGGCATCGGTCGCCACCTGCAGCTCGTAGGCCGTCTGACGAGCTCCTGTCTCCTCCGATGCTGTCTGCCAACTGAAATGCGGGTGCACGTTGTCAATGCCCAATGGCTGCATGAGGTTCTCACAGAGCAGTCGCTCCACGTGGAGCGACGACGCTCCATAAGAAGCAGTCACCATCAGCAGGCTTAGGAAGGATGCAAAATGTCTCATCGGTTTCATATCTATTTTAATTTCAATAGTCGGCGTTCCTTATGGCCGAAGGGCTTGACGAGCAGGGTGGCGGCACGCCCGTCGTCCTCGGTCTCAAATGTGATGACACGCTGCTCGCCTGGCATCAGTGTCACATAATTGTCGCTCCAGATGACGGGCAGCAGGCGCTCGCCTGTCTTGGCATCGACCAGTCGCAGACGGTTGGCAAAGGCCACCTGCTTGGTAGGGTTCTTCAGCAACAGGGCATGCTGCCCAGCGCGCTCTACTGTCAAGCGGACCTCTGGCAATTGGGTCAGTGGAGTATAGTCCAGATCCTTCTGGGTGTTGGTCCAATACATATTCTCAGAAAGGAGTTGGCCGTCAGACGTTGTCAGTTGTAGGCGGATGAACAGCATGCCCGCAGGCAGGGCATCGAGCACGAAGGCTTCCCTGATGTTGCTGGGCTCCACGCTGATCATGGCTTGACGCTGGGCCAGTTGCTGCCCGCTAAGGTCGAAGACCGTGGCACGGGCCTGGACACGGGTCAGGGGCTTTGATGTGGTGTTGACGACCTTCACGCTGCCCGTTAGACAGTTCCATTGTATATGCTGTGGTTCACAGGCCTTACGGGCTCCCCAGTAGCAGCCCGTCGGGTCGTAGTAGTAATCGTAGGTCTGCCATACGAACGAGGGGTAGGCGGGATGGCTCATCCAGATGAGCAAGCCCGAGGCATCGTGCCACATCTTGTCCTGCCAGGCTTCGTACATGCCTCGCATATCCTCGAGGTTGATGAGTTGGGCTTTCTCGCAAAACTCCTCCAGCGACTGCGATGTGCCGTAACGCTCTTCGATGGAGCGGCGATAGTCCACAGGACCGGCATTTGACGCCTCCTTGCCGAAGAAATGATGGTTCCACACATTGTCGTCCTCCTCCTTCAGCTGTTCATCGGTGGGCAGGGGCCATAGCTTGTCGGCAGGGATGAAGAGCTTGACGCTCTCGTATTGGGGGAAAGTGGCCATGCCTATCTCCGAGCGCATGCCGTAGCCATAGGTGCGCCCATAGGGATAGGCCGGTTTGTTGAACGCCAGGTTGCTGGCTGAGGTCTCGAAATGATGGCGTGGGGGCAGGTCCTTCCACCAGCCGCTGCCGGTCAAGGCATCCTGATTGGAGCATGACTTATAGAGGCGGTCGTTGCCGTCTTCCTCCATCACTATCATGCGCAGGGCCTGGTCTATCGTGGGGGCAGGATGGGTCTCGTTGGCTCCGCACCACAGGGCTATGCAGGGATGGTTGCGCAGACGGCGCACTTTGTCGCGGGCATTACGTATGAAGGCATCTGGCTCGGCCACATCGTTGAAAGCCACATAGAGCCAGAAGTCATTCCACACCATGATGCCCTGCTCGTCGCAGTAGTCGTAGAACTCATCGTCGGTGACACAACCTGTCCATAGGCGGATCATGTTGTAGTTCAGGTCACGGTGCAGCCGTATCTTCGTCTCGTACTCCTTGCCATGACAGCGCAGCAGATACTCGCTCATGCCCCAGTTGCCGCCCTTCACGAAGATGCGCTGACCGTTGACATAGAACTGGAAGACGGGGTAACCCACGTCGTTGGTCTCTATGCGGTAGTCATAGCGGCGGATGCCGAAGCGGATGTTACGGCAGTCACTGACCTGATCGCCTACCCGGCATACCACTTGACAGTCATAGAGACAGGGATCGCCATAGCCGTTGGGCCACCACAGACGGGGATGGCTAACAACGAGGCTCTCCACCTCCTTGCTGTCTATGCGCACATGGGCAGTGTCGTCGCCATCGACCCACAACTGACGGGTGAAGTGGATATTCCCTGGCTGGATGGTACCATCGAGGGTCACCAGCTGGCGGGCTGAGGTGTGGTTGGCCACATCCGAGGTGAAGGTCAGCTCTGCCTGTTCGGTTGAGGGCAGGAAACTGCGCACCCATGGGTCCACGAGGCTCACCCCGCCAGTGACCTCTACACGGGCATGACCGGTGATGCCTGCCAAACGGCCTGGCACATAGGGCATCCAGTCCCAGCCGGCACCTGCCAGATAACTGGGACTACAGGCCACACCATAGGGGCCCTCGGCCTTGCGCGTCTTCTTTTGGTCAGTATCGTAAATCTTCACCTCTATTATATTAGTACGGTCCTCCTGATAAAGGGAGGTGACGTCTAAGCGCGTGCGCAACATGTGGCCGCTGACATCCTTCACTGAGGTGGCAGTGCCAGAGACCTTCTCTCCGTTGAACCAGAAATCGGCATAGCGGTTGGTATTGTCGAAGCAGAGCCACACGCGCTGGCCAGCCTGCAGGGGCTGGGGAAGGCGGAACTCGCCGCGATACCAGAAGGGACGGCTATACCAGCTCTCGTCCACCTTATAGATGTTGCTATCATATTCTGGACAGGCTTCGCGCCCTGCCTCGACATAGGCTGTGAACACTGTACCAGGCACCACGGCAGGCACGGCATCGGCCATGCTGCGTTCAGGGCTGAGCGTCCATTTTGCAAACGTCTCGCTAGTGTCCAATGAATAGCTGTGCAGCTGTGCCTGTGTGGTCAGTACTGCCATCAGCATCAGGGCATCCAATAGTAATCGTTTCATATCGGTCTGTGTCTATTCCATTTCAAGTTCAAGTGTGCCGCCCCGCATCACCTCACTGTAGTCGATGCACAACTCGTCCAATGGTTTTCCATTCAGTCGAGATGAACCGATGTAGATATGCTCAGGACTGTTGTTGTGAGCCAATATGGTGAAGGTCTTGCCGTTAGGCAGATGGTAGATGACCTTCGAGAAGACTGGACTGGTCAGTTCGAAGCGGGTGTCGCCAGGACAGTACTGGTGCAGACCCGAGGCTGCCAGCACATACCATGCCGACATCTGCCCGACGTCCTCATTGCCTACCAGCCCGTCCACACGGTTATGATAACCGTTGGCACAAATAGTGCGTGTCCATTTCTGCGTCTTTCGAGGTTCGCCCAGCCGGTTGTAGAGGAAGGGCACGAAGTGTACGGGTTCGTTGGCATGGTTGTAATAGACATTCCAAAACAGGTCGCGTGGTGTGGCGGCAAACATGCTGTCGAGGGTGGCAATAACCTTCTCGCGGCCTCCCATCAGCTCAACCATGCCGTCGACATCATGTGGAACAAACCAACCCTGCTGCAGGGGATTACACTCTATGCAGCCGTACCACTCCTTTAGGATGCCCTCTTGTGGCCAGGGTTGCCAACTTCCGTCAGCCTCGCGTGGACGGAACCAGCCGTGCTCACTGTCGAAGATGTTGCGATAGGCCTGTGCCTTCTGCTCATAGATGGCGGCTTCTTCATCTTTGCCCAGCATACGTGCCAGTTGGGCTATGCACCAGTCGGTATAGGCATATTCCAGGGTATAGGAGATGGACAGTGAGCCAGGGGTGTAGCCCAGCGCATCGTTGCCAAAGCGGGCCGAACTGTTCTTGGCATACTTGTAGGCCTTCTGCACATCATAGTCTCGTATGCCCTTGGCATAGGCATCGGCGAGTACCGAAAGGGCAGGATTGCCCAGCATGCAACCACTATAAGCATTGAGTAGTTCCCAGCGCTCGTAGTATTCCTTGCCGCTCTGCTCTGCCATCGTGGTGAGCGAGGCGATGAGGTCGTTGACCAGTGAAGGATTGATGATGGTCTGTAGGGGCATCTGACTGCGGAACACATCCCAGCCACTGAAGACAGTACGCTTGGTGAAGCCTCTTCCTTCTCCTTCGGGGAGGGGTCGGGGGTGGGGTTTATAGTCTCCGCCCACATACCTTCCGTCCACATCCTGATGGATGCGAGGGTCAATCATCGTGTGGTAGAGAGCGGTATAGAAGACGATACGTTCCTCCTCCGTGCCGCCTTCCACCTCGATGCAGCCCAGGGCATCGTTCCAGGCGTCGCGGGCCTTCTGGTGCACTTCATCGAAAGTGCTGTGAGCTATCTCGGTGTCGTAGTTGCGGCGGGCACCATCCAGGTCAACATACGAGATACCAATCTTCAGCGTCACCTGTTGGTCTTTCTTGGTAGGAAACTCTGTAAAGAACCCAATATGTGTGCCCTCAATGGCTCTCCCCTCATTGGAAGAGTCGTTGAAAGAGTGGCTTATGATTTCAGCCTGTGCCACCCGCTGTTGGTATTCATCACTGGTGACATTCTCCAGTTTGCGGGGCTCGTCGGCGCTGATGTCGGCCTTCCAGAAACCATAGTTTTTCAAAGGTTCACTGAGCACAGCATGGAAAAAAATGGTGTAGCGGGCGTTGCCTTCGCCATTGCCCCAGCCGCCACCTTCAGGCAGACATTGCACCCAACCTTCCAGCGTACTGTCGTTCACCACATTAATGTATTCGCGTGATGCAGTACCGCCCACACGACGGGCCAGGTCTATCTGGATGCGTGACTGCTGGTGCTCAGGAAATGTAAAGCGCAGGGCACCGCAGCGTGTTGTAGCACTGGTTTCTACCTGGATATGATAGTCGGTCAGCAGCACACTGTAGTAGCCTGCCTTTGCCGTTTCACTCTCTTTGTCGTAGTGCGACCGCCAACCCTTCAACTCCTTCCTCTCCTTCGGAGATGAATCGGGGTTGGAACCTGCAATAGTGTGCATCTTGCCAGTGGTAGGCATTACGGTGATATTGCCCATGTCGCCATTCCAGCCTATGCCGCTCATCTGGGTCATCGAGAAGCCTTCGATGGTGGTGTGTTCATAGCTGTAGCCTGAGCCGTTGTCACCACCCGTAATGGTCTGTGGACTGACCTGCACCATGCCGAAGGGTGTGGTGGCACCAGGGAAGGTCTTGCCAAGTCCGTGGTAGGCACCGGCAGCATCCACGTTAGTACTGGCTCCGATGAAGGGGTTCACCAGGTCGGCTGGTGCCACAGTGGGCGTTTTCGACTGGCAAGCAGCCAACGCCACCGCCAAACAAAAGATGGTTGTCTTAACTTTCATATTTTCAATGCTCAATTTTCAATTTAAGGTTTTTGATGCCAAAGGGTCTCATGGGTAGTCTGACCGTACCGTCGCTACCGACCTCATACTGACGGAGTATGTTGCCGTTGAGATAGGTTTCCGTAAGGACACTCACAGGCACCTTCAGCCGCAGCACCGTCTCATGGTTGTTGGGGCTGTTGTTGAAAAGGCGCAGGGTCATTGTGCCATCGGGATGCAGTACGGTGGCACTGACCTGACAGTCGCACTCCAGTAAGGAGAACCATGGTTCGCCTGTACCTTTCTTGGCAGGCATCCCACTGATGAGGAGCGGGTTCTGCCAGTCTTCCACCAGTCGGGGCAGTTGGGCATCGTCCCAACGTCCCTGATGGGGCACCAGCGCATAGCTGATGTCGGTGGGCCCGTCGATGGGATAGTTGCGCCACCATAGTCCTGGACCTGCATATTGCACGGTAAGCGACAGTGGCTCATCGTGGCCATAGGTATAACTGGTGGTATGGTCGCTCAACAATGCCAGTCCTTGATGCGATGGTGCCGAGCCCTCGCTGAGGTCCACCCAGTTGAGCATGATGTTATGCTGAATGCTGTCCCAGCGGTTGAAATAGGTGTCTGCGAGCCGGCTCTCGCACACATCGAAGGGTGCGTCCTTGCTGAGAGCAGGGGCATCGAGACTGGCAGGGAAGAAAAGGCGCAGCATGAAACGGGTGTCGTAGAACGGGGCGCGACGTGCATTGCGACGATAGTGTATACGTTCACCGACAGCCATGTCTTGAGTCCAGTCGATGTGTAGCTGACAGTCTATGCGTTGTTGACCCTTAGTCAAGGTGATGGTCTGCGAAAAGGGTACGCCAGCCACCTCCCCGTTCAGACGCACCTGTTGGCGCAGGGGGTGGCGTAGGAGCCATGTCAGGCGGGCCGGCTGCTCCGTAGACGAGCGGAAGCCGCCATGCTGGGGGAAATGCCCGCACAGTTCCAAGAACCGGCGTTCGGCCTTCGTGTCCACCAGTTCGCGACCAGTAGTCTTGTCTATGAGACTGCTGATGATGCCGCCATGTTCCAGGTCGAAGGTGATGCGATAGCGGTCGTTCTCCATCAATGGTGCATTACTACTCGATGATGACGAGAACGAAAGCTCGTTCTGTTTACTCAGTCGCATGTAGCCGAAGGCGGGCACATCGACCTCAGTCAACCGGCCATCGACCTCTATCACTTCGTGACGGGGATGCCCCGTGGTGTTATAGACTACCTTCGTATCGCCGTCGACAGCTGTCTGCTGCCTGACGAAGCGGAGCGTTTGGTCAGTCCACAGGTGGATGGCATCGGCCCAAGTGCCGTAGTCCTTCAGACGGTTGTAGGGCACTATCCATGAGTCGTGGTGCTGGGCAAGCATCAGCGTGCGCCATGCCTCGTCATGGGCGGCCTGCGGCAGGGGCTGCCCCTTGATGGCAGCCAGTTTCTCGGCCTGCACTAGGCGGTTCTCGGCCTCACGCACCTGCCGTCCTATGCGCTGCAGCACCTGCGAGCCCCACATCAAGGCGGGGTGTAGGTCCTCCTGCGTCATGTGCCAGATGTCGGTGGTGTGGCCAGGGGTGTGATTCTCTATATAGTCGGTCCAGCGCACATATCGTGTGCTGCCTTTTTCCTGTCGTAGCCAAGGGCCGAAGGTCCAGCCCGCATCTTGATAGCACATGCCCACAGGATGTTTGATACCCGCTTGTCGGCAGGCGTCGAAGAATGTGGTATTGTTGTTCCAGGCGATGGTCTGCCACACACTGCCTTCCTGCAGAGCCTCACAGGCATAGCGGGGCACGGTGAGTAGCATAGTACCGTCAGGTCCCACCCAGTTGACCAGCTGTCCGCCGTAGGCACCGGCATAGCCGCCCCAACAGGTGTCGGGACATTTCAGCGAGGCATACTTGAAGCCCAGCAGACTGAGCAGCTGAGGCAGCTGACTGGTGAAGCAGGGCTCCTCGCTGCTGTAAGTGGTGAAGGTGATGCCTGGGAAGTGGTGGCGCAGTTTCTGAATACCGTACTGGAACTGTCGGATGATGCTCTCGCCACTGATGTTATAGAGGTAGGGCTGGGCGTATGTAGGATTGGTCACCTCCACCCGCGGCCCGGTGACATACTGCTTGAAACGCTGGTAGGCCTGGGGCGTGTGCACCAGCACTGAGTCCCAGGTCTCGGGTTCTATCTCCAGTCCTATGCACCAGTCGGGATGCCGTTCCAGTTGGTCCACCATGAACTGGGTGTAAGTGTCCAAAGGATAATGGCCATAGACACCACCGTGGAACCCGTCTACGAAGAAGGTCTCTTCGCTGCCAGGTTGTTGGGCCAAACCTTGCAGAGTGCATAGCACTCCCATTGCTATCGTCACTATCCACTTCATATCTTATATCATATTGACGGAACCGCTGTGTACGCTTTTGATTTCTACATTTTTACATTTAGCAAGGCAACGCACTGCCATCACGGCGACCAATAGGCTGTGAGGGAGGTCTATTTGTTCGACGAAGGGTGTCAGGGCAATGAAAATGGCCAGCACCACGGTATAGAATAGGTAGACCCGTTGGAAGCCTTTCTTGTGGTGGAACAGCAGCCAGAGGAGGAGGGGTAGAGGATTAAAGGGTATTACGTACCAGTTGCCTGATGCACCATACAGAATGGAGAAGAATGCCATGTAGCAGATGAACAGTCCCACCAACGTCTGCCCTGCCAACAACAGGATGTCCACTACGTTGCCCACACGGCGTAGATGCCCTCGCCACTCCGCCACCGTCAGCAGGATGGCGAGCGCCAACAGCAGGGCAAAGAAGAGCGTCGGCGTGAACCATGTGGTCTTCTTGCCGTCGTCTCCCTGGATGAGAAGTTGACCTTCGTTCACAATCATCGGGCGGCTGCTGCCTAACGAGTCTTTCAGCACGGCATGTTGCCAAGCCTCTACCAGCAGCTCGGGCGAGAGCTTGTCTTCTATTTGCCCTATCTCCTCACCTGCACTGCCTAACAGTGACTGCCAGAAGAAGTTCACCCAAGGACGGAGCTCCGAGATATGGCGCACAAACTGGCGGTAGGTGCCATTGAGTACTGGGGGCAGTGACTGGTAGATGAACTGATCGCCATCCAGTGCACGGTTGATGGCCTGGACGCACATTGACGAGCAGTTGGTCTGTAGGTAGTTGTACAGGCGGAAGTTGCCCCCGGATATCTCGCTATCGAGCAGTTCCCACAGGTGGCGCTTCTCGTTAAGGCTCAGGTTCAGTTCGTATTCATACACCTGTCGCCCTTCGCTGGTATACTCCTTCAAGTAGTCGTCGGTATGGTAGGCTGAGTAGGTGCCCTGACCGTTACCCACAAAGAAGGCCATGCGGTTCTCGGGTGTGTCGTCGAGGCCATAGGTGAACGAGATGTCGAGTCCTGCCGAAGGACATTGCAGCCTTAGCGCACAGTGTCCGTGGGCGGTATAGGCGGTATAGCCTGGAGCTACGCTGATGAGTGTCACGGTGATGTCGGTGGCCAACCCATTCTCGTCGACATTGCTCTCCTGCTGTGCAAAAGCACCTGTAGGCGACAGTATGAAGACTGCCAGCACACAGGCAAAAAGTTGCAAAATGTATATTCTAAATTTCTTCATCTTCTTCGTCCATCCACGCAGAATGGTTTTGGCGTAACAACACTCGGTGGCGGTCACTTCCTCATCTGGAGGATTTTTTTGCCATTACTGATAACGAGGCCGCGAAAGCGTTTGTCCACTCTTTGTCCGGAGAGATTGTATTGAGGTGAACGTGTGGTGGTGGCTGGCTGACCGTCTTCTGTTTTAGGGGTAAGGATGCCCTCTCCGGAAACAGGGCGGAAGACAGCATAATACTGATATACATCAACAAATTCATCCGACCAGTGTTCCTGAGCCTCGCTATAACTTTGGCCATCAAAAACGTACATCGGATCAAAATGGAATGCTACTTCCGTTGGCGAGGTGGTGCCAAAGAAATCCTCTGGTTCATACTCGTCTTTCAAAATCTTGGTAAAGCCCACTAATTCCCAGCCTGGTATGGGGTCGGCCAACAACCTGCAATAATAATCGTTCATGCCTTTGATAGTGATCTTCTCATCGATAGACGCTGCCGGTATTGTGGTGACTGAATCCTTATCACTGATATTATAGTTGAGATAGACCACCCCTTTACCCGTAGGGACGGCTTCCATCTTGAGACGGAAATTCTTGTAGGCTGAATCAGCTTGTACGTCTATCGCTATTATGGTAAGCAACAGGAGGCAATTGTACTTGAAGAGATTAAGTCTGTTGTCCATAATATTAGTTAATAAAGGCTTTCATGGCCGAAGCCATGAGAGCCTTTTATTTAAGTGGTTACTTACGCACGACCTTCTTGCCGTCGAGGATGACGATTCCGCGATAGGCAGCCGAGGCTTTTTGGCCAGTGAGGGTATAGGCTTGTCCAGCATTGACAACACACTGTGTGCTCTTGATGCCCTCTGTGTCACCTTCAGGAAGAATGGTGCCTGCGGGTATGAAGACAGCGTAGATCACGTGGTCGGGCTCTTCGCTCCAGTTGTCTTTGGCACGGGCAATCTCCCGAGCATTGTCACCATCGACATCGGTCTTGGCATCTACCTCATGGGGGCAGTTAGCATTGAAGATAAACTCATAGCCTTCGTCTACCTTGTCAGCGGCATAAGGGTCGTCAAAGTTTCCGTTGTCAGTGTAGGTGGAAACGAGGAGGTCAGCCTTCGTGTACTCTCCGTCTGCCTTCTTCGCCAGACTGAAGCCTGCCAGTTCGAAGCCGTCCTCGGGTTCGCCATAGAGCCAGATCATGTAAAGACCACGCAGAGGATCATCCTCACTACGGTTGATGTCGTTGCCATTCTCACCAATGGTGGCCTTCAATGTAGCCGTCTCGCCTTTACGGGTCTGCAGGTTTGAGGGATCTTCGGTACGGATGTACACCTTGCCACGTCCCGACTCGTTGACATTTAGCTGCACGTGGATGTTCTTAAAAGGAGTTGCCGATGCATTGGCTGCCACCAAGCAGACTACCAGCACGGCCAGCAATCTGCGAACATGATTGAAGTAAAATTTTACCATAAAGCTTTAGTTTTTTTAATTAAAAAATTACAATGCAAAACTAAGAACTAATTAGTTGGCAGACTATCAATATCGAACACAAAGCCGTTAAAATCGAACCAAAATGCCATTATTTTATACATTCTGCTGTTCAATAAAGTCTTTGGGGAGCAAGCCGAACTGTTTCTGGAAGCACTGGGTGAAGTAGCTAGGCGAGCTGAATCCTACCATGTAGCACACCTCGTTGATGCGTGAGTTGCCCTGCTTGAGTAGCTGGGCTGCACGTTTTAGTCTTTCCACCTTAATGTAATTGTTTGGTGTGAGGTTGAAAAGTCCTCGCATCTTGCGATTCAGGTTGGTGCGGCTCATGAACAACAGGCGCGCCATCTCGTTGATGTCGAAGTCGCTGTCAGTAAGATGGTCGGCCATGACCTCATCCAGGCGTTGCATAAACTCCTTGTCGGTCTTGCTGATGGAGACGGTCTCCTGTAGAAGGAAGGGGGAGGTGGCGTAGGCTTGCTTGATGCTCTGCCGTGAGCGCAGCAGGTTTTGTATGACGCTCAGCAGATAGTCCATGGAGAACGGTTTTTCGATGTAGCTGTCGGCACCGCTTTCCATGCCCTGCACCTTGGCTGTGTCGAGGGTGAGGGCAGTGAGCAGGATGAAGGGGATATGGCTGGTGTTTACGTCTTCCTTCACCTGTCGGCAAAGCTCAAAACCGTCTATGGGTTCCATCATGATGTCAGAGACGATGATGTCCACCTCGTTGCTGGCAAGAACTTGCAGAGCCTGTTGCCCATTGTCGGCAGTAATCACACGGTAATGACGTGACAGTTGCTTCTTCTCATAGGCTTTGAGGGAGGGGTTGTCTTCAACGATGAGCACCTGGAAGCCTTCCTCTGTACCCTCTGAAGATTGGAGGTCCTCGTACTCGTTGCCGTAGTCGTCAGCTGATGGGAAGAACTCCTTCTGTTCGATGGGCAGGGTCAGACAGAACACGTTGAGAGTGTCGTCGTCGAGAATGTCTAGTTGTCCGCTGTGTAGCTCGGCCAGCGAGCGTGCCAGTGCCATGCCGATGCCAGTGCCGGTTTGGCCTTCAGCAGTCTCGGCACGATAGAATGGCAAGAATATCTGCTTACGCAGGGTGGGAGGGATCAGAGGGCCGTCATTACGGGTGATAAGCATCATTTGCTCGTCGTGCCGGGTGAGTTCTACCTGTATGATGTGGTCACAGTATTTGGTGGCATTGGTCATCAGGTTGCTCACAATCTTGGTGAAGGCCTCTCTGTCTACGTAGGCTTGCAGGGGTTGTTCAGGCAGGGTGATAGTGGCAGTGATGCCCCGCTGCTGTATGATGGGCTTGAAGCGCACGTAGACATCGTTGACCAGCTGGCCGATATTGCATCGCTGGAAACTGAGTCGGAGTCCGTTGCGTTCTATCTTACGGAAGTCGAGTAGCTGGTTGGTGAGGTTGAGGAGTCGCGTCACGTTCTGGTCCATGATGTGCAGGTTCTCGCGATCGTTCTCGTCGCTGATATCCTTTTGGAGAATATCGGTCAGAGGACCCTTGATGAGTGTCAGGGGAGTACGTATCTCGTGAGCTACGTTGGTGAAGAAATTGATTTTGCTCTGATAGAGCTCCTGTTGTTGCTCGTGCTCAAACTGCTCCATAGCCAGACGCCTGTTCAGCCGTGAGCGCTGGGTGAGATAGCGATAGGCCATCAGCACGGTCCCTGCAGCCGCCAAGAGGTAGATGAGCCAGGCCCACCACGTATTATACCATGGTTGGCGGATGGTGATGTCGATGGTCAGGGGAGTGGCAGTCTTCTCATTGTTGGTCACGTCGCAGACACGCAACACGTAGTCACCAGGCGGCAGGTTCGTATAACGGATATAGTTGTCGCTGTAGAGGTGCTGCCACTGGCTGTCGAAACCTTCGAGCATGTACTTGATTTGGCGTGTCTGTGCATCGCGATAGGACAACACGGCTATCTTGATGGCCAGCGAGTTTTGGTCATAGGGCAGCTCTAAGCGGCGAGTGGCAGTGATGCTCTGCTTCAAGGGCGAGTCAGCGGCGTTGTAGTCGACCATTCGTCCCTGAACCATCAATTCAGTAGCAACGATGGCAGGTGCAGACGACAGACCAAGGAAACTCTCTGGAGAGAAAGTCACTAGACCTGCCTGGCTACCTATGTATATGAGACCGGTACTGCTGCATAGGGCGGAGTGACGTGAGAAATTGTTGTTCAGCAAACCATTGTCGGTGGTGTAGATGCGTGTGGATGCATTCTCTGGGTTATAGCATATCAAACCTTCGTTGCTAGTCAACCACAGCAGTCCTTCGCCATCTTCAACCATCCCTTGCAGCACTCGCTTAGGCTGATAACTGGGGATAGATACGGTGATGAAACGCTGGTGCTCGGCATCGTAGCGATAGGCTCCGTTGCCATCAGTGATGGCCCACACGTCACCGCGTGATGTCTCGTAGAGCCCCACCACATTGTTGCTGGGGAGTCTCACTCTGCCTTTTCCATGAGGGGGGGGAGCATCATCAAAGCACTGCCACTGGCTGCTGCCTACACGGCGCATGTAGATGCCGTGGTCATAGACAGCCACCCAAAGGTTGTGGGCATGGTCCTCCATGATGTCATAGACAATATGTTGGGGCAGCTCTTTCAATTGGAAGAACTGATCTGTCGATGGCTCGTAGTGATAGATGCCTCCTAAAGTGCCCACATAGACACTGCCATCAGCCGTCTGAGCTATAGAGAAAATGTTGTTGTCATTCAACTGCCCCTCCTTGCCATCACCTTGCTGATAGTTGCGCAGCAGCCGGCCTGTGGCAGCGTCGAGGACCTTTAGTCCATGAGCGAAGGTACCCACCCACAATTGGTCGCCTATCATGCACAGACTCTGTACATTGAGGAATGAGGCACTAGCATCGACAAAGGTGAAATGATGGGTCGTCGGCGAGAAACGGTTCAGTCCGCCATCCTCCGTACCCACCCAGATCGTACCGTCGGGAGCCTCCACCATCTGGCCTACCCGGCGGCCACTGAGCGAGCCAGGACGGTCCACGCGGGGGATGTAGTAGCTGAAGGCGTAGGACATGCGCGGAGCATAGTTGACGCCGCCAAAGTAGGAACCTACCCAGATGCCTCCGTCCTTGTCGCGAAATACGGTCTGGAGCGATTTGTCTGACAAAGAGAAGGGGTCGGTGGCCTCGTACGTGTAATGGCTGAAGCTTCGTTCGTTGAGACTGTAGGCATAGAGACCATCCTCTGTGGCTATCAGCAATTCGTCGTCACTCTCTATCATGTCGTGGGCATAGATACGTGCGCCGTCGGAAGGGGATATGAGCGGGGTGATGACTTTATTGTTGATGTTTAGCTCCGACAGGCCCGACGTTGCTGAACATAGATATAGCAGACCCTTCTCCGTGGGCACCATGCCTGTGATGGTTTGGTTGCGGAGCATGTTCTGACCACTAGCATCCTTGAATACTACAATGGTGTTGAACAAGTTGCGGGTATAGGCCAGTCCTCCTTCGTATAAGCCTATCCATATCGTCTTACCAGCATCGATGCAGATGCTTGATATGGTAGGATAGCCCTGCAGAGGGTGGTGAGCCAGCTGCTGGCTATGTAGGTCATAAACATAGACACCGTCGCCGATGCAGCCAATGATTATGTGGTCGGTATCGCCTGTGATGACATGCACCTGACCAGTAACCCGCCCACCATCTGAAGCCTGAACATCGAAGCGACGGAACGAGTCAGTAGCAGGAGAGTAGATATACACCCCATGCTCCGTGCCCACCCACAACTGTTGGTCAGGATCCTGGTGGATTGCCCCAATGCGGTTGTTGCCCAGGCCATGTGGAAGCATACTTTTGTGATAAACCTTGAATGAATGGCCGTCAAATCGGTTCAGCCCGTCATGCGTGCCAAACCACATGAATCCCATACAGTCCTGGGCAATGGCCAGCACTGAGTTGTGAGACAAACCCTGTTGAGTATCGTAATGGTGGAACTGGTAACTGCCCCCCATAGCCATACTTCCGCTCGCTGCCAACAGCAGAGCCCATACGACTATACAATAGCGGCAGAACAACCGTATCTTGTTTGTTCGTCTTATCATGTTGCGATAATGATTCTTTATAAGAATAGTAGACCATGACAGCTGAAACAACTAATTGGTATTGTCAGTCTTAACAATCTTTAACAATATGGGTGTGTTTCATCAATTCAGGAGTTATGATTGTATTTTCTAATAAATTCAAAATTGATCTCTATAGTCCATCCGGTTTGATGATTAGATACATTTTTGAATGTGGATAATCAATGATGGCTTGATGCCTTTCAAGGAAATCAGTACCCAGAACACCCCCAACCTGTCTGCCCTTGGTTTTTCTGAATTCGGTATTGAGATAGGATATATCCATCATGAAGAGGTCACCAGATTTGAATTTCTTTCCGTTGACTTGAAGGACGGCAGATGTCCTGACCAACGAACTGACGGAGCCGATGCCGGCTGCATAGTCACGTTTCCCTGCTGCTTCAAGGCCATATTCGCTTTTTTTGGACATATCTATCAATGTGCCGCCACCACCCGTGTCAACCAAGAACACGCATGGTTTGCCGTTGACTTTGAACGTGGCCGTAATATGTCCCGTCTTCATTTTATGCAGTTCCACTACATCATACCCGTTGGCCACCATGATGCTGTCATTCAAGTCAACAACAGCGACATTGTCTTCCTTGCCGTTATGACCGGAACAAGCAAACACAATTGCCATAGTGAATATGACTATAAACTGTTTCATATGTTGGGGATTGATGGTCGTTTTCTTCAGTTTTCCACTCACAGCGTGGATTTTCATAATTAGATGAAAAATAAGATAAAAGAAACTCAGACGGGGCTTTTTGTACGGTAAAAAATTCCACATACCAAGGTAAGATATTCAGGAATCAATAGGCCCTTGCTCCATTTGATTTCAAGTCCAAGCACTTCCTTGGCAGTCTTGCCTATGTCAAAGCCGAATGCCTCAAGCGAAGGCCGCACCTTGTCGGGATGCTTGCATGGCTTCCCCTCAATCCGTGCGCATGGGGCTCCACCGCAATAGGGACAGAAACCGACAAACCCAAAACTTATGCCGCCCAATGATTTCTCCATTTCCAGAAGTTCCTTGTTCAACTCGTTGGTCACAGGTTCCATCAATTCGTTTGCTGCTTCCAATGGCCATGTTTTGTCATTGGGAATAATCTTCACGCCAATGATGCGCACTTTGTCGAATGGCTCAATGACCGATAGCGGGTCATCATCGAATGGAGGACATCCATACCTGCGGCCATAGTTACCACATTGTTGGCAGAACTTGATGAAATAGTCTGCATCATGGAAGCCCTCTATGTATGCGGCAGCGTCCATTTCTGCCGTATATCTCTCTATCGTGTAAGCACCAAACATTCCTTATGCAGATTAGCCTTCATTCTATGGATGGAGAGTTGCTGTTCGATGACGGTTCGCTTCCTGCAACCACCGGCCAACCATCTATCCACTCCACTTTGTCCATAAACACCTGCCGCCCAGCATCAGGGTCAATCTTTAGGTAACCATGATAAAGCATCCAGGTCTGTCCCTTGTCGTCTGTGATGAATTCAGCGTTGTGCCCTGGTCCCGCCACTTTCTCATTGCCATGCAACAGCACGTTGTAGTGGCCTTCAAGCATAGGCTGGCCCTCTTTCGTCATATAAGGGCCAAAAAGGTCCTTGGAACGACCGTATACGACCTGATAGGTGCTGCTGGCACCCTCGCAACACGAGCCGTTAGACCCTATCAGATAGTAATAATCACCTCTTTTGTGGATATAGGTGCCCTCCATCTGGTTGCCCGCTATAGGCACGGGGGTAGAGCCCGGTTTGACAGCAAGTCCATCGTCAGTCAGTTCTATGCCGTAAATGCCGTGAAACGACCCCCAGAAAACATATTTTTTCCCACCGTCTTCTATATAAAACGGGTCGATGCTGTTTCTCACACCGATATCCTCACTGATAAACAACGCCCCACGGTCGGTAAAGGGTCCTTCCGGCGAAACGGCTGTGGCCACTCCAATGCCACAAGTCCACTCACCTCCCCAGACAGACTTGGAATAATAGAGCACATATTGTCCGCCGAAGAAATTGATGTCGGGAGCCCATATTCTTCCATTGGGATTCCATTTGGGCCGGCTCACATCGTCAAAGGCAGTCCCGACATAATCCCAGTCAACAAGATTGTCAGAACGATAGATGGGCAGGTTGCGGATGTTTTCGGTTGCATACAGATAGAAATGGCCGTCGTGCGCCTTGATGACAGAAGGGTCGGGCAACGACACACGAATAATCGGATTCTGGTATTCCCCAGATTGTTCTATCGTTTGTCCAACTTGAAGTTGTTCTCCGTCGTTTGGCGACGAGACACTTGTCATTGGAATCAAACTCATAATAAAACTGACGATAGATAGGATTGCCATGAGGGTTGTATCTTTATGTATCAATATTGTGTAGAGAGGTCTACAAAGGTAATGATACTAATCGGTGCCGCCAAATCTTATTGCAGAAAAATGCAGACAAGTATGAAAATGCAAAACCAATCAATGGTTTGTCTGTACGTCAATTGTCAACGCATATGTCATGAGCCGGATGAAGATATCCGACAAAGGCAAGTGATTCCCTTTACGTGCTTTTAGTCATGAGAATGGAGTCATACGAATCTGCAAACGTGGTCGACAGCGATATCGGAGAAGCCGAAGGCCTCGGCCTTCGTCATCCGGCCATTGGCTATCTCGGCAACGGTATCGACGAGTCGCATGCCCATCTGCTGGATGGTCTTTTCTCCTCTCAGAACAGCGCTGAGGTCAACGTCCATGTTGTCCTCCATCATGTGGAATGTCCGCTCGTTGGCCGTCACCTTCAGCACGGGGGCGATGGCATTGCCCGTTGGTGTACCGCGGCCAGTGGTGAATACTACCATCTGACAGCCGGAAGCCACCATTGAAGTGACCGATGCGATATCGAAACCAGCGGTGTCCATCACGACGGCTCCTTTCTCTGTAGGTCGTACCGCCTGTAGGAGAACCTCCTGGATAGGGCGTGTACCGCCTTTCCTGATACATCCAAGACTTTTTTCCTCAAGAGTGGAAAGTCCGCCGGCCTTGTTGCCTGGCGTTGGTTGTCCTGCACGGCAGTCCTGTCCGGCTGCGGAGAGATGCGCCTCGTATTCTCGGCACACCTCTATGATCTTATTGTGAATCTCGGGCGTTGCAGCACGCTTGGCCAGGATGTGCTCACCGCCAATCCATTCTATCGACTCGCTCATCACCGTTGTGGCACCCATGTCCACCAGGATGTCGCTCATCTCACCCACCGACGGATTGCTGGCGATGCCCGACGTGGCATCCGAGCCTCCACATTCAATGCCGATATAGAGTTGCGAAGCGTCGAACAGTTCCTTTTGCTGCATGCCAGCCTCCTGAGCCATCTGGCGGGCAGCACGGGTGGCTTTCTCTATCGTCTTCAGCGTACCGCCTTCCTCTTGGATGCCGAAGGAAACGACGGGTTTCCGTGTCAGTAGACCGATTTTCTCTTTCAATTTTCGATGGGGCACGGTCTCGCATCCCAGTCCGATGATCACCACCCCGTAGATGTTAGGATGGCAGGCAAGTCCCGTCAGAATCTTCTGACTCATGTCGGTGTTGGCTTGTACGTCAGAGCAGCCTGTGTTGAAGACGATGTTCACGGCACCACGAATTTGACTGGCTACGATTCGGCAGCTCTCGCTGGCACAGACACATGTCGGCAAGATCAAGATGTGGTTACGGATGCCAGGACGCCCCTCCGTGCGGCGGTATCCCCAAAACTGGAATGGCTTCGGCTGTTGGCCTTCAGACTGTGCGGCACACATCTGCCAGTCGGCTCCCACCAGTTCACTGTCGTAGTCACGAAGTTCACTCTTCAAATTCATGTCGTTCACCCAGCCTCCTTTGTCCACCAACTGCACCAGACGGCCAAGGCTTTCCCCATATTTAATCACTTCACAGCCCACCGACAAATCCTCTAGAGCCACCTTGTGGCAATAAGGGATGTCCTCCACGGCTTTGAGAACAATACATGCGCTGCCCTTCGTATAGCAGACATCTTCTCCCTTGGCAATCTCTGTGACAGTGGTCACCACGTTGTCAGCAGCATTCATTAAAAGTGCATTTATTTTCATAGTCAAAAAGGCGATTTTTTCAGTTGTTGCTACAAATTTAGAAAAAAAATCGGATTTTAAGCCTATAAAGATAAAGAATTTATTTTCTTTCGTTTCTGGCACATCAGCTTTCTAGGCTCCGCTCTCACTCGTTCGTCATTGGTTTACCTGCCACAAACAATCGATGTCCATTTGTTTTGATAAGTGAGGTGTCACCCTCCAATGATGTGATGGATGTGTCGGCCGTTAAAGTCCAGGTGCAGTCATTGCCCAAGGTCACATGCACTGTTCCTGTCTCTGTGGAGATGCTTTCTCCAGCCGCGTTGGTGATGTTGCCGCCTATATAGCCGCTGAAAGTGGAACCATCTGTCAATTTCAGAGTCAGTTCCGAGTCACTGCCTACCAGGATAGTGCCCTCCAACTGCTGTCGGCTCACGTTGAGCGTAGCTTTGTTTGTTGCACCCTGCCATCCGTCAGCACACACAGACAGCAACACCTTTGCAGGATCGTTATTCACCAGTTTCACATCGTTCAGCGTGATGATGGCGTTGGTGTTGGTCACATGAAAGAGGTGTCCCCGATGGTTGGTCAGCGAGCCACCGTTCATGGTAAAATGTGAGTTGCCACTGTCGGCATCGCCAGAAAATGACTGGTAAATCATAATGGCATCGAGGAACTGGGCATGACCGTTGCGCTGTGTGTTGTTCACCGTCATCTGGCAATTGTTCAACGTAATACTATTCTTGCCCTCAATGCACACACCCTCCGACTTGTTGGATGTAAGCGTGGCATCCGACACAGTGACATCGGCGGTGGAGTAGATGACTGGGGAGCCCAGTCCGTTGCTCGTATAGCTGCCGCCCTCCACGGTCACAACACCTCCTCCACGGTCGGTGCGTATGGGAGCTGATGACCTTCCGCTGGTGTTTACCGTCAGGTTCTTGGCCTTCATCACACCGCCACCCGTGGTCATGATACCTCCAGAACCATCGCCTGTGGTAGTGATTTTGCTGTCCTCGATGATGACAGTGGTGCCATCACCTTGTCCGCCATTATGTCCGCCATTGCCTCCGTATGAGAATACACCATTAGCACCCGTGCCATCGCTGGTTATCACACCACCCTTGATGGTCGTGGTGCTCCCGCCCTTGACAAGCAAGGCGGCATTCACACCGTAAAAACTGCAGTTATCACCACCGTCCGAGTTGCCTGTCTTGTTGATGGTGGGGTGGGAGAGGGTCACCGCCTCTTTGGTGGATATCAACAGTGCACTTTCATCCGCTTTGTCACTTTGGTAGGTCTTTCCCGTTTCAGAAGCTTGAGAGGTCAGTTCTACAGCCCCGGAATAGTTGATGTCCACTTGGCGGGAACCCATTCCACCAGGTTTTCCCATCCCATCAGGTCTTCTTGGTTTACCATCGTGCGGTGGGCGTCCAGGCACTTCCCCACGAGGTTGTAAGTCCTGAGGCTGTTGTGTGTCAACTTGTGCTGCAACATACTGCAAAGAAACAAATGCCAATAGGCAAACTAAAACTATCTTTCTCATTGTTATCTTTCTCATTGTTACTATATTATAATCGTGATTAATCTATTATCTCCATCCACCTGGACGGCCTCCCATTCCATTACCACCCGTGTAAGTGGACAGACTGACGTTGGATCCGCTACTGACCGAGCCGTTTGCAATGGCAAGGCCACCGAAATAGGAAGTGCCACCGCTTACATTGATACCTGACTGGAGTGTTGGCTGAGATGTACAGGAGACAACGAGACCGGAGCCGCCACTTGAAGGAGTCTTGAATGAGAAGGTGCTGTCGCCGAAAGTCAGTGCATATACGGAGTTAGCCGACCATGAAGCGGATTGGTAGCACGACTGTGAGAGTTGTGAGCCATTCTCCAGGCCGCCTATTGCAACCACAGTACCACCGGTGAGATAGAGTTTGTAGCCGCCTTCGGTGTTGGCATCGATGGCCACTTCGGGAGAACCCGAGCAGATAGCATAAATTGTACCGCCTTTGATGTAGCAGTTACCGTTGGTGTCGATGCCGTCGTTGTGCTGACCGTGTGCATAGACATAGCCGCCGCTGATGGTCATGTTGCCCTTGGAGTTGATGGCATCGTCGTATGCATAAGACGCTACCTCACCGCCTGTGATGTTCAGTTCCTTTTTCGTTTCTATGCCCTCGCCGTTGTAGCCGCTGGTGCGCACCCATATCCTGCCTCCGCTCACGTTAATGTTGCCGTCTACCTTGATGCCTTTGGGCGATGCGGTGTCGTTGTTGCTCTTATACTGTCCGCCCGTGGTCACGACATAGACGTTGCCACCGTTAAAGTTCGCCTCCATATCCACATTGATGCCCTTGCCGCCAGAGCCTGTGCTCTTCAGCCATAGTTCGCCACCATTGACGGTCAACGTTGAGTCAGCCTTGATACACGCTGCGCCTTTGGTCTCCTTGTCATCGGTGTCGTAGCTGCCGTTGCCGGTAGTCAGTACGGTGGTACGCCCGCCGTTGACAATGATGTGGCCCTCACTGTTGATGCCCTTGGCTGCAGCAGCTGACACCTCAACGTTCAGGATGCCGCCATTGATGAAGATGCCGTCGTTGGCCTTGATGCCATGACCGGCCGTTGACTTCACATGGATATTGTTGCCTTTGCGTAACACGATATAGTCAGCTGAATGGATGCCGTTGTTGGTGTTTCCCATGACGGAGAGTGAACCATTGCCATTGAAGAGCAGTTTGCCCTTGCAGTAGAGCGCACCTTTATGGCTGCCGCCTGTTCCATCGGCCAATGTGTTGCTGGTGCCCTCGGCCAGGATGATGTAGGCGCGTTTGCCACTCAGCAGGTTCAGTGAAGCCGAATCGGGATTGGTGATGCTCACACCATTGAGTTTGACCGCATACTTCTTGTCACCCACTACTGTCAGAGACCCATTGCTAGTTGCTCCGCTCACCACGTAACAAATACCTTTGGCAGAACCGTGGTTGACTGTCACATGACCACCATTGACTATCACCTCCACCCCGTTCTCTGTCTTTGCGACCGGGTTGGAGAGGTCTATCGCCACCTCGGTTGAGAAGGAATTGTTCTCCAAGGCGTCTTCCTCTTCGGGGAAATACTCCGTTGCTGTCTCTGTCGGTTCAGCAGAGGATTTGTCTATGGAAATGTCAAAGGAGGCCAGTTCACCTGTTGTGGCCGAACTGCCGTTGCCTCCTGTTATGTTTCCGCTGTTGTTCCAGCCATTATTGTCATTGTTAATGAATTCCTCAAACGGGTCTTCTGCCGAACAGCATGCCAGCAGAGAAACTGATGCCACAAGCATCATAAAGAGCATTACTTTCTTCATATAATGTTTCATTTTGTTCTTTTCGATGCAAAATTAGGCAGAAGAATCATTTTATATAAATATATTCAGCGAACAGCTTGATTTGTTCAATGAAACCGAAGTAGGGGATATATAAAATTAGGAAATATACCCGAATAATGGGGACTATTATATCTGCTCGGGACTGTTGAAGAAGTAGTGAAATAAAGGGGTGGCTTTCCTCTATTTGATAGGAAAATCACCCCTTTAATGTTGGAGGAAGCCAATCTTTATTTCATCAAAATGAAACCAATGAAGCGGTATGCTGTCTCGGCTAATTGGGTGAGATTGGTGCTGGAAGCATGCTCAAAAGACATATCCAACATTAAAATAGAAATATAGTTTGTCAGTCACATTGCTATATCCTAAGGACATGCCTATAGGTCCTACAGGTGCATTATAATAATAACTCAATGAGGAGCCAAGCATCGTCTTCCTTTTGAGGACTTCGCGGTAAGTGTCTCCATCCTGGGCAGTGGCAAACCTGAACAAGATGAGGTTGTTGGTGGTCACCGCATATTGCGCCTGTATCTGTGCGGCAAAGAATTTGTCCCACTGAAGTTCTATGTTTCCCACTCCGGCAAAGGGCATTTGCTGATCAATGTAATGTCCAAACCATTCTCCACCCATGATGTTGCATAAGATAATGGGCGAGTCTTTAGAACGGAGAATTCGGCCATAGAGCATCGGTTGGATGGTCAGGTGCTTGCTGAGGGAAAAATTGGTCCGCCACATCGCACTCAGTGCGTGCACGCCAATCTCGTCGTTCAATGTGATAAAATTGTCGGTGTAATAACCATATCGTGCGTTGAATTTACTTCCGCGTGTGGGGAAATACCAATTGTTCTCGCTGCTGTAGCCTACTTTTGCGAAGTATCTGATGAAATGCTCATGCTTAGGCATCTCTATATAGTGTTCCTGCACTTGGTCAAGCAACAGATTGTAATTGAAATAATAGTCAACAGCGCTTCCCATGCTGATATGGAAATTGCGCACGATGAAAGTCAGAGGGGCAACCACGGCATGCAGGCGGTTGTAAGTTAGATTATAACTCTTTGAGCCATACTCGTAAAGGTTGATTTCGTTGCGGAGAAAAGCCAGCGTAATGGAGGGATGGAGGAAGTTGGTGGGGTGTATTTCCCAGTTGCCTTCCGCCAGGATGCGTTTTCCCAAACGGAAGGTGAAATCAAGTTGCATAGGTATCCGCTTGCGGATGGGGAAGGCGATATTGGTCTGCAGCGCCAAGATCTCCTCGTTGTCGAAACGGATACCTGCACTAATCTTGTTGGTCTTCTGCTCTCCGGCGATAAAATTGATTCTCGCTGCTTTAGTGCCGTCGGGCATGTCGATAACGTTGCGTTCGACATGGAAGTCGGCACTTTGATAGAACAGGTCAAGACGGATGGAGATGGTGATGAGGTTGGCGCGTTCGTTATCAATGCTGTCACCTTCTTTCAACTTGAATTTAGTGCGGATGAAAGCTTCATCGCTTGGGGTCATATTCACAAATGTCAATTCTCCAATCCTGAAAGACGGGTTGTCCGACAAAGGCTCTTGGGTGGCCTGGAGCCGTGGCTTGACTTCAAGTGGAGAAAGTTTTTCCCTGAGGGCCACAATCTCATCCCAGTGAGCCATCGCGGCATCCTCACCCCGCTGGATCAACGTGTCGATGGCTGATGAGGAGAAAGAAGCCGTACTGTAGCCTTCTGTGTTGACCAAGATGGGGATGTCGGTGATGGCCATATTCTCATCATACTTGTTCTTACAGTTGAAATCTACGATTTGCATCAGAATGTCTCCCGTTGTACTCAACTTTTCGGCTGTCCGCTGTTTGCTGGCCACCGACACGCCGATGATGTAGTCGGCCCCCATTTCTTTGGCGATGTCGGCAGGATAATTGTTTCGCAGTCCGCCGTCAACAAGCACCTGTTTGCCTTTCCTCACGGGGGCGAAAGCCCCGGGTATCGACATACTCGCTCTCATGGCCTCACTGACCACGCCACGATGAAAAACGATCTCGCTGTTGTCCACCACATCAGTTGCGACACAAGCAAATCGTATGGGGAGGGTGTCGAAATCGATAGAGTCATTGTAGGGATAGGTGAAAGTGCGCAAGAGTTTGCCGATGTTCTTGCCGATGATGATGCCGCCACCGATTGTACTTTTCTTTTTGTTCCACCTCAAACTGGATGAGATGGCATACGTGTTGTGCTGCTCACGCTCTTTCAGACTTTGGTATTTCAGGTTGTCCCTGTCCGACAGCACGACCGACCAGTCTTGTGACCGCACGATGGAGTCGAGTCGCATGGCGTCATTTCCACAGGCATAGAGCCCCCCCACGATGCTTCCCATACTGGTGCCAGTGATGATGTCGATAGGGATGCCGGCTTTTTCAAGCACCTTCAGCACCCCGATGTGGGCCACACCTTTGGCTCCACCGCCACTGAGCACAAGGGCAACTTTCTTTCGAGGCTGTGTTTCCTGGCTTACTGCTGGCTGCACGATACCAAGAATAGCAAATAGGATGATGATGATATGTTTCATGTTCTCTAGTCGTGATATACTTTCAAATGCGAAGGCCTGCCTTGCCCCATATTACCTTGTATAATGCCTACAAATATAAATAAAAATCGTGAATTATAAACTAGTCCAATAAAGAATTTTTCTTTTCTTGATAAGAAATCTATCATAACTCACAGAAGATTCTCTGCCATATCTTTGACCACATCTCTTATAAGCCTCCATTTTATGGAGCTATGTTTAGGAGGTCGGGCCTCCGAGCCCGACAAATGAATGGATTCCGAAAAGACTAAAAATGCGAATACTTTCTTTTTAAAAATAGGATATTTTTTTTGTCTATTATAGCAGCTTTTTTGTATTTTTGCACTAACTTTGCGAAAAGGAGTCGTAGCTCAGAATCTAATAAATAAACAACATTATGTCTAGGAATCATGTATTTGCGATGATCGTCATCGCTTGTGTGGCTGTTCTTGGCAGTTGCACTCAGAAGGGGACGGAAGTCACCCTTGAAGTAAAAACCCAGTATGGAGTCCTCCAAGGTTTCGAGGAAGACGGTGTGAAGAAGTTCCTGGGTGTACCTTTCGCTCAGGCTCCAGTGGGCGAACTGCGTTGGAAGGCTCCTCAGCCTGTTCAAGCTTGGGAGGGAGTGCGTTCGGCCAAGCAGTTTGCCGACGACCCCATGCAACCTAATATTTTCGGTGACATGTCGTTCAGAGGTTCGGGGCGTAGCGAAGACTGTCTCTATCTGAACATTTGGACCACTGCAGCCACAACAGCCGACGCCATGCCAGTGCTCATCTATTTCAATGGTGGCGGACTGATGGCTGGTTCTGGCAGCGAGCCCCGTTATGATGGTTCTTCCATCGCCAAGGAAGGCGTGATAGGTGTCAC
Organism: uncultured Prevotellaceae bacterium; assembly: GCA_902780635.1. Classification (GTDB taxonomy): domain Bacteria; phylum Bacteroidota; class Bacteroidia; order Bacteroidales; family Bacteroidaceae; genus Prevotella. The sequence goes on from CACZGH010000023.1 coordinate 46,808, forward strand.
GGCCAACTATCGCGAGGGTGTGTTCGGCTTCTTTGCCCATCCTGACCTCACGGCATCTTCCGAGTATAAGGGAAGCGGCAACTACGGCTTCCTCGACCAAGTGGCTGCTATCAAGTGGGTGAAAGAGAATATCTCTGCCTTTGGTGGCGACCCTGACAAAATCACCATCGTAGGCGAATCGGCAGGTTCCTTCTCTGTATCACTCCTGATGTGCTCTCCTCTCTCCAAGGACCTCATTGCTGGCGCCATGCTTTCGTCGGGTGCCGAGGTGTTACCTTTTCAGCCCTCTTCCCAAGCCGATGCCGATGCTGCTGGTGCAGAACTTTTGAAACAGGCAGGCATCTCAAGTCTGGCCGATGCGATGGCATTGAACGCTGATTCTCTTCAAAAGCTCCTTCCCCCAAGAGGGATGGCCAACGTGGTGCTCGATGGCTACTTCATGACCGAGAGCGCAGACGAGGTGTTTGAGAAGGGGCAGCAAGCACAGGTGCCTCTGCTCGCAGGATGGAATTCACTGGAGGGGTCGCCCATGCAGGCACTGAGGAATCAGGCGCCTACACTCACAAACTACAAAAACGCCATGAAGGCGCAGTTTGGCGACATGACAGACGAGATTTTCAAGGCTTACGGACTCGAGACGGATGAAGACGTAATGAGCCAGAAGGGCCTCGACCTTGCCTCTGATCTTTTCACCGGCTTCCCCACATGGAAGGCCTGCGACTTTCACGCGAAGTCTGGTCTACCCGTTTATCGTTATCACTATATGCACCCCCGTCCTCAGGTGTCGGCGAAAATGGGCGACAAGGTAGGTGCCCTTGCTGGTGGTGTGCGTGAGAAGACGAAGGAAGAAAAGAAGTCTGAGGCTCAGCAACCTGCGATTGCTCCAGGTGCCGTCCATTCAGCAGACATAGAATATGCCATGGGAACCCTCGACACCAATGAGTATTACGATTGGAATGAGGATGACTACGCCATTTCGAAGCTCTTCCTCACCTATTATGCCAATTTCTGCAAGACGGGCAATCCCAATGGCAAAGACTTGCCTCAGTGGACGGCCATCACCAAGGACAATCTCGATGCCGCTCCTGTCATGAAAATTGATGTGGAATCTAAGGTGGTTGCCTCACCAGAAAAGGAAAATGCCTATCGCACCCTCGAAAAATTCTACAGAAGCAAGAAATAGGCTGTCAGAGAGGAACAGTTGCCAGAAGCAGTAGATGGGTGTATGGCGACTGTTCTTCCTTTACCATGAAGGATGAAGTTCACAAAAACAGCATTGACTGAACGACTACAAAGAGAACTGGAAACCCTGCCAGTGGCAGCATTGGTGACACCGCTGAATGAGACCCTGCAGAGGGAGACGGCGGTGATTGTGACGGCAGCACCCGGTGCCGGCAAGTCTACCGTGCTGCCATTGACCATGCTTGCCGGGCTGCAGCAATGCACAGGTAAGATGGTCGTGCTGGAGCCAAGACGTGTGGCGGCACGGCAAATCGCCTCACGCATGGCGTGGCTTCTGGGCGAGTCGGTTGGCGAGACCGTGGGTTATCGCATCCGGTTTGAGAGCAAGGTCTCGCCGCAGACGCGCATTGAGGTAGTGACTGAAGGGGTGCTCACGCGAATGCTCTTGGATGATCCGGCACTGGAAGACGTGGCGGTGGTAGTCTTCGACGAGTTTCATGAGCGGAGCCTGAATACCGACGAGGCGTTTGCGCTGGTCAGGCAGTGCCAGGATGTTCTGCGCGAGGACTTGCGCATCGTGGTCATGTCGGCAACGATAGACACCAATGCTCTGTCGGCCGCATTGCACTGTCCTGTGCTGACGAGTGAGGGGAGGATGTTTCCTGTCGAGGTCATCCACTGCGAGGAGGATGCCGATGTGTTCAACGTGTCTCAGATGGTGGCCCAGACCATCCTGCAGGCCCATCGTTCACACGAGGGCGACATCTTGGCATTCTTGCCTGGCGAAGGGGAGATACGGCGTGTTCAGGAACTGCTCTCTTCGGGCGGACTTGGCGAAACGAAGATCTTTACCCTATATGGTATGCTGTCCAATGACGAGCAGGCGAGGGCCATTGCGCCGACTCCCGCGGGCGAACGTAAAGTGGTGCTGGCGACACCTATCGCAGAGACCTCGCTGACGGTCGAGGGCGTGCGTGTCGTTGTCGATAGTGGCCTCTGTCGGAAGATGGTGTTCGATGCGCGCAGCGGACTGAACCATTTGGAGACGGTGCGGATTTCATTGGATATGGCTACACAACGTACAGGACGTGCAGGGCGTGTGGCTCCCGGCGTGTGTTATAGGTTGTGGACTGCCGCCACAGAGTCGCGCATGCCCGCCGTACGCATACCCGAGATCTTGGAGGCCGACCTTAGCTCGTTGGTGCTCGATGCCGCCATCTGGGGCGAGCACGACGTGGAGAGGCTGCCATGGCTGACTCCTCCGGTGAAGTCGGCCGTAGCTCAAGCCCGCCGGCTGCTGACGTCGCTTGGTGCGACAGACGAATCGGGCCGTGCGACGGAGTGGGGGCACAGACTCTCAAAACTACCTTGCCATCCACGTATCGCCCGCATGCTGCTGATGGCAGACACAAAGCTACGGCAAGCCCTTGCAGCCGACATCGCCTCGCTGATAGAGGAGAAAGATCCTATGGCTGGCGAGGGCGACGTAGCGATGGACCGCCGCTTGGATGCACTCCGTCGGGAGCGCAGTAGCGGAAAGCTTGGCCCATGGAGACGCATGGAGAGAATCGCCCGTCAATATGCCGACATGATACACTGCAAGGTGGACAATACCGCCGTCAACCCCTACGAGGTGGGTGCGCTGCTGGCTTCGGCCTATCCTGAGCGTATCGGCAAGGCGTGGCGAGAGGGGGTCGGTGTGTTCCAGTTGCCGGGTGGTGAACTGGTAGCGGTGGATGCATCGGATGCCATGTCTGGTGCAGAATGGCTTTCTATCGCTTCCATGCATCAGAAAGCAGGTGGCGTTGGAAAAGTCTTTTTGGCCAGTGTCGTCGACCCTGCCGATTTAAAAGCGTATGCCCATGAGCGCGACAACATCTTTTGGGATCACAAGGTTGGGTCAGTGGTAGCCAGGAGAGAGACCCGCATCGGCGCCATTCTGCTGGCTTCGAAGCCATTGGCAAATTGTTCTCGCGAGAAGATGCTGCAGGTCATCTGTGATGCAATCGGCAAAGACGGACCGTCGATGCTGGATTTCTCCGATCAGGTGCGCAATATGCAGCAGAGGATAGCTTTTGTAGCTACCCGTCATCCAGAACTGTCTCTTCCGTCCGTCGACATGGAGACCCTCTGCAAGAGCGCAGTAGAGTGGGGGCCTCTCTTTATTGGCAAGGCAACAACAACGAGTGAACTGAAGAAGATCGACCTTTGCGAGGTCATTTGGAGCCGCCTCACCTATGAGCAACAAGGCATGGTGGAGCGGTTGGCTCCTACTCATATTGTTGTCCCCACAGGGAGCCGAATAAGGCTCGACTACCGTATGGGAGCCGAAGCGCCGGTCTTACGGGTGCGATTGCAAGAGTGCTTCGGCCTTCTGGATACTCCAATGGTCGACGGCTCACCTGTATTGATGGAGCTGTTGTCTCCTGGTTTCAAACCCGTACAGCTCACCACCGACCTTCACAGCTTTTGGCAGTCCACTTATTTTGAGGTGCGCAAAGAGTTGCGCCGTCGTTATCCGAAGCATTCATGGCCCGACCATCCCATGGAGGCCGCCCCTGTAAGAGGTGTGAAGAAGAAGTGAGCGCCAGTGTTCTATATTATCCAAGTCTTGACATAAATTTCTCTCTCTCCACAATAAATCTCAGATGCGTACCCTCTCCCAGCAGGGTGTCACCAGCGTACGCAGCCACCTTAAACTCTATCTTCTTGCCATCTACCTTTGTTACCTCAGCTTCGGCTCTTACCATATCACCAATCTTCGACGGTTTCAGGTGGGAAGATTCAATGTGGCCGCCAACAGTAGTACAACCTTCAGGAAGTTCATTTTTGACTGCGAGCATGGCTGCATTTTCCATCAAAGCCATCATCATAGGAGTTGCCAGAACTGGCATGTCGCCAGATCCTACTTGGATAGCGGTTATTGCATCTGTAACGGTCAATTCACTGGTATGTTTCAGTCCAATCTCAATCATTCTTCAACTTCATTTTCAAGTTTCTTAATCAATTTGGCTGGGACTTAACCATGTAATTGAAGGTCTCCAATCCTTGGGCGGGGAAATGGTACATGTAATTCACCAATTCGGGTTTTTTCTTGAGCACTGCATCCACAATCATTGCGATTTGCTCATCACTGAGTTTTTTTAGGTCGAGTCGATAAGAATCAGAGCCATCTTCTACTGTCATTGCCACGCTCTTGTTGAAACTGAGGGAGACTTGTGCTTCTGTATCATCGACGATGATGCCTTCATTCTGGTCATTGATCAGATAACTGTCAATATAGTAAGCGTACGGCGTGACCACGACACCGTCAATCAGCACGCCCACCTGGAGGGTCTCACCTTCAAGATCGTTATACTCGTCGATAAAAACTACGTCCTTGTATTTGCCGTCCTTCATTACCCGGCACTTGAAGTAGTTGTCTTCCGCTTCCAGTATGTCAGCCGTGATGGGTGCGATTTCGATGTCCTCGACACAGGCTTTGGGGATGTAAGCACTCTCAATATCACACCAATTGCTAAGGACACATACTTTATAGAACTTGCCTTCCTCACCGAGCACAGGAAAAATTTTGTCTTCGGAAGTTAAAATATCTGTGCTTAATTCGAATCCCGCTTTGTCGGGCTGGTCAGACCACTGGTAGGCTATCTCGCAAAAGTCACTCTCGCAGTTTGCCTCATCCCATCTCACCAAGGTAGGACTGTTAAAATCCGCATTCTTATAGAGCCCTTCTTCAGGAGTGGTCACCACTACGAATTTCTGGAATGGCGGAAGGGGCAGCTTGATCACACTTTCTGTATTCGTCGTTGTCTCAGCCGTTTCAACTTTCTCAACATTTTTCTTTTCACTGCAATTGATTGTCAGCATGGGAATCAGCAATCCCCAGAGCACAATGGATAGTCGGGTCTTAAATGTTTTCATAATAGTTAATAGAATTGTTCCCTGCAAATATAGATAAAAAATTGGATTTATAAGCTAGTCGAGATAAAGAAATTACTTTTTTTTGAGTCGTGCAAAGCCAAGTGCAAAAACAACGGCCCTTCAGCTCCCTATGGCTTCTTGATTTCCAAGATACCATCCACCTCATGCTCGACGAACGGACCCTCCTTGCATTCCAAGAGAATGCTCGGCTCCAGACACTCCACTCCGTGCCAAGTGTTCTTGGGGATGTTGACCCCATAAATGCCCTCCTCCTGGCAGACAACACAGGTTTGTGTCACCTCGCCATCATCATTGTAGATGGTCACTCTGACCTTGCCTTTCAGGATGACGAAGGTCTCGTCTTTGGTTGGATGGTGATGCACCGGAATCAGTGTGCCAGGTTCCAATGCATTAAGGAAACGGTGGCATTTGTCCTCAAGGCTCTTGTGAAAGTTGTAATTCATCCGCAGCCTTGGTGATTTCCTTGCCTCGTCCGCCACTTTCTTGATCAGTTTTTCGTCTATGATTTCCATATTCATATACGTTTATTTTTATGTTTTGTCTTACGTTTTATACCTTTGTCCTCCATCACCCCCGTCCGTTCCGTATGCTGCTATATCATAGCAGCCATTGTCTTATACCTCTGTCCTCCATCACCCCCCGTCCGTTCCGTATGCTGCTATATCATAGCAGCCATTGTCTTATACCTTTGTCCTACCTCACCCCACCACCGTTCCGTATGCTGCTATATCATAGCAGCCATAGTTTTATACCTTTGTCCTACCTCACCCCCCGTCCGTTCCGTATGCTGCTATATCATAGCAGCCATTGTCTTATACCTTTGTCCTACCTCATCCCCCGTCCGTTCCGTATGCTGCTATATCATAGCAGCCATTGTCTTATACCTTTGCCCTACCTCACCCCCCGTCCGTTCCGTATGCTGCTATATCATAGCAGCCATTGTTTTTATGCTTTGTCCTCCATCACCCCACAACAATATACTGTATTGTGCTTATTTTTAGGTATTTATAATATACTGTTCGCATATGAAGTGGTTGAAAATGTCTTTTGATTTAACAAAAATACTAAAAAAAATCTAGTTGCAATGGGGTTGATCTTGTTTTTTTCTCTATTGCGCCCCAAATATGAGTTATGTTTGAATATTACTTACGTACGCTATGCATGTAGTAAAATGGTTTACATGTCAGAACAAATCATGTCTCCTTTTGCCATATTTCGGACAAAAGTATGTATTTTTGCAAAATAAGGCATTACCCATGAATTCATTTGAAAATCAAACCATTAAAGGACCTACCGCTGAACGCGAGCGTTATATCATACTTGATGCCCTGCGTGGAATGGCCTTGTTGGGTATTGCCATGGCCAATTTTCCTGAGTTTGCGCTCTGGACCTTTCTCTCGCCAGAGGAGCAGGCCGCCATGCCTACGGCTGGTGTTGATGAGGTGGTGAAATACCTGCAATACTTGTTGATTGACGGCAAGTTCTACTCCATCTTCTCTATGCTGTTCGGCATTGGATTCTCTCTGATTCTTGCCCGCCACAGCGTATCGCTTTTCTTGAGGCGTATGGTGATTCTCGCTGTGATAGGATTATGCCATATGATGTTCCTCTGGAGCGGTGACATCCTGTTCTTATATGCCGTTGGTGGTATGCTGCTGCTATTGTTCATCAAATTGAGCGACAAGGCTTTGCTTTGCGTTGCCACCATCCTGATCTTCATTCCTGTCGGTCTGGATGCCCTCATAGAATTCTGTGGGATAGATTTCGTTGTTCCTTTCTACAATGCCTGGTGGGCGAAAGCTGCCGAGCAGGGCATTACGGAGGAGAACTTTGCCTCATGGCTCCGCGATGCAGACAGCTATCCACAGATGTTTGCTTTTCTGTTGCAGGGAGCATACGAGCGGATGTGGGAGTTTGTCAGCGGCCATCGCTTGCCAAAAGTGGTGGGCTTGTTCATTCTCGGCCATCTGATAGGGAAGCACCGTTTCTATGCGCGGCTCGATTCGTTGCCGTTGAAGCGATTCTTTTGCTGGACCCTTGCGTTGGGCCTCCCCACTTCTCTCATCTATGCATGGAGCGCAGTTAGGGGCAACCCATGGGGCCTGACCTGCTATTCTATGCTTTATGCGGTGAGTGTCATTCCTTTGACCTTTGCCTATATCTCTGGCCTTTGTCTGCTATACTGCCGCTATGCAAAGAAGATGATGCCTGCCCTTAAACTTTTTGCCGCATCGGGGCGTATGGCTTTGACCAACTATATCTCACAGTCGTTGATGGGCATGTTGCTGTTCTATGGCATCGGAATGGGGTGGGGCACGTCAGTAGGACTTGTCACTATCGAGTTCATAGCCATAGGTGCTTTTTTCCTGTCCGTATTGTTTAGCAAACTATGGCTCCGCTATTTCCTATTCGGACCTCTCGAATGGATTTGGCGCATCCTGACTTACGGCCGTTTTTTCAAGATGTTGAGGTGACGCATTGCTATCAATGTGGCCCATATAAATATGACTGACTATTGTTTTATTTGTTGGGTTAGCAAAGTTCTAAGCTCGATACAATCTCCGTTGCAACTCAAAGTAATGAGCTCGTATATCGGCCACAGACATTTGCAATCTTTCCTTGGCATCACTCATGGAGTTAAACTTGATGGAGATATAGGTTTTCAAGTTGTCTGAACCAAGCTCTTTGAAGCCGTTGTTGACATAGTATTGCAGGATAAGGTTGTCGAAATCTCGTTGCTCCTTGTTTAAAGCATCTACATACTGTTTCTTCACAAGTTCTACTCGCTTTGCCCTCTCGATAGGTGTCGAGTTATAAGCGATGTATTCAAGCACATCGAGCAAGTCGCATTTCTGCATTTTTAGCATGTTTTTCAAGAGATTCAGTTTGTCCTCTGCAAAACCTGCCTCATCCAGTGTTGTCAGCAGTTGCTCACGGGTTTCTGGGTTAGACCATTTTTCTCTGAGGTCATCCGCGCCAGAGAAGAAATCAGGTATTCTGCCAAAGAGCTTCTTGACATATTCATCAAGGCTGATGAACTCGTCACCAAAAAATATCTTCTGCTCCCATGTCGTTTCAAGAGACAACCTTCTTCCTGTAGACAACTTAATGTCTATCAGATTTGTTTTCGGGCCTTCACAGGTACACGGGAGATGTCCGCATATTGGACATGGTTCTGGTTCGCTGGCGGTATCGGGATTATCGTCTGGAATTACATAAGGCCTATTTTTCTTGCAAGAGCAAGGCCAGTTGCCACATATAGGGCAGTATGTGTCACCATCCCAATCGGGGTCTTTGAACATTTCGCTTGCCCCAACAAAGTCATAGATAGTGAAATAATATTTCTTGTCAAACAAACGTGTGCCACGGCCTATGATTTGCTTAAACTCCACGATATTCCGGACAGGTCGCATCAATACGATGTTGCGCACATTGCGAGCATCAACACCAGTACTCAACTTATATGAGGTTGTCAGGACAGTGGGCAACAACTTTTCGTTGTCCTGGAAGGCTCTTAAAGTTGCTTCTCCCACTTCGCCATCATCGGCAGTCACTCGCTCACAATAGTTGCTGGCAGGGCGCTTTTTGTGTTTGTTGACCATGTCACGCACGATCATGGCATGCTTCTGAGTGGCACAGAAGATGATTGTCTTTTCGTCAGGATCAATCTTGTTGAGAAACTCTTGCACACGATGCTCATCACGCTCCTTAATCTGGATTCTGCCATTATAGAAATCCGACTCTGTATAGATCTTTTCCGGGTCTATTTCTCCACTTTTCACGATGTCGCCTACTGCAAACTGATAGTCATCAATATTGCTAGTAGAGATGTCAACACGGAAAGGAACAAGGAAACCATCCTCGATACCTTGTTTCAGCGAGTATGTGTAAACAGGCTCTCCGAAGTAGGCATAGGTATTGGCATTGTCCTTTCTTCTTGGTGTGGCGGTCATACCGAGTTGATAAGCGCTGTCAAAGTATTCCATCAATTTTCTCCACTCGCTTTCATCATTGGCTCCACCACGATGGCATTCGTCAATGATGATGAAGTCGAAGAAGTTGCGCTCATATTGCATATAGTAAGGCTGGTCGTTTGAGCCTTCTACCAACTTGATACCCTGCTCCTCTGCCTTTTGCGCATTGGGAGAAGTCATCATCGTCTGGAAAATGGTGAAATAAAGATTGCGGGCTGTGGGAACTTTGTAATTGTTCTTCCTCAATTCCTTGGGCGTGATACGGCACATGGCGTCTTCGGGGAACTGGTCGAAGTCGTTAATTGCTTGATTGGCAAGGATGTTTCTGTCAGCGATAAACAGGATTCTTGGAGCGCGGTCAACGCCCTTTGTGCACCACTTCGTCTGTGTCAGTTTCCAGCATATTTGGAAAGCGGTATAGGTCTTTCCAGTACCTGTTGCCATAGTCAGCAAGATGCGGTTTTTCTGCTTTGCCACCGCTTCAAGCACATTCTTGATGGCTATTTCCTGATAGTAGCGAGGCTGACGGCCACCACTGCGATTGAGCGCGCAAAGATTGAACTTATCTCGCCAAGGGTTCTGTTCAGGGAAGGTCATCTTCCACAAGTCCTGTGGCGAAGGGAATTTGTCTATATCATATTCCTTGCTGGGGATGATGTATTCCCCTTTGCTATTCTTGATACCCATGTCGATGAACCATATTTCATCGCCATTGGTGCTATAGGTGTAGCGAATCCTCAGAGCATCGGCATAGAGTTTGGCTTGTCCCACACCTTCAGAAACGTCTTTCTCGTCGCTTTTGGCCTCTATCACGGCAAGTTTTATTCCCTTGTATTCAAGGATATAGTCTGCCTTCTTGGGGTTCTTATTCCCTGTGGTTGTGATACGTCCAGGCGCAATGTAGGCACTCTGCTCCACAAGAATCTTACTTCCTGGAGCAATACCCCAGCCAGCATCCCTTAGCTTAGGGTCTATCTTGTTAAACCGTGTCTGAGCTTCGTTCATATATCTTAAGTTTTTCAGTATTTTATTTTGCAGTTTCAGTTTTTATCCTTATTTTTGCATGAAAATATGATAATCGATTATTTATGACATCACTACAAATGCAACTTAATGCCGAACTGTTTGGAGCTCTCAAAATCATTTCGGAAGACGAGGGCCTAATGAAAAAAGCCGTTAGGTCGCTCAAACGCATTGCCTCACAGAAACAGGCTAAGGACGCTGATGTCATGTCTTTAGCAGAGCTGGAGGACATTGTTAGCCAAGGAGAAAAGGATATTGCAGAAGGCAACTTCCAACCCGTAGCTATTGACGACTTATGGAAGTAGTTCTTCTCAAGAAAGCCCAAAAAGACCGTGACTACTGGAAGCAGACAGGTAATGATAAAATTATGAAACGCATTACCGCTCTGCTCAAGGATATTGAGTTGCATCCGTTCACAGGTCTTGGCAAGCCCGAGCCTCTGAAAGGCAATCTTCAGGGCAAATGGAGTCGCCGCATTACTGATGAGCACCGCATGGTCTACTCCATCAGCAGTGGACGTATATATGTCTATGTATTCTCGATGAAAGGCCATTATTTTTGATTCTCTGCTTATTCAAATACTTGTCGTAATATGGCTTGTTTCAATGCGACACACTCTTGAGAAATCTTATCGTAGTTGGCTTGGAGGCGGTCAACCTTGGGTTTGAGAGCGTCAAGGGTGGTGACGATAGATTGTTGCTCTTGTATTGATGGATAAGAAATAATAATATTTCTCAAATCCTTTATATTTAACTGTTTCAGAGTAGAACCTGTTGTCTTCTCTGCGAATACTGATTGCATAGCAGGAGATAACATCTCATAGAATATGAAATCTCTGCAAATTGTATCTTTAAAGTACAAAGGTACTATACCCCTGTTAACATTGCACCCTTTCAATTCTATAGTTGCTAGTCCAACTATTCCTGTTGTTCCTCGAACACCAAGCAATATTTCATCACCTCGAAGAATTGTTCGTTTATATGATGAAGATATAGATTGGGTTGTACATTTTAGATTGTCTACCGTAATATATTTCTTATTCAAATCTACTGGTCGTACTACAGGTATTCCTCCTTCAACATGATCACCTTGCTGAACAATTCCATAAGATATAGGGCAATTTGAATGAACAATATCTTTTAAATCGTTCTCCTCCCATCCCTCTTTTGGTTCGAACATTTCTTTGAGTGATGCTTGAAAGAGGACTTTGGCTTCATTGAGGGCCTTTTCTGCATTAACCTTCATCGCATCTATCTTAGCAAAAGCAGAGTCAAGAAATTCAACGATGGATTGCTGCTCGGAGAGAGGGGGGACAGGGATATACTTTTCTTTTAGCAATTTATAATGCCTTGCATAACCTAAATCTCTCAATTTAATTGATTTCAGAGCATAATAGAAATATTTAGGGATTATATCATTTTTAGTGCTTAAAATATGAGTTCCATCGGCGCCAACTACGAAATTAAAATCAATGTATTTAATGTTCTTTGTGTGATCACCAAATATAACAACAGGGTCTTGGTGGTTATATACTATACTATCATCATCCCAATAGCCACTAATTAATTCAGCCTCTTGAGATACAATAGGGTACTTCCCTTCTTTTTTATAATCTTTCGATTTTACTTGAACTTGTTTTGACACTTTTACCAAACATGATTCAAATATCCTATACTCCCACCCTTCTTTCATTTTACCATCTCCATTATTTCATCAATAAGAGTCTGATTCTCCCTATTAAGGGCATAGATACTTTCAGCTATCTCTCTTGGTGTACGCTCATCAACCTCTTCTACCTTGTTAGGGTTCTTTACGCTGAGATCGCAAGCGTCATCGAGGGTGCTCACATCGAGCGTCCATGAATGCTCACTTTCTGCTTTTGTTTTCTGCAAAGTAAGGAACTCCTGCATATCAGCCTCGGTTAGTGGCTGAGTTTTAGTGAAATGCTTATCTACCTGATAGTACCAAATCTTTTCAGTTGGTTCGCCCTTAGTGAAGAACAATACTACTGTCTTCACACCAGCACCAGTGAACACACCCGAAGGAAGGTCAAGGATGGTATGCAGGTTGCAATTCTCCAAGAGCATTTTTCTGATGGCGCTTGCATCGCCATTGCTGAGAAAGGTGTTTTTGATGACAATACCGGCGCGACCGCCAGCCTTCAGCATCTTGATGAAATGTTGCATGAACATATAAGCTGTTTCCGAAGTGCGAATCTCAAAGTTCTGCAAAACCTCACCACGCTCATTGCCACCAAAGGGAGGATTGGCAAGGATGACGTTCTTACGGTCGCTCTCCTGTATCTGGCTGAGGTTCATGGCCAATGTGTTGCCATGAGTGATGTTGGGTGCTGATACGCCGTGGAATATCATATTCATGTTGGCGATAATATACGGCAGTCCTTTTTTCTCCTTGCCAAAGAAAGTGTCTTTCTGCAAGGTCTCATGATCTTTCACGCTCTTTATCTTCTCCTTCATGTAGAGGAAGGCTTCGCAGAGGAAACCAGCGGAACCACATGCAGGGTCATAGACGGTCTCGCCTATCTTCGGGTCAACCACCTTGATGATGCTGCGAATCAATGGACGTGGCGTATAATACTCACCACCATTGCGCCCGGCATTACCCATGCGCTGAATATTGCTCTCATAGAGCACCGTCATTTCGTGCTTGTCCTCAGCACTCTGGAAGTGGAGTTCATCAATCATGTTGATAATCTCACGCATATTGAATCCAGAGCGAATCTTGTTATGAAGCTCGCCGAAGATTTCGCCTATCTTATATTCAAGGCTGTCCGTTTGAGTGGCGGAATTCTGGAAGTCTTTAAGGTATGGGAAGAGTTTTTGGTCAACAAACTCCACCAGGTCATCACCACTCATGGCATTGACAGTGTCCAAGACCATCTTGCCTGTCTGAGGGTCTTTCCTTTTAGGCGTTGCCCATTGGCTCCAACGATAGTAACCAGTCACAAGTCGTTGATACGTCTTGCCTTCCAGTTCGGCTTCTTCCTCGCGTTCGGTTTCAAGATCATCAAGGTATTTCAGGAACAGCATCCATGATTTCTGCTCCAGATAGTCCAGCTCACTACCGCATCCCTGCTCTTTCCACAGAATTTGGTCTATTGCTTTGAATGTATTTTCGTATTTCATGTTTTCTATTGACTTTTGTATTTCAGTCAAGTCTCACAAAGATACATAAAATTTGCGGAACACATTGATTCTGAGAAAACTTTTTAATAATATTTTCAAGTTTTGGAAGTTAACTCCCAAATTTTTCTTACTTACAAGAAAAAAACCAAAATGCCACAATAGATTTTGTGACCCTCATTAAGTAGCAACCTTATAATATGGTGGTTTGCGAAATATGTAAAATATTTGCCATCAAGAACGTTACTTGGTGATAAAGTCACTCTACCGACCTTAGGGCTTGAGGGAGGAGTCGTTAAGGTCCCTTTTGGTGATGTTCTTTTCTTACTTGTATTCAAACCAATCGATGTCCACATACCCATTGGTGGATTCTTGGCTGCATTGTGCAAAGAGCCCAAGCATGACACCAGTGAAGCCACCGATGGTCTCTGTGCTGAGAAAGCGGTATTCCATCTTGGCTAATGGAGTGAAATGGAGGCCATCAGAGGAGGCCATCATATAGTAGAAATCCTTGTCGGAAGTGATGCGCAGGTAAGCGAGGTGGCCAGTGAGCGGGATCTCTTTTTCTACGTGACAGGTCTGCCCCAGTCTCACGTTCGACTTGATGACGAGTTTACCATCTTTCCGCTCGGCTATCACATCATAGTGGTTCAAAGGGGCGGCATAGGCAGTGATGCCGGCTTGCATCCCCTCGCTGAGGTGAGAGAGGTCGAATAGGGCAGTTGCAGAGAATGTCAGTTCGGTCTGTCTGCGGGCAATGAAAGTGGGCGATGCCGTTTCGCTCAATTGGGTGGTGCTTGGATAGAGCCTGAGCCAGCCTTTGCGGTCCGTCAGGGAATATTTAGTGTAGTCGGGATTGCATAGGCTCATCCATCCCATGGGCAGTCCTATGGAGTGGTAACTGTCATTGGGGGCACTGCGCTTGATGTGATTGAATTCTTCTTTTACAGGGTCCTGGGCCAGTGGCACTAACGGAAGGGTCTGGCATTTCATGTCCGTCTGCAACGTGCCGTCTCCGTTTACCACAGGCCAACCACCTTTCTCCCACTGCACGGGGGCAAGCATCGTCTCGCGACCCATCACATGCTGCAGATAGCCACTGGTCCTGTATCCCAGGCAGATCATCCACCACGATGAGTCGGGGGCTTGCACCAGGTCGGCATGGCCAAGCCCCTGTATCGGGCTGTTCTGCATCTTCATGTTGAAATGCGAGAGGATTGGGTTGGCAGGGTTGGACTCATAGGGACCAAAAAGACTCTTGCTGCGCAGGATGTTCACATGATGTCCATGCTCTGTGCCTCCCTCGGCCAACAGCAGATAGTAGTAGCCGTCTTTCTTGTAGATATGCGGCCCTTCCGGGTAGCGTCCGCCAAGCCCAGTCCCCAAATGGTGAATCTCACCCAGCTGTTTGCCCGTCTCCACATCTATCTCACAGATCTTGATGTCACCCTCTTTCCATAGGAAATAGCATTTGCCTTCGTCGAAGAAGAGGGTAGGGTCGCAACTGCCGATGGCAAAGTCTATCACGATGGGGGCTGACCATTCGCCGGCAGGATGGTCTGCCCAGACATAGAAATGACGGCGCGAAGGAAACACCGTTGTCACCATATAGAAACGTCCGTTGTGATAGCGGATGGTGGGTGCGTAGATGCCACTATTGCCATCTGTCTCTTTCAAATCTACCTGTGAAGGTCTGGTCAGACAATGGCCTATCTGTTCCCAGTTCACCAAATCTTTGCTGTGGAATACGGGCACACCGGGGAAATACTGGAACGTGCTGTTGACAAGATAGAAATCATTGCCAGCCCGACAGACACTTGGATCTGCGTGAAATCCAGGAAGCACGGGATTTTTGTATCCTTGTGCCCTTCCCTCTGTCGTATGCATGGCCATTGTCATAGAAAGGACAAGAACCCAAAGACTGGATTTGAAAAACGTCCTCATTATATGATTGTATTTAATATCCATCACCATCCATTGGTCAACTCTTCTTATGTGTCTCATTGTTGTGCCGTTTTGATAAACATATCTTTTGCAAAGATACAAAATTTTGTGATGTCACAAATGCGAAAACTATTTGATTGAGAAAATAATTACTTATTTTAAGTTTCGCAAGTACTCTACTTGCAGGTAATTAAGGAGTTAAGTAGTTATCGCTTCGCTAAGGAGTTAAGCCAACCGAATTGTAGGCTGTCTCTCTTTAGCCATCAGATGTAATGGCTTAACTCCTTAACTCCTTTAACTTCTTAACTTCTCTCAACTTGCGAAAGTTGAGTTACTCATTCCTACCTCCTAATTCCTAATTAAACCAAGGCGTGTAAAAATCCAAAGAAAAGAGTGATAAACTTCAATAAAAAATAGTATATTTGCAACGACATACAATCTCTCCAATAACTATCTGCTTATGGCTACTGTCAATGTCTATCTACAATATTTCGCAGCTGAATGTACGTTCAATGGTGTTGAACGCCGTGCTGTCTCGGTGATGTTGGTGGCGATATCCGAGGAAGGACAAATCAAGTATGAGGTGGCTGTTTCTTTCTTCCCTCATGTGGCTGAGGATGACTTTGCCGTTTCATACGATGCCTATTTCTCCAAAACGCTGTTCGAGGCAAAAGGACGAAGGTCGAAAAAGCGTGAGCAGCAGTTGATGGAAACAATACAAGAAGAAGCCGACTCATTGGCCAAGGAAGCCAATGGCATCATATATTGGGACAAACCCCTCATAGAAGCCAGAAGAGGATGATTTTGCCACATGCAAAATCATCAAATGTCTTATCTGCCTATTTCGCGATACCGGCTAGTTGGTCTGCCATATCCTCATCCACCACAATCTCTTTCTTCATTCTCATAGTCTTGACTGCATAATTTCATTGCCTAAATAGAAAAGTTAGGCGAATAAGCGGCATCTTTTTATAAAAATCACGTTTTTTTTGCTTTTTCGTGATCTCTTCCGACAATTTTTGATGCTGTTCTCCTTTTATGTCGCTTTTTTCTTTTGTTGTCGGAACGACTTGAGGCAAAATTTGGCAGAATAATTGTGACTTCGATGAAATTGCTATTCCTTTGCAATGTCAAAACGAAATAAGCAAAAAAAACAATTAATAACAATAAAAAAATAAATGATTATGAAAAAGAATGTATTTGTATTAGCATTGTTCTGCTGCCTCACATTGATGGCTCAAGCCGAAGTAGCAAAGTATTGTATGTCTTATTCCGATTTCGTGGCTGGAAACTGGAAGTCTGTAGACGAGTTGACACAAGGCCGCACCAAACGGGTATGCCAACTGAAATCCAATGACAAGCAATGCAGGTTTAAGACAGGTGTCAAAGAAGTCGACAAAATGTTGAAGAAACAAGCCTTTGCCGTCATGTATGGTGACCATCTTTACGTCAATTGCCGCAATCTGCGTGCCAATGGATATACTCTCGACATCTCTGGTTACACCCAGGCTGTGCGCTACGACAACGACAAGGTGTGCGTCATGGCATATAAAAACCACGATGCTTCCATTCTCTTAGCAGTAGGATTGGATCTGGCTAGTTGTTTTGTCGACAACAAAGCGGTGAGATTGGGTATGGAAGCAGGAG
Source organism: uncultured Prevotellaceae bacterium (assembly GCA_902780635.1). Classification (GTDB taxonomy): domain Bacteria; phylum Bacteroidota; class Bacteroidia; order Bacteroidales; family Bacteroidaceae; genus Prevotella. The sequence goes on from CACZGH010000023.1 coordinate 63,663, forward strand.
CAGTAGGTTGTTGGATTGGAAATTATTATCTGAGTCATGCCGTCTGTTACCTTGTTGATAGCGACGCTGATGAGAAAGGCAGGATTGCCACCACACGCATGAACGACAAGTTTATGGAAAATCTGCTCAGCGACGATGCCTCCTTGCTGGAACGCTACATGGCTACCAATAGTAAACGTAACCGTCAGGCAGCGGCCAACGTGCTCCCCATCTTGATGGAGAAAGGTCTCGTCGCTTCGAATGCAATCAACTGATGCGATGATGACGGTATAAAAAACATATTTCTCATCAGTGAGGGGATGCATCTTTATGAAGACTCTCCACACCCTAAAATCAAGGGCGTGGAGAGTCTTTTTGTAGCATGGTTGCCCATGCTAGAGATCGTAGTAGAGATTACTGGCGGGCACCGCCGCCGACCAAAGTGAAGGTGTCGCCTGTCCACTTCAGCGTCTTTTCCGTCACATCGTAGCCATCATCTGCATTGTCTGTGTATAGATCGACCACGATGTTCTTTCCTTCCTGGGGGAGTTCCAAGAGATAATCATCGAAAGCCTTGTCTAGAGCCACCTTCTCCACTACCTTGTAAACATCCATGTCGGGAGTCATGATGTTGGTCTTCGGATCGTAGTCATAAAACATGAAGACATTCTCGGATTTACCGCTCTCAGAGCCGTTCACCATGAAGACCCCCACCAGTGAATGGCCGTTCTTGCGGTTCCAATAGCACATTTGGGTTTCGCGGACGACTTCTGTCAATAGCATGGATCTGATGTAGCCGTTAGTAATATCACTTTCTACTCTGTACATTTCAACCACCTCGTCGTATGTCTTGGGGGCGGAAAAGTATTTCAGTATCTTTTCATTGGGTTCAAAACGGTCATACTGGCTGCAAAAAGCCTGAGCGAAGTCTTGGATATTGGCTTTGGCACCCTTGGGGCTGATGGTGAAGGGGGCCTCTGCCAAGCCGCTTGTCATGGAGTCGAGTCCCTCCGGTAAGTCTTCATCCACATCAGCCGACTCGCTTTCGGTCTGTTCCTCTGTTTGCTTCGTCGTCACTTCCTTAGTGTCTTTCGATTCGCCAGAGGCACTCTTTCCTTCGTTGGATTTGCCACAACCCGTCAGGAACATCATACAAACGATGGCCATCATCACCATCCATTCGTCAATTCTTCTTAAGTTTCTCATTGTTGTATAGTTTTAAATCATTGTTTCTTGTGCAAAGATACAAAATTTTGTGATGTCACAAATACGAAAACTATTTGATTGCGAAAAATATGCGGAAAAGACGAAAATGATGCGAAAATTTTTGTCATCTATGATGACAGATCACATGCTGCACAAGACTTGGAGACTTAGGTAGGAGGTCGGGCCTCCGCCCGCACTCCTAACCTCAAAATTTTGGCCAAAAGTTAAGGGCATGTCATTTTGATCTGACATGCCCTCCTTGAACTTTTGGCTAATTGATGATTCACTGTTTTTATTTTTCCTCCTTTCTATTACCCGGTTTTTAATCGTCGATGTTCATCAACTGTCCCTTCTTGTTGAATTTCAGTTCGAGGTCGTTCGACAGTTCTATATCGTACCCATAGCGTTCTTTGTCGATCTTCACGATGGAGGCATCAGCAAAGTTGGCTTTCACATAGTTGGCGATGCTGGCCGGTACGAGTTGGGCAGGAACGGGGTCGTAGTTGCAGTCCACTTTGTCCCAGGTACCATTTTTGTCGAAGTCCAGTTCCACTCCGTTGTTCAGGCACACCTCGTATCTGGTCCCCGAGAACTCCCTGTCGAGCACCGCGTATGCGATGGTTTGTCCCGGGAAGTTGGTTTTCACAAAGGTCGTCGCTGCGGCGGGAAGTTGACTGGTGGGGACAACTAAATCACCTGCGAAGATGGATACTGACTGCATGAAGAAACATGCTACTGCTGCGATAAATAATTTTGTCGTTTTCATAATTGTATTTTTTTTGTTATTATTTTTTTTTGTTTGTTATAATTCTCGTTTTTGTCGGTTTGAAGGATTTTGTTCCTTTCGACATTGCAAAGATAAGTTGCTTTTTCCCTATGTTCATCATGTTTTGCTGTTTTTTTATTCCGTTGATTGCGACACTGACCGTATGACGCGACATACCCCGCAACACCCTGTTTTTTCTGTCGCACCACTCGGATTTTTGCAGCATTTTTTTGAGAAATATGCCTTTGGGAGACTGAAGTTTTCCCTTCATAACTATTGTTACTACTCTCAAAATTTTGGCCAAAAGTTAAGGGCATGTCATTTTGATGTGACATGCCCTTATGGAGTCTTATTCTTTTGTTGATTTCTGTTATTTACTGAAGTTTCTCCACCCCATTCAAGTGTATTAATTTAAGTTTCGCATTCGCTCAACTTCTTTTAGTTCAGATGTTGCAGGAGTTCAGACAATAGCCCGAATTCACATCGTCAGGCTCAATGGTCGTTTGCTGTGGTAATGTCTGAACTCCTGAACTTCTGTAACTTCTGAACTCCCTACATGACTTTATTAATAGTAGATGATCTCTCGGCGTTCTATACTTTTCTCTTCCCTGGAGTCATTGATGTCTTCACCTTCGACGGTGTGCTTGCTCAAGGTGTGAATCTCACGCTCCGTCCAGTTGCCATGACTGTCAAACTTCTTGTAGGTATAGGTCATGTCCGTGGAGTAAAAGTCACCCTCGTCATCTGATTCCCAGTTGGCATGGTCGGGATAGATGTGATCGTCAGAGAAGGTATACACCTGGTCGACTGTGGCTTCCCAGGCACCAATCTCCACTTTGACGATACGGTCCATTTCGTCATATCCGATATTGATGGTGAAGCCTTCGTCATCTTCATCGTCCTTCCAGTTCTCGTAGGTGATGATGCGTCCCTTTGCATCCCTTTGCATCTTGCTGTATTCAGACACACCCTTGATGAAGTTGCCTTTTTCATCATATTCATAAAGATTGTCGAAACGGTCTTTCAATATTCTGCCGTTCTCGTCGAATTCCAGACTTTGGGTGGCATCCTCCCATGGGTCGACCTCTTTTCCGTCGACGAGTTCACTGACGGTGACGGTCACCTTTTTCACGTTGCCTACTAAACCGAAACTCTTCACGTCAATGGGGGTGTCAGGTGGGGGAGTCGAACTGTTGGCACAGCAGACGAAGAGCACTGAAAGTGCCACGATGGGAATGATTTTTACTGATTTCATAAGCTGTTGGTGATGGTTTGATAGTGATTACATTTGTTTGCGGATGGTGTGTGTGCCAGCCTGATAAGTTTTCGCTTGGCGCTCTCCGGGCGCAGTCACAGAGGCGGTGGCGCCTTTGGGGATGGTGAATGTCCAGACCCATTCGTTGCCTTCATATCGCCAGCTGCTTTTGATCAGGCCTGAGGCTGACAGATAGGACGCTTCGAGGTGACCAAGCCGCTTGTCGGGAATGGGTCTCATGATGATATGCTTGAATCCAGGACGGGTGGGGTCGGAGGCAATGCCGGCGCATGTCTGCCAAATCCATTGGCACACAGCACCATAAGCGTAGTGGTTGAAGCTATTCATGCCGTTAGGCCCTAAGCCTTTCTCCTTCGTATAACTGTTCCAGCGCTCCCAGATGGTGGTGGCGCCGTTGTCTATAGAATAGAGCCAACTGGGATTCTTATGTTGGAACAGGAGGGTGTAAGCCACGTCGGCCATGCCGTTTTCGGTCAGCGTGGGCATCAGGATAGAGGTGCCTAAAAAGCCGGTCTGCAGACAGTCGTCATGCTGACGGAAGTTGTCGCGAAGGCGGTTGATCATCTCGGCCTTTGCCTTGCCTGTGAACAGGTCGTTGTGCAGGGCAAAGAGTGCGGGGGTCTGCATAGTGTTGAGGATGGGGGTCTTGAAAGTGCCGTCGGAATGGAAAAAACGCTCGCGCAGGTAGTCCTTGGCTTCTTTCACCATCGTCTCATACTCCTGGGCATTCCTGCCAGAGGCAGCAGCCATGTCGCGCATCATGGCGGCATCCATGGCCCAGTAGGAAGCACCCAGATAGTTCCAGTATTCGATAGCCTCGGGCAGAGGACCATCTTTGAAGGCGCCTCCACCGCAGCTCTCCAAGGGCTCGTAGCTCAGCCAGTCGCCCCATTGGTAGTTGCCGTTTTCCTTGCTCAGTGCCACATGGTCGTATTTCGTCGCACTGATGTGGTCCATATACCGCCGCATCGACTCCCAACTTTCGTCGATGATTGACTTGTCGCCATATTGCTTCCAGATGGTCCAGGGCACGATGATGCCGGCGTCGGCCCATCCAAACCGCATATAGTCATTGGGGCCGGTGCCATACTGGCCTGCTGGTGCCACGCCAGGGAAACCTCCTTCGGCACTCTGGCTGTCTCGCAGGTCGCGGAGCCATTTGTGAAAGAAACGGTTGGTGTTGGCAAAAAAAGTGCCTGTCTCGCAAAACACTTGCGTATCGGCCGTCCAACCCAGACGCTCATTGCGCTGGGGACAGTCGGTGGGCACGCTCAGATAGTTGGAGCGCATACCCCACATCGTGTTGGAGATGAGCTGGTTGATAAGATCGTTGCCAGTGACGAGATGCCCTGTCTCAAGGTCGGGACTGATGGAGCTGACGGGCACAGAGCGTATCTGCTCAATGGTGACCTCGTTGGTGGCAGTGATGGAGAGATAGCGGTAGCCGAAGAAGGTGCAACGGGGTGTGTATTCGACGGCTTGGGGACTGTCGGCAAAGGTGTAGTCCAGACGGATGCCCGTATCTTGAATGCGCAGATTGCGTCGATGTATACTGCCCTCGGCATCGTCCATGCCACGATTCTTGGCACCGTTGCCGTCATTCAACAGCTCGGCAGGCAGACAACTGAGGCGCGTGCCACCCTTGGCCTTGAAACGGAAGGAGGGGACGGCGGCGCAATTCTGTCCGAAGTCGATGACCAGATGCTCCCCCGGGCGAAGGATCATCGTCTGACCGCCTGAATATTCGCGGTCGATGATGATCTTGCCGTATGCCTCGGTGGTGGCGCCTTCTGTCTTGGAGTAGACGTAAGCCCGGTGGGGTGACAAGGCCATCTCTTCCAAGTGATAAATCTCGGCGCCGTTTTCTGGCACTATCACACCCACGTATTCCTTACTGACAGCAGGCTTGCCGAGCTTCTCGGGGGTCATCCATCCTAAAGGGATGCGAGCGTCATATTCTTCGCCGTCGAAGATGGCGGCATGGGTCACAGGACCTGCGATACCTGCCTTCCAGTCGGTGGTGTTGGTGCCGTAGCGGCGGGTGCTACCGTCGGTAAAGGTCAGTTCAAGCACACCGCGAAGAGCACACTTCTGGCCATACATCCCGTTCGACCCAGCGGGCGTGATGATTTTGTCGGCCCACCATCCGGGGGTCACCTGAGCAGCGAGCGTGTTCTTGCTGCCTTTCTTCAGTTTGAAGTTTTTGGTGATATCATAGGTAAATGAATATTTCGTGCGGCTATGGTGGGAGAATCCTGGACGGAGCACTTCTTTGCCAATCCGCTCACCGTTCACATAGAGCTCGTTCACACCTAAGCTGGTGGTCATCCAGAGGGCTTTTTTCACCTTTTGCTCATTCTGGATAGTGGTCATCATCCAGTTGGCACCATCGGCGGCGCGGGTGCCATCATCCACGCGGCCCTGCACTTCTGGAGCATCTGCCACGCAAATCCATTCTGCTTCGTCCCAAGCCACATCTGGCAGGGGAGACACCAATTGGGCGTTCACTGCCACGCTCATCATACACAAACTGAGAATGGCGATGTTTTTCCTACGTCGTATCATGCTGATATAATATTGGTTATTCAAGTTTCGCAAGTACTCAACTTGCAGGTAGTTAAGGAGTTAAGTAGTTATCGCTTCGCTAAGGAGTTAAGCCGTAAGTCCATTTCGTCGCGATTTAAAACCTGTAGAGATCTTTTTTCTTCAACATGACGATACGCCCATATTTTGACAGGGATTTCAGATCAAGTTGACGCTTGTCACCCACAATGGCCAATATGCGGTGGCGGTCATTGTTCCGCACATTGCGCTCATAATAACTGACCATTTCGTTCATGGTAGCCTTGGGGAACAATTCAGACCAGCCAGTGTTGGGGTCTTGAGTGTAGCCACTTTGGCGGAGTGTAGCTATCGATATACCCATGCCGCGGAACGAGGGGAAATGGGTGTAGATGCTGTTGATCTCTTCTTGACGGGCTGAAGCGAAATTGGCCTCAGAGACGGGCATGTGGTGCAGCAGGGAGTCTACAAGCGTGATGGCATTCATCGTCTTGTCACCCTGAGTTCCCACAACCGTGATGAAACTCACCGGTGATTGTCCATGGCGGACGAGAGGGGGCAACAGACTTGCGGCCTGGGTGCTATAGGCCATGGAACGGAATTCGCGCACCTCCTGGAACATGACTGAAGACATGCCACCTCCAAAATACTCTCCAAATAGGATGAAAGGCGTGCGTGACGCTTGGGTGGTCAGTGCGGGATGCTGCTCGTAGGTGAAAAACAGGGTCTGACGGGATTTGGGCATGTCGTAGACATAAACCAAAGGCTCGTCGTAACCTTTGGACTCTTGATAATAGTCTTGATAGGATTTAATACTTTGATTCACAGGAAGATAGGAGCGCAAACTGCTGGCGACAGCCTCCGGCGACAGGTTGCCACTATAACTGATGACACACTCACTGGTGAAGACATCACGGAATGCTTGTAGTAGTTGCTCGCCGGTCAACTGATTAAGCTCTTTCTTGTTCAGGTGAGTCAACAACTCGCTTTCTTCGCCATATCTTACCTTGTCCAAAAGGGCTTTCATCACCTCTTGATTGTCTTCGCCAAAAGACTTGTCGGACGCTTTCTTGGTATCGCGCACTTGCTTGAGGGCTTTCGTGTTGGACTGAGCATGGGCCATGAAATGCCCCAGCAGACGGGTGGCTTCCACGAAATGATGGTCTGTGCCTGTGAGGGTAATATCAAAACGACTGCGACTGACATCATATGACATGTCGGCTCCTAATTGCTGAAGCGCCGACATCAACTGTTGGCGGCTCAGTGAGTCGGTGCCAATATTGCTGAGCAAATCGACGACAAACTCCAGACGGCGATCGGACTTGGTTCCCCTGTTGTAAGAGAGTGTCAGTGAAAAAAGGTCGTTAAACGGGTTGGACACCGTGTATAAGGTGGAGTGGGGAGACAAGGTGGTTGTGACAGCGTCTTTCTCAAAGTTGATCAGGCGGGGGGCAATGTCGGAAACAGGCATCTCACTCAGACGGCGAGCATAGGCCGACTCAGAGGCTTTGTTCTTGGGTATCACGGGTTTGTAGTCGGGCTGACTCAGACGGTCTTTGGGGTAATTGCCCATCTTTTTCTTGAAACGGATAAAGGGTGCCTTGAAATATTTGTTGGCAACTTCCACCACTTGGGCTTTGGTCACACCCTCGATGGCTTTTGTCTTGTTGAGAAACTCCTCCCATGAATGGCCGGAAGCCATCACACTGACCATGGCATCGGCACGGTTGTTGATGGTCTCAAGCTGCTTGTTGGCCTCACGTAGGGCATCCTGCTTCAGATGGGTGAGTGTCTCTTCTGTGAATTCGCCATTACACAAACGCTCTATCTGGGCAAGACAGTTCTGCTCGGCTTTCTTCGAGGAGGACAGCAGATTGGGAATCATGAGCAGCAGATTTGCCCCAGCGTCATCAAAACGTTGTGGCAAGGAAGCGGCAGCCAACAGATGGCCTTCATTCATCAGCGAGTCCAACAGACCTGCTTTGCCGTTGCTTAGCACTTGCATCGCCAAGTCGAGGGCATTGGCGTCGGCGTCATATTCGGTGCATCCCTTGAAAGCAAGCAGTTCTACGCTGACAAGGGGGATGGGCAACTTAATCTCAACGGTTCTTTCACTTTGGATGTCGGGTAGGGGAGAACGTCCGCGTGTGGGAGCAACGCCCGGACGGATGCGACCGAAGGTGCGCTCCAAAAGTGGCTTGATGCTGTTTGCGTCAAAATCACCGCAGAGCACCAGACCCATATTGTTGGCCACATAGTATTTCTCATAGAAGGCCTTCATGTCCGACTGCTTCGGATTCTTGAGGTTTTCTGTGCTTCCTATGACGGGATAAGCGTAGGGGCGGTCGCCAAACATCTCAGCAAGCACTTTCTCCAAGGCTGTCGACATCATGTTGTCGGCATACATGTTTTTCTCCTCATAGACCGTCTCCAACTCGCCTTGGAACAGACGGAACACAGGGTTGATCAGACGGTCGCTGTTCAACTGGCACCACTGTTCCATAAATTGTGGGGTGAAGACGTTATGATAATAGGTGTAATCCCAACTCGTGCCGGCATTCAACTCTGTGCCACCATAGCGGCTGATCAGACGGTTGAACTCATTGGGGATGGCGTATTCGCCCGCTTTCTGGCTCAGGCGGCTGATGTCTTTTTGGATGGCGCTGCGTGCAGCGGCATCGGTGGTAAGGGCAAGTTGGTCGTATTTGGCGGAGATGGAGTCGAGCCAAGGTTTCTCGGCGGCGTAGTCGATGGTGCCGATTTCCTCCGTGCCTTTAAAAAGGATGTGCTCAAAATAATGGGCAATACCTGTGTTGGGGCAGTCTTTGGCGCCGGCATTGACCACTACCGCACCAAACACCTTGGGCTGGGTGTGGTCTTCATTGAGCCACACTTTCATCCCGTTATCCAAACGAAACTCCTTCACTTCCAGTGATTGATGATCCTGTCCATAGACCAGTGCACAGGATAAAACCAATATCATAAAGCACAGTTTTCTCATAAGTTTTAGAGTTTTTAATTCCTTGAATGATTGAAGATTATTTGAATGAGTTGACGAGTCGTTTGAAGTGTTGACATGATGTCGTAAAAACGTAATAATGACACCTCTCCGAAAAGACAACCAAGAAAGAGTAATCTCTCACCTCTTACCTCTCACCTCTCAAAATGTCACCCTTTATGGCTGATAAAGTCATATTTGTCGGCATTCTCATATCTGATGAGAGTGGTCAGCTGATGCCATAAGATTCTCAATTCGAAGGGTACTATCTGATAGGCAGGCAAATTCACCCCATACTCTTTAAGCGCCTTCTTGCCAATAAGCGTACGAAGCGTAAGCGTGACAGCGAGTGCCACGACGGCGACACCTAACAGAATCCAACGGGAGGTCATACCAGCGAAAATCCCCATACCGATGAGGAAGAGGTAGTTAAGATGCATCAACCATTGGTCGGTGTTGAAAAGCAGGTGCAGACCGTGGCCTCCCTCCAAGTGCTTACGAATCTCCTGATAGTATACATGGCGGTTTTGCCATGAACGGTCATAGAGGGCATTCTCCACCAGCCAGGTTTCAGGGGCGGTGGCCACAACGGCGGCACCGTCACTCGCATATTTGTTGACCATAAAGTCGTATTCTCCCACAGAGTATTTCAGATACTCCAGAAATCCGTTGCGTGACATGAAGTCGCTTTTGCGGAATGCGAGGTTCATACAGTTAGAACGGTAGGCATGGCCGTTCTGGGCAGCACGCAACAGATAGAGGGCGGTGTGCAGATGCTCAAAACGATGGAAGGCTTTGGCGTCATCGGCAAAACGGGTGTAGCCGAGCACCATGTGCGTGCGCTCGTCCATGCGGGCTGCCATCTCTTTCAGCCATTGATTGCTCTCAGGTTTGCAACGTGGGTCGGACAAGATAATCCATTCGGCTTCAGAGGCTTTCACCCCTAATGTGATGGCCAACTTGTTGCGGCTCATATACCGTGCGCTCTCAGGGATGAAAGTGGAGTAAAGCTTCGGGTCATTGGCATAGCGCTTCAGCACATTGACGGTCTCTGCGTCGGCTTTCTCACCAACGACAATCACTTGATACTCACCGCTGTAGTCTTGGGTGAGATAGTGAGGCAGATGCTCGTCGAGTGCAGTGGCGTCGCCGTTGCACACCAACAATATCGTCACATTGGGTGACGAGCCAGTGGGAGGCTCTTCTTTTCTAAGTCTCCTGAAAAAAGGATTCATCAGTGGCGTGAGCAGGGCGGAGAGCAGTGCCACAGCACAAAGAATCAGTGTCAAGGAGTCAATGATGATCATAAATCTTCTGTGATATACCCAAGGGGCATTTTCCTGCAATTATAACGCGAGGCCATGATCTCACCATAGGCACCGGCTGAACGGATAGCAATCAGGTCGCCGCGACGGGTGGCATTCAGGTCGACAGACTTGCCGAAGACATCGCTCGACTCGCAGATCGGACCCACCACGTCATAGGTCTGGATGGCATCGTCGCTGCTGATGTTCTCTATTTTGTGATAAGCCTGGTAGAGCGCGGGACGGATGAGGTCGGTCATGCCAGCGTCGACGATGGCAAACTGCTTGGCAGTGCCTTGTTTCACATACAAGGTGCGGGTGATGAGAGAGCCACACTGTGCCACAACAGCACGGCCCAGCTCAAAATGTAGCGTCTGGCCGGGGCGCAAACGAAGAAGTCGGGCGTAGGTGTCGAAATAGGCTTTGAAGTCGGGTAGGGGCACGCGGTTGGGGTGCTCATAGTCCACACCAAGACCTCCGCCCACATTGATGTTCTCTACCACGATCTTCTTTCTCTCCAACTGCTTCTGCAGGTCGTTGATGCGGTTGCAGAGGGCAGCGAAGTCGCCCATGTTAAGGATTTGTGAACCGATATGGAAATGCAGTCCCACAAACTTCACATGCTGCATCGCCTGAGCCTGTTCTATCACCGACTCCATGTCACGCATGGCGATGCCGAATTTGTTCTCAGCAAGGCCGGTGGTGATCTTGGCATGGGTATGGGCACCCACGTCGGGGTTGATGCGGAAGGCGATGCGGGCTGTCTTGCCCATCTCGCCTGCCAGTTGGTTGATGACTTCCAGTTCCGCGATACTCTCCACGTTGAAGCAGAAAATCTCGCGCTTCAGACCAAGGCGTATCTCCCAGTCGCTCTTGCCCACACCGGCATACACAATCTTACGAGAGGGGAAACCCGCCTCGATGCAGGCCTGAATCTCGCCACCACTCACACAGTCGGCTCCAAGGCCTGCCTGACAGATGATGTTGAGCACTTTGGGGTTGGCATTGGCCTTGATGGCATAATGCACACAGAAACCCTCATGTTTCCCAGCCTCGTGGTTGATGGACTGAAGCGTCTCCCGCAGGAGCGCCGTGTCGTAGTAATAAAATGGTGTCTCTATTTCTTGGAATCGGTCTACAGGAAATTTCCCTTTCATCTTTATTTCTCGTTATTTTGTTACTACTCCCCACACCCTCAAGTCATTCGTCAACTCATCAAACGACTTGTCGACTAAACAAACGACTTATCAACTTGTCAACTGATAAAAAGCTTATCACTCAGACTCTGCAGAGCGCGCTTCTTGTCTTGTTCCTTGACGAGGAATGAGATGTTGTAGTTGCTGCCACCGTATGACACCATGCGCACTGGGATGTCTTTCATGGCGTCTAAGACCAGTGTCTCAAAGCCTAAGTTGCTCCAGTCGAGGTCGCCCACCACACAGATGATGCACATGTGGGTGTCGACGGTCACGGTGCCATATTTCTTCAGCTCGTTGACAATGGGGGTGAGATAGGCATCGCTGTCGATGGTCACCGACACACCTACCTCAGAGGTGCATACCATATCGATGGGGGTCTGATAACTCTCAAAGATCTCAAACACCTTGCGCAGGAAACCGGTGGCTAAGAGCATGCGCGAACTCTTGATCTTGATGGCGATGATGTTGTCCTTGGCTGCCACGGCTTTGATCTGACCACGCATGATCACATTGTCGATGATTGTGCCCTCAGCGTCGGGGTCCATCGTGCAGAGCAGACGCACAGGAATGCCGGCAAACTTGGCTGGCTGGATACAGGTGGGATGAAGGATCTTGGCTCCGAAGTAGGCCAACTCGGCGGCCTCTTCAAAGTTGAGCTGATGAACGGCCTCTGTTTGGTCTACGATGCGGGGGTCGTTGTTGTGCATGCCGTCGATGTCGGTCCAGATCTGTATCTCATCAGCATGGATGGCTGCACCTACCAAAGAGGCGGTGTAGTCGCTACCACCACGCTGCAGGTTGTCTACCTCGCCATAGGCGTTGCGGCAGATAAAACCTTGGGTGATGTACACCTGGTGGCCGTCATTCTCTTTCAGTATCGCACCGAGTTTGTCCTTGATATACTGGGTGTCGGGCTCTGAGTTCTTGTCGGTGCGCATGAAGTCAAGGGCTGACAGGAGCAGCACGTCGATGCCACACTCTTTCATGTAGTTGGTCACCATGTTGGTGCTGATGATCTCACCTTGAGCCACGATGCTCTTCTCCTCAAAACTCGTGAAGAGGTCTTTGGTGAAAGAGCGAAGATAGTTGAACTCCTCAGCCAGGAATTCACGGGTGGCCTGGCGCCATTCCTCAGTGGCATAGAGCTCATTGACATGAGCCTCATATTTCTTCTCCAACGCGTTGATGACCTCATTGGCACCATCGGGGTTCTTCTTATAGAGATAGTCTGCGATCTCAAGCAGGGTGTTGGTCGTACCCGACATGGCTGAGAGCACCACAAAGGTGGGTTCTCCACTACGGATGATCAGGTTGGTCACCGATTTCATTCTCTCTGGCGTTCCTACAGAGGTGCCGCCAAATTTCATTACGATCATATTTTATATAGGTGTTTTAATGGGTGGATGTTTAGTCTTTACTGTCTTCCGTCAGGTCCATCTGGCGGTATTCATGGGTCACGTCGGTGATATGACCGTCTTTGCAACGGTATACCGTACCGGGAAACTCGTCGAGAAGCTGTATGTTGTGTGTCGTCATGATCACGGCTGTGCCGTTCTCACGGATCTTCTGAAGCAGACCCACAATGTGGCGGGCGGTTTCGATGTCGAGATTGCCGGTGGGCTCGTCGGCGATGATGATTTTGGGCTTGTTGAGCAACGCACGGGCGATGGCGATGTGCTGTTGCTCACCACCAGACAGCTCATGGGGCATTTTCTCCAGTTTGTCGAGCATACCTACAGCGGTCAATACCTGCTCGATGCGCTCCTTACGCTCCTTGCGCTTATTCCAGCCTGTGGCCTTGAGCACGAAGTCGAGGTTCTTGCGCACCGTTCGGTCGTGCAACAACTGAAAGTCCTGGAAGATGATGCCCATCTGCTTGCGAAGCGAGGGCACCTCCTTGCGCTTAATCTTGTCAACGTCTACGCCCAGCACTTCAGCCTTCTCTGGCGACTGATGGTCGAGTTCGCAGTACATGGTCTTGAGCAGGGAACTCTTGCCAGAGCCTACTTTGCCGATGATATAGGCGAAGTCGCCCTCGTTGAGTTGCAGGTCAACGTCTTTCAGTATCACGTTGTCCTCCTGCACAATATTTACTTTTTGATAATTGATCAGCATCGTTGTATATCTATTTTATATGGTTTTCACTCCTCATGAAGTCATTTGTCTGAACTCCTTCACTCCTTCACTCCTTCACTCCTGAGTTAATGCTTCTTCCACCCTGGGTCATGGCGCTCCTGCAATTCTTTGGCTAAGTCTTCGATACGAAGGCCTTTGCTCGTCAGCAGCACGATGAGATGGTAGAGCATGTCTGAACCCTCGTAGACCAAACGGTCGTTGGTGCCATTGGTGGCCTCGATGACCAGTTCCAACGCCTCTTCGCCCACTTTTTGGGCCATGCGGTTCAGGCCGTCTTTGAAAAGACTGGTGGTGTAACTGCCCTCAGGCATCTCCTCATGGCGCTTCTCGATGAAGTCTTGCAGCTTGGAGAGAAAGAGCAGTGGATGGGTGTCATTGCGCTCGCCCCAACAGGTGTCGGTGCCCGTGTGGCAAGTGGGGCCTTGGGGGTGTACACGCACCAGCAACGTGTCGTTGTCGCAGTCGTTTTTGATGTCCACCAAACGCAGATAGTGGCCAGAGGTCTCGCCTTTGGTCCACAGGGTCTGGCGGCTGCGGCTGTAGAAGGTCACTAACCCCGTGCTGATGGTCTGGTCGTAAGCTTCTTGGTTCATATATCCCAACATCAACACCTGACGTGTGTCAGCATCCTGGATGATGGCGGGAACCAGTCCGCCGGTTTTCTCAAAATCAATGTTCATGGCTTTATTGAACAATTATAGTTATTTTTCTTATTGTCAGTATTTTGTATGTGCTGTTAAAGTCTCACTTTGATGCCTTCTCCAGCTAAATATTGCTTCAATACGGGGATGGGTATCTCACCGAAATGGAAGACGCTGGCTGCCAGGGCGGCATCGGCTTGCCCCAGAGTGAACGCGTCACGGAAATGCTCCATGCTGCCAGCGCCACCACTGGCGATGACGGGGATGGGCAACAAGGCGCTCAGAGTCGCTAAGGCATCATTGGCATAGCCTTGCTTCACACCGTCGTGGTTCATGCTGGTGAAAAGGATTTCGCCGGCACCACGGTCGCTCACCTCCAGCGCCCATTCTGTCAGTTTCCTTTCGGTGGGCAGACGACCGCCATTCATGTAGCATATCCACTCGCCGTCTTCCAAACGGGCGTCGATGGCGCAGACACACACTTGTGAGCCAAAGCGCCGGGCGATGTCATCGATGAGGGAGGGATGGCGCAGGGCAGCGCTGTTGACACTCACTTTGTCGGCTCCGGCGTAGAGCAGTCGCTCCACGTCGCCGATTTCGTTGACACCGCCACCCACCGTGAAGGGGATGTTGATCTCACGGGCTACGCGGGTCACCATCTCTGTGAAGGTCTTACGGCCTTCATGGCTTGCGGTGATGTCGAGGAAGACCAGTTCGTCGGCCCCTGCATCACTATAGGCTTTGCCCAGTTCCACCGGGTCGCCGGCCTTGCGCAGGTTTACAAAGTTGGTTCCTTTCACGGTCTCTCCGTCTTTCACATCAAGACAGGGTATAATTCTCTTTGCCAGTCCCATGTCAAATGATTTTGCTGATGTTGATATGTCCCTCATACCATGCTTTACCAAAGACCACAGCGGGGATGCCATGACGTTCCAGTTCCAGAATATCTTCTTCTGATGACACACCGCCGCTGGCGATGAGATGGAGTGTGGGATAGGCGCGCATGATTTCGTCGTAAAGGGCGATGGCGGGACCATTGAGGGTGCCGTCTTTGGAAATCTCCGTACACAGCACGTTTTTCACGCCATGGTCGATGTATCGCTTGAGGAAGGGCAGGAGAGGCTGGGTGGAGTCTTCTTTCCAACCGTTGATGGATACCATGCCATGACGCACGTCGGCGCCAAGGATGATGCGGTCGCTGCCATACTGGCTGAGCCACGACAGGAAGAGGTCGGGACACGTCACGGCCACCGAACCGATGGTCACCATCGATGCACCGCAACGGAAGGCGGTCTCGATATCCTCACTGCTCTTGATGCCACCGCCGAAGTCGATGGTCAGGTGGGTAGACTCTGTGATGCGGCGCAACACCCCGGTGTTGACGATATGGTGCGACTTGGCTCCGTCTAAGTCTACCACATGCAGACGCGTGAACCCCAGTCGCTCAAACTCAGCGGCCACTTCTGCGGGGTCGCTGCTATAGACGGTCTTGGCGTCGTAGTCGCCTTTGGTCAGTCTGACGCACTGACCGTCGATGATGTCGATGGCGGGTATCAGTTCTATCATATCGTGGTGAGGGATGGATGGTTGGACGGATCTTGGGCGATGTCGAGGAAGTGGCGCAGGATACGCTCTCCGGCAGCACCGCTCTTCTCGGGGTGAAATTGGGTGGCGTAGAAGTTGTCCTTGTGAATGGCTGCACTGTAGGGATGGATGTAGTCGGCGGTGGCGATGGTCCACTCACACAGGGGCACGTAATAGCTGTGTACGAAGTAGACAAACTGTCCCTCAAGACCTTCCATCAGCGGACTTTTCACGTCCTTGAGCTCATTCCAACCCATGGCGGGTATCTTCTCGGAGTGCTGGCGGGGCTCAAATCGCTGTACATCAATGTCGAAAATGCCCAGACAGGGGGTGTCGCCCTCCTCAGAGTGGCGACAGAGCAGCTGCTGACCGATACAAATGCCTAAAACGGGCTGCCGCAGCGACCGTATCACTTCGTCTAAACGGTGGCTGTGCAGGTAGTCCATCGCACCGCGTGCCTCACCCTGTCCGGGGAAGAGCACACAGTCGCTCCCGCACAATGTCTCGGCGTCATCGGTGAGGATGGGCTCCACACCTAAGCGCGAGAGGGCGTTGATCACGGAATAGACATTGCCCGCATTGTATTTCACGATAGATACTTTCATGCTTTTGCGCTCAACTGAAAATGATGGTCTTATTGCGATAGGTGAGAATCTTACGCTGGATATGCTTCGTCACAGCCCTCGACAGCACGATCTTCTCCAAGTCACGGCCTTTGAGTACAAGGCTCTCAGGGGTGTCTTTGTGGGTAATCCGTACCACGTCTTGCTCGATGATGGGACCGGCGTCAAGGTCGGTGGTCACATAATGACTGGTGGCGCCGATGATCTTCACACCACGCTTATAAGCCTGGTGGTAGGGCTTGGCTCCAATAAATGCGGGCAGGAACGAGTGGTGGATATTGATGATGTGGTGGGGGTAGGCGTTGATCATGTTCTCAGTGATGATTTGCATGTAGCGCGCCAGCACAATGAAGGTGACTTTCTTCTCGCGCAGAAGGGCCATCTCCGCTGCCTCCACTTCGTCCTTGTTGGAGTGGTCTTTGTTGATGGACCACACGTAGTAAGGGATGTCAAACTGTTCGGCGATATAGCGCAGGTCCTCGTGGTTGCTGATGATGCAGGGGATGTCCACCTCCCACTCTCCAGCCTTGTAGCGGGCCAGCAGGTCATAAAGACAGTGGCTCATTTTGCTCACAAAGATGGCCATCCGAGGACGGACATCGTTGAAGTAGAGGTTGAACGTCATGTCATACCTCTGCGCATATAGCGTGGTGATATAGTCATGGATCTTCTCGCGCGGAACGAGAAAATCGGTCAAGTCCCATTCAATACGCATGAAGAACACGCCATCCTGGCGGTCTACATACTGGTCAAGGTATAAAATATTGCCTTTGTTGTCGGTGATAAATTTGGTCACTTCCGAGATGATGCCCTGCTGGTCGGGGCAGTGCAAGAGGAGTATAGCAGTCGATTTCATCTTTTTTTAGTTGACAAGCAGACGAGAAGACGAGTAGACAAGATGATGGTCTTGTGGTCCTCGTTTCCCTCGTCCTATCTTGTGTTATCAAATTTGAAGATGCAAAGGTACTAATTTCTTGCCATTTTAAAACATCTATCCGTGCAAATTTGCATTTTTAACATCAAAATGTGTGTTCTTATATGTCTTTATCTGACAACTTGCGTGAATTCGGGCTTGGCGCCTGCCTCTTTTCCTACTGTCACAAAGATGGTAGAGGTGACCTCTGTGCTGTCTGGAGCCATGCTCTTGACGGTGTACTGGTAGTCGGTGCCGTCAGGAGTCTCACGCTTGCCTACGGTGGAAGGGGTGCCAAGAGGGAATTGGTAGTCGGAGCAGGCGGCGTCGAAAATAGCTTTCTCCTCTTCTGTCACGGGTTGCTGGGCGGAGTAGTCGGGCAATGGCTCTACTGTGCCTTCAATGTACCCGTTCTCTTTCAAAAAGCGGTCCAGTTCTTTGGCGGCAGAAGCCACTCGGGCCGTGCGCACACCATATCCTGCCTTGATGTTGGCCTTGGGGAGGGCTTTCTTCAGGGCTTCTGTAGAGGTGTTAAGACCTCCACTGCCGAAGGTGCAGAAAGGAATGATGGTCTTGCCAGCAAAATCATTTTCCTTGACAAGGGTGGCTATCGGCATGGCGTAGTTGCCAAACCAGATTGGGTAGCCAAGGAAGATGACGTCGTAGTCGGAGATTTTTGACTTGAGGGGTTTGAGCGCGGGTGTCTCTCCGCTCTGCATCTCACGCTGGCCACGCTGAATGGTCTCCTGGAAATTGCCGGTATAGGGTACTTCAGCCTCGATGCATTCGATGTCTGCACCAAGCTGTTTCTGCAGTTCTTCTGCCACTGTTTTTGTGGTCCCTGTCTCTGAATAGTAGAGCACTAAAGGTTTTTGGGCACAACCAGTGATGATGGATGTGATGACGGCCATAGATAATAATAGTTTTTTCATAATGGTATGTTTTTGATGATTGTGATTCTGAAGTTTGCCTACAAAGTTAATATGGTTTTTTCAAAAAAAATACACTTGGTGGTATCTTTTTATCAAAATAAATAGTACATTTGCATGGTTGAATAGAGATTAACATCAATTACATCATATGAAAATCTTAGGTAATTTGGTATGGTGGCTGTTTGGAGGACTGGAGGCTGCCATTGGATATTTCACCGGAAGCCTGGCCATGGCATGTACCATCATCGGCATTCCCGTCGCAATGCAGACCTTCAAAATAGGATTGCTCTGCCTGTGGCCCTTTGGCTCAACTGTGACAAATACGCATAGTCCCACAGGGTGTATACGAATACCACTCAATATCATTTGGCTCATCTTCGGTGGACTGTGGGCATGGGCAATGCACATCCTCTTCGGTGTGCTGCTCTATATCACGGTCATAGGCATACCCTTTGGCAATCAACATTTCAAAATGGCGGGCCTCTCACTGGCTCCATTCGGCAAAGATGTGAAGCTCGGGGCAACGCTTCTGTTACTGCTCTTCCCCATGGCCGCTCTGTCGCAAACCGGTGAACCCAACGAAGAGGGCTGGTCGCCTATGTCGTGTACGAGTATCATGGTGGGTAAGAACGCCTCGGCCGACGGGTCGGTGATGACTTCGCACACCTGCGACTCATGGTATCGCACATGGATGCGCATGGTGCCCGCACGTGACTATGCCAAAGACACGGTCACCGCCATCTACGATGGTCGGATGCACACACAGAGCGCGCAAGACAGCACCAAAATGTATCGCAAAGGGGTCATCCCTCAAGTGCGGCATACCTACCGTTATTTAGACACGGCTTACCCTTGTCTGAATGAAAAACAACTGGCCATCGGCGAGACCACCATCTCTGGACGGGATACCTTGCAAAACAAAAAGGGCATGTTCATGGTAGAGGAGCTGGAACGCATCGCACTGGAGCGATGCACCACTGCCCGTGAGGCCATCCGCCTGATGGGCGACTTGGTCAAGAAATATGGATATGGCGACAGTGGCGAGTGCCTCACCGTGGCGGATAAGAATGAGGTGTGGATATTTGAGATCTTTGGAGAGGGACCGAAAAAGATAGGTGGCGTGTGGGCAGCCGTGCGCATTCCTGACGATGAGATAGCGGTGTCGGCCAATATCTCTCGCATCTCAACCCTTCATTTGGACGACAAAGACCACTATATGGCTTCCGACAACGTCTTTGAGGTGGCAAAAAACCTCAAACTCTGGGACGGGAAAGAACCTTTCTGCTTCTGGAAAGTTTACAGTGGAGGCAATTACTTCAAAGAGAAGAAAAACTATAGCGTGAGAGAGTTTTATATTATGAACACACTCGCTCCCTCTTTGCACCTTAGTGATACGGTGGAGAATCTGCCATTGAGCGTAAAGCCTGACCAGAAAGTCAGTGCAGAACAGGTGATGCGACTCTTGGGAAGCTACTATGAGGGTACTGCCAAGAATCTGAGCGGCAGACATCTCATACCCAATCCCAAACGGAAGGATAAAAAGGGAAAGGTGGTGGAAAGCGAGCCGGATAGCATCGTGTCGCCATTCTCCAACCCCTGGATGAGGCCGGACGAAATCAATATGTATTACGCCATGGGCGACTCGGTCATGAAAAACATACGCACCGTCAGCGTGCCATGGTGCGCTTATAGCACGGTCATACAGTTGCGCTCATGGCTCCCCGATGAGGTGGGCGGCGTGGCATGGGTGGCCTTAGACAACCCCGGTGAGAGTCCTCGTTTCCCCATTTTCAGTGGCACAACCGAACTTCCGCCGATGCTACAGATCTGTGGGCAGCATACCGACCGTGATGATGCCGCTCTCTGGCATTACCGCAAAGCCAACCGCCTGGCTACGGTCAGGTGGGGAACCTACCGAAAGATGATAGAGACAGAACGCGACTATTTCATAGAGAAAGGGATGCGCGAATTGCCTTTCGTAGAGCGCACCTGGCAAGACCTGCACACCACTGACCCGAAGAAGGCGGAGCAAATGCTCAATGGTTATACCGCCGACTTTTTTGGCGCCACCATCCAGCGATGGGATGACATCGCACGGAAATTGTGGCGCCAAACATGGACAGGATTCTAAAAGGTCTTACATCGACATCTTCAACCTCTTCGCTTTACACCTTTCCTCCTTTCACCTATTGCACAATGTCTTTGAGCCGCATGAGATAGGTGTCGTATTGTTTCTCAAAAGGATGGAAGGGGGTAGGGATGGTCTGTGGGGCTTTGAAGAGTTCGCTCACTATTTGGGGCAGGTGGCGGCTGTCTACACGATAGAGGTAGAAGTCTCCTTGCACCGTTCCCGTTTGTTGGGCGATCACAGGAAATGCTGTGCGTGCAAACTTGGGACCTTGTCCCGACACGGCGGCATTGTAAGTCAGGATGATACCTTCGTCGGTCTGCTCGAAACTGACATTACCATTCTCGCAAAACAGCAGGATGCCGTCGCCGGACTCATCGGTCAGGAGGGCGGCGTCCACACCACGGCGATTGCCCTCGAAATAGAGGTCGTCTTCGTGCAGTGACCAAAATCCATATTGTCCTTCACGATAACGCCCTGGATAGGTGGGCATCACACCATGGCCTATCCACTGCACACGGTCAATCTTACGATCGAGAAGGAACGCAATGCCCAGTTCGGAGAGAAAGGTGTCGGAGGTGTCGGGAGTGAGCGTGAAACTGACATGGGTGGCATGGCCCGCCGGCTCGGTATGGATGGAGGCTGATACGGGTCCTGTGGATGTGCCATCGGCCGGCATCCGAAGCAGGTATTTCTCTATGCGTTTGTCGGCCACACGGAGCTTTTCACACATCGTGGCTTTACGGCCTACCCGGATATAGACACTGTCGGTGCTGAACGGTGCCCTGGTCTCTACGTCCAGACTCTCCAAGAAACGTGTGGTGAGTGCGTGGGGATGGATGGGCACAATTTGGTCGTTGATGGTTCTGCCATGGCTGTCGGTGATGGCCAGCGTGAGCAGGCAGATGCGGTTGAGGTCGGCGCTCGGAGGCAAGGGCAGCGTGTAGGTCGTCGTGCTGCGTGCGGGACAGTCTGGGGAGAATGCTCCACAGGCAAGGGTGTCGCGGTCGGCAGACAGCCACCAGTGGAATGTGACCTGGTCTTTCAGATTGATGAAGTCATAGCGGTTGCGCACGTGAAGGCAAAGGTGGTCGTCATCGGGCATAAGGATACTGTCGGTCACCGCGGCCTGGGCGTAGTTGTGACGCAACTCATAATAGTTGGGCAGCGGGGTGCGGTCGGCATAGAGCAGACCGTCGGTGCCTTTGTTGCCATACATCTCAAAACCACCATGACGGGTGGTGAAGACTCTTTCCTCATAGCCATAACGGTCTTGAAGGGGGGCGGCGAAGGGCATGCCTTGGTCTACCCATTCCCACACACTGCCACCAGCAATCCATGGCGTGCGCTCGATGATTTCCCATTGCCGGTCGTGGTCTTCAAGGGAAATGCCCAGCGTGTGGCAGTATTCTGTGAAGATGACTGGACGGTCGGCTCGTTGGTAAAAGTCGGCTATCTGTGAGGTGGTAGGGTAGTGAGGGGCGTAAATGTCGGCGACAGGCGGAAACTGATAGTCAAATTTCCTGAAATAACTGCCTACTTGTGTATAACAAATCGGGCGCGTCGGGTCTAACTCTTTCTTCACGTAGTCGCCCAGACGGATGCAGATGTCTGTCAGCGGATTCTCGTTGCCCAAGCTCCAGAGCAGCACCGAGGCATGGTCCTTGTCACGTCGGATGGTGGCCTGTGCGCGTTGCTGCAAGATGGGATAAAATGTGCTGTCGGAGAGGTTCTTGTCGCCAAAACCGAAAGGCACCTCGTCGATGACGTAGAAACCGAGCGAGTCGGCCAGTTCGTAGAAACGTGGCTCACGGGGATAGTGTGAGGTGCGAATATAGTTGACCGAAGCTTCTTTCATGAGCCGCATGTCTTTCAATGTCAAGGTGTCTCCGATCACTTTCACCGTCCGTGGGTCTGTCGAATGACTGGTCACACCGCGTAACTTGATGGGGTGTCCGTTCAGTTTCAGGATATTGCCATCGATGGTGAGTTCTCTGAAACCAAACCGATGGTCAAACGATTGAATCACTTGACCACGATGTCTCAACTGAGTGCGGAGGGTGTAGAGATAGGGGGTCTCGGCTGTCCAGAGATGGGGGCGCTCCACATGATCATGCCCCACCAACCTGCCTTGGGCATCGTAGATGTCGTGCGACACCAGGGTTTGTATGTCTGCATGGGCAATCTTCGTGTCCACCTCTACGTCACCATTGTTATGGGTGCGAATAGTGAGGTCTGACAGGTGGATCCTCGGGACGGCCATGAGGGTCACGTCTCTGAAGATACCGTTGGGTGCCCAGTCGTCATTGTAGTCGAAGTCGCTGCCTTTATATTGTGAGATGACGCGAAGGGCTAATTGTTGTGCGCCGCTTGTTTTTTTGTTCTTTGTCAGAAAGGGGGTGATGTCAAAGAGGGCTGTGTTATAACCTGAACGCCATGATCCGGCATAATGGCCGTTGACCCAAAGGTCGTAGCCATAGAGCACGCCGTCAAAACGCAGAATGATACGCTGTCCTCTCCATGACTCTGGTACGGTGAATGTGGTGCGATAATAGCCTGTCAGAGCTTGAGGACTGTCATATTTAGGTTGACAAAACCCATAGGCTTCCCAACAGCCTGGCACGGGGATTGTGCCCCATGTGCCATCTGTCTCAGGCACGCTCATGTCATCTGCAATACCCTCAATTACTTTGAGTTGCCACTCTCCGTTCAGACTTTGCTTGAATGAGGGGTCGGTCACGGGCAGGATCTCTTGAAAGGCATCTCTGACTTGTCCGTACACAAAGAAGTGACACAGGCACAACAGCAGCGTCAGTGCTTTTCTTCTCATAGCTGTTTGTATTGAAGGTCGATTTTCGTGTATTTACGCTCTTGACCGTTGTTCCAGTGCTCCATCAGTCCTAAAGGCTGTTGAAGGGGTTGACCGTCTTGCTGATAGACCGTGCCGCTGACGGGGTGGGGGATTGTTGCTGCCTCGCGCAGGTATTCGTCGCAGTAGTTCAGACTGCCAAACTCTGGCCATTCACTGATCAGCAAGTCCATTCCCACAGCGTCGCAGGCCACTTCGTCTTGTGAGGCGATGACAGAGCAGCACCACTCGCCGTTGAACGGAGGCTTTTGCCATTTGGGGTCGGGGGCACCGTTGACATCTCTCGACCCGTAGGTGCCGTCGATGAGAAAGAGCATACATTTCTGACCCAGATGTGGGTGTGAGATGAAGTCGACGAAGGTCTTATAGCCTGGCTTGCCGTTCCGCTTGTCGGCACTGAAATGCTCATGGGCGTTTTGCCGCCACATCAAAGCGATGTCAGTGGCGCCATACCAGTTTTTAGTGGTGAGGGTCACGCCCGGGCCGGTATGGGTCTTGAGCAGGGCGCTGTTGATAAGGTAGTCGGCGTCGACGATGCATTTGGCCAGACCACGTGCCAGCTTGCCGTTGTCGGCGGAGTATTTGATTTGCTCTGGATAGTATTCGCATTTCTGTCGGCCATCGCCGCCGATGTGGTCGATGAATGTGACGTCCGGAAACTCCCTATATACTTTGTTGTAAATGCTGTCGGTGATGGCGCGGCTGGGTTCGCAGAGAGTGATGTCGCAAGGCGAGACACCGCCGTCGTTAACCATCGATCGCACTAAGGACAGTGTGATGAAAGGGGAGGAGTTGAGCTCTATCGTGTCGTGATGGGTGATGGCATTGTTGAGGTTGAGCTTGACAGCGATTTTCTCGCCGCGTTTATAACCTTTGTTGCCTCGGCCATGCGTCTTGTTGAAATGCTTGAAGAGGGCTTTCCACGCTTTCTTGGCAGTAGCCTCGCCAGTCAACTGGATGACGGCTTCTCTGATCATCGCGTCGGCTTTGGCCTGGTCGTTCCAGCGGTCTTCTACCCATAGTCCGGTGCGACCGTCCCATTGAGCCACACCAGGAGAGTGAATCCATGCCACGCGTCCTGGATGGATGCCGCGGCCTATGCCTATCGGCTCATTAGGCGCTACGAAAAGTTTGGGATAACGTGCGTGATATTCTCCGAAAAACAGTGCGTCTCGGTTGACGGCCTGGTCTAAGGGCTGGATAGTGGTCGATGGTCCCAGGTCGGGCTGTTGCCATGACCTGAGTTGCCACACCAGGTGGCCTTCAGCATCTATCTCAATGGCTTGCACTGGGGCGTTGGCGGTGTCCATTGGGGTCTTGTTCCATTCATTATACCAGTTGTTGATAAGGGTATGCCCATTTTTCAAGCGCACGGATTTCTGCGGTTGGGTCACACCGAGACTGGTCGTGTTGAACTCCCACACCGTCTGTCCTAAACGGTTCACTTCCTGTATCAATCCCTTGCGGCCGGTGATGAGGATGTTGCCTTTGGGCAGTTCCACAGCCGACCATGGCAACATGCCACTCCAACGGGCCACTTCTTTGCCGTAGCAGTTGTACTCACTCACGCAGCCCATCCCCATGTTGGCCACCAGCAGGGTGCCGCGAGAGGTGAGACGGGCGTTACGGAACTGTCCATGGACAGACCCTTTCTCTTGTACAGGCAGCTCAAACTCACGAACGATTTTGGTGGAGGGAATCTCCATGACGACGGCTTTGGCGGGTCGGCCGTTTTGAATAAACACAACATGGGTGCGACCAATGGGTTGGATGGTGTGTATCTCGCATCCTTCGGGGGCGGCATACTGCCAGATGGTCTCACCTTGCTGGGTGATCTCGGCGATGCCGTATTGGTGGGCCATCATGATATGCCCATCGGTCATCAAGATGGCGTCGCTGATCTCGCCACGCCTTTGGTGGTCTTCGTATGCCCAGTCCACTTGACCGTCTTTGACGATAAACATGCGCATACGCTTACTTTGTCCGGCATAAAAGAAGTCGTGCTGATGGAGATCTCTGTTGGTCTCTTGTGCTGACAGCCCCGACGATACTATCAGCAACAGCAATAGTAAAAACATTTTTTTCATCGTAGTTCTCTTTTGTTTTTTTTGATTGGTTTCAGTCGCGTTTGTAGATAGGTCGGGTTTATCAACGGCAAAGTTACAAAAAGTCGAGCGAAGAACAAAATGAATTCATTCATTTTTATACCGAGACGGAGTAACTTCGCTGATTTAATATATTCATTCTTATTTTCTGCATTTATCCTATCAATTTCATCACTGTTTTGTTTCATTTTTTCCATAACTTTTTATATATTTGTGGCCACCTAAACATTATCGTGTCTTACCAAATACTATTATTATGATCATCGAAGTCATTATTATTTCTCTGATAGTCGCCATCATCTTGACTGTTGTGTTTTGGAAAAGAAAGGGTGGGAAAGAAGAGGTTTCTGACTATGTAGAGCCTTCTTATCACCCCAGTGGAAAACAATGGGTGTTTAATGGCATCCTCGATATAGAGAATCCACCAAAGGACCGCCAGTGTCTCGTCGACTATCCTGAGCGGATACAGTTGATGACCCGCAAAGGGTTCATGCTGTTTGAAATGCAAGTGAGTCAGGACACTCTCACCACCGATGATGTGGGAGTATATGACGTTCGGGTCATCAGGCAGCGCGACTCTTCTGTGGCGGTCGCTCACGAAGACAAAATCATCGGACATTTGAGAACCGCCCCCGACTGGCTCTCCCGTAAAATGGATGAGAATAAACAAGTGAGGGCCTACGCATTCATTGCATCCCGCAAGACGAAAGAGGGTAAAGACTGTTTTTATGGTGATGTCTGTATAGAAGTAATGGCTTAACTCCCTAACTCCTTAACTACTTAAAAAATATTTTATTGCGACAGTTTCTTGATGCGTCGCTTGGCCTCTTTGGCACCAGGGTACAATTCGAGGGCTTTTTTATAGTTGGCAATGGCGGCATCGATGATATGTTCTTTCTCACAGTCTTTGCCCAGCAAGACATACTCTGCCGCGAGTTTTCTGAGGAATTTCTCTTTGTTGGCCATTTCCTCTTTCAAACGCCTGTTTTCCTCATTGGCCATATTGAGGTGAGTGAGCTTGCGCCGGATGAGGCGTTTGATGGAGGGTTTCTCTATGTCATAACGGTGGTGAATGGCCTTAAAGAAAGAGTCGAGGAAACCCTCGAAATCGCCTTTGTCAAAGGCCATTACAGCGTCATGATACTCCTTGTCGGCCATCGAACTAGCCAAGGCATTCTGAATGAGCCGCTGATTGTTGTAACTGGTGGCAAACTTGACGACTTCACGACTCACAAAGATGTCACGCATCTGGATAGGCTCCTTCAGTGTGATGCCCTCCAACGAGACACAACGGGAGAGGGCAACATATGTCTGGCCGCAGGCAAAGGCTCCTCCAGAGAAGTCGATGTTGACATGTTGGAACGTCAGTCCCTGACTTTTATGAACCGTAATGGCCCAGGCGAGTTTGATGGGAAACTGGATAAACCGCCCTATTTCATCCTCTTCTATCTTCTGCTCTTTCTCGTTGTATGTGTAGCGCATATTACTCCAGAAGTCGCGCTCCACCTCATACTCGTCGCCTTTTTCCGTCATGACAGTCAAGATGATGTCGGTCTCGTCGGTCGTGTCAATGGCGGTGATGACTCCCAGGGTGCCATTGACCCATCGGTGGTCCATGTCATTTTTGATAAACATCACCTGTGCCCCCACTTTGATTTCAAGAAGCAGTGAGGTGGGCAGGCTGCTCTCAGGAAACTCGCCCGTCAGTTCTCCTTTCAAAATGATTTTGTCGCCGGGCAGGTCCTGCAACCGCTGTTCGTTGATGTAGTCTACAGTGTCGCGCCGTGTGGAGAGGGTGATGGATAGTCCGTCTGTCTCTTGCTGCTCCTGTTGTCCTACCCTTTGGTTAAGGATGTTGAGGTCATTTCCATTCACTTGGTTGACCCTGATTTTGTCGAGCAGGTTGATGAAGTGACTGTCGGTCTGTCTGTAAACCTTTTTCAGTTCGATGCTCACCAGTTGCATCTCTTTGAAAACCTTGGCGTCGAAGAAAAAGAAAGAGGGATAAAAAGGCCGCAGCAGTTGACGGTCTTCTTCCTTGACTACGGGTTCAAGCTGATAGATGTCTCCAACGAAAAGCACCTGTTTGCCGCCAAACGGTTCATGATGGTTGCGGGTATAGATACGGAGCACCTTGTCCACGAAATCGATGATGTCGGCTCGTACCATGCTGATCTCGTCGATGATGATGAGGTCGACCTCGCGGATGATTTTGCGTTTGGCCCCTGTGTATTTTAGCGTGTCGCGGATGTTTTTCTCTGAAAACTTGGTGTCGGTGGGCAGAATGGGGTGGAAGGGGATTTTGAAGAAGCTGTGCAATGTGACACCACCGGCGTTGATGGCCGCGATGCCAGTAGGCGCCAGCACCACGTGCTTTTTCTTGGTGTTGGCGCAGATATATCTCAGAAAGGTGGACTTGCCCGTTCCGGCTCTGCCTGTCAGGAAAAGCGAGCGGTGAGTGTATTGGACAATCTGTAGCGCATTCTGAAACTCAGGATTGTCGGTGTCAATATGTGGTGAGTCTGTATTCAATTTTCAGAAGTCATACATGTTGTCTGGCGAGGTGGGCGGATAGGGGTTACTCTCATGAGGAGACGCCTCGGCGGGTGGTGGTGGGTCATACACGTCGAATTCGGGGATGTCCTGCTCGTCGAGGGTGTCAGTCTCGTGGGAGATGGGGACGTAGGCGGGTTTGTTGGTGCAGTTAACCAAATCGGTGTTGATGTTCTCGCCACCGGGAATCACGAAATGGGAAACATAATTGGCAAACTCGCTTTTGCTCAGAACACCGATGAGGAATCTGCCGCAGATGGGCAGTGCGGTGCGAGCACCTTGCCCTAGGGCGCCAGAGGCGAAATGGATGTTGCGATACTCTCCTCCTACCCAGGCTCCACACACCAGTTTGGGGGTGACGGCGATGAACCATCCGTCGGAATTGTTGTTGGAGGTGCCGGTTTTACCACCGCAGTCCAGTCGGCTGAAATATGGACCGATATAGTAGTTGAGACTACGAGAGGTGCCCTCGCTGACCCCGGCCATCAACATCTGCTGCATGAGGTAGGCGGTCTTGTAGGGGATGGCGCGAATGGCGTCTTGTGGACCCTCGTAGACTACGTTGCCGTCGCTGTCCTCTATTCTTGTGACCAGCACTGGCTCATGCACCTTGCCGTCATTGGCGATGGTACAATAGGCGTTGACCATCTCAAGAAGGTTGACGTCTGATGCTCCAAGGATGGTGGAGGGGTGGGTGTCGAGCTTGCTTTTGATACCCATGTCATGCGCAGTCCTGACAATATTTTTCAGACCCATTTCCAGTCCAAGTCTTACGGCCACGGAGTTGGTGCTGCGTGCGAATGCCTGCTTGAGGGTGATGGAGTCGCCGGAGAAACGCTTGCTCGCATTGGTGGGAGTCCAGTATTTCTGAGTGTGGCTTTTCTCGTCATAGATGGGTATGCTGACAGCCTCGTCACGGCGCTTGTCGCAGGGGGTAAGACCTTGGTTCATGGCCTCGGTGTAAACAAACATCTTAAAGGTGGAACCGGGTTGACGCATGGCAGTCACCTTGTCATATTTCCAAATGTTATAGTCCACGTCACCCACCCATGCCAGCACGGCACCCGTCTGAGGCTCCATGGCAATAAATCCTGTGTGCAGGAATTTCACCATATAGCGCAGGGAGTCGAGCGTACTCATCTCAGCTTCAAACATCCCCTTGTTATAATCGAAGAGCTGTACACGGTGGGGCAGGTTGAGATAATAATTGATGGAGTCTTCATCACCGTGATAGCGCTCATGAAGATATTCGTAGACAGGCAGCTTCTGGGCGGTTTTCTCAATGAAGTCATTCATCACGTTCCCTTTTTCATCGCGCCAGGGCGGCTGGTTGCCCCAACTGGCATCAAATTTGGCCTGGGTGTCTTTCATCTGCCGATGTACCTCGTCTTCTGCCACTGTCTGCATACGGGTGTCGATGGTGGTGTAGATTTTCAGACCTGAAGTATACAGGTCATAACCTGTGTCATGACACCATTTTTCGAGACTGTGCTCCACGGCGTCCTTGAAATAGGCATATTTGTTGTTGGTGGCCGGCTCTGCAGAGAAAGATAGTTTGATGGGTTGGGAGGCGAGGCTTTGATATTCTTCCATGGTGAGATGCCCATGGTTCACCATGAGGGTCATGACCACATTGCGGCGCTTCTCACTGTTTTCAGGGTTGAGCACAGGATTATAAAAAGAGGTAGCTTTGAGCATGCCTACGAGCACAGCCGCCTGGTCGACGGTCAGCTCCTGTGGGGTGATATTAAAATAAGTCTTGCAGGCAGTCTTGATACCGAAAGAGTTGGAACCGAAGTCCACCGTGTTGGCATACATGGTCAAGATCTCTTTCTTGTCATACACCATCTCCAACTTGGTGGCGATGATCCACTCCTTGCTTTTGATGATGAGCATACGCAGACCGGGCACTTCGCCTAGCAAACCAGTGGAGTTGTGGGTGCGCATGCGGAAGAGGTTCTTGGCCAACTGCTGGGTGATCGTTGATGCGCCTCTTGGCTTGCGACGCATGACGGCGTCTTTCATGGCACCCAGTATCCCCTTGAAGTCAATACCCTTGTGTAAGAAAAACCGCTCGTCCTCGGTATCTATGAGTGCGTCCCAGAACACGGGGTTGACATCCTCGTATTCCACAGGACTCCGGTTTTCATTGTAGTATTTCCCTATCAGTTTTCCGTCCGCGCTGAAAATCTCCGACGCCGCGTTACGGGGTGGATTCAAAATCTCGTAAAAACCGGGCGACTTGCCAAAGAGTCCCAGGAAATTGATGTCGACCATACCGAAATAGATAATGGTCAGGAGGATGAACGAAATCAGGCCTGAAAGCAGCTTCACATACCACTTCCTGCCCTTAAACAGGTGGATGTACCATCTGCAGGGCTTGACGAAGAGGACGTTCCAAAGCCATTTTAAAACTTTCAGCATGATTTTCAGTAGATATGGTTTTGTATGTGGTCGAAGATGGCGTTGAGATCATCGGGATGAAACCAGCACACAGAAGGGTCACGTTTATACCATGTGAGCTGTTTGCGACAGTATCTTCTGGTGTTGCTCTGAATGCGTGTGATGGCATTTTCCAGTGTGCACAGTCCGTCGAGATACTCAAAGAGTTCCTTGTAACCCACCGTGTTGAGCGCATTCTCTGCACGGAAAGGATAGACGTTCAGCACTTCTTCTACCCATCCTTGATCGATCATCTGCAACACGCGCTTGTTGATGCGGTCATACAGTTCATCGCGGTCGCGGTTGAGCCCTATTTTCACGGTCTTGAACCATCGTGGTGTTCGACTGTTGGTGCGGAAAGAGGTGTAGGTCTTTCCTGTGGCATGACAGATCTCGAGGGCATGCACCACGCGTCGAGTGTTTTTCCGGTCGACGATGGCATAATAGGCGGGGTCCAGCAGTCTCAGTTCCTCCACCAACCGCTCCAGACCTTCCCTCTCAAGTCGCTCTTTCATATAAGCGCGAGTCTCGGCGTCGATGGTGGGGATGTCGTCAATACCATGACACACAGCATCGACATACATCATGCTTCCCCCCGACATGAGTCCGATGCTTTTCTCGGTAAAAGCAGGGTCAGACTGTAGCAGTGTGAGAACATCCGTCTCAAACTTCGATGCACTGTAATAATCAGTGAGATGAAGGTTTCCGACGAAGTAATGCTTCACCCGGGCAAGCTGTTCGCGGGTGGGGGCTGCGGTGCCTATAGGTATCTCGGCATACAACTGGCGTGAGTCGGCGTTGATGACGGGTATGCCCCATTTCTCAGCGATGCGCAGACACACCTCCGTCTTTCCTACACCAGTAGGCCCTACTACCACCAG
Organism: uncultured Prevotellaceae bacterium; assembly: GCA_902780635.1. GTDB lineage: Bacteria > Bacteroidota > Bacteroidia > Bacteroidales > Bacteroidaceae > Prevotella. The sequence continues at coordinate 94,760 of CACZGH010000023.1, forward strand.
GAGTGTTCTCATCGCGACAGAGGTGGATGGATACTATCGAATGATTCCCCTCTTGGAAGAGGATACAAAATCGAGTATGTATTTTACCTCATTGGTCAAGGGGAGTGTTTTCTTCACTTCCTCTATACCCTCGGCAATGATCCCTTTGGAGTAGATGGTGCGATAGGTGTTGTGGATGAGATCAATCAGTTCTTTGTCAAAACCGCGGCGGCGCAGACCAATGATGTTGACACCGGCATAGCGGATGGGTTCTTTGCCAGCGATGATATAGGGTGGTATGTCCTGGCTGGAGCGGCATCCTCCTTGTATCATGACATATCCACCGATGTGGCAGAACTGATGGATGAGCACCGATGCGCTGATGATGGCGTTGTCGTCGACGATGACCTCACCGGCAAATTTGGTGGAGTTGCCGATGATGAGGTTGTTGCCAAAGAAACAGTCGTGGGCGATATGCACGTTCTCCATGAGCAGACAGTTGTTGCCGATTTGTGTGGTGCCTTTTGATGCCGTGCCACGAGAGATGTTGACATTCTCACGGATGCTGTTGTTGTTGCCTATCTCACAGATGGTGTCCTCGCCTTGGAACTTCAAGTCCTGGGGCTTGGCGGAGATGCTAGCGCCAGTGAAAAACTCGTTGCCATTGCCAATGCGTGCGCCATAGTTGATGGTCACACCATTTTGCAGCAGGTTGTTGTCGCCAATCACCGTGTTACGGTCGATGTAGCAAAACGGGCCAATGATATTGTTGTCGCCGAGTTGGGCCTCTGGATGGACGTATGCCATCGGACTGATTTGGTTCATGTCGCGTGTAGTTGAAGTGTGGTTGTGTTATTTGTTTTTTACAATCTGGGCGGTGAAAGAGGCTTCTGCCACTACATGGTCGCCCACAAACATATATCCCTTCATGGAACTGACGCCATGACGGACGGGATGCAGGAGCTCGACACGGAATAAGAGTGTGTCGCCTGGTACGATCTTCTGACGGAATTTCACATCGTCAATCTTCATGAAGTAAGTAGACCAGCGCTCTGGTTCCTCCAACGTGTTGAGCACCAATAGCCCTCCACACTGTGCCATGGCTTCTACCATCAGCACACCAGGCATGACAGGCTCCTGGGGGAAATGCCCTTGGAAGAAAGGCTCATTGGAAGTCACGTTCTTCACTCCAACGATGCTGCTGGGGCCGATAGAGATGACTTTGTCTACCAACTGCATGGGATATCGGTGTGGAAGCAGTTCGCGGATGCGGTTGTTGTCCATCACAGGCGGGTCGTTGGGGTTGTAGATGGGTGCCTGTATCTCATGCTTCCGTATCTCGCGCCGCATGAGGCGCGCAAACTTGTTGTTGATGGTGTGACCGGGGCGGGTGGCGATGATGCGTCCCTTGATGGGTTTGCCTATCAAGGCCATGTCTCCTATCACATCCAGCAGTTTATGGCGCGTACACTCATTCTCCCATACCAATGGCTTGGGTTGTATGTAGCCTAAGCGTGTGGCATCCATGGTGGGTACCTTCAACAGTGCGGCCAGTTTGTCTAACTGCTCCTGTGAGATTTGCTTCTCGTAGATGACAATGGCATTTTCCATGTCGCCTCCCTTGATGAGGTTGGCTTTCAATAGTGGCTCTATATCTCTGACAAACACGAAAGTGCGAGCAGGGGCAATCTCCTCGGCGAATTTGTCGATATGGTCGAGCGTCGCAAACTGGCTGTTGATGAACTTCGACTCAAAAGAGCACATCGTGGTGATGCTGAACTGGTCATCGGGCAAGATGGTGATGCAGCTTCCTGTCTCCTCGTCCTTGACTTCAATCTTATGGCGAATGATATAGAAATCCTTTGGAGCGTTCTGCTCTTCTATGCCCACTTGCTTGATTCTCTCCACATACAGGGCAGCGCTACCGTCGAGAATGGGAAACTCCGGACCGTTGACCTGCATCAGGCAGTTGTCAATGCCAAGTGCATAGAGTGCAGACATGGCATGCTCAATGGTAGACACACGCACACCTTTCGACTGGAGCACAGTGCCCCTTTGGGTGTCGGACACATTCTCTGCGATAGCATCAATGATAGGTTGTCCTTCTACGTCGATGCGCTGAATCTTGTAACCTGTATTCTCAGCGGCCGGATTGAAGGTGACCGTGAGGTTCAGTCCAGTGTGCAGGCCTTTCCCAAACAGGGAGAAACTGCCTTTGAGCGTTTTCTGTTTATTCATGATGTGTGTTTTTTTTCTTAAGTTCATCAATTTCTTTCTGCAGCCTTCCCAACTCTTTGTACATGTCAGGAAGTCGGCGGAAAATGGCCATGGATTTGAAGAATGGCATGGTGTCCATGACCGGAGAGCCTATCATCGTCCTGTTGCTCTCCACAGAACTGTTGACACCAGACTGGGCGCCAAATTTCACTTGGTCGCCGACAGTGATGTGCCCAGCCACGCCAGCCTGGCCGCCAAACATACACCACTGGCCCACTTTGGTGCTGCCAGCCACTCCTACCTGTGCCGACATCACTGTGTTAGCACCGATGTCTGTGTTGTGGGCTATCTGCACAAGGTTGTCCAGCTTCACGCCTTTTCTCACATAGGTGCTGCCCATGGTGGAGCGGTCCACGCAGGTGTTGGCGCCGATCTCTACATCGTCCTCAATGGTGACGATACCTATCTGTGGTATCTTGTCATAGCCATGCTCCGCAGGTGCGAAGCCGAAACCGTCAGCGCCTATGACACAACCGGCATGGAGGATGACAGACTTGCCTATTTTGCAGCCATGATAGATATTCACATGAGGGTAAATGATGCAGTTGGCTCCTATCTGCACACCTTCGCCGATATAGGCTTGTGGATAGACCTGACAACCGTCGCCAATGACAGCATGGTCGCCCACATAGGCAAAAGCGCCGATATAGCAGTCTTGGCCAATCTGAGCTTTCGGCGAGACAAATGCCAGAGGGTCTATACCTTTCTTCTTAGGCTTCATCGAGTCATAGAGCTGAAGCAGTTTTGCCACACTCTCGTAGGCATTCTTCACTCTGATGAGCGTGGCACTGACAGGGTGCTCCAGTTCCACGTCCTCATTCAGCAAGACGATGCTCGATTGTGTGTCGTAAAGATAGTGGGTATATTTGGGGTTGGACAAGAACGAGATGGCTCCAGGCTTTCCTTCTTCTATTTTGGAGAAAGAATGTACGGTGGCAAGCTCGTCGCCTTCTACTCTTCCTTGTAAGAATTCTGCGATTTGTTTGGCTGAAAACTCCATGTCAAATTGATTAAAAAATAAATATAGTCTGCAAATATAAGCATTTTTATTTAGAATCTCTGATAACAGAGGTAATATTTACGGATTTTTTTGGAAAGAAGGGCTACATTCAGTATTTCTGAGGCGTCGGCGATGTCTTTCATTGTGCCATCTTTGTAAAGAATGGTGATATGGTCATCGTTGACGTCATACATGTCTTTCTGTATCTCACTCACATTGTATAAATACTTCACGTCTGTATCCGAGACGGAAACATGCCGCCTGATTTCCTCCTCTACCTGAGCCAACCGCTCCTCGCTGAAAGGCGTCTCGCTGATCTCCACCCTGAAAGGCCGCCGCTCCACAATATTTTCTGAGAGAATCCTGAGCACGGTGTCATCGCTTTTGCGCCATTCCTTGATTGCGCTATAGATATCGTTGTCGTCGAGCTGGCTATAATGTCTCAACACGTCAGGGTCTGCATGAAACATACCGGCGTCGACATGCTGACAAAGGAAATAGCTCAACGCTGGTGAAGCAAACAGTTTCATGCCGGCCTGTGTCAAGTGCTTGGCCCTAAGCAGCACATTGACAAGTACTTTCTCGCTGGCCACTGTCGTTTTGTGTAAGTAGACCTGCCAGTACATGAGACGCCGCGAGGTGAGATAGTTCTCTATGGAATAGATGCCTTTGGAGTCGACCACCAGTTGGTCATCCACCACATTGAGCATCTTGATGATGCGTGCGCTGCCGATGTTGCCCTCTGTCACGCCTGTGAAGAAGCTGTCTCGACGCAGGTAGTCGAGACGGTCCATGTCGAGCTGACTGCTGATGAGCTGGTGGAGGAAGCGTTTGGGATACTGATCTTTGAAAATGCTCAGCGCCAAGTTGAGCTCTCCGTTCATCTCACGGTTGATTTGCTCCATGAAAAGGAGAGAAATATCCTCATGAGAGACACCGCGTATGAGCGTATTCTCCAGCACATGGGAGAAGGGACCATGGCCGATGTCGTGCATCAGGATGGCGGCCTTCATCGCCTCTGCTTCACTATCAAAGATAAAAATGCCTTTCTGCGCAAGGGACAGAATCGCCTCGCTCATGAGGTAATAAGCTCCTAAAGAGTGCTGAAACCGTGTATGCTGGGCACCGGGATAGACCACGGAGGCCAGCCCCACCTGCTTGATGTGGCGCAGACGTTGCATCAAGGGGTGGTTGACGATGTCCATCAGGAGCCCACCGGGAATCTTGATGAACCCAAACACAGGGTCGTTGATGATTTTACCCTCACTCATCGGCACCACTTTTTCAGCAAATGCCAGCTTTGGCCAGTTCCGCTGCCATCTCGTCTCTCAGTTCTCTTGCCTTCTCAGCGGCTTTTTCGGCGAAGTCGGCTTCCTGGCTGGCATAGATAATGCCTCTTGACGAGTTGACCAGCAGTCCGCAGTCCTCTATCATTCCATACTTGCATACCTCGCTCAGACTGCCGCCCTGCGCTCCCACACCAGGCACCAAAAGGAAATGCTGGGGCGCTACCTGGCGGATGTCCTTAAACATCACACCTTGTGTGGCTCCTACCACATACATCATGCGGTCAGGACCAGCCCACGTCTGCGATGTCTTGATCACTTTCTCAAAAAGGCGCTCACCATCAGCGTCTTCCATCAACTGGAAGTCATGCGAGCCTTTGTTGCTGGTGAGGGCAAGCAGGATGACCCACTTGTCAGCGTACTCTAAGAATGGACTTACGCTGTCGTTGCCCATGTATGGGGCGACGGTGAGAGAGTCGACATCATACTCTTCAAAGAAGGTGCGGGCATACATGGCAGAGGTGTTGCCGATGTCGCCGCGCTTGGCGTCGGCAATGATGAAATGGGTGGGGTAGTATTTACGCAGATATCTCACCGTCTGCTCGAAGGCTTGCATGCCGCTCACTCCAAGACTCTCATAAAAGGCGAGGTTGGGCTTGTAAGCCACGCAGTAGGGAGCAGTGGCATCTATGATGGCCTTGTTGAAGACAAACAGCGGTGATGCCTCTGTGAGCAGATGCTGTGGTATTTTATTGATGTCTGCATCGAGGCCCACACACAAAAACGTGCGCTTTTCGATGATCTGTTGTACGAGTTCTTTTCTTGTCATGGTTGATGATATTTACAATTCGCTCTCTTTCATCCTCTCGGCATTTTCTGCCACGGTAAGTGCGTCGATCATGTCTTGGATGTTGCCACCAAGGAAACCCTGCAGGTCGTGGGTAGTGTAACCAATACGATGGTCGGTGACACGGCCCTGGGGGAAGTTGTAGGTGCGGATTTTCGCAGAACGGTCGCCAGAGCTTACGAGGCTTTTGCGGCGGGAGGCGATGTCGTCGATGTATTTCTGGTGCTCCTTGTCGTAGATGAAGGTGTAGAGACGTGAGAGGGCACGCTCTTTGTTCTTGGGCTGATCGCGGGTCTCCGTACATTCGATGAGGATCTCTTCTGTCTCACCAGTGTTGGGATTTTTCCACATATAGCGCAGACGCACGCCCGACTCTACCTTGTTGACGTTCTGGCCGCCAGCACCACTCGAACGGAAGGTGTCCCATTTGATCTCGCCTTCGTTGATGTTGACCTCAAACTTGTCGGCCTCTGGCAATACGGCCACAGTGGCGGCAGAGGTGTGCATACGACCTTGTGTCTCGGTGGCAGGCACGCGCTGCACACGATGCACCCCCGACTCATATTTCAGGGTGCCGTAGACATCGGCGCCGCTTACTGCGAAGTCTATCTCTTTGTAGCCACCCACTGCACCTTCGCTCACGCTGGTGACGGAAAGTTTCCATCCCTTTGAGTCGCAGAATTTTTTGTACATCTGGAACAGGTCGCCGGCAAAAAGGCAGGCCTCGTCACCACCGGTGCCTGCGCGGATCTCCATCTGCACGTTCTTGGCATCTTCGGGGTCTTTGGGTATCAAGGCGAGTTTGATCTCTTCCTCCAACTGGGGTTGCAGTTCCTCGTTGAGGGTCAATTCCTCACGGGCCATCTCACGCATGTCGGGGTCGCTTTCATTGGCAATGATATCTTTGGCTTCCTTGATGGTGGTCAGACAGGCGATATAGCGCTTGCGGGCATCCATGATGTCACTCAGGTCTTTGTATTCCTTGGTGAGTTTTACAAAACGCTGTTGGTCGCTGATGACGGAAGGGTCGGTGATAAGGGTGGAGATCTCCTCAAAACGGGCCTCCAGACCGTCAAGTTTCTCAAGTATGCTATTGTTTTCTGGCATATTATTTCGTTGTTAGCTGTTCATTTATTCATATTCGAAGACACCATACTCCGACTTGATCGTCAGACTGCGTCTGCCCTCCTCAATGTGTCCTACTATCTGTGCATCAACTCCAAAGCTTTGGCTGATGTCCATCACCCTTTGGGCAGTGTCACGGTCGGTGTAAATCTCCATACGGTGTCCCATGTTGAACACTTGGTACATCTCTTTCCAACTCGTGCCGCTCGACTCTTGAATGAGCCGGAAGAGTGGTGGCGTCTCAAACAGGTTGTCTTTGACCACTTGGCAGTCGTCGCCCACGAAATGGAGCACTTTGGTCTGCGCTCCGCCGGTGCAATGAACCATACCATGGATTTGTGGGCGCAGCTCATCAAGCATTTTCTTGATGATGGGCGCATAGGTGCGGGTGGGGGAGAGTACCAGACGCCCGGCATCTAACCCCGTTCCCTCCACGGCGTCGGTGAGGCGTTTCATGCCTGTATAAACCAGTTCGTCGGGGATGGCGTGGTCATAGCTTTCAGGAAATTTCTCTGCTAAGTATTTTGCGAACACATCGTGACGTGCAGAGGTCAGTCCATTGCTGCCCATACCACCGTTGTAAGTGTGCTCGTAAGTAGCCTGACCTGTGGATGCCAGTCCTACGATGACGTCGCCAGGGCGTATATTGGCATTGTCTATCACATCAGAGCGCTTCATGCGGCATGTCACCGTGCTGTCCACGATGATGGTGCGCACCAGGTCGCCCACGTCGGCAGTCTCGCCGCCCGTGGGGTAGATGCCTATGCCCATCTCGCGCATCTCTGAGAGCAACTCGTCGGTGCCGTTGATGATGGCCGAGATGACCTCGCCGGGTATGAGGTTCTTGTTCCTTCCGATGGTGCTCGACACCAAGATGTTGTCCACGGCTCCAACACAGAGCAGGTCGTCGGTGTTCATGACGATGGCATCCTGGGCGATACCTTTCCATACGCTCAGGTCACCCGTCTCACGCCAGTACATATAAGCCAATGACGACTTGGTGCCTGCCCCGTCGGCATGCATGATGTTGCAATAGTCAGGGTCACCGCCAAGGATGTCGGGGATGATTTTGCAGAAAGCCTTTGGGAAGATGCCCTTGTCGATGTTCTTGATGGCGTTGTGCACATCCTCCTTGGCTGCGGAGACTCCGCGCTGTATGTATCTTTTGGTTTGGTCCATGTCTTTGAATGTGGGTGTTGTCGTTATCGTCCGTTCCAGAATTCCCAGCTGGCAAAAGCCTGCAGGAGCAGCATCTCGAGGCCGTTTTTGACGGTGGCTCCCTGCTGTGCCCCTTTGTGCATAAAGAGGGTGGTGTCGGGATTGTAGATGAGATCGTAGAGCAGGTTATGACTGTCCATGGCCTCGTAGGGGAGACGAGGGCACTCGTTGGAGTGAGGGAACATGCCGCAGGGGGTGCAGTTGACGATCACGTTGTACTCGTGAATGTCGTCGGCGGTGATCTTGTCATACTGTACCGTGCCGGGACGCTCGTATCTGCTCACCAACACCGACTCGATACCCAGCGACTTCAGACCAAACTGGATGGCCTTGGAGGCCCCGCCGGTGCCTAAGATGAGTGCTTTTTTGTGAAACGATTCCAACATCGGTTCAATGCTCTGCGTGAAGCCAATGACATCGCTGTTGAATCCTTTCAGGATGGTCTTATTACCTTTGTGCTCCACTTTGATGACGTTGACGGCACCAATGGCGCGCGCCTCAGGGGAGACGTAGTCCAGGTAGCTGATGACTTTCTCCTTGTAGGGGATGGTCACATTGAGCCCCTTGAGCTGAGGATTGGAGGCGATGACCTCTGTGAGATCCTCTATTGTCGGTATCTCGAAATTGACATACTCCGCGTCGATGCCCTCATTCTGAAATTTCTCGTTGAAATAATTGATGGAGAAGGAGTGTCCCAGCGGATAGCCTATCAGTCCATATTTGTCCATATCTATGTCGTTGGTTTGGTTGCGAAATAGCGGGTGCAGATGCCAAAAGTCATCCGATGGAAGGTGGCCTCATCGAAACCAGCCTTACGCAGGATGGTAGTCATGGTCTCACCCTGAGGAAATGCCTCAATGGTGGCCGAGAGATAACTGTATGCACGCATGTCCTTAGATACCAGTTTGCCGTAGGTGGGCAGGATATTGCGTGAGTAGAGTCGGAAGAGCGGCTTCATAGGCCACTTCACGGGATGTGTCAGTTCGACGATGCTCAGATGCCCTCCTTTTTTTAGCACTCGGTACATCTCGCGAAGCCCTTGGTCGAGGTCAGCGAAATTGCGGATGCCAAAGGCGGCGGTGACAGCGTCGAAGGTCTCGTCCTCAAAGGTGAGACTCATACAGTCTTCCTTGGCAAAAGAGATGATCTGTGAGAGTCCGGCTTTGGCCACCTTGCCTCGCCCTATCTCCATCATGCCCTCGGAGATGTCGGCTGCGATGAGGCGCTCAGGGTGCAGCGTCTTGGCTGTTTGGATGGCAAAGTCGCCAGTGCCAGTGGCGATGTCGAGAATGCTTTTAGGCTGGTAGGGCAGCAATTGCGAGATGGCTTTTTTGCGCCAGCTCTTGTCTATGTCAAACGACATCCAGTGATTGAGGGCGTCGTAGTGGGTGGCGATGGAGTCGAACATCCGCTCCACCTGCTCACTCTTGTCTCCCTGTTCGCCGTAAGGCTTGATGCGCTCCTGCCTGTACATTTATCTCAAAGTAGCCAAATAATCACTGACATTCTTTTCTATACGCTGGGCGATGTCGGCGTCGTCTGATGCCTTGACGAAGGTCTCGCCGGTGATGTGCTCATACAGCTCGATATATCTCTCGCTGACGCTTTCGGCATATGCATCGGTGATCTCCGGCATGGTCTGCCCTGGCTCGTTCATGAAATTGTGCTCGATGAGCCACTGGCGTACAAACTCCTTGGAGAGTTGGCGTTGTGGCGCTCCGTTCTGGAATCTCTCCTCGTATCCGTCGGCATAGAAATATCTGCTGCTGTCGGGGGTGTGGATCTCGTCGATAAGATACACCTGGCCGTCTCGCTTGCCAAACTCATATTTGGTGTCGACGAGTATCAGACCGTGCTTGGCGGCGATTTCCTGTCCGCGGGCGAAGAGACGGCGTGTGTAGTCTTCCATCACGGCATAGTCTTCAGCACTGACGATCCCTTGTGCGATGATTTCCTCTTTCGAGATGTTCATGTCATGACCCTCGTCAGCTTTCGTCGTCGGGGTGATGATAGGCTCGGGGAAACGCTCGTTTTCACGCATGCCGTCAGGCAGGGGCACACCGCACAACTCACGGCACCCTTCTTTGTAGGCACGCCATGCAGAACCTGTCAGGATAGAGCGGATGATCATTTCCACCCGGAATCCCTCACATTTCAGTCCTACGGTCACCATCGGGTCGGGGGTGGCCATCTTCCAGTTGGGGCAGATGTCGGCGGTACTGTCGAGGAATTTGGCTGCTATCTGATTGAGGACTTGTCCTTTGAAGGGGATGCCTTTCGGCAGGATGACATCAAAGGCGGAGATACGGTCGGTGGCCACCATGACCATCAAGTCGTCATTGATGTTGTAGACATCTCTTACTTTACCATGATAGACGCTCTTTTGTCCATCAAAATGGAAGTCGGTGTTAGTCAGTGCTTTCATTTTCTTTGTCATTATCTGTTTTGGTGTGTTCTGATTTCCTGTCTGCTCTCTCGTAGGCGTTGACGATGCGGGTCACCAACTTGTGTCTCACAATGTCCTTTTTCTCCATGGTCACAAAACCGATGCCCTCCACGTCATGAAGCAGGTCAAGGGCCTCGCTGAGCCCGCTCCGCTGGCCTCGTGGCAGGTCTATCTGGGTGAGGTCGCCAGTGATGATCATTTTGGTGTTCCATCCCATACGTGTGAGAAACATCCTAATCTGGGCTGGGGTGGTGTTCTGGGCCTCGTCGAGGATGACCACCGCGTCGCTCAGGGTGCGTCCACGCATAAAAGCCAGAGGGGCTATCTGGATGATGCGTTTCTCCATCATCTCCTGCAGCCGCTGTGGCTGTATCATGTCCTCCAGCGCATCGTAGAGTGGCTGGAGGTAGGGGTCAATCTTGTCTTTCATGTCGCCCGGCAGAAAGCCTAACTTCTCACCGGCTTCCACTGCGGGACGGCTGAGGATGATTTTCTTGGCTGTTTTCTCTTTCAGTGCCCTGACGGCGAGTGCGATGCTCAGATAGGTCTTACCGGTGCCTGCAGGCCCTTCGGCAAAGACCATGTCGTTGTGCTCAAACAAGTCGATAAGCCGTTGCTGGTTCTCGCTCCTTCCTTTGATCGGGCGGCCTGAGATGCTGTAGACCACCACGCCCTTGACACTGTCGGCCTTGGTCTTACGGCCTTTGACAATGTCGAGAAGGTCCTCCTCGCTCAGGGTATTGTATTTCAGAATATACTGACGGATGGTTTCGGCATGTTCTTCAAATCGGTTGGTCTCGTCTTCTTCGCCAAGAACTTTGACCACATTGCCACGTGCCACAATTCTCAGTTTCGGAAACAGTGATTTCAAAACTTGCAGATGGGAGTTCTTGATTCCATAAAATGCTATGGGATCAATGTCGTCCAAGATGATATGTTTCTCGATCAATTTTATGAAAAATTAATTAAAAGTATAAAAAACGGCCGTTTTATCATTCGCACTGCAAAGTTACACATTTCATATGAACTTGCCAAAAATGCCAACCATTTTTCGCCTCCACTTACCACAAATGGTCTCTGATTGATAGTAAACGAACGGCGGACGAAATGCTGGTGTGCATCCGTCCGCCGTTATCCAGGGTTTGCTATTCGCTATTTGTTGTTGGTGACTTGCTCTTTAGAACGATCACTTCACGACATACTTTCGTCCGTTTTTGATGTAAATGCCAGGTTTCAGCGCACCCTCCACCTTCACACCTTGCAGGTTGTAGACAGGTGAGTCATCCGCTGGGGACGTACCGACATTTTTGATGCCATCGACTGTGAATTCACCACCATTGGAATGATTGTCCCAATAGTTCCCATTGTAACGAGCGATGGCGCGAAGGGTCATTCCCGTACGCTTCTGACATGACATGATAGTAGCATTGCCGTCATCCAACATGACAGCATATGCCTTCTTGCTGTCCACGCTACTGCTAGTCCAATAATAGGAGACAGTGCCATCGTTGGGCGTCTTACTGTCGTAGTGACTTCCCGCATAGGGCAGGTAGATGGCTTTTCCATTGATCTTGCTGGTCAGTCTGAGCAACTTCCATCCATTGGTGAACAATTCGTAGTCTTGTATGTCACAGTTGTCGATTAGTTCTTGGAACTCCGCTTTGGTCGGTATTCCCACATAATACATTTCTCCTGAGTCATCAACGATATTTGCATCCGTCTCAAACTCGTCATCATAACCACCCTCATTATTCCACATACGATTAGTATACTCGAAATTATATACTTTTAGAGAGCTGATGGTTTGTTTGTAGTTGTCCCAAGTGTAAGTCTTTTTGATGCCTTCCTCACTCCAGGCAAGATGACTGCCAGGAATCCATGCATACATAGCACCTACATTATATTCTGACCATAAAGATCCGCTGGGAAGCCCCAAGTCGATAAATGATGTACCTTTTATGACGTCATAGCATTCATGGGAGGGGATGGAAGGAGTGCCAGCTGAAAAGTAACCACCTTTGTAAGAAACGATTTGAGGATAAGACCCGGCACCTGCCATCGCTTCCTTCGTATTTAAACTGACGCCTGGCGGATAATGAAGTTCTGAACAATCTATAGTAACGCTGTAATTGTCAAAAACTCCTTGAAAGGCATCATCAGGCAGCAATTCGGCTGTGGCGTTCACCCAGATATCATTCGCCATACATCCAGCGAGCATAGCCATGGCGGAGGAAACTTTTCTGAAATCAAACGATGTAAGATCGAGTTCTTTGAGTGCTTGGCAGCCTTTAAACATCTCATTCATCGTCGTTACGCTACTTGTATTTAAATAGTTAAGTAATGGGATCATACTGAGACTACTACAGTTCAGGAACAAACTACTCATGTTGGTTACCTGATTCGTGACCAAAGGAAGGTAAACGGTAAAGAGGCTGCTGCAGTTGGCGAACATGCCCTTCATATTTTTCAAGCTGGAGGTGTCCCACCAAAGCAGGTTCATCGATTTCAGTTTTGAGCAGGATGCAAACATACAGTCCATGGTTTCCACCTTAGAAGTGATAAACGTACTCAGGTCAAGGGTTGCAAGATTGGAGCATGCGTAGAACATATACCTCATATCTGTCACCTCGGAAGTGTTGAGGTATTTGATATTGGTGATGGTTTGCAATTCATTTCCTAAGAAACTAAACCAATATGCACATGTTGTGGGTCTTGCATCAGCAAAACTGCTGTCAAACACCACCGTCTTCGGTGATGTGATGGACCATCCAGGTTGCTCGTCACCTTGGTTGAGCGCATACTTCGTACCAGGACGTGACGCCTTTTTTGCATCGAAATAGAAAGTGAGGGTTGCCTTGTCTACAGAGAGCACGGCATAGGCCTCGGTGGTGGAAGTGCCACCAGTCTTTTTCTCGACGGGACGGATGGCGGCGCCCGTGCGACGCTGGATGGAGGTCACACTTTTGCTTGTCGTGGTGAGATAGGCAGCTTTGGCCTTGTAGGCCGTGTTGGCGTCGTTGTTGGCCGTCCAGTAATAGGCATTGGTGCCTACTCCGTTCTCCTTTCCTTCGTAACTGCTGCCGCAGAGTGGAAGTAAGATTGAGTTGCCATTAGGACCAGTCACCTCGTATGCCTTACCGTCGACATAGTCGTTCAGGTTACTATCCCATTGCGGGCAATCGACCAACTTGAACGTACATTGGGTGATCAGCTCATCCCATTGCTCCGCAGTGGGAAGACACATCTGTTCGTCATCAACATATGCCGCATCATACTGGGTGCCGCTGATGTCGGAGCCGATGTTTTTCGCGGTGGCCTGTGTGCCGCTGGCGTGCTGGTAGTTGGCCCAGGTGTAAGTGCTCTTAGGCTCCGTCTCGCCCCAGGCAATGTAATCACCAAAGATACCAGGACAGTATGACCCCACGTCTTGATTGCTCCATTTCACACTCAGTCCCAGATCGATTAGTTCTGGATAGATAGCAGGTGGTGGCAAAATACTCTCTGGAGGAGTCAGATCGCTTTTCACCGGGCGTATCACAGCGCCGGTGCGGCGCTGGATGGAGGCTTTCGTCGTAGACGTGCCGCTTTTCGGATACAGTGCATAGGCCTTCGCACCTGTCGCGCCCTCGCTCACCTCTGAGCTCCAGTAATAGGTGTAGCTACCCACGCCGTAATCCTTACCCTCATAGCTGCAGCCGGCGAAGGGCAGGAAGATGGTGTTGCATGAGGGGCCCTTTACGGTGTAACCTTTCACACCGTTGACCGTCGCGGACGTCCATGTGCACTTCGTCCTCAGCTCATCTATCTCGCTCGCCGTGGGCATGCGCCAGTCATCGCCCCATGCTTCGCTCGCGGCGTCATACTGTGTCTCATTGATGTCGGTGCCGATGCTCTTGCAGGTCGTTGACGAGCCGGAGGCGTGCTGGTAGTTCGCCCAGGTAAAACTGCTCTTGGTTTCCGTCTCACCCCAGGCATAGTAGTTGCCGTAGCCTTCCATAGAAGTGGCGCCTAGGTTATAGGAGGCCCAGAGCACACTTAGACCCAGATCCACCTCGTCAGCAGGCACGTCTACCGTGGGACCGGTAGGACCAGAGGGAGTCGGAGGTAACGGAGGAGCGATGTACTCTACCGCGCGGATGGCGGCGCCGGTGCGGCGCTGGATAGCGGCCACGCTCTTCGCCGATGCGGTGAGATGGGCTGCCTGTGCCTTATAGGCCGTGCTGGCGTCGTTGTTGGACGTCCAGTAGTAGCTGTTGTCGGTATAGTTCTTGCCTTCATAGCTACAGCCGGATAGCGGCAGGAAGATACTCTTGCCTGACGGGCCTTTCACCGTGTAGCCCTTCACACCGTTATTCGTCTCCGAGGTCCAGGTGCATTTTGACACCAATTCACTCCACTGCTCCGCGGTGGGAAGACATAAGGTGAACGGGTACTCGTCGGAATGAGACTCACTCCAAGCGTATGCCGCATCGTATTGCGTGCTGCCGCTGATGTCGCTGCCGATGTTTTGAGCGGAGGCCTGGGTGCCGTTGGCATAAGCATAGTTGGCCCAGGTGTAGGTGCTTTTCTTGGCCTTTTCGCCCCAAGCGTAATAGTCACCCGACTTCTCCAGACCAGCTGCCTCCATGTTCATATTGGCCCACTTCACGCTCAGGCCAAGGTCTACCAATTCAAAACTTTCAGGTTCCTCGGGGGTCGGAGTAATAGACCCCGCTCCTTTCACCGGACGGATTACGGCGCCTGTGCGGCGCTGGATGGAGGCTTTCGTCGTAGACGTGCCGCTCTTTGGATACAGCGCATAGGCCTTCGCGCCCGTCTCGCCATCGCTCACCTCTGAGCTCCAGTAGTAGGTGTAGTTGCCTGTGCCGTAGGTATTGCCTTCATAACTACAGCCGGCAAAAGGAAGGAAGATGCTGTTGCCTGAGGGGCCTTTTACGGTGTAGCCCTTCACACTGTTGACCGTCTCCGCCGTCCATGTGCACTTCGTCATCAATTCGTCTATCTCACTCGCCGTGGGCATACGCCAGTCGTCGCCCCAGGTTTTTCTGGCGGCGTCATACTGCGTCTCGCTGATGTCGGCGCCGATGCTCTTGCAGGTCGTCGACGAGCCAGAGGCATGCTGGTAGTTGGCCCAGGTGTACGTGCTCTTCTTCTCTGTCTCACCCCAGGCGAAATAGGTACCCGTCTTCTCCTTCGACGTGGCACCAACGTTAAACGTAGCCCACTTCACGCTCAGACCAAGGTCCACCGCCTCGGGGTCGGCGTCCTCAGGATCGGTCGTCGTACCAGGATCGGAGCCGGAGGCGCGCACCGCACGGACACAGGCGCCCGTACGGCGCTGGATGTTTTTACCTGTCGTCAGCGAACTGCTCTTGTTATACAGGGCCACGGCCTTTGACTTTTCGAGGTCGTACACATCGCCCGTGCCCGACCAGTAGTAGCCCTCGGCGCCCACGCCGTTGTGGTTGCCGTCGGCTTTGTAGCCGCCGCAGGGAAGGAACATCGTTTTGCCATTGGGTCCCTTGTACTGGACGCCCTTCACGCCGTTGATGGTCTTAGCGCTCACCGAGCACTTGTTGATCAGTTCATGGACCTGATCTTTCGACGGCATCACCCAGTCATTGCCCCACTGGGCCTTGGCAGCGTCGTACTGCGTGCCCTGGATGCTCGTCACCTTGTTGTTGTTGGGAAGGAAACTGCCGATGTAGATAGCCGTTGAAGACGAGCCACTTGCGTACTGGTAGTTGCTCCAGCTATAAGTGGACTTCGTCGTGGTTTCGCCCCACGCGAAGTAGGAGCCGTAGTCCTCGGGCGTGCTTGCGCCCACGTTGTATGTCGCCCACAGCGTGCCGCTCGGAAGACCAAGGTCAACATACTCGTGGGTGTCGGCCATTGACATCAGGGATGTCAGCAGCACGCACATCAGGATAGATAATCCTCTCTTCATAATAGCGTTTTTATGTTTTAAAATTTATGTTTCGTTTGCTCGTAATGATATTAAAGAAATGAAATTTAATAAATCACTTCATCCATCATGATATCATGGAGATCGTAGGGTATTTGCTCCAAAATTTGAAAATCGAAGCATACACCTATTTTATAAGTGTGAATACTATTGAGGAAACGGTCATAATAGCCTTTACCTCTTCCTAATCGGTGTCCATTGTGGTCGAATGCCATACCTGGAACGATGGCCACGTCTATAGGTTCACATTCGTCCCAACGATTACCGGTAGGTTCCAGAATATGAAAACTTCCCTCACGGAGTGTTGATGGTCCGTCGTAGACTCGGAGTCGCATCTTTGTGTCACTGACCACCTCTGGCAACAACACTCGCTTGCCGGCACGTCGCAGCCATTCTAAGGTATCAGCGGTGTCTACCTCGTCAGGTAGCGAGGCATACATCAAAATGGTATGGGCTGCCATGATTTGCGGATGGCAACGCACTTTCTCCATCACTGCCTGAGACTTCTCAAAGAGTTCCTTTGCAGTGAATTGTTTCTTACGTTGGCGTATCCATGCCCGTATCTCTTTCTTTGATGTCATGCAGATGTCACAGATAAGTCTTACATCCCTACGGCATGCTGATAGGCCAAGAGCTTATTCTGATAGTCGGCGAAAGCATCGGTGCGATGGTCGAGCGCTTGCTGATGGAGCATCTGCGCTTCGAGCAAGTCGCTCATCGTGATGGTGCCCGACTGATAGCAGTTGCGTTGGATGCGGAGGTTCTCTTCCGCCTGCACGATGCTTCGGTCGGCGATGCTGAGCTGCTGATAGGCTTCTTCCACATCGTTCCAAGCTTTTTGCATGCGAATCGACAGCAATTGTATATTGTTGTCACGGTCTTCTATCGCTTGTTGCTGAGCCAGTTTGGTGCGCTTGATATGGTGCGAACCTCCCCACCAGTTGGAGATAGGTACGCTCACCGTGGCAAACAGCATGCCGAAGGTTTGGTCATTGTCGAGCAGGTTGTGGTAGTTGTAGCCAGCCCCCACCGCCACCGAGGGCAGGTTTTCGCCTATGGCCATTTTCTTCTGCAGGGTGGTTGCCTCCACTTGTTTGTCAAGCAATTGGTATTCTGGGATAGTCAGCAGTGCTTGTTGGTGGTCGCGCTTAAAGGCCAGGGGCGATGGAGCTTCTGGCTGGTATCTTAGCGTAAATTCGGTGTCATGAAGGCCACAATATTGCGCCAAGAGCATGCGAACCAGAGAGAGTGCATTCTGCAGTTTCACTTGCTGGCTCTCCACTTCGTTTTTGCGCAACTCCACTTGCAGTAGGTCATTGCGCAGCACCAGTCCTGCCTGAACTGCGAGCGTCACATCTTTGTGGATATCGTTCAACATAGCAGTCACAGCTTCCAATGTGCGTTGTTTCTCCTCAAGGGTCACGATCTGCCAGAAATATTCTTCGGCGGTCTTCTCCACCTCGTCTTCTGTGAGCTGTAGTTGCAGACGGCTTACCTCTTCACCGATTTTTGCCAATTTGTTGCCATTGATGATTTGTCCTCCGGCGAAAATCGGTTGTATCGCACTGACACTGGCGATGACACCGTTTTTCATCATCGAGAGGCTCATGGGTTGGCTAAGGGCAGCCAGGGTCTCTGGAGGTAGAATTTGCGAGAGTGATGTAGCCAGTTCGGGCGTGATATACTGCGAGAGGTCTACATCGGTCTTCGCCATGCTCTTGTTGGCGTTGAACCAGGCACCGGTGGCACTCACAGTGGGAAAGAATTTGGTGAACGCCTCTTTCCGTTGTTCCTTAGCGGAATGGATATCCCGTTGCCCTTTTCGGATAGCGATGTTGTGAGCCTTTGCAGAGTCGATGACCTGCTCCAAAGTATAGGTGCTCTGGGCTTCAGCCTGAATAACAAAGACACCGCATAATATAATAAAGAATATTTTTTTGACCATGAACTTCTTTTTCCTACCTCCTATTTCCTAATTCCTAATTCCTAATTCCTCTCTCCTAATTCCTAATTATTTAACAGAAACTTTCCAATAAATCACAGGCAGCATCAGTACGACCATGAAAAGAGATCCGATACCGCCGGCAAAGATGGTGACACCTACAGGCATCCAGAACGACGAACCGGCGATAATCATAGGCACCACACCCACTGCAGTAGTAGCGGTGGTGAGGAAGATAGGCACCATACGGCGGCTGCCGGCGTCGATGGCGGCTTGTTTTACAGCCTGATTGTATTCCTTGCGGTCGAAGACAGGGTGCGTGCTCACATAGTCTTTCATCAGGTTGTTGGCATGTTCAAAGATGAGTATCTCATTACGCATGATCATACCCATCAGCGTGATGACTCCCATGATGGATGTGAGGCCCAGGGTGCGGTTCATCACTCCCAGTCCGATCAGTGCTCCTGGCAGCATCAGTCCCAAAGCGGCGATACATACGGTGGTGATGCCGAATTTCTTGAAATTGAAAAGCAGGAAAAAGAAGATGATGATCATGGAGATACCCACACCACCAAAGATCATGGGCAGGGCCTCACGGTCATATTCTATCTCTCCACCCACCTCACTGCGTACACCCTCTGGCAGCCGCAGTTCATCTTTCATGATCTGGGCCACACGGCTTTCCACGGGGGCGGCATAGGTGCCATGTGCAAATTGTGCGGTCACCGTCAGACAACGCTCGCCGCCTCGGTGCATGATACGACTCTCGCTCCAGGCAGGCTCCACTTGTGCAATCTGGCGCAGGGCGACAGTGCTGGAAGCTGAGTGGCTGGAGGCCGATGTGGGAAGGCCTGCCGACAGCATGGTCAGGGGCGAGGGGATGCCAAAATCCTCGACATCGGAATAGGTGAGGTCGGTATCGTCTTTCACGACGATGGGCACCTCATAGTCGTCCTCCCACAGTTGCCCAACACGCAGCTTGCCAGTGGTGGCACTGAGTGCGAGGGCGGCGGTGGCGCGGCTGACACCGATTTGGGCAGTGGCCACGGGGTCGAGGGTGACGTCGATGATGGGGTAGGGCTGGAGGAAGTCTGTGTGTACCCACTCCAGCTCGGGCATTTCACGCATGCGTGTCATCAGTTGTTCTGCCACGGTGTGAAGGGAGTCGAGTTGGTCGCCATAGAAGCGATATTCCAGTTCGGGTACCTCTAAGAAGTCGAGTCGCTTGAAACGGACGTAAGCATTAGGAAATGCCTCGCTCCATCGTGGCTGATACTCACCAAGTAGCTCGAGTGTGGCCTCTTGTGAAGTGGTGTTGACTATGAGCTGTGCATAGTTGCGTCCTGCCATCTGTGGGGCGTAGCAGGTCATGAATCGGGGCGAGGAGCAACCGATAAAACTGGTGATACACTTCACCCGCTGGTCATCCTGCAAGGCTTTTCTGAGTGAGTCGGCTATCTGCTGTGACTCATGGATGCCTTTACCCTCAGGGAGAAACACCTCGATGGCAAACTGGTTACGGTCGGCGTAAGGGAAGAGCCTGACTTTCAAGGTGGGAACAATCAATAAGGACAGGATGATGAGGCCCAAACCGCCGAAGATGGTGGCCCAGGGATGACGGAACGTCAGTTTCAGCGCTCGGTCGTAGGTTTGCTGTACGATGTCGGTGAGCGAGCGTCGGTCTTTCTTTTGTCGCTGTTGGTCTGGTGTCGAGGGTTTGATGATGAGCACCTCAAGGAATGGGATGACCATGACGGCGAGGAAGAGAGAGACGAGCAGGTTGATGCTGATGGTCCAGGGGAAGTCGCGCAGGGCATCGTTGAATGCTCCTTTCATAGTTAGGAGCAGTGGGTAGAAAATGATGCAGATGCACAGTGTGGCCAGCATCATAGGCATGAAATATTGTTGCGACGAGGCGATGGCTGCGTCCTTGGGGGCATAGCCTTTACCCAAGTATTCCAGATAGCCGTCGATGACCACGATAGCATTGTCCACTACCATACCGAGCACCACAATGAGTCCTGCGAGCGTCACGATATTGAGCTCGATGCCTGCCATATACATGATGGCGACAGAGATAAAGGTGCTGATGGGGATGGTGATAGCGGCGACGATGGCGGAGCGAAGGGGGAAAAGCACCATCATCACCAAAATAATGACCACCATCGAGATAATGAGATCGCGAAGGAAGGAACTGACACTGTCGCCCACCACCTGAGGCTGGTCGGCTATGCGGGTGATGGTCACATCGTCAGGAAGTGTGTCTTGGCGGTATTGGTCGAGCACACGGTCCACCTCTTTGCCATATGCCACGATATTGTTGCCGGGGGTCATTTCCAGTGAGAGCAGAATGCAGGGGTGTCCGTCTTGCTCGATGTGGCTGTCGCTTTGGTCATATTCGCGCACCACACGGGCCACGTCACGCACCCGCACCACTTTGCCGGTGGAGGGGTCGCTGAAGATGATGAGGTTGGCCACCTCTGCCTCGCTGTTTTGGGTCGGGGCGATATGGATAGGCACTTGCTGGTCGTTGTCACTCAGACTTCCGCTCAAGGTGGTTAGCCCCTCGCCTTGTAGTTTGGAGAAGAGCACCTGCTGGCCGATACCGTATGCCTGCAGACGGTCGCGGTCTACATAAAGACTGATTTGCTCTTGCTGTTCACCGTAGGTGTTGACATTGGCCACCGAGGGGATACGGCGGAGCCGGTCGCTCAGTTGGTCACTGTAGGTGTGCAGTTCACGGTAGCTGCGCTGGTTGCTCTCGATGGCGATGAGTAGGGCAGAGGTGTTGCCGAAATCATCGTTGGCCACGAGGGCGAGCACGCCACTGGGCAGGCTTTGTTTGAAGAGAGTTAGGCCGTGTTTGATCTTGCTCCACACCTCGTCTTTGTTGTGTACGTCGTCGTCCAGGCGCACCATCACATAGCACATTCCGTTTTGCGAGGTGGAGGTGGTCTTGGTGCGGTTCACCTCTTTGTAAGTGAAGAGGTAGCGCTCCAGTTGGCGGGTCACTTGCTGCTCTACTTCCTCAGAGGTGGCTCCAGGATAGACGGCCACTACCACGCCCTGACGGATGGTAAACTGCGGAAACTCGTCTTTGGGCATCACGTACATGCCATAAATGCCCATGCCGAAAAGCAGGACGACGATAAGAAGTGAGATGGGGTAGTGGTCGAGAGGCCATCTCAGCCAGTTTGATTTCTTTTCCATAGTATCCACCTTAGTAGACGACTTTGTTTCCCTCACTCAGTTTCTGATATCCCTCCACTACTACACGTTGGTCGTAGCGCAGTCCCTGGGTGATCGACACACGGTTGTCCACAGGGTGACCGATGCTCACAGGGGTGCGGTGGGCAGTGCTGTCGCTGGAGATGGTCCATACGAAGAGGGTGCCATCGGCGTTGCGCTGCACACTGGTCACAGGCAGTGTGATGTCGCTCTTACCGCCACCATGCGTCAGCAGTGTCACGTTGGCCACCATGCCGGGCAAGAGCCGGCGGTCGGGGTTGGGCACATGGATGCGGATGTCGTAGGTGTGGGTCAGTGCGTCGGCCTGCACGCCTTTCTCTATCCTGCCGCCGTTGACGTGACGGTCAGCGGCATCGACGACGATGTATGAGGGGGTCTGGGCGGTGATACGCCCCACTTCCTGTTCCGGTACCGATACCTTTACCTTCACCGAACTGATGTCGAGGATGGTCACAATGGCCTGAGAGGGCAAGGCGGTCTCGCCTGCTCCCACTTGTTTGCGGCCAATGATGCCACCCACAGGTGCGTAAAGACGTGTGTCGGCCAGGTTTTTGCGCACGATCTTCTCAGCGGCGGTGGCAGAGCGCACACCGGCCTCCGCAGTACTCAGTGTGGTCTCGGCTTGTTTCAGCCGTGTCTCAGCCTCTATCCACTTGATTTCAGGTAGCGAACCGTTGTCATGAAGCAGTTTCATGCGGTCGTAAGCATCTTTCGCCTGGGCGTACACGTTGCGGGCCTGGGTCACCATATCCTTGGCTTGACTCGTAGAAGCCTGGGCGGCCTCTAGGCTATTATCCATACTGGTGGGGTCGATTTCAGCCAACAGTTGGCCTCTCGCAACGGCTTGTCCCTCGTTCACTAGCATACGACGCACCACTCCCATGCTGGTGAAGCTGACGGCAGTGGCTTCGCGCTCCTCTACAATACCGACATAGGATTCTCCTGTGCCAGAGCCGGTGGGCGAGGTGATTTCTGTCTTCACACGGATGGGGACTTTGGTCTTGCCTTGTTGGTTGTGGCCGCAGCCCATGCAGAGGATGACGGCAAGCAATGGAAGTATGGTCTTAGTCTGATGCATAGATGCTTGGTTGATGATGAAAGTGATTACGCTTTCACCAGATTGGTCTTATAGATATTCTTGTCGTAATAGGCGTTGCTGTTGATGGCCACTTTCTTCGACTTCTTCTGCTGCTCTTCTTTTGGCAACTCTGGGAAAGAGGCGCCGCGGTCAAACACATCAAGTGAGCGCAGGATAGCAGGGTCGTCGATGTTGAGATATTCCATCCAGGCTTGTTCGTCGAGCATGTTGTAGATGATACGGCTGTAGATATAGCGCTCCAGCAAAGTACGTGACTTCTGAATAAGGAGGTTGCGGCGCTGCAGACCGTGCTTCTCTGCATAGTCGGCGAATTTCTCTACCAGTCCCTGACGTTTCAGGAAGGGCAGCAACTGCTGGGTGGTAGTGAGCGACTTCATCTTCTCGCGGTTGTCGTCGGTATAGTCGAAAGCAAATTGCAGGATCAGTCCACTCATGGCGGCCTCTTTATAATAAGAGGTGATGCCGATAGTGTCCTCAGGCACGAAGATGTCGGGGGTGATTCCGCCGCCGCCATAGACGGTGCGCCCGATACGGGTGTGATAGGCAGGGCCGGTGTGCTTGATGCTGTCCTCTGAGAAGAACTCACCGTGCTGGTAACGAATCAGCAGGTCTTCCTCATATTCTTTGTCCTTGCCGTCGGTGTAATGCTTCTGGATGCAACGACCGGAGGGCGTGAAGTAGCGTGCCACCGTGAGACGTATCATACTGCCGTCAGGGAACTCGATCTGCTGTTGCACCAGGCCCTTGCCGAAAGAACGGCGGCCGATGACGGTGCCGCGGTCATTGTCCTGGATGGCACCGGCAAAAATCTCTGAAGCGGATGCCGAACCCTCATTGATGAGCACCACAAGGGGGATGTCCTGATAAGTGCCTCGGCCTGTGCTCATAAAGTCCTGACGGGGCTGTTTGCGGCCCTCTGTGTAGACGATGCGTCGGTTCTTGGGCAGGAATTCGTCGGCTATCTGGATGGCGGATGCCATGTAGCCACCCACATTGTCACGCAGGTCGATGATGAGATTTCTCACTCCTTCCTGACCCAGCATGGCGAGCGATGAGATCATCTCGCCATAGGTGTTGTCGCCGAAGTTCTTGATTTTGATATAGCCAGTTTTGTTGTCTATCATATAAGTGGCGCTGATGCTGCTGGTATAGATGTCATCGCGGGTGATGGTGAAGATCTTGGGTTGCTTCTGGCCGTAGCGCATCACGCCCACTTTCACTTTGGTGCCACGGGGGCCTTTCAGCTTGTGCATCGCCTCTTCATTGGTCACTTCCTCGCCCACAAAAGGCTTGTCGTCCACACTGATGATCTTGTCGCCAGCTATGACCCCTGCCTGTTCTGCCGGTCCGCCCGAGATGACGTTCTGCACACGCACGGTGTCATTGCGTATCACGAACTCTATACCTACGCCGGAGAAAGAGCCGCGCAGGTCGTCAGTGGCCGACTGCACGTCTTTGGCGCTAATGTAGACAGAGTGGGGGTCAAGTTCAGAGAGGATCTGTGGCAGGGCCTTCTCCACAAGGTCGTTCATGTTTACACTGTCCACATATTGGTCGTCAATGATGCGCAACAAGTTGTTGAGACGGTTGCTGCCAGTGTTGATGATATTGAGACGGTTGCCGGAGAAATGGTTGGCGTAGAAACTGCCCAGCAGGATGCCCAGCACGACACTGATGGCGAGCATCAGTGGCATAAAACGACTCGACTTATTCAGATTCATGTTCGGATGTATTGATATATTCTACTTCAATGTTGGCCCGCCGTAATAGTTCAATGCCGTCGGCCAGACGGTATTCCTCACCATAGACCACGCGCCGGATGCCGGCCTGGATGATGAGTTTGGAGCACTCTAAGCAGGGTGATGCGGTGACATAGAGGGTGGCACCGTCGCTGTTGTTGCTGCTGCGGGCAAGTTTGGTGATGGCGTTGGCCTCGGCGTGCAGCACGTAAGGCTTGGTCACATTGTGCTCGTCCTCGCAGACATTCTCAAAGCCACTGGGTGTGCCGTTGTAGCCGTCGCTGATGATCATTTTGTCTTTCACTACTAAGGCACCTACCTGACGGCGTACGCAATAGCTGTTTTCCGCCCAGATTTGTGCCATGCGCAGATAGCGGAGGTCCAGGAGACGCTGCTTGTCTTGAGTTGGGGTCATCTCTTTTCTTTTTTAGGTTTTCTGATGCCGTTGCGTTTCAACAGGGCTTCGATGGTGGGTTCGCTGCCACGGAATCGTTTGTAGAGGGTCATCGGGTGCTCTGTGCCACCTTTGGAGAGAATGTTCTCACGGAAACGCTCTGCTGTGGCGGTGTCGAAGATGCCGTTTTTCTTGAACACGCTGAAAGCGTCGGCATCAAGCACCTCTGCCCACTTGTAGCTATAATAGCCAGCGGCATAGCCTCCTGCCATGATATGTGAGAACTGCACAGTCATACAGGTGTCGGGCAATTGCTTGAAGATGATGGCTTTCTTCCAGGCTTTCTGCTCGAAAGGTATGATGTCTTCGGTGAACTCGTCTTTCTGGGTATAGTAAGCCATGTCGAGCAGCCCAAGGCTCACCTGTCGCAGACAGCCATAGGCCACCATGAAGTTGCGGCTCTTGACGATACGGTTGATCAGTTCGTCGGGCAATGGCTCGCCGGTCTGATAGTGGAAGGCGAAAGTACGGAGGAACTCTTTCTCCACTGAATAGTTCTCCATGAACTGTGAGGGCAGCTCAACGAAGTCCCACCATACATTAGTGCCAGAGAGACTCTCGAAGCGGGTGTTGGCAAACATGCCGTGGAGGGAGTGGCCAAACTCATGCAGGAAGGTCTCCACTTCGCCAAGGCTCAGCAACGCGGGCTTGTCAGCGGTCGGTTTGGTAAGGTTCATAACCACGCTCACATGGGGACGAATGTTAACACCTTTGCGGTTGATATATTGCCCCTGGAAGTTGGTCATCCAGGCACCGCCCTGTTTGCCCTTACGGGGATGGAAGTCGGCATAGAAGACAGCGAGGAAACTGCCGTCTTTGTCAAACACCTCGTAAGCTTTCACATCGGGGTGATAGACGGGGATGTCTTGGTTTTCCTTGAATGTGATGCCATAGAGCCGGTTGGCAAGTCCGAACACGCCATCGATGACGCGCGACAGTTCAAAATAGGGCCGCAACATCTCTGAGTCGATGTTGTACTTCTTCATTTGGAGCAGGTAGGAATAGTGTGGCATGTCCCATGGCTCTAAATGGAAATGACGCCCCTCTGTGCGGCGGGCGGTCTTTTCTATCTCGCTCAATTCTTTCTCTGCAGAGGGCTTATAGGCGTCGATAAGTTGGTCGAGCAGACGGTATACGTTGCGGCTGTTGCTGGCCATACGGTGTTTCAGCACATAGTCGGCATAGCTCTTGAAACCCAACAGCTGAGCCGTCTCGCGACGCAGGTTGACGAGACGTTGACAGATTTTCAGGTTGTTCTCGCTGTTGTCGTGGGTGCACACGGTGTTGCTAGCCATATAGAGTTTGCGGCGCAACTCACGGCGAGTAGAGTATTTCATAAACGGCCCCATGCTCGGTGCGTCGAGGGTAAACACCCATCCGTCCAACTCGCGGTCTTTGGCTTCTTGAGCCGCTATCTCACGCACTCTTTCAGGCAGTCCGGCCAGGTCGGCCTCGTCGGTGATATGTAGGGTAAAGGCTTTGCGCTCTTTGCGCAGGTTTTGTGAGAACTGGAGAGAGAGCAGGCTCATCTCCTCGCTCAGTCGGCGCAGTTTCTCCTTGTCTTCATCGCATAGCAGGGCGCCACTGCGTGAGAATCCTTCATAAACGTTGTCGAGCAATTTTTTCTCCTCGGGGGTGAGGCGGCGATGATGCCGGTGCACCGCCTTGATGCGCTCAAAGAGAGGTTTGTTGAGGCTGATGTCGTTGGCATGCTTGGTGAGCATGGGCTCTATTTTCTGTGCCAAGGCATCCATCTCGTCGTTGGTCTCGGCACTGAGGAGGTTGAAAAAGACGGTCGACACACGGTCGAGCAGGTCATAATAACCGTTGTCATCGTCTTTGTTGAGGATGGTATTGTCGAAGGTGGGTTTCTCCGGATTGTTGATATTTTTCTCTATCTGTTCATTGTCTCTCCTGATACCTTCGATAAATGCCTCTTCATAGTCTTCGAGACGGATTCGGTCGAAGGGAAAGGTGTCATGAAGGGTGTTAAAAGGTTCAAAAAATGGATTTTTGCGTGTCGTTGTTTCCGTTGCTTTCTCGTTCATAACGTTGTTTCTGCTTTTTCCTTGCAAAATTAGTGCAAACTGAGCGAAATGCAAAACAAAAAAACATTTTTTATATTTTAAGTACCCTCTAGACCATCTAGACTATCTAGACCCTCTAGACTATCTAGACCCTCTAGACTATCTAGACCATCTAGATCATCTAGATCATCTAGACCATCTAGATCATCTAGATCATCTAGACTATCTAGACCATCTAGCTCCTCTAGCCCCTCTTATCCCACGATGGCGCACTGCAGCCAGTAGCAGAAAATGCCGGCCAGATACCCTACAAAGGCAATCCAGGTGATACGCTTCATATACCATCCGAAAGTGATCTTCTCCAGGCCCATTACCACCACGCCGGCAGCAGAACCGATGATCAGCATCGAACCGCCCACACCGGCACAGTAGGCTAAGAGCTGCCAGAAGATGCCGTCGATGGCCATGGCACCGTCGGGCGTGACAGGATACATACCCATACATCCAGCCACTAAAGGCACATTGTCTACAATACTCGACAGCACACCGATAATACCGTTGATCAGATAGTAGTTGCCGCTGAAAGCCTCGTTGAGGCTCTCGCCTAAGAGGGTGAGTGCACCAATAGTCTCCAGACAGGCTACAGCCATAAGGATACCTAAGAAGAAGAGGATCGTAGAGATGTCGATGCGGGCGAGCAAGTTTGTGACGCGTTTCTGCATGGCACCTTTCTCCTCCACCTCTTTCAGATTGCTGTAGAAAATCTCAGTAGTAGTCCATAATACGCCTAAGACGAGCAAGATGCCGACAAACGGAGGCAGGTGGGTAATGCTCTTAAAAATAGGCACAAAGATAAGGCCACCCACGCCAAGGAAGAACACGGTCTTGCGCTGACCGGTGGTGAGCTCACTGGCTGCCACGCTCTTAGCCTGTGTGGGGGTAAACGCCAATTCGCCTTTCAAATGGAGGCTCAGGATGTAGGCAGGTATCAGCATGGACACCAGTGAAGGGATAAATATCTGTGTGATGACACCGGCAGCGGTGATGACGCCTTTGTTCCATAGCATGATGGTGGTCACGTCGCCGATGGGGGAGAAAGCACCGCCAGAGTTGGCTGCTATCACGACTAACGCGGCATAGATGAGACGGTCGTTCTTGTCGCTGACGAGTTTACGAAGGATCATGATCATGACGATACTCGTAGTGAGGTTGTCGAGGATGGCAGAGAGAATGAACGTCATAAAAGCGATACGCCAGAGCAAGGCACGTTTGCTCTTGGTGTGCAGAGTGTCACGCACGAAGTTGAAACCTCCGTTCTGATCCACTACTTCCACAATGGTCATGGCACCCATCAAGAAAAAGAGGGTTGTGGAGGTGCTGCCTAAGTGATGCTCTATCACCTCACTGACAGCTTGTGGGATATTGGCACCGATGGCGGTGGCGATATACTGGCCCGGGTCAATCATGAAGAGGGTCCAGCAGATGACAAACATGAGCAGGGCGATGGCGGCCTTGTTGATTTTGGTGACACTCTCAATGGCGATGAAGAAATAGCCAATGATAAAGAAAATGACGATGGCAATGCTTAGTGTTGACATTGTTTTTGTGAATAAGTTGATAGTTTTTGGACCTCGATATTGCAAGGTCGGATAGCTTGCTTTCTATTTTCCTGCAAAATTACTGTAAATATATGAATAAAATTCATGTATGTAGTAAAAAACTTACGTAATCGTTTGAAGAAAGACCACATCACAAAGAAAAACGTAATAAAAAATTGTCGAAATCTCAAATATTATGTATATATTTGCAAACGGTTAATCCTTTCACCCCACATTTTACCTCTCATAAAATCATATCTTCATGAAAAAACAATTGTTCTTTTTGCTGGCTGTCTTTTGCATGACAGAAGTGGCAGCCCAGACGATGAAACCCGCTATCCCTCGTGATGCTGAGTTGGAGGCGAAAATCGAGAAAACCCTCTCAAAGATGACACTCGACGAGAAAGTGGGTCAGATGTTGGAACAGAATCTTGACATCATAGGCAAGATGGAAGTAGAAAACGGCAAAGTGGATCGTGAGAAAGTCAGAAATGCCTTGAAAGGATTTGGTGCTCCCGACAAGGATATAGAAGACTTGCTGAAAAAGAAAGACAAGGATATTATCGACCGTTTAGGTGGCTATAACCTGGACATCTATGCCGGTGAGGCGAAACCGGTGTGGAAACTCAATGAGACCATGCTCGATACCCTCCTCGCGAAATACAAAGTAGGTTCCCTGCTCAATGCGCCGGGTACGCGTGCCGCCACCGTGGAACAATGGCAGAAATGGATCACACTCATCCAGAAACTCTCCATGAAGCATATCGGCATTCCCGATATCTACGGCCTGGACCACAACCATGGCGTGACCTATACACAGGGTGGTACCCTCTTCCCACAACCCATCAATATCGCTGCCTCTTTCAATACCGATCTGGCTAAAACAGGCGCACGCATCACTGCTTATGAGAGCCGCGCCGGCAACTGCCCTTGGGTCTACAATCCCACCATCGACCTGGGACGTGACCCGCGCTGGCCACGTATCTGGGAGAGTTATGGCGAGGATGCCATCGTCAACAGCCGTATGGTAGCGGCCGCCGTACGTGGGTATCAGGGTGATGACCCCAACCACCTCGGCCCGTACAACGTGGCGACCAGCGTGAAGCACTATATGGGCTATGGCGCTCCCTTCTCGGGCAAAGACCGTACACCGGCATATATCTCTCCGCAGATGTTGCGTGAGAAGTATTACGCACCATTTAAGGCTGCTGCCCAAGCTGGCGCGCTGACCATGATGGTCAACTCGGCCAGTATCAATGGCGTGCCTCTCCATGCCAGCTATGAATACCTCACTCAGTGGCTCAAGGAAGACCTGCAGTGGGATGGGATGCTCGTGACTGACTGGGCTGACATCAACAATCTCTTCTCCCGCGAGAAGGTAGCCAAAGATAAGAAAGACGCTATCCGTATTGCCATCAATGCCGGTATCGACATGAGCATGGATCCTTACAGTGTTGACTTCTGCATCCTGCTCAAAGAATTGGTGCAGGAGGGCAAGGTAAGCATGTCGCGTATCGACGATGCCGTGCGCCGCATCCTACGTGTGAAATACCGCCTCGGACTGTTCGACCGGCCTAATACGGGCGGTGCCAAGGAGTATCCGCTGTTTGGCTCTCAGGAGCATGCCGACATAGCCCTCAGAGCAGCCGAAGAGACTGAGGTGCTGCTGAAAAACGAACATCATATACTGCCCCTCTCACAGGGCAAGAAAATCTTGTTGACAGGACCCAACGCCAACCAGATGAGATGCCTCAACGGCGGATGGAGTTACACCTGGCAGGGCTCTAAGGCAGAAGATCTCTCCGAGAGATACAACACTATCTACGAGGCGTTGTGCAACCAGTTTGGCGCAGACAATATCACACTCGAGCAGGGTGTCACCTACAATGAGAATGGTGCTTACTGGCAGGAAAACAAACCTGAAATAGAGAAAGCGGTGGCAGCGGCACAACAGGTGGATGTGATTATCGCTTGTATCGGTGAGAACTCTTACACGGAGACACCGGGTAACCTGACCGACCTTTGGCTCTCAGAGAATCAGCGCAACTTGGTGAAGGCACTCGCCAAGACGGGCAAACCGATCATCTTGATCCTGAACGAGGGAAGACCTCGCCTCATCGCTGACATTGAACCACTCGCCCAAGCAGTGGTGCATATTCTGCTGCCTGGTAATTACGGTGGCGACGCACTGGCCAACCTTCTGGCTGGCAAAGCCAACTTCTCTGGTCGCCTGCCATACACTTATCCTAAGGAGATAAACTCTCTGATCAATTATGACTACAAGGTGAGCGAACAGGTGTCGACCATGGCCGGTGCCTATGACTATGACGCCAAAGTGACACAGCAGTGGCCGTTTGGATATGGATTGAGCTACACCACCTTCGAATATAGCAATTTGCGCGTTGACAAGCCTCAGTTTAGCCCCTCTGACGTGCTGACAGTGTCGGTGGATGTCAAAAACACCGGCAGCAAGGCTGGCATGGAGAGCGTGTTGCTTTACAGCAGCGACCTTATCGCCTCGCTCACGCCCGACTGCCGACGCCTGCGTGACTTCAAGAAAATCGCTCTGAATGAGGGCGAGACCAAGACCGTCACCTTCACGTTGCCTGCCAGCGACCTCGCTTTTGTGGGCGCCGATGGCAAGTGGATCCTTGAGGAGGGTGAGTTTGTGCTCTCTGTGGGTGGCAAAACCACTCAGGTAAACTGCACTTCTACCAAGAAGTGGGCGACTGCGAATATTGATTAGTGGTGTGTCACCTCCCCCTGACCCCTCCAAAGGAGGGGAGGTAGGATAGAGTGGTAAGAGATATGACACCTCCCCCTGACCCCTCCAAAGGAGGGGAGATAGGATTGAGTGGTGGGAGATATGACACCTCCCCCTGACCCCTCCAAAGGAGGGGAGGTAGGATTGAGTGGTGAGAGATATGACACCTCCCCCTGACCCCTCCAAAGGAGGGGAGATAGGATTGAGAGGTAAGATGTGAGAGGTGAGAGGTGAGTGGTGAGAGGTACAATCTGTAGGGGTATTCTCTCACCACTTACCTCTCACCTCTTACCTCTTTCAATTTGTCACAAAAAGAAAAGTTTACGAAACATATCATAAAGCATATATACGTTTTTGATGTTAAATTTGCAGCGAAGTTATATTTTATTGGAAATGAACATCTATTAACACTATTAAAAACGTATGAAAAAAATCTTTACCTTTATTGCGGCAGTAGTCTTGTCGTCCGGTGCATTTGCACAATCCAAGTATGTGGACTTGGTGGAGAATGGCCACATGGAGAAAGAGCAAGACCCCGATTGGTCGTGCTTCTGGTGCCATGAGTGGCGCACGAATGAAGAGCAGTTTGCTGGTTTCGCCAACATCGTGGAGGAACCAGGCGATCCTACCAACCACTGCGCCACGGTCAGGGTGCGTACAGAGGCGGAAGCTGATGAGGCAGGCACCAAAGTTAAGCCTGATGGCTCTGAAAACTTGGCCAGCTGGGACTGCCAGTTCTTTATCTATGTCAAACAAAGTATTGCTTCTGGCAAGATGCTTAAATTGACCATGCGTGTCAAGGCTGACAAAGAGTGCCAAATTGAGACCCAGGCTCACAATGCCCCTGGTGACTACAACCACTATCAGCTCTTTGGAAATATCCCTGTCACCACAGAATGGGTGAAAATAGAGAGAGAAGCCATCATCAGCGCTGATATGACTGGAGAGAACAATGGTAAGGAGATGCATACGGTGGCCTTCAACTTGTCTACCATGACGGATGGAAACCAGTTCTACTTTGATGATATCAAACTGGAGGTTAAAGACCAGGCTGACCCAGGTGCAATCACAGGGTGGTTTGACTTCGTTAATAATGGCAATCTGGAGACGGACGATGTGCAGAATTTCTTAGGACGTGATGCGGCGAATGGTCAAGACCTGCCGGCACGTATCGTTGTTGACAAAGATGGCAAACGGGCGCTGAACGTGACTTCAGAAGATGTGACACGCTGGGATTTGGATGACAATGGTGAACCCACAAGACCCATCTACGTAAGAACAGATGCCGAAGGAAATCAAACGGATGTGGCAGGTGATGACTGGCTCGCACAGTTCTTTGTAACTACCAAACATGTATTCCACGTGGGTGATCAATTCAAGTTTGTGATGTGGGCTCGTGCTGACAAACCTGCCAGTATCGATTCTCAGATACATAGAACAGCCGGCGATTATCTTTGGTATCAGATGGTTGGCAGCTATGATTTGACAGAAGAATGGCAGAAAATAGAGTATGAAGGCACCATCGACAGCAATCAGGCAGGTGGTTGGACCATCGCATTCAACCTGTATAAACTGAAAGAGTACAACAATTACTACTTCCGCGATATCGAACTATGCCTTAATGAGGCGCAGGTGTCCGATCCCGACCGAACCCTTGGCTCCGCCACGATACAGTTGCCTGTGCCTGATTCTGGCACCACCACCGCCGAGGTGGATATGAACGACCTCGTACAAGTGATGAAAGTCGATGACTTAGGTGAATTTATCACGGGCAACAGTATGAAAGTGATTGAAGAACCAGAGGACGAACAATTTGGCGAAAATACCTTCTCACCTGTATACGATGGCGCCATCTTCAACATGGAAGGTCAGCATGATGACGGTGGTTCGATCATCCTTGAGATGGGAGACGAAGTGACGGAGGACAATAAGGCTCAATTTATCATCACCAACATCGGTGAGCCATTGGGCGACAAGAAAGTGGACGCAAGCATCTGCTTCCAGAACGGACAGTGGTATTATGTCTACAATATCAGCTTCGTCGATGTCAGCACTTACTTGGGTGTACAGGAGGTGAAGACAGCTTCTACGAAAGACAATGTCATCTTCGACCTCTCAGGACGCAGAGTGACTCAGCCTGTCAAGGGTGTCTTTATCCAGAATGGCAAGAAGTTTATAAAATAACGAAATGTGATTCAACTGAAACAAAAAGCCTGCCGTAGCATTACTCGGCAGGCTTTTTGCGTTGGTTGTTGAAATATTCCGTCACTTTGTCCCAATTGACGCTGACCACTTTCAGAGGTTCATCAAATTCGGTGGCCTTGGCTTGATGTTTTTGGAAGTCAAAGTGGACAAAAATCTTGTCATCCACACACACACCATTGCTGTCAAGAGGCAAAACATCGAAGAACTTAAGATTTCTTAAATCGCTCAAATTCCCTTTGCGCGAATCGTCCTCTCCCTTATCTTTAAATTTGTAAAAACACTCATCGTTGGGTTTTAGATACCATATTTCTTTGTTTCCTATGGTATCTGTTTTTTGTACAATGACCATGGCTTCTTCCGTTTGTTTGCGTATGTCATGCCCCAACACCAAGTTGTAGGCAAGAATAGTCAGCAGGAAGAACAGTGCAATTGCAAATGGCTGAATAAGACACCCCAAAGCCAAGCCTTTCCACCTTTTATGCAAGAATCCAAATAAAGGTATCATGAGTGATGCGACCACTATTGTCAATATGGTCATTATTAATAGGATGTATGCGCCGAAACCTTGTTCTATTAACATAGTTTGAATGGTTTGAGTTGTTGAGAGTTTAGGATTGAGTGTATTTGACAGCGAGCATGGTGAGGTCGTCACTTTGCTCTGCATCACCTACAAACTGACGTACTGCATGGGTCATGGCTTCAATGAGGGGTTGAGGATCTGTAGATGACGCCAGAGCCACTTGTTGCATCTTGTCCATGCCGAACTGGCGAAGCTCAGCGTCCTCGGCTTCATTGAGACCGTCGGTGTAAAGGAAGATGGTGTCACCTGCCTTCAACTGCAGACTTTGCACAGAAAACTGCATCCCGGGCATCACGCCGACAGGAAGATTGGCATCGCAGGGGACGACATGGACTTCACCATCGGTCAATAACAATGGAGGATTGTGACCAGCACTGGTGTAGGTGAGATGGCCGGAAGCCAGGTCGAGCACCCCAAGGAAGACCGTGACAAACATACCAGTATCGTTGTTGACGCTCAGGGCTTCGTTGAGAGCCAAAACGATATGTCCAGAATCCTGTGTATATGATGCGATGTTGCGGAACAGTGAGCGAGTGACAGCCATGACCAGCGAGGCCGGAACGCCTTTGCCTGACACGTCACCGATACAGAAGAAGAGTTTCTCGTCGCGGATGAAGAAGTCATAGAGGTCTCCACCAACAGCCTTTGCCGGCATCACCAGTCCGTAGATATCGATGTCGTGACGGTTGGGGAACGCAGGATAGGTCTTTGGAAGCATCGACATCTGTATGTCGTGGGCTATTTTCAGCTCACTCTCTATGGAGGCTTTGGCTGTCATGGTTTCCTTGAGCTCTTCAATATAGGCTTTCAGCGAGTGTTGCATGTTGTCAAAAGAGTCGCGCAAAAGATGAATCTCATCGTGACTGTTGATGACAGGCAAAGGGGTGTCAAATTGCCCTCCAGCCACTTGGTCGGCAGTGGCCGCCAATTGTTTTAGCGGATTCGCTGCGCGGACGATGGCGATACGGCACACGAGGAATGTAACCATCATCACAAGCGCAAACAGCAGCACCATCATAGAACTGGTTATAATGCCAATGACGCTGAGGGATATCTCTTTCATCGATACCGCCAGGATCCAGTCTGTGCCCTCCAAAGGTGTGAAGAATAGAAAGTTTTTGACTCTGTTCACGCGCACCAGCTTGTCTATCTCATTGTGGCTGGTCTGACCTTCCTTCATCTTGTTAATGACATCTTGTGCGCCTCCAGGTTTGTCCGCGTCCTTGATGTGGACGAAGAAGTTACCTCGAAGGATGCGCCTCTGGTCGTAGTGGGTGATATAGGTGCCGTCATTGGCCAATACATAACTGTTGGTCTCATCATTACTTGCAATTTCAATGGCCCATCCTTCTCCCTCGAATCTATGATACTGATCATTTATTAACTCGCTCATGAACAAGAGCGATAGGTCGGCCCCAAGGATAGCCACAAGTCGACCTTTGGAGTCATGGATGGGGTATAGGTATGCCACCAATGGGGTCTTCCCGTCAACACTGTCGAAGAAGGGTTTTGACCAGTATGCGGAGTCGGCAGCGATGGCCTCTTGAAACCATTCGCTATCCAGATAGGTGTTGCCCTGAGCTTTCATTAGCATACCTTCCACGGTCACACTGTCCTTGCGACAGGCGTAGGGGCACAACGCGCGACCATGCTGTGGGAAGTAGTTGTCTATGAAGCTAATACCACAGCTGCGGATGTGGGGGTTCTGACGGACGATACGTTCCATGATCGCCTGAAGCTGAAGTGGCTGGTTGACGTTTTTCTCCACATCAAAGAGGTTGTTCTTGACGGCCACGCTGACATTCGACATGACACTGCTGATGCTTTTACCGTATGCCTGCATGCTGACATGTACGGCATCGGCATTGTTTTCTACCACCAGTTCTTTTGTGAATACGTAAACTAGATAAGCCAATCCGCTCATCATCACAAACATTACCAGCATCACCCATCTTGTCAGTTTTCGGGCGAAAGAATGATTGTATTTCTTATCTTTCATTTGTTCTTGATTTCTTGACAAGGCGAAGCACTTCGCTATTAGTCAGCAAATTTAGATAAAAAAAACGATATTTTAAGACATTCCTACAAAGAAATTCACTTTTCTCTTATAAGAACCTCAACTTACACAAGTTTAAGTTGCTAGACTGTTGGATATTTGCCCTTCGCTTTTCGTGAGGAGTCTCAAAATGAAGCCAAGAAATCGTTTTTTCGCCATCCTGCAAGAATTTTGACCTTTTTTATCATTTTGAGCTTTTCTGTCATCTAATATTTCTCTTTTTTTGTTACTTTTGCAAAAATGTTTCTTATTACGTAATAGAACACACACCTTTATGGGCAGAAATAAATTTTCACAGAAGGAAATCAATGAGATAGAAAAGCTGCTACGCCTGAAGAACGCCGGCAACAGGGCTAAACAGAAACTCATTCGTCATCAACTCAGGGTGGACTATGAGTTTAATATATCCGATTTCAATGAACCGGGCAAGGCTTTTGGCGAAGTGGAGTTGCAAGCAGCACTCCGCCGTGGAGCTATTGAGATATTGGACGACGCCACCATCGCTTCTATGAAAGAGAAGCGGGCGCGTGACAAAGCCCGTGACGAAGCCGCCCGCCAGCGTGAGGCCATCGAGAGTGGCCAGCAGACCGACTGGAAGGAGGCCATGAGACAGTGGGAAGAATCGATGAAAAACTAAAGGCGCTTGTACTCATCAAGAACACAACATTATAAAAAATATATTATGGAAAAACAAACAACTTGTCAGCAGAAACCTTTCAACGCCAAAGAGGCGAAAGACAAAATCGTGAATTGGATCAAAGACTGGTTCGCACAAAACGGGCCAGGTTGTAACGCTGTTCTGGGCATTTCAGGAGGCAAGGACAGCAGTGTCGTTGCTGCCTTGTGTGCTGAGGCATTAGGCAAAGACCATGTGATTGGCGTGACAATGCCCAATGGCGAGCAGAAAGACATCTCCGACAGTATGCGGCTGATTCACCATCTTGGCATCCGCTATTGCAATGTTAATATCGGCGACACCTACAACACGCTCATGGCCACCGTGAAGGAGCAGTTAGCCACACTCGACACTGAAGTGTCCAACCAGACCATCATCAACCTCCCACCACGCCTGCGCATGGCCACAGTCTATGCCGTATCACAGTCGTTGAACGGGCGAGTAGCCAACACCTGCAACCTCTCAGAAGACTGGGTGGGCTATTCCACACGCTACGGCGACGGGGCCGGCGACTTCGCACCCTTAGGAGGTCTCACCGTACAGGAAGTCATCGCCGTGGGTAAAGAACTGGGACTACCAATCGACCTGGTGGAGAAAACACCGTCTGACGGTCTCTGTGGTAAGACCGATGAGGACAACCTCGGATTCACATACGCTGTACTCGACCGATATATCCGCACCGGCGTGTGCGATGACCCTCACGCCAAAGCATTGATCGACGACAAGCATGTCAAAAATCTGTTCAAACTTCAGCCCATCCCTCATTGTGAGATATAGGAACTTAAGACAACTCCTCAACACCTTACATATCAATGAATCTAACGAAAACTTTATTGACCATCGGTCTGGCATCCACAGTGATGCAGGCCGCAGCCATCACCTCCGACGGCGTGGGGATGAGCGACACACGGCAGAACCCGTTACTCCAGAAAAGTTCACTTCCATTTTCCGCTCCCGATTTTAGCCAGATCCAACCGTCTGACTATCTGCCGGCTATTCAGACAGCCATCCAACAGACACGGGAGAACATCGGACAGATTGTTGCCAATAAGCGGAAGGCAACTTTTGAGAACACAATCTTAGCCTACGAAAAGAGCGAAGAGCTGCTCGACCGTGTCACGAATATCTTCTTCGCACTTGTCAGCGCTGACAAAACTCCTGAGATAGCCGAGACGGAAAAGAAAGTGATGCCTTTGCTCACCGAACTGGAAAACGAGATATCCTTCAACCAAACACTCTTCCAACGGGTGAAATATGTTTATGATCACCAGTACAAATCTCTGAAAGGAGAGGACAAGAAACTGTTGGAGGAAATCTATAAGTCGTTTGTCCGTAAAGGCGCTTTGCTGCCAGAGGACAAAATGGAGCGGATGAAGGAAATCAATCTTCGTATTGCTGATCTGCAACAACAGTGGGGTGACCTTCTGCCCAATGCCACCAACCATTCAGTGGTGTGGGTCAACAGCCGTGAGGAACTGGCAGGTCTCAGTGAGGCAGACATCGCCCAGTGTCAGAAAGATGCTGAGAACCGTGGCAGCAAGACCCCCTATTGCATCGTCATCATCAATACAACACAGCAACCCATCCTGACCAGCCTGGCCAACCGCGCGCTGCGCAAACGGGTTTATGAGGCATCGATTCATAGGTCTGACGGGTCACGGTCGTTCAACACTTATCCTATCGTCGTCGAGATCGCTCGACTGCGGGCGGAGCAGGCACGCATCATGGGCTATCCCAATTATGCCTCCTACTCCCTGGAGAAGACCATGGCCAAAAACACCGACAATGTCTACGCTTTCCTGCGTCAGCTAATCAATGAGTACCGGCCGAAAGCGGATGCAGAGACCAAGGCGATTGAGGAGTTCGCTCGCAAGGAGATGGGGCCAGACTTCCAACTGCAGCCGTATGACCGCTTCTACTACTCGGCCAAGATGAAGCAAGCGGCGTATAGTTTCTCTGAAGATGATGTCAAACCTTATTTCAACATCGACAGCGTACAGCGCAATGGCGTGTTCTATGCCGCCAACCGCGTCTATGGCCTCACTTTCAAGGAGCGTAAGGACATCCCTGTCTATCATCCCGACATGAAGGTGTTTGAGGTCTTTGACAAGGATGGCCGTTCGATGGCGCTTTTCTACAGCGACTATTTCCGTCGTCCCACCAAACGGGGTGGGGCATGGATGAGTGCCTTTGCCAAGCAGAGCGGTCTGCGCCAGCAGTTGCCGGTCATCTTCAATGTGTGCAACAATGCCAAAGCTCCTGACGGACAACCTTCTCTCATCACATGGGACGAGGTGACTACCCTGTTCCATGAGTTTGGACACGCGCTTCACGGCATGCTTTCCAATTGTACATACAACACGCTCAGTGGTACTGCCGTGGCACGTGATTTCGTCGAGATGCCATCACAGTTCAATGAGTCGTTTGCCTCCATCCCCGAGATTTTCGACCATTACGCCCGGCATGCCGTCACTGGCCAGCCGATGCCCGCCAACCTGAAAGAAAAGATGCTGCAGTCGATCAATTTCCAGTCGGCGTACGCCCTTGGTGAGAATCTGGCTGCTACTTGCCTTGACCTGGCTTGGCACTGCCTCTCAGAAGAGGAGATCCCCACAGCGGAAGAGGCTGCCGACTTCGAGGCTCGCGCATTGCGAGACATCGGACTGCTCGACAGTCAGATACCGCCTCGCTATTCAACCTCTTATTTCAATCATGTGTGGGGTGGTGGCTACGCCGCAGGCTATTATAGTTATCTGTGGACAGAGGTGCTGGCCGTCAACATCGCTGACTGTTTCGCCGCCCGCGGTCCATTGAAACCCGAGGTGGGACAGGCGCTGCGCGACAAAATCCTCAGCCGTGGCAACACGCGCGACCTCATGGAGATGTTCACTGATTTCACTGGCATGAAGTCGCCCGACGCCACAGCACTGCTCAAGGCAAGAGGGTTGTAAACTTACTCAACTTTCGCAAGTTGAGAGAAGTTAAGAAGTTAAAGGAGTTAAGGAGTTAAGCCAAATGAATCGTGGGCTGTCTCCCTTTGGCCATCAGATGTAATGGCTTAACTACTAAGCGAAGCGATAACTTCTTAACTACTTAACTACTTGAAAGTTGAGCAAATGCGAAACTTGAATAAATTTATAAAATATCCCTGAGCTCCAAGAGAGAGGTCACCTCATAGTTGACCGGTCCAGGGGCGGGATATTCTGGATAGCGGTTGAAAAAAGCCGTAGAGATACCGGCATTCTTGGCCCCAAGAATGTCGGTATTGTAATTGTCGCCAATCATAAGTGTTTTCTCTTTGGCTGCCCCCGACATCCGGACAGCGTAGTCGAAAAACTGTGGCGCTGGTTTGTTATAGCCGGCATCCTCGCTCAGGATCACATGGTCGAAGTATCCTTCCAGTCCGCAAGCACGCAGTTTCTTATACTGAATCTCATGAAAACCATTGCTGCACATGGTCATGTGGTAGCCTTTTCCCCGAAGATAGTCCATCAGTTCTTGCGCACCCTCCACCAGACCGGGTTTGTTGGAGCAGAAGTCGAGAAAACAGTCACTCAGTTCCAAACAGTACTCTTCGGTTGGGTTGAGGCCTTCGCCAATGCTCAGAGGCCGGCGGAAACGCTCAACAATCAGTTCGTCGCGAGTGATTTCTCCTTGTGCATACTTCGTCCACAAGTCGATGTTGGTGCTCCAGTAGGCGTCATAAAAAACTTGGGGGTCGGGAAAAAAACGCTCGAGTCGTTTCACGCAAAACATCTCCTGCAGAGCGATGATGGCATTGCCATGGGTGTCGTAGAGCGTGTCATCGAAGTCGATGAAAAGGTCGTTGTATGGTCTCATCTTTGTGGTGTCGTTTTTGAATGCAGGTGTTGAATCCACTTGCAGCCAACAATTTGAACTGCAAATTTACTAATTAATGATCTTTTTTTTCGCTCTTTTCGTTTTTTTTGTCTTTCTGGGGATGAAATAGTAAACAAGTAGTCGATCGGAGGCACGACCTCCTACGCTATCACATGCATCTAGTAGTTTCACTCAAAATTGTGAAAAACAGTCACTTTGGTGAGAAGAATTCTACAATTCGAAAAATCGTGATAATAATAGCACATGATATTGGACACCCTGTTTTCGTCCTTTTTGCCTTTTGTTTTTTTTTCGTAATATATAGTATATAAGTGGACGAGTAGTAGTGAAGAAAAAGTTAAAAATGTCCGTTCAGTGTCTTGTTGTAAGTCTCCACTTCCAGTTTGATGCGTTGCTTGATGAACTCCCATTTCACTTCCTCGAACATATAGGGCATTGGCTGATCATCGGCATCACCGAAATAGGCCATGCTCAATAGAGCACGGTACTCTGAACCATCAGGATATTTTTGGAGATAGAGTCGCATTAGCTCGCTGAAAGAAAAATATTTCAGAAGATAAAAAATGTCGATAAAGTCTTTCTTTGTTCCTCTACCGATAACAGCATTTACCTTCATCGCCGCAATGTCCTTTGGCGAAGCAAGGCGAAGACCTTCCTCAATAATGGGGTCGTCAATCCAAGCATAACTATAATTTACGATGTCAACTTTCACACCGTTCAAGAAATAGGCCTTGATGCGTTTGCTATGTCCGCCTAATACTACTTGATCTATTTGTTCTTTCAAAGCATCTGTCAGTTCGTCCATATCCCTAAAATCCGCAGATAATTTTCAAAGGTCTAATTTTGCCGCCATTTGAGACATGTCTGTCTGTTTTTAGCCATACAAGCGTGTAATCCGACCGACC
>CACZGH010000024.1 GCA_902780635.1 uncultured Prevotellaceae bacterium
CCTTTAACAAGTTCCTTAAAACGTCTGATTTTTATTTCTACTAATTTCATAATTCTATTATTTGTACCTTCTGCGTCTTGCATCTCCTTTTTCATTTCCCTAAATTCCGCAGCACTTTAGTTAAACATTTTTTATAAGTTCCTGAGCAACAAAAAGTTGCTCAGGATTTTGTCATGTCAGATTTTTCACTTACCTTAGTGCTGCAATTCAAGACAAGCAAAAATCATCAATGACATGGTAAAGGTAAGCATTAAATCTGAAAAACTTACCCCTTTCGGTGGAATATTTCACGTAAGAGAACTATTTTCCCGATATGTGGGTTCTGTCATTGACAAGGAGCTGGGCCTGCGCTGCCCCTCCTTCGGGTATCAATACAGCGAGATTGTCGGTTCACTGTTGAGCGTGTATTTCTGCGGCGGTGACTGTGTTGAAGATGTGACGAGCTAATGTGATTTCGATTTTTTTTCCTACTTTTGCAAAATGAATGACAAAGCACAACAATCAACCCCCCAGCATGACCCTCGCTGGTTATGGCCATCACTTTTGTTGGTGGCCGTAGGCTTTGTCACATTCTTCTCATATACCACATCGCCCTTGTATCCTGGCATCGGCGACAGCCCTGATTCGGCTATGTTTCAGATCATAGGCCGTTATTGGAGTCAGGGCGATATTCCTTATCAGTCGCTCTGGGACCTCAAAGGACCTTATATCTTTCTGGTCAATGCGCTGGGATATGCCATGACAGGCACCCGTACTGGTGTTTTCCTGATACAGGTTGTTTTCCTCACACTGACACTTTTCTTCACCTACATAACCCTTCGGCTGGCATTACGTCCTCGGGGAGCTCTGTTATGGTGCATCGCCTCGCTCCTGCCTTTGTCTTATATCTACGAGGGTGGTAATCTGACAGAAGAGTACTTGTTGCCCTTTCTTTCCTTATCATTTTATTTGATTCTACGATGGTTGGTAAGATTTGAACGGACTGCTGAAGTGAACCATCCATCAATTGATGCGGCGGTGGAAGGAGTCACTTTTGCTTTATGTCTTTTCTCACGTCTCACCAACGCCCTCAGCCTCTGTGCCGCAATCGTTGTCATCTTAGTGGTCATGGTCAAAAAAAGACAATTTGCATTTTTTTTGAAGTATTTGATGTCATTTTTCTTGGGATTCCTTCTCATTACCATACCTTTTGTCAGTTTTTTTTCGTTTCACGGCGCTCTGTCAGATATGTTGAAAGCCACTTTGGTCTTTCCGTTCCAG
Organism: uncultured Prevotellaceae bacterium; assembly: GCA_902780635.1. Classification (GTDB taxonomy): domain Bacteria; phylum Bacteroidota; class Bacteroidia; order Bacteroidales; family Bacteroidaceae; genus Prevotella. The sequence continues at coordinate 1,261 of CACZGH010000024.1, forward strand.
TATGCGGTCAACGCCACACAGGATATTTTTGACGCTGGAGTCCACCATTTTGTCCTGAGTTATTTCTGTGCCATCGTCTTGCTGGTGATTGCTGTCACTCGCATCCTGAGAATGAAAACCATAACGGTACGCTCGTCTCTTTATCTGGCGGCATCGGTGTGCCCGCTGCTGTGGTTTTGCCATAGCAATGGATATGCACACTATGGGATGACAGTCTTTCCACTCTACGCCATCATCGTGATGGAACTGGGTCAACGTGACTTCAAACCTGTACTAGCCATATTTGTTGCCGCAACTATCATAGGATGTGGCAGTAAAGTGCTTTATATGTGCAAAATGCTTCATTGGAACAACCCTGACGTGGCTCAATGTGGCCTGTTCCTCAGCCAGGCACCACGGGTTGACTATTCTTCCTTTGTCGCTTACAATGTCGACCCTAATATTTACCTCTATCTTGATGCCCGTCCCGCTGTGCCCTTTTTCTGTCTCCAGGATTTTGTCGTGTCTCGCATTCCCAGCCTCCGTGACAGCCTTCGGAATACGTTTATCAATGGCAAGGTGAAGTGGATACTTGTATCTTACGCCCAGAGACCGATGCAACAAATGGTCGTCATAGACATTCTGAAACAGGATTACAAAGTGGAAAAAGAAGATGTCAACTCTAAGTTGGTACTTTTCAGTAAAAAATAGTTCCCTTTCGGACAAATTTTTCAGGCCAAATGTAAAAAAAATATAAAATGTTACAAAGATGTAACATTTATCATTTTTTTTTATTATATTTGCAAAAAGAAAATTCCGTTTCATTTTTAACCTTTAAATCGGATAGATATGGCTAAGTACAACATTACTGAAAAGAAAGAGAAAGAGGCGGCGTATCGTAGCCTAGTGAGTCCAAGACTGATGGATGAATTGAAGGAGAAAATTCTAAACATCATCCTTATACAAAAAAAATATAAGGATAAGGACTACTCTGCAAAAAAACTCTCAGAGGACCTCGGCACAAACACCCGTTATATCTCCGCGGTGGTGAATGTGCGGTTCCATCAGAACTACACTTCCTTCGTCAATAAGTTCAGAATTGACGAGGCGATGACACTGCTCGTTGACAAACGTTACCAAGACCTCAACATGGAAGACATCAGCAATATGGTGGGCTTTGCCAACCGACAGTCTTTCTATGCATCGTTCTACAAAATCAATGGCATCACGCCAAGGGAATACAAGCAGCGGCATCTGGCCCAGCATCCATCCCTGAAAGACACGAAAAAAGAGTCAAAAAAAGGGGTCAAAAGGGTCAAGAAGGTCAAAATGGCAGTGTAACATGGTACATGATTTCCGCTATGCCGGAGAGCGTTTCGCTGACTTGCAGATTTTAAGATATCAGCTGAACGGATTTGAAAATCTTAGCGTCCAGCAGAAACAATTAGTTTATTATCTTTCAAAGGCAACACTCTCCGGTCGCGATATCACTTTTGATCAGATGGGAAAATACAATCTCCGTATCAGGAAACTGATGGAGATTGTATATTCTTTGTATGTGGGACGTGATGACAGCACGGCATTCCAGCAACTCACCGTTTATCTCAAACGACTGTGGTTTTCTAACGGCATCTATCATCATTATGGATGCCATAAAATCATGCCTGAGTTTTCATCCCAGTATCTCAGCACGCTTGTATCCAACATCGACAGCGCTCTGTTGCCTCTCCTTCCAGGGCAGACGGTAGCGGAAATGATGGATGAACTCTTCCCCGTCATCTTTGACCCTCAAGTGTGGCCAAAAAGAGTGAACAAGGCTGATGGAGAAGACCTCGTGCTCACTTCCGCCTGCAATTTCTATGAAGGCGTCACACAGCGCGAGGTAGAGGACTATTATGCCCAGAAAAAGGATCCCAGCGACCCACAGCCACCGTCGTGGGGTCTGAACAGCAAGTTGGTCAGAACGGCTGATGGACTTCAGGAGTTGGTATGGCGTGAAGGCGGCATGTACTCTCAGGCCATCACACAAATCGTCTATTGGCTGGAGAAAGCGAGGGATGTGGCGGAGAATGAGCAGCAGGCTCGTGTCATCACCACCCTTATCCAGTATTATCAGACAGGAGACTTGAGCATCTTCGATCAATATTCCATCGAATGGGTCAACTGTCATGACGGAGACATCGACTTTATCAATGGCTTTATAGAAGTATATGGCGACCCACTCGGCCTAAAAGCCACATGGGAGGGAATCGTCCAATACAAAGACCAGGTGGCCACACAACGCACACGCAAAATCAGCGACAACGCACAGTGGTTTGAAGACCACTCGCCAGTGGATCCCAGATTCCGCAAGCCAATAGTCAAAGGGGTGGTGGCTAATGTGGTCTGTGCCGCCATGCTCGGCGGTGAAGAGTATCCGTCGACAGCGATCGGCATCAATCTGCCCAACGCAGACTGGATCAGGGCTGAGCACGGAAGCAAGAGTGTCACAATCGGCAACCTTACCGACGCCTACAACAAAGCGGCTCATGGCAACGGAATGAAAGAGGAGTTTGTCATCGACAAGCCAACACTTGCTCTCATCGAACAATATGGCGATCTCTGCGACGACCTCCACACCGACCTCCATGAATGTCTGGGACATGGCAGCGGACAACTGTTGCCAGCAACTTCTCCCGACGCTCTGAAAGCATATGGCAACACCATCGAGGAAGCACGCGCTGACCTCTTTGGGCTCTATTACATCGCTGACAAAAAACTCATCCAACTGGGACTGCTTCCCGATGAGAATGCCTATCAGGCGCAGTATTACTCCTATATGCTCAACGGACTACTCACGCAACTGACACGTATCCGACCGGGGCATCAGATAGAGGAGGCGCACATGCGCAACCGCGCGCTCATCGCACGGTGGGCACTGCATCACTCTAACGGCGCAGTGGAACTCATCCGGCGGGAGGGCAAGACATTCGTGAAAGTCAACGACTACACTCGCCTGCGCACACTCTTTGCCACCTTGCTCGCTGAAATACAACGCATCAAAAGCGAAGGTGACTATGAGGCTGCACGTGAGCTGGTTGAGACATACGCTATCAAGGTGGACGAACAGTTACATCAGGAGATTCTCGACCGTTACCAGCGGCTCAACTTGGCGCCGTATAAGGGTTTTCTCAATCCATGGATGAAACCCGTCGTCAACACAGAGGGAGAAATCACAGACATCGTGCTCGACTACTCCGAATCCTTCACAGAGCAAATGATGCGCTACTCCAAAGAATACTCTTTCCTCTAACCTGAAAGTCAAACAGATTTGTAAGGACGGCGAAGGTCAAACAGATATATAAGGACAGTAAAAGTCAAACAGATATGCAAGGACGGTGAAAGTCAAACAGATCTGCAAGGACGGCCTGAAAGTCAAACAGATATGCAAGGACGGTGAAAGTCAAACAGATATGCAAGGACGGTGAAAGTCAAACAGATCTGCAAGGACGGCCTGAAAGGCCAACAGCTATTAGCCCAGGGCAACGCCCTGGGTAAATGCAACCAGCAGAAATGCAGTTCGCCCTGTAAGGGCAAAAGAACTAACATTAAAGCTTTTGCCCTTACAGGGCGAGTCCTTCTCATCACGCTCTAAACCCAGGGCGTTGCCCCGGGCTAATTTCTCGCTGGCCTTTCAGGCCGAATAAATAAAAATTCATTTGCGTCACGACGGATCAATTGCTAATTCTGTACTCCTCAACTCCTAAAAAATAAACTCCAAACAATGAGCTCCTTAGAACATATTGAAGAAAAAGTAAAAGAAATCAAACGTTCCTTCCGGCTACTGATGAATGGGGTGGCTTCGCACTCCATGCGAGAGAAAGGCCTCGACTATCATCTCAACTGGGGTGTCTCTTTCATCGACCTTAAGAAGATGGCAGCAGAATATGATAAGGACCTGCACCTGGCTATCGCACTGTGGAAAGAGAATATACGCGAATGCAAAATACTGGCCACCCTGCTCATGCCACCAGAGGAGATGACAAGCGACCTCGCAGAGTTGTGGATGGAGCAGACCGACTCGCAGGAGATTGCTGAGATGCTGGCTTTCAACCTCTTGCAATATGTCGACGAGGCGCCCGAGTGGGCCTTCAAATGGATAGCAAGTGGAGAGACATATCATCAGATCACGGGATATGCTATCCTCTCCCGCCTGCTGATGAGCGGACAGACTCCCGACGTGCGAGGTATCAACGAACTGATCGATCAGGCTCTCACAGCCCTTGATGAGGAAGCTTTGCCCGTGAGACACGCAGCCTACACCTGCCTCCAGCGGCTCTCCCAGGTAGATGATACCTTCCTCAGCATAGTCAATGCCGCCGTGAAACAAAAGGGATTGATTTTTTAGCACAAATAAATTTGGCTTTTCCCTCGTTTAATGGCACTTTGGCTTCGCCGAAGTTACTTTCACTCGGAAAAGCTCAAATAAATTTGGCTTTTCCCTCGTTTATTCGTAACTTTGTCCGGTTTTTAAGTGCGACGGCAGTATGGACGAAAGCATCATGCAAAAAGTGAGGGGTACTCTCACTTCATATCTTGAGGAAAACAAGCGCCGGAAAACCCCTGAACGTTTTGCCATCCTTGAGGCCATCTATAATATGAATGGCCATTTTACCCTGGAAGAACTGGGAGAACAGATGGAGAAAAACAATTTCAGGGTCAGTCGTGCCACACTCTATAATGCCATCCATCTTTTCATCCAACTCAGGCTGGTGGTGAAGCACACCTTTCAGCAAGGCACCAAATATGAGGCCAGTTTCCATAACGACAACCACTGTCACCAGATCTGCACTGTTTGCGGCAAGGTGAAAGAGGTGAATGCCACCCATGTGGGGCATCTGGTCGATGACGTGAAGCTGAAAAGATTTCACAAAGATGGTTTCGCACTTTATATTTATGGCATTTGCAGCTCTTGCCAGACCAGAATGGCACGCATGAAGAATAAAAAAGTGAAAAGTACTAAAAAAACAGATATAAAAAAATGAAAACAGGTAAAGCGGATGTCCTGCTCGGACTACAGTGGGGCGACGAAGGAAAAGGAAAAGTAGTGGATGTGCTCACACCTCACTATGATATCATCGCAAGGTTTCAAGGCGGACCCAACGCAGGGCATACCCTGGAGTTTGAGGGACAAAAATATGTGCTAAGAAGCATACCTTCCGGCATCTTCCAGGGAGGGAAAGTCAATATCATCGGAAATGGCGTCGTCCTGGCACCCGACTTGTTCATGGATGAGGCCATGGATCTGGAGAAAAGCGGGCATGAACTGCGCTCACGGCTCCACATCTCACGCAAGGCACATCTCATCATGCCCACACACCGTCTGCTCGACGCAGCTCTTGAGGCCGCTAAAGGAAAGAGCAAGGTGGGCACTACCGGAAAAGGTATCGGTCCGACGTACACCGACAAGGTGTCACGCAATGGTCTGAGAGTAGGCGACATCTTCGAGGGGTTCGAGGAGAAATATGCCGCACACAAGGCACGCCATGAGCAGATGCTGCAGTCGTTAGGCTACACCGACTATGATATCTCTGAAGTGGAGAAGAAGTGGCTCAAAGGCGTTGAATATCTCAGGCAGTTCCCCATCGTAGACAGCGAGCACGAGATCAATGGTCTGCTGAAAGAGGGTAAGTCCATCCTCTGCGAGGGAGCACAGGGCACTATGCTCGATGTCGATTTCGGCAGCTATCCTTTCGTCACCTCCTCCAACACGATCTGCGCGGGTGCCTGCACAGGACTGGGCATCGGACCTAACAAAATAGGCGAGGTCTATGGCATCATGAAAGCTTACTGCACAAGAGTGGGAGCAGGACCATTCCCAACAGAACTGTTCGACGAGACAGGGGCTGAGATACGTCGCCTCGGACATGAGTATGGCGCTGTCACTGGACGTGAAAGACGATGTGGATGGATCGACCTCGTGGCTCTGAGATACTCGATTATGGTCAATGGCGTCACGCGGCTGATCATGATGAAGAGCGATGTGCTCGACGCCTTCGACACCATCAAAGCATGTGTGGCCTATAAGTACAAGGGTAAGGAAATCAAAGACTTCCCGTATAATATCGAACATGACATCGAGCCCGTCTATGTGGAACTGCCGGGATGGAAGACCGACATGACACACTTCACCAGCGAGGAGCAGTTCCCCAAAGCTTTTGCTGACTATATCCAATTCCTCGAAACACAACTGGAGACGCCCATCTGCATCATTTCCATCGGTCCAGACCGCGAGCAGACCATTGTGAGAAAATAACCAACCACAAAAATGGCACAGAAACCAAGTATACCCAAAGGCACACGCGACTTCTCACCCGTTGAGATGGCCAAGCGTAATTATATCTTCGACACCATACGCGACGTCTATGCGCTATATGGCTTCCAGCAAATTGAAACACCGGCGATGGAGACCCTACAGACGCTCATGGGGAAGTATGGTGAGGAAGGGGACAAACTGCTCTTCAAAATCCTCAACTCAGGCGACTTCATGAGCAAGGTGGCACCTGAGGAAGTCAACGCACAAAACCCGCTGCGACTGGCAGCACGCATCTGCGAGAAAGGTCTGCGCTATGACCTCACCGTGCCCTTCGCGCGTTATGTAGTCATGCACAGAGACGAGTTGCAGATGCCGTTCAAACGCTATCAGATACAGCCGGTGTGGAGGGCTGACCGCCCACAGAGAGGCCGTTATCGTGAGTTCTACCAGTGTGATGCCGATATCGTGGGGAGCGACTCACTGCTCAACGAGGTGGAGCTTATGCAGATTGTCGACACCGTCTTCACTCGTTTTGGGGTGAGGGTGCAGATCAAAATCAACAACCGAAAAATTCTGACGGGTCTGGCTGAGGTCATCGGCGAGGCAGACAAGATCGTCGACATCACGGTGGCTATTGACAAACTCGACAAGATAGGACTTGAGAATGTCAACAAAGAGTTGGCTGCCAATGGCATATCAGCCGAGGCAATAGAAAAACTCCAGCCCATCATCACGCTCTCTGGCTCCAATGAGGAGAAACTGAGGGTGGTGTCTGAGGTGCTGGCATCATCAGAGACGGGCCTGAAAGGGGTGGAGGAGACGCGCTATATCCTCGACACACTGCAGCAATGTGGACTCAACAACGAGATACAACTTGACCTGACATTGGCACGGGGACTGAATTACTATACTGGTGCCATCTTCGAAGTGAAGGCGCTCGACACGCCGATGGGAAGCATCACAGGTGGCGGACGTTACGACAACCTGACGGGCATCTTCGGCATGCCAGGACTCAGTGGGGTGGGCATCTCATTCGGTGCCGACCGCATCTTCGACGTGCTTAATGCGCTCGACCTCTATCCCAAGGAGGCTGTTCATGGCACACAACTGCTCTTTATCAATTTCGGAGAGAAAGAGACAGCCTATTGCATGCCGCTTGTCGCTCAGTGCCGGCAGGCTGGCATCCGCTGCGAGATCTTCCCTGACAAGGCGAAGATGAAGAAGCAAATGGCCTATGCCAACGCCAAGTCAATCTCCTATGTGGCTTTAGCGGGCGAGAATGAGATGACAGAGCAGAAAGTGACCCTCAAAAACATGACTACTGGCGAACAGAAACTGGTAGATATCAGTGAGTTGATAGGAATGGTTGGAGGAAAAGTAGAATAGGATAAACATGAAAAAGATTGTCTATTCGTGGGCATTGCTCACACTATGTGTCATCCTGTTGGGCGCATCTCGCCGTCCTATCACTATCTTCATGATCGGAGACTCCACGATGGCCAACAAACCGTATGATGGCGACAAACAGGAACGAGGGTGGGGCATGGTGCTTCAGGGCTTCTTCACCGACGATATCGTGGTGGACAACCATGCCGTCAATGGTCGCTCGTCGAAAAGTTTTATCGATGAGGGTCGCTGGCAGGTGGTGCTAGACAAAATACAGCCAGGAGACTATGTGTTCATCCAGTTCGGTCATAATGATGAGAAACCGAAGGAAGACCGCCATACTGACCCAGGGACCACATTCGATGCCAATCTGACAAAATTTGTCAATGAGACCCGACAGAAGGGGGGCATCCCCGTGCTCTTCAACAGTGTGGTGAGACGCAACTTCATGAAAAACGCGCCTGAAAACGACGATGATGAGAAACTGCGTGACAAGGTGTTCTCTGGAGAGAAAATGGAAGAGGGCGACGTGTTGGTAGACACGCATGGCGCCTATCTCCTCTCACCGCGCAACGTAGCAGAGGCCACACACACGGCCTTTGTCGACGCCAACCGCGTGACACATCAGTTGGAGCAGTCGCTCGGTCCTGAGAAGTCGAAGCGGCTGCACATGTGGTTCCGTCCGGGAGAGACACCCTCTCTGCCCAAAGGACGTGAAGACAACACCCATTATAGCATTTACGGTGCGCATGTGGTGGCCGGGCTTTTGGTGGATGAGATTGCCAAACAAGTGCCAGCCCTGAAGAAATATGTGAGACACTATGACTATATCGTGGCTGACAATGGGCAGGGCAACTATATGGACTTGCAAAAAGCGGTGGACGAGGCTCCGATGGGCAAGAAAACCAAGTTAAGAGTGCTTCACGGTGACTGGTCATACCCGGTGATACCACAAGGCAAAAAAATCAAATGGGTGGTGTCATCGAATGCGCGATTAAGAAAATAAAAAAAGTATTGATTTTTCTCAGCAATTTGTTGTACATATCATTTTTTTCTCCTATATTTGCCGCAACACTTTTTTATTCACACTATACCAATTATTATTATGAAGAAAAAATTTATTTGTACCGTTTGTGGTTACATTCATGAGGGAACTGAGGCTCCCGAGAGATGTCCTATCTGTAAGGCTCCTGCCTCAAAGTTCAATGAAATCATTGAGGGTGAGGAACAGCCTTTTGCTACTGTCCATGAGTTGGGCGCAGCACGTAAAGAGGGTGCCGACGAGGAGATGATCAAGGATCTGGAGAATCATTTCAACGGTGAGTGCGGTGAAGTGGGCATGTATCTGGCCATGAGCCGTCAGGCTGACCGTGAGGGATATCCCGAGATCGCCGAGGCTTTCAAGCGCTATGCTTTTGAGGAGGCAGAGCATGCTTCTAAGTTCGCCGAACTGTTAGGCGATGTGCTCAAAGACACTAAGAGCAACCTCGAGGCACGTATCGCTGCTGAGCGTGGAGCATGTGAGGACAAGTTCCGCATCGCACGCAACGCCAAGAAGGCCAACATGGATGCCACACACGACACTGTACATGAGATGGCTAAGGATGAGGCCCGCCACTGCGCCGGCTTCCAGGGACTTTACAACCGCTATTTCAAGAAGTAATAATCCCAAGCAATCTCCATTTATTAATCTGGCCTCCTCTCCTAGAGGGGGCCAGTTTTTTGTTGACGAGTTGATGAGTTGACAAGGTGACGAGTAAACAAGTTAACGAGTTGTTTGATTGTTTGATTCGAAATGTAAGGATTCTACACGCTGCATTGATCAAAGTTTAGGAGAGCGGGCCTCCGAGCCCGCAAATTCTCTCAAGAGAATATTTTTGTCGGGCTCGGAGGCCCGACCTCCTAAGTTTAAGTGAAAAACTGATTATCCTTCAATTTCACTGAGTTCAAGCCATCTCATGCTTTTTTCGTCCAACTCATCCTTGAGTTCGGGCAGGCGTTTGCTCATACGGGTGATCTCGTCGATGGAGGTGTTACCACCGCATAAGGCTTCTTCAATCTGCTGCTGCTCTTCCTCCAGGGCTGCTATCTCTTTCTCCAACTGGGCAAACTCAGTTTTTTCCTTATAGGTCATTTTACGCTTGCCCTCATTGCGGTTGGTGTTTCTCTCCCGTTTCTCACTTTTGGTGCTGTCTGGTTGCTCGTCTTTGGATTTCAGGCTGCACCATTCACGGTACTGGGTATAGTTGCCGGGGAAGTCGTCTATCTTGCCGTTGCCCTGAAACACTAAGAGGTGGTCCACCACTTTGTCCATGAAATAGCGGTCATGACTCACGACAATGACACAGCCAGGGAAATCTGCGAGATATTCCTCCAAAATCTGCAGTGTCTGGATGTCGAGGTCGTTGGTTGGCTCGTCCAGCACCAAGAAATTGGGGTTCCTCATCAGCACCGTGCAGAGATACAGTTTACGCAGTTCACCACCACTGAGTTTGTAGACGTAGTTGTATTGCTGTTCTGGTGTAAAAAGAAAATACTGTAGGAATTGTGAGGCGGTGAAATGTCTGCCTCCACCCAGGTCGATATAGTCGGCGATGTCTCTTACCACATCAATCACTTTCTGCTCTTGGTTGAATTGCAAACCCTCCTGTGAGAAATAGCCAAACCGCACCGTTTCTCCGATATCAAATTTGCCGGAGTCGGGTGGGAGCATACCTAAGAGCAGCTTGATGAAAGTAGACTTGCCAGTGCCGTTGTTGCCCACGATACCCATTTTCTCAAAACGGGCGAAATTGTAGTAGAAGTCCTTGAGTATCACGCAGTCATCCCATGCTTTCGACACATACTGGCATTCGAAAATCTTACTGCCGATATAGACATTTCTTGACTTCAGGCGTATCTGGCGCTCCTCGATACGGTGCTTGGCACGCTGTTCCAACTCATAGAAAGCCTCCTCACGGTAACGCGCCTTGTGTCCACGTGCCTGGGGCATACGGCGCATCCATTCCAGTTCGCGACGGTAGAGGTTGACGGCACGTGCTACCTCGGCGCGGGCCACTTCGATACGGTGCTCGCGCTTTTCCAAGTAGTAGGCGTAATTGCCCCGATAGACGTAGATACGCTGGTCGTCGAGTTCGAGGATGAGATTGCACACATGGTCGAGGAAGAAACGGTCGTGGGTCACCATGAGCAGCGTCTTGTTGCCGCGTGAGAGGTAGCCCTCCAACCATTCTATCATCTCGAGGTCAAGGTGGTTGGTGGGTTCGTCGAGAATCAGGAGGTCTGGCTCGGTGAGCAAGACGTTGGCCAAGGCTACTCTTTTCTGCTGACCACCGCTCAGCTCACCCATTTTCTGGTTGAGGTCACGTATCTTCAACTGCGTGAGCACCTGTTTGGCACGAAGCACCTTCTCGGCTTCTCCTTGATGGTTGAAACAAGCGTCGAGTACACTTTCCTCTGGGTCGAAGGAAGGTTTCTGTTCCAGGAATCCTGTCTTGAGGTCACGTTTGAAGATGATCTCACCGCTGTCATAACCTTCTTTGCCTGCAAGAATGGAGAGCAGGGTAGACTTGCCCGTACCGTTACGGGCAACAAGACCGATGCGCTGCCCCTCGCCTATAGAGAAGGAAATCTCTCTGAAGAGCAGCAGGGCGCCAAACGACTTGGTGAGGTTTTGTACGTCAAGATAGGGTGTCATGTAGCTGTCTTTATAATTCAGAAGAGGAAGAATCCGTCTCTTTCAGGCTCTTATTGATATCGCCGATGTAGTTGAGCACGTTCTCACGTCCTGTCCTTTTCTCACTGCTGGTAACAAAATAGGGGGGCAATTCCTCCCAGGTCTCCTTGAGCTGTTCCATGTATTTCTTGACATGTTCTCCGGCTTTCAAGGCCGATAACTTGTCGGCTTTGGTGAAAATGATGCTGAAGGGGACACCACTGTTGCCTAACCAGTCGATGAATTCCAGGTCGATCTTCTGAGGGTCATGGCGGATGTCTATCAGCAAGAAGAGGTTGACCAACTGGTCACGCTGCATGATGTAGGAGGTGATCATGTTCTCTATCTTCTGCTGCATGGATTTTGAACGCTTAGCAAAACCATAGCCCGGCAGGTCAACCAAATACCAACTGTTGTCAATCATGAAGTGGTTGATGAGCAGGGTCTTGCCTGGGGTCGATGAGGTCTTGGCCAACCCTTTGTGGTTGCACAGCATGTTGATCAGGCTTGACTTGCCCACGTTGGAACGGCCGATGAAGGCATATTCTGGTAGATTGTCTTTGGGGCATTGCTCGATATTGGCACTGCTGGTCAGAAATTTTGCGTTTTTGATGTCCATGATGAAATAAATTTGATGATCACCCTTTTGTGAAATGCAAAGTTAATAAAAAAACAGCTAAGTAGGAAATAAATAAAACAATTTTCATTTCAGTGTTCGCATTTCGTGTTTCGCCTAGAAGAAGTATCTCAAATGTAATATTACACTTCTTTTTTTCTTTAGTCTCAAAGATTTAATGTAATTTTGCAGATTAAAGCTGATGTTGTATGCATGATATCAACACAATGGCCGTTTTGAGTAAACAAACGGTCCACTGTTGACAGATACGACAATAAGAGAAATATTGAAATCAATCAAAGGGATATAAAGTAGAGTAATATGGGATTATTCGGTTTTTTCAACAAAAAGAAAAAAGAGACTCTCGACAAGGGTCTGGAACAGTCAAAACAGAGCATTTTCGGCAAAATCACAAAAGCCATCGCTGGTAAGTCGAAAGTGGACGATGATGTGCTCGATGACTTGGAAGAGGTGCTCATCACTTCTGACGTGGGTGTAGACACCACCCTCAAGATCATCGGACGGATAGAAGAGCGTGTGGCCCGCGACAAATATGTCTCAACCTCAGAACTCAATCACATCCTCAGAGATGAAATCGCAGCCCTGTTGGCAGAGAACAACTCTGACGACAACGACAATTGGGACCTTCCCTCCGACCATCGCCCCTACGTCATCCTTATAGTAGGTGTCAACGGGGTGGGCAAGACCACTACCATCGGAAAACTGGCCTATCAGTTTAAGAATGCCGGCAAGAAGGTCTATCTTGGAGCCGCTGACACCTTCCGTGCCGCTGCCGTAGAACAACTATGTATCTGGGGAGAGCGTGTCGGGGTGCCTGTCATCAAACAGCAAATGGGTGCCGACCCCGCCTCTGTCGCTTTTGATACCCTTAGTTCGGCCAAAGCCAACCAGGCCGATGTGGTGATCATCGACACGGCAGGCCGTCTGCACAACAAGGTGGGACTGATGAACGAGTTGAAGAAAATCAAGGATGTGATGAAGAAGGTGTTACCCGAGGCTCCCGATGAGGTGATGCTCGTGCTGGACGGCAGTACAGGCCAAAACGCATTCGAACAGGCCAAACAGTTCTCGGCTGTGACACAAATCACCAGTATGGCCATCACCAAACTCGATGGTACAGCCAAGGGTGGTGTAGTCATCGGCATCAGCGACCAACTCAAAGTGCCTGTGAAATATATCGGTTTGGGAGAAGGAATGGAAGACCTTCAACTGTTTAACAAGCGTCAGTTTGTGGACTCTCTCTTTGGCGACTGACGTTTATGAAGAAAAATCAAGTAGACATTATCACGATGGGCTGTTCGAAAAACTTGGTCGACAGCGAAATCTTGATGAAACAATTTGAGAACAACGGCTACCACTGTGTTCACGACAGCAAAAAACCTCAGGGGGAGGTAGTCGTTGTCAACACCTGTGGTTTTATCGGCGACGCCAAGGAGGAGAGTATCAACATGATTCTCCAGTTGGCAGAGGCCAAGAAAAAAGGCCACATCGGCAAATTGTTTGTCATGGGATGCCTCTCTCAGCGATACAAAGACGAACTGGAGGAGTCCATCCCAGAGGTTGACAAATATTACGGGAAGTTCGACTACCGACAGGTGGTCAAGGACTTGTCCGCCTCCAATATCCTCACCTGCGATGGCCGTCGCCACCTCACCACACCGCGCCACTATGCGTATCTGAAAGTGAGCGAGGGATGCGACCGCCATTGTGCCTATTGTGCCATCCCCATCATCACGGGGCGGCATGTCAGCCGACCCATCGGCGAGATCCTCGACGAGGTGAGAGAATTGGTCAAAGAAGGTGTCAAGGAGTTTCAGGTCATCGCACAAGAGCTGACATATTATGGTATAGACATTGATGGCCGTCAGCACATCGCCGAGCTGGTGGACCAAATGGCAGCCATTGAAGGAGTGAAATGGATCAGGTTGCACTATGCCTATCCTACCCATTTCCCCATGGAGCTGCTTGATGTGATGCGCAAACATGACAATGTGTGCAAATATCTCGACATCGCACTTCAACATATCTCTGACCATATGCTGACCCGTATGCGCCGCAGCATCACCAAGGCCGAGACTTACCAACTTGTCAGCGACCTGCGGGAAAGGGTGCCTGGCATCGCACTCCGCACCACCTTGATGGTTGGCTTCCCCGGAGAGACCGAGGAGGATTTCAACGAACTGATGGAGTTTGTGAAATGGGCACGCTTCGAGCGGATGGGTGCCTTTGCCTACTCGGAGGAGGAACAGACCTACAGCGCTGTACATTACGAAGATGATGTGCCTGAGGAGGTCAAACAGTCAAGGCTCGACCGACTGATGGCTCTACAACAGGAGATCAGTGCGGAGATGTGCGAAGAGATGATCGATCGCGAACTATTGGTCGTGGTAGACAGAAAAGAGGGCGACTATTATGTGGCACGCTCTCAGTACAGTTCGCCAGAAGTGGACCCAGAAGTCTTGATTCCTGCAACCCGACGTCTCCGCACCGGCAGTTTTTACAATGTACGAATCACCAACGCCGACGAGTTTGATCTCTATGGAGAAATTGTTTCTTGAAGGAGTTTAGACAGTACTCTTTAGGAGTTCAGAAGTTCAGAAGTAGAGGAGTTCAGACAATACTCAGATCATACAACAGTGAACAAACGATGCTATTGTCATGTTGCAAAACAATGAAAAGAAACGATGAACAATAAGGATTTCATAACAGAACTGTCAAAAAAGACAGGGCTCAGCCAAAAGGACACCCAGGAGGCAGCCAGCATCTTGGTCAAAGCCATGGGCAAATGCTTCGAGGATGGACATGATGTGCAAATACCACAAGTGGGGACGTTTGAAGTGAGAAAACACAAAGAGAGGGTGCTGGTCAATACCACTACCCATCAAAAGAAGCTCCTGCCTCCTCAGGTGACACTGCATTTCGTGCCCGAACCAGCCATTCAAAGTCAAATGACAGATAAGGAGGACGTGAAATGAGCAAGGTCATGGTTTCAGAACTGTCCCGACTCCTCTCCAATATGCCTAAAGAGGAGGCAGAGAAATTCATCGGTACTTTCTTTCAAGTCTTAATGTATGGTTTGGAGAAAGACAAGTCGGTAAAAATCAAAGGGTTAGGTACATTCAAACTGACTAGGGCGAAGACCAAACTCTCTTTCTCTCCCGACATCACCATGCGTGATGCCGTAAACAAGCCTTTCTCTCATTTTGAGGCAGTGATGCTCAACGATGGGGTGACATTTGACGACATCGTTGAGGAGGAGTGTGAGGATTTCGCAGCGGTTGATAAAATGGAGGAAACGGAACAGGATGTCTGTTTTGTGACATCGGCTGTGATGGAAAAACTTGCCGACAACCATTCTGCCACTGCTCAAACGAGCACGAATGCATTCAATAATCAGTCTAACGAAGATAGGAATCGCTCAGAAAATCAACCTGTTGCAGAAAAAGACGTAACTAACGAAGATACGGTGCCTGCAAAGGATGAAAAGCCTTCTGTTGATGGTGAGACACCTGCGGGAGATGGGACTTCAAAGGAAGAACCGAAACAGGCATTGGCAGGAGAACCAACAATGACTGAAGAGCCCTCCGTGATTGAGGAGGCAACGGGCTCCTCTACCAAAAAGTGGTGGATCGTTGCTGTAGCAGCCTGTCTGATAGCTGGTCTTGGCTTCCTGTTTTTCCATCCCACCAATAAGGGTACAGAAGATCTCGCCAACTCCTCCAGCCTTGCTGCTGACTCCACTGTAGTAGCAACAGCCACAGCCGACTCCGACAGTCAAGCGAAGGCTGCTGCCGATGCTCAGGCACAGTTTGATGAGTTGAACGCCAAGATACCTTACGGGGCATACGAAATAGTGGGGGTGGACACCGTCATCACAGTTTCCAAGGGGATGACTCTTGATGACATCGCACGTATCTTCCTGGGTACAGAGATGCAGGTCTATCTCGTAGTGATGAACGACGGCAACGATTCTCCTACGGAAGGTCAGTCCTATAAAATACCACGGCTGAGGCTGAAATGAATTTTGTAGGAGGTTTTTTGAGGAGTTGAGGAGTTTTTTTGGAGTTCAGGAGTTGAGGAGTAGAGGAGTTCAGACAATACTATTTCTAGGACGAAGAGCAAATAGCGAACAGCGAACAGCTAAAACCGAAGAGCGAGTTCAGACAATACTACTTCTAGGACGAAAAGCAAATAGCTAAAAGCTAAAAGCGAAGAGCAAATAGCGAAGAGCGAAGAGCAAATAGCGAACAGCGAAAAGCAAACAGCTAAGCCTGTTCTCCTGTTTTTAGAATGATTGAGGTGGCGCCGATGGTGAAGAGGCTGCCATCTTCCAGTACTCGACGCTCATGGTCGCCCAGGATGACATTGTCAACGAAAGTTCCCGTGTTGCTCGGGCCGTCTCTCAACACGTATTTTACTCTTCCGTTTTTATCCTTCGACACATTAAGGATGCAGTGCAGCATGTCGATGCTTGGGTCGTTTGTCTCAATAGGCGTATTGGTCTTACTCCCTTTCATGTAGCGGCCGATGGTGTTGTCGCCCATCTTCAGGGGAATCACCTGCTTGTAGTGAAAAACATTCTCTATGACGACAATAGAACCATATCCATGCTCATTGGCATTCTCGTCAGGATTCTCCTCCCGACGTATGTTTCTGAGTTTGGATACGCCTATACGAATGCCGAACTGCTTATTGCAGTTCGGGCATACGAAAATTAATGATTGTCCAGAAGAATATCTTGTCTCGTCAAATGTGATCATCTCATCACATTTGGGGCAACGCACTCTTTTCATGGTTATTTCATTTGCATAATCCAGCCACTTGCGGCATTTTTGTTGGCAAGCAGAGTCTGTAACTCTTGATAAGCCTCATCGCTGGTAGCATAGCTGCCATAGACGATGACATTCTCCGACTTGTATTCCATCAAGACGGCCTTTCTAGCGCCATTCTCGTGCAGGGTCTGCAGAAACGCCTTGGCGTTGTCGAGAGGCATGCTATAACCGAGCACGATGGTGTAATCACCCACAGCGGGTGTGACACCCACTTCCTGGGCTTTCTCAATAGAGCTGACCACTTCCTCCAGGTCGGCCACGATGCTGGTCAGTTCTGGCATGGATGAAGCTTGTGCATGGGGCATAACAGTCTTGAGCAGGCTGGCCTCCGCGGGTTGGTTTTCTGTGGCGGCAGTCTGGTTGGGGTCTACAGGACGTGCAAAGAGCACCAACGCGATAGCAGCCACTGCTGTGACAGCGAGGTTGCGCAGCAAACTGACCCGGATGCTGATGGTCTTCTCTTCTTGTGGGGGTATGTTGTCTATTTGTGACATAATCGTTGCAAGACTTGGTTTCTCTGAGTGTAGTAAGGACTGTGCGATGCGTTCTGAGTCGATTTCCTTGGTCTGCATCCTTAGGGATGGCAGTGCGGTGGCTTTGTTATCCCGTTTACGCAAAGGAAACATCTCAAAGGCACTCAGTGCATAGAGCTTTGGGGTGAGGAGGCCTGCCTGACAGGGCTCAAACTCATAGCGGCCCTCGCCATTGACGAAGAGACGACCCAGGTCATGAAGCAGGTAGCTGCCTTTCGCTTCAATCTCCTGCTTGATACGGTTCACTTCGCTTTCTATCCGGGAGACGGCCTCAGGGTAACTGATATCATACGCATCGACGTACGACTGAGCCAGGAGCGAGTCGCTCATATCGAGCTGTGAGTTGAATCCGAGTGTCCGTTGTGGGGGCAGGAACATGCCGTCGCTTTCATCGTAGCGGGCATTGAGATGGTGTGCCATCAATCCACCCAAACCAGGCACTATCACACAATCATTGCTTAACAGAAGTATTTCTATATGTCTTTCTAATTCCATCATGCTGCAAAAGTACGACATTTTTCCAAAATTCACAAGTTTTGAGAGAAGTTTTTTCGGCGTTGGCGAATTGCTGTTCTTGGTATGGCTACTCGTTATCTTTTGACTCGAATCACCTTCAGAGCGCTGTCGTCACTGGAGTTCCCCACCATGAGAAGATACTTGCCGGGCAACACTCTCATCGTGTGAGTCACCTCATCCCAAGTCTCAAATCGTTCGCTGGGCATATCAATCTCCACAGTTTTGGTCTCATTAGGTTGAAGTTTTACTTTCACGAAGCCGCGTAAAGTCTTGACCAGTCCACCCTTGTCATTAGTTGGTTGAAGGTATACTTGAACGGTTTCTGTGCCCTCTCTCTTCCCTGTATTTGTTACCTTTACATTCACCTTCCCATTTTTATAGGTGGGTTTTGAGAAACTGAATGTGGTGTAGGAGAGACCATGTCCGAAGGGGAAGAGTGGACGCTCATGCATGTATCGGTAGGTGCGGTTTTGCATCGTGTAGTCTAAGAAGTCGGGCAGTTGGTTGACATTCTTATAGAAAGTGATGGGTAGTTTCCCTTCTGGATTGTAGTCACCGAAAAGCACGTCGGCCACCGCCTGTCCACCATTCTCGCCAGGATACCATGCTTGGAGGATGGCGTCTGTGGTCGTCGTTTCAGGTTCCAGTCCGATGGCACTTCCAGAGCAGTTGACAAAGATGACCTTTTTGCCAGCTTGGTGCAATGCTGCGAGGATGCGTCGCTGTGTCTCAGGCAGTTCGATGTCTGTGCGGTCGCCACCTTTGAATCCCGGTGCATCCACCTTCATCTCCTCACCTTCAAGTCGTGGAGAGATGCCTCCCACGAAGACCACGGTCTCATATCCGTCGGCTTTCTTGACAATCTCGTCGATAGAAGGAATATGGTTGTGGAGAATGTCGAAGTAGAGGGCAGCCATGTCATGCTCCTGCACATATTCTAAGCAGAGGTGATAGCGCTGGCCAGCCTTCACCTGCATTTTTTTCTCAACCGCCTGTATGCGGTCACGTCCTCTCCATATATTAAATAAGGTGTCACCATTGACAATCAGTCTCACGCGGTCGTCAAACTTGGAGACGAAGTTTACCTCCTCGTCTTTCGTGGGGATGAAGTCACCCTCATAACGTGCGGAGAAATTTTCGAGTTGCACTCCTGCAGTGAAGACGGTGTTACCGCCATTGCTCAGGTTAATGGGTTCCGCTAGAACAGCTGTGGCTGCTGGTGACCCTTCAAAGCGGGTGTTGTTATAATAGGTGGCAGCCATGCCTTTGCCGTGGTCGCTGACGACTTCACCGAATCTGCTCTCTTCCACCTGGTTTTTGGTCAGTCCGCAAGCAGGTTCGTAGGTCACATTCCCAATCTTTGACCGGATACCCTTGAGAATAGTGACGCAAGAAGTGGGATAACCTGAGTAGTTGGCCCACTGCATGACGGAGTCGTTGGCATTGGGTCCCATGACGATGATGCGCTCATTTTTGGAGAGCGGCAACGCTTGATTCTTATTGTGCAAGAGTGTCATCGACTCTCTTGCTATCTCCAGTGCCAACTGTTTGTGTTCCTCACTGGCGATGCACGACTCTGGCATCCGTTTCCACTCCACCAATTCATCCGGGTCGAAATCTCCCAATTCGAAGCGCGCTTTGAGCAGTCTCTTCAGACTGACGTCTATCTCAGCCTCGCTAATCAGGCCTTCTTTCACCGCATCAGGGAGTGTGCGGTAGTTGCTGCCACACTCCACATCCGTACCCGCTCTGACCGCCTTGGCCGAGGCAGATTTGGCATTGCTTGACACCCCATGACGGCCAGGACGCCAGAAATCATCCACGGCTCCGCAATCGCTGGTCACGATACCATCAAATCCCCAGTCATCCCTAAGGATATGCTGCAGATACCTGGTGTTGCCACAGCAGGGGTCGCCGTCGATGCGTTGGTAGGCGCACATCACCTCTGCCACATGGCCCTCCTGCACCAACGCCTTAAAGGCAGGCAGATAAGTTTCCCACAGGTCTCTTTCAGGCAGGTTTTCCACATTAAACTCATGTCGGTTCCACTCCGGTCCGCTATGTACTGCGAAATGTTTGGCACAGGCCAGCAATTTGCGGTAGGGGCTGTTAGCGGGACCTTGTAGACCTCTGACAACAGCCAGTCCCATGCGGGTGGTGAGGTAGGGGTCTTCACCATAGGTCTCCTGTCCGCGTCCCCATCGTGGGTCTCTGAAGATATTGATGTTGGGAGTCCAAAACGAGAGACTTTGGTATCTTCTGATTTCACCGGTGCGGCGTGCCACGTTGTTTTTGGCTCGGGCCTCATCACTGGCAGCCTCAAAGACCCTTTGCACGAGGGCGT
This sequence comes from uncultured Prevotellaceae bacterium, assembly GCA_902780635.1. GTDB lineage: Bacteria > Bacteroidota > Bacteroidia > Bacteroidales > Bacteroidaceae > Prevotella. The sequence goes on from CACZGH010000024.1 coordinate 21,498, forward strand.
CATCAAATGATGCCGCCATGCCGATGGTGGATGGGAAGACGGTGGCGAATCCGTTGCGTGCGATGCCGTGCAAGGCTTCATTCCACCAGTCAAACTGCGGTATACCAAGCCGTTCGATGGCTGGCGACGAACTCATCATCAGTTTTGCTTTTTCTTCGATGGTCAGTCTAGAGCAGAGGTCTTCGGCTCTCTCTTGTGCCGAGAGCCGGGGGTTCTGATAAGGCAATGTCTGTGCATAGCTTAGGCTACTGAAGCAGCAGGCTATGATGAGTGATTTCATGAGTGGTTTCATATTTTTTTATTTGATGTTAGTATGGGGTGGGCTAGATGGTCTAGATGGCCTAGATGGCCTAGATGGTCTAGATGGTCTAGATGGTCTAGATGGTCTAGATTTTCTAGATGGTCTAGATAGTCTAGATTTTCTAGATTTTATTTTTTCCGCAGAGGGGCTGGTAGGGACATTTGGCGCATAGGGTGCGATCTTCGGTGGGTGTAAAGGGCAGTTGAGGCTCCATGATGTGGGTGATCACCTCCTTGAGCAGTTGCTCATAGGTGGGGACATAGTCCTTGATGTCCTTGATGGGTTGGTCACCGATGACAAGGATGGGATTGTAGTCTTTTGCCTTCACGTGTTGTATGAAGAGCAGTTCAGGACTGACAGCGAGGGATTGAGGATTGATTTTTGTTGCCTTGCTCACAATCATGGCATACAGCATCGCCTGAAGGAAGTAATCACTATGCTTGGAGAGGTTTTGCGCATCGAAGACGGCCTCCACGTTGGGCATTGGTTTGACACTTCGGCTGCCTGTCTTGTAGTCGATGACCCTGATGCGTCTTGAGCCATCTGGCATGGCCACCTCGTCGAGGCGGTCGATTCTTCCTCCGATTTTCACATCCCGTTCCCCTTCAGAGGTGATGATATGGAGGTGATCATAGACATCCCTTTCCAGTCCTCTGATGATGAAAGGCGCGGTCTGCAGGTCGATTTCGAATAGCTGTCTGAGATAGTGCAAGATCACTTTTCTGTTGATGAGTTGCAACCCATTATACTCCAGTCGCTCTGTGTGCAGTCCCGTCTTGAAGAGATGTTTGGCGAAAGCCATGTCGATGGCACGTTCCAGCACGCTAGGGTCTTTGAGCACTTGTTCGATGTGTCTTTTCTCTATCTGGAAACCATTTTCCTCGATGGCTTTATATTGATTTTTATCAGTTACACCCATGATGATTTCGTAGACGTATTGCGATGCGTCGTGGAAGATATTACCGAAGATGCGTCCGTCGATTTCATCGTCTTCTGGGTCAGGCTCCTTGATGCCGGCCACGATATTGTAGAAGAACTGCAGTTGGCATCGTATAAAACGATTGATGGCTGTGGGCGAGACATAATCGAGGGCTTTGAGGCGTTTCATGACCTCTGGTGTCTTCTCGATAGGAAGAAACTCTTTCACCGTGGGCAGTTGTCCTGAAATGATGGTTTTTCTCTCGATGTGGAAGTCGCTTTCCACCAGGAGTTGCAACATGAGTCGGCTCATCTCCCCTGTATGCTTTTCATCAGCCACATTTCCATACATAATGGTGATGTCGGTGGCTCTTTGCAGCAGTCGATAGAAGTAATAGGCATAGATAGACACCTGATGGTCGGGGGTGGTAAGCCCGAAAGCCTCCTTGAGAGAGTAGGGGATAAACGAACTGTCGTTGACCCCTTTGGGCATGTTGCCCTCATTGCATGAGAGGATGAGGAGGTGTTCGAAGTCAAGGTTTCTGGTCTCTAGCACGCCCATGATTTGCAGGCCCACGGCCGGTTCCCCATGATAGGGTATTTTGGCAGAGGCAATCAGTTGATGAAGCAGTCGCTGGTAGGTGATGAAGTCTACCTGCAAGTCTCCTGCCTCCATCAGTCCTTTGAGACGATTGAGCAAGAGGTATGTCTGATAGATTGACTCCTGAAAGAAGTGTTCTTCTCCCGTCATTGTGTTCTGCGCCTCGATAGCGATTCTCTTCAGCAGGTTCATCAGCCATGTGTTGATGATGAGGTTACGGTCGGCTGGGGCTGCGCTGTCGGTGTTTGTCGTCATTGCATCCAGGTCCTGAAAGAGTAGCGCGAGGCCCTCGTCGAGAGTCAGTTCATCCCTTTTGGGGAAGTTTTTGTGGTCTGCTGTTAGTTGGCGATGCAATTCTGCCGTTTGTGGCGAGATGTATTTGGCGTAAGGATGCCTGAGGACGGCAGAGACATATTTGAGTCTGTATCTGTCATTGCCTGTACGGCCGAAGTATTGCAGTTGCATGAGTCGGCCGATGAACGTAGCAGCAGTTGACTGCATGAGTGGAAAGCCTGTAGTGATATTGAGTTGGCTGACGCTTTCGGGAATGCAGTGAATGACAGTGGGCAAGAGGTTTTCGTTGCAGAGCACGATGGCGGTGTGATGTCCGGCCTTGACCCTCTCCTCATCTTGCAGCCATTTGCTCACATAGCGTGCCTGCATATTGTCTGTCGGTGCACCGATGAATGTGATGGTCTTGTCCTTACGGAAACAGTCATAGATCTGTTCGTCGTCACTGTCGAAAGTATTGGGAAAGAGCGTTTTCCATTGTCTGACAAATTCGCCGGCTTCAAAGGCTTTCCCGGTTGTGTTGTGGGTGTAATAGTGGTCGAAGTCCCAGTAAAACTTGGCCTTGCCCTCGCTTTTGATGATTTGGAAGAGTTTTTGCTCCACTTTTTGCAGGGCGTTGAACCCCACAAAGATATATTGGTCGCTATGGAGCTGGAGAGTGTTCTCCGTGATGACGGCACGATAGAGGGCGCCCTCGTATGCGAGGCCTTGCTGGGCGAGGCGCTGGTTGAAATCGGTGTAGATGTCATGGAAATGGCTCCAGAAGTGATAGAATTTCTCCTTGAGGCGGCTGTTGTGGTCGTCGCTGAAATGCTGGAAGAACGTCTGGAGAGTTTTCACCTGTTGCTCGTTGAGATAGTCTGCGCTGTCATAGGCATGGATGTCTTTCAGGTTGGAGAGTACCCCCTCGGCATCGGCCATGCTTTTGTCAATGTCATTGAAGTCAGCGAGGAGCACGGTGCCCCATCCATAGAATCTGTCGAGTGGTTCATCGCTCCCCGTACATGCTACGTAACTTTTGTAGAGCTCGCAGATGAGTTTGATGTCATCGGCCACCTGCAGGGTAGAGTTGTCTCTGAAGATGTCGCTGATGGTGGTATAGGTGGGCGGCCACAGGGGCAGTCCCGCCATCTCTACGAGATACTCATTGAGGAAGAGTGCCGCCCTTTTGTTGGGAAACACGATGGTGACCTTTGCCATCTGTCTTCCATACTGTCGGTAGATGTCCTCTGCCACATATTTCAGGAAAGGGTTGTGTGTCATCTTCATGTCGTTTTAAGCTTCTATGATTTTGTTGGTCGCCACATACCATACATATCCTTGTATTTGTTTGTACCCCAGAGCTTTAAAGATATCCATGTAGCCTCTTACCTGCTGGCGGTGCTCCTCATCGTATTTGGCAAACTTGAAGTCTACCACGACGAGTTCATCACCGTCCACCATCACTCGGTCGGGCCTTCGTTGTATGGTCTCGCCCGTTTCGGGGTCGGTTGTCAAGAGGGTGGTTTCGTTGAGCACTTTCCATCGGGTTGAGAACCACTCTCTCACTTGCTCGTTGGCCAGGGCATTGCGCAGCATCCTCTGTAGTTCGTCAGGCTTCACCTCGTCGTAGAGGATGCCCTCCATGGTCATCTGTGTGAGTATCCTTCCGATATCGTCGGTTGTACGGATGTTGGAGAAGATGTGATGCAAGATGTTGCCCCTCTTGATGTATTCCATCTGTCTCAGTCCGGTCTCATCGGTTGTGGTGAACTCTTTGCTGCTGTTGCTTTGCCTGAAAACGGCTTGCGAGGGATGCGACCTCATGGTCAGCACCTCGCTCTGCTCCTTTTGTAAAAAGATATTCTGAGTCGTTTTTTTCTCTTTGGTGGTAGCTGTTTCGAAGCAATCACCATACTCAAAGACGACAGACCCGTCATCGTTGTGAGTGAGAAGACTGCCTTTGAGCTCTCTCTCCAGTGCAGGGAGACATTGTTCAATCAACTCACTGCGCAATTGGGGTGTCTCGCTAGGGGAGGTAGAGGCTGCCTTACTGTTTTTCTTGCCGTCTTTCTTCTTGTCTTTTTGATGTGCTAGGATGAAGAGGCGTGTCTTGGCTCTGGTGAATGCCACGTACAAGAGGTTGAGATTGTCCACCATGTTTTGCAGATGTTCGTGTTTGTAGTCATCCTCATAAACGGTGTCAAGGAGTTTATTCTTGCTATAGTCCACCGGAAGGATGGGCAACTGGCAGAAGGGCTCATGGGTCGAGTCACACCAGATGGTATAACTCCTCTCAAGTTGCCAGCTGCAGAAGGGCAGTATGACGTTGTCAAACTCCAGTCCCTTACTCTTGTGGATGGAGACGATTCTCACACCCTCTATATCATCCGCGTGTATGGTTTTGGAACATAAGTTTTCGTCCCATGCGTCGAGCACGGTCTCTATGTCGACGATGTTGTCGGTCATGAAGTCGCTGATGAGGTCGTAGAGGGTGCAGATGTATGCCGACTGCCCCTCGATACGCTCCAGCTGGAAGATTTTAAACAGTTCCTCTAGCAGGTCGGTCATGGCCATCGATTTGAGACGCATCTGGTTGTCCGCACCGCAGAAGTCTTGCGGGAGCCATTCTTGATAGGCTTCAGCAGCCTTTTTCCCGATGGCCGACAGCAATAGACGATCGTCATCAACCTGGTTTTTCAGCACATCGTTCTGATAGTTTTTGGCCAGTGTGGCTTTGCACAACAGGTCATCGGGGTGGGCAAGCACCCTCAGCGCCGTGATGATGATGCCCACGGAGATGGACGCGTCAAGTCTGAAGGCCTCGTCGGAGATGATGTTGATGTCGGTGACATATTTCTGGAAGTAGACGGCTGTCGCTTGGATGTCGACGTTGCGTCTTGCGAGGATGGCAATCTTACTCTCGGCGATGCCTTCTTCTTTCAGTCGGCGTATGGTGTCGGCTATGATTTCCATCACTTTTTCGTTGTAGACACTCTTGGGGAGCATCTCTATTCTGACATACCCGTTGTCGGGGCGTTGCTGGGGGATGCTCTGCGTTACGTCGCTGTAAGCCGTCTTGAGCTCTTCTGCCTCCTCTCCGACGAACTGCCGCAATCTTTGGTACTCCAAGGCACTGGCGTTCTCAAAGAAGCAGTTGTTGAAGTTGATGACCTTGCGGCTAGACCTGAAGTTGACTTTCAGTGGTTGGATGTTGGTCTCATTAGGATGAGCAAACTCTTTCTCGATACCGTTGAGCAGTCGCCAGTCGCCGGAGCGCCATCGATAGATGCTCTGCTTGACATCTCCTACGATAAGGTTGGCTGTCCCCTGGTCCATACAGTTTTGTAGGAGTATTTTGAAATTGGCCCACTGCAATCGCCCTGTGTCTTGAAACTCATCGATCATGATATGTTTGAGCGTTGTACCCGTCTTCTCATAGATGAAGGGCGTGTCGCTATTGTCGATGAGGTCGTGGAGCATGCCTTGTGTGTCGCTGAGCAGGAACCGATTGGCGTTTTGGTTGAGGTCTTGCACTTTCTTCTCAATTTTTCCCAGAAGTCGTAGTTGATAGAGGTGTCTCCATGTGACCTCGGCCGACTTCCCAATCTTATAGCATTCTCTCCGGTCTCTCTCTGCGTCTGTAAGGATACCGATGAGCTGTTGCTCCGCCAGGGGAGTGATGGCTGCTTTGTGTGGCGACTTTGCGGTAGTCCATTTACGTGCGTCTTCAATGCATTCTGCTACTCTTTTGCCGGTTGGGGCACCGTCAAATGTCCCTTCCTTGAGTTTGACGAAGTAATGATAGACTCCACTTTTCCCAAAGGCGAAGTCTTGTTCCTGATACCCTTGTGTGCAAGCAAAGAAGCGGTCGGCATGGTTTGCCATCTTCTCATAGCTCGCTTTTTTGAGGAGCATCAGTTGTTTTCTGTAATTATTGAAGAACTCGTCATCGGAGAGGATTTCATGGAGTCGTTCACGATGTCTTTTATAGTCATCTTTAAATATGTTCTCTCCGAATACTTTCACCTGGTGTATGACGTTCCATGATTTGTCGTCCTGGATGGTGTCAAGAATGTAGTTCATCACCCATCCGAGCACTTTGTCGTTATTGTTAAGCTGCTCTATCATGGAGTCCACGGCCTGTTGCTCCACTTGCTTATCGTTTAACTCGATACGTAGATTGGCAGTGAGGTCAAGTTCCCTTGCCAGATTGCGCAGGATGCGCTGAAAGAATTTGTCGATAGTCTCCACCCTGAAATAGGAGTAATGGTGGATGAGGCTAGTGAGCGCCATGGCGGCGCGCTCTCTGACAAAGTGCTCCGTACATCCAAGTTCTTTCACGATTTTGTCAAGGTAATCTTTGGAGTCATCATATCCGTGTGCCAGTCCATATAACTGGCTGAGGATACGCATTTTCATCTCCTCCGTGGCCTTGTTGGTAAAGGTGACAGCCAGGATGTTGCGGTAGGATGTGGGATTTTGCAGGAGCAGTTTGATATATTCGATGGCCAGCGTGAAGGTTTTCCCGCTGCCCGCGCTCGCTTTATAAACAGTCAGAGGCATTGTTTTAGGAGTTCAGGAGTTCAGGAGTTCAGGAGTGAAGGAGTTCAGAAGTTCAGGAGTTTAGGAGTTCAGGAGTTCAGACACCCTTGGCCTGATAGACTTCGTCTATGGTCATGGGTTTATGGAGGGTACCGAGGCGCCGTGCACCTTGCGCGGTAATGACGTAGTTGAGTTCGTTGCGCAGTCCGGTGAAGTCACGCCAGGCGTGCAGTTTGTCATAGCAGATGAAGTCGCTGAACCGGTGCTCAGCCTCCCACTGGTCCATCAACTCGGGTATGAAGTAAATGCCCGGCTCGACGGTGAAGACGAAGCCTTCCTCGAGTGGTCGTGCCAAACGCAGTGACTTAAATCCAAACTGTGTGCTTTTTTGCTCACCCTTTGCATAACCCACATACTGTTCTCCGAGGTTCTCCATATCATGGACATCGAGACCCATCATATGTCCCAGTCCACAAGGGAAGAAGAGCGCGTAAGCACCATTTTCCGCAGCTTCAGCAGGGTCACCTTTCATCAGTCCGAGGGCTTTCATTCCCTCTGCAATCTTGGTGGCGGCGGCCACATGAGCCTCACGGAAGGGTCTACCCAGTTGGAGATGATCTACAGCGGCCTGGAAACTCTGCAGATGGATGTTGTAGACCTCTTCTTGCCTAGTAGTGAAACGTTCACTCACGGGCATGGCTGAGGAGAGGTCACCGCAGTAGTGGCTTCTAGTCTCTGCTCCGGCGTCAAGTAAGAAGATGTCGCCCTTATGGAGTTCATGGATGAATCCGTGGTTGTGGAGTACTTGTCCGCGCACGGTGGCGATGGTGGGGAAGGCCAACCGTCCGCCGTGCCTTGCGATTACTTCTTCCACCGCTGCGGCCACCTGTGCCTCATGGATACCAGGCACCACTGTGCGGTAAGCGGCCAAGTGCATCTCTGTGGAGAAGTCCACGGCTTCTTCGATCAGACGTATTTCTTCTGCGTCTTTATGGTTACGCTGGTCGACGATGGCCTGGATGAAGGGGATAGAAGCCATGGCTGTCTGTGCCTGAGGCTCCACTCCTATTAGTTCTTTGAGCCATAGGCTATGGTCGGCCCTATAGGGTGGAAGGAAGTGGATAGTTTGTCCTTTGGCGCGTGCGTTGTCGAGTGTGGCTTTGAGCGCTTTCATGGGCAAGGTATGGCTGATGCCTACTTCTGCTGCCAGTTGGCTGACGGATGGCATATTTCCCGTCCACACGATGTCATCGATACTAAGGTCATTGCCGAAGACGATCTCGGTGTCGTTGTCGATATCGATGACGGCGGCAAACCCTGGTTGGTCAATGCCGATGAAATAGAGAAATGAACTGTCTTGTCTGAAAGGGTAGTTGTTGTCGGTATAGTTCATACCCACAAGATCATTGCCTAAGAAGAGGAGCAGTCCGCTACCTACATCTTTTTTTAGTTGGTTACGTCGACGGAGCATGGGAAAATATTAAAAAATTAAAGATTAAAGATTAAAAATTAAAAATTGAAATTGAAAAATTTAAGATGATGAATTGTAAATGAAAAATGTGAACTTTCACCTCTTACATCATATCTCTCACCTCTTACCTCTCACCTCTTACTTCTCATCTCTCACCTCTCACTTCTATGATAAATATCAGTTTTGAGATGTTTGCTGATGTGGAGGGAGGTCTCGGGGAAGTACTCGGATAGGAGTTGGTAGAGGTCGGGGTCAAACTGTCGGAGTTCTTCGCGGGTGTTGCACCAATTGTGCTTGCCATCGGTATGGGGCATCTCGGCATTAACGTCAAACCAGTCTTGTACGGCCTCGGCAAAGTACTCCTCCTTGTCCGTCTCCCTGTAGGTGTTGGTCAAAAGTCCTTCTTTTTTAGCTTTTTCATAGAGGCTTTGCAGTCGGCTGTTGAAGGTGGTGTCTACCTGTATGATGCCGATGCAGTGGATGGCGTGGGCGAACTCATGGATGAGGATGTCCTCAGCATGATATTTGTCTATTTGGTAGGCCAGCACATTCTCTTCTGCACAACTGGTGAGGGGCTCTTCGATGGTGCCACCGAGTCCTCGTGCGCGGAGGTCCCAGTTGAGTGCGGTGTCATTGACGAGATAGTGGTGCTCTGGCAGGTCGGTGGTGCCCTCATACCTTCCCATGATGGCCACACGTGCATTGCTCTTTATCATGGCCTCCAAGATTTCTGGTTTGAGCATGCATGTCATAGCGTAAAGAGTGCGGTGTGCGGCCACGAAAGCGGAGTCGGGCACTCTCCATGAGGAGACCAGTGGTAGTCCGTTGACACTGACATATTTGGTATAAAACTTGTCGAGGTGAAGGGAGTCGGGTGGGGTAGTCACCACACACTCTGGTATCTCCAAAGTCTCGGAGGTTTTCACTTCTGTTTTCTGTTGACAGGCAATGAGTGCAGCCATCATGCACCATGCCATGATGTGGACGAATTGGTTTTTCATGTTTGGGAATATTGATTTGTTATATTAAGCTACAAAGATAAACAATTTTTTTGCACTTCCATTATTTGACCCACCGTTTTTTTCCTTTGTAGATATAAATGCCTCTTTGGGGGGAAAATCTTGTACCTTAGATGTTATGTCCAATTTGTAAAAAATATTTGTCTAAAGCAAACAAACCAAACATTTTTGCTAGAAACGGTATATTATTTTGTTACTATTTTGTAAATTTGCTTCGAACAAATACAATCTCTCATTCTACGTCACATGATGTGATGTAATGTCGGCCTATTACCGAAACATCCTCAACAAAGCAAATATCAAGTATAAGGAATAAGTTTTCATCAATTGAGTATATAATTTGAAAGAGCAGGCTTATGTTTGAGAAACAACTCTCTTTGGAAAATCTTCATATCTCTCCTGTGGAAGTGTACCGGCAGATGGGTTATGGAGAGAAAGCACCCGATGAACGTACGGTTACAGAGGTGATGCGGCTGCTCGCCAGTGTCACGCAGATCGCCGTCCCACGTTATTGCTATATGGTGAAGGAGGGCTGTCTTGAGAATGATCTGCTGCGGATGTGTGGACAGGAGTTTCATCCAGGTCCCGTCATTGCACGCCAATTGGCCGGAGCCACCCATTTTGCGATTTTTGTGGCAACGGCAGGGGTGGAGTTTGAGGAATGGAGGAAAAGGGAAGACTTGTTAGAATCGTTCATTGCCGATGCGATCGGCTCGGTCGTGGCAGAGCGTTGTGCCGATGAGATGGAGAAGGCCTTGCAGGCGAGTATTGAGAAATTGGGGTGGAAGCGCACCAACCGTTTTTCTCCGGGTTACTGTGAATGGTCAACCGACGAACAGCGGCTGCTGGTGCCGCTGCTCGGTGATCCCAATCCCTGTGGAGTGTGGCTGACTGAAAGTGCCCTGATGTGGCCTGTCAAGTCGGTGAGTGGTATTATTGGACTCGGTGAACATGTCATTTATCGTGACTATTCCTGCCAACGATGCCAACTCACTCACTGTTTCCGGAGACGCTAACTGAGCAATTCTTTGGCTACTGTCACAGCCGCATTGGCATTGTCGCTGTAGCCGTCGGCACCTATCTCGTTGGCATAGCTTGCTGTGACGGGGGCGCCTCCCACCATCACTTTTACTTGATCACGAATGCCAGCATCTTCCAAAGCACTGATGACTTCTCGCATATAACCCATCGTGGTGGTGAGCAGCGCACTCATGCAGAGAATGTCGGGACGACTTCGCTTCACCTCCTCGATAAAACGGTCTGCAGAAACATCGATGCCGATGTTGATCACCTCAAAGCCACAGCCCTCAAGCATAGAAGCCACCAGGTTTTTGCCGATGTCATGAAGGTCGCCTTTCACAGTTCCGATTACGACGCGCCCCAACGTCTGGTGACTTGTGCTTTGCGTTTGCGACTGGATGGCGCTTAGCGCTGATTTCATGGCGCGGCCTGCCATCAACAACTGCGGTACAAAAGCCTTACCTTCCTCAAAATCCTGTCCTAAGCGGGTCATTGCCGCAATCATCTCATCATCAATCACCGTCTGGAGAGAATTGCCTTCGCCTATCGCCCTTCGGGCGAGATCCACAGCCGCTTTCTCATCGCCCATGTAGATGGCGTCATACAATGTCTTTACAACATTCCCTTTAGCCTTCGTTTCTCTTCTTACGATTTGTCTGTCGAGTTCACTGATGTCCTCTTTTTTCTGCAAACGATGGAGAAGGTCTTCTGTTGTTGTCACACAGGGTTGGTAGGGAGATAGGAAGAGACTCGGTGCAGGTTGGATCACTTGTGCAAACCGGCTGATGTAAGCGTCGGTGGTGCCACAACATCCTCCTATGATGTTAAGTTGGTGAGCATCGAGCAATGGCCATACTTCCGCCACTAGTTCCTCTGGTGTCTTGGAATAGACCCCCTGGCTGTCGGGCTGTCCTGCGTTGGGATAGAAGGAGATGCGGAAGGGAACCGATTGTGACAACAGGTGAAGCAGGGGGATAAACCGTCTCACCTCTGACAGGCAGTTGAGTCCGACGGAATAGACAGGAAGATTCACCAGAGACTTGACAAACGGGATGATGGACTGGCCAAGCATGTTGTGTCCATCGGGGGTGGCGACGGTGAAACTGAGCATCAGAGGGAGCCGTTTACCACGGTGACTCATGGCATCAAGGGCGGCATCGCAGGCGACACGCGCATTCTGGAGGTCAAAGATGGTCTCTATCAAAATGGCGTCCACGCCACCGTCGATGAGCGCTTCTATCTGTTCGAGATAGGCTTCGTGGAGCAGGTTGGGGGAGAGAGGGTGGCCGTTGGCGGCTTCCGGAGTGCAGATACGGCTGGTGGGGCCTATGCTCCCCAACACAAAGCGGGGCTTCTGCGGAGTCTGTGCCGTATAGAAATCGGCGGCGCGGCGCGCAATCTGGCATGCTGCGAGGTTGATGGCGCGTGCTTCTTCAGCCAGGCCGTAGTCGCCGAGTGAGATACGTTGTGCGTTGAAGGTGCAAGTCTCTATCATGTCGGCGCCAGCCTCGAGATAGCGTCGGTGGATGTCCTCAACGATGTCTGGTCGTGTCAGACAGAGCAGGTCATTGCAGCCAAGCAACTGTCCTTCGTGTGCAGCATACTGCTTTCCTCTGAAATCTTCTTCACTCAGGTGGAATCGTTGTATCATCGTACCCATGCCTCCGTCGAGCACCATCACGCGGTCAGTGGGAAAGGGATGCTGTAGTGTGGCTGCTGCGGTAGGCGATGTGTGTCGTGCCTTAGCCACGATTTCCATGGCTTGGTCCACCTCCTGCTCGTTGTGGAAATCCATTTCGAGATGTACGCCCTCCGTGCCGATGTGGTCAAGTAAGTCGGGCAACTCATCGAGGGTCACCCATGAGGCCATCACACTCTTTCCGCCGTCAAGTATCTGCCGGTAGAGATCATACCACTTGTTGCTTCCACCTTGTGGCTCACCTACACCGGGTGTCCACTGTATGGCATTGAGTTCACTGATTTCCAAAAGGGCGGGTAGATGACGAATGGCACCCACACCATCGAGATGATACAACGTGTAGTCGATGCGCTGACATTGTTCCCTGATGAATGGCTGAACAAAGCGTCTGTAGTCTTCTTCGCTGATCATCGTCGAGATGTCGCTCTGTAGTTTGGTCATCTTGCCGGGTGCCCATGAAGAGAAATAGCAGAATGCCATCTCGTCGCCCTCGCGGATGATGTCGTAGAGTTCGTCAAACACGATGAAATAGATATCGTTGATGCGTTGCATCTGGCGCTCCACCTCTTCAGGATGCAGCACCGTGTCGATAAGCACCTGGTCGGTGCCTTTCAGGGCGGCCAACACGTCAAGTCCTTCCATCAGGTCGGGCATGCCCACATAGTAGTGTCCCTGTGAGCGCTGCTTGCAGCAGTGCAGCAGTTGTTGATGCAGAAGATAGTTGGGGTGGTTAGGGTCAAACGGGATGGAAGGGTCGAAATTGGGGTGAGGATGAATCCAGATGGTGTCTTCACCGCCTTCAAACACGCCTCCGAGGATGGCAGCAAGTGAGCCCGGTCCCAGATGTGTGTTGGCCACAGGCAGGATGTCGGCTTTCAGAGAACTATGCGACACATACCAGTCGAGATAACGGGCCCGCCATTCGGGGTCGAACCATTTCTGATGGAGGTCACGGGGAGGAGGAGGGGGCGTGATGTCCTGATGAGCGGCCACACCTTCCTGAAAGTGCTCCCACATGTTGAGGACCACTCCTCGATGGTTCCACCAATCGACATAATGACGCTTGGCCTCTTCCATATTGGGTTTCCACGTATTCATCATAGAGTGTTTGAAAATTGTTGATGCTGAATTGACCAAATCAATAGCGGTCATCCTAAATGTCACAGATGAAATGGCAAAAAACTACCGTCCGTGTGCCGTGCTGACAGCAGCATGGATATTGGCAGTGATGTCAAGAGGAGACGGAACGGAGCAGTCTGCTGTTGGCGGACTTTTGTTGTCCGTAGACTGTAGGACATACAATGGCTGCAAAAACAGCCAATAGGAACAATCTGTATTTTCTCATAGTGATGATGGTATGATTTGACAAATAATTAAGCGTTAAAGAATTCTACCTTTGGCTACATCGGATGATGACGCGCTGATAGGAGACCAATGGGATTCGACCATTGTCGCGCACCTCGCAGACCACATGTATCTCCAGATCAGCAGTCTGTTCTGGCAGTGTCAATGAGGCATGGGCTCCATCCTTCGTTAGTTGGATGGTTGCAGGACAATTGCCCATGTCCGACTGTATCCACCAGCGAAACGAGAGCGTGTCGCCGTCGGGATCATAGGAGGCTGAGGCATCCAGGTCGATGCGCTGGCCACTGGTGGCTTGCAGACAGGTGGGCGTCAGTGAGTGGCTACCATTGACGACGACGATGGGATTGGTATTGCCCCGACCGGTGGCAGCCCATTCCATGCGGGCAGCGAAGTCATTGAAGATGTCGGGGTAGAACTTCTCTTCATATTGGCGGGAAATGCCCTTCTGTGGCTGTCGCCAGTTGGTCCATGCAGTGGTAAGTGAGTCAGCGCACAGGTCTCGGCGGAAACAGCCTGCCCATCCTATCTGACGTGGGTCGTTAGGGTCGTGAAGGCCATTGGGGAGAATGTTCAGCCAACTGGGAGTGTCACCCTCCACGCCGTATTTATAGGTAGGATAGGCTTTGCCCAAATGTCCCTTTCCCTGAATCATGGAGGCATACTGCTGCCAACTCTTGCTGCCCAGTTCGTTCTGTGAGAGCCAGGCACTCTCGTCCCAGATGAAAAGGAGTTGGTCGGCAAATTCGCGACGCATCCACATATGGGAACTGTAGGCTCTATTCATCCGCATGGCATATACCATGTCTTGGTCGGTGATGGTATAGACTCTTATTTTGTTCAGAAATTTCTTTACCTGCTCGGGGGTACGTTCCTGCTGCACCTGCCAAATGGCTTGTGCGAGGGTGTTGGCACCTCCCCAAGCGGTCACCCAAAGCGGACGGTCGTCCTCTTCATCCACCAAGCGTATGATCAAATCGCTGCCAGCCGACCGATTGTTGGCCCCGATGACACCGATGCCGGCGTGACGACTGCCCATAGCCACACGGCTGCGCAGGTAATCTGCACTTGGCCAGTAGCCTATCACCTGCATTCCAGACTCTTCCTTTAAACTCATGAAATGTTCCTGTCGGCTGCGCTTCATCAAGTGGGGTAAGTCGTGCTCATAGGCATCGATGACCCTCAGCAGCGAGTCGGCCCATTCTTCGGGGTAGGGGTCACAATTCCATCCGATGGTGGTGATCAGTCCTTCTATCTCCACTTGGTCGGTATACGTCATGAGCCGCACCATCGACTCCATATCATCAGGTTCGATGTTGCCTGGCGCAATGTCAGTGAGCACCACCAGTCTGGGCTTGCTCTCTGTGCGCTCCATGATTTGGGCAGAAATAGCGGCGCAACATAAAAGAAGCGCAGCAATCATCATTTTCTTCATTTACTCGGGAGAGTTTAGGGGAGGTTTTTAAGATAATCCTTCTTGTCAGGTCCAAGATAGAATCCTGTCTCAGGGGGTTGGTTGTAGCCCACATTTTCAGTGGCGACAGAGAGTCGATAGGGAATGTCATGCATCAGACAGTCGATGCGGTAGTCGGTGGGGATGGTGGTGACGTAGATGCGCAATTCTTCCGACATGCGGTCGCGGGTGATGACTTCCTCGCGCCAGTCGCCGAGAATGTCGGCGGAGAGACATGGATTTGACTTGGAACCGTTGTTGAACTGGCAACCGTCAAAGCGCTGTATGAAGTCGACGGAGTGGTTTTGCCAGTTGTATTTCGACACTGTCTCATGGTCGAGCAACTCACGCAGCAGGTCGCCGTCCCACCATAGGCCAAAATTCACAGATACCCTCATCCCGCCGAAATAGACATGGGTGTTCTCGGTCTCTGACTTTTTCCCCTCGGTGATGACCTCGCCCCGTATGTTGCGAATGCCATGGCTTGCGGTGCTCCACATCTCCACACCAGGATGGGTGGGATCGATGTCGGCGGCCATGGCGCGGCCCACGTCTTCGTCGCTGGGTATCTGGAAGAAAACCTTTCCTGTCTTGGCATCACGGAAGTCGCTGCCGTCACGCTTGTTCTCATGGCAGTCCCATACCTGCAACTCATCTGTCGAGGGATCGAAGGCTGTAAGATGCAGGGCATCGCCGTGTCCCATTCCCGTATTGTATAGTCCTCGGCCGTCATGGTCAACAGCCATCGAACCATATGTGATTTCATCGCAGCCATCACCATCAACATCGGCAACACGCAGGTTGTGGTTACCTTGACCGGCATAGTCACTCCATTGAGGGTCATTGGTGTCAAAGACCCACCGCTCTTTTAATTGGTGTCCGTCCCAGTCCCATGCGGCGAGAACAGAACGGGTGTAGTAGCCGCGGCAGAAGATGACAGAAGCGTGCTTACCATCAAGATAGCCAACAGCGGCGAGGTATCGTTCCGAACGGTTTCCTTTGGTATCTCCCCATGCGCTGATTTCACCTCGTTCAGGCAGATAAGGACGTGTGTCCATCGCCTCGCCGGTCAGTCCGTTGAAGATCGTGAGGTATTCTGGTCCGCTGAGGATACGTCCTTGAGGTGAACGATAGTCGGTGTCGGGGGCCCCGATGACCTTACCCTTGCCGTCTGTTGTGCCGTCAGCGGTCTTCACGGCCAGTTCGGCTTTGCCGTCTCCGTCTAAGTCAAAGACAATGAACGGCACGTAATGGGCACCGCTCCTGATGTTTTTGCCGAGGTTAATGCGCCAAAGCTGGGTTCCATTCAAACGGTAGCAGTCGAACAGGGTAGGGGCGGTAAACCCGTCATGGGCGTTATCGCGCGAGTTGGTGGGATCCCATTTCAGGATGATCTCATATTGTCCGTCACCGTCTACATCGGCCACACTGGCATCGCTGGCGATATAGGAGTATGGTCGTCCTCCCTCGGTCAGGGTTCCGCCTTCGGGTTTGTTGAGTCTCAATGGAATATATCCTTGTGGTGCGTCGGCTTTCAGCACGAATGAGCCATCGCAGTTGCCGCCCTTCACCTCGTAGAGGGCTTGCTCTCCCTGTGGCCACTCGTCCACGTAGAAGGTGCCACCCTTGGTGAGTGGTGATTGGTTGAGTTTCTTCCCATTTCGGTAGATGTCGAAGGCTTGGCCTTTTTGGTCGCTTTTCAGGGTGCGCCAACTGACGACAACATGGCTGTCATCTTGTCGAATGGCGACGACACCTCTGTCGAGGCGCTCAACCTGTAGTTGTGTGAAGTCATACCGAGGCTGGGCTGATGCATGAAAGCTACAGTTCATCAGCGTGAGTAGGATGATGAAAAAACGGGTGGTCATAGGCTTTGTAGAATAGAATGTTATTGGTATTAATAGTTATTTTCGTCTTATTTTTCTTATTCGCGTTCAAAGATAATCAATAGTGAGCAAAATACAAAAAATGTATGTGCCGACTTCTTGATAATGATGTCATTATAATTCTATGGCATGAAGCATAAAGCTATAGTGATATGGCTTCGTGCCATCAATGGTGTATGCGGGCAGGGTGCGCCGCCCCCAGGTGTCTGCACCACCCACGCCGTGGATGTTGAGATCGATGTTGAGGTTGACGAATTGTCCTCTGTCCAGTTCGATGGGATGTTTGACGTTGAGGTCTTCTTCTCCATAGTCCCATGCGCGGATGCACAGCGGCTGTGCTCCTGCCACACGAATAGTCCTGGTGGCAGAGGAGAGTTCAAACCATCGTACGTCACAGCGGTTTCCATTGTCTTGGGGATGGATGTATTCCGTCTCGTATTCATACAGCGGCATTTGATACTCACTGATGAAAGCAGAACGTTTGCGGTCGGGGTAGTTTTCCCAGGGACCGCGGCCATAGTAACGAACCTGATTGTAGGCTGCAGGAAGTCGCATTCTCATGCCAAATTTAGGTATAAGCGGGATGGCTGTGGCTGTGGGGCGATAGTCGGCGTCAACAAAAATCAAACCGTCTTTATCGATAGAGTAGGTGAGGGTCATGTCGGCACCGACAGGCAGTGAAAGGTCTATCTTCACAATCGTCGCATGCTCTCCTTTTTCCTGTTTGATAGACTTGACTGTCCGGTTGGCGGCAGCGTCTTTCCAAACAGCAAGGCGCTCAGCGAAGTGGGCAGCATGTTGGTTGTCGTTCTCCGGCTTCCAGAAATACGGCTCCAATGGGGCATGGATGAGTTCTTCGCCATCGACTTTCCAGCTGACGAGTGCTCCACTGCGGTCGATGGTGACAGAACCTTTGTCGGTGTTGACGATGAAGCCCTCTGCCGTTTCCTTTGCTGTGGCTGGCTGTCCTTGGGGTGATGTCCATGTGTCGGCATTCTTCAGCACGAACTGTTCACGTGCCACCGATTGACCTACGTTGGCCCAGGGCTCGTCCTTCCGCAAGCGGGCATAGATATTGAGCAGCAGGTCTCCATCATCATATGAAAGGGGAAGGGGAGGGATGGCCAGTTTGTCTTCTTGGAGCGTTAGTTTTTGTTCTGTGACGAGTCGTCCATTGTGGAGAAGTTCGCAGGTATATTCATATTCGTCGAGACTGGTGAACCAGTTGCGGTTGACTATGCGGATGAAGTCACCCTCCCTGACAAACGACATTGGCTGATAGACATACTGCACCTCGTAGTAGTGGGGGTGTGGGGTGCGGTCGGGCCCCACAAGGCCATTGATACAGAAGTTGCTGTCATTGGGGCGGTCGCCGAAATCGCCACCATACGCCCAATAGCCGTCTTTTTCCAGTCCCTGGTCCACCCAGTCCCATATAGCGGCGCCACAGATGGATGAGTCGGCATAGATGACATCCCAGTATTCTTGAAGGTTGCCCACAGAGTTGCCCATAGCATGTGCATATTCACGCATCATGAATGGTTTGTCAGTGACGTCCTGTGCGTTTTTGCGCAGTTGGTCGGGGTAAAGATAACTGTCATCCCAGATGCAACTGTAGCGGCGGTCACTGTCGTAGAAAGGTGGACGCGTCGTGTCAAGTGCTTGCACTTTCTGATACATAGCTTCAATGTTGGGACCCACACCTCCCTCGTTGCCGAGGCTCCAGAGGATGATGCTGGGGTGGTTGAAGTCACGTCGCACCAAAGACACTGCCCTGTCGACATGGGCACTCTCCCATGCGCGGTCTTCACCCATCTCATGGTTGGCATAGCCGTAGCCATGGGTCTCGTGGTTGGCCTCGTCCATGACGTAGATACCCCATCGGTCGCACAGTTCGTAAAGATATTCTCGGTCTGGATAATGTGATGTCCGCAGGAAGTTGATGTTGGCTTGTTTCATCAGGCGCACGTCCTGCTCATAGGTGGCATCGTCCACATAGCGGCCCGTGCGTGGATGGTGGTCGTGACGGTTCACACCACGCAACTTCACATTCTTCCCATTGATTTTGAAAACCTCACCGACCACCTCTACCTTTTTCACCCCAAAATGATAGTCGAAGTGTTCTAACACGTTTCCTTTCTTATCCTGAAGCTCCACCATGATGGGGTAGAGATGGGGCTTCTCCGCCGACCAGAGACGTGGATGGTCGATGATATCTGAGAGTTCAATAGTAATCGTGTCGCCAGCTAGCAGACGAGGTATCGCTTTAGTAATCCTATGTTTCACAAAGGGCATGGGGTTGTTTTCTTCCCCCTCATTGATGTTCAGCACTGCTTGCAGATTCTTGGCGGTCTTCTTTCCGGTATTGCAAATAGAGACTTTGGCTTTCACCACAGCCTGCGAGTAGTCAGTGTTGGGCTCGGCAGTCACCTGATAGTCACTGATATGCGTCAGAGGCCGGACCCATAGTTGCACCGGACGGAAGATGCCGGAGAGTCGCCACATGTCTTGGTCTTCGAGATAACTGCCGTCGCTCCATCGATACACCTCTACAGCCAGTTTGTTGCGCCCTGCTCGCAAGTAGTTCGTCACATCAAACTCTGCCGGTGACATCGAGTTCTGACTGTATCCCACTTTCTGACCGTTCACCCAAAGATACATCGCAGAATGAACGCCTCCAAAGTGGAGTATCAAGTTTTTGCTCAGCATCTCTTGCGTCACGTCAAAGAAAGTCACATACGACCCTACAGGGTTGCGGTTTTCATAGGCTGTCCAGTCTTTGGGTGGCGTTGACGTCACACTTGGCCGGTCCTTCACAAACGGGTAGTTGATGTTGATGTAGATAGGGGTGCCGTAGCCTTGTGTCTGCCAGTTGCCCGGCACGGTGATAGTGCCCCACTGGCTCACGTCGTAGTTTTCCTCATAAAATGTCGCAGGCCGTTCCTCGGGATTGCGACTCCAATGGAAGAGCCACTGCCCGTCGAGAGAGATGATTTCTTCACATTCCTTTTCTTTGGAAGGCAGTTGCAGGGTGGCATGGTAGGGCAGTTTGTTGATGCTCAGGACAGCTGGGTTCTCCCAGTCGTGTATGGTCTTTTCTTCTCTCACCACCTCAATGTCGCCATATCCCATGCGGTCGCCTTGATAGAGGTGATCGGCTTCAAACCTGAGTATCTTGGCGCGGACAGGATCGAACTTGACCGTCTGCCAAATAGGATTGTTGACGATATTGGAAAACTCTCCAAAAGACAGTTTTTGCCAGTTGCTCCAGTCTGATGAAGCCCAGAGGGTGTAATGGGTGATGGTGCCATCTTTGGTGTCCTGTGGCGGCAGGTATCGGAAAGCAGAGATGGTCTGCTCAGTGTCAAAGTCTATCATCATCTGCTTGGGACTGCTGAAGAAAACATGAAGACCTGAGGAACGTTTCTCACCAGAGTTGGGGATGTCACTGGTCAGCGGAGGCGCCAGATATACGCCCACTTTTTGGATGAGTGGCGAGGCCTTGCTGTCTTTGATGGTCAGTCGCAGACGCGTGGCTGTGGTGGTGGGAAAACAAATGATGCGGCGATGGCCGATGGTGGTCAGGCCGTCTCCTCGCTCTGACAGTGCGTCTTTGAGGGGCAGCCACTGTCCGTCTACGAAGGCTTCAAGCGAGAATTGGCGCACTCGTTGACCTAAAGCGATGTGCTCCTCCACAAGGAAGCGGTTGAAGGTGACGGGCTTCTTGAAGTCGAGCGTCAGCGAGGCGGTTGTCACGCCATCGTCGGTGGCCCAATAGGTATTGGTGTTGCCGTCGGTCACTTTAGCTGCGGCATAACGTTTGTCATCACCTCTTACGTTGGAGGCGGTCACTTTGGCCTTCTTCGCCAGGTCATTTTTGAATACCTCCTTGACCATTTTGGCAAAGGCGATACCCCGAAGACTGTCGTTGGGATGGATGCGGCCATTGGGGGCGATGGGAAAATTAAGCAAGAGAGTGGAGTTGCGTCCCACCGACTTATAATAGGTGTCCATTAGTTTGGAGAGGCTCTTCACATGTTCGTTCTCTGTCTCATGATAGAACCATCCCGGACGTATGCTCGTATTGGTCTCGCCGGGCACCCAACTGTCGCCCGTTTCCAGACCGTAGTGGAGCATGTTCCAGTCCACCTCGCCTTTTTTATTGAGCAGGCTCCAGTTGGTTTCGCCCACTTGACCTGCCTCTGTACCTACCCACCGCAGGTCGCCACGGTCGCTGCCATCGTTCCATATGAGGCAATTGGGCTGCAGCTCTCTGATCATTTTGTAGGTCTCAGGCCACTGGTAATAGGTAGTGCGGTCTATCTTCCTCGTCTCGTTAGCGCCGCCATACCACCCGTCGCCACCGTTAGCACCGTCAAACCACACCTCGAAGATGTCGCCATAGTTGGTGAGCAACTCGCGCAACTGGTTGCGGAAATAGTCGACATAGGGCGCGCGGCCGTAGTCGGCGTGATTTCGGTCCCAAGGTGAGAGGTAGACGGCAAACTTCAGTCCCTCAGCACGGCAGGCATCGGCTAGTTCACGTACCACGTCGCCCTGACCGTTCTTCCAAGGGGAGTTCTTGACAGAGTATTCAGTATAGGCGGAGGGCCACATACAGAAACCGCAGTGGTGCTTGGCGGTGAAAATAATGCCGCGCATGCCAGCTTGTTTGCAGACACGTGCCCACTGTCGGCAGTCGAGGTTCTGAGGATTGAACAAACTGGGGTCTTCGTTGCCGAAACCCCATTCCTGGTCGGTGTAGGTGTTCATCGAGTAATGGATAAACGCATACATCTCCATGTCCTGCCATTTGAGTTGGTTGGGGGTGGGCACAGGTCCACATGGAGCAGGGGGAGCGACTTGGCCCATTGCAGAGATGCTCATCGCCAACAGGAAGATAGCGACCAGTCGATGATATGTTTTTCTCATAGATGGTATTTTTAGAGGAATTATTTGCAAATGTAGCATTTTTTTTGCGATATGAGGCCGTTTTCAAAAAAAACATTGTATTTTTGCGTACTCGACAACTGATCGCCATTGAGGGAAGAACATATAATTTAGGTAAAAGGTTATAGGTGGTTAGGTCTTAGGTAAAAAAGAGGCTGTAAAATTGTACATATGTCTGAACTCCTGAACTCCTCCACTCCTGAACTCTTGAAATCTTGAAGCACATGGGCAATATCAAAATAAGCAAAGGTGGTTTCGACACCCGACTGGAACTGGAATATGCGGGGGTACGTGCAGGATTCCCGTCACCAGCCGATGACTATATCCACGACACTTTGGATTTCAACCGCGACTATATCCGTCATCCAGAGGCCTCGTTTTATGGCGCTGTGGAGGGCGACTCGATGAAAGACGCTGGCATCTACGATGGCGACAAGGTGATTATCGACCGTGCTGTGGAGCCTCACAACGGCTCTATCATTGTGGCATTTTGGAATGGGGAGTTCACCATGAAGTACCTAGATCTGACACATCGCTCGGAGGGTTATATCGAACTGAAGCCCGCCAATCCAGATTACCCCACCTTTCAAGTGAAAGCCGGTGACAATTTTGAGGTTTGGGGCGTGGTGATACATCTGATCAGAACTTTTGAGAATATCTAAGCGGGTTATCTGGTTTAGAAATGCCATCTCCTAAAAAAGAATAAAATACACCTATAGAAAATGATGAAAAGATTATTAGCCTTCCTTTTGTTATCACTCTGCCTCGTCCAAGTACAGGCTGTCAATTTGGAGAAATGTCAGGTCGTCGTCTCAGAGACCGAATCGCCTTTGGCACAGAAAATGGCGACAGTGCTCGCTGAGGATATCCAGCGGGTGACAGGGTACCGTCCTTCTGTGTCACACCTCATCACCGATGGCCCAACTGTCATCCTTGCCACGGTAGACCATGCAAAGCAGCTAGCTAATGGGGTGGACGCCGGCGAACTCAAAGGCACGTGGGAGCGATACCGCATTGCCACCCGGGGCAAGAAGCTCTATATCATCGGGAGCGACCCAAGAGGTTTAGCATATGGTGTGCTGCACGTGAGTGAACGGATTGGTGTGAGCCCATGGTATTGGTTTGCCGATGTACCCGTGGCGCAACAGAAGCATATCAACTATCAAGAGAACTTCACGTCGAAGTCTCCATCCGTCAAATACCGTGGTGTCTTCATCAACGACGAAGACTGGGGCATCTATAGATGGGCGGCACGCAATTTTGAGAAGAGTCTGGGCGACATGGGCCCCGCTACCTATGACAAGGTGTGTGAACTCCTTCTCCGGCTGCGTGGCAACATGATAGCCCCTGCCATGCATTCTTGCACAGGCGCATTCTATAGTCACCCAGAGAGTCAGCGAGTGGCCGCCTCATGGGGCATCATGATCACCACCAGCCACTGTGAACCTCTCCTCTTCAACAATGCATCCATTTCCGAATGGGACAGCCGCAAAGACGGCGAGTGGAACTATCTGACCAACAAGGAGACCATCTGGAATAAACTCAACAACCGCATCCGTGAGACCGCACAGTATGACAATATCTACACGATGGGCATGAGAGGACTACACGATGAGGCCATGAGAGGATCCAATGACCCTGTGGTACGTGCCCGCACCCTGGAGACGGTCATCGCCGACCAACGTCAGATCCTTGAGACACACAAGCGCAAGACTGCCACGGAGATACCCCAGATTTTCGTTCCCTATAAAGAGACCCTTGACATCTACGATGCTGGCCTTCGTGTGCCAGACGATATCACCCTCGTGTGGCCGGATGACAACTATGGCTACATGAAGCGCGTCAGCAACCCCACAGAGAGACAGCGCACGGGCAGCGCCGGTGTCTACTACCACATCAGTTATCTGGGTACCCCCCATGATAACTTGTGGATAGGCACGACAGCGCCTATGCTGATGTATGAGGAACTAAGAAAAGCATACGACGCAGGGTCAGACCGCTATTGGTTGCTCAACGTGGGTGACATCAAACCATTGGAGATAGAGGTACAGCAGTTTTTCGACATGGCTTGGGACTTGCCAGCTTTCTCATATGACAATGTCAACTTCTATCAGGCAAAATGGCTCTCCTCTATTTTTGGAAAGCAATATGAGGACAGACTGCAGCGCATTCTCGACACCTATTATCGGTTGGCATGGCAGCGCAAACCAGAGTTCATGGGATATGAAATGGAGTGGGACAATGATGAGAACAACAAAATGCACGACTCCGACTTCTCATTCGACTCACCCGAGGGCAAAGGCATAGAGGCATCACCAGCAGGACAGCGCCTCGCCGAGTATCAGCGCATCTCTGATCAGGTGGATGCCCTCGAACAGTCGCTACCCACAGACAAACGCCCCGCTTTCTTTGAGATGCTTGGCTATTCAGTGAAGTCGGCCTATCAGATGAACCGCAAGTTCTTGATGGCTCAGCGAAATCATGAGACAGGCAGCCAAGAGGCGGCCAAAGCGTCTAAAGAGGCTTACGACAGTCTACAGACTCTGCTTCATCACTACAATACCATGCTCGATGGAAAATGGAATCAGATGCTTTCAGAGATCCCTCCAGGCATCGTGGCCAAATACCAACTCATGCCAGAGCTGACTGCTGCACCCACCCGCGCTTATCAGTTGCCGGACTATCAGAGGCGCAAGACACTGCCCTGCAAGATGGATCTCTCAAAGCTGCGTGCGACAGGTGAGTTCCGGCTTCTGAAGGGCATTGGCTACGACTGGCTATCCCTGCAGATGGGACAGCCATTGGATCCTGCACAAGACCCTGCCAGCCTCAAGTCAGGACATATCGACATACCGCTTGACCGTTTCCCTGCAGATGCCGACTCCATCCAGCTCTGCGTCTCAGTGGTGCCCCTTTGGCCGGTCAACACCGACCGGAGCAACCGTATCGGTGTCAGCATCGATGGCTGTGCTCCTCAAGTATGCGAGAACCGATTTACGGAATGGTCATTGCCTTGGAAACTGCAAGTGCTTGAGAACCGCAAAGATTTCATGCTCACCTTGCCCATCGACCGTACCAAGAGAAGTCATACCCTCACCCTCGTCATCGGCGATCCGGGACAAATCGTGCAGGGCATCTCTTATGATACCAAATGATGTTTTTCCTATCTTTTCTCTATTAATAACAGAATCTAACCATACAACCATGATAAAAGAAGAATATAAAAGCACCTCAGATGACTTGCGGGAGATATACCTTGCAGGAGGATGCTTCTGGGGTACGGAGCACTACTTCAAGCAAGTGGAAGGTGTCGTCAAGACAGAAGTGGGATATGCCAACGGCATCACAGAGAATCCCTCCTATGAACAGGTCTGTACCGATACGACCCAGTTTGCAGAGACCGTACACGTCTGCTACCGTCCCGAGGTGGTGAGTTTGCAGTTTTTATTGCGCCTTTACTTTAAGGCCATTGACCCTGTGAGTGTCAACCAACAGGGGCATGACAAGGGAACCCAGTATCGCACCGGCATCTATTATACCCATGAAACCGACTTGCCTGTCATTAATCAGGTGTATGAAGAGGTGCAAAAAGACTATCCACAACCGCTTGCTGTAGAGAAAAAGCCGCTGAAAAACTTCTACACGGCTGAAGAATACCACCAGGACTATCTTGACAAGAACCCCGACGGCTATTGCCATTTGCCTGTGTCGCTCTTTGAGTACGCACGGCAGGCGAAGGAACGAAAATAACAGATTTAAATCAACTATCTTATAACCGACCAACATGTTGAAGAAATTATTTTTATCGGTCATGCTGCTTGCATTGACAGCATCGACCTTGTATGCACAATTTCCTGCCAACGACGCTGATGCGAAATATGCCACAGAATTGTTGAAACCAGGAGTGACAGCGCCTGACTTCAAACTGAAAGATATAGCCGGCAAGACACAGAAACTGAGCAAACTCATCAAGGGAAAGTATACCGTGATAGATTTCTGGGCATCATGGTGCCCTGACTGCCGCAAAGACATCCCCAATGTGCTACGCATGTATCAGAAGTTTGCGCCGCAAGGGGTGCAGTTTGTCGGTGTGTCGTTTGATACAGAAGTGGAGAAATGGAAAGCCGTTGTCGACAAGTACGGACTGAACTACCCACAGGTGAGCGAGCTGAAAAAGATGCGGGAGTCGGAGGTAGCCAGTGCTTATGGCGTGAAGTGGATACCCTCGATGGTGCTTCTTGACAAAGAGGGAAAGGTGATGCTGAGCACCGTGCTTTCAGACAAAATGGAGCGCACATTGACCGAAGTGATGGCAAAAGAGCATCCAGCCGAGAAGAAAGGCACCTCGCAGCGGGTGCAGATAGACGGTAGTAAGGGACAGCTGGCTGCCATCATCCAGAAACCAGAACTGGCCCAGGGTCAGCGTTGTCCGATGGTGATGTTGTGTCATGGCTTCAGCGGCAGAAAAGACGGACCGATGTTTGAGATCATCGCCGACTCTCTGTCAGCCCACGGTATTGCCAGCATACGTTTCGATTTCAATGGACATGGTGAGAGCGAAGGAGACTTTGTGGAAATGACAGTGCCCAATGAGGTGGAGGATGCCAAACATGTTTATGAGTATGTACGCGACCTGCGCTATGTGAGTGATGTGGCCATCGTGGGACACTCGCAGGGTGGGGTTGTGGCTGGTATGACAGCCGGTGAACTGGGCACGGATGCGTTTCGGGCCGTTGTGCTGATGGCTCCCGCAGCCGTGTTGCGTGATGACGCCATCCGGGGCAGCACCATGGGCGCCACCTACGACCCGCTCGATCCGCCAGAATATGTGTCGCTTTTCGGCAACTTAAAACTGGGCCGTGAGTATATAAAGACAGCCTTCTCGCTACCAATCTATGAGACATCGGCCAAGTATCAGGGACCTGCGCTGATTGTGCATGGCACTGCCGATCGTGTGGTGCCTTACACCTACGGTGAGCGTTATCATCAGATATGGCCTAAGAGCGAACTGGTCATTCTCGATGCTTACGACCATGGCTTTGGCCAGAATATCTACCGTGCAGACGAGGTGGTCTCCGATTTTCTGATTAAGACTTTGAAGTAAACGTTTTGAAGGAGTAGCATCATGGAATATATGTCACAAGAAGGCTACGACCAACTCGTGGCCGAACTCCGTCAGTTGGAGAGCGTGGAACTGCCCCAGGTGAGAGAAGCTATCGCAGATGCACGTGACAAAGGCGACCTCAGCGAGAACTTTGAATACCATGCCGCCAAACGCGAGCAGTCGAGGCTGCTTGGCAGGATACGTTTCAAACAGAGAGTACTTCAACACGCGCGCGTCATAGACATGTCAAGACTCGGCAACGACACGGTGGGACTACTCTCTCAGGTGGAAATGACCAGTCTTACTAATAACAGAAAGATGACCTACACAATCGTCAGTCCGCATGAGGCCAATCTCCGGGATGGGAAAATTTCCATTAAGTCGCCCATTGCCCAGGCTTTGCTCAACAAAAAGGCCGGTGATGTGGTCGAGGTGCGAGTTCCGGCAGGCATCCAGAGACTACGTATTGAAAGTGTTCAACTCTACCAGTCCTCTTCAAGTTGACCGACATGACGAAAAAAGAATAATCTTCATCTATATTCACTTAAAAATCACCAGCTTATGTTAGACAAAATCTTTTCCCCCGAGACGTATTCGATGCTTGGTCAATGGGCATTGAGCCTGTGTAAGAATCTGATAGTGGCGATTATCGTTTATCTGATAGGCCGCTATATCCTCAAGTGGATTTCAAAATTGTGCTCGAAAATGATGAAAAAGAGCAAGGTAGACACCTCGCTCCAGACCTTCCTGCTTAGCATTGTCAATGTGGTGGGATGGCTCCTGCTACTCATCATTATCATCTCTATCCTGGGCGTGGAGACATCCTCGTTCATCGCACTCTTCGCCTCGGCAGGTGTCGCTATCGGCATGGCATTGAGTGGCACACTGCAGAATTTTGCCGGTGGCGTGATGATTTTGCTCTTCAAACCATTTAAAGTGGGCGATTATATCGAAGCAGAGGGTTTCGCCGGTACCGTGAAGGAGATACAAATCTTCAATACCATCATCCTGACCAATGATGCCCAGACAATCATCATCCCCAATGGAGGCTTATCAACTGGCAAGATGAAAAACTACTCGACAGAGAAGTATCGCCGTGTAGACCTGGACTACAGTTTTGCATACGGAACCGATCTTGACAAGGTGAAGACGGCTATCCGAGAGATACAACAGCAAAACCCGCTGATCATACAGGGACAGGTGGACGACTCCAACATCGTGGCTGAGCCTTGGGTGGGACTGACCCAACTGGGCGAGAACCGTGTGGTGGTCAACACCCGCACCTGGTGCAAAGGTTCCGACTACTGGACCGTTTATTTCTATATGAACGAGACCGTCTATCAGCAACTCAAGGAGCGTGGCTTCATGTTCCCGCACAATGTGATGGACATCAATATTGTCAGTAAGTAGCGTTATTCATATGGGACTTCAAAAAGTGGAGGGGTTAAGAATTGATTCTTAGCCCCTCCATCTTACATTTTTCTATTATCTAATTTTAATCTTTAATCTTTCATTTTTCATCTTTCATCTAAAAGATTTCGTCCAGCCAGCAGAGAAGGCCTGCCAAGCAGGCGTTCCAGTTGATAGCAATCTCATTGGAAGCGTAAGAGCCTTCTACATCGAGATACGACTCATCGGGCAAGTTAGACTGGTACTGATCTTTCATGTCGTTCTTGTCCTGCTGTCCAGGGTTAGGACCACCCACCAGCAAACCCGGCATGGGATCATCGATGCCGTCGGCAGAGGAGAGACGCTGGTGTGGATGTTTTGGACTCTTGACGCCCCATCCTGTCACATAGCAGTAGCCTAAAGGATTGCGGCCAAGCAGATAGTTGGCATTCTCAAGAGCGTGGCAGGCATAGGCCCCTTTCTTGATATGCTTGTCGGCATAAAGTAAGAGGATGGCCGGGGCACAGCAGTGCTCTGCCAGCGCCCCCCATCCGAAGTCACTCTTCTCATTGCCAAAAGGAGCAAAGAAACATGAGCTTGTGGTCTTGGCGATCAAGGAGTCGCTGTATTCTTTGAGGTGGCGGATAATAGGCTCGTACATGTAGTTATCTCTAGTGTCGAGCCAAGCCAGGGAGCCAAGGGCTGCTACCTGCCCCCATACAGGAGTCTGCATCGATGAGGGGAGAAACTTGCTGGCATCAATCTTATATTGAGGGTTCCCGGTAAGCAGATACAGTTCGGTGGCAGCCCAGAAACGCTCGTCGTCGCTGAAGAAGTCACCATACTCACCTGTGTGGACCATGGGTTCAAACTTGCTGTTGATCATTCTCTGTGAGTAGAAAGCGTCGGGGTGTGCCAACGCCCAATCGTAAGCCTTGATAGCAGCTTCTGTGGCCTGATCGGTGAAGTTGGGATAGTCGGGGTTGTCCTTAAACAACCGGGCGGCCTGGGCCATCACAGCAGCAAAGTCGTAAGTGGCTGTGACACTTTTTGCCACGACATAGCGCTTTTGGTGACAGTCTCTCGGCATGACAAATCCTTCAAAAGAGGGTGTGGTCAGTTTGTGATAGACGCCGCCATCGCCAGGATCCTGCATGGTGAGCATCCATTTCAGATTGAACATCATTTCGTCCAAAAGGTCAGGGGTGAGGTTGCCACTTTCGGGGATGTCAGTGTTCAGTTTGCTGAAATATTCGGGTATCTGCTCATAGACAGAGAGCAACAGACCAATGGTGAAGGCTGAGTTGGTGATGTATTTGTTGTAGTCACCAGCGTCGTACCAGCCAAAAGGCGAGGAAATGACAGTGCCCGCATCACGACCTGCAGAGGCGGCAGATGGGTGGATATATACTTCGGTGTCGGGGTGCCCAAGCGGACGGGCGTATCGGCCGGCGTATTTCTCTTCAATGGGCACACCTGAGCGCATCATATAAAAAGCTTTGAGCGAAGCAATGGAGATGCCATGCAAGAGGTTATCGCCGATATGCAAAGGCATTGACTCGCCGTTGTATTGCAGACGGTAGTCGCCAGGCTTAGTGAAAGAGGTCAGATTGAGAAGATGACGTGTCTTGTTGGACCAAGGCGACTGTATGGAAGCCTTGACTTTGAAACTCTTTACTTTCTTGCCTTTCTCATCACATAGTGTCACACTGCCCTTGGGCTGCACGTTGTCGAGAACAATGATTTTTTCCTGATTGGGGAAATAACCCAACTGATTGAGACGCAGACACTGGCTCTGGGCTTGAGAGGACATGGCACTAATGGCCATGACGAGACAAATTAATGGTTTTTTCATGTCTTATTGAGGATTAATTTCACTATTTTGCACAAAATTACTATAATTTGTCACACTTTGAAAGAATTATTCCAAAAAGTTTTGCGCAAAAAGAGAAAATTCATACATTTGCACTCAAATTTACACGATTGATTCATCAAATAATTACATTATGAAACTTGAAAGTCCCGCAATTCTTGTTGTTGACATGCTCAACGATTTCGTGACCGGTGCACTGGGATGCGACCGTGGAAGAGCTATCGTACCAGCAACAGCTGAACTCTTGGATGCTGCCCGCGAGGCAGGCATCCCTGTCATATTCTGCAATGACGCACATCTCCCCGGCATTGACCGTGAACTGCAAATCTGGGGCGACCATGCCATCGCTGGCACTGAAGGCGCACAGGTGATACCAGAACTGAAACTGTGTGACAAAGACTATGTGGTGCCCAAGCGCCGTTATAGTGGCTTCTTCCAGACCGACCTGGATATACTGCTCAAAGAACTTGGCGTGAAAACTGTCATCATGACGGGTCTGCATGCCCACATGTGTGTGCGTCATACATCTGCCGACGCTTTTTTTCTGGGGTATGATGTGGTGGTGGCCAAAGAGGCTACAGATTCATTTACAGAAGAGGATTATCAGATAGGTCTTGCTTATCTCAAAACTTGCTACGGAGCTGATGCTTATAGCAACAAGGAACTGATCGAAGCCTTTAAGAAATAACCAAAGAAAAGGGGATGCAAAGAGCATCCCTTTTTATTTTCAAGCGAAACTTGAATGATATAAGGGTTGGTGAGATCTTATCTTACCAACCCTTTTGAAATGTATCCAGACTGTCACTACATGGTGGCAGTGAGGAATGTGGCATTACCAAAGATATAAAGGATATTTTCACAAGCAGGCACCAGGATGGTCTCACCTTGACGGATGTCAATACCATTGATGTTGGCTTTTCCCCAAAGACAGACCACAATGACGAACGAATCGCAGTGGAAATCTACCTGCTGGGCGACCTGCACCACCACACGATGCACCACGAAGTAAGGACAATTGATAAGCTGTGACGTGGGCTTGGTACTATCGTAAGAAGTACGATATGCCGGCCACACCTGATAGTCGATGGCCGCCTTGGCCTGCTCGATATGCAATTCCCGGGGATTGCCATGCACATCCTTGCGCCCAAAGTCATAGACACGATAGGTGATGTCGCTGGTCTGCTGAATTTCCGCCAGGAAGTTGCCGGCGCCGATAGCATGAAGCCTACCTGCTGGCAGGAAGTAGAGGTCTCCTTCATGGGCCTCATGGGTTGCAATCACGTCTTGCATGGGTGAGCGGCCGTTTTGCGGTTCTGCCGTAGCCAACCGTTCATAATCCTCTGGTGTGATGCTTTCTTTGAGACCAGCATATATCTTCGAACCCACATCACTTTTGATGATATACCACATCTCTGTCTTTCCAGCACAGCCATGACGCTCCATCGCCAGTTTGTCGTCAGGATGCACCTGTACAGAAAGGTCTTGACGGGAGTCGATAAACTTCACGAGCAAGGGGAAATGGTTGCCGAATTTCTTATAAATCTTCTTGCCTACAAGCAGTTCTTTATACTTGTCGATCAGTTGTACAAGCGTCAAACCCTCATCGACATCATTGACCAGTCCGCGATTGATAGCTACGCTCTCATGTCCTGGCACACCGCTGATTTCCCAGCTCTCGCCTACATTGGGTTGTGCGTTAAAAATACCTTTGAAGGGTGCAATCTGATAACCGCCCCAAATGGTGGTCTTTAGATAGGGCTCAAATTTGTATGGTTTCATACATCTTTTGTTGTTGAGGTGTAATTATTGGTTATAAAGCTATTTCTGCGTTGCAAAATTACTTCAAATATCTGAATCAAAAAAATAATTGGTTCTGATTTTCTGTTCAATTGTATATGTTTTTGCTTGGATGATGGCTGGAGGCTATATTTCCTGTCCTAGGGCATTATATCTCCTTCCATTATTGAAGATGATCAGTTGCCCATTGTGAAGATATTTCCGTGGAAGATCCAACTGTAAGTCCTCTTTGATGGGAGTTGACACTGCGTCTGTGATGGAAGGGCGCTCATAGGGACCCATGTCGCGCTGAAGTCCGGAGACCGTGCGCCTGAGGAAAGGAAAATCTGCAAGCAAACTTTCAGGAATGTCATGACTGGCATCGCCGGCATCCACCATCTTACTATTGGCGGCAAGGCGTGCAAAACGCCTTGGCAACGAACCGTCAATAGCTCTTGGCATAAGTGCGTCATCTTCATCGAGCGAGACAAAGTCGTCGGCGCCGATGCCCGTCACCAAATGGTTGGTCCATCCATTTTTCGACATGGGCGAGGTGATGGCATTGTAATCGTCATCACCGACACATATCTCCTGTTTGCCCAGACAGATGTTGTTGTAGAATTTGGTGTTGGCGCTGGAACCCCCAGACTCGAACATGTAGTCATAGCTATTGTTGAATGCCAAACATCCGATCAACACATGCCCGCCCTTGTGGTTGTTGCAGTCGAAACCTTTCACGCTGCTGCCAGCATTGCAGTTGAAAGCCACACAATTATAGGCATAATGGATGCCCTTGGATGAGCCACCGGTTCCATTCCCACCCAGTTTGATGCCATTACCATTACCCGAGAAAGACATCGACCCACTCTTGTGGATATAGTCTTTTACCCACAGATGGTCTTCAGCCTTTCCTGAGTCCCATGCCCAGCACTCTGCCAACACGACATCGAAGTCGGTCTCAAAAAGGTCCCATGCATCATCGCTGTTGTGCCACGCCCGACAGCGTATGAATCGGTTGCCTTTGCCGTTGTGCATCTTGCAGGCAAAGCCATCTGCGTCTGATCCGTAGTTGGTGTCATAATCGCAGTTGTGGTGTGAGTCGCAGTCGATCACGTCGTTGTAGGCACAATAGGTGCCGTCGTTCTGGCTCATGTTGGGGAAGGTGTCACTGAATTTGTGACCAAAGCCTAACTGAAGTCCTGTGTCGAGGTTATAGGAAAACTCGCAGCGTTCTATCCTGTTGTGCGAACCTTCCAGTTTGATGCCGTTGTCGGCCGCATGGGTGATGTGCAGACCGAATAGCCACCAGTAGTTGCCCGTGAGGAGAATGCCTCTGTCGCCTATGCTCTGGTCGGTGAGTTGTTGCACGAAGTCAAATACCGGTTTCTCGTCTTCGTAACTTCTGATGATGATGGGAGCGTCTGCCGTTCCGGAAGTGCTGATACGAATGGTGTATTTTTTGCCGTCCTTTTTCATCGTGGGTTTGTAGGTTCCACCACGACACACAATATGGTCACCCGCCACCGCCTTGTCTATGGCATACTGCAGGTTATACCATGGCTTCTCCAGTGTGCCTTCTCCGGTCGTGTCACTGCCGTCAGGCGAGATATAATAGGTGTGCAAGGCTTCGGTGAAAGGCTTAGTCGGCACTGGTACCCCATCAGTGATATAGGTGGAGTCGTCTGGCTCCACAGGCGTTCCTCCTTCTGCATGGATGGTTATCTCTATGTCGTCCAGATAGATGGTGCCGCTAAGGCAGGTGAAGCGGATGATGACCACGGTATCCTCCTCCGTGCAATGGGTCTTGTACGAGCTGCTGCCGTAGGGTGTAGACGATGAAACAGTAGAAGTGCCAAGCTCCGTCCATGTGGTCCCTCCGTCTATAGATTTCTCCACTTTCAGCTTTTTGCCACTACCTGAGGCGCGGTGTTTGAATGTGACACGTCCTGGCTGTGGAAGGACAGGTGTGATGAGATAGGCATTGCTGCTCATGGTGGCCCTCTTGCTTCCATTATCGTTTTTTCCATAGACTCCCTTGATGAACCATGTGCCAGATGCCAGTACGGCCTGAGTCTCTGACGAAGGGGCAGACGAGGGCAGTCCCGATTCAAAATTCTCCGACAAGACATCACCCGCCAGAATCACAGTGCTGTAGAGGAACATCAGGATGAAGGACAACATTTTTTTCATAGTCACATATTTTGTATTAGTTATTATATAGGGGGAATGTCTGAACGTTGGATGTCATCTGCGGACTGTTTTCTTTCCATCTACGATATGGATACCACGGCTACGTGCTGAGATGCGGCGCCCTTGGATATCGTAGCATGCGCTGCCAGTTTTTAGGGCATTGCGCATGGACCCTACTTGTGTCTCGCCACCATCAATGAATCGTCTCTCGTATTCAGTGGCAGCCAAAATAAAGCCACCCAGCACCTTGCCTTCAGTATAGAAGCTTGATGAAGAGGGGTCGTCGACAGTAGGCTGCGTGTCACGTCCCATCAGATAATAGGCAGCAGAACCGTCACGATAGTTGCTGCCGCCCAAACCAGCCGACTTACAGCAGCCGATCAGATGGACACCTCCATTACCGTCGCCCACCATGAATTGTTCCACAAAACCCTGGTAGGCACGTCGTGCCAATTCTGTATAGTCGGCGTCAAACAGTCCCAGGCGCATGCCTTTCAGGTAGGCTGCTGTGAAGATGGCCGTACATGATGACTCCAGGTAGTTGGCCACAGGACTGTCTGTGTAGCGGTAACTGCGGTTGTAGTCGGTGGCGACAAAACTACCATCGTGATTGACCAACTGGTACCAGCATCCGGATGTAGCATCCTGCTTGGCAGCAATCCCTGCACCCAGCTGTTGTAGCATACTGTGCAACGTGGCATAGTCGTCGGTGTTTGTGCGGCCGGCTTTCTGCATCTGTTCCAGCACATCCACCAGCCCGAGGAAATACCATGCCTCGGCACGTCCCCAGAACTCTTGAGAATGATAGACCTCGGCACCCTTGATAGCAGAAATTCCTGCCCAACCATAAGTATTGGCAGGATCGGCTGTAAAAGCATGATAGAGCAGTTGTGCATCATCATCCCACAGATAGTTCCAGGCAATGGTGAACTGACGAGTGACGAGCGACCAGTCATCATCGCTGATAGGGGTGTAATCGCCGTATTCATTGAGCAACTGAGCCAATAGTGCCGGACCCATATACTGGCCATCGCACCACATTTGGTTGACATAGCCCGACTTGTGCCACCATCCACCAGCAGCGCCCTCCAATGTCGATGCTTTGATGACGTAAGTGCTATTGGCCTTGCCGATGCCTTTCAAAGCCGCCTTGAAACGGTTTTTAGCAGTTTCTATTGTTTCTGTATTGCTATGTTGTTCACCATCTGGAAAAACCTTGGCAGCAGCCAACTCTTGCAGTTTAAAATAGAGTTTGACTGCGTTGAGATCATCAAAACTCTTTCCGTCCTTTCCATTGGAAGAGATATCCAGACGGTTGCCATAGTGCTGTATGGCATAAAACCAGGGTTTGACATCCATGACGTCAGTGTCTCGATAGTAGTCCACCGCCTCAATGATGGCTTTGGCCACCAATCCTGGCACATAGTCCAAATTGGTTTTGGTTCCACTTGGGGCTGTTATCAGGTGCCCTGTGGCATCGAACACGCCAAATCCAGCTGCTGTCGTGTTAGCCTTGAAGTCATTTAGGCGGGCATTGATGACTAACTCGGAATAACGTACCCCGTCAGTGAACGTGCAGTGTGTGCCTTTGGACTGTGGCACCACTTCGCTGTCAGTAGCCTTGCCCCATGCCGTCATGGCAGATATGGCAAATGCGAGTGTTATAAGTAGTTTGTGTTTCATTTGTCTTTTGATTCGTTCGGTTACAAAGATAATGCAAACTGAGTGGACCGCAAAATAAAACCTCATATTTTTCTTTCCTGAGGTGAAGCCTATCTTCGGGCAATACTTAATGATATAAGTCGCAAGTTGAGAGAAGTTAAGAAGTTAAAGGAGTTAAGGAGTTAAGCCATTACATCTGATGGCTAAAGGTAGACAGCCTACGATTCAT
Source organism: uncultured Prevotellaceae bacterium (assembly GCA_902780635.1). Taxonomy (GTDB): domain Bacteria; phylum Bacteroidota; class Bacteroidia; order Bacteroidales; family Bacteroidaceae; genus Prevotella. Next base: position 57,216 of record CACZGH010000024.1, read on the forward strand.
TTGGCTTAACTCCTTAGCGAAGCGATAACTACTTAACTCCTTAACTACATGCAAGTTGAGTACTTGCAAAACTTGAATAAGGTGTGTGATCATGATGTTGATGAATAGAAGGAAAGAGTAGGGGAGGATCTGTAGTGATCAATCATTTGGCGCTGATTTTTATCAATAATATCACCCATTATGCCCAAGATACAAATAAATATGTTATCTTTGTGCACGGCAAGACTATAATTGTAATAACAATTTAAACTATATGATCCTATGAAAAGAATATCCATCGTATTGATGTTGCTGTGTGTTATGTTGGCTGTCAATGCCCAACATAATGGTTATGTGTGTACAGGAAATAATGTGAATGTACGGACAGGTCCAGGTAAGAACTACGCTGTTTATGACGTCGGTGATGGGCACAAACGCCAGTTGTCAAAAGGTGATGTCGTACTAAACTATGGGAAGAAAAAGAATGGGTTTTGTCTGATCCAAGGACCATTGGAATGGGGAGGAGATGAAAGAGACGGATGGGTGTCGGCACAATATCTCCGTCCTGTCAAACTTTGTCCCAAATGTAAAGGGTATAAAGATGTAAATGTCGGTGAAATAGACATTGATCTTACGACCTGTGATAAATGTAATGGCAAGGGATATGTAACAAGATAGAATAAACTATATCCGAAAAAACATGAAGTATCCATTATTGACTTTAGTTGTTGCGCTCCTACTACCGACCACTCTGTCGGCAAAGAAGCCCAAGAAAATCACACAAAACAAAGACGAATTCATCAACGAGTTGATGTCTCGTATGACCCTTGAGGAGAAAATCGGACAACTCAACCTGCTCGATGCAGGACAGTTGAACACTGGCGTAGGCCAGAAAGGCGTGGAAGACCAATCCATTCTCAATGGTGAGGTGGGAGGTTTCCTCAGTCTGATGGGTGTTGACCGCATCCGTGAAGTGCAGCAATATGCCGTGGAGAAATCTCGTCTAGGCATTCCATTGCTATTTGGTCTTGATGTCATCCACGGCTATCACACCATCTTTCCCATCCCCCTTGCCATGTCGTGCACATGGGACATGGAAAAGGTGGAGTTGGCCGCCCGCACCGCCGCTATCGAAGCCACGGCAGACGGCATTCCCTGGGTCTATAGTCCGATGGTCGACATCTGTCGCGACGCCCGTTGGGGCCGCATCGCCGAGAGTGCCGGCGAAGACCCGTTTCTGGGAAGCGAAATGGCCAAAGCCATGGTGCTCGGCTATCAAGGCGACAAGCGCCATGGAGGACAGTACGCCCCCGACGAGGTGATGGCTTGCGTGAAGCATTTCGCTCTTTACGGTGCTTCAGAGTCGGGCTTGGACTATAATGTGACCGACATGAGCCGTGTGAGGATGTACAACGACTATCTGGCCCCCTACCGTGCCGCCGTAGATGCTGGTGTGGGCAGCGTGATGTCGTCTTTCAATACAATAGACTACGAACCAGCCACCGCCAGTCGCTGGCTGTTGACCAGTCTCTTGCGTGAGCAATGGAACTTCAAAGGCTTCGTTGTGACCGATTACGGCTCGATTGGTGAGATGCGCGCATGGGGATGCGGTGACCTTCAAACCTGTTCCGCCCGTGCATTAAGTGCCGGCACCGACTTCGACATGTGCTCCCGCGGTTTTGTGGGCACTCTGAAGAAATCTTTGGAAGAAGGTTTGGTGACAGAAAAGCAGATAGACATTGCCTGCCGCCGTATGTTGGAAGCGAAATGGGACTTAGGCCTCTTCGAAGACCCCTACCGTTATTGCAATCTGCCCGCCAAGAAACAGAAGGATGTACTCTACACCGATGCCTCTCGCGCACTTGCCCGTCAGATTGCGGCTGAGAGTTTTGTATTGTTGAAAAACGACAACCAACTGCTCCCTCTTGAGAAGAAAGGCAAAATAGCCCTCGTTGGCCCCATGGCCCACGCTCCTAAGAATATGTGCGGCAACTGGGCACCGACGGCAAACACCAACCCCAATGAATTCTCTACCCTTCTGGAGAGCATGCGCCGCGCCATAGGCCAGCAGGCCGAGGTCGTCTATGCCAAAGGATGCAACATCCATGAGGACGCACAGATAGAAGCCAACTGGGAAGTTTTTGGTACCGACATCCGCGACCCACGCCCTGAAACCGAGTTGCTCAATGAGGCACTTCAAACGGTATCTGATGCCGACGTCATCATCGCCGCCATCGGCGAGTCGCAGGAGATGACTGGAGAAAGTGCGAGCCGCTCCGACCTCAGCCTTCCCGAGACGCAGCAACGCCTATTGAAGGCATTGAAGGCCACAGGCAAACCCATCGTGGTAGTCTATTTCACCGGTCGTCCCGTGGTGATGAAATGGGAGAAGGAGAATATCCCCGCCATCCTCAACGTATGGTTTGGCGGCAGCGAGGGTGGCGACGCCATCTGCGACGTCCTCTTCGGCGATGCTAGTCCTAGCGGAAAACTCACCACCTCATTCCCTCAGACCACCGGTCAGGAGCCGTTCTACTACAACCACATGGTGACCGGGCGTCCCACCAGCAAATGGTTCAGCAAATACGCCACCAACTATACCGATATCGACGGCAGCGCTGTGTTCCCCTTTGGCTATGGTTTGACCTATACCACATTCCAGTATGGACCGCTGTCACTCAACAACGACAAGTTGCGGTCAGGTGGCAAAATCGAGGCACAGGTGACCGTGAGGAACACTGGACGCCGTGCTGGTGACGAGATTGTGCAGATGTACATCCATGACACCGCCGCCTCCATCGCTCGCCCCATCAAGGAACTGAAGGGCTTCCGACGTATCCACCTCGAACCCGGTGAGCAAAAGACCGTGACATTCGAAGTGAACGAGGAACTGTTGAAGTTTTATAATGCCGACTTGCGCCACGTGGCTGAGCCAGGTGAGTTCACACTGATGGTAGGCCCCAACAGCGAGGACCTGCAAAGCAAGACCTTTGTCTTGGAATAATCAACTGCTTCAAGTTTCGCATTCGCTCAACTTGCCGGGTATTATTTCAGATGAAAAAAATGCTACCATGACAGCCTCACAAACGTGGGGCTGTCCTTTTTATCAGAACAGATAGAAATCAGTTCTTGCCCTTATTGATGATGTAAATACCCCATGCAGCGAGTCCTCCGGCCAGAGCGTATTTCAAATAGAAAGTCTCACCCAGACAGAGGCATGACGTTACTGCTCCCACGATGGGTATCAGCGAATTGTATATGGCAACCTTTCCCACAGGATTGCAACTGATCAATTTGTTGTAAAGTGCGAATCCAACGGCAGAGATGGCGATGAGCAACAACAGACAGATGATGGCGAGCACATTGACATGGGGTAACGTACCACCCAGTGCAAGACCTGGGATGATGAGCAGCATGCCTCCGATGGTGAGACTATAACCCGTCCCTACGAACACATCCACCCTGCGGCTCAGCCCACGTGTCATCAAACCAGAGATGGCCGAGCAAATGGCGTTGATGATAATCATGCCGTCGCCCAACCATGTGAAATGTCCGCTTTCGACTCCACCAAGATTCAAGGCTAGAATTCCGCAAAATCCTACGGTACAGCCGAGAATCTTGCGCGTAGTCAGTTTGTCACTCTTGAAACAAGCGCATGCCAGCAGCACCACAAGGAATGTGCTCAGCGAATTAAGAATCGCTGCCCGTGAGCCTTCACTATGTGACATGCCGACATAGAAAAAGAAATAGTGGAGAGTGGTGTTCATCAGTGCAAAAGCAAGGATAAACCACCAATTGATTGTCGTGTTGGTCTTGAACGAACGTCCACTGCAACGGGCGACGGACAGGATGATCAGTCCAGCTGCGGCAAAACGTAGTCCTGCAAAGAGCATCTTGCTGCCTGTCATATCCGCAGTAATGCCAAAGGCATTGAAACCTACTTTGATGAGTGGGAATGCCCAGCCCCATGCGATGGCTGCTGTCAAGGCAAATACCACCACCCATGTGGGTCTTTGAAATATGGAGTTGCTCGTCTGTTCCATCTGTTGATATGAATGTTTCTACTCCTGCTTCTGAAAAACGATTGCAAAGGTATGAATAATATCAATATTATCCAAATAAGAAAAACTATTCTAGGCCATTTGAGGCATGGCATATACAGATTCTCAAACATATTTTGTATCTTTGCAGACACAAACTTTCATCAAAGGACTCAACTTTCGCAAGTTGAGAAAAGTTAAGAAGTTAAAGGAGTTAAGGAGTTAAGGAGTTAAGGAGTTAAGCCATTACATCTGATGGCTAAAGAGAGACCGCCTACGATTCATTTGGCTTAACTCCTTAGCGAAGCGATAACTACTTAACTCCTTAACTACCTACAAGTTGAGTACTGGCGAAACTTGAATAAAGGATAATAAAAGCAATATGAATGAGTTGAAGCAAAAAAGTAAGTATAAGAAGATGAAAAGATTATTTGTTTTGGCCGTGGCATTTGTGCTTTGCGGCATCGTCAATGTTCAGGCAGCAGGTGACGAGAAGAATGGACATGCGTATTTTACTAAGGCTCAATTGCCCAATATGGCAAATATCCTGCCAGCCCCGCCAAAGTTTGAGTCGGCCAGATTTGTGGCAGACCAGTCACAGTATCTCTGGGGAAAGCTGATGCGTCTCGACGAGGCCCGCTGTGCACAGGCTCAGCGTGATGCAGTATATAGCATGGCTACCATCATAGAGGAGTTCGGCGATCTTTTCGGTCTGGAGATCACCAAGGAAGACACCCCTGAGATATACAGCATCCTGCAGGATGTTTGCGCTTCGTGCGACAGTATTTACTCCGACGCGAAGGTACACTTCAATCGCTTGCGCCCCTACACCTATTACAACGAGGGCACCATCGTGCCAGAGAAGGAGGAGAAACACCGTTATGAAGGCTCGTATCCTTCAGGGCATACCGTACTTGGATGGACATCGGCATTGTTGCTGGCCGATATCAACACCTCGCCTAAAGCGATGGAAGGCTTGCTGGCCCGAGGTTATGAGTTCGGCCAGAGCCGAGTCATAGCAGGCTACCACTGGCAGAGCGACGTGGATGCAGGTAGAATGGCTGGCTCCGTGCTTTACCAGATGATTCGCAACCATGAGCGTTTCATCGGTCAGTTGGCAAGGGCTCGTGCCGAGTTCGCAGAGAAAACGGGCAGCATGTCAAGTGTGGTTAACACGAACGGCCTCATGCGACACGAAGACTCTACTCAAGTTTACCGTATCGATGGCACACCTGTCACCGGTGAGACTAAAGGCATCGTGATAGCAAACGGACAGAAAGTAATCAGGAGATAAGCAAAAGGCGCATAACGGTTTTGTCGAGAAACGATGAGGAAAATATTACTTGACGTGCATACGCACACTGTGGCGTCGGGTCATGCTTACAGCAGCTTGCAAGAGATGGCCAAAGCAGGTGCTGACAAAGGGCTTCAAGTGCTTGGCATCACTGAACATGGGCCAAGCATACCTGGAACATGTCCGTTGTTATATTTCAGGAACATGTTTGTGGTGCCCCGACAAATGTATGGCATCCGACTGCTGATGGGCTGCGAAGTCAACATCCTCGATACAAAAGGAGGCCTGGATCTTAACGACGAATACCTCGACCGTCTGGACATCGGCATCGCCGGCATCCATGGCAATTGTTGGAGTGGGGGTGATAAAATCCAAAATACAAAGGGGATGTTGGCCGTCATCCGCCATCCTAAAATACACATCATCAGCCATCCAGGAGATGGAACAGCGGATATGGATTTCGAGCAATTGGTGCTGGCTTCGAAAGAGTCTCATACACTCTTGGAAATCAACAACCATTCTCTTGCTCCTCAAAGGAATAAAACAATCGCTGTTTCCAACAATCTTGAAATCCTTCGGTTGTGCAAAAAATATGATGTACCTCTGATTCTTAGCAGCGACGCGCATATCTCATTCCAGATAGCAGACTACAGTCGCATCATGCCACTTGTGGAGGAAGTAGGCTTTCCCGATGAACTCATTATGAATTACTGCCCAGAACAATTCTTCCAATACGTGGGTATTACAATATGACATTCGCTTTATGAAGACCTATCTAGAAATAAATGTTCCCATCAAATATGATGACCCTTGGTTTGAAGAGCTGAGGAATCATTTTGCCGGCATACCTGTCAAATGGCAGAAAGACTTCTACCATATTACGATGGTGTTTGTCAATGTCACCCCCAAGGGCATTGACCTATGTCCGTTATTGAAAAAGCATTTAATGGCAGCACAGGCACCTGAGCTGACTTTCGATCAATTGGATGCCTTTGTCACGAGGTCAGGGATGTATATCATCCATCTGAGTACGAGTCATATTCCAGAGCACTTTCTTTCATTGACAGAGGCTATTCGTGCGGACATGAAAGCTGCCGGCTGTGTGATTCAATCAGACTTTATGTTGCACGTCATTCTCGGCAGGTTAAGTGATTTCAATATCGCACTTCCAAAGCTCAGGAGCTTGACACAATCATTTTCAATTCCTCCGTTGTCGATGACTTTGACGGATGTGGATTATAGGGTATATCGGGGAAAAACCATTTTTGAGACTCAGTTAAGAAAAATATTGGTGTCCGCTAAACCTTTTTGAGCCCTATACAAATTTAGGTCGAGTCCCTCGCTTGGAACTCGACCTTTTTTGTTACCTTTGTTTTTGCTAC
>CACZGH010000025.1 GCA_902780635.1 uncultured Prevotellaceae bacterium
AAGTTACTCATTTCCAATGAGTTGAGCAAACTTCGAAGCTTTTTTTATTCCTATTTTATGTTAAATTATGCAGGTGTCAAAACACTTGCGAAACTTTAGATCATGATATAATTTGGTGTTAATAATTTCACGATAATAAGGAGTAATATCTTTACCAACACTTACACAATGGTTTACATGGTCTGACATACTGTATAATATGCTTGATAATTCCGAAGGTTCAATATCTTTATTGGTTATTTCGTTGATTACCCCTTTCACAGATTCAGCAATCATCCTTTTCAATTCAGATTCTCTTAGTTTAATAGTTTGTTTCATATCGTTTGTGTATATTTATCAAGTTATTTTTCTAATAAATATCACGAAGATTTGATTTATTTAAGAAATATCAATAATTTCGCAGCAGAATTGATATTTATATGAAAAACAGTGATAACATATGGCAAAAAAGATAATTAGATTAACAGAAGATGAACTAAGACAAATCATAAAGGAAGCCACAGCAAAGGTTATGAATGAAATGGATGCTGCAACGTATTCACGTATCCATAATGCTTCTCATAGGGCTATGCAAGACATTCAGAACGGCAATTACGAAAGAACTGTTAATGGTCGGGATTTCATTAATAATGACGATATAATCAGCCGTGCTGATAGTATGGAACAAAACGTACAAGCACATTGGTTGAAGGACTATATTGGTCAAACGTTCAAGTTCTTTGGAAGAAGCCAAATGGGATTACCAGCGCACGTTTTATTTACTTTCGAAAGAATTACCAAGTTAGAGCCAAATAAAACTGTATTGGTGGGTAGTGTCACTTTTAATAGAAATCAGATTAATGGTGATGGTATCATTATTGATTTCACGAAAGGAAGAGTCAAATACCACGAAAGAGGTAATAGATATGCATATACTTTGGAGATAGACAATAGATATAAACCATTGTGGGACAAATTCACAAATGAATTACAAGCAGCACTAGACGCAAGACAATATTAAAACACAAAATGCAGCCTTTTCAGACTGCATTTATGGTATATCGGGGTCAAATCCTATATAATTGCCAAATAAAAAGGTAAAAAACTCATTTTATGAAAGATTATGGATATTTTTGCATGATTATAGATGATAATAATCGATTTCAAGAAAATGGTCATCAATCATTATTTTCTTTTATTGCTGTTGTCATTGATGATGACTGTCACCTTAAATGCCCAGTCGCCCACAGCGAGTGAACTGATGTCTGTGGGACTGCCATGGGTAGAGATCACCACTGTCGGGGGTGAGGAACCCACTTGTGACTATGTCTCACCACCTGAGGGTGGCGCCGGTACAGGCATTGCCAATGCCACCAAGGTGCCGGGACGTCTGCGTATTTCCGCTGGTGGTGAATATGTTTATGACAGTGGCGATTATGTGAAAGACAACAGCGGTATGACCATCAAAATACGTGGCAACAGCAGTGCTTACGAAGCGAAGAAACCTTATAAGGTGAAGTTGGAGAAGAAAGCCGACTTGTTGTGCCGTGGCGACGATGCCTGTAAGGATAAGGAATGGCTGCTGATGAAGGACGAGTATTTCATCAAAGGTGGTAAGTTGCTCCACATGATGATTGGACTTAAAGCAGCTGAACTCTGTGGTGTGACCTGGGAACCGCAGGCGCAGTTTGTCAACCTGACGGTGAACGGCGACTATCGTGGTGTATATATGCTGTGTGAGTCGGTGAAGCGGAATGAGAAAAGCAGAGTCAACGTAGACAAGACAGGCTATATTGTGGAGATGGACCCCTATTGGTGGAATGAGGACGTGTGGTTCTCCACTACGCGCCATGAGAAGAGATACACGTTCAAGTATCCCGACTCCGATGATGTGACGGCAGAACAAATAGACTATATCAAGGATATCCTCGATGATTTGGAGGATGCTGTGTGGACAGGTGCCTATCCCTCATTGCTTGATGTGGAGAGTATGTCGACCTGGCTGATGGCGCACGACATATTGGGCACCTATGATGCCTATGGCTCCAACATCTTTTTTACTAAATACGACAACACGTCAGAAAGCAAGGTGGCAATGGGCCCACTATGGGATTTCGACACCATCATGGAAACGGAAGGGGCATGGGCAACCGTACATGATAAATTCGATTTCTATATCTATTACCTGCTATGTCTTGATTCAGGACATAGTGGTCCTTTGGTCGATGCCTATCTAAGGCAGTGGCAGGCGGTAGGCAGTGATGTGCCGCGGCAGATGGTGGAGTTTTTGCAAAACTTCCTGCAAAGTGAGGAGGCTGAAGCACTTCAAATATCCAATGAATGGGACTTGTCACGGTGGCAGCATACGGGAGCCAGTGTGGAGGAGATGGTGCAGGCTGCCATCCGTTGGTTTGCCGACAGGGCGACATGGATGAGCGATATGGTGAGCACATTGTCTGTCGGGAAGATACCCATCTGGTCACCTCGCCGTATGTCGTCTTCTCCTTGTTATGACCTCATTGGGCGGCGAGTCACCAACAATTATCGTGGTTTCGTGATTTCCGGACAACGGACATATATGAAGTAAAAAGTATAACTATCCTCAACTTGAGAAAGTTGTATTTATTGATTGAGAAAAAATAATTATTTTTGTAACACTTTTGTGTTTTTTGGTGTCTATCATCATGTAAGCGCTTAGTAATTATCTTCATTATTAACAAAAAACTGAATAGAAAATGAAAAAGATTATATTTGCAATCGTGTGTGCTGTCACCTTCACCATGAGTATTTCGGCCCAAACAGTGGATGACCTTTTTAAGGAGTTCAGGGACAAAGATAACGTGGAGTGCATGGAGATTCCAAAAGCTATGATGTCGATGGCCTCTGGAATGATGAAAAAGGAAAAAGGCAACGACTTGATTAAGAAGATAGACCATATCCGTATATTGAGCATAGAGAACAATGACGCTGTCTGCAAGGAGTTCAAAGCCAGGGCTGCCAATCTGAACAAAAAAGGCTATGAAACCATGATGAACAGCAATGAGGACAATGAGAAAGCCCTCATACTGGTGAAGACAAAAGGTGATTACATCACAGAGATGGTCATTCTTGCCTTGGAACCATCGGAATGCGCTCTGATTCAACTGAGGGGTAAATTCAATTCCAATGATATAAAAGGTCTGCAAACCACGTTCAACTGACCTTTCATAGGATCAAGTTCCACTGTTGCCTGTAAAAAGGGTTCTCTTCCATATGTCAATGCAAGCATCTGAGTTCAAGCAACTATTCCTGCCTCTGTCTCGCCAGATTTACTGGATGGCGTGGCGGCTGACAGGCAATGCTGAGGAGGCGGAGGACTTGACACAGGAGGTATATGCCCAACTTTGGACAAAAAGGGAGTCACTGTCTGGTATCAGCAATCCTATCGCCTATTGCAGTGTACTTGTAAGGAACCTATATCTCAATCAGACAAGGAAGCTGCGGGTGGAAACCACAGATATGATTGGAGTCCATGCAGTTGGCGACATATACAGTTTGGAGGATGCTTTGGTAGAGAAACAGTCTTGTGAGCAAGTAATGAGGTTGATAGGACAATTGCCCGAACAACAACGCAAGATAGTCACCATGCATGATGTGGAAGGCTGGTCGAATGAGGAGATACATCAGCATACCGGACTGGCCCCCACACATATCAGAGTGCTTCTGAGCCGTGCGAGGAAAACCATCAGACAACTGTTTAAGAATTAAGCAAAAATGAGAGAAACAGATGATATTTTAAGGCGAATAGCCAACAATGAGGCTACGGAAGAGGAGATGAGGGTGGCTGATGAATACCTTCATCATCTCAGCCAAAGGCTTTCCTCGCAGATAGATGCCTGGGAGAAGGAGGAAAATACTTCCCGCTCTCATCAGTCACGCAGAGTATGGCTTCGCACTTCTTTGGCTGCCGCCGCCTGTCTGTTGCTGTTATTTTCTATTACACTCTGGTTCGAACACCCTGACAAGACAACTGCTACTGCTGTGGTGCAAAAAGATACTTTCGACAACCCTGAGGAAGCGGCAACCGAGGCAGAGCAGGCTCTGTTGAAATTTTCCGAAGTCATCAACAAGGCTACATGTTACAATGCAAAATAGAGACATCATGAAACAGCGTTTTTTCCATATCCTTTTCTTCGTAGCTGCTTTGTTCGCTTTCACTCATGTGTCAGCCCAAAAAGCTCTTTTTGACAAGTATGAGGACACTAATGGAGTGACCACCATCTATATATCCAAAACGATGCTGGGCATGATTCCTGATGTGAAGGCAGGAAAGCACCGTATCGGACAAATAGCCACCAAACTTGACTATATCCGTATTCTCTCATGTGAGAAAGCATCTCTGATGGCCACGATCATTGATGATGCAAGAAAAATCTTACGGTCGGGAAATTATGAGACTATCATGAAGATGAACGATGATGACGAGAAAGTGACCATCTACCAACGCACACAGAAAGAAGGCAAGAATGAGTTTGTCTTGCTTACAGAGGACAAGGACGAAGTGGCCATCATCAATGTCATGGGTGCCATCACATTAAAGGACATCAAAGATATCGCAGCACAGCAATAACCTTCAATTTTAATGAATGCCCCTTTATTTGGTAATTGCCGTGAGGGGGTTGCGGGTGCCCTTCATGGTGGTGACGAACGCCTTGGCATTGCCGAAGTTGAGGGTGATGTCAATACGCACGGGCACATGGTTTTTGTCGTCGGTGACAAAGAAGGTGGCAAACTCGCGGAATTTATTCTTCTTTTCGCTCCACTCCATATAGGTGAGTTTCATGCAGTTGTAACTCACTCCATTGTCGCCCTTCACCTTTTCGCGGCCGTTGTAGCGAAGATAACCTGTGAGCACTCCGCTGCCATCAGCCATTGGAAATTTTAAAGTGTAGCCTTTCTTCCATCCCGTGGGGTCGAAATTGCGGGCACGGGTGAAGAGGTTGAGCATGTCGTAGACACACTGGTCCATGGTCTTCTCACTGTTTTCGTGCGTCTTGTCATGTTTTTGTTTATGCATCTTCAACTTGCACTTGCCGCCGGTATAGTCATACCACACCTCATCGACATAGTAGCGGTCGCCCTCCTCTGCTCCCTTGCGGAAATAGAGCGGCGAGAGGGTGGGGGTGACATAGCCCAAAAGGGTGTCGCGCATGATGAAGAACTTATCGAGTTTGCCGTTGCCTCGGGTGATGAGGCTGCTGCGAAACGCCTGTTGCCCTTTGTATTTGGTGGAGACGGTGGAAAGGGAGGCATAACCCACTTTTACCCAAACGAATTTCCAGTTGAAGTAGAGGTTGTAGGACAGGTATTCGCCAGAGGAGAATGCTGTGTTCTCCAACGGACACTGGGCTTTGAGCGATGTGGGAAGCAACGCTGCGAGCATAATGAGGAGAAAAGCTGTCTTTCGCATGATATCAATGGTTTTTGGGTATATAAATGATGCCCAGGCGACGGGCCCTTTCCATATTCTGGTTTTTTATTTTCTTTTTTTGGTCAGGCTTCTGCTTGGTGATGGCAGAGGGCTTGAGACGGTCGACGGTGGTGGTGGGAGTCCAACTTCTCTCCACCGGCCATTTCGCCTTGCACTCCAGTTTCTCGGGGTAGTACCATACTGTCTCAGCCTGTCGGTCGGCGGCATACTCTCCGGTGTCCCACTGACCGTTTCCATTGCGGTCGGCAAAGGTTCTGAAGTAGTATTCACCAGTCTTCACATAGTTGAATGTGAGGTCACCGGTTTCGGAGATAGTTTGGCGCACCACATTGTCGGAGTTGCTCAGCAACTGACCCACGTATGGCACGTCCTCGCTCCTTGTCACATGGAAGACGATGGAGGTGTAGTCCTCCTCTTTCTTGACATTGATGACCTTGCGCTCGGCTTTGGATACATTGCCGTAGATATCGGTGAAGGCAGCCGAGTCGAGTTCAAGGGTATAGCTCGTACCAGGTGTCCACAGGTTGCCTACGCTGTCGGGCCGCAGCACGTATAGTCGGCGTGCGGCTGGCAAAAGGGAATCGACCATGATGGTTCGCTCGGCGAGGATATATGGTTTGTTTACCTTGATGGTGTCCACCTTGGTGTATAGGTGGATGAGCGAGGTGTCGGCAGCGAGGATAGGTGTGGGTGATTGGAAGGAGAAATAGGAGTCGGGCATCATGTCACCCACCAGCTGTATTTTCAGTGCAAGAGGTTCCACGGGCATCTCCGTCTGAAATTTCTTGCCTTTTTTCTTGTTTTTCTCCTGCTCTTTCTCCCATTTCTCGCGTTCTTTCTGCTGCTCCTTCATGCGGCGCTCATAGGGAGTTTTGGCGAGGAACTCAAGGGTGTCGGTCTTTTGACTGAGTATTCCCAATGTATCGGTACTCATAAAAGTTACCTCCATGCTTAATGTATCCTGATTGATGAGCAGGGTGTCGCGCAACCAGTAGCTGAGGGTGTCGCGGTGCTCTGAAGATTCCAGGATAAAGGCATCTTGCTCATTGAAGTTGAGTCCGCGTATTTGCGGCAGCAGGGAGTCGCCGTAGGAAAAATAGAAGGTGAGCCGTGCTGGGTCGGTGCGCTCGGTCTTGACGAGGAAACGGTCGGTCTGCTCCTCAGTGAAGGCACGCAGTACGATATTGTCGGGCAGGAAATGTGTGTAGCCCACGCGGTCGATGCTCTTGATGTGCAGCGAGTCGCTCCAGATGGTATCCTGTCGGATATCTGGCATCGACGATGGTATGATGATGTCGTGGTTGAAGGCGAGTTTCTCACTCTTTTGGGAGAACATATAGTTGGCATCGGCATCCTGAAGGGCGTAGATGCGGTATTCTCCGGGAGCCACGCCTTTGATGACAAAGCGGCCGCGGCTGTCGGTGCGTGCCACGCGGAGCATCGGCTGGGTGGTGAATGCGCTGTCCTCAAGGTTGGCGTAGAGGCCCACAAGGATACCCTTGATGGGCTCCATGTTCTCCGCCTCCACCACATAGCCAGCCACCTCAAGGGTGTCGATATGGTCGCCTGTGGAGAAGCTGTAGGTGTAGTTGCCGAGCGGGTTGCCCTCGTTGTTGTCAGAGATGGCGTCGGAGAAATCGATGGTGTAGGTGGTAGACGGCATCAGCGTATCCTTGATGTTCACGGCAATGCGGTTGCCGCCGCTCTTGATGTCGGGTGTCTCTATCTGCGGTGGTGAGATGACCACTTTCTCCGTGGCGTTGTCGAGTCGGATATACTCATCGAAAAGAATGTTGATGCGGCGTGAGTGGACATTGGTTGACTGGTCGGCAGGAGAGGTGGCGATGACGTGTGGAGGTGTCTCGTCGAACCAACCGCCATCGGGCTGTCCCATCTTGGCACAGCCGGCAAGCGCCATGACGGCGACAAGCAACAGCAATATATGGTCACGCCTCATTCTCATTGGTTGAGCTTGAGCAATTCGTCGATGATGTTGCGGTTGTTGGAGAGTCTCGGCACCTTGTGCTGGCCGCCGAGCTTTCCCTTGGTTTTGAGCCAGAGGTTGAACAGGTCGTGTTTGGCTTTCACTATCTCCAGGTGCTGGAGGGTGATGTCTTTGTAGCGCTTCGCCTCATAGTCGCTGTTGATGTCCTGCAGCTTGCGGTCAAGAATATCGGCAAACTGCTGCAGGTCAGCGGGTTCCTTGGTAAACTCAATGAGCCACTGGTGTCGGCATTTGGCGCGGCCATCCATGAATACGGGTGCTGCGGTGTACTCAAGCACTTCGGCTCCCGTCAGGCGGCATGCATGTTCCAGACCTTTCTCAGCGTTGTCCACGATGAGTTCCTCGCCGAAAGCGTTGATGAAATGCTTCGTGCGCCCGGTGATTAGGAATTTGTATGGGTTTTTTGAGGTGAACATGATGGTGTCGCCGATGATGTATCTCCACAAGCCACACGAGGTGGAGATGACCATGGCATAGTTTTTTCCTGTCTCCACAGCGGAGAGGGGCACCACGGTAGGTTGATCTTTGCCAAATTCCTCCATGGGGATGAACTCATAGAAGATGTCATAATCGAGCATGAGGAGCAGCGAGGGGTCATTTGGGTCATCTTGCTGACCAAAGAAGCCCTCGCTGGCATTGTAGGTCTCCATATAGCGCATTCCGGGGAGATTGATGAGTTCCTCGTATTGCTGGCGGTAGGGTGTGAACGCTACGCCGCCGTGGAAGAACACCTCGAGGTTGGGCCATACGTCACAGATATGCTTCTTGCCCGTGAGGTCGAGCACACGGGTGAGGACGGAGAGCATCCATGATGGAACTCCCGACAGGTTGGTCACATTCTTGTTCATCGTCTCGCGTGCGATGCGCTCCCTCTTCACTTCGAAGTCGGAGAGCAGTGCCGTCTTCTTCTTGGGCACCCTCGCGATGTTGGCAATGGGGTTGATGTTCTCGATGAGTATGGCGCTTAGGTCGCCCACCAGACTGTCGGTAGAGTTGTAGTTGGGTTGGTGGCTTCCTCCTAAGATGAGCGACTTGCCGTCGAACATACGGCTTTTTGGGTTGTTGCGGAAATATATGGCGATGGAGTCGAAGCCACCGGCATAGTGAATATGATCGAGACCGTCTTGGCTGACGGGGATGAACTTGCTCTTGTCGCTGGTGGTGCCCGATGACTTGGCAAACCATCTCACGCGTCCTGGCCAGAGGATGTCGGTCTCCCCATGCCGCATGCGGTCGATGTCACCTTTGAGTTGTTCATAGGTGTTGAGGGGAGTATGGATGATGAAGTCGTCGTAGCCTTTCGTGGTGCCGAAAAGATGTCGCACACCATATTCCGTATCCTTCGCCTTACTCAGAAGACGTTGCAAAACCTCCTGCTGCAACAGTTCGGCTTGAGGGGCGTAGAGGCGCTCGAGCTTGTGCTGCCGGTTTTTGAAAAAGATGTTTTCGACTATTTTTGTTATGCTCATGCTGATACTATTGGTGGTTGGCCTCATCAGCGAAGGCGGCTTCCTCTGCCGCTGCTATGATGTCCTCACGGGACTCTTTGGCTGGTGTGGCTGTGATGTCACTCAAATCAAACTCATCCTCCTTCTCTTCCTCATCCTGTAAGGAGACCTCCTGCTGCTTGGGCAGTTTGTCTTGCTTCGGCTGCTTTGGGGCGGTCTTACGGCTCTTTGGAGGGTTGCTCTCCTCTGCGGGTTGGGTAAGGATGAAGTCATCGGTAGGTTCGGTGTCGGGTACGGTCTGCACTGGCATCTCCTCCATCTTCGTGCGGTTGGTCTTAGCCGCAAAGATGGCATCGATGTACTGTGGTTCTTTGCGGAGGCGCTCCAGGGTGATTTTCGATGCCTGCTGCTGACTCTCCTTCTTGGTGTATCCGCGTCCTATGCCACCCTCGATGCCCTCAATGAGCACCTGATAGACGAACATGGGACTGCCTCCCTCCACTTTCTTCTCCTCCACCACCTTAAAATCGATGTTGACACGGTTTTTCTGACTCCACTCTATCAGCTTGCTCTTGAAATTGACTTCCTTGTACGCCACCTTGTCGATGTTGATGAAATTTCCCAGGATGCGCTTCTCCACAAACTGCATGCATGCTTTGTAGCCTTTGTCGAGGTAGATGGCTCCTACAAGGGCTTCAAAGGCGTTGCCGCCGAGATAGCTGTTGTGTGAGGAAGAATGTCCTGATGACAAGATGAGGTCGGTGATGCCAAGTTCGCGGGCAAGTTTGTTGAGTGTCTCCCGCTGCACGATTTTGCTTCGTGTGTTGGTGAGGAATCCCTCTCGTTTACCGTCGAAGTGGATATATACAATATGTCCCACGACGGCACCGAGGATGGCGTCGCCGAGGAACTCCAGGCGTTCGTTGTTGATGGGCTTCCCTTTCTCGCGGCGCATGATACTTTTGTGCATGAGCGCCTGCTTGTAGTAATGGATGTCCTTAGGGAAGAAGCCCAGAATTTTGTATAAAGACAGATAAAGCTCCTTCTCCTTCCGGAAAGGGAGCCTTATCCTGTCAATAATATTACTCAGCATATTTTTTGAATACTACACAGGCATTGTGGCCGCCAAAGCCGAAGGTGTTGCTCAGGGCTGCCCTGACGAGGCGTTTCTGTGCCTTGTTGAAGGTGAAGTTGAGGTTGTAGTCGATTTCCTCATCCTTGTCATCCTCGTCGTGGTTGATGGTCGGCGGCACGATGTCGTTCTTCACGGCAAGCAGTGTCACCATGGCCTCCACAGCACCGGCGGCACCCAGCAGGTGACCTGTCATCGACTTGGTGCTGCTGATGTTGAGTTTGTAGGCAGCATCTCCAAACACTTCCTTGATGGCCTTTGCCTCGGAGATATCACCCACATGGGTTGATGTGCCGTGCACGTTGATATAGTCAATCTCGTCGGGACGAAGACCGGCATCAGCAAGGGCGTTCTCCATCACCAGGCGTGCTCCAAGACCCTCGGGGTGGGAAGCGGTGATGTGATAGGCGTCGGCGCTCATGCCCTCGCCCACCATCTCGGCATAAATCTTGGCTCCACGTGCCTTGGCATGCTCCAATTCCTCAAGAATCAGACAGCCGGCACCCTCAGCCATCACAAAACCGTCGCGGCTCTTGCTGAAGGGGCGTGAGGCACGCTGAGGGTCGTCGTTGCGTGTGGAGAGGGCCTTCATGGCGTTGAAGCCGCCCACACCGCAGGCACAGATGGCCGACTCGGCACCTCCTGCCAGAATGGCGTCAGCCTTGCCCAGACGAATCAGATTGAAGGCATCAGCAAGGGCATTGCTCGATGATGCACAAGCGGAAGTGGTGGTGTAGTTGGGTCCGTGGAAACCAAAATGGATGGAGATTTGACCGGAGGCAATGTCGGCTATCATCTTCGGAATGAAGAAAGGACTGAACTTCGGTCCGTCTTCCTGGTGAATACCATAATACTTCACCTCACTCTCAAAGGTGTTGATGCCACCAATGCCCACACCGTAGATGACGCCGATGCGGTTTCTGTCCACTGTCTCAAGATCCATGCCGCTGTCATCCACAGCCTGAAAGGCGGAAACCATTGCCAACTGTGTGTAGCGGTCCATCTTGCGGGCATCCTTGCCAAGCAATCCCATCACATCGAGGTCTTTCACCTCACAGGCAAAATGTGTCTTGAATTTTGATGAGTCAAAATTCTTGATTTCTGCAGCACCGCTCACTCCTGCCAGCAAATTCTTCCATGTTTCTTCCACATTGTTGCCCAACGGAGTGACGGCACCCAGTCCTGTCACTACTACTCTTTTCAGTTCCATCTCAAAATCTTATGGTGATGTAAAAGAATTTATGGCTTATAGCCACGGTTCACTCAATAGTTTAGCCGAGGTCTATAAACCATAAATTATCAAATGAAGGCGTGAATCCTCGTTTTATTCTTTTACCTTAAAATGTTTCTGATTGATTAGAGGCTCTCGCCTTTCTTGTGATCCTCGATATACTTCACGGCATCAGCAACAGTAGCGATTTTCTCTGCCTGATCGTCGGGGATGGAAACATTGAAAACACGCTCAAACTCCATGATGAGCTCCACTGTGTCGAGAGAGTCTGCACCCAGATCGCTCTGGAACTTTGACTCCAACTTGATGTCGTCCTCACTAACACAAAGTTTCTCAACTATGATATCTCTTACTTGTTTCTCGATTTCTGACATGATTTAAAATTTAAAATGTTTATAATAAATGTTCTGTTTTGAAATTCGGGTGCAAAGGAACGAATTTTTATTTAGGTGTGCAAATATTTTATTAAAAAAAGCATTTTCACTTGCACAAACCACCCTCAAGTGTGCAAAAAAATGGGGGTTTTACAAAAAATAAAGCCAATAATTTGCGGTATATGTCTTTAATTGCTATATTTGCATGGAGTAATAAAGCCATCATTATGACAAACACAGACAACTATAATCAAGTGTTCAACAAGGCCATCAGCGACTATCATATCACGGATGACGTGGACACTCCCATCAATAACCCCTACAACAGAGACTCCCTGGAGAACAGACTATATCTGAAATGCTGGATTGACACCGTGCAGTGGCATCTTGAGGACCTCATCCGCGACCCACATATCGACCCCATTGAGGCGTTGTCACTCAAACGGCGCATCGACCGCAGCAATCAGGACCGCACCGACCTCGTGGAGCAGATAGACAGCTATTTCCTCCATCTCTACAGCGACGTCAACGTATTGCCCGATGCACGAATCAATACGGAGAGTCCGGCATGGGCAATCGACAGGCTGTCGATTCTGGCACTAAAAATCTACCACATGGCAGAACAGGTGGAGCGAAAGGATGCCGATGCGGCACATCTCGAGAAATGCAGGTCAAAACTTGCCGTGCTGAAGGAGCAACAGTGCGATTTGTCCACTGCCATCGACCAACTCCTTGAGGATATAGCGGCAGGAAGGAAATATATGAAGACCTACCGGCAGATGAAGATGTACAACGACCCATCGACCAATCCAGTGCTCTACAAGAACAAATAAAACCCGCTGACACGATAGTTGGAGAACAGACAAAATGAAACCGGAGCACATTCTCATCATCCGTTTCTCAGCCCTGGGCGACATTGCCATGCTCGTCCCTGTGGTGTATTCCCTGGCACAGCAGTATCCACATCTGCGTGTCACTGTGCTCAGCCGTGACAATGCAAGACCGTTCTTCGATGGTCTGGCTCCCAACGTGGGTTTCATGGATGCCGAACTCAATGACGGGCACAAGGGACTGCCCGTACTCAACGCACTGTACAGGAGACTGAAGGCGAAGCACTTTACCGCCATCGCCGACATGCATGATGTGCTGCGCTCCAAATACCTGAGAATGCGTTTCCGTTTCGACCGGTTCAAGACCGCTCATATCGACAAGCACAGGGCAGGGAAAAAACGCCTGACAGCTAAAGAAAACAAGAGTTTGGTGCAGCAGCCCACCTCGTTTCAAAACTATGCCGATGTGCTCGCGAAACTCGGATACCCCATCAAGTTGGAATTCCGGTCGGTGTTCCCTGCCAAGGGCAACCTCCGTCAGCTGTTGAAGAAGGAGTTCACGGAGAAAAAGAATTTCCAGCAGTGGATAGGTGTAGCACCCTTCGCCGCTCATCCCGGAAAGGTATATCCTTTGGAGAGGATGGAAAAGGTCATCGACATACTCAGCAGCAAGCATCCCAGTGCGAGAATCCTCCTCTTCGGTGCAGGCGAACGCGAACGGCGCTGCTTCAGCGACTGGTGCAGCCGCTATCCCCGGTGTGTGATGGCTTCTGACATTGCCAAGGGGCTCAGTCAGGAACTCATCCTCATGAGCCACCTCGATGTGATGCTGTCGATGGACAGCGCAAACACCCATCTGGCCTCACTTGTCGACGTGACGGTGGTGAACATCTGGGGCGCCACCCATCCCTATGCGGGGTTCATGGGGTGGCGGCAGACAGAGGACACCGCCGTGCAAATCAATCTGCCATGCCGCCCATGCAGCGTCTTCGGCGACAAACCGTGCCATCGCGGCGATATGGCATGCATGACAGGCATCACTCCTGAAAAAGTGGTGGAACGTGTGGAACAGGTGCTCGACGGACACATCAAGAGACAGTAAAACAAATCTTGCAGCCTATTATTTATTCACCTATTTAATAATAAGAAGACATGAAAAAGTATGTATGCGACATTTGCGGGTATGTCTATGACCCCGAAGTAGGAGACCCCGACAGCGGCATCGAGCCCGGAACAGCATTTGAGGATATCCCCGAGGACTGGGTATGCCCCATCTGCGGAGTGGGTAAGGACGACTTCAGCGAGGTGGAATAATCGCCCCGCTTTTCCTACAGGCAATAAGGTGGGGTATGCCCACCTTAGAACCTGACTAGGTTTTTGGCTAGTTGTGCAACACTGCTGGCACCTACGATGACAGAGGTGATGCCGGGCTGGTCGATAATCCAGGTGAGAGCCATTTCAGCGAGGCTCTCACCTCTTTTTTGTGCCTGACTGTTGAAGTCGCGCAACTGCTGAAGGAGTTCGGGAGTGAGCACATCGCTCTGCAGCGAACCTCCCCGCGACATTCGTGAGTCGGCGGGGATGCCGTTGAGATATCGTTCGGTGAGCAGGCCCTGTGCGAGGGGAGAGAAGGAGATGAACCCGATGCCGTGCTCATGGCAGTATTTGAGTGTGCCGTCCTCAAGCGGTTCACGGTTGAGCAGGTTGAGTTTGCCTTGGTAGATGAGCAACGGCACGTCGCGCTCACGCAGATAGGTGTCGGCAAATTGCAGTGCCTCAAGCGGCCAGCGTGAGATGCCGACGTAGAGAGCCTTGCCTTGCCGCACGATGTCGACCAGGGCCTGCAAGGTTTCCTCCAAAGGCGTTTCAGGGTCATAGCGATGGCTGTAGAAGAGGTCGACATAGTCGAGATGCATGCGGCGCAGGCTCTGGTCAAGGCTTGCCATGAGATACTTGCGCGAGCCCCAGTTGCCGTAAGGACCTTCCCACATGTCGTAGCCAGCCTTGCTGCTGATGAATAGTTCGTCGCGGTATGGGGCGAAGTCCTCCACCATCAGGCGGCCCATTGTCTCTTCTGCCGTACCATAAGGTGGTCCGTAATTGTTGGCAAGGTCGAAATGGGTGATGCCATGGTCGAAGGCATAATGGGTGATGTCGCGGCTGCGCTGGTAGGGGTCAACGTCGCCGAAGTTGTGCCAGAATCCTAATGATACCTTTGGCAGCAATACCCCGCTGTGTCCGCAGCGGCGGTAGAATGTCTCTGCTTTCGCATAGCGGTCGGCAGCAGCAATGTAAGGAAGTTTGGTGTTCATAAGAGGTGGGGGGTGAGAGGTGGGGAGTGAGAGGTGAGGGGTGAGAGGTGAGAGTTTATCCTTGGTCTGTTTTAATCAGTTGAAGGAGTTTTTCCACTGCTTCTGATTCTGGGATGTTGCGCTCCACACATTCCTTGCGGCGGTAGAGGGAGATGCGGCCTGGACCGGCACCTACATAACCGTAGTCGGCGTCGGCCATCTCGCCGGGACCATTGACGATGCATCCCATGATGCCGATTTTGAGTCCTTTGAGATGGGAGGTGGCAGCCTTGATGCGGGCGATGGTGGCCTGAAGGTCGTAGAGGGTGCGTCCGCAGCCAGGACAGGAGATGTACTCGGTCTTGGTGGTGCGCAGGCGGGCTGCCTGCAGGATGCCAAAGGCAGTGCTGGCCAAGTCGGCGAGGGAGATATTGCCGTTGTTCATCAGCCACAGACCGTCGGTGAGACCGTCTATCATCAATGCTCCCATATCGGCGGCTGCTTCTATCTGTAGGTCGCCTTTCTCCTGTATGCTGTGGTTGTATGCTTGGCACATCACTACGGGGTTGGTTACGCCTGCCCTCATCATCTCATGGACAAGGGCACGCTGTTCACCCAGTCGGTTGGCATGGCGGCTTAAGCACACCACCACTACCTCAGGATGGACCTTCAGACAGGCGAGATAATCGTCGGGACATACCCCATACTCAAGCACGAGGAATTTTATCGGTGCAGCAACACTGCCGATAAACGGCATGGCGGCATGGGGGAAGATGGGGTAGGTGTTTGGCGCTCCGTCGTAGATGCTGAAGTCGACGATATATTGCTGACCGTCGCTCACCTTGGGCTGTTGGTTGCCCGTATAGATGAAGTCGGGTCGCAGGTCGTTGTCGAAAACCTCGTCGCCCTGTCCTGAAACAATGACCACGGGCACCTGACTGCCGCCGACCAGTCCCACAGCGGCGGTGGAGCGTCGCTCAGGGTGCAGGTAGTCGAATCCAGGGGCGGCCTGTGCAGGAATCACTGTATGGTCGGCACGCTGTGTGATGTAGTCCACCAGATGGCGTGCTACGGGAATCTCATTCTCTGGAGCCTCGCTGAGCGACACACGCACGGTGTCGCCGATGCCGTCGGCGAGCAGCGCCCCGATGCCTACCGCACTCTTGATGCGGCCGTCCTCACCCTCACCGGCCTCAGTGACACCAAGGTGCAAGGGGTAGCACATTCCCTCACGCTCCATCTCGGCGACAAGGAGGCGCACGGAATGCACCATCACCACCGTGTTGGAGGCTTTGATAGAGATGACCACATCGCCAAACTGTTCTCGCTTGCAGATGCGCAGAAACTCCATGCAACTCTCTACTATGCCTGCAGGTGTGTCGCCGTAGCGCGACATGATGCGGTCGGAGAGCGAACCATGGTTGACACCGATGCGGAGGGCGGTGTGATGTTCCCGGCAGAGACTGAGCAAAGGCAGCAGACGGGCCTCGATTTTCTGCAGTTCCTGGGCATACTCCTCATCGGTGTACTCCAGGTGCTTGAACGTGCGGCCGGGGTCGACGTAGTTGCCGGGGTTGATGCGCACTTTCTCACACCATTGGGCGGCCACCTCAGCCACCCGTGCATTGAAATGCACGTCGGCAACCAGAGGGGTGGTATAGCCTTTCTCTCGGAGCAGCGCACTGATGTTGCGCATGTTGTCGGCCTCACGTGTACCTTGTGTGGTGAACCTCACGTATTCGCCACCTGCCTCGATGATGCGGATGGCTTGTTCCACAGAAGCCTCGGTGTCGTTGGTGGAGACAGTTGCCATCGACTGCACGCGGATGGGATGGTCAGCACCCATCGGTGTGTCGCCAACATGGACTTCGGAGGATGCACGGCGGCGGTAGTTGAACAGGTCGGTCATAGCTTTTTGTTTTTTTGTCGGACAAGTCGGACAAGTCGGACTTGTCAGACAGGTCGGACTTGTCGGAATCAGTTGGTCTTGTAGGTATATTCCTTGATGTCAGCCAATTGGCGGTTGGCTTTTTCAATTTTCTCACCGAGACGTGCCTTATAGGCAGCCACACGCTGAGCCACGTCGCTGTCGCTGAGTGCGATGATTTGGGTGGCGAGGATGGCGGCGTTCATCGCCCCGTTGACACCAACAGTGGCTACGGGTATGCCCGGAGGCATTTGGATGATGCTCAACATGGCATCCAGTCCGTCGAGCATGCCCTTGATGGGTACGCCGATGACTGGTAGGGTGGTGGAGGCGGCGATGACGCCGGGCAGTGCTGCCGCCATACCGGCAGCGGCGATGATGACTTGTATGCCGCGCTCCTTGGCACCGCGTGCAAACTGCTCCACGGCTTCGGGTGTGCGGTGTGCGGAGAGAGCATTCACCTCGAATGGGATTTGCATTTCCTCGAGAAGGCTCATGGCTTTCTCCATGACGGGCAGGTCGCTGGTGCTGCCCATGATGATGCTGACAAGTGGGGTCATATTATTGATGGTTTAGAGTTGACAGTTTTTCTCTCTGGATTCTCTAAATAATTTAGAATCTCTTGAGCTATCTATATAAATAGCACGGCAAGGATGGCACATGCCATGCCGATGAGGAAGCCCGTTACCACTTGGGCGAGGGTGTGCCGCTTGAGAATCATGCGGCTCGTACCCACCATGCCTGCCAGAAGGAGGACGATGGAGAGCCACCATATGGGATTGAAGGAGAATATCTCGGCAAATGCAATGATAGCACCCGCCACGCCGCCGATGGCAGCGGTGTGGGTGGAGATATTCCACCAGTGGTTGATGATGGCGCACACCACCTGTATCATCAGCGATGCCATCACGACGCTGCCGATTGTGTAGGGGATATGGTTGGAGGTGATGATATGGTAGCAGAGCAAATAGCAGATGATGGCAATGATGTAAGGCACGATGCGCCGCTCCCTGAGAGAGATATCTGCCACCGACCATCCACGCCAACGTCTGAACAGTCGGATAAGGGTGGTGGGCAACAGGATGGTGAATGTGGCGACAAGGATGAGGATGTACAGTTTGGCTTCCCATGGGAGCAAACTGAGGTAGCTGAAAATGAAAAGTGCCAGCAATCCTACAACAGGCAGGAAGAAGGGGTTGAACACCGCGCTGAGCACCTTGGCCATCATGACGATGTCTTTTTCTTTCATTGTTTTCTCAGACTTGATTTGGGTATGTTCATCTGTTCTCTGTATTTCACGATGGTGCGTCGCTTGGTCTGGTATCCTCGTCGGCGCATCTCTTCCTCGATTTGTGCATCGGTGAGGGGGTGCGACTTGTCCTCGTTGTCAATGATGTCGCGCATGATGCTTTTCACCTTCCTTGTCGACACGGCATCGCCGTCGTTGTCGTAGCGGTCGCTGAAGAAGAAGCGTAGGCGGAAGATGCCCCAGTGGGTCTCGGCATATTTCTCATTGGTCACACGCGAGATGGTGGCGATGTCGAGTCCTGTATCGGTGGCGATGTCCTTCAGTGCCATGGGTTTTAGGTCAGCCTCGTCGCCGTCGAGGAAAAACTTCTTCTGTCTGCGGATGATGGCTGCCATGGTCTTGATGAGGGTAACCTGGCGCTGCTGAAGGGCGTCGATGAGCATGCGGGCATTGTTGATGTCGCGGCGCAGCAGCGGCAGTATCTCCTTGTCGCGGGTAGAGAGGTTGCGCAGGTTGCCGATGGTCTCAAGATAGGACTCCGACACCATGAGGTCGGGCAGGCGTCCTCGGTTCAGCGTGAAACTCACCTGTCCGTCGTCTGTGGTTTCTACGATGAAGTCGGGTGTGACCTGATGGATGTTGACGCCTTGAGCTTCTCCCAGTGCGGCGCCTGGTTTGGGGTTGAGTTTGCGCACCTCGTTGCGCACCTCCTCTTTCTCTTCTTCGCTGAGATGGAGAGTTTGCTGCAACTTGTTCCAATGGTTTTTCAGCAGGTCGTCGAAGTAATTGGTGATGATGCGCCGCAGCAAGTCTTTCATTCTGCCGTCCTGGCGACGCTCCACCTGCAGGAGGAGGCATTGCTGTAGATTTTGGGCTCCGATGCCGGCGGGGTCAAACTGCTGCAGATATTTGAGCACCTCTGCAATTTCCTCGACGGTGGTGTCGAAATATTGGTAGATGGCCATCTCGTCATTGATGGTGTAGAGGTCCTTGCGCAGCAGACCGTCGTTGTCGAGCGACCCGATGAGATATTCCATGATTGTCTTCTGGCGCTCGGTGAGTGGTATTTCGCCCACCTGCTCCCTCAAGCTGTCATAGAACGAGATGGTGTTGGAGGGGTCTTGATATTCCTTTTGCTCATAGACAGGCAGTTCGTTGTCATCGAAACTGTCCATGTCACTGCTGTCAAAGTCACTATCACCGGTTTCCTCTTTGTCGTCTTTTTTATCCTCTTTTTTTTCTTCATCCCCCTCCATCGGAAAGTCGGGCTCTTGTGGCATGTCCCATTCTTCCTCATCAGTCTTGATTTCCAAGGCAGGATTGTCAATGAGTTGCTGGTTGACATAGTCGGTCAGTTGGTCGATGGGTTTCTCGATCATCTGTCCGACGAGCAATTGCAGCGGCGTGAGTTTTTGTTTCTGCCGTTGGGTTTGTCGTTCTGTCTGTCCTATCGTTTGTTTGGCCATGTCTGTCGGTAGTATTCTTGCAGTTGGGTGGCGTATGAAGCCAAGTCGCTGGGGTCGCCGTTGCCATAGCGCTGCCAGACAGCGAGGCATGGTGCGGTCAGCGGACTTTCGGTGGGTTGTTTGTGGCGCAGGTAGGGGTCGCACTGCTGGTAGATTTCCATGATGTCAGCCACCTGTTGGGCACTGATGCCCAATGCCTTGGCCAGTGTTGCCACCTCCGGTGTCTCTGGTACCATGGTGTTGGGGGTGAGCCGGAAATACAAGTCGAGAACAAGGACAAGCATCACTGGTGTGAGCGTCGGAAACCCCGGTATCGGACGGAAATCGGTCTCAAACGACTCGTTCACCTCCACTCCTTCATAGAAAGCCTCGGCATTGTTGAATCCCTCCATGGTTCGGAGCAACTCCACCTCGCGGGAGAGTTTGTTCGGGTTTTTGGCGTATGTGTTCCACAAACGCTCTATCTGCGGCGTGTTGAGACGTCTCAGACTCACCATCCTGCGGTACAGCGACTGGGGTGAGAAATGGAGTTCGAGGGCGAGGTTGACGATGTCGCGTGAGTAGAGGGGTTTCACGCCAGCAGGTTTCTTCAGGTAGACCTGCATCAGCTTGAGCCAGTTTTCTTCAGTCCATCGGGTTCTCATGTTTGGTGGGGTTATGGGGTGTTACAATGTGCTGGGTATGAAAGGGTCGCTTGGCTCAGGAATAAGCTGCGACATGGGAGGCAGGGCTGCTGTTGGTATGACCATGGCGATGGTCTTTGCGCGCACATAGTCCTCCTCAAGGTACACCAGTCCGCGGCGGAGGGTGTTGGTGCGTGAGTCCTTGCAGATGAAGAATTTGCGGCCTTCAGAGTTATGTGCGATACCAATCATTGCCATGCAGTGGTCGTCGGTGGTCTGCTGATGGTCGAAAGCACGCTGACGGCTCTCCTGTGTCACGGCGGGATGGTTGTGGGAGAGTTGTGCCACGCCTTGGTGCTGGTCATAACCAGTTTCGGAGACGTCGCCCTCCCAGCACACAGGATGACCAGTGCGGAGGGCATGTTCGGCATAGTGCATCAGCGAGTCGAGGGGCACGTTGAGGAAGGTGTCATGGTAGATGTTGTCGGGAACATCAATGACCATCTTGGTGCCGAAAGGTCGGTGGGTGAAACTGGTCAATGCCGCATACTCATAGGGTTGGTACAGGCTGTGGGCAAATTCCAGCGGAGTGTATTGGCATCCCAGCATGAACACCCATGATGGAGGAGTGCCCATCACCTCATCGAGGAGGGCGGCAGTGGTCTTGTCGAGATGACTGATGCCTTTGCGATGGGCGAGTTCTTGGTCGGCTATACGCTGTACCTGTTGACAGAGGCCACGGTAACTGACTTCCTCGCGCTGACGGTAAGAAGTATAGGGCATGGCCCCATAGAGTTGCAGCAGATGCAGGGCTGTGGTTGCCATGCCTCTCATGGTGATGGGGTGGTTGCCGCCAGAGGCATAGCGCTGTCGTGCCTGGTCTGCGAGCAGGTGATAGGCGAGGTAGGCAACGGAGAGGTCGACAGAGTCGCCCTGCATGATGTGCTCTGTCTCGACGGTGGCCAGCATGGCGTATGCCCAGCAGAGGTTGCTTTGTCCCTGTTCCTTCACGGGAGTGGTGCGCAGCATCACGTCGGTGACGAAGTCATCGGCCGGTTTTGTTTGCTGCTGCTGGCTGCCCTTATCTGTACAAGCGACAAGAAGCATCAACAGGATGAAAATAGATGGTATTCTCAATTTTCAGTCATTAATGATACTGCTTTCTGCACGATGTCACTGGTCTCATTCATCACTTGGAAGTACTCTGTCATATCCCATAGGTCGCGGGCGACAAGCGCCTTGAGTTGGGTGCGCAGATAGGGCAGGGTGGTCTTCAGTTCCTCGTCGTCCTTGGGTTTCACTTTGGCCTCCGCTCCTCTTGCGATGACGTCATCCACGAAACTTTGTGGCACCTCGTAGTTGGCGTTGAACTCCTCAAAGGTAGCATATTGTTTTTTGAGTTTCTTGCGGTTGGCATCGATGTACTTCAGGTTGGCATTGATGATGACGCTCTTGGCCGACAACT
This sequence comes from uncultured Prevotellaceae bacterium, assembly GCA_902780635.1. Taxonomy (GTDB): domain Bacteria; phylum Bacteroidota; class Bacteroidia; order Bacteroidales; family Bacteroidaceae; genus Prevotella. The sequence goes on from CACZGH010000025.1 coordinate 21,491, forward strand.
GACGGTGGAACGGCGTGTAGCGCGTCGTGTCGAGCGGCACGAAATAGTCGGGCATAATGCCACCGCCACCATACACCGTGCGATGTTCGCGGAGGGTCTGGAACTTGAGGGAGTCGGCGAAATGGATGCTGTCGGCATTGGTCAGCTCACCGTTCTTCAGTCGGTTGTCAATATCCTTGGCATAGTCTTTCTGTCCACCCTTGACATAGGGCTTCTGGATGCATCGGCCTGAGGGGGTGTAGTAGTGGGAGATGGTGAGTCGAATCATCGACCCGTCAGCAAACTCGATGGGTCGCTGCACCAGTCCCTTGCCAAATGAGCGACGGCCTACGATGATGCCGCGGTCATGGTCCTGAATGGCTCCTGAGAGGATTTCCGAGGCGGAGGCACTGAACTCATTGACGAGCACAGCCACACGCCCTTTGAAGGGATTGTTGCCGCCGTCGGCATGGTATTCATGGCGTGGAGCCGCACGTCCCTCGGTATAGACAATCATATCGCCCTTGTTGAGCAGTTCGTTGATGACCATCACGGCAGCCTGCAGGTAACCGCCGCCATTGTCCTGCAGGTCGATGATGAGGCGGTCGATGCCTTTCTCCCTCAGACGTCCGAGGGCAGCCATGAACTCATCGTAGGTGGTGGCACCGAAATTGCCAATGCGGATGTAGCCTAAGCCGGGACGTATGACGTAGGAGGCATCAATCGACAGCACGGGAATCTTGTCGCGCACGACGGTGAAGGGCAGTTGCTCCTTGATGCCGGGTCTGACGATTTTGAGATATGCCTTTGTCCCTTTCGGACCTCTCAGGCGCCTCATGATTTCCTCTTTCGACATCTTCACGCCAGCGATGGCGGTGTCGTTGACTGCCACGATACGGTCGCCGGGAATGATGCCCACTTTCTCAGACGGTCCGTTGGTGATGGTCTGTATCACGACGAGCGTGTCCTCCATCATATTGAACTGCACCCCGATACCCTCAAAACTACCCTCCAGCGACTCTGTCATCTCCTTCACCTCCTTGGCGGTGGAATAAGCGGAGTGGGGGTCGAGTTTCTCGAGCATGCCTCGGATGGCATCCTCTACGAGTTTGTTCTCGTCGACGCTGTCCACATACAGGTTGGTGATGGCCATCTCTGCCATGTGGAGTTTGCTCTTGGGATTGTTGTCGCCCAAGCGCAGTTGGGCATGTGTGCCTGCTGTTATTGCGAGCAGGGCGAGTGTAATGATGATGGCTTTTCTCATACTGCCTCTTCTTCAGGAATATCCTCTTCTATGACAAGGTTGTTGATAATGAAATTCTGTCGTTCCATGGTGTTCTTGCCCATGTAGTATTCAAGCAACTGCTGCACCTGGTCGTTTTTGTGGAGCGTCACCTGCTCGAGCCTCATGTCTGGTCCGATGAAGTGGACGAATTCATCGGGAGAGATTTCGCCGAGTCCCTTGAAACGTGTGATTTCCGGGTCAGGACCGAGGTCGCGGATGGCATTGATGCGCTCCTCGTCGCTGTAGCAATAACGTGTGATATAGTCGCTGCGCTTCTCGCCGGGAGCGCGGTTGGCATCAGCCTCGGCAATCACCTCCTTGTTTTTGATTTTTGTGCGTCGCGCCCTCACCCTGAAGAGCGGTGTCTGCAGCACATATACATGGCCTTTCTTGATGAGGTCAGGGAAGAACTGCAGGAAGAAGGTGATGATGAGCAGTCGGATGTGCATGCCGTCGACATCGGCATCAGTGGCAACAATCACCTTGTTGTAGCGCAGTGTGTCGAGGCCGTCCTCGATGTCGAGGGCAGCCTGCAACAGGTTGAACTCCTCGTTCTCATACACCACTTTCTTGGTGAGGCCGTATGAGTTGAGTGGTTTGCCGCGGAGTGAGAATACCGCTTGGGTGTTGACGTCGCGGCTTTTGGTGATGCTGCCGCTGGCGGAGTCGCCCTCGGTGATGAAGATGCAGCTCTCCTCCTTACGGTCGTTCTTCGTGTCGCTGTAGTGGATGCGGCAGTCGCGCAGCTTGCGGTTGTGGAGATTGGCTTTCTTGGCACGCTCGCGTGCAATCTTGGTGACGCCAGCCATGGCCTTGCGCTCTTTCTCGCTCTCAGCGATTTTCTGCAGCATCACCTCGGCCACCTCTGCATTGCGGTGCAGGTAGTTGTCCACCTCCTGTTTGATGAAGTCGCCGATATACTTGTTCACCGACACGCCGTCAGGACTCATCGTGAGGGAGCCCAACTTGATTTTCGTCTGGCTCTCAAACATTGGTTCCTCGATATTGACGGCGATGGCGGCGACAAGGCCGTTACGGATGTCGCCATACTCGAAAGCCTTGCCCGAGAATTCCTTGATGGTCTTGGCGATGTGCTCCTTGAAGGCGCTCTGGTGCGTGCCTCCCTGTGTGGTGTGCTGTCCGTTGACAAACGAGTGGTATTCCTCGCCATACTGGTTGGTGTGGGTGAATGCAATCTCGATGTCCTCGCCCTTGAGGTGGACGATGGGGTAGATGCCCTGGCTGGTCATCGTGTCGTTGAGCAGGTCCTCAAGTCCGTTGCGGCTCAGGATGCGCCTGCCGTTGTACATGATGGTCAGTCCATAGTTGAGGTAGGTATAATTGCGGAGCATCGTCTCCACTATCTCGTCATGGAAGCGGTAGTTTTTAAACAGGGTGTTGTCTGGTTCAAACCAGATGTAGGTGCCGTTTTCGTCGGTGCTGTCCTCGGTATTGTCGTTCTGAAGTTTTCCTCGCTCGAAAGAGGCGCAGCGCACCTTTCCCTCACGGTAGGAGCGCACCTCAAAGCGGGTGCTGAGTGCATTGACTGCCTTCACGCCGACGCCATTGAGTCCGACGCTCTTCTTGAAAGCTTTGGAGTCGTATTTTCCACCGGTGTTGAGCATGCTGACCGCCTCGATGAGTTTTCCCTGGGGGATGCCTCGTCCGTAGTCGCGTACGCGCACGCGCAGATTGTCCTCGATATCCACCTCAATGCGCTTGCCGGCATTCATCTTGAACTCGTCGATGGAGTTGTCGATGACCTCTTTGAGCAGCACATAGATGCCGTCCTCGGCAAGCGAACCGTCGCCCAGGCGACCGATATACATGCCGGGGCGGGTGCGGATGTGCTCCATGTCGTTCAGATGGACGATATGTTCTTCTGTATAGTCTGTTTGTTGCTGACTGGGATCGAAAATGTCTTTCTCTTCTTGCATGTCTGTTTTGTTTCTTCGGATAGGGCCACAACACGGCCATTTACACATATTCCTCTAAATGTGCAAAGTTAGGCATTTTCCCGTTTTTCTCCAAATGAAAAAGGGAAAAAAAGAAAAATGGGAGAAGAGGTTTAAATCTTTTTTCTGTAGCACCTGCGGCGTTTGTGCAGTTCAGTCTTGAGTTCGCCCCACTGGCTCTGCACATTGGTGTTGTTTTCCATCTCCACATTGGTCTCACCCCATTCGAAACCATATGCGGCATAGCGGGGGATGAGGTCGGAGAAGAGCAGTGCATTGGCTCCCTTGTTGCGGTACTCAGGCAGCACACCTACCAGATAGAGGTCCACGATATTGGTCTTGTGCCATTTGATGGCGCGCAACAGGTGCCACCAACCGAAAGGCCACAGACGTCCCTTGCGGCATTTCTGCAGGGCACGGGTAAGTGAGGGAAGGGTAAGGCCCACTCCCACCACCTTATGGGGTTCCACGTTCCAGTCTTCTATCACGGTGAAGAGGCTGAGGTCTGCCATCGGCATGTACATCTTCACATACTGGTCGACCTGCCGCTCGGTGAGTTCGGAGAAGGAATAGAGGTCTTTGAAGCACTCGTTGAGCACACGGAACACTTTCTGCCCATAGCCGCCCTCGAACACCTCCTTGCGGGTGAGTTTTTTCACATGAAGGTTGTAGCGGCGCTCTATCATACTGGCTATCTTGGCATAGCGCTCCGGCACCTCCTTGGGTACGAAGAGCTTGTACTCCACATAGTCGTTGTCTTTCTCATATCCGCCCAGGCGCTCGATATGCTCGGGGTAGTAGGGGTAGTTGTAGATGGTGGCGAGCGTACCGAGTTGGTCGAAGCCATGGATGAGCATGCCCTCCGGGTCCATATCGGTGAAGCCCAGCGGTCCCACAATCTCTGTCATTCCCTTGCTGCGTCCGTAGTCCTCGACAGCCTTGAGCAATGCGCCCGACACCTCGATGTCGTTGATGAAGTCTATCCATCCGAAGCGCACCACCTTGCGGTCCCACTTGGCGTTGGCCTTGTGGTTGATGATAGCGGCCACGCGCCCCACGATGCGCCCATCCTTGTAGGCGAGGTAGTATTCCGCCTCGCAGAACTCGAAAGCGGCGTTTTTGTCGCTGCTCAAGGTGTGGAGGTCATCGCTGTAGAGCACGGGAGCGTCATACTCGTTGCCTTTGTAGAGGTCGTAGTGGTATTCAATAAACCGTCTGAGGTCTTTTTTGCTCTCAACTTTCTTGATAGTGATGGCGGACATAGTCTGTTTGGTGTGAAGTGAATGTATCTAAAGAATAACACATGGATATGAATGACAAAATTAAGGTTTTCTGCCGAATTGACAAAATTTTATGGCAAAATTAACCAAACTATGGATTAAGGAGTAAAAAATATGATTACATTTGTCTACACTCCTACACTCCTAAACTTCTCACATATAAAAATAACATGTTCTCGTCGGCCTATGGTGGAGGCGAAGAGCCAGGTGTCACCGCCATCGGCGAGATGGAGTCGGCGCCGCAGTTGGTCGGCAGTCATGGGGAAGTTGCGCACGGTGATGTTGGCACGGTCGATGCCTTCCAATGCCTCTCGCAATTGTTTTTTGTTGGTGGTTGTGGTGTGGAGGATGTGCAACTGCCGCCCGGGGAAGTCGGGCAGGTGTCGGTCGGCTACGAAGAGGTGGCTGTTGTCGGCAAGGGCGCGGATGGGAAAGTGCTGTGCCAAGGCAGCGAAGCACCCTGCCTTCATGATGGCGGCATTGGGTTCATAGAGCCATGATGCCGTTGCTGTTTCTCCGATATTGGATAGGGAGGGGCAGGGGGGCAACACTAGTTCCTCCTGTGTGTTGGTGACAAAACGGTTGTCGTCGTTGACGCAATGGAGGGCAACGGAAGGGTTGTGCTGCCGTGCGTCAAGCACCACGAGGAGTTCCTTGCATTCGTTGCCAGTGGCGACAATGTGGATTTCGCGTAGCGCCCCAGGACAGGCGGCATCCAACAGTATGGCGGTTTGGTGCCAATCGAGCATGGGTGAGAGTTTCACCATGAGGAGGTCGGTCTTCTCCATCAGCATGGGGAGGACGGGCAGGATGTCGGGGGTGCAGTCGCTGATGGCAAAGGTGCGTCCACCGTGGGAGTCGCGCCGGGCGGGGTCGACAAAGACAAGGCTTTGGTGGGGTAGGTGAGATAAAACCTCAAGTCCGTCGCCCTCTGTCACTGTGGCATTATTGATGGCGAGTACTTGAAAATTGTGTTGCGCAGCCTCACACAGATGCGCCTGTTGCTCAATGTAATGCGCTTGTCTGAACAAAGGGGCAAGGAATGAGAAGTCTACGCCCATGCCGCCGGTGAGGTCGGCCATAGTGTCGAAATCTTGCAGCAGGCGCAGACAGATTTCTGTTTTGTAGTGTGCGGTGACCTCAGAGGAGCATTGCTCAAGGGCAAGGTGCGGAGGATAGAGAATGTCATCATGGGCAGCCCATGAGAGTAGTTTGGTGCGTGCCCTTTGCCATCCGTCAATCTGTTGGATGGCAAAGGGCACGTCGATGTCAGCATATTTACTGGCTTGCAGCGCCAGTTGCCGCACATCATCCAAACGGTGTTCCCGTATGAAGTCTTCTAATCCATTCGAGACAGATAAACTTTCATCCTTCATCTTCCAACCTTCATCCAAAGTCATCAAGTCACTTGATGACTTTATAAAGTTTTTTTGCCTCCTGCCGTGTGCAGAGGTTGAAGTGCCACCATTCGGTGCGCAGCGGACGGAAGCCCCCGGCTGCCATCACCTCGCGAAGCAGTTCGCGGTTGGCTTTGGCCTCTTCGGTCATCCGATGCTTTGCTACAAGTTGGGCTTCGTGGTCGATATGCGAGAGGTCGCCCATGAAGTCCACCTTTGCGCCCATGGGGATGGTGTCGCCGCCCACGCGGCAGATGGAGATATCGACCGCCATGCCATAGTTGTGCATGCCGCCGCCGCGTGCCGGATTGCTCACATAGAAGTATTTGGGCGTGTTTTTCACCACATCCCACATCTTCTGCTGGATGCGCATGGGACGGGTGGCGTCGAAGATGATGAGGCTCAGTTCGGGACGCAGTTCCTTAAGCCGTTTCTGTGCTTTGACGAGCGCCTGGGCAGCTTTCGGATGCAGGTATCCCTCGCGGAGGTCATCGTAGAGTATGCGGCCAGTGAAGTTGTCGGGACGAGAGTACATCAGGCTTACCTCGATGGTGGGGTCGAGCTGCTGCACATTGACCATACCTTGGCGCTCCATCGACAGTGCCGTGGCGCTGAGTGTCACCGTGTCTCTCTCCACCGCCGTTGTTTTGGTCTTCTCCGCTGTGTCTCTCTCCTCCGCTGTGTCAAGAGTGGTGTCGGCAGAGGTTCCGGCAGCAAGCACTGTCGCCTGCTCCCCCCGTGGGTGAGAGCAGGCGATCAGCATTGTAGCGATAAGTAGGATACTTCTCATTAGAATTGTACTTTAGGAGCATTTTGTGCCCCCTCATCAGCAGCGAATTTTTCCATGGTCTGGAATCCGAAGATGCCAGCCAGGAGGTTGTTCGGGAATGAGCGTATCTGCCTGTTGTAATCGGTCACAGCAGAGTTGAATTTGTTGCGTGCCTCATTGATGCGGTTTTCGGTGCCCTCCAACTGTTTCTGCAGGTCCATGAAGGTCTCATTAGCTTTCAGGTCGGGATAACTCTCCGAGATGGCAATGAGTCGGCCGAGAGCCTGACCCAGTTCTCCCTGTGCTTTCTGATATTCAGCGAGTTGCTCGGGTGTGCAGTTGCTCGGGTCGATGGTCATCTGCGAAACCTTGGAGCGAGCCTCAACCACTTCTGTGAGGGTTTTCTCCTCATGTGTGGCGTAGCCTTTCACGGTCTCCACGAGGTTGGGGATGAGGTCGGCCCTGCGCTGGTAAGCAGACTGTACGTTGGCCAATGCATTGGTGGCTTGCTCTTGGATAGCCACCATGCCGTTATAGGCTTTAATCGCCCAAAGTGCGATGACGGCCAAAACGATGATTAAGATGGTTGTTTTTTTCATTTTCTGATGATTTTTATGGGTTGATAATAATGTTTTTTCTTACCAAGGGGATATGTCTTTTACCAGCTGCCGCCGGCACCTCCGCCACCGAAACTGCCGCCGCCGAAGCTACCTCCTCCAAAGCCGCCGCCACCGCCGCTGCTCCAGCCACCACCGCCGAAGCTGCCGCCGGAATAGCCTCCACCTCCACCGCCTCCGATGAAGATGTTGCCGTTGTGGCGCCACAGCCAGATGATGATGATGATGAGAATGATGAGGGTGAGGAGGTTGCCGCCGCCTTCGTCATCATCGATGATCATCGATGTGGCTGGTGGCAGTTCTCCTGTCTTCAACTGAGTATAGGCCGCCTTGCTCGTCTGAAACACGGCAAGGTCGGGGTTGCCTGCCCTCATATTGGGCTTGATGAAGTTGGTGGCGATACGGTTGCACGTGATGTCGGGCAAATACTCTTCCAGTCCCATTCCCGGTGCGATGAAGTACTGCCTGTCCTCCACGGCGATGACGATGACCAGTCCGGTGCGGGTGTCCTTATAACCCACGCCGTATTTGTTGCCTATGTCCTGCGCTACGCGGAAGGCGTCGCCGTTACTCACATGGTTGACGATGACGAACACAGACTGCACGTCGAGTTCGCTGTTGAGTTTGCGAAGATAGTAGTTGGCACTGTCGCGGTACTCCTGTGTGAGGATGTTGTCGGGGTCGCAGACAAACTGCGTGGAGTCGGTCAGGAAAACCATCGGGATATTGTCGGCGTTCCAGATGGGGTAACCGTCTTCCGCCTTCTCAATAGAGGCAGCAGACAATGAGATGGTGCCCATCATCAAAATGAGCATCATCAGCAGTGCGACCCACGGTCGTCTCATGCCTCGGCTTTCAGTCATTTTTCTCATGATTGCCTGTTTGACGTGCAAATATAGTGCAAATTGAGCGCAATGCAAAGGAAGAAACGAAGTTTTTTTACTTTCATTGCCGAGATGCAGCCTATATTCGCGGAGCAAATATAGTGAAAGGCGAGAGAAAAGCAAAATAAAAAACAAATTTTTTGATTTTGCTTTTCCGAACCGCATCCTATATTCGTGTAACAAATATAGTGCAAAATTCCGATTAAGCGAACAAAATACAAATTAATTTGCATTTTTGAGCGCAAGGAATTTATTTAAATTGAGCGCAATGCAAAGGAAGAAACGAAGTTTTTTACTTTCATTGCCGAGATGCAGCCTATATTCGTGTAACAAATATAGTGCAAAATTCAAAAAGTTTGTGTAGAGTTGTCATTCATCCTCCCTCACTTTGCGATTGGCAACGAACACTCCTAAGAGGATGAGGGCACTTCCAATATACGCCATCAGCGTCATGGGTTCCTGAAGAAACAACGCACTGGCAATGATTGTGGTGATGGGATTCAGATAGACATAATTGCTGGTGGAAATGGCACCGATTTTCTTTACAGCAACACTCCACCAAAGGAAACACAGAAAAGAGGCGACAACGGAAAGGAACAAAAGATTCATCCAAATAGTGGGTTGTCGCAGCTGTTCCAATGGGAAACTCCATGGCTTCAGTAAAAACAAGGGGATAACGGTCAGAATGCCATAGAAGAAAACTTTTCGGGTAATATAAGTGGCCTCATAGCGGGTAGACACTCTCTTGATGACCAGACTGTAGATGGCCCAACTGAAAGCAGCCACAAGGGCAAGCATATCGCCTAGGGGACTCAGTTGGAGCACGAAATGCCCGTTGTATACCACCATTCCTACCCCTATCAAGGCTGTCACCGAACCCAAAATCAGCGGGACAGTCGCTTTCACACTCTTCACAAACAGGATGGCAAGGAGCATGGTGATGAGTGGGGCGGTGCATACGATGAATGCCACATTGTTGACATAGGTAAGACCAATGGCGGTGTTCTCTGCCACGAAATACACAGTTCCTCCTACCAGTCCCAAGATAAAGAACAACCCTTCGTCAGTCCATGACTGCGACCTGATGGTCTTGGGGGAGATGGTCCAGATACATAGATAAGCCACAATGAACCGGAGCAGGAAAATCTCCATCGGTTGCAGTCCGTGCTGCAACAATACCTTGGTGTTGACAAATGTCACACCCCAGATGGCGATGGTCAGGACAGCCAACAAATGATATCCCCAATTTCTCATGTTCTCTCCAATCGTTCTTGGTATCAAACTCCTGTATATTCGTTGCAAAGGTAGTGCAAGGTGAGAGAAATGCAAAACAAATAACAAAGTTTTTGATCTTGCATGATATTTGGCACTTAATAGATGTATCCCATAGCCGAAGTAGGTGACACTGATTGCATTTTTTGCCAGAAATAATCCATTTAGTTTAGTTTTTTTAATACCTTTGCATCATAATGAAGCATCTGTAGAGTTATCTCTGCTGAGATACGCCAACCGAACGGTTAGTCACGGTGGTCCAGATTGGATGCGAATTGATTATCAATTAAAACTAACTATTTATGTACAGTTCTATTATGCCTGCAGAAGTAAGGCTTGAAATGTCGGATGATGCACCATTGGGAGGTGCTATTGTGTTTTCAACTGATGTCAATGTGGTGAGGCTGCATCGGATAAAGTTGTTGAATTTGTTTTCACAAATAATTGTGACATTTTGGCAAAGAGTGTTTCTCATGTAGAAAATCCACAAGATTCTTTCATGGCTGAATGGCAACCAAGTTGAACAGATAAGCAACTTAACGATTCTTCCACAGCATGGGATTTATTTTTCTCCATCAGGAAAAAGATTTAAAGAAAACAGTGTCCGTTTGGAAATTGCTGGTGCAAACAGAGTGTTGTTGACCGAAATGGGTAAAATTATTCTACAATGCTTCCATCAACAATCTGTTATGGTTGTATGCTATGATGAAGGTGTGAAGTTTCATATTCATCGATAGATGACAGAAAAGCTAATTCATTCATAAAGGTTGACAAAAACAGCTAAATATGGAGACAGCATTTCTGCCTCCATACTCACTCTTTTTTAATGGGTATTATGCTGCCAAGTCTTTACTTTGCTTCTCCATCACCATAGATGAAACCGAAGGTGCAGCTGGGATAGTCGAATATCTCCTCATCACGGAAGAAACGCTTCAGTTCTATCTCGGCGTTCGAGGTGGAGTCACTGGCGTGGACGATATTTTGCTGATTGCTCATTGAGTAGTCGCCACGGATGGTTCCGGGGGCAGCCTCACGTCCGTTGGTGGAACCTGTCATGGTGCGCACCACCTGCACGGCATCCACACCCTCAAGGGCAAGGGCAATTACTGGTGATGCCTGCATGGAGGCAGCCAAAGAGGGGAAGAAGGGACGGTCTACAAGGTGGGCATAGTGCTCGCGCAGAATCTCATCGGAGAGTTGCATCATCTTCATGCCTGCCACACGCAGTCCGCGGCGCTCAAAACGGTTCACAATCTCACCAATCAACTGTCGCTGAACGCAACTGGGCTTCAGCAATACTAAAGTTTTTTCCATAATATCAACAATTTTACATTTGAAACAATTTTTGCAAAGATACGAATAAGCGAGAGGAAAACAAAATAAAAACGAAGTTTTTGAATTTAGCTTTCCCGAGCGAAAGTATCTTCGACGTAAGTCAAAGATAGTGAAAGCCGAATGCAATGCAAAATAAAAAGTCATTTTTTTGCATTGCTGAGGCGCATCCTATTCTTCGATGCTTGCATCAAAGATACGAATAAGCGAGAGGAAAGCAAAATAAAAAACGGAGTTTTTGAATTTTGCTTTTCCGAGTAACGGATTGGGCAACACTCAAAATGAAGCCCCGAATATCAATATCAACACAGAGGCACAGAGATACAGAGTTTTTATTTTCTCTGTGTCTTTGTATCTCTGTGTTGTATTTATATATGGAAGTGAAAGTATCTTCGACGTTTAGTCAAAGATGGATTATCGTGATGTTACCAGAGATGCCTGAGGGGACAAGTTCGTCGGTGGGTTTTGCCAATGGGTAATTTTGTTGGATGGTGCGTTCGGACTCAGGCAAGTGGGCATCACCCACCAGACGGTTCCAGAGGCAATTGGCCATCCGCAGTTCTATCTGGTTGCTGCCACGACGGAGCAGGCGGCTCACATCGACGGTCCAAGGCGAGCACCACACGATGCCAGCCGACTGCCCGTTGATGATGACCTCGGTGGCGGTGTTGAGCAAGGGAAGACTCAGCTGATAACTGTGCCGGCGGTTGTAGTGGGGCATTTTAAATGATGCCTTGCAGATGGCGGTTCCTGAATAATACTTGATGCGAGGGTCGTCGCTTTGCGTCCAGTCCCCGAGTGTCTGCATGCGGATGGTTTCAGATGGTCCGCCCATCGTGGCGTCGAAAGATACTGTCCATTCGGACGGTATTACAGGTATCACCTGCGTGCCGGTTTTTTGATTGTCATGCCGCTGATTTCGATTGCCGAAAACAACGAAGAAAGACTCACGAGGTGCCATGCTGAGTTGTATGGTATTACGGCTATTGGCTTTTGTTGTTGCCAGATGGTGCCTCTCGCCGCTGACAGGGTCCCACAGTTCTGCCGCATCGGCTTTCGTGGCAAAGGAGAAGATGCCCTCGATGGACTCGTCGCTATGGTTGTTGAGGAAATATATGTCCTCGTCGGTTGTACGTCGATGAGCGAAATAGAGCCGTTCGCCGTGAGGCGTCTCCACATCGGGTTGGATGTCTGCATCGCGAAGAGCCTCAGCTAAAGTTCGATGGTCTGTCTGTGGGTCGTAGATGACGGCGCCCTGTTGGCGCATGAGGTCAATCTGCTGTCGGGCTTGGGTGGTCAGTTGCCCCTCCGATGGTAAAATCATCATGCGATAGCTGACACCATCGGGCAGGCAGATGCGGCCATCCTTCGCGGTCATGCGATGCAGCAGGGCATCGGTCGTGAAGGCATCGAAATCATAGCCCTGTGGCAGTTCGGGCAACCGATGGCTCAGGGTGCGCATGGGAACGTCGTCACCCAGATAGATACAGATATCGCTGACGGGCTTGCCCTGGCGCATCATCCACGAGCAGCGTGCCTGATAGTCCCAAAAGGGGTGGCTCATGGGCCACAGCGTGTTCTTACGGTTGAGCACATACTGCCGTCCATTGGCAGTATTCAGACGGTTGTCAAGCCAAGGCTGGTACGCCACGGCACAGACCACGAGTTCGTTGATACCGAAACAGTAGGCATAGTCGGCCAGGTTCTTGATGTCGGCGAGGGTGTGCTTGTAGGTGACATCCGTGAATGCCTCGCCCGAGGCAATCGGCTTGCCGTAGAGATGGGCTGACGACGAGCAGTCCTTGATGTCGTAGTTGCCCTCGGTCTGATAGCCCCAGAATTCTGCCTGCGGTTTGTCCACCAGTTTTTTCACCTCAATCGCATCGCCTGCCATGCAGAGCGCACCGCCGACGGCCTGGGCGGTGAGTGTCAGGCATGCTCCCGATGTCCCATATCCGATCTGCTTTTCGGTATGGCAGAGACGATTCATCTCGCCATAGTACCGGTCGGTGATTAGGTCGCTGATGGTGCGGCGCAGGTCGTATAGGAAACGGTCGGACTCCTCGGCCGAACCAACGACAAAACCCGCCATCACGGGGAGATACTTCCGCATGTCGTAGCCACGGAGCCGGCGGAACTCGTCCTCGAAACCCACGGTCCAGTTCTGCGGACCCGCCTCATGGCTGTCCATACAGATGCCCTGAAGCACCCCGCCATGGGCGCGGATGCTGTCGATGACGGGTTTCACATAACTCTGCCATTGCAGGCGCGCTCCCTCAACGGACAGTTTGTCACATTCCAGACCGAGGGCCTCCTTGCGACCATGCTTGGTATGGCCACCGTTAGACACGGAGAGGAAACGCAGCACGAGCCACTTGCCCTGAGGCATTTTCTGCCACGAGACCGTGCCGTCGGCAGCGACCATGGACGTCAGGTCGATGGCTCGCGAGAAGTCGGCCAACTCACCTGGTGCATACCGTGGTGTCTGGTCAGCATCGATGAACTCAGATATCAGACTGGCTTTTTGTTGCCAGGCATCGACGGAGGCACGGGCAGAGAGGGTGATATGGCTGAAAGTCAAGGTCGTGTCTGTCGGGACGATGCGAAACCAACGGGCGGTCACCTTTTGGAAGGCAACCGTCTGGAGTTTGATGCCGCCGAGGTTGCGGTATCGGGGACGAAGGTCGCAAACCTTATAGAAAGAAACGCCATCCTCAGAGGCCTGCAGTTCCGCCACAGATGAGAGAGGTGTGAAGCCACATCCGAAGAATTCATTCGGACGAGCATCGAGTTTGAAATGCGAGGGCGGCACCTGCATGGATGAGGTGCGGGCCTTACCTCGTGCCGACACCTCGTAGGTGATGCTGCGGGCGGTGAAGGGCCGTTCAAAGTTGATTGACAGTTCCGGCATTTGTACTTGTTCCAACAACTCCTCCTGATAAGGAAGGGCGATGACGGCCACATCGTGATGCCAATTGCCAGGCATCTTTTCCGGCAAAGGCATCTGGAAGGTCAGGTCGCGGCCTCCTTCCACAATCATCTCCGTACATGCCAGCGACTGCATGCTTCTGTCGGGTGTAATCCATTTGCCACCAGCGACATAGCCATTGCCGCAGTTGACCTCAAAACTGAGTCCGAGCCGCCGGGCTTCCTGTGAAGAGAACAGCAGTTCGTCCCACCACTCAGGCGAAAACACCTTGGATGCCCCCTCACCATCGCCATGCACCTGGTCGTAATAGACCACTCCGCCAACCCCCTGTTGCTTGAAAGCCTCGAGGTCGGCAGTGATGCCCTCATGGGTTCCGACCGTCTCACCATGAAACCACCATACCTTCGTGCGTGCCGTATCCTGCGGATGGTCGAAACCGTAGGCGAGCGGCGTCTGTGCAATGCTGGGGATGGTGACGGCCCATAATAAAAGTAATGCGACTGTTTGTCTCATGATGGGTGATGTGTGGTATGCAATGTGTTTGCAAAAATATAAAGTAAATGGCATATATGGCTCTCGATGATTCATTTTTTTGTTGCCCCACTTGTGAATCTTCTGCAAAAGGTTTATTTTTGCACAGTTGTTGATGAAAAAATGCTTTCCTCATGCGGAACAACTCAACCATTTCAGAGAGAAGTCAAAACAAGAGCAATCCCTATAAAATGTGGTTGCTGGCTCCACCTGTCATCCTTTTGACGGTGATTTCGGACATCATTATCTGGAATGGGGTGTTTCCTTCACTGGACTTGACTTGGAAATGGATGGTGTGTTTGCCAACTGCCATTATCCTTTGCCTGATGGTCGCTGTTATTTCAGGTCATGGAGGCAACCGAAGCTTGCAGCTGTTCATCGACTCGTTGTTGTTTTTGGCTGTTCCCAAACTGGTGTTCTCCGTCTTCGCCTGGCCTTTCGGATGGGTGTGTGGACTTATAGTGTCTGCTATAGTCATCATTCTCTTCACGTATGCCACCACTTATGGTTGGCTGAAGCTGACCGTCAAGAAGGAGGATTTGGTTTTTCCTGACCTTCCAGATGCGTTTGATGGCTATCGGATTCTCCAAATTTCCGATTTTCATATAGGCACATTCTCCAATCATCCGGAATTCATCGAGAAAATGGTCACTACGGCAAACAGTTTGAATGCCGACCTCATCGTGTTCACAGGTGACTTAATCAACACCAGCGTAAGTGAAATCAAGCCCTTTACACAAATGCTGTCACAGTTGAAAGCCAAGGACGGGAAACTGTCCATCTTGGGAAACCACGACTACATGGACACACAAAATGTGGTGAGAGCCGAAAAGGAGATGGGGTGGAACCTGCTGCTGGACAGCCATATCGAAATGCACAAGGGGCAGCACACCATCTACATCATCGGTGTGGAGCACACTGGAAAACCGCCTTTCGAGTCAAGAGGAAACTTGAAGCAGGCGCTCGCCGGTGTCCCTAATGATGCGTTTAAAATCCTGCTTACCCACGACCCTTCCCATTGGAGGATGGAAGTGCTCGACACAACAGATATCCAACTCTCACTGTCAGGACACACCCATGGCGGTCAGCTTAAGATAGGCTGGTTCTCTCCTGCCGGATTGATATGCCGTGAATTTGCAGGCATATACACCCAACAAGGGAGGACGCTCTATGTATCTATGGGCGTTGGAGGAAGAATCCCCTTCAGATTAGGCGCATGGCCTGAAATCAACTTACTGACTCTTAGAAACAAGCTCTCGTAATGAAAAAAATACTTGTTTTTTACCTCATAGGTTATGTCTTGGTTGTAGGAACAATGTTGCTGTTGTCCTATATTTGGAATGACACTTGCAACAACTTGCTCTACGATGGGTCACGCTGTTTCATCATAGAAAACAGGGCAGAGGACATCAAAAGAGTCACACTCTGCGTGTTTAAGGAAGAATTGGTGTGGAGGCTCCTGCCAATTCTGATATCATCAGTCCTCATCGTGTTTTTGAAAGACAAATGGATGAAACGCATTGCCATCGTTTTGTCTGTAGCCGCCATCATATACATTCAGTTGATATTCGGCGCCAAGCATTGGAGTCCTTTATCAGATTACCCGCGCTACCACAATATCCTCATGCAGGGTGGAACGGGGTGTATTTTGGCCATAACCTATATTTGCGTCCTCTGCCTCACATGGAAAATGCTTTTGTTGATCAATATCAACAGCAAAAGTACCTGCTCCAAAATCAGAAACCTCATCATCTGCCATATTATGGCTTACTGCTCTTCTGTCATCGTCCACGCATTGTCCAATACGATAATCGTCATCACACAGACATTTTAAGCGGTTGACATACAGAAGCTAAAGAAAGAGCAGCTCGATGACATCCTGCGGCGGCACTAATCCTATGTACCCATGACAAATTGTCACAAGTTCCATGTTTTTTACGCTAAAACAGGGGGAAATAGTTTGGCACGGTTTTTGCGTATATTTTACGCAATGCTTTATGTTTAATCTTTAAAGAAAATTTATGCAGTACACAATTCAAGATTTGCTGAAGGGCGCAAAAGCCATGTCGAGAAGTGTTTTTGGTAGGAGAGACGAGTATCAAATCAAGTTCAACCACGAGGACGATGGTCTCTGGTATGTGGATTTCCCCAACTGGCCTTTCGACCATCACAATCTCCTGATGGTAAATGGTGCCGATGAGATGTGCGCCTTCCTGTCGGACGACGATGTCACCACTGAAGTTCTGGTGCGCCCGTCGAACAAGCGCCTCCAGCTCGAAGGCTATGCCGAACTGGTGCAGAAGGAGCACTCGCTGACAGGCGGCTCCACCTATGAGGTGCGCAATCTAAAGGGTTTCAACCGCAACATCTGGCTTTGCCCTGTCACCCTGTTTGTATTAGGAAAGTATCCCAAATACATGTATGTGAAGAAGGCATAAGTAGGAGAAGTCCATAACGGTATAAGGCAACAGCCATTCCCCGCTCCTCCAGGATTTGGAGGGAGCGGGGATATTTTTTGCTGAATGGACGGTAAGGGAAACTAATAAAACGCCTTGTAAATCAATGACTTACAAAGTGCTTGCAGTATCTCATGCCGTTCTTTTCTCGAATCAATTTTTAGAAGATTTAGATAAGATATGGGAACTAAGGCATTGGATACCCGACCCAACTAAGCGCCCGCCACTCCTGTGCCGTCAACCTCCTCAACAATGGCAACAACATCAAGACTGTCGCCAGCATCCTTGGTCATAGCGGATTGAAGCACATTGAGAAATATACCCGCGCCATAGACAAGCTGAAGCAGGATGCCATCAACAGCCTGCCGGAACTGAACATATAGGCAGCTGATGTCGAACAAAAGGGAAAGGAAGGAATTTTTCTTTTTCCCTTTTGTCCCGATAATAAGTTTGGTACGAATTGTGTATATATAGCAATGGGATGGACTAAACTGTCAAAGAAACTCCAACGCATCGTTGGAGAAATCCAAACGTCGAAAAACCAAGACACTATAATACTTTAGCATGGTAAAGTATTAGAAAATGGATGTGAATTTCTGAAACGGGCTGTTTCAGAATTGCTGTAATTAGAGAGTCTAAGCGAAGCAAAACTGCACCAGCTTGATGCAGAATTTGCCAATGTGAAATCCACCATGTTGGTGGAGAAATTCTGATTTCAATTGCACTGGGAAAAATGCAACGGGTCGTTGCAGAAAGCAGACCATTGGGGCAAAATGAATAAATCACATTGAGGACAGTCCCCAATGATCATATATCCCATGCTTTGGAAAACCTAATCAATCCTTACAAGATTGAAAAATAATCAAAGTGATCATGGTTACTTCTTTTCATTCTCGTGTCCTTTCTATCATAACGAACAACTTGCTGAGTTTCAATATTGGCCGGCCAAGGTAGGTTGAAGTGTTATATCCATTGACCTTTGCCCAATCAACAATGTCATTTCGATTTTCCCCTGGGTAGTAAATAGATAGGAGTTTCTGGTCAACCATGTCCTTCCAAATCAATGGCGTCTCCATAGCCTCTATATCACCGACAGAGGCTATTCCAAGGGCAATTGCCGTGGGACTTTTTACCAAATCTCCTTTCTCTGGTGTTGGAGTTGTTGCAAGATTTTTCTTTACATCATCAATAAACAACTTGAGTGTCAATAGGTCTTGAGCAAGTTCCAATTCTGCGATGAGGTCAATCTCTGTATTCACACGCTGATGCAACATGCTTCCTTCTGCGTGGCCTAACTGCTTCAGTCCCCAATGAGTTTGAAAACGAAGGGTCTCAACGGCTCTCTTCTTTGAGAGAACATCTCTTTTTTTCTGATTCTTTTTCTTTGCCATAATAAATGAAATATTGACGTCTGCCTTATATATTATACGATAGAATTTTCCTTTAGAGGGTAAAATCGCCATATAGGTATGCAAAAACGCTGCATAGAATATAAAATAAATTAAAAAATCCCGGTTATCTTTATGGTATGAATACATTATTCCTATGTTTTTATACCTTTGCATACGATACATTGAAAAAACATGATAAGCAAAACAATCAATCGATATATCTGGCTGCTGGATACCTTACAAAAGAAGAAGAAACTGACCTTTGAGGAAATTAGCGACTTATGGAGAGAGAGCGGTATCGGGGATGGCAAGCCCCTGCCGCTTCGTACCTTTCATCAGCATCGCGATGCTATTGAGGAATTGTTTGGAGTGAAAATCAAATGCGACCTCAAAGATGGTTATCAATATTTCATCGACAATCCCCAGGCGATGCGTGATGACAGAACCCGTCGATGGCTGCTCAATTCGTTCTCGCTGTCGAACATGATTATTGCTGGGCACAATATGAATGGCAGAATTCTATTTGAGAACGTTCCTCGTGGCACAGAATATCTGCAACCAGTGATTGAATCAATGCAACAGAACAAGGTGTTGAAGTTGGATTATCAATCGTTTAGCGAACATCTTAAAACCTATCATATGGAGGCATACGCTATGAAGGTATACCATCTAACGATGGTACATTGTAGGTAGGCTTCAAGAACAGGATGCTATCCGGCAACTTGCATTAGACAGGATAATGGAGATGGAGATGACTGATGATTCGTATGAGGTGCCAAATTCTTTCGATGCAGAAAAGTATTACGCAAATACCATTGGTGTTTTCGTGAATGAAGACATGAAGCCCCAGAAGGTACGCATCCGTGTCTATGGAAAACAAGTGGAGTATCTGCGTACACTTCCATTACACCGTTCTCAAGAAGAAGTGCTGACCAAGCATGAGCAGTTCAGTGAATTTCAGTATCGGCTATGTCTTAATCCTGAACTCTCCACCCAATTGTTGGCAATGGGTGAGAATGTAGAGGTGCTGGAACCGATGGAACTGAGAGAGGAGATTAAAAGGAGATTAGAAGATTGTTTAACTAAATATAGTACATTATGAATACATTTAAAAGCCTTTCTGAATGCGAGGTCTCAAAAGGATTGAGATCTAAAATTGTTTATGATTTTTTCGCAAGCAGATCGACGGCCTTTGGGCCAGTTGAAATTATAAAGACGCCCATTGCTCCTAGTAAAAGAGAATCTGATAATTCTTATTCTTTTTCACTATCAGGTAATGAAGAAAGGAAACAGCGTATTGAGAGCATATTCGAAGTTGATTTGTCAAAAATACCCAACAATAAGATTGACAAACGTATTACAACGCTTCATTCTTCTGCCCTGGCTGTTTTGTTATGCTTTCACAATATATCATCAAATAATCCTTTGGAAGTCAAGATAAATGATCAGACATACAAATTCACAGAGTTTAAACTTGAGTTTCCAAACCAATGTAAGAAAAATGGTGGACGTTCTAAAATTGACATAGCTTTGTTTAATGAAGACAAGAGCGTGGTTCTTTTTTTGGAAGCTAAATTTTCAGAATATCTAGAAAGTGGATGTAAAAAAATATCAGAACAATACAAGGACGAACCATTATTTACGTCCGCAAATATACTTCCTGACTATTTGTATTTAACAGGTATAGAAGACCAGAAACCACTACAATTATTATCAAAAAATAGGGGTCAAGGACGGTATAGAGAAGGAATAAAACAAATTCTTTGCCATTGTATAGGTGCAAATCATTACATTCAAAAGAAAAAGGAAAAGAATGTTGAAATAAAAAATGTTTTTATAGGTGCACTACTGTTTGACTTTGGCGATGTGTCAAAAGAATTGTTTGTCGATTACTGCAACATGTATTCTGACCTAGCAAAAAAAATAAATTCATGGTCTGATAAAGAACCAGAGTTAGAGTTGGTCAACAAAGTAATTACTTATCAAGAGCTTTTTAGTTCTAAAAACAATGAAAACAATTCTCGTATCTTATCCTCAAAAGTAAAATGCTATTACAACCTATATTAAACGGAAATCCTCTGCAACGTTTTTGCACACCATCACGGTGATTTCCCCTAAATCTCCATTTCCTTTTCGTATAATATATATAGGCACATCTAAATATGATATATGGAAAAGGACATGATTAAAGGACGTTGGAGTGAACCGACAGAGACAATCTTTCCACAGGTGAAGGATGTCACATTGCCCACAACGGAGGAGCAAATGGATATGATTGCTCGTATCCAACAAGGTTGTAAGGAAGCAGAGGAAGAACTGAAGAGGGCGAATATCCGCTTCGTGGCGAGCCTTGCAAAACAGTATCTGGATATGGGAATAAATGACGATGAACTTCTCTCGGCTGGGATGGAAGGACTTGTTGTTGCTGGTCACCGATACGATGCAAGCAGGGGTTATAAGTTCGTCACTTATGCTATTTGGTGGGTGAGACAGGCTATCTTAATTGCTCTTCAAGACTCTGGTAATGAAGAGGGTAAAAAGGTGTGGCAGAAAGAAAAAGAGCGAGTCGCGAAAAACGAGGCATTTACACATCTCCTCGAAAGCGGGCATCTTACCGAGGACGTTTCGTCTGCCATTGAGGCACTCGAACCTCAATCGAAACAAATTATCTTGCTCACCTATGGCATAGATTGTGACAAGTGTACGGATGAGGAAATCTGCGAAAAACTTGGCCTGACAAAACCAAGTCTTCTGCAAATAAGATGTATCGCAATAATCAAACTAAGAAGGAAGTACTTCAAATATGACTCGCCTGGGATCGAGTAATATAAATCAGAGAGCGTACCGTCCGATATATTAGGAAAAGAAAAAAGATAAACCAAATATTATGAACATTACATTTAATAAACTAAAGGGCGATTCCAAGATATTTGAAGAACTCAAAAAGAATCCGTCCTGGTGGACAAGATTCAAAAATGATAAATCTCTCTACATAGAGATTCGCAAGGACAATCAAGTCAACGTGTATTTCGAAGGCGGAAGCATTGCACGTATTCACTACTGCAGTAAGCATAAGAAGTTGCAAGTGTTCACACATCATAAATATCTGAATCTGCCAGCACCATCAAAGAGTAATGCATACATAGAATGCAGCGACATCATTGAGAAACCAATTAAGAAAGATTCTGAGATTTTGGTTTGTGATAAAGTTATAGAGAGGGTGAAGACCTGTTATTCACAGAAGCATGCAATTAACGGAGTGATAGACAAACAAAAGTGGTCTGAGAAATACATTCAAGGCTCTATAATTGTACAATCATCAGCATCCCATCTTGATTCGGAATTTGCCTATAACGATGATATTTCTCAGAATAGAATAGACCTCGTTAATTGTGACGATGGTATTGTGACATTCGTTGAACTAAAAAGGATGAGCGATGGCAGGATGCTTCACAAAACAGATGAATCACCCGAGATTGTTAAGCAAATGCAACGATACCGTGATTTTATAATGAGGTATTCCAACGAACTGCTTGCTTATTATCAAATAAAGGTTGAACTCGAACTTCCTGTTCCAAAATCACGTCCTACATCCATAGAACCAGAACCCCATCTGCTTATCTTTGATACATGGGAAAAGAATACACCAGGAAGAGACACACATAGACGCAGACTTCAGGAGATACTTCAACGAGAAAAAATAGAATATAGTATTAAGACTGATTTGTAAAATGGCAGAAGTCAAGATTCATCGAGGGCTTGACCAGATAGGCGGTTGCATAACCGAAATTTCGACAGATACATCAAGAGTATTCATCGACTTTGGACAAAATCTGCCTGGCAATGGCGAGCCAACAACACCAGAAGAAGACGAAAAATTGGTTGCAAGCATTTTCGCAAGTAACCTAAAAGGATATGAGGCGGTATTCTATACACATGGCCATGAGGATCACGTTGGCTTGTTTGAGTACATTCCAGACAATGTGCCACAATACATGAGCGAAGGGACCAAGGCTCTCCTTTCCATAAAATATGACGTTTTGTATGAAGGTACAAAACTGAATGTCAAGGAGTTGCAAAACAAAGAATGTGAGGAGAAGGAACATAGTGATGCCATCAACAGTCTCGTCAATGCAGACAACAAGCGCAAACTACTTAATAGAATGAATGTTTGGCCAAGGATTTTACCTCGCAAAGGACCTGAAGGCATTGTTGTTGGCGATATCAAGGTGACCCCGTTCTTCAATTGTCATAGCATCTATGATTCGCACATGTTTCTTATCGAGGCCGACGGCATGCGCATTTGGCACACCGGCGATTATCGTGAACATGGTTACATGGGTAAGGGGCTGTTCCCTACGCTGAAGAAATATGCCACCGACATAGATGTGCTAATCACAGAAGGAACAATGTTGAAAAGAGATGACAAATGCATTCACGAGCGTGAAGTCTCACAGAAAATGGCGTGTGTAATGCAAGCATTCAAATATGTATTTGTCCTTGCGTCTGCCACAGACATAGAAAGACTGGCTACCATAAAGGAAGCCGCCAAAAGCGCAGGAAAACCTTTGTATATTTGGTCCTTGTTTATGAAGAGGACAATGGGGTTATTTACAGAGCGTGAATCGAAATTGTCGTATGGCTTGTTTGCATTTACCCCTCTATTCTATAGAGAACGGTTGTACAGAAAACTGAAACGCAAAGGATTTGCAATGATTGTTGGAACATCGCAGATAGATCGAGTCAGAGAACTTCTTGACAATCTTCCACAAGGTGAAACTCTCCTGATATACTCTTCCTGGGATGGCTATTACAAGGACCCTGAGCAAGTGAAAGTGAATCCTAAATACAAGGAGTATCGTGAGATGTTCCACAATGTGGTTGACATCCACACATCTGGACATGCCGACAGAAGCACCATCAAGAGAGTAGTAGAAACTATTCACGCAAAAGAAGTTATCTGTATTCACAAGGAAGCAGATGCGGAATTATAATAAAGCCGAATATTTATTCGAGTGAGACAAGTTCGACCTAACCACAGCGGTTTTGTTGGATAAAGTGCAAAAGGGAAAGCCCATTAGCAATGATGCCATCAAGATGCTTCGAAAAAGGAAACTGATTGAGGGACGCAAACCCCATCTATATGTCTCCAAACGAATAGCAAAAGCAACCAATAAAGAAGTGGAATACACACTGAGAAAGGGATTTGACGATGCAGAATGCCGTGAATGGATAATCAAGGCCCTCAAAGACCATACGGTTTTAAGCCGACAGCAAATCAATGAATTATTGTGGAGCAAACTGCCAATAGATTATACAGAAGAACAAAAACTTCGTAAAGTTGGTAATTTGCTTACAAAAATGCGCAAAAATAAAGAGATTCAAACAGACGAAAATCGTCTTTGGCATTTAAGCGAGCAAAATGAAAATTTAAGCGAGTTTAAGTGAGATTTAAGCGAGAAAAGATGATGAATTAGACAGGAAAACCATTACTTTCATTTTTAATTCATTGATAATCAGATGATTTTTTGAATTTAGATAATAATGACATTACGTGAAATTTAAGCGAGATAAACCGGGATTACGGGGACAGATAGGTATTATTAGTCGGAGTAACTCGACTCTGAAGTTATCTAAGGCAACAACCATTCCCCGCTCCTCCAAGATTTTGGAGGGTGCGAGGATAATATTTTGCAGGAAAGACAATAAGAGAACCTAATAAAAACGCCTTGTAAATCAATGACTTACAAAGTGCTTACGGTACCTCATACCATTCTCTTCTCGAACAAATTTTTAGAAGATTTAGATAAGATATGGGAACTAAGGCATTGGATACCCGACCCAACTAAGCCAATAATATACAAAAATAGATGTCCTGTGCGTTTTGCCTTGACACAGTTCTATTTACACTACTGGCGTAATGGCGGCGGGAATAGTTACTCCCTCAGTTACTCCCTCAATTACTCCCTCAATTACTCAGCAAACCATTGAGTTACGAGAACAAAAAAGTTGGCGGGGAAAGATGAAAATCTTTCCCCGCATCAGTACCCAGAGCCGAGATTGAAGGTATTAAACGATATTGAATAAAATTGAACAAAATTAAAGGTTTAAAAGCGTTTAATACTGTTGAAAATCAATCAATTACACGAATTGTATTAAATTGTTTTCAAATGTTAATATTTATTATAAATCGGGAGATGTGGAGCAAATGTGGAGCAAGGTGGAGCAAGATTTTGTAACTTTGCTACAGATATTGAAAGCATCACTATGAAACTGATTTTTCTGATTCGAAAGAAGGCCAAGACCACAGACCTAGAAACACAGGTTCCGATATATGTCAGGATGCGTGAGGGACGGAAGTTTGACAAATGGATCCCCACCCGCATCATGGTGAATCCCAATTATTGGGACTCAAGGGAGGAGTGTGTCAAGAAGCGCGTGGTCTGCGACGAAGCCATGCGGCAGCGCATTGATGGCGAGGTGAAGAAACTGCGCCGTTTCATTGAGGATGAATATGAGAAGGAACGCAACAGCGTGGATGCGGAATGGCCAAACAATATCGTGACTCGTTACTACTATCCTGAAGACTTCGTTGAGGAGGTTGGGGAAGAAGAAGGCGAGGAGAAACATTACATGTTGCTGGAACTTTTTGACATCTTCATGGCCAAGCACAAGATGTCGGAGGTAAGAAAGAAGAATTTCAAGGTGATCAAGCGCGTGCTGCAACGATATGAGTTGTTCCTTCAAATCAAGAAGCGGGACAAGAGCATCTTGCTCGACATCGACACCATCACCCAGGACGACCTTGCCGACATGAAGGAGTATTTCAGGACGGAGTATCAGTATGCCGATGAGACGAATGAGAATTACAAGCGTTTCAAGAAACTATTTACGCTCGTCCCCGAATCAAGAGAACCTTCCCAGAGAGGTGAGAACACCTTGGTGGACTATTTCAACAAGATACGCACCTTCTTCCGTTGGTGCTATGACTATGGTTACACCACCAACCGCCCGTTTGACAAGTTCAAGGTGGGGTCGGCCATCTATGGCACTCCCTTCTACATCAACCTCGATGAGCGCAACCAACTGTACGCATTCGACTTTTCCGGCCATCCACGGTTGGAACGGCAGCGCGACATCTTCGTATTCCAGACATTGATAGGCTGTCGTGTGGGTGACCTCTACGGTCTGACGAAATCGAACATCGTGGACGGTGCTGTGGAATACATACAGGACAAGACCATCGAGAACAATCCTCGGACGATACGTGTGCCGCTGAACGCCCTGGCACTGGAGATACTGGAGAAATACAAGGACACCCCAGGGGATACTCTTTTCCCCCTGGTCGCGGAGCAACAATACAATGAGGATATCAAGACCATTTTGAAGATGGCCGGCATCAACCGCATGGTCACCGTCTTGAACCCATTGACACGCAAGGAGGAGCAGCACCCGATTTACGATGTGGCCAGCAGCCACATGGCGCGACGGACATTCATCGGCAACCTCTACAAGAAGGTGAAAGACCCCAATCTCGTTGGTGCGCTTTCAGGACACAAAGAAGGCAGCAAGGCTTTCGCCCGATACCGCGACATCGACGAGGACATCAAGAAAGATTTGGTGAGCCTTCTAGATTGAGGTTTCGGGAAAAACATGTATTTTTGCAATATTGGTCTAAAAAACATAAACAGCCATGACAAAAGAAGAACTTCTTCAAAGACTGACAGACATCGAGTGGGATGACTTCGAGGTGAAGGAAGCCCAGAACAAGATGCCGAGTAATGTTTGGGAAACGGTCTCCGCTTTCAGCAACACCTCCGGCGGATGGGTCGTGTTCGGCATCAAGCAGAAAGGCAAGCGCTTCGAGGTGCAAGGTGTGGAGAACGGAGAGAAGACCGAGTCCGATTTCCTCAACACCCTGCGGAATGGGCAGAAGTTCAACACCAAGATATACCCCAAATGCAAGAAGTATAACATTGACGGCAAATTGGTGTTGGCTTTCTTCGTGGAATCCTCAAAGGTGAAACCCATCTATTTCGGCAATCCCATCAATACGTTCATTCGCTCAGGGAGTGGCGACCGTCAGGCTGACGAGTCGGAAATCTCAGCAATGATGCGCGACCAGGCTTTCGGCGTGAGAAGTGAGATGGCTGTCGATGGCACATCTATCGATGACATCAAGATGGAGTCGCTCAACAACTACCGGAACCATATCATCAATTTCAACCCTGAGTTTCCTTTCAAGAGCCAACCCCATGAGGAGTTTTGCGAGAATATCGGCATCACCAAGGATGGGAAGTTGACCTACGCCAGCATCCTGATGTTTGGCAAGAGGATGTGTGTGCAACGCCACATCAACAACTTTTGGATTGACTATTTGGAAATCCCTGGGACGAGTTACACGGATGCCGTCTCCAGATACACCTACCGTATGCCGGAGCAGGACAACCTATGGGACTATTATGAAACGCTCATCCAGCGTCTTCGTCTGCATGTGGATGCACCTTTCACGGCTGGCCCCGATGGTTTCTCTCCTGACGACAACTCACAGTTGTATGCGCTGCGCGAAGGTTTGGTCAATATGGAGGCTCATGCAGATTTTTTCAGCCCTATGCACTGCACCATTCGGGTTTATGACAACCGCATCGAGTTCCAGAACCCCGGTCGTTTCATGCGTGATATGAAAACGCTTCGTGAGGTCATCAAGTCCAATCCAAGAAACCCAAGCATCATCAAGTTCTTCAGATTTGCGAAATTGGGCGAGAACGCTGGCTATGGCATACACAAGATGGTAGGCTGGGAGCAGTTGACTGGCGAGAAGGTGGCTTTTGACTCGGACATCGACTCGTCCACTGTCACCTACTACCGTCCGAAGGTTGGGAGCAGGAACGAGGGTAATACTACACCCGTTACTACACCCGTTCAAAAAACGGAGGATAAGATACTACATATTATAAGGGTTACACCTAATATCACCAAAGCAGAGATTGGCAAGATTTGTGGAATGTCTATCAATGGTGTAAGATATTATATAGATAAGCTTCGCAAAGCTGGACGCTTGGAATGGGAGGGTAATAGCCGCACAGGACGATGGGTTATCAAGAAATGACTCATACAACATACAGATATATTTTTATATCAAGTAGATAGAGAAGAAATGGCGAGAGAAATGGCAAGAGAAGTGGCGAGAGAAGTGAGACAATTATTAGCCAAAGAATGCTTTTAATATTTTAGCAACTGAAGATTTTTGGGCAGAAAGGGGATTCTACCCCCATCACTGCACTCGTTACTACACCCATTACTACACTCATTACTACACCCGTTACTACACCCGTTACTACACCCGTTACTACACTCATTACTACACTCATTACTACACCCATTACTACATCCATCACCAAATACTGCACCCAAAACTGACCCCAAAGCCAGACAAGCAGATAGGCAGCAAAGACAATGTAGAACGACGAAAAAAAGCATCAAAAATGAAATTAGACAAGGAACAATTCATTCAAAATTTGGAAGAATGGCACGAGAGCCATTTGGACTTTTATGCCCAATATGTGGAGCACATTAAGGAAAATGGGCACAAGGGATTGTCTGGTATGATGAATGTAATGTCTGAATTTTACCCTAATACCCAATCCCAAGTCCGCGATGGGATGAACAACCCTTCCAATGATTTGTCATCCACCATTGAGAGAGTGAAGACATCCGGATTCACGGAAGAAATGGTGGAGCGGTTCCAGAAAGGTGATGACCAAGCAGCCGCCTCACTCTATTTCATTATGATTGGTGGTGGACTGATCATCATGTTCACCATCGCATACGATTTATGGCACGACAAAAAACTTTCGCTCAAGTCATTGGGTCTTTCCAGGCTATTGCTCAGTAAGATGTGCAAGAGACTGGTCAAGACAAGCCTGACTGCCGGTTACGACACTGTCGAGGATTGGAGGGAGACCATCAATACCATTTATGAGGGACAAGAGAACAAGCCGGATATTGAGGAATGCCTGGCCGCTTATGCTGTCCCGGAAGAACCCAATGACAACAATCCACAGTTCTCGCAAATCGAGGAAGACACCTCCGAGCAAACAGAAACACCAATACAAGGGGGTCAGGAAAAGGCAGTAGAAGAGCCTGAAGGGGCTGCAGATGGAACCATAAAGCAGTCTTTCTCTGATTTCATACTTTGCGAAGAAGGCAAGAAGGATCAAGTGGTCGATTTCATTATCAAGGAATTATCTCTTGATAATTCAGGCAAATCTGTCGCTTGTCTAAAGTTGGCATTGGAAGAACTTCATCTGTCACCAGAAGGCAAATTGAAGCCCTTCCATCAAGCCTTGGAAAAGACTGTCAAGATTGTTCGTTACCGACAAACTAACAGTGAATATCAGAATCATATCTACTTGCGTAATCGTGAAATGAAAGATTGCACAACCTATGAAGACCGTGAATACAGACGAGTAACATCATCATTTGTGGAAGGTATCAGAAAAATAATTCTGAGAAATGATGAAGAATAAACGGCATCAGCCCTTATTGAACACACTAAATCATATTTCTTACTGCACTTTACCGCACTTTACTGCACTTGGCTGCACTACACTGCACTTTTTCGCAAACCACTGTAAATAAGCATTGTATGCAGTTTTAATTCCCTTTCACCTATATTAATTTTGCACTCGCAATCGGACGAACCGGTTGCGAGTTTTTGCTTATGGCCATAGCAGACTCCATGTGAAATTTAATCATTTTAATAATGAAAAAGAATTGCATTGAGCTATTGAAAGAGAAGGTGAAGGAGAATCTTTCCCAGAGTTTCCAAGACCCTTCGGAAGGGAAAACAGGAAGCAATGCTTCCTCTCCCTTCATCGTGATGACCAACGAGCAGTTGGAACAGTATTGTCTGCGTCTGGTGGATGGTGTGATCACCGCCCTCGTCACTGTCTTCGGCCTCACGGACGAGAAAGAGAAGCTGGTATCCAAGAGGGAGGCCATGAAACAATTCGGCGTATGCGAGACCACCTTATATTTATGGGGCAAGAAAGGTTACCTGAAGCCCGTGAAGGTGGGCAACCGTGTGATGTATCGCACGGATGACATCAATCGCATCATTGGTAGTAACATCAAAATCCTATGACTATGGCTGCAGAATTAAAGAAAAAAAGCTTCGTCCTGTTTGCGGATTACATAACCGCCGTTAGTGTGCTCACCGACGAACAGGCTGGTAGGCTGTTCAAGCTGATTTATGCGTATGTCAACGGTCTGGAGGTTTCAAAGTCCCAGGATCCTGCCATTGCCGCCATGTTCGAGATGTTCCGCACGCAAATCGACCGAGAAGCGGAGAAATGGGCGGAGAAATGCAGGAGGAACAAGGAGTATTCCCATATGCGGAAATGCTATGCAACAAAGGTATCGGCGGATGTCGGAAGGCATCCGCCGGTATCGGACGATAACTCTGGACATCCAACGACATCGGACGTTATCCTTAATGACAATGATAGTGATATTGTCAATGAT
>CACZGH010000026.1 GCA_902780635.1 uncultured Prevotellaceae bacterium
CTAAGGGGCTTACTTTTTGAAACACGAGTCCGCAATGCCTGTTTATCGGCAATGCGGACACGTGTTCGGTCTGTTATTCATTTTTAGCGGACACCAATAGATTTTTATATCTCTGTTTCCTGATGCAACGGCAATTGGTTGGAAGAGCCGCCCACATGCACCACGATCTTGCCAGGCTCCAGCATCCAAGTTTGGGCTGCCTCATCCCAGTGGCAGAGGTCGGCTCGGCGCACGGTGACAGACATGTTTTTTCGCTCACCTGCTTTTAGAGCCACACGCTTGAAACCCTTGAGTTCTTTGATGGGGCGCCAGATATGTGACTGTGGACGTGACACATACACCTGCGCCACCTCCTCCGCGTCGACAGAAGAGGTGTTGGTGAGCACAAAATGCACGTCAAACCCCTCTGCCGTAGGAACGACCTTGATGTCACTGTATTCAAATTGCGCATAACTGAGACCATATCCGAAGGGATAGGCCACGTCTACATTTTTACTGTCATACCAACGGTAGCCTACCATGCCCTCCTCGGCATAAGGTGCGATAAGTTGTTGGGAGCGTTGGTTGCTCTGGTTGTTGACCAAACCCACGAAGATGTCACCCTGGTTGTTGTTCTTGACTTCCTGTGGATAGGTGCCTGTAGCGTATGCCGGTACATCCTCCAATTTCCGAGGCCAGGTCATCGGCAACTTACCTGAAGGCGACACCTCCCCGGCCAGTACTTCAGCTAGTGCTTGTCCGCCCATGGAGCCGTTGAACCAAGAGGCCAACAATGCGCCAGACACCTCGCTGACGGTAGACACGTCTACAGGACCGCCAGAGACGATGACGGTGATCATCCGTGGGTTGACCTTGGCCAAAGCTTTAGCCACCTCGTCTTGTCCGGAAGGCAAGGTGATGGTTTTGCGGTCGGAGCCTTCGGTCTCCACCTCACGGTTGTCGCCAGCGAAGTAGATGATCAGGTCGGCGCGCTTTGCTGCCTTGACGGCTTGCGCGAGCAGTTGGTGGTCAGCTTGTTGCACAGGATCCAGACGTTGATTGCGGCTCTCACGGCCATAACTTTTGTAGCCGGGCACGTATGTGATGCGCACTTGCCCACCCAGTAGCTTCTGTAAACCTTCAAGTGGAGTGATCTCACATCTTGTTTTTACGCCGGCGCCCACACCGCCCAAAGCCATCGTTGTGACAGCGTTCTCACCAATGACGGCAATACTTTTGACACGTTGAGGGTTGATGGGCAGCAGTCCGTTGTTTTTGAGCAGCACGATGGAGCGGCGTGCTACTTCAAGAGCCGTGGCCATCTCCTCTGGATTGCCCACAGGCTGGCGGTTGGCCTGTTCCTTGGCGATGGGTGCCACCGTCAGCCTCACTCTCAGTATCTCCTTGACACGCTCATTGATGACCTCTTCGCTCACTTTTCCGGCTTTCACCGAGTCAAGCAATGCCTGACCCATATAACGGCTGCCAGGCATCTCTACATTCATGCCTGCCGTCACGGCACCGACAGTGGAGTGGACACCTCCCCAGTCGCTGATGACCATGCCAGGAAATCCCCACTGTTTGCGTAGGATGGTGGTGAGCAACTGTTCGTTTTCAGAGCACCAGCGTCCATTGACTTTGTTATAGGCGGCCATCAGCCCCCAGGCGTCAGCCTCTCTCACGGCCATCTCAAATGGTCGTAGGTAAACTTCGTGCATGGCGCGGTCGGAGATGCGCACATCCACGAAGCCACGGTAGTTTTCTTGATTGTTGAGGGCATAGTGTTTCAGACAGACCGCTGTGCCATCGTCTTGTGCCCCACGGGTGTAGGCCACAGACAGCATACCACTGAGCAATGGGTCCTCGCTCAGATACTCGTAGGTGCGTCCGCCCGTGGGTATACGTTGTATGTTGATGGCAGGACCTAAAATCATATCTTTTCCGCGCAGTCTTGCCTCACGGCTCATACCCCGTCCGTAGGCGTAGGCCCAGTCGGTGCTCCAGGTGGCAGCCAGTGCAGAGCCAGTGGGGAAGAAGGTGGCGGAGTCGGTGGTCAGATGAGCCGAGTTCCAGGAGTGTGGCTCCATCTCCTCTCGTATGCCAAAAGGTCCGTCGGCATATTCTATGTCAGCGATGCCTAATCGTGGGATACCTGCTGAAGAGAACATGTTTTTGCCATGGAGCATGGCGATTTTCTCCTCCAGCGTCATGTCTTTGACGATGGTCTCTATCTGAGCCTCATGGCTCAGCAGTCGGGTGGGGTAGGACTGCGCCATCGCTATGGTCGCGGTGCATAAAGTGGCGATGATGGCGATGGCCTTGATGTGTATGGTTTTCATTGTCTTTCAGATTTTTGTTAATACCCCAAACCTACATAACTGTGCGCCTGCAACTGTATGTCGAAGACGGTTTGTTGCTCATTGTAGCCATAAAAGCGGTTGCGACTGTATTTCACCTCGGCGGGGGTGATACGCTCACCGGTGAGGAGGTTGCGCAGTGTCTTTACCTGGGCGTTGACCACAACTCGCAGGTTGACCGCTTGGTCGTTGAAATTCTCCACCACCAAGGTCTTGTTGTCGTAGGCGAAAAGCGACACTTTTGATGGTCCCTCGATATAGGCACCCACATCCTTGCTCATGGCACGGCGGATGATGTTGAGCGCGCCAGCAGGATAGTCGTAGAGATTGCCGAAATCGTCGGGGATGGTGAGCACGAAAAGCATACCCTTGGAGTAGGTGTCGCGCAGCAAGATGGGGTAGCCGGAGACACCACCGGTGAGTGGGCGTCCGGCACTGACCACTTCCCAGGCGTCATTGGTGAAATATTTCACTTGTGGGATGATGAATTCTCGGTCTGCCTTGCCGGCGAAGCCGAAGTCGTTGACGATGGCCTTGAGGTCGCCACAATACAGTTCCGCCACATCAGCAAGGGGTTCTTTGATGGCTTTGAGCAGTCCGGTGGTGATGATGACATCGCCGCCCTTTCGCAGTTGCTGTTTGATTTTCTCCACGATCTGCGGGTCTTTGGCGGCCTGTTGGGTAAGCAGGATCTGCTGCTGGTTTTCCTTCCACTGTGGGTGCATATCCATGGGCAGGCCGATCATTCCGAGGTGGTTTTGCAGGAAGTCCTCACCCGAGGAGTGGTAGGGCTTGTAGGACACCAGACCGATAGGTTTGCCCAAATGCCCTATCAGCTGGTCGGTCTGACGAAGTGTCTGGTCAGCAAACCGCGCCATGGTGGTGGGAGTGATTGTCTTGCCGTTCTTAGTATAGGGAGCCACCATCTCGTCATAACGGAAACTGTTGCCTCCGGCGTTCTGCCATGGAGCCCGCATGGCGGGGGTGATCTTCACTTCTGCCAGTTGCATATAGTTCCAGAGGATGATTTCGGGGGTCTTCGACAGCATGGTGAGATGGAGCTGTTCGGCATAGCGGTCCATGCTCATGTGGATGCCTCCAGCGTCTACCCATCCGCCACCATTGCGTCCGGGGGCAATGTTCTCAAAATAACACATGATGTTATAACTCAGGTAGTTCTGCAGATGTTGGGCAGAAGCAGGGTCACGCGTTTCCGTGCCTGTCCATAGTCCGTCGAAGTAGGTCGGTTCCTCTTCGAGATTGAAACCCAGACCATGGAAGTGGTCGTACCAGTTGGGATATTTGATGATGACCTTGACCTTGGGGTTGACAGCTTTGGCGGGGTTGGCCACGAGTTCGCGCCCTGCGTCGGCCATGAGACGGAGTCGGTATTCTGTCCAACTTTTTGTGCCTTTGGCGGCTATCTCATCGTCAT
This sequence comes from uncultured Prevotellaceae bacterium, assembly GCA_902780635.1. Taxonomy (GTDB): domain Bacteria; phylum Bacteroidota; class Bacteroidia; order Bacteroidales; family Bacteroidaceae; genus Prevotella. The sequence goes on from CACZGH010000026.1 coordinate 3,772, forward strand.
TTTTCAGGTCGATGAAGAAAAAGTCGTCGAGGATGATGTCATCAAAAAAACGGGCTGTGTACTCAGAGATTTCCTTCACCAACTGGCGCTCCTCCTCACGCGCGTAACTATAGGTCTCGAAGTCGGTGGGTTCTGACCGTGTGAAGGTGATGCCACCGCCTACTTCCAGTCCTTTTGAGAGAAAAAACTTTTTTACTTTGTTGAGTATTTTCTCCGGCACGATGAAAGCGTCGCGGTGGGTCTCAAGATAGATTTTGTCGAGGTCTACCTGGGTGCTCACGGTCTCCCATGTAGACTTGAGAAACTGGTCATCCTCCATCCTTGCTATGTCTTGCGCCCGGATGTAGGTGGAGACTTTGAAATGTTGGTACTTGCCGGCCTGTGTGGTGACAGCTGTCAGCAATGTCATGACAACTGTCAAGATGATCTTTAGAGCATTGTTTTTCATCTTGGTGTGTATTGATGGTATTTTAGTTTTTCAGATATTCAGAAAGGGTGTCGCCATACATCATTTCTTGATGGCACAAATGATGTACAAATATAATCAAAAAAACGTTTAACCAACTTGTAAAACCATTTTATTTCATTGACTGATAGTCTTTTTTAACTATTGTCGAAGTTTGTCTATTTATCAGTCCGTTGAAACAGAAAGCGCCCATCGCTGTAAACCCATCGGGCGAGGCCAAAACGTATGAGGCGTGAGAGGATGGCGATGGCTTGATATCTTCCCACTTTGGCTTTTCTGACCAGCTGTGACAGGGTGAGCGGCGTGTCGGTGTCGAGAGCGGCCATCACCTGATGCTCAGCCTCGCCATGACGGTAGAGTTGTCCTCGTTTGGAGGCCTCGTCGTGCCAGATGCGCAGATGTACGGGCGATGCTACGATGTTCTCGTCGGCAATGCGGATATAGGCACGTCGGCGCCCCTCCTCATCCACGGCTTTCACGGGCTTTTGTGTGGCCACAGGGACGGTGGCGATCACAATGGTGCGCCCCTCGGCATGGAATGTCTCAAAAGAGATGGGAGCCGCAGGTGAACAATAGGCACCTGCGGCTTCCTTCATCATGAATATTTCCTCCTCTGACCTCACCCCCGAGAGATGGCCGTCATCACGCACTCCGATGAGCAGGCGGCCACCGTCGGTGTTGGCAAAAGCCGACACCGAGTGCGCCAGTTTGCAGGCATCAGTGATCTTGTATTTGAAGTCCTGCTGTTGGTGCTCACCTTCGCTGATAAGGCCTGTAAGGTATCTTTTGTCATCCATCTCCCAGAGGGGGCCGTTATTTCAACAGTTTATTTTTCTCTATCGTCCATCCCTTTCGTTGGGAGAGTTCGCAATTGTCGCCTACAAACATCCGGGCTGCCTTGGCGTCGCCTTTCAGTTGCCAGTTGAGCCATGCCAGTGCGACGATGGAGAACTCCCCGCCATGTGGCTGTGCATAGGTGCCACCGTGGCCTACAGGATAATTGACCGCGCATGCAGGCACATGGTCGATGCGATGGAAGTCGTCCATGCCATTACCGTAGGCGATGTCTTTCTCACCACCCAGGATATAGATGATAGATGAATGGATCTCCTTAAGTTTCTCCTTGGGAGGCATCGGCATGCCCCCTACTGCGCTACTTGCATTCTGTTGGTTGAACAGTCCACTGTTGCAGATCATAAGTGTTTTCACACGTGGATCGGCACAGTTGAAGAGTGCTTGCAGTCCTCCGCACGACATACCTGCCAGGGCGATGTTTTTCACATCTACCTTATGATAGTAGGGAGAGTTTTTGTCGTTGTTCTGGGCGATGATCCAGTCAATCGACTCAATCTGCTGTTCAGTGGTCGACATCGGTCCCATGTAGCGCTGGTCGCCATCGGGCATGTATCCAGTGGCCAGCACGATATACCCGTATGAAGCAATCTCGTTGAGGAACTTATAGTGCTCGAAAGGAGAGTTGGCACAGGCACCATTGCCCCATACCAGTACTGGCAACGGCTTGCGGGCGCTGAAAGATTTCAGGTTTTGTGGCGCGAAGACTGTATGTGCCTTCAGCGAGGCCTCCGTCTTCATCACGGCTTTATAGGGACCCGTGCCACCATCTTCTACGACGACCTGCTGAGGTTTGCGAGCCCTTTCTGTCTCCTCACGTTGGAAGCGGAAGAAACGGTCGATGAAATTGATTTGGTCGCGGTTGGGCACCGTGATGAGTGACGCACCATTGCTGAACTGCATGGTTGTCGGTTTGTCTTTGTCAAATGAGGGCCAGTAGGGTAGTCCTTTCCCGTTGGGATTGCATGTCTTGGCAAAATTGACCCAATACTGTTGGATGATTTCCGCCACAGCGGCCTCAGCTGGAAATTTGTCAGGCTGAGAGAGGAAAGCATTGTTGAGATAGAGGATGTCGTCAGCATGAGAGACACCATGGCGCTTTTTGTTGCCGGCGAAACTCATTATGGAGGGTTGTGCGAGGTAAGCAGCATAGGCGGGACTCTTGCCCGTCTTCGACTGCAGACTTGCCCAGGCGAACGAAGGCCAGGCGAAACCCATGTCACGGAAAGTGTCGCCACTGCTGAAATAAGCCTCCTCGTCAGTGTTTCCAGGATAGAGCCGCAAGGCCTCCTCTGCAAATGGCCCGAAGATTTGCTCCGCGCTTTTGCGGTAGTTGTCTGCCGTGGTAGGACCAGTGAACAAAACCCCTTCGTCGGAATTGGTCATAATGATGACCGGCACGTCGTTGTAGTCGCCCCGCTCATAGTTGCGGTAGAGATCGTCGGTGATGACATAGCCGTCGACACACGGCCAGAAACCGCCGAAGCCCACATTGTCGCCTGTCAGCGCCAGTGGGTCCATTTGGCGGAGCTGCTTGAGCGACTTTTTCTTCAGGTGTTGCTGGAAAGCGAGACCATGCTGCTCAGCCCCTTTTTGTGAGGCGTTGGTCAAGAGCGTACGGGGAGCGTCCTGCCAGGGTGCAAACGAGCCGCCGCTCTGGCTGATGGCTGCACGAAACAGTCCCTTGGCCAGTGGCGATGCGCAGAGGATGCTACAACTGATGGCACCTGCCGACTCACCGAAGATGGTCACCTTGGAAGGGTCACCGCCGAAGTTGGCAATATTGCGCTGCACCCATTTCAAGGCTGCGATCTGGTCGAGCAGGCCATAGTTGCCCGAATGTCCATTCTTTGACTCCTTGGTGAGTTCGGGATGCGCCATAAAGCCCAGTGCACCGGTGCGATACTCCACACTGACCACCACGACACCACGGCGTGCTAGACTGGTCCAGAGATCGCCGCCATAGTGCTCTGTCTGGAAACCTCCACCATGAATCCATACCATGACCGGCAAACGGTCGTTGGCAGAGGTGGCAGGGGTGGCGATGCCCAGGTAGAGGCAGTCTTCGCTCATCTTAGGGTGTGAACCGTCACGGCGTGACGGCTGTGGCGGCCATGGACCGAATTCCTCGGCTTTCAGTACCCCGCTCCAGGGTTTGGCTGGTTGTGGCTCTTTCCAGCGCAGGTCACCTACTGGTGGCGCTGCGTAGGGGATGGCTTTATAGATGGCCAGGTCGGTGCCATCTGCTGTTGCCTCCACATCACCAGTTTCCACATGTGTTTTCATCAAAGGCTGGCCATGGATGTTGCCTATCGTGACAAACAGTCCTGCGGCCAAGATTAAAAAGATTTTTTTCATGTTTTTATGATATTGGGTGATTGTTATTAAAGTATTGCACTTTTGCACTGCTAAGACATTCTCTAATATAGATAGATACAATATTTTGCAACGCTTCCTGGCGCACCCTGCTCAGCCCGTGGCAGATATTCCAGGGCTTTGATGGTTTGTTCTGCACCGAGGTCGATGACCAGCAAATGGGGAGCCGTGGCCGACTTTTCCGTCTGCCAGTAAGTGGACTCTTGCAGGTCGAACACCTTATCGCCGGTATGGTTGCCGTTCTCCTCTTCCGAGTTGGCATATTTCGTGGTCCAGGGCTCGCGGCTGATGCGTTTGCCGTCAGCACCTTGGAGGTAGAGTTCGGCGATGGCCACACGGTCGCCTTCCTTTTGTGTGGAGAGACATTCGATGGCGAGGTAGCGGCCTTTCATAGGCTGAGCGAAAGAGACGGTCTGCCAGCCGTTGCCAGCCTTGAAGGAGCCTTTGGCAACCGGTGTGGCGGAGTTGAGGTCGGGTTTGTCACCGATGTTGTTGTGCTTGTTGCTCTTTTCCAGTTGCAGTTTGTTGAGCTCAGGCTCGGCCTGTCCCCAAACCACACATTCTTTCGGTCCCACCACATCGAGGACGATGATCTCGTTTTTGCCCTTCTTCAGCCAGCAGCCCGGCACATAGAGAGTCTGCTGCGGACCAATAGACCAGATGCGTCCCATGGCATGGCCGTTGACCCATACCTGGCCTTTACCCCATGTCTCGAAGTTGAGGAAGGTGTCGCCTACTTTTGAGAGGTTGAAGTAGCCACGGTGGTAGCCCGGCTTGAGGATATCGGCTTGTTTCTTCGATTCCTCATAGCCCTGCGTCAAGGCAAGTGCAGGAACACTCCCCTTCACCTTGCCTGCAGCAACCTGGTCGTTGACACCCTTCACCATGTCAAGTGCCTTGACGGCTGTCTCGTAGTCGTCGGGGATGGCTACGTTCTGCCATAGCTTCGGCGTGAGCGTCATTTCTATATTGTCAGCCTCGGTGGTCAACGTGACGTTGCCGACAATGCCCTTGAAATCCTTGATGGCACGGCCGAAGTTGATGCGGCCCATGCCCTCGACGATGATAATCAGTTCGGCACCTTTCTTGACGGCGGGCAAGGTGAGCGACTTCTCGTTCTTCACACGGTCAATCTTACCGATGTATTTCTTATCGATAAACACTTGGGCGAAGTCGTGGAACTCACCAGTGAGCACGCTCTGCGAGGTAATCTCGGGCAGACGGGTAGAGTACATCATCGTTCCCCAGCCCATGTCCATCTCCTCAAAGGTCTTGGGTGCGCCATTGACGGGCTTGGTCAAGGCAGACAACATTGGTGCAAACTCCGTCAACTCAAACTTCGGCACGGTGATGATGGGCATGGGAGCCTTGGGCACGGCGGGCAAGCCCCCCTTTCGTCCCCCCTGCAGGGGGAGGCCCCTTTCGTTGTATTTCGCCATCATTTCACGGAGTTCCCAGAATTTTGGTGTGGCGAGACCCCATTCATTGATCGGTGCGTCGTAGTCGTAAGAGGTGACATCTGGGGCAAAGCCTGGACTGTTGGCACCGGCCCAGTGGCCGAAGGAGGTGCCTCCGTGTGTCATATAGAGTGAGAAGGAGATACCTTTGGAGAGCATCTCGTCCATACCCTCCACCATGTCTTTCGCGGGGCGTGTCTCATGGCGTGCACCCCATTTGTCAAACCAACCGCTCCAAAACTCCGAACACATCTTTGGGGCGTCGGGGCGTAGTTCGCCCAGACGGCGGAACTGCTGGTCGATGTTGGCACCAGTACCGAAATTCATGGTCCATGTGAGGTCGTCGAGGCCGTTTTTCTCAAAATTGGACGACCAGTCGCACTGGAAGAGGGCCAGTTCTGGCCCGTAGATGCTGCGCAGGCAGTCGCGTATCTCACTGACGTAGGGTTTGTCCTCACCATATGAGCCATACTCGTTCTCCACTTGTATCATGATGATGGGGCCACCACGCTGGATGGTGAGCGGGGCGAGCTGTTCACCCACTTTCTGTTCGAAGATTTTCACGCGCTCCATGAAGTAAGGGTCTTGCTCACGCAGACGGATATCTTTTTTCTTCAGGAGCCACCAGGGCAGACCACCCATCTCCCATTCGGCGCAGACATATGGTCCTGGGCGCACAATGACGTACATGCCGTTTTTCTGCGCCAGGCGGCAAAACTCTGCCACGTCGTTGTTGCCCGTGAAGTCGAACTCGCCCTCGCGCTGCTCATGGATATTCCAAAAAACATACAGACATAGTGTGTTCATGCCCAAGGCTTTGCACATTTTGATACGATGCTCCCAGTAAGGGCGTGGGATGCGTGGATAGTGCACTTCGGCAGCCTTGACGATGAAGGGTTGGCCATTGAGCAGGAATGTCTTATTGCCGGTGGTGAAAGTGCCGGGTTGACTGGCAGCAGCTGCAGGCAGGGCGGTCAGCAGTAGAGAGGCCAGGATGGTGGTAAGGATTTTTTTAGTTGTCATAAGGTATTGTGTTAGTTAACAAGTTGTGTCAGTAGACGAGTTGACAAGTAGACGAGTTGACAGGTTATTGGCATTGCGAACCGCGAACTGTGAATCCCTAATTCTGGTTCCACCCCTACCACCCCTCCTTTGGAGGGGTTGGGGGAGGTGTTGGGTTGGGGGAGGTATTTTCTTTAGAAACTATCAAGCCAGGCTTTCAGTTCCATGATCATCTCGATGTGATATTTGAATCCGAGGTTGCTGCCCCATCCGTGTCCGCCGTCGGGGTATACATGGAGTGAAGCTGGCACATCATGACGATATAGCTCTACATAATAGTTGGCGCCGTTGGCAGGAGGCACCACGGTGTCGTCGTCGCTCAGGGCTATCCATGCGCGAGGTGTGGTGCGGGTCACTTGTTGGTCGCTGCTGTAGTTTTTCTCTTGGCGTTTGCGGTTGCCCTTGCCCAGGAAATTGTCGTGCGACCCTTGGTGGGTGTAGCCTTGCATCATGGTGATAACGGGGTAGAAAAGGATCTGGAAATTGGGTTTGGCTGTGCGCTCTGACAGGGTGGCAATCGTCGAGGCGAGATGTCCGCCGGCTGACGAGCCCATGATACCCACCTCATTGGACTTGATATGCCAGGTCATGGCATTGCGGCGCACCATTTTGATGGCCTCCTCGGCGTCAGAGATGGGCACCTCTGGGTTGCCGTGAGGCATACGGTATTTGAGAACGAAAGCGGCGATACCCATGTTCTGGAAGAATTTTCCCCACTCATGTCCCTCATGCGACATGGCCAGGCCGGAATAGCCACCACCTGGGCAAATGACGATGGCGCGCCCTGTGGCTTTCTTGGCATCGGGCAGGTAAATCCACACCTTGGCGGTGTCGGCAGGGTCGCCGTTTTTATTGGGTGCCCCATAGGGCCACAGATTCATCACTTTCACACTTTGGGCCGACATGGCGACAGCCATGCAGGTCAGGAGCAAGACAGATAATAGTTTTTTCATTTGATAAAAATGTTGTTTTCTCTTTATATTATTTGCAAAGGTACTGTTTTTTTTGTAATATTGCATCCTATTTTAGGAATATATAACAACTTCAACGCCATCATTTCTATGAAAAAACTGATTCTGTCAACATTGGTGTTGGCGCTCATTGCCATCACCTCGCAAGCCAAAGTGAAACTGCCACACCTCCTCGGCGACTATATGATACTCCAGCAACAAACCAACGCCCGGTTGTGGGGCTGGGCCAAGCCAGGAAGCAAAGTCGACGTGAGTGTATCATGGAGTGACAAGAATTACAGTACGAAAACCGGCCAAGACGGACGGTGGCTGGTGGAGGTGCTCACCCCCAAGGCCAGTTACACCCCCCTGTCTATCACCTTTGATGACGGCGAGTTGGTCACCATCAACAATGTGCTCTCTGGCGAGGTGTGGGTGTGTGCTGGGCAGAGCAATATGGAAATGCCTGTCAAAGGTTTTGGCAACTGCCCCGTCGAGGGTTACAACCAAGAGGTGGTGAACGCCAACCAATACAAAGGTATACACTATGTGAAGATACCCAGCGTGATGCGTGTGGAGCCACAGGAAGATGCTGACTGTGAATGGAAAGAGGTAGGGCCAGAGACGGTGGGCGATGCCTCTGCCACGGGGTATTTCTTCGCCCAGGTCATCAATAAGGCTCTTGATGTGCCCGTAGGTCTCATCATGGCCAACAAGGGTGGTACACGTGTGGAGAGTTGGCTCACCAAGGAAAACTTGGAGAAGTATACTAATGAGCCTACCGACTCAATGGGCATCGTCAACTTCAAGCCACAGTGGGACTATCATCGCGCCCTGCTGTGGGGCAACGGCACCTTCAACCCCATCCTCAAATACACGGTCAAAGGCATTATCTACTATCAGGGCTGCTCCAATGTGGGCGACCCGGGTGATCAGTATTCCGACCGTATGCAACTGCTTGTCAACCAGTGGCGCACACAGTTTGCCTTAGGTGAGATACCTTTCTATTTCGTAGAGATTGCCCCGTATCATTACGACGATATCAATGGTGACGCAGGCGCGCGCTTGCGCGAACAACAATATATTGCGTCGACCAAGATACCCAATAGCGGCATGGTCTGTACCAACGACTTGGCCTATCCTTATGAGTTCACACAGATACATCCTGCGCAGAAGCGCCCGGTGGGTCAGCGGCTTGCTTATCTGGCGCTCAACCAGACCTACGGCATGAGCAATGTGTGGTGTAAGAGCCCGTCCTATAAAGACATGAAGATTGTGGGCGATGCGATTCATATCCATCTGGCTGACGACTACGGAGCCATTAACCGTTTTGAGGATATCCAGGGCTTTGAGATTGCCGGAGCCGACAAGATGTTCCATCCTGCTCAGGCAGTGCATTTCTGGCAACCAGGCGGGGGCTATTGGGATGAGACCATCAAGATCTCTAGCCCTGAGGTGAAGCAGCCTGTCGCGATCCGCTACTGTTTCAAGAATTTCCAACTCGGCAATCTGAAAAACGCCGCCGGACTGCCCCTCATCCCCTTCCGCACGGATAAATAACTCTCCTAACCCCTCTCCTCAACATGCATCCACTTGATACTTTCATGCGCTGCCCTGTCTGTGGCAGTGCATGTTTCCACATCCATGATTTCAAAAGCAAACGTTGCGCCGACTGTGGCTTTGTGTACTACCTGAATCCCAGTGGCGCCACCGTGGCCTTTATCGTCAACGAACAAGGCGCTCTGCTCGTAGCGCGCAGGGCACAAGACCCCGCACGTGGCACCCTCGACCTGCCTGGTGGCTTTACCGACATCGGTGAGACGGCAGAGGAAGGCGTCGCCCGCGAAGTGTTGGAGGAGACAGGACTTACTGTCACCAACAGCCAATATCTCTTCAGTTTGCCTAACCGTTATCTCTTCTCAGGCATGCCCATTCCCACACTCGACCTGTTCTTCCGTTGTGAGGTGGCACCAGGTGCTCAGCCCCGCCCCGCCGATGACGCCGCTGAGTGTTTCTGGCTGATGCCAGAAGACATTCGTCCCGAACTGTTCGGACTCCAGTCTGTTCGTCTTGGAGTGGAGAGATTTCTTAAAAAATCTAAATTATAACTATATAATAAGGTATATCACTAAAGTTTTGCTTACTTTTGCCGCTCGAATATTTTTTTGATGATATATGCAAGACAATTTAGTAATCGTAGAGAGCCCTGCCAAAGCTAAAACCATTGAGAAATTTCTAGGCAAGGACTACAAAGTAATGTCAAGTTATGGTCATATCCGAGACCTGAAGAAAAAAGAAATCAGTATCGACCTCAACACCCTTGAGCCAGACTACGAGATTCCTGAGGAGAAGAAGAAACTGGCCAATGAACTCAAAGCCAGTGCCCAGAAAGCCAAAAAAGTGTGGCTCGCATCCGATGAGGACCGTGAGGGAGAAGCCATCTCATGGCACCTGTGTGAAGTGCTGGGATTGGATGAGGATAAGACCAACCGCATTGTTTTTCATGAGATAACAAAACCGGCCATCCTCGAAGCAATCAAGACACCGAGGCGCCTCGACATGAACTTGGTCAACGCTCAGCAGGCCCGCCGCGTGCTCGACCGCCTGGTGGGATTCCGTCTTTCGCCCGTGCTTTGGCGTAAGGTGAAACCATCACTCTCAGCAGGACGAGTGCAAAGTGTGGCAGTGCGCCTCATTGTGGAGCGCGAGCGCGAGATACAGGCATTTCAAAGTGAGCCATACTATCGTGTCAACGCGGTGTTCTCACTGCCCAATGGCGGTGAAGCTGCCGAGGTGAAAGCTGAATTGTCTACCCGTTTCAAAACCCATGAGGAGGCTCTTGCGTTCTTGGAAAAATGCAAAGACGCCACCTTCACGGTAGAGAGTATCGTCAAGAAACCCCTCAAGCGTGTACCGGCACCTCCCTTCACCACCTCCACCCTGCAGCAAGAGGCCTCACGCAAACTGGGCTTCACCGTGTCGCAGACCATGATGGTGGCACAGCGTTTGTATGAAAACGGACTCATCACCTATATGCGTACCGACTCCGTCAACCTCTCCAGCCTGTGTATCAACGCCAGCAAGGAAGAAGTGACACGCCTGTATGGTGAGAAATACAGTAAGCCACGCAACTACAAGACCCATTCCAAGGGTGCACAGGAGGCTCATGAGGCCATCCGACCCACCTATATGAACAACACTGAGATAGAGGGTAACAGTCAGGAAAAACGCCTCTATGAACTCATCTGGAAGCGCACCGCCGCCTCGCAGATGGCAGACGCCCTAATGGAGAAGACCACCGTCAATATTCTCATCAGTGGTATGGATGAGACCTTTGTCGCCAATGGCATGGTGGTGAAATTTGACGGTTTCCTCAAAGCCTACCACGAGTCTAGTGATGACGAGGAGAACGTCGATGAGACCGGACATGTGCTTCCTCCCCTGCGTCAGGGCGACACGCTTATCCGCACTAGTATCTCCTCCACCGAGCGTTTCACAGTGGGTCCACTGAGATATACCGAGGCCAGCCTTGTGCATAAACTCGAAGAATTGGGCATCGGACGCCCCTCTACTTATGCACCCACCATCAGCACCATCCAGCAGCGAGAGTATGTGCAGAAAGGTGACAAGAAAGGCGTGGAGCGCCCCTATATCATCGATACGCTCAAAGGACAGAAAATCACCACCAAGACCAAGACAGAGATTGTAGGCAATGAGAAAGGCAAACTGTTGCCCTCTGACATTGGTATCGTGGTCAACGACTTCCTGCTGAAATACTTCCCCGATATCATGGACTACAACTTCACCGCCAATGTGGAGCAGCAGTTTGACAAAATCGCTGAAGGCAAGGCCAAGTGGTCGGGGATGATCAAGAAATTCTACAAAGACTTTGAGCCTGTCGTGGAGAAGACCATGAATATTCGTGCCGAGCATAAAGCAGGCGAGCGCGAGTTGGGCAAAGACCCCAAAACCGGCAAACCCGTCTTTGTCAAGATAGGCCGCTTCGGTCCTATCGTGCAGATCGGTACCGCTGACGACAGCGAGAAACCACAGTTCTCACAACTGCCTTCCGACAAGAGCATGGAGAGCATTACCCTTGAAGAGGCTCTTGAACTCTTCAAACTACCTCGCACCTTAGGCGACTATGAAGGTTCGCCGGTGGTGATTGGCGCTGGTCGTTTCGGTCCTTATATCCTGCACAACAAGAAGTATGTGTCGCTGCCCAAGACAGAAGACCCCCTTACGGTGGAACTGGAGACAGCCATCGAGTTGATTAACGAGAAGCGCAGCCAGGATGAGCAGCGCCACTTGCAGAAATTCGACGAAGACCCCAAGATGGAGGTGATGAACGGCCGCTATGGTCCGTATATCTGCTATGACGGCAAGAACTATCGCATGCCCAAGGCCCTGCACCAGAAAGCCGGACAGCTCACCTACGAGCAATGCCTTCAAGTGGTCAATGCCGCCGACAACAAGAAGAAATAAGGATGGTCAGAATCATCATCATCGGATACATGGGAGCCGGCAAGACCACGGTGGGCAAGTCACTCTCCAAAAACCTTGGCATCCCGTTCTATGACCTCGACTGGTATATCGAGAGCCGCATGCGCAAGACGGTGCCGCAAATCTTCGCTGAGAGAGGCGAGGAGGGCTTCCGCCAGATAGAATACAACATGCTGCATGAGGTGGCAGAGTTTGAGGATGTCATCATCAGCTGTGGCGGCGGCACACCCTGTTTCTTCGACAATATGGACTACCTCAACAGAATGGGTGAGACCATTTACCTCAAAGCCACCCCGGAGGTGCTCTACAAGCACCTCAAGATGGGGAAGGTGGAGAGACCGCTGCTCAAGAACAAGACCCCTGAGGAGATGCAGGCTTTCATTAAAGAACAGCTCGAGAAGAGAGAGCCCTATTACACCAAGGCTAAGCACACCCTCGACGTCAACCTGCTTGACACCTACGAGAAAATCAGAATATCGGTCAACCGCATCCGCGGCATGCTCGGCATCACAGAATAATCACTCCCTTTAAACCCACACCAGGAATGAAAAAATGGACTATTGAGGACTCCAAGGAGCTCTACAACATCAACGGATGGGGCATCTCCTATTTTGGAGTCAACGACAAAGGCAACATTTTCGTGTCTCCCTGCAAAGACCAGACGCAGATAGACCTGCGTGAGGTCATGGACGAACTGGCGCTCAGAGACGTCACGTCGCCTGTGCTGCTCCGCTTCCCCGACATCCTCGACAACCGTATCGAGAAAACCTCCAGCTGCTTTAAAAAAGCCTCTGAGGAATATGACTACAAGGGTGACAACTACGTGGTTTACCCCATCAAGGTGAACCAGATGCAACCCGTCGTAGAGGAAATCATCTCACACGGAAGAAAATTCAACCTCGGACTGGAGGCCGGCTCCAAGCCTGAGCTCCACGCTGTCATCGCCATGCAGTGCCAGAGCGACAGCATCATCATCTGCAACGGCTACAAAGACCAGAGCTATATCGAACTGGCCCTGCTGGCACAGAAGATGGGCAAGCAGATATTCATTGTGGTAGAGAAGATGAACGAGCTGGAGATCATCGCCCGCGAAGCCAAGAAAATGAATGTGCGGCCCAATATCGGCATCCGTATCAAACTGGCCTCCAGCGGCAGTGGCAAATGGGAGGAGAGCGGTGGTGACTCTTCAAAATTCGGTCTGACCAGCGCTGAACTCTTAGAAGCCCTCGACCTGCTTGAAAAGAAAGGCATGCGCGACTGTCTGCGGCTCATCCATTTCCACATCGGCTCACAGATCACCAAGATACGACGCATACAAACCGCCCTGCGCGAGGCATCGCAATTCTATATCCAGTTGCACAGGATGGGCTACAATGTCGACTTCGTAGACTGTGGTGGCGGACTGGGTGTGGACTATGATGGCACGCGTTCGCCCAGCAGCGAGAGTTCGGTCAACTACTCCATCCAGGAGTATGTCAACGACTGTATCTATACCTTTGTCGAAGCCTCCAATAAAAACCATCTGCCACACCCCAATATTATCACAGAGAGCGGACGCTCACTGGCCGCACACCATTCCGTGCTCGTCATCGACGTGCTTGAGACCGCCTCGCTGCCAGAGATGCCTGAGGAGTTTGAGCCTGATGAGACCAGTCATCAGCTGGTGAAAGACCTCTACGAGATCTGGGACAACCTCTCACCGCGCAATGTGCTCGAAGACTGGCACGACGCTGAGCAGATACGCGAGGAGGTGCTCGACCTCTTTGCCCATGGAATTGTCGACCTCAAGACCCGTGCCGAGATAGAAGCCATGTACTGGAGTGTGTGTCATGAGATACACGCCCTGGCCAAGAACCTGAAGCACATACCCGAGGAACTGATGAACATCGACAAGTTGCTGGCCGACAAGTATTTCTGCAATTTCTCGCTGTTCCAGTCGCTCTCCGACTCATGGGCCATCGACCAACTCTTCCCCATTGTGCCTATCCAGCGTCTCAACGAGCGCCCCACCCGCAACGCCACTTTACAGGATATCACCTGCGACTCAGACGGCAAGATTTCCAACTTCGTGACCAATCGTCATAACTCACACTCCCTGCCTGTGCACGCCCTGCGCAAGAACGAGCGCTACTATCTGGGCGTGTTCCTCGTTGGCGCCTATCAGGAAATCCTCGGCGACATGCACAACCTTTTCGGCGACACCAATGCCGTGCACATCTCTGTCAAGGACAATGGTTATCACATCGATCAAATCATCGATGGAGAGACGGTGGAGGAAGTACTCAAATATGTGCAGTACAACCCCAAGAAGCTGGTTCGCCAACTGGAAATCTGGGTGACCAAGAGCGTCAAGGAGGGCAAGATTACACTCGAAGAGGGCAAGGAATTCCTCTCCAACTATCGTTCAGGCCTTTATGGTTATACTTACTTAGAATAATGGTGGGTTCTATTTCAAAAGAATACTGCCTGAATTAAAACTGAATTAATAGAACACACCTAACATGAGACAACCCCTTACTGTTGTCAAAGTGGGCGGCGCCATCGTCGAGGACGAGGCGCAGCTCGCTTTGCTGATTTCACGCCTCTCCACACTCAGCGGCCGCAAAGTGCTCGTGCATGGAGGAGGCCGTAGTGCCACGCGCGTCGCAGCTGCTTTGGGCATTGAGAGCCAGATGGTGGGCGGTCGCCGCATCACCGATAGTGAAACACTCAAAGTGGTGACCATGGTCTATGGTGGCCTGGTCAACAAAAACATTGTGGCCCTCATGCAAGCTCACGGTATCGATGCTATGGGATTGACCGGTGCCGACATGGACGTGATACGCGCTCACCGACGCCCAGTCAAAGACATCGACTATGGCTTTGTGGGCGACGTAGACCATGCCGATGGTGCCAAACTCAGTGCCCTCATCGAACAAGGGGTCACCCCCGTGCTCGCCCCACTTACACACGACGGTTTGGGACACCTGCTCAACACCAATGCCGACACCATTGCCGCCGAAGCCGCCAAGGCCTTGGCCCCACTCTATGATGTCACTCTGACCTACTGCTTTGAGAAAGAAGGCGTGCTAGATAACGATGGACAGCTGATACCCGTTATCACCCGTGAACTTTTCACCAAATATGTGGCCGACGGCACCATCAGCGGGGGCATGATACCCAAAATAGAGAATGCACTCGATGCCATCAGCCATGGTGTGGGCAGAGTGGTCATCACACAAGCTACCCATATCGGGCAGGAGAGTGGTACCATAATCTGTTAACAAACCTTAAATCCCCGTCCTTTCTGTAACTATCCCTCCCACCAATCGTCATTCCTTTAGACAAGATGAGAAATATCAGTTTTCGAAACGATGTCCTGCCATTGAAAGATGTGCTCTACCGTCTGGCACTGCGCATCACCCTCAAGCACGAAGAGGCTGAAGACATCGTACAAGACACGCTCATCAAAGTGTGGAATAAGCGTGACGACTGGGACAACATCGAGTCGATAGAGGCATTCAGTCTCACGGTGTGCCGCAATCTGGCGCTCGATCACGTCAAGCACAAGGGCAACCTCAACGAGTCGCTCGACAGTGTGCGGATTGACGCTCTGGACAAGAGTTACACCCCATATGAGAAAATGCTGCAAAAAGACAGAATGCAGCTGGTGAGACGCCTCGTAGACACACTACCCGAAAAACAGCGCAGTTGCATGCAGCTGCGCGATTTCGAGGGGAAACCCTATAAGGACATCGCCGCTATCATGGGTATCACTGAGGAGCAAGTGAAAGTGAATATCTACCGTGCCCGTCAGGCCATCAAGCAAAAGTATCAACAGATTGAAGACTATGGACTATAAGTATATCGAACAGCTGATGGAGCGCTACTGGGAGTGTGAGACCACTCTTGAGGAAGAGCACATCCTTCGCACTTTCTTCGCACAGGAGAACGTTCCGGCAAAGTTGCTCCCCTACAAAGACCTGTTCACATACGGTCTGCAAGACATCGAGGAGCATCGGCTGGGAGATGACTTCGACCAACGAATGCTCGACCTCGTAGGCGAGCCGGCACCTGTCAAGGCGCGCACTATCAAGCTCACAGAGCGGCTCAAGCCACTCTTCAAGGCTGCAGCCATCGTGGCTATCATTCTCACCTTAGGCAATGCGGCGCAAGTGGCTTTCCAGCCCAAGAGTCCTGACAACATTGCCAATGCCGAGGGATACACCAGCACCACTGAAGGTGTCTCTGTGGCAAAGGTAGACACCATGAGACAAGACTCTATGCGCACGGTCAATATGACAGAGATGCCTCTCATCAAATAGATAATTTCTATGCTTTCTCTATAAAACCAACTGTTTAGTAAAACAAAAAAAAGAAACTGTGAAGTTTCAATTCTCTCAAATTTTTCATAACATACTAATGTAAGGACGGACCGTTGCCTGGGGGCAACGGTCGTTCTGTAAGAATAAGGGCATGATAGGATACTTGCTGATGATTACCACGATACTGCTGGTGCCGGATTTGATCATCTGGAACCTGTATGTGTCACATGCCCCGCTTTTTTGGCAAGTAGTGGCTTTCCTCCCTACATTCTCCGTCACCATAGCACTGGTCATAGCACTGACGCGGGTGATAGGCGTCGGTAGGGGCATGCTCCTCTTTTTTTGCAGCTTTCTCCTTCTCGCCATTCCCAAGATGGTGTTTGCGTTGGTAGCATGGCCACTGGGCTGGCCATGTGGCTTGGTAGCAGCATTGCTCACAGCTGCCACCGTGGCGTTTGGTTTCATCAAAGGATGGCGTACTCTGGTGGTCAAGGAGGTGTGTTATCACTCTCCCGACTTGCCTGAGGCCTTCGATGGCTATCGCATCCTCCAGATTTCCGACTTACATATCGGCACCTTCTCCACCCATCCCGACTTCGTGACCGAAGTGGTGCAGACAGCCTGTCAGCTCCATCCCGACCTTATTGTCTTCACGGGTGATTTGGTGAATGTGCTCCCACAGGAGGCAGAACCCTTCCTGCCCACCCTGAGTAAACTGAAGGCAAAAGATGGTGTCTACTCCATCCTTGGCAATCATGACTATGAGAAACTGTCTCTGCTCATGCAATATGAGCGGGATCTGGGATGGAAGATCCTCAAAAATGAGCACAGCCTGATCAGCAGAGGTGATGACACCATCGCCATCATCGGCGTAGAGCATGTGGGCAAGCCGCCTTTTGGCTCCCGTGGACGTCTGATGGATGCAGTGAAAGGTTTGCCGAATGGGATGTTCAAGGTGCTGCTCAGTCACGACCCCAACCACTGGAGGATGGAGGTACTCGACAAGACCGACATACAACTGACACTTTCCGGCCACACTCATGCCGGGCAGATCAAAATAGGCCCTATCTCACCGGCCCAGGGAGTCTACAAAGAGTGGCATGGTGCCTACACCGACCATGGGCGTATGCTCTATGTCTCTGCAGGTATCGCTGGCCGACTGCCTTTCCGGCTCTTTGCATGGCCAGAAATCAATGTGATTAAGTTGATGAATTGATAAGTTGATAAGTAGACGAGTATATATGCGGTTGTAGATAATGAATAAAAACTATAAGTATTAATCTAAAAAACATGACTATCAAAAAACTATTTCTCACAGTGTTGCTCATCACTTGTGCGGTGTCAGCAACCCCTCAGACTTTGATCCAGCATCCCTGGCAAGGCAAGAAAGTGGCTTACTTCGGCGACAGCATCACCGACCCCCGCAACAGCGGTTCGAAGAAAAAATGGTGGGGATTCCTACAGAAATGGCTCCAGATAGAGCCATATGTATATGCCGTGAGCGGACGGCAATGGAATGATATTCCCCGTCAGGCGCAACAGTTGAAAGAGCAGCACGGCAATGATTTTGACGCCATCCTCATCTTCATCGGCACCAACGACTTCAACGCCGCTGTGCCTGTGGGCCAGTGGTACAACATCACGGAGGACTCGGTGCTCACTGCCGTCCACAAGGACAAGAACGTGTCATTGCGCCGTCGACGCCAGCCTTCGATGAACAAAGACACCTACCGTGGACGTATCAACATCGCCATGAGCCAGCTCAAGGAGATGTTCCCCACCAAGCAGATCGTGCTGATGACCCCTATCCACCGCAGTTATTTCTATGGCAATGAGAAAAACATACAGCCCACTGAAGAGTATCAGAACGAGTGTGGCGAGTGGCTCGACCCCTATGTGGAGAGCGTCAAAGAGGCCGGCAACATCTGGGCTGTGCCCGTCATCGACATGAATGCCACCTCGGGCCTCTTCCCGATGGCTGCCTCGCAAATTGTCAACTTCCACAACGAGAACGACCTGCTCCACCCCAACGACTTAGGACATCTGCGCATGGCACGCACGGTGATGTATCAGTTGCTTGCACTGCCCTGCGTGTTTGAGGAAGACTGAAGCCTCAGATCTAGAAAATCAAGATGATCTAGAAAGTCTAGAAAATCTAGAAGATCTAGAAAGTCTAGAAGATCTAGAAAGTCTAGAAGATCTAGAAAGTCTAGAAGATCTAGAAAGTCTAGAAAATCTAGATGATCTATCTAGTCTAGATATCTTCTCAACTAAGAAACAACTTGTCAACTCAAAACTTGTACATGTCGCAGATTCTACGTAATTTTGCAGCATAATAAGCAAGACTATATACATGGAACAGAAAAAATTCAAGCGAACGACCGTCACCGCCGCCCTGCCATACGCCAACGGCGGTGTGCATATTGGTCATTTGGCAGGTGTCTATGTGCCTGCCGACATCTATGTGAGATACCTGCGGCTGAAGAAGCAGGACGTCATATTCATCGGAGGTAGCGACGAGCACGGTGTGCCTATCACTATCCGCGCCCGCAAAGAAGGTGTCACACCACAAGACGTGGTAGACCGCTATCATCAAATGATCAAAGACTCCTTCAGTGAGTTTGGCATCTCCTTCGACATCTACTCCCGCACCACCTCCAATATCCATCACCAATTTGCTGCAGACTTCTTCCGCAAACTCTATGATGAAGGCAAACTGACCGAGGAGACTACCACCCAGTATTATGACGAGGAGGCGCATCAGTTCCTCGCCGACCGCTACATCACCGGCGAGTGCCCCCACTGCCACAATGAGGGAGCCTACGGCGACCAGTGTGAGAAATGCGGCCGCGACCTCTCACCCACTGAACTGATCAATCCCCGCTCCACTATCAGCGGCTCACAGCCCGTGATGAAGGAGACGAAAAACTGGTATCTGCCGCTCAACCAATATCAGGACTGGCTCAAACAGTGGATTCTGGAGGAGCACAAGGAGTGGCGCTCCAATGTCTATGGTCAGTGCAAGTCGTGGCTTGACATGGACTTGCAGCCCCGCGCCATGACCCGCGACCTCGACTGGGGCATCCCCGTACCAGTGGAAGGTGCTGAGGGCAAGGTGCTCTACGTATGGTTTGACGCTCCTATTGGCTATATCTCCAACACCAAAGAGCTCTGCGACCGTGAGCCGGAGCGCTGGGGCACATGGCAGAAATGGTGGCAAGATGAGGACACCCGCCTGGTGCATTTCATCGGCAAGGACAATATCGTGTTCCACTGTATCATCTTCCCGGTCATGATGCGCGCCCACGGCAGCTATATCATGCCCGACAATGTGCCTGCCAACGAGTTCCTCAACTTGGAGGACGACAAAATCTCCACCTCACGCAACTGGGCTGTATGGCTCCATGAATACCTTGTCGACATGCCTGGCAAGCAGGATGTGCTGCGCTACGTGCTTACCGCCAATGCGCCCGAGACCAAGGACAATAATTTCACTTGGCGCGACTTCCAGGAGCGCAACAACAACGAACTGGTGGCTGTCTATGGCAACTTTGTCAACCGCGCTTTGCAACTCACCAAAAAATACTGGGGTGGGGTAGTACCCGCCTGTGGCGAATTGACAGACACTGACCGTGCCGCCTTGGAAGAGTTCAAGGACGTGAAAGCCAAGGTAGAAAACCTGCTCGATGTGTTCAAGTTCCGTGATGCTCAGAAAGAGGCGATGAACCTGGCCCGTATCGGCAACCGCTATATCACCGAGTGTGAGCCCTGGAAGGTGTGGAAGACAGACCCCAAGCGGGTGGAGACCATCTTGTATATCTCCCTGCAACTGGTGGCCAATCTCGCCATTGCCTTCGAGCCCTTCCTGCCCTTCAGCAGCAAACGGCTGCGTGGCATGCTCAACATCGACTCATTCGACTGGAATCAGCTCGGCGACACCGACATATTGAAGCCCGGACACCAGTTGGCCGAACCCGCTCTTCTCTTCGAGAAAATAGAGGATGAGGTGATAGAACGTCAGCTGAAAAAGCTGGAAGACACCCGCAAGGCCAACGAGGCCGCCAACTACAAGGCCAAGGAGATCAAACCCATCATCGACTTCAGCGATTTCGAGAAACTCGACATCCGTGTAGGTCATGTGAAAAACTGCGAGAAAGTGAAGAAAGCCAACAAACTGCTCAAATTCACCCTTGATGATGGCAGTGGCACCGACCGCACCATCGTGAGCGGCATTGCCAAGTTCTACCAGCCCGAGGATCTGATTGGTCGTGACGTGCTTTTCATCGCCAACCTCGCCCCACGCAAACTGATGGGTATTGAGAGCCAAGGCATGATCCTCTCTGCAGAAAACTATGACGGCGACCTGAGCGTCACCACACTTCTGCGCGAGGTCAAGCCCGGTAGCCAAGTTTGCTAAGATAGAGCAGCCAAGATGGCTGAACATGATAAGGGAGTACGGATGTGCTCCCTTTTTTTGTGTTTGGTGGACTATTATCAGCAAAGCAAATAACACTAAGAGCGATCAGCTAAAAGCAAATTGCCAGCAAGCTGAGCGAATGCGAACTTGAATCCTCCATATAAAAAAGGGAGTGTGCCAAATTTCAATTTGACACACTCCCTTGATGTCGATGCACAATGAATGATGCTATCTGATGTATTTCTTTCCGTTGATGATGTAGATGCCACGAGGCAGTGACTGGAGAGCCTCTGAGACGGAAGTGTTGTTGTGGGTCTTCACCTTAGAGCCTGAGATGCTGTAGACACTGAGCGTGCCATGGTTTGTCGGGGTGCTGATGTTCACGTCGCTGATGGCATCGGTGTCCTCAAATACGTCGATGTAGCTAGCCACATAAAGGGCGGCACCATCGAGGGGTTCTGATTCAGAAGTGAAGTAAGCACGGAACGGCTTGACAGTGGAGCTGGTGCTGATGTAGACAAAGTTGTTGCCGCCCATCTCCTCGTCGAGCTGGTAGACATATTTACCTTTAGTGGTGGTCTCTGCCAGAGAACCCTCAAAGTCGAAGTTCTGGGCATCGGCCACTGTCTTGCCTTTCTTGACGGTAACGTCGACAGCACTGAATGTCAGAGGTTTGCCCACCAGACTGTATTCCTCGCCCTTGTAGTCGCCAGGCACGGTGATGATGTAGGGCATACCAGCCTTGAAAGTCTCGGCATTGGTGAAGTAGGCATAATAGCCCTCTTCGCCGTAGAACCGTCTCAGCCAGAAATTCTTGTCTTTATTTTGGCCTGGTTTGAACCAGTCTACCACTTGGTCGTTGGTGGTATTGGTGATGGTCTGCACATCAAATGGCAGCACGATAGTGCTCCAGTTGTTTTGGTTTCTCACACCCATGAATCCCTTTTCGAAGGTGCGGGTGTAACTGATTTCAGCGGCAGTGAAGTCTCTTGGTATGAAGCAAGAGTAGCCGTCTGTGAGCACAATCTTGTTGGCTGCGAGATTGACAATCTGGTTGCGGTCAGCCAGTGAAGCGTATGACTTCGTGACATAGTAGAACGTGTTGGGGTTGCTGTTGGGCACGATGTCAGAAGGTACAGTGGAGAGGCTGGTGAGGTCGAGTGCCACAGCGTCTTCCGGCACGGTGAAGGGGTCTTTGGAAGTGGCCTGGAAATGTGCAGTGCCATCAGCCGTATAGTATCCGATACCACGCTTGGCAGTGATGTTGATGGAGAATCCAACCGTGGAGAACGTGTTGTTGTTGGAAGAGCTTTTTGACTTATAGTATCCTACCAGGTTGTAGGTGGCTCCATAGTCCATCAGTGTCTCGAAATAGAACTCCTGACTCCCTCCGACGGGGATATTTGCGAAGTACTTGGTGGTCTGGTCCCAGTAGACGTATTTTCTGAGGATACGGATATAGTCGTTGTAGTCCTCAGTGCCGTTGTTGGTCACGGTGACTTTCACGCGCATCATGTTGCCTATGACAGACTCACTCTCATTGTCGTAATTTTCTATTGAATAAGTGAATTTCAACTTATATGACACTGCGTCAAGTGCCTCTATCTCTTTGGAGAAGAGTACTTTGGTGTGAGCTGTATCGGTGCAGATGGTCAGTGTGTGCGGACCGATAGTCCTGGGATAGTAGAGGAACTCGATGTCATCGGAGGAATTCTTTTTGATATGTTCGAGCCTAATCTGCCGGATCTGGTCGTTGTCGAAGAGATAGAGGAAGCGGTTGTATTTCTCCATCATATTGTTGGTGACGTTGACTTTCATCCTTCTCACAGCACCGATGTACAGAGGCGTTTCGTCAATAAACTCAAATGAGTTGTATTCGACAGCTGGTATGGCTTTCATCTTGGCGATACCGTCGGCTATTTCTACCTGGATGTAGGCATTGGCGCTCTTGCAAGCATCGAAATGCCAGATGCCGTCGCCCTGGGAGAGTCTGCTGATGGGGTAGATGCGGTAGGTGCCGTCTTCCATATCACCGAATCCGACAGGCCATGTGGTGGTGATGGTCTTGGTGTTGGAAGGGAACTGGAGGGTTTCATTGGCGAGCAGTTTCACCATCTTATAAGAACTGTCGTAAAGTCCCAGTCCGTATTCATACAATTTCTCGTTGACCGACTCGTTGCGGAGCTTGGTGGTGACTTCTATACCAGTGAATGTGAGAGATGTGAGCGAGAGGCAGGAATTGAGTAAGATGCTATCGTTGGCAGCCATCATATCTGTCTCGTCTGTCTCGTCTGTCACCTCTGTTTCATCTATTTCATCTGTTATCTCATCGTCGATATCGTCTGTCTCATCTTCATCCGTCTCTGGTGCATTGTCAGGCTCTGGATAAACGTTGAAGATAAAGCCAAGATTGTTCATGTAGTTGTAGTTGTCAGACACGTTTTTGTAGGGGCTGAGCAGTGTCAGTTTGAAATAACCTTTTGAAGATCCTTCCCATCCCCACTCAATATGGAAATAGTCGTCCTCGTCATAGCCGTCGACGAGGAACATGTGTCCAGACTTACCTGTGCTAAAGCCTGAGATCAGTACAGGCTGGCCTTTTGTCACCTGCTGATAGAGCAGGTCTTCCCACTCATTCATAGTTCTCCAGCTGGAATACCAGTAGTCTGAAGCATGATATCCGTATTGTCTGAGCAGGGTAGGTATCTTGGAGACATCGGAACTGGAGGTATTGGTGTTGAAGTCGCTTCTGAGCGCCTGACCTACATACCGCATGAGCCATCCTACGGCATTACCTTCAGTACTCGTATAGCTCTGTCTCTTATACATATTGCGCATATTGGTCCAGTCGAAGGGTACGGAGGGCAGGTCTTCGAGAACAAGCTGACGTGTAGGAGTGGTGTATCCTGTTACAGGCAATGAGTTTTCGGGATATTTGTAAAACCCCATCAGCTCACTCATAGCGACGGCTGCACAACCGACTACGCAGGTGGAGTCGTTGACTTTGGGATTGAATTTGTTGAATGGAGCCATATGCCCCCAGAAGTTTTTGATCAGGGGTGCTACTGGAACACGGGCTTGTGACATCACTCTATGTATGGCTGTCTGCTGCACGTCGGCCGGTTCAAGCTGGTCGATCAATGTCATCTCCTCTTGATAGCGTCTGAGCATAAAGGCCAGACCATCAGGCATGTTGTCAGGGTCAATTTGCCCTGTGTCTGAATAGCCAATCACAGCGTCGGTGCGGTCATCACCGGACATGATGACGAAGCCGTTGCCGTCTGTTGAGTTGAAAATGTAGTAAGGAGTATTGGCAGCTGTAGGGGCGCGATGGATTGTTAATGCTTTGCTGCTGTTGAGTGTCAAGTTAAGATTGTGCTGGTTTAAGAACGACTTTGCCTTCTGGTAGGCGGTGTTTTGGTCGACAGGTGAAGCGAAGATGCTCAGCCCTATCATGAGATTGAAAACCAGTAAATAGAATTTTTTTGACATAATTGAAATATGATGTTTTTAGAAAGCTTCCTTCTTTTTGAGGAGTTTGTCTTAAATAATTGCGTCTTTATCAGTAAAAAATAGTTACTTCTTACCTTAATTTCAGGTGGAAAATATGTGCGTAAAACCTTCAATGGGCTAATATCTCGGCAAAATTACTACTTTGTCTCCGATTGGACAAATAATCGTGCCAATTTTTTGAATAATAAACATTTTTTATAATAATTAACTCAGGCCATTACTTTTATAGTAATGACAAGACACGATGTACAAAAAGTATCTGACTCTCAAACTAAAATAGTAATGAACCTTAAGGGTTAATAGGCGTTTTTGTCAGGAAAGAAGAGGGTGACGGCGGTCTTGAGTATAATTTTGATATCGAGCCAGAAGGTCCAGTTTTCTATATACCATATATCTTTCTGGATGCGTTCCTCCATCTGCCAGAGTTCTTTAGTCTCGCCTCTGCAGCCGCTCACTTGTGCATAGCCAGTGATGCCGGGCCGGCTGAAATGCCGCACCATATACTTGTCGATGATGTTGCCATACTGCTCGGTGTGTGTAAGCATATGTGGCCGTGGCCCTACGATGCTCATATCGCCTTTGAGGACGTTGAAAAACTGTGGGAACTCATCGATATTGGTCATGCGGATGAAGTTGCCAAAAGGAAATTTCCTGGGGTCTTCTTTGGTGGCTTGCAGAGTGTCGGCGTCGTTGTTGACATGCATGGACCGGAATTTGTAGCAGATGAAAGTTTTGCCGTTGAGACCTGTACGTGCCTGTCTGAAGAAGACCGGTCCTGGGCTCTGGTGCTTGATGATGAGTGCGATGATGGGTATGAAGGGGAGCATCACAATACATACGATGAGGCTTACGACGATGTCGAAAGATCGCTTCAGAAACCGGTTGAAAGGTGATGAGAGCGGCTCGTAATGGTTGGTGAACACCATGGTCTCGCCGAGTTGCTCTGCCTGCAGGTTGAGGAGGAAATTGCCCACCATACGGGGCACATAGTAAAAGTGAATGATGTTTTTGTCGCAAAACCTCATAATTTTGACAATCTCATCGTATTCGTCGTGTGAGAGACTGCAAAAGACCTCGTCTATCTTGCTGATTTTGAGCTGTTTTTTCGGGTTGCTATGTTCTTTGTCCTCATAGCTTGGTGCGGCATATCTGTCGGCTATCGCATTGAAATCACGGATACTGCCGAGGCGATGTATCTCCTTGGGGCAGTTGTCCATGTCGGCGTCAGCATAATATCCCATCACCTTGTATCCAGTGGAGGAGTCGGAGATGAGATTTTTGTAGAGCATCAGGATAGAGGGGTCATTGCCGATGAAGATGACGCTGCGCGTGTTGCGTCCCGCCTGTCTGAAAAGCCTGATGAAGAGTTTCTCTATCAGTCGGCTGCAAAGGATAACAAATATCTCGACGATGAGAAAGAGCACCATGAAGCGAAACATGCCACCGCTCTCACCGATGAGGCGCAGGCATACAAACATGATAGAGACTTGCAGTAGGCACAGTTTGACCACTTGCAGGAAGACCTCCTCGAACGTGGTGCGCCGCCGGTGAATGATGACGCCGATGACCGACTGACTGATGATCATGGAGATATTGGCCATAATCAACGTGATGCGGGGCACCAGCGTAAAATATTTGGGATATATGCCGGAGAAATATTTGGCTGCCAACACCAACAGCATGTTCATGATAATGAAGTCGATCAAGATGACACATCCCTTGATGAGTTCATTGCCTGAAGAGTATTTACGTGGAGCCATGATGTTTCAGATACGGTTTTTTTCTGCTTAGTGATATGCGGTTGTGGGTAAGCCGGATGGTCAGCCAATATGGATGTGCAAAGATAATATTTTTTTTCTATTGTGTGTCCTATCTTTTC
Source organism: uncultured Prevotellaceae bacterium (assembly GCA_902780635.1). Lineage (GTDB taxonomy): Bacteria > Bacteroidota > Bacteroidia > Bacteroidales > Bacteroidaceae > Prevotella. The sequence goes on from CACZGH010000026.1 coordinate 29,551, forward strand.
ATTTTTCTTTTCTTTCCTGGTGCCAAAACGCTTTATTCTTCGTCGAAGGGCAACATGAGTTGTGTGTCGCCCAACAGACGGTATGACTTGCGGTGATAGGGGGTGACACCATATTGACGGATAGCCTCTCGGTGGCGACGGGTGGGATAGCCTTTGTTGCGCTGCCAGTCGTATTGTGGATATTGTGTCGCCAACTGGTCCATGTAATCGTCGCGGAACGTCTTGGCCAGGATGCTTGCCGCTGCGATAGAGAGGTATTTACCGTCGCCTTTCACAATGGTAGCGTAGGGCAGATGCTGATATGGCTTGAAACGGTTGCCATCGACGATGATGGCCTCTGGACGTGTGGAGAGTTGGTCGAGGGCCCGGTGCATGGCGAGGAACGAGGCATTGAGGATGTTGATCTGGTCAATCTCTTCCGGGGTGACGACCCCCACGGCCCAGGCCACCGCGTCGCGCAGGATGACCTCTCGCAACTGATAACGCTGATGGGCGGTGAGCTGCTTGGAGTCGTTGAGGGCGGCGTTTTGATAGTCTTGCGGCAGTATGACCGCTGCGGCGTAGACGCTCCCTGCGAGGCATCCCCTCCCGGCCTCATCACAACCGGCCTCTGTCAGTCCTTCGTGAAAGTGACTTTTCAGCATGTCAGAACATTTTGCTTACACGTTTGATGCCTTCCACCAGCGTGTCGATTTCTTCTTGGGTGTTGTAGAGGGCAAACGAGGCGCGTACTGTGCCCTGTATGCCCATGCGACGCATGAGTGGCTCGGCGCAATGGTGACCGGTGCGAACGGCGATGCCCAGCCGGTCGAGCAGAGTGCCCATGTCGAGATGATGGATGTCGCCCACCAGAAAACTGACCACGGCGTCTTTGCGGCTGGCCTCTCCGATGAGGCGCATGCCGTCGATGGCGCGCAGTTGCTCCATGCAGTAGCGGGTGAGAGCTTGCTCATGGGCGGCGATGTTTTCCATGCCGATGCGCTCGATGTAGTCGATGGCTACGGCGAGGCCATGGGTGGCGATGTAATCAGGTGTGCCTGCCTCGAATTTGAGGGGTGGCTTTTCGAAAGTGGTTTTCTCAAAACTCACGGAGCCGATCATCTCGCCACCACCTTGATATGGAGGCAGACGGTCGAGCCACGCTTCTTTTCCATAGAGCACACCGACGCCGGTAGGTCCGTACATCTTGTGGCCGCTGAAGGCGAAGAAGTCGCAGTCGAGTGCCTGCACGTCGATGCGGAGGTGGGGCGCGCTCTGTGCCCCGTCGATGAGTACGGGCACACCATGACTGTGTGCGATGCGGATGATGTCGGCCACAGGGTTGACCGTTCCCAGCACATTGCTCACATGCGTCACGCTGACCAGGCGAGTACGTGCGCTGAAAAGCCGCTCATACTCGTCGAGGAGCAGCTCTCCCTGGTCGTTGATGGGTATCACCTTGATGGTAATGCCCCGACGGGCTGCCTGCAGCTGCCAAGGCACGATATTGGAGTGATGCTCCATCGTGGAGACGATCACTTCGTCGCCTTCGCTCATCATCTCCTCACAGAAGCTACTGGCCACCAGGTTGATGGCCTCGGTGGTTCCCCGTGTAAAGACGATTTCGGTAGTGCTGCGGGCATTGATGAACTGCCTGACGCGCTCTCTTGCCGCCTCGTGCAGTTCGGTGGCTTGCTGCGAGAGATAGTGTACGCCACGGTGCACATTGGCATTGACGTTGAGATACTCATCGCGCATAGCGTCGAGCACGCAGAGTGGTTTCTGGGTGGTGGCGGCGTTGTCGAGGTAGACCAGTGGGCGGTCGTAGACCGTACGTGAGAGGATAGGAAAATCTGCTCTTATTTTGTCTATATGAATCATGGTGTCGGTGTCTATTTGCATAGTTTGCAGCCTTCGCATTTGCTGAGTTCTCCTCTGAATCGTTTCTCCACCAGATAGTGAAGTCGGTCGCGAAGAGGCTCCACGTGTATGCTGTCGATGACTTCGTTGACAAAGGCCAGCTGGAGCAGCAGGCGTGCCTCATGTAGGCTGATGCCTCGCTGTCGCATATAGAAGAGGGCGGCGTCGTTGAGCTGTCCGACGGTGCTGCCGTGCGAGCACTTTACGTCGTCGGCATAGATTTCGAGCATGGGCTGGGTATACATCCTGGCGCTCTTGGTGGCGCAAAGATTTTGGTTGACCTCCTCCGACGTGGTCTTTTGGGCGCCATGGCGCACCAGCACCTTGCCGGCGAAAGCACCTGTCGACTCCTCATCGAGCACATATTTGTAGAGTTCATGGCTGGTGCCATGTGGTGCCTGGTGGTCGATGAGGGTGTTGTTGTCCACATGCTGGTTTTTGTCGGCTATCACACATCCGTTGAGCCAGCACTCTGCCCCCTCGCCTTTGAGGGCCACCTCGGTGCGGTTGCGTGTCACGCCGTTGTGCAGCGTGATGACGTTGTGATGCAGACGGCTGTTGGCTTGCTGCTCGATGAAGAGGTTGCTCACCCGTGTGTTCTTGTAGTGGGTCTCCTCGAGACAGTACAGGTCGAGCGACGCATTCTCCCCGACAAAGGCCTCAATGACCTGAGTGGTGAGAAAATGCTTGTCGTCGGCGGTGTGGTCGCAGAAGAGCAACTTCACCTCAGCTCCCTCCTCGACGATGATGAGCACACGGCGGTTGACCATCAGGTCGACATCTGCCCTGAGGATATTGATCACTTGTATGGTGCGGTCTACTTTCACTTGGCGTGGCACATAGACTAGCAGTCCGTCCTGTGCCAACATCGTGTTGAGGGCTGTCACGCTGTCCTCCTCTGTCCGGGCGATGGTGGCATAATGCTGCTGGATGAGCTGGGGGCGGGTGTCGGCGATGTGTCGCAGCGAGTCGATGATGACCCCCTCAGGCAGTTTGCTTTTGGGTAACGCCTTGGAATAGAAGATGTCATTGACGATGAAATAGAGCGAGGTGCTGAGATTGGGCACGTCGCAGCGAAAGGCGTCATAGGGATTGACGGGTATGTCGAGCCGACGCAGGTTGAGCCCATAGTCAGGCTCGAAGAGGCGCTGCATGTCGGTGTATTTGTAGCGTTCTACTTTTCTGGTCGGAAACCCTTGCTGTCGGAAGTCCCGAAAAGCCAGCTCACGGTGGCTGTTCATCACCTGCGCTGAGTGGGCACAGATCATGTCGTGGCACTGCTCATAGAGTGTGATGTATTGACTTTCGCTACCCATCGATCTCAGATTTTATCCAGTCATAGCCTCTTGCCTCTATTTCCCGGGCCAGTTCGGGGCCGCCGGTCTTGACGATGCGTCCCTGGTAGAGCACATGCACCACATCGGGCTTGATCATATCGAGCAAGCGGTCGTAATGGGTGATGACGATGGTGGAGGTGTCTGGGGTGCGCATTTGGTTGACACCCTGTGCCACGATACGCATGGCGTCGACATCGAGGCCCGAGTCGGTCTCGTCGAGGATGGCGAGGCGTGGCTCCAACATGGCCATCTGGAAGATCTCGTTGCGCTTTTTCTCGCCGCCGCTGAAGCCCTCGTTGACAGAGCGGTGGGCGAGTTTGCTGTCAAGTTGCACAATCTGGCGTTTCTCTCTCATGAGTTTGAGAAACTCGGTGGCATTGAGAGGGGGCAGTCCTTGGTATTTTCTCTTCTCGTTGATGGCGGCTTTCATGAAGTTGGTCATAGAGACGCCGGGAATCTCCACTGGGTACTGGAAGGAGAGAAAGAGCCCCTCGTGGGCCCTGTCCTCTGGCTTCATGGCCAGCAGGTCTTTGCCGTTGAACCAGGCTTCGCCGTCTGTCACCTCGTAGAGCGGGTTGCCCACGAGCACTGCCGACAGGGTGGACTTGCCAGAGCCGTTGGGTCCCATGATGGCGTGGGTCTCACCGTCTTTGATTTCCAGGTCGATGCCTTTTAATATCTCTTTGCCGTTGATGGTGGCATGAAGATTCTTGATTGTTAGCATATGATGGTGTGTTCTAATGTCAGAATAAAATGATATCGAGAAGCGTATTGATGAGACAACCACCCAGTGACATGTCCTCTATGGGGTCGTAGAAGAGTGGGGGAGGGTCAGGCACCTTGTATGGCCCGCACTTGAATGGAGAAAAGTCTATCAGGCGAGGTGTTATCCCATTATCAGGAACCATCGTCCAGTGATTCTGAATGGTATTGAGATACAAATCCCATCTATTGACAGAGTATGGCTTAAAACGAGGAGACAGAGACATCATGATGGAGTCGGTCTTCTGAAACAAGTCCATACCAATGGTGTTTGTCTGTTGCAGCGGATTATAGCGTATGTGAAAAGACTGTGCCGACAGCCGTGTAGCAACAGATATAAAAACCAATGTCAATATGATGGTCTTGATGTGTCTCATCCTACAGTGCCTTCTAATGATACCGACAATAGTTTTTGTGCCTCGACGGCAAACTCCATGGGCAGTTTGTTGAGCACTTCCTTGGCATAACCATTGACAATGAGCCCTACGGCCTGCTCGGTGGGGATGCCGCGCTGGTTGCAGTAGAACAACTGGTCTTCGCTGATTTTTGAGGTGGTGGCCTCATGCTCCACGATGGCCGTGTCGTTGTGGATGTCCATGTAGGGGAAGGTGTGTGCGCCACAGTCGCTGCCCAACAGCAGAGAGTCGCAACTGCTGTAGTTGCGGGCGTTGTCGGCATGGGAGGTGGCTCGCACCAGTCCGCGATAGGAGTTCTGTGAGTGTCCGGCGGAGATGCCTTTGGAGATGATGGTGCTGCGGGTGTCTCGGCCGATATGTATCATCTTGGTGCCAGTGTCGGCTTCTTGGTAGTTGTTGGTCACGGCCACACTGTAGAACTCGGCTTGCGAGTGGTCTCCACGCAACACGCATGAGGGGTATTTCCAGGTGATGGCACTGCCTGTCTCCACCTGTGTCCAGGAGAGCTTGGAGTACTCTCCGCGCAGTTCACCACGCTTTGTCACGAGGTTGAAGACGCCGCCTCGACCGTTCTCGTCGCCAGGATACCAGTTTTGCACGGTGGAGTATTTCACCTCGGCGCGGTCGTTGACGATGATCTCCACGATGGCGGCATGGAGCTGGTTCTCATCTCGCATCGGTGCGGTGCAACCCTCCAAATAACTGACGTAAGCATCATCGTCGGCGATGATGAGGGTGCGCTCAAACTGTCCGGTGTTGCGGGCATTGATGCGGAAATAAGAGCTGAGTTCCATGGGGCATCTGACCCCCTTGGGGATATAGACGAATGAGCCGTCGCTGAAGACGGCACTGTTGAGGGCTGCGTAGAAATTGTCACGGTAGGGCACGACGGTGCCCAGATACTGTCTCACCAGGTCGGGGTGCTGCCGGATGGCGTCGCCGATGGAACAGAAGATGATGCCTTTCTCTGCGAGCTTGTCTTTGAAAGTGGTCTTCACCGAGACGGAGTCCATGATGGCGTCGACGGCCGTTCCGCTCAGCGCAAGCCGCTCCTCCAAGGGGATGCCGAGCTTGTCGAAGGTTTTCTCCAACTCGGGGTCTATCTCCTTGTTCTTGGGTTTCTTGGCCAAAGGGTCGGCATAGTATGAGATGCCCTGATAGTCGATTTGTGGCAGTCGCACATGTCCCCATGTGGGCTGTTTGAGCGTGGTCCAGTATCTGTAGGCTTCCAATCTGAAGTTGAGCATCCACTCCGGCTCCTCTTTCTTTTTTGAGATGAGCCTCACCACGTCCTCGTTAAGTCCTTTGTCGATGATTTCGGTATGAATGTCAGTGGTGAAGCCGAACTCATATTTCTGTTCGGCCACCTGCCTGACAAACTGATTCTTCTCGTTTTTGTTTTTTTCCATTTCTGGTTGTGCGGTCTCCTGAAATTACAGTTTCTGCTGCACCTCTATCTCCATGAAGGTCTCGATGATGTCGCCTACCTGGATGTCGTTGAAGTTGACCAATGAGATACCGCACTCCAGTCCGGTGGCCACTTCCTTGGCGTCGTCTTTATAACGTTTGAGGGCATCGATGTTGGCGGTGTGCACCACAATGCCGTCGCGCACCACGCGGGCCTTGTCTTTGTTGTGCACTTTTCCTTCTGTGACGAGTCCACCAGCCACGGTACCCACCTTGGAGATCTTGAAGACTTGCTTCACCTCGATTTCTCCGGTCACCACCTCTTTCTTCACCTTGTCGAGCATACCTTCCATGGTCGATTTCACCTCGTCGATAGCATCGTAGATGATGGAGTAGGTGTTGATCTCCACACCCTCGCGCTCGGCGAGCTTTCGGGCGTCGGCCGATGGGCGCACCTGGAATCCCACGATGATGGCGTCGGAGGCACTGGCAAGCATGACATCGTTTTCAGAGATCTGACCCACTGCCTTGTTGATGACATTGACTTGAACCTTCTCTGTAGAGAGTTTGATGAACGAGTCGCTGAGGGCCTCGATAGAGCCGTCGGTGTCGCCTTTGACGATGATGTTGAGTTCGTGGAACTCGCCGAGGGCGATGCGGTGTGAGATGTCGTCCAGACCCAGGGTCTTGGTGGTGCGCAGTCCCTGCTCACGTTGCAGCTGGAGGCGCTTGTTGGTGATGTCGCGGGCTTCTTGCTCTGTGGGCATGACGTGGAAGGAGTCGCCAGCGGTGGGTGCTCCGTTGAGTCCTAAGATGATGGCTGGCTCTGCCGGTCCTGCCTCCTTGATGCGCTGGTTGCGCTCATTAAACATGGCCTTGATGCGTCCGTAACTGGTGCCAGCCACCACGATGTCGCCCACCCTGAGGGTGCCGTTGGACACGAGTACGGTGGAGATATATCCACGTCCTTTGTCGAGCGACGACTCGATGATGGAACCAGTGGCTTTACGGTTGGGGTTGGCTTTGAGCTCCAGCATCTCTGCCTCGAGCAGCACCTTTTCGAGCAAGTCGTCGACACCGATGCCTTTCTTCGCTGAGATTTCCTGGCATTGGTATTTGCCGCCCCAGTCTTCCACCAACAGGTTCATGTTGGCCAGGTCTTCACGTATCTTGTCGGGGTTGGCTCCCGGTTTGTCTATCTTGTTGATGGCGAACACCATCGGCACGTTGGCGGCCTGTGCATGAGCGATTGCCTCTTTGGTGGTGGGCATGACGCTGTCGTCGGCTGCGATGATGATGATGGCGATGTCGGTCACCTGAGCACCGCGGGCACGCATGGCGGTGAATGCCTCGTGGCCCGGCGTGTCAAGGAATGTGATTTGGCGGCCGTCTTTCAGTTCCACGATGTAGGCTCCGATATGCTGTGTGATACCTCCTGCCTCACCGGCGATGACGTTGGTGTTGCGGATATGGTCGAGCAGCGAGGTCTTACCATGGTCTACGTGGCCCATGACGGTGACGATGGGTGCGCGTGGTACGAGGTCGTTCTCGTCATCTTCTTCCTCGGTGATGGCGTTTTGCACCTCGGCACTGACGTATTCGGTCTTGAAGCCAAACTCGTCGGCCACGATGTTGATGGTCTCAGCGTCGAGGCGCTGGTTGATGCTGACCATGATGCCTATGCTCATGCAGGTGCCGATGACTTGGTTGACGCCAACGTTCATCATAGTGGCCAACTCGCTCACGGTGACGAACTCTGTCAACTTGAGAATCTTGCTCTCGGCGCGCAACTCCTCTCTTTCCTCAAGAAGTTTCTCATGCACGGCCTCGCGCTTCTCCTTGCGGTATTTGGCGCCTTTCTTGTTTTGGTTTTTGCTGGTCAGACGGGCCAAGGTCTCTTTTACCTGACGTGCCACATCCTCCTCGTTCACTTCGAGTGGGCGCTGGTTGCGCTTGCGGTTGCGGTCTTTCTTGTTCTTGTTCTTGCCACTGGCCTGTGCTGCGTTGCCGGCATTCTGAGCACTGCCTCCGCTTTGGCTGGCGGCGTTGATGTCGACACGCTCTTTGTTGATGCGTGCCCTCTTCTTCTTCTCATTGCCGGGAGCGGTGCCGTGCTGCTGCTGAGCTTTCTCCTCACGTTCCTTGCGCTTTTCCTCTTTGGTCTTTTTCTTCGGACGCGTGCTTTGGTTGATGGAGTCGAGGTCTATTTTGCCCAGGACATTCACCTTGGGAGCGTTCTTCTGCTCGCTCTTCAGTGTGAAGATTTTGTTTTCTGGGGCAGCGGGCTTTTCTTCAGCAGGCTGTGATGGTGCGGGTTCTTCTTTTGGCTGGACGGAGGTGGTGTCCAGTGCCTTGGCGGCTGGTTGTTCCACCTCAGGTTTTGGCTGAGTGGGGGCGGGCACTTCTTCTGCCTTCACCGTGAGAGGCTTTTCCTCCTTAGGCTGCTCTGTCACGACAGGCTGTGGCGCAGTCTCGGTCTTGACCTCAACCGGCTGGGGCTCTTGTGGCGTACTGACAGTCTTGCTTTCGGCAGGAGTGTCTGTGACCTGCTGCTTTGGCTGTACGGTTTTTTCTGGTTCTGCGGCCACTTTGGGTTCGGGACTTTCGGCAGTAGTCCTTTTGGGCGCTGGCTGGGCTGCGGCAGGTGTGACAGGCTCTGGTTTTGGAGCCGGTCTTCTGCCTATGGAGTCAAGGTCGATTTTCCCCAGAGGTTTGTATTTCACCCTGGTGGAGTCAAGCAGGTCCTCACCTTTGTGGTTCTCCGGCTCAACGCGCTTTTTCTCCTTGGGCCTCTTCTGAAGGAACTTGTCGGCTTGGTTTCTCACCTCCTTGTCACTTTTGAACTCTTCGACCAGCGCTTCGTATTGTGCGTCGTTGAGCTTGAAGTTCAAGTCGCCTTTCACCTCACCCAAGTTGCTTTTCTTTTCAAGGAATTCAACTGCCGTTTGAAGTCCTATGTTTAATTCTCTTATTGCTTTATTTAGTCTTATAGCCATTCTTTTTTTTCTCGATTTAGTTGTCTTGTTATGTCGCACAATACCTGTAGGGGTTATCAGCTCTCAAACTCGGCTTTGAGCACACGCAGCACGTTGTCTACGGTCTCTTCCTCAAGGTCGGCTTTCTCTACAAGCATGTCGCGGGGTGCGTTGAGCACAGCTTTTGCGGTGTCGAGTCCGATACGCTTGATGGCATCGATGACCCACATGTCGATCTCGTCGGCAAACTCCTCGAGGTAGATATCCTCCTCGGCCTCATTGTCTTCAATCTCGCGGAATACGTCGATGGTGTATCCTGTGAGCATGGAGGCCAGTTTGATGTTGAGACCGCCACGTCCGATGGCGAGCGACACTTGCTCCGGCTGCAGGTAGACCTCTGCTTTGTGGTTCTCCTCGTCGATATTGATGCTCGACACCTTGGCAGGGCTAAGTGCACGCTGTATGTAGAGTTTGATGTTGGAGGTGTAGTTGATCACGTCGATGTTCTCATTGCAGAGCTCCCTGACGATGCCATGCACACGGCTACCCTTCACACCCACGCAGGCTCCCACGGGGTCGATGCGGTCGTCATAACTCTCCACGGCCACTTTGGCACGCTCACCTGGCATGCGAGCGATGTTTTTGATGGAGATGAGTCCGTCGTTGATCTCTGGCACCTCTCCTTCGAGCAGTCTCTCGAGAAACATGGGGCTGGTACGCGAGAGGATGATTTTGGGGTTGTTGTTCTCATTGTCCACTCTCAGGATGACGGCCCTGACGGTCTCACCCTTGCGGTACTGGTCGGCGGGTATCTGCTCCGACTTGGGCAGGATCAGCTCATTGTTCTCGTCGTCCACGAGCAGCACCTCGCGCTTCCACATCTGGTATACCTCTCCGCTGATGATCTGGCCCACGCGGTCTTTGTATTTATTATATAATGAGTCGTGCTCCAGTTCCAGTATTTTGGAGGCCAGTGTCTGGCGCAGGTTGAGGATGGCTCTTCTGCCGAATTTGGCGAAGTCGACCCTCTCACTGACGTCCTCACCTACCTCGTAGTCAGGCTCTATCTTCTGGGCATCAGAGAGTGAGATTTCTTTGTTCTGGTCTTCCACCTCGCCGTCGGGTACCACCATACGGTTGCGGTAGATTTCGAAGTCACCCTTGTCGGGGTTGACGATGACGTCAAAATTCTCGTCACTGCCGAAAATCTTGGCAATGACATTGCGAAAACTCTCCTCGAGCACGCTCACAAGAGTGGTACGGTCTATATTTTTGTTTTCCTTGAACTCCCTGAATGTGTCTATCATATTCGGTGTCGAATCTGAAACTTTTTTTGCTGCCATGGCTTTACTTGAAACTGATAATGTATTTTGTATATTTTACTTGATCCATCTGGAAGTCGATGTCCACATCTGTGAGCACGGGCCTTTTTTTACCTTCTGGTCTCACTTTTTCTTTCACCGTCACGGTGAAGTCATTGCCATCGACGGCTTTGAGGATGCCTTTGTGTTTTTTCCCTTCTTTGTCCAGCACTTCCACTTCTTTTCCGATGAAGTTGATATACTGCTGTGGCACCTTAAAAGGCTGGCCGAGGCCCGCAGAGCCTACTTCCAGCTCGAAGTCTTCTTTGTCACGGTCGAGTCTGTCTTCGATATACTTGCTGAGCTCCACGCAATCCTCAATCCAGACACCGTCAGAATGGTCGATTTCCACTACAATCTTGTTGTCGGGACTGATCTGCACATCTACAAGGAAATAATCCTTTCCTTCGAGCCATTCCCCGACGAGTTGTTTTACTACGTTTTTATCTATCATATATGGGTAATTAAAATGAAAATGAGGGGCCTTGTCAAGCCCCTCATTCCACTGAACGGTGCAAAGGTACGAAAAAAAGGTTGTTCCCGCAAATAATTCGCCATTTTTTCCACCATGCGCCCTTATTTTGTCTTTTATGGTCTTATTTGGGCATGTTTCTGCCCAGTATTTTCCAGTATTCGGCAGGGTTGTCAATGAGTCTGCATGCCTCCTCCATCTGTTTGTCGCCGCGCAGGCTGTTCTCGATGGCTCCTGCCTGATAGTAGTATGCGGCCACGATGTCGCCGGCAAGTATTTTCTTGATTTGCTCTTTGTTGTAGTCGAGGTCTTTGGCGATGTTGTGTTTGAGTTTTTTCTCCAGACTGTCAAACTCGCTTTTCGCATCGTCATAATAACCCTCAAACTGTGCCAACTTGACCAGGTTTTTCAGGTATTTCTCACTCTCACGGTCGTAGGTGAAGCCGCTGTCGATCACCCGCTGTTTGAAGTCCTCATAGTCGGCGTCGGAGATTTCGAAGTCTGCCGGGCATGCGATGGTCGGATGCTTGGCGATATAGTCTACCTCATAGTTGAGGAGCACTTCGGTGGAGTCGGCACCGGAGGTGGCCAGGTAGTAGCCGATGTTGGGCAGCGAGTCGGGCTGTATCTCCACGTCGGGCTTGATGCCTCCTCCGTCGCGCACCTCTCTGCCGTGTGCGGTGTAGAACACGTGGGTGAGCGAGTCGGGTATGTGCTCTTTGTATCCGCCCTGGTCGTGCTTGTAGTTGATGGCTTGTATGCATCGCCCGCTGGGGATGTAATATTTGTTGGTGGTGAGTTTGAGACTGCCGTTGTAGGGCAGGTCAAGGCTCATCTGCACCAGGCCTTTGCCGTAGGTGCGGGTACCTAAGATGACGGCCCTGTCGAGGTCTTGCAGGGCACCGCTGGTGATTTCACTGGCGCTGGCTGTCATGTCGCTCACCAGCACCACCACAGGCATGACGCTGTCGATGGGCTCCACTTTGGTGAAGTAGTCTTTGTTGGCCCTTTTCATCTTTCCCCTGTTGGACACAATCAGAAGGTCTTTGGGCACAAACATATTGACGATCTGCACCGCCTCGGCCTCAGAACCTCCGCCATTGCCACGCAGGTCGAACACCAGACCACGCATACCCTGGTCTTTCATGTCGATGAAGGCACGGCGCACCTCTTTGGCGCAGCCCTCTGTGAATTGTGAGAGGTTGATATAGCCTATCTTGTCAGGCCGCAGGCCATAGTAAGGCACGGAAGGCGTCTGGATGGTCTTGCGCGTGATTTTCATCTGCATTTTCTTGCCGGTCGACGGACGCTTGATCTTGAGCACGAAGGTGGTGCCGGGGTCTCCTCTGAGGTGACTGCTCACATACGACACGTCTTTGTCCACCATCGTCGAGTCGTCGATGCTGAGGATGATGTCTCCCTTTCGCAGTCCGGCCTGTGCGGCGGGCATGCCCTCGTATGGCTCATCGATGACCACTCTCTTGAGCTGGGTATTGTATCTGATGAGAGCTCCTATGCCGGCGAACTTGCCTGTATAGATCTCTTTCAGGTCGCCCATGTTCTCCTCGGGGTAATACTCTGTGTAGGGGTCGAGACTTCTGAGCATCGCCTTGATGCCCGTGCCTACCACTTCCTGAGCGTCGAGCGTGTCAACATACATAAGGTCAAGGTTTTTGTATATCGTGTTGAACACGTCGAGGTTTTTGGTCACGTCGAAGTAGTGGTCTTTCTCGCTTTGCGCCATGGTGGGCAGGCATGCGATGCAGATGAGTGTTTGCAGTAAAAAGCGTCTCATGTCGGTATAAATGTGTAATGTGGTTGCAAAAATACATCTTTCACGCCGTATAACATTCAAAAACGAGTGAAAAATTAACTTTTTTAGGATAAAAATAAAATTTTTCGGGAAAAAGTTTGGTGGAATCAAAAAAACACTATACTTTTGCATCCGCAATCAAGCAAACACTGCTTCAGTAGCTCAGTTGGTTAGAGCACCTGACTGTTAATCAGGGGGTCGTTGGTTCAAGCCCATCCTGAAGCGCGTTGAAAATCAAGGAGTTAGAGAAATCTAACTCCTTTTTATTTTTCCATCGGGAACACATAGGGAACACACAGCCCCTGGTTTCAGCGTCTTCAAACGTGCTTACAGATTATCATTTGTTGTCAAGAGCAAGTAAGTGACACTTACCAATTCTCCAATAATCAAAGGTTTGTTTCTCTATAAAACACTCCCCGTATCCTGACTCACACATGCCTTTCTTTGGTGTATCAAGTCGTTACGTACACACATAATCGATAAGGAGATGTAAAGGAGGCTGTTAAGCCAAACAAAAATAAAGAACAACAACTGCGTTATTTGTGATTCTTGCTAAGCACCTTTTCTTTGGGATTGATGTTTATCATCATAGATTTAGTGATTCATTTAATCTTGGTGAACGTATTGATTAATCATTATGTGAGTACTTTCCTCTTGCTTGTCTCGCATGAGATTATAGAGGTAATCTGGAATCTTGAAAGCAGTTTTCCGATGCTTATATATTCCATCTTGTATTCTATACAAAACACCCTCGTTTATAGATCCTTGGTTCTTTTTCAATCTTTCAAGACAATTGTCAATAAATGATTTCAAGGACTCACACGTTTCAATATCTTCTAAATTTTGTTTCCTTGTTGTAAAAAACCATTTAATGATAGGTACTAATGGAACACCTACAAAAACAACAGCTGTTTGCATACCTTCATTTTTATAAAAACCGACAAACAATATTAAGGCTAAAACACTCCAAGCGATACAATCTATAATAGTATTGAATTTCTTTCTTAGCTTTGAATCATAAGCCAGATTTGTTCTCTGACAAATAAGAGTAGCCTCTACTTTATTCAAGTCGCTAACTTGGATATCATACCAATTAACAAAGCCTTTATCCGGAAGGTTGACATAATTATCATTAACATCTTCGGCAGAGGGTTTAGTTCCCCACACATAAGAATTCCATTCTAGTCCTAATACATCACAATCGAATAACTGTTGAATTTTAGCAGCTAAATTTCGATGCTTTCCTGCCTTAGCTTCAAGGACGAAGCCGATGACAAGGGCAACAACACTGTACGCCATTAATGAATGAAGAACAAGATAATTGTCAGAACATATATAAAACCTGGCAAAAGATATAATTATGGGGATTAACACACAAAAAAGCATATAGGCTGTGGAATAATGCCCAGCTTTCGTGTAAAGGTGGTGTGCAGCTTTGAGCTGATTAATGTGTTCTTGCCTATTTTCTAATTCTACTATGTTATTTGCCATATCTAGGAAATTTAATGCCAAATACTTTAATCCATTTATTTATCGCGGCCTCAGTCATGTAATTCTGCTCATATTGAATAGCAGCACTAGCTTCAGAGGCGTCTCGTGATGCCATTATTGCCAATCTTCTTCTATCATATAAATCCAAATCATTAATGCTACCCTGAAATCCTTTTGGGTCATAATAATCTCTCATTATTTGGAATGATAAGGTATCCAAAGCACTTTTAACAAGTTTGGGATAAGTTACGGGGAATGAGAGTAAGCTGTTAGCCCAATCAATCATTAAGTTTTCAAAAAGGTAAGAACCAACTTCATCTCCCCAATGCTCCTTTTTCCAGTATTTCATAAGTCTTATCGCAGGCAATAATGCCCCATTGACCCGTTGGTTTGCTTGGGTCACTCTGTTTTGATCTATTCGAGGATCCGTTCCCTTCCAGCTCCCATTTCCTTCAGGAATAACATAAAACCCTGTCGTTGTATAAAAACATGGTACTATGTCAAAGTTCCATTCATACGAGGAGAGTTGAAGGGTAACAGCCTCTTGGTTACGGTGAATGTCGGCTTTACTATAACTGGGAATGGCACCCAACTCCCTTTTGATGGCCTCAATCATTTTTCTGGAATTAAGGACATTGCCATCACAATAATCTGGGAGCAATTTTGCATGTGGATTATTGACATATATGGGATATGTTTTTCTGGTAATCTTTGTCACATCATCTGTCGTACATCCTTGTGCGTTAAACACAATCATGATGTCGATGTCATCCAACGGACGGATTTTTGTGTTTCTGGCAAAAGAGCCAAAGAAAATATGATTAGCTCCATTATATAATGGTGGAATCCTCTCGCTTTTAGCAAGGTCCTCTATTTTAAGAACAAGCCAGTCGCGGCTTGCTCTTGCTGTAGCTGTTCGTTCGGGATCAAGGTTTACGGAATCCCTCATGAAATCTTCGAAACATGAATTTACTGTGTATGCCATTACAAGCTTTTTATTGAAAAGAAGAGCAAAATAGATGCCAACCAACCAAATGGTGGTCATATGGTAATAATAAGGGAAAAGTATATCAGTCATGTCACAGTATTACTGACAATTTGGCGTTTTCTTCAAATATTTTGCGGTTTTTACTCAATTTTATCTCCGAAGAGAACAAATTTGGCAAAAATCATGTATCTTTGTACTCGGATTATACATTATTGAAATATGGATAGTAAGCATCTCAACCGAATCAAAGTCGCTTTAGCCGAGAAAGAAAAGACTAACAAGTGGCTGGCTGAACAATTGGGCAAAGACCAAGCTACCATCTCCAAGTGGGTGACGAATACAACGCAACCTAATTTGGAGATGTTGCTCCAAATTGCAAAAGTACTTGATGTAAATATAAACGAATTAGTACGTCCTTTAGAATAATGGTAAGAAAGAAGAAAGAAACTTCTACAGGGTTGTTCGACAAGCCCAAGACCGCGCAAGAGCTTAGGCTGGAAGGTGTGCAGAACTTATACAACTTCCTGTTTGAGGCTTGCAATATCATACGCGGACCTGTGAGTCAGGACAACTTCAAAGATTATATAACGCCTATTCTCTATTACAAGCGCATCAGTGATGTGTATGATGAAGAAACGTTGGATGCGCTTCAGGAAAGTGGTGGCGATGAAGAATACGCTTCGCTTCCAGAGCAGCACCGTTTTGTTATCCCTGACGGTTGCCACTGGCAGGATGTGCGAGAGCGCACGGAGAATCTTGGCGCTGCCATCGTTGGTGCCATGCGTGGTATAGAACTGGCTAACCCTGATACGCTCTATGGTGTACTCAGTATGTTCAGCGCACAGAAATGGACAGACAAGAAGAATCTTTCCGATGGGAAGATACGTGACCTTATTGAACATCTGAGCACTCGCAAACTGGGCAACAAAGACTATCCTACTGACCTGATGGGCGACGCCTACGAGATTTTGCTAAAGAAATTTGCTGATGACTCAAAGGCAAAGGCCGGTGAGTTCTATACTCCTCGTTCTGTGGTGCAGTTGCTTGTACGCATTCTCGATCCTCAGCCCGGTGAAAGTGTTTATGACCCTGCATGTGGATCTGGTGGAATGCTTATTGAGGCGGTCCACCACATGAATCATAGCAGCCTTTGTTGTGGAAACATCTTCGGTCAGGAGAAGAACGTGGTTAACTCGGCTATTGCCAAAATGAACCTTTTCCTTCATGGCGCAAGCGACTTCAACATTATGCAGGGCGACACACTCCGCAACCCAAAGATTTTGCAAGGAGGCGAGGTGGCAAAGTTCGACTGCGTAATAGCCAATCCACCATTCTCTTTGGAGAAATGGGGCTCAGTGGAATGGTCATCAGACAAATATGGACGTAACATCTGGGGAACACCCAGCGACTCATGCGGTGACTACGCTTGGATTCAGCACATGATAGCATCGATGGCTCCTGGCAAGGGGCGCATGGCGGTAGTGATGCCGCAAGGAGTTCTCTTCCGAGGCAATGAAGAAGGGCGCATCCGTGAAAAACTGGTGAAGAGCGACATGGTGGAAGCTGTTGTGACGCTTGGCGACAAACTCTTCTATGGCACAGGTCTTTCACCGTGCTTCCTGATCATTCGCAAGATGAAGCCTGCCACGCATAGTGCACGAATACTGATGATTGACGGCACAAAGATCCTGACCCCGAAACGTGCTCAAAACATTTTGGAGCAGAAAGATATTGATCGCCTGTATGAGCTGTATTTCAATTATGAGAACGTAGAAGACTTCTCGCAAGTGGTCACGCTCAAAGAAATTGCAGCCAAAGGCTACGACCTTTCTCCTAACAAATATGTACAGTACCACCGCGAAGCAATCAAGCCCTACGCCGAGGTGCTCGCAGCATTCAAGGCTGCTTACGAAGAAGTGAAGCTTCGTGAGGCAGAGTTCAGAAACATCATTAACGCATAGGCAGATGGAAGAAATAGTTAATAAAAACAACGAGCTTGTCTTGTTTACCGATGTCTGTAGTATTATAGATCAGACGCGAAATAGGATAGCGACATACGTCAATACAGAGGTTTGTCTTACCAACTGGCATGTAGGTAAGCGCATTAAGGAAGATGTGCTTTATAATCAGCGAGCCGAATATGGAAAGCAAATTCTTAAAAACCTCTCCAAAAAATTAACAGCTCATTATGGAGGAGGTTGGGGCTACGAGAAGTTGAAACATTGTGTACGCAGTGCGTACCTTTTTTCGGAAGATGAAATAAGGTACGCAGCGCGTACCCAATTAACCTGGACCCATCTTCGGTCATTGATGGGGATCAAAGACTCTCTTGAACGCCAGTTTTATGCCCAGATGTGTAGCATGGAACATTGGGACACCCGGACTCTGGATGAGAAGATTGACCAGCAGCTGTATCAGCGAACAGCCATCAGTAGGAAACCTGAAGAAGTCATTAGGCAAGAACTCGAAGAGGCTAAGACAAACAATCAGCTACTGCCAGACATGGTCTTCAGAAGTAGTTATATTCTCGATATGCTCGGCTTGCCAGATATCTTTACTGAGAAAGATTTAGAGTCCGCCATCATCACTCAAATAGAAAGTTTCATAAAAGAGTTAGGCACGGACTTCACCTTCGTGGCACGTCAGAAACGCATCACGGTCGATGCCGTGGATTACTATATTGACTTGCTTTTCTTCCATCGGGAATTGAGACGCCTGGTTGCCATCGATTTGAAACTGGGAAAATTTAAGCCCGAATACGAGGGGCAGATGTTACTATATCTGAGGTATCTGAACCAGAACGAAAGGAAGCAGTGGGAAGAATCGCCAATCGGTCTTATTCTGTGCTCAGAGGGAAATACCGAGCACGTTGAATATCTCATGTTGGATGAGAATAGTCCCATAAAAGTAGCTCAATATTACACCCAACTGCCTGACAAAAAACTTTTGGCTGACAAGCTGAAGAGAGCCATTGCCATAGCAAGAGAACAATATCAGGATCATAAGGAATGATTACTATGAAGGAAGAACATAAGAATACGCAATACCGCCGACCAGACGAGACCATCTCATTGGACGAACTGAAATCGTTCCTCTGGGGTGCTGCCACCCGTCTTCGTGGACAGATAGACGCAGCCGGCTATAAGGAATACATCTTCCCGCTACTATTCTTTAAGCGCATTAGTGATGTATATGACGAACAGTTTGAGGGTTTTGTAGCAGAAGGTGGAGAGGAATATGCTGGTATGCAAGCTGCTGAGTTGGCCATCCGTATTCCTGACGGAGCCCATTGGCGTGATGTTCGAGAGGTAACGGAGAATGTTGGTCAGCGTTTAGTTGAAGCTTTTATCGCCATTGAACAGGCCAATCCTGGTGAAGAAGCGGATGGTCGTGTCATAGGTGGCTTGGACGGTATCTTTGGACCGAAAGACGGATGGACCAACAAGAATAAGATGCCCGACCATATCATCACATCTCTCATTGAAGACTTCTCTCGCTATAACCTGGGGTTGTCCTCCTGTCCTGCCGACGAGATGGGCCAGGCATACGAATATCTTGTAGGTAAGTTTGCCGACGATGCAGGAAACACTGCACAGGAGTTCTATACCAACCGAACGGTGGTAACACTGATGGCAGAGATTCTCCAGCCACAGCCAGACGAGAGCATCTATGACCCAACATGTGGTAGTGGAGGTATGCTTGTGAAGTGTCTCGACTTCCTTCGTCAGAAAGGACAACCTTGGCAGGGTGTAAAAGTGTTCGGGCAGGAGATTAATGCACTGACTGCATCTATTGCCCGCATGAATCTCTACCTGAATGGCGTGGAGGATTTCAGTATTGTTCGTGAAGACACACTGGCTCACCCGGCTTTTGTGGATGGTAGCCATCTGCGGAAGTTCGATATAGTGTTAGCTAATCCACCGTACTCTATCAAGACGTGGAACCGCGAAGCCTTTATGAATGATAAGTGGGGACGCAACTTCCTTGGAACTCCTCCACAAGGACGTGCAGACTATGCTTTCATACAGCATATCATAGCATCTATGAATACTCAACATGGCAGAAGTGCGACATTACTTCCCCATGGCGTTCTTTTCCGTGATGAAGAAAAAGAGCTACGCAAAAAAATGGTAGAATCAGATGTCGTTGATTGCATTATCGGCTTAGGTCCTAATCTGTTCTACAATTCTCCAATGGAGGCTTGCATTATTATCTGTTCTAACAACAAACCTGCTGAGCGGAAAGGCAAAATTCTGATGATCAATGCCATCAACGATGTCGTCCGCCAAAATGCAGAGAGTAAGTTGTTGCCCGAACATATTGAGAAAATAACAAGGATATATCATTCATCTACCGAGATTGATGGTTATAGTAAGCTTGTTTCTAATGAAGACTTGGCAAAGAAGGACTATAACCTGAACATATCCCTCTATGCATATCGAAGTCAGTTTGTCCACGCCCAGACCTCGCTGGATGCGTCCTTGTCTGCATGGGATGAATGTAGTCAGTCTGTTTCGATAGAATATAACACACTAATGAAAATGTTAGAACCATGAGTGAAAATAACTTTGTTAAACTTGGAGATGTAGCCCACGAATGCAGACTTACTTGGAGTGGAGGGCAAACAGACATTCCCATTGTTGGGTTAGAACATCTTGTCCCTGGCGAGATTGAGTTATCTTCATGGGATAGCAACATAGAGCATACATTCTCAAAGAAGTTCCTGAAAGGGCAAGTTCTTCTTGGGCGTCGTCGTGTTTATCTGAAAAAGGCGGTGGTGGCCCCGTGTGATGGTATTTGTTCTGGCGACATCACTGTGATAGAATCTACAGGAGGAATACTTCCTGAACTACTTCCTTTTGTCATTCAAAACGACAGGTTCTTTGACTATGCGATGCAAGGCTCAGCAGGCTCGCTTTCACCTCGTGTAAAGTGGGAGCATCTAAAGAACTATGAATTTCCACTTCCTCCTCTCACTGAACAAAAGGTTCTTGCTGATAAACTTTGGGCGGCATATCGTCTGAAGGAATCATACAAGAAACTGCTTGCTGCCACCGAAGAAATGGTGAAATCGCAATTTATCGAGATGTTTGGTAGTGGTAATTGGCCAGAAAAACGTTTGGGCGAAGTCGGTTCTTTTACGCGCGGAGGTGGATTTCAGAAATCAGATTATGTAGAACATGGCATCCCTTGTATTCATTATGGTCAGATACACACAAAATTTGGTCCTTTCATATCTTCACACATCACAGAAATATCTTCAGATTTAGAATCTAAAACAAAGTTTGCATCAAAGGGTGATGTAATTATCGCAATCACTAGTGAAGATACAGAAGGGTCATGTAAGAGTACAGCCTGGTTAGGTGACTATTCTGTTGCAGTAGGAGGCCATGCAGCCATATATAAACATAGTATGAATCCGCTGTATATGACTTTCTTTCTTCACTCGACGTTATTTAACCACGCAAAAATGGAATATGTACACGGTACAAAAGTTTTTGAGATACGACCAGATGACATAGCTAAAATATTGGTTCCATGCCCTCCAATTAGTTTGCAAGAGAAATTTGCAACTATAGCTCATCAGGCCGATAAATCAGGATTTGACGGGCGCAAATCGCAATTTATCGAGATGACGGGTGATCCGCGAACAAATCCCAAAGGTTGGCCAGTAAAGACACTTCCTGAATTGGCTACTTATTCAATAGGGCTT
>CACZGH010000027.1 GCA_902780635.1 uncultured Prevotellaceae bacterium
GTTCGCACTGATAGGTATGATGACAAAGTCAATGAGTTCCAACGCTAGTGATAAAATGGTGTTCGCTAAGGACCTGCCCGCAGAAGTAAAGGCTTTCGTTCAGCAAAACTTCCCTCGTCAGTCTGTGGCTTATGCAAAGATGAAGTCCACCAGCGAGGGTACAGTATATGAGGTAAGTCTCAACGACGGCACAGAGGTGGTCTTCAACCAGGATGGTGCCTGGAGCATGGTGGACTGCAAGTCAGAGGCTGTTCCTGCTTCCCTGATGCCCGCCTCATTGCCCTCCTTCCTCGGATCCCTGTTCTCCAATAATAAAGTGGTCAAGCTCAACAGAACCATCAATGGTTATGTAGCAGCGCTCTCCAATGGCTACTCGATGAAGTTAGACCAGATGGGAATGGCAGCATAAGTTGAAGGAGTTCAGGAGTATAGGAGTATAGGAGTTCAGGAGTTCAGGAGTTAAGTCAAAGGTTATTTTCAAGATAGTGAAGTAAACGTCACCTGATATATCAAGAGCCGTATCGGAGCATGATGATTCATGCCTCGCTACGGCTCTTTCGTGCTGAGTTTTTTTCATCTCTCTTTCGAGCTATTAGGCCGAGAAGAATGGGGCGAATCATTTCCCTATTCCACAATAATCGTCTTTGTCGTGTAATCAGAATAGACGACGATTTGTACCCCTTTGTCGGAAGGGGCGCAACGGATGCCTTGCAGGTTGTATCTCGCTACTTCTCTCACGTCGCCAGTGGTTTCTCCATCATCTATGATGGGTGACTCCACTGCGTTGGCTGTGTCAGTGTAAAAGATGTTTTCCAGTGAGGAGCAACCGTCGAAAGCGTTGTCACCGATGTAGGAGACGCTGGTGGGGATGATGATGGTTTTGAGGAAACGGGCACCCTCAAAGGCTCCTTTTGCAATACGCTGACAGCGTGGGTCGACCGTATAGGTCGTAGCCGTGCGGTTGGAAGGGTATTTCACCAAGGTCCATGAATAGTCCAGGGCATGGTCTCCCCCGAATTTGTAAACTGAGTAGAGCACTCCGTCGATGTCCTGAAAAGGAGCTCTGACAGAATAATAGCCAGTCACATACCCCGTGGGATAATCGGTCTGAGTCTCCAGTTGTGCCATAGCCATCTCATGACCGGCATAGCACAGAAATAGAAAAAGCATAATCCTTTTCATCACTTTGTTGTTGAGGTGGGTTAAATGTTGTTCGCTGTACAAAATTACCCACAATCAAGCAGTTATGAAAAGGATTATGCCTATGATGAAAGGGGAAAATCCCTAATCGTGAGTTTTTCCTCCTGTTTTTGCTTTTTTCTTTGATTCTCCACTCAACTCTCGCCATGACATCGTTCAAACAAGCTTGGCTCTGTCCATTTGGGTTAATGAAAACGTTCTTTTGCCCTTTCAGGCCGTCCTTGTACATTTGTGGCTCATCATTCCCAGGGCGTTGCCCAGGGCTAATATCTGTTGGGCCTTTCAGGCCGTCCTTGTACATGCATTTAGCTTTATGCTCTACAACTATCATAAAAAACAACATGTTATGTATGCATATTCATTCGCGTAGAGAAAGTTGAATAATTTTATATTTCTACTGGCTTAAAATCCGATTTTTTTTATTTAATTTTGCCGGGAAAACAAACTACTATCATAATCATGCGACCTTTTATGTCTTTCAAATCGAATTGTTACCAGAGAACGGCAATGGCGATCATGCTTTTCGTCCTTTGTCATCTTTACGTGTGTGCTCAACGCCTGCAGCAGCCTTTAGACCGCGGTGTGGTGGCCGTCTATCGTTCCGGTGGCCGAAGTGTCACCTCGTCGGGCGGCACTGGCTACCTCATCTCATGGCGAAAGTTGGCACAGGAACCAGAAGGCACAACTTATAATGTTTATAAACGTTCGGCAGGGACTTCTGAATTCACGAAGATGAACGACACACCCCTGCAAGTGACCAACTATAAGCCTTCGTCACTTACGACGAATACCGAGTATGCCGTCACTGCCATCACGCTCAGCGGCGTGGAGGGGGCTATGAGCAAGCCCTTCCTCTACAAGACCCAGCCATGGCCTAACGTATGGCTCAACATCGACTTCGACAACACAGTGCTCCATCGCAACGACTATCGCACGAAGTACTGCTGGCCTATGGACACCGATGGCGATGGTGAGTATGATGCCTTGGTGGTGGACCGCCTCTTTGCCGGCGGCGTGTCGGATGATGCAGAGAACACGGAGAACACCGCCACCACTACCCACAAGATACAGGCGTATAGGTTCACAGGCGAACTGCTGTGGACGGTAGACATGGGGCCCAATGTGAACATCTGCGGCGGACAGAATGACATGGTCGTGGCGTGGGATATCAACTGCGACGGGCGCTGTGAGGTGATGGTGCGTAGCAGCGACGGCACCCGCTTCTGGGACAAGGCCAACAACACCTGGGGCAAATATGCTATGGGCAGTGACGTAGCCGACGTCGATGGCGACGGCATCGTGGACTACCGCACACAGGCTGTGCGCAACCGTCCGTTCTACATCAGCGTCATCGATGGTCTGACGGGTGAGGAGATAGCCGCCAGCGAATTGAAATACGACGAGGTACACGACGGCAGCGACCACTACACGCGCACCTCACGCCCCAACTACATGAGTGACGGCTATTCCGCCATGGACGGCCATTTCGCCATTTGCTACCTTGACGGCATCCATCCCTCTTTGGTGATGGAGTGCCTGGACCGCGACAACAACAAAACCCACCACAATTACGTGTTCACCTGGGACTATGACTGGAGCAGCGGTAGTCCGACCAACTGGCACCACTCCCACACCTGGAGCCGCAACGACAAGACACCATGGCCAGCTGAGTTCCATCAGTTGCGTGTAGCCGACGTCGATGGTGACGGCACAGACGAGATGATTCAGGGTGGCTACTCGGTGAATCCCCACACAGGATGGTTTGCCAGTCCTGGTATCGGCCATGGCGACCGTTTCGTGCTTTCCGACATCGACCCCGACCGTCCCGGTCTGGAGGTCTATGCCATTCAGCAGAGCTCGTTGCTCGGGCAGATACTTTACGATGCCCGCACCACAGAGCGCATCAAGGAGTGGTACTTGCCCAGCGTTTACGATGTGGGGCGCGGCACCTGTCTTGACATAGACGCATCGCACAAAGGCTACGAGATTTTGAGTTATGTGGATGATTATGTCTATGACTGTAAGGGCGAACGCACCGGCCAGACCCGTACAGGGTCGATGTTTGAGGGATGCTGGTGGGACGGCGACCTGCAGCGCGAGTGGCTCAATTCACCCGGCGGCAGCGGCTGGGGCACCAACCTGATGGTGTCGAAGGTGCTGGGCGACCGTCTGGCGGAGTTCTCACAGGAAAGCAACTGGGCCGCCCATGCCGCCACTGGCACCCGTCCCGCCTTCATGGGCGACATCATGGGCGACTGGCGCGAGGAGGTGATCCTTGCCAAGCAAAATGCCGAGAGCTGTACAGGACTGGTAGGATACACCACTGCCATGCCCACCAACAAAAGCATCTATTGTCTTCAGCAAGACCCTCACTACCGCGGCGACTGTACCACACGTGGCTACTACCAACATCCCAACACCGGCTTCTACCTCGGAGGCGACATGCCCATGCCGCCCCTCCCGCCTGTGTTCCAGGCCGACTTGCGGTGGAAGTGTGGTTCGGCCTCGAAATGGGGCTTGGGCGTTAATCTTGACGATGGCTTCGCCACTTTCGACATGACGAATGCCGCACCCTACGCCGACGGCAAGAGCATCCTCTTTGACAACTATGGTGACAATGCTTCCAGAATTTGGGTTGACAAGCCTATGAATGCCCCCGTCATCTACCTGATGGTCCCACGTGGTCATGACTATGAAATCATGAGCCAGTACCTCGGGTCTACGAATGGCATCATCACAACCGGTTCCGGCTCGCTCATCAAGTCGATGCAGGGCGAGGCGCATTTGGCCGGATGGCTGCTGCATACCGGACCCACCATCATCAGCGAGGGGACGCTGCGGGTGAACGGCGACATCGCCGGACCCGTGGAGCTGCGTGCACGTGGCACTTTGTGTGGTGACGTCACCTTGAAAGACACCATCACTTTTGAAGGGGCCTTGAACCACGAAGGCTGCCGGCTGATGCCAGGTCAAGGCAACGAACCAGAAGGAATGATCTCTTCCTTGAAAAGCGTCACCATTCCTGGCAATGTCTATCTGGAGGTGGTGGCAGGCTTCGTAAGAAACTCCAGTGGCTCGTGGCCAGCATGCAGCAAGCTTCAGGTGGAGGGAGACCTGACCTTTGAAGGCACCAATTATATCACCGTCAACCTGCAATACAACAAAGAAGCAGAATTTGTCATTGCCTCCTGCACTGGCACGATGACCTGCGACCCGTCAAAACTGAAGACACGTGGCCTGGAGGGTATCAACTACGATCTCGTTGTGAAAGACAACAAACTGGTGCTCGTCATCCACGGAAGTCGTGCACCGCAGCAGAATGTGCTGTGGTATGGCTATGAGAGCAATATATGGGACTATAAATCGCAAAATTTCGACTACAATGGTTCTACGGCTTTTGTGGCAGGTGATGCGGTGGTGTTCAACGAACAGAGCTTGCAGAAGAATATCACTGTCAACGAGATGATGGTCACCAGTGGCGTCACCTTCGACAGTGGCACTTACATCCTTTCAGGCGAGGGTGGCATCAGCGGAGAGGGCGGTGTCACCGTGAATCGTGATGCCGACGTGACGTTGAATATGAAATACAGCGACTATACCGGCAAAACCATCGTGAATGGCGGTACGCTGACCGTGCCCAACTTCTTTGATGGTGGAAACAAGAGTGCCCTCGGCGCAGCAACTGCTGCCAAAGACAACCTGCAACTCAATGGTGGCACATTGGTGCTGAGTAAGGAGAATATGGGCACCAACCGTCAGGTCTCCGTCACCGACACGGCCACCATCCGCGTCACTCAAAGCAACAGCTCGCTCTCGCTGAAAGGCGCTGTCAGCGGCTCAGGCTATTTGGTCAAAGACGGTGCAGGACAACTTAACTTCACCTATGGTGGCGCCAACAATTTTGCCGGCTTGATTGTAAAGAAAGGCGTGGTGGCACAAGGGGCATGGAATGCCACCTTCGGCCGTAGCGGTTCACCTATGCTGTTGGCTGGCGGCGAAGTGCATCAGATAGATGTGAACAGCACCTCGACCGTGCCAGTCTTCAATCACGTGGTCACCGTGGCAGAAGGCACGAACAATAAGATCGTTGGCTCTTCACGAGGCAAATTGAACGGAAGCGTAAAGGGGAAGGGGGCTCTGACCATCGTTTCGAAATATGTGCGCTGCGACATCGGACTTAATTTCAAGGACTATGAGGGTACGCTGACCGCCTCTGGCAGCCAGTGGCGCCTGATGAGCAATGTCACCGACATGTCGAAAGCCACACTGAAGGTCGATGCTGCCACCAACATCGCCCATTATTCCGGCGGCAGCGCCAACCTGCAGTCCGCCACGCTGAAGATTGGCGCTATCACAGGCACTGCCACCGACGGTGTCTTGGAAGGACAGACCACTTATCGTATAGGTTATCTCGACAAGGACATGTCGTTCTATGGGCTTTTCAAGGGCGCATCGGTCTTCAAAGAAGGAAAAGGTCGCCTCACACTGAGGGGCGCGGGCAGTACGTCGCCCATCACTGTCAACGGAGGTACGTTGGAGCTGATCAACACTTCTTCCACACCTGTCACAACGGGTCAGGTCAATGTGAATTCCACAGGTGTCATCACCGGAACGGCCACCCTGCAGAATCTGTCGCTGAAGAACGGCTCCACAGCACTCTGCCAGTTGAATGCTTATGGCAACACCTGTCTCACCGTGAAAGGCAATCTCAAACATGACGGAGACACCATCCTTGTTGCCGTGCCTACCACGCGCCAGTTGCAGATCGGCGACGAAATCACCGTGTTCAATGTCAGTGGCTCACATACGGGCCAATTCCTGGTGAAAGTGGATGATGGTGGTGTAGGCTATGAGTTTGACAGTTCCACACTGCTCACCGACGGTAAACTGCGTGTTTCTGCCATCACCGACGTTGTCGGCACTGTCATTGCCGACGACGACTTGGTCGATATCTACACCACCAGCGGTGTCTGCCTCTACGTACGCAAACCCTATGCCGCGGCCCGTGCTGCCCTGCGCCCCGGCACCTACATCGTCGTCCGTGGCGACACATCAAGCAAGATAAGAGTCAAGTGACAGTCTTATTTGGCTTTTTTCTGGATACGCTTCGTCACACCGATGGCACCAGTGGGGCAGACGAGGCTGCAGAGATGGCAGCCCACGCACTTTGTGCCGATGATGCGAGGAAGAAGGGATTCTCGCAATGGATGCCGCAAAAGGTGATGTCGAGGGAGGGTAGGGGGCTGTCTGTCGTTGGCACTTCGCCACTGACAGCTCTGACCAACTCCCGGATACGGATGGGGCGGTCGTAGTGGATGCAGGCTTTCTCTGCTGCTTCCAGTTCGTCGTCCGTACACTGGGCAACCCATCGGCTGGCTATCTTCTCATTGCCGAAGCGGATGGAGCGGATGGCACGGGCGGGGTCGCCGTTCTTGCAAACTTGGGAACACGGCGCATCTGTGCACAGGAGGCATCTTGAGGCCTCTTCATGAATGTGTAGCATAAGCTTGTCTTTTTATAATATGGGGAGCAGATATTCCCAGATGAGGTCGATGTAGGGTTGATAGAGAGAAGAGGAGGTGGTGAGCACCAGTACAGCGTCGCGGTCGGGGAAGACCATGATGTATTGTCCGGCGAATCCGTCGGCGCGGAAGGCGTTGTGGCGGCAGATCCACATCTGATAGCCGTAGCCCTGCACCCACTCGTTGTTGTCTTTGTTGAGGCCCGCTTTCTCCAGGTCCTCAAATCGTGTGCCAGAAGGAGCCGATGGCACTTGATAGCTCGACATCTCCTTGAGCCAGTCGGCAGGTACGATCTGCTTCCCGTTCCACTCGCCTTTTTGGAGGAACAGCTGTCCCATCTTAGCCATATCCTCCGTTTTCAGTTGCAGTCCCCAGCCACCGCAGTTGATGCCTTGCGGACTCTCATCCCATTGCGGACGGGCGATATGTAAGGGTTGGAAGAGACGTGTGTCGAGATAGTCGATGAGCTTTTCGCCTGTCACGGTCTGCACGATAGCAGAGAGCATGTAGGTGCCGACAGAATTATAGAGATAATACTCGCCCGGCTTGTGTTTCACGGGCCATGCCAGGAATCCCTCTACCCAGTCGACGGAGTCTACTCTATGGCTGTTGGGCTCTACGTCATGTCCGCAGGTCATGGTGAGCAGGTCACGCACGGTCATGGCCTTTAGGTTGTCACTTTGCTCTGCAGGCAGTTTGTCGGGGAAGAACTTCACGACAGGGTCTGTGAGGTTGAGTTTCCCCTCGTTGATAGCCAGACCCACGGCGGTGGCAGTGAACGTCTTGCTGACAGAGAACATCTGGTGGGGTGTCTCTGCGGTCTGACCATTGAGCCATTTCTCATACACCACCTTACCATGCTTCAGAATCATGATGCTGTGGAGGGTGATGGAGTCGGGTGCCACAGGGCGAGTCTGGGTGGCCTGGATGAAAGAGTCGACGGCAGCGATGACTTCAGGAGTAGCATTTGTTCTTGGAAGATCGATGACTTCTTGTTTTTCTTGTTGGCAGCCAGTCCATACCAGGAGGGCTACCACGAATAATAGAGCTGATTTTCTCATGATGCTTAGAAAGTGTTAGTAATGATAGAATGCTTTGCAAATATAGGAAAAAAAAAGATATCTCGTAAAAAAACACTCATTTTATGTTCAAGCAACTAAAAACCGCAAGAAATACTTTGACGCAGTCATAAAAATATGTAACTTAGCGGTCAGAAATGACTGGAGGAAAAAACGAGTCGGTTAAGAAAGTAAAAAGTAAATGATTAACTCAACGCAAGTTGATAGGAGTATAGAAGTTAAAGGAGTTAAGGAGTTAAGTCAAATGATTTGCGAGTCTCCATTCGACCAAAGCGATCTCCCCCAAGCAACAAAAGGTAATGGCTTCACTCCTGAGCGAAGCGATAACTTCTTAACTTCTTAACTACTTTAAAGTTGAGTGAATGCGAAACTTGAACTAAAATAATATAAAATGAGTATTTCGATGAAAAGAGAACATTGTCAAGTAAGTTTGGCTATTGCCAAATGTGAGAAATGGGGGCAGCGAGTCAAGAGCGTCTTGTTGTTGGCAGTTGTCATTGCTCTAGCTATGCCCTCCATGGCCCAGCAATTGAATTTTTCCGTCAACGGAACCTATGGTGAAGATGGTAAGAAAATCTATCTGATAGACAAACTGACAGAAAGCACGATTGACAGCGTCGTCGTCAGTAGTGGCAAATTCTCATTCGCCGGCACTGCCCAGAAGGATGCATTGATGGGTGTCAGGGCGGAGAACCAGGATTGGGTGACCCTATTCTTCAACGACGGCACACCTGTGGATGTCAATGTCAATGACAGTACGCTGAAAGGCTCTCCGCAAAACGAGCGTCTTACCAAGTATGATAAAGAGCAAGACGCTCCTATGAAGAACGTGAGAGCAAAGGTGTCTAAGATGAGCCGGGAAGAGATAGAGGCACATGGGGAGGAACTCATGGATGAAATGAACAAAGCGATTGATGCTTCAATCACCATGGCCAACAAACTATTCAAAGAGGAGGCCAATACGCTGATACCTGTGGCTTTCGCGGAGCTGTATTTCTTTGACAATGGTGTGGAGGAATATGACAGGTTGGTCAATGAGAAGGTGGCGTTTGCCAACCATCCCTATTTGAAGAAGGCAAAAGACGAGGTGGCTCAGGCGTTGAAACCACAGGACAGTCCGAAGACAGCCTTCATCGGTCAGCAGTACGTCGACCTGGAGATGGCCGACCCTGATGGCAAGATGCATAAGATCAGTGAACTGGTAGGCGAGGGGAAATGGGTGCTCGTAGATTTCTGGGCCTCATGGTGTGGCCCCTGCCGCTCAGAGATGCCCAACGTGCTTGAGGCTTACAACAAGTATCACGACAAGGGTTTTGAGGTGGTCGGTATTTCTTTCGACCAGAAAAAGGAGGCATGGGTAAAAGCCATCGAGCAAATCAATATGCCGTGGATGCAGCTCTCCGACCTGAAAGGATGGCAATGTGCCGCTGCCCCATTATATAAAATCGATGCAATCCCCGACAATATTCTTATCGACCCACAAGGTAAGATTATAGACCGTGCGCTTCGAGGCAAACCCCTGCATCATCGTTTGCAAAAAATCTTCGGAGAATAGTCATACCTTTAAAACCTATCATCTATGAACAAAAAACTCATGTATCTGCTGACGCTCCTGCTTTGTGCCATGGTCAGCGCACCTGTCTCAGCCGACAAGAAAAAGAATGCCACTCCAGTACAGGAAGATCCTGATGAGATGGTGGCTTATCTCTTTACCTACTTCAACAGCAATGCTCCGCAGGATGAGCAAATCTGCTATGCCATCAGCGACGATGGCTACAACTATACCCCGCTCAACCACGGCAACCCCGTCATCACCAGCGACACCATCGCACTCACCCAGTGCGTGCGTGACCCACACATCCTGCGCTGCGAGGATGGAAAGACATTCTACATGGTGGCCACCGACATGCGCTCCAGTCTGGGATGGGCCAGCAACCGTGGCATGGTGCTGCTCAAGTCGACCGACCTGATACACTGGCAGCACTCTACGGTCAACTTTCCCACCCGTTACACCAAGGCGTGGAAAAACGTGATCCGTGTATGGGCACCTGAGACCATCTACGACCATCAAGCTGGCAAATACATGGTGTTTTTCTCCCTCCGCACCAGCGACCCAGGATCTTTCGACAAGATTTACTATCAATATGCCAATGATGACTTCACCGACCTGGAAGGGGAGCCCCGCTGGCTCTTCGACGCTGGCAATGCCACCATCGACGGCGATATCGTCTACAATGAGGCCGACCAACTCTACCACCTGTTCTACAAGCAGGAGTCGGGCAGGGGCATCTATCAGGCGGTGGCCAAGCGGCTCACCGACAGATGGAAAATGCTTGACGGCAATGTGGAGCAGACAAAAGAGGCCGTAGAAGGCGTGGGCGTATGCAAAGCCATCGACGGACAGTCGTGGATCATCATGTATGACTGCTACGGCAGCGGCCACTACCAGTTCTGCAAGTCGCAAGACCTCAAAACCTTCCAATTCGTGCAGGATACGGAGACGAAAGGTAAGTTCACCCCGCGTCACGGCACCATCATCCCTATCACACGGGCAGAGAAAGCACGGTTGCTGAAAGAGTTTGGCAACCATCACCAGCCCATCCTTCCTGGCTTCCATGCCGACCCGGAAGTGCTCTATAGCCGTCAGACTCAGAAGTACTACATCTATAGCACCACCGACGGCACTCCTGGATGGGGCGGACATGACTTCAGCGTGTTCTCCAGCACCGATCTCATCAACTGGACCGACGAGGGTAAGATGCTCGACGTGAAAGGCGACCAGGTGAAATGGGCCACCGGCAACGCATGGGCACCCTGTATCGAGGAGGTGAAACAGAAAGACGGGTCCTACAAATACTATTTCTACTTCTCAGCGCACAACCCGAAGAGCAACCGCAAAGAGATCGGTGTGGCTGTGAGCGACAGTCCCACAGGGCCTTTTGTCGACTCTGGCGCTCCCATTATCACCGATGCCGACCGTCCTGCCGGAGCTAATGGCGGGCAGGCCATCGACGTGGATGTCTTCACCGATCCGAAGACAGGGAAGCACTATCTCTATTGGGGCAATGGCTTCATGGCCGGTGCGGAACTCAACGATGACATGCTCTCTGTGAAGAAAGAGACCATCCGCCATCTGACCCCTGAGGGAGGCAATCTGCAGACCTGGGCTTTCCGTGAGGGCGCTTACGTTTTCTATCGCAAAGGCACTTATTACTTCCTCTGGTCGGTGGATGATACTGGCAGCCCCAACTACCACGTCTGCTATGGCACGTCGAAGTCGCCCCTTGGTCCCATCAGCATCGATCCCGACAATTACATGGTCATCAAGCAGAAGCCGGAAGACAAAATCTATGGCACAGCCCACAACTCCATCCTTCAGTTGCCAGGCAAGGACGAGTGGTATATCGTCTACCACCGCATCAACAAAAACTATGTGGACAGAAAGTTTGGAGGTGGCGTGCCCGGCACCCACAGAGAGGTGTGCATCGACCGCCTCACCTTCGACAAGAAAGGCCGTATCATCCCCGTCACACCGACTCTCAATGGTCCAGAACCAATCAAATAATCATTCAAATTTTAGAAGTGAAGGAGTTGAGGAGTTAAGGAGTGAAGCCATTACTCCTATACTCATAACGGGAGAAGATGGGGTAATGGCTTAACTCCTGAGCGAAGCGATCACTTCTTAACTCCTTAACTCCAAAAATTTCAAACCTTTTCAAACTCTAATAATAATATGATGAGCAGATTAATTTGTCCCGAATGCGGGAGTGATGAAATCGAGATGATAGACGACACATACGCACGTTGTCTAGTGTGTGGACTGGAAGAACATGTCAGAGTCTTCATCTCATAACTTGATCATCTCTAAAATAATGATAACCGCCATGAAATATTTAACATTGGCCCTTGGGGCCACCATGATTGCTATGACAATGAACGCACAGAATGCGCCACAGTTGCGAGCAGACAATATTGACGAAGTGCTCGCCGCTATGACTTTAGAAGAGAAAGCCAAACTATTAGTGGGTGGAGCCAACAATTTCTTCGGAGAGGGTGCCGTAGTGGGAGGCGAGGCCAGTCTGGTGGCTGGAGCTGCCGGCACCACAGCAGCGATTCCCCGTCTGGGCATCCCTGCCACCGTGCTGACCGACGGACCTGCCGGTGTGCGCATTGATCCTACCCGTGAAGGTACGTCACAGACTTTTTATGCCACAGGATTCCCCATCGGCACTTGCATTGCCTCCACATGGAACACCGAACTGGCCTATCGTGTGGGCGAGGCGATTGGTGATGAGACCAAAGACTATCGCTGCGACGTCATCTTAGGACCGGGCATGAACCTGCACCGCAACCCGCTCTGCGGGCGCAACTTTGAGTACTACAGTGAGGACCCGCTCCTCACGGGAAAGATAGCCGCTGCTTATGTGCGGGGTGTACAGAGCCGGGGAGCCGGTGTGAGCATCAAGCACTTCGCTGTCAACTCACAAGAGACCGACCGCACCAGTGTCGACGAGCGGGTGTCGCCCCGTGCTGCCCGTGAATTGTATCTGCGTGGCTTTGAGATTGCTGTGCGTGAGAGCGACCCCTGGACGGTGATGGCCTCTTACAATCAGATCAATGGCAAGTATTCGATGGGCAACCACGACTTGCTGACAAAAATCCTGCGTGACGACTGGGGATTCAAAGGCATCGTGATGACCGACTGGATCGGCATCCGCGAGGGACTGCCTACAACCGACGAGGTGCATGCGGGCAATGACCTGCTGGAGCCTGGACAGAAAAAACAATCGGAGGAAATCATCGAAGGTGTGAAAAACGGAACGTTGTCGTTGGCCGATGTCGACCGCAATGTGCGCCGGATGCTGGAATATATCGTCAAGACTCCCAGTTTCCACCATTTCCCGGCATCCAATAAGCCCGACTTCGAAGGGCATGCCGCCATCACGCGTCAGAGCGCCACAGAGGGTATTGTGTTGCTCAAAAACAATGGCGCCCTGCCTTGGAATGTAGAGGACAAAAAGATCAATACCGTAGCACTCTTTGGCGTCAACTCCTATGATTTCCTGTCGGGTGGTACCGGCTCCGGTTGTGTGCATACGCCTTATGTGGTCGACATGGTGGAAGGTCTGAAAAATGCAGGCATCACTTCTTCACCCACCCTGACAGAGATTTATCGTAAGTATATTGAGTTTGCAAGGGTGAAATTCCAGGCCGACCGCCATCCTGCCAGATGGTATCAGATGGAGATGTTCGGCCAGCAAAAATATCCTGAGATCGCCATCAGTGCGATTTGCATCAACAATGAGGTGAAACAAGCCGACGCCGCCATCGTAACCATCGGCCGTCAGGCAGGCGAGGGCGTAGACCGTGAAGTAGAGGGTGAGTTCAACCTCAGCAATGTGGAGCGGCAGATGATTTTCGATGTCTGCAATACTTTCCATGCCGCTGGCAAACCTGTCATCGTCATCATCAACTCTGGGTCGGTCATCGAGACCGCTTCTTGGAGTGGCTACCCCGATGCCATCATCTGCGCTTGGCAACCAGGCGAGGAAGGTGGCAACTCTATCGCTGACATCATGACTGGCAAGGTGAACCCCTCCGGCAAACTGACCATGACATGGCCCATTGCGGCAGCCGACCATCCCTCAACGAAAAATTTCCCTGGAGGTATGGACCTGTACACCTATGACATCATGAAGTCGAATGGTCAACAGGTGCCGGGCTACGACTATACCAATCATGAGGAGGGTATCTATGTAGGTTATCGCTATTTCGACACCAAAAATTGTCAGGTGGCTTATCCTTTTGGTTATGGTCTGAGCTATACCACATTTGA
Source organism: uncultured Prevotellaceae bacterium (assembly GCA_902780635.1). Classification (GTDB taxonomy): domain Bacteria; phylum Bacteroidota; class Bacteroidia; order Bacteroidales; family Bacteroidaceae; genus Prevotella. Next base: position 13,638 of record CACZGH010000027.1, read on the forward strand.
GTACAGTAAGCCTGTAGTGAAGCAGAAGGGTGAGGAGATAGAGGTGTGTATGACCGTCAAGAACACGGGACGGGTGGCAGGAAAGGAAATCGCACAGGTGTATGTCACGGCTCCCAAGGGCCAGCTCGACAAGCCAGCCAAAGAACTGAAAACCTTTGGCAAGACACGTGAACTGAAACCCGGCGAGAGTGAGACGCTCCGGATGACGTTGCAGCGCCGTGATCTGGCTTCGTTTGACGAGGCACAGAGTGCATGGGTGGTTGATGGTGGCACCTATCTTTTCAAGATTGGCGCCAATGTGAGCGACATCCGTGCTACCGCGCAACTCAACGTCAAGCCTTTGGTTGAGAAAACCTCAGAAGCTCTCGCTTTGAAGAGGTAGGACGTTCTTGCTCTGAAAAGGTAGGAAACTCTCGTTCTGAAAAGATTTCTAATTCCCGCTCTTTAACAGAGACAAAACTATAAGTGGTGTGAACATATAAGTCACACCACTTTTTCTGTGTTTCGCTCGGTTTATTTTTTTAGTTTCACATGCTTCCCCAATAAGTCTGAAATTGGGGAACAGTATAATAAGAATGCTTATGTTACAACCACATCTGGTTGTAGCTGCTGTTAATATGTAAGCATTCGATGAACTACAGTTAATAACACCTATATGTAATAACGACAGCAGCTACATCCACATAATGGTTGTAGCAGCTGTCTTATAATGTTGAACCTTTCTATTGTTCTTCTTTAGTGATGATGGCTCCTAAAAAATCTAAGGAGTCAAGGAGTTGAGGAGTTTAAAAAAGGTGCAACAATCTCTCGACTACTGCACCTTCATTTGATAATACTAATTAAAATTTATTATGAAACAGGGCGGTTCGGCATCACTGCTCACCTTGTTGCCCTAAAAAAAGTATCTATTTATCAACAGGCTCCCCAAAAGGGAAGCCTGTTGAGATTTTTGATTTTGTATAATTCTAGAGAAAGGAGCCAATAGGCTCAATCTTTCTATTGATTCTACTCATCCCAGAGATCTTTGTCCTTGGGGGGATAAGCGTCTTCCATGTCATCGAACAAGCTGTTATTGCTTAATGGGTCGGCAGTGCTATACTCGTCGTGTTTATCCAGACTTCCAGCGAGGAGATTCATTTTAAAGATCATTGGATCAATGGTAATGGATGGTATGATATATTTTTTCATTGTTGTGTCCTCCTTTGATTATTTTATTACTATTTTCTTGCCATTCACGATATAGATGCCCTTAGGCAGATTGTCGCAGTTGACGCGGATGCCTGAGAGGGTATAAATGCCTTCAGCAGAGAGAGCATCTTTCTGCACCTTGTCAATGCCCACCGTTTCGTCAAAGACGAAGGATGAAACTTGGCCAGGAGTAGTTGGGATAGCTAAATATGCCTTATGTGCAGGGATAGTGAAAGCGACACCATTGTCAGCACCATAATAGAAGCCAACATCCTCGCCTGCTGAGTTAGTGGAGAGTTTATAGAACAGATAAGATCCCGAACCGGGAGCAACTGTTGTGCCAGCTTTGTCAAGTCCATAAAGGTTGCTGTTATTATCGCCCTCACCTGCAGAAGTAGTGACGATGAAGTTATATTCACCTGCACTGCCTTCCAACACAACTCCTGTACCAGCAGGTATCACATTACCTGAAGTATAGGTCTTGGACACAGCTATCTTGTCACCATTTGCCTTGTAAGTCTTGGCAGTAACATCGGCGGGAACCACCAGGTTCTTGTTGCCATAATAGAGTGTGGCATAACCGGTGCTACCGATAGTAACAGGGATTGTCTCAGACTCAAATTCCTCAATTGTCACTTCGTCGAGGAAGAAACGATTCTCACTTGCTGTAAAAGTTATCTTAGAAGTCGAACTTCCACCATGTATGTAGGCAGTATATTCTCCCCATTCCCCATTTGCTAAATCAAAAGTAGATGGTGAAATGGTTGCATTATCACCTGTAATGGAGACTGTGATGGTGGAAACTTCGCTAGCCCAAGCTGCTGCTTTAAATGTCAAGATGGCATCACCGTTGAGATTAATGAGCTCAGGTGTGGTGGCACTGCCTTTTTTCTTACTTGCACCAAATTTTGCAGCGTTATCTGCTCCATAAGCATTTGATACATCCCAACCACTTTCATCGTATTTTATAGTGCCATTTCCGTCGCCACCGCCAAAATCAGTAAGAGTTCCTGTTGAACCCGTAAATCCCTCATAGAAAATGGGCTGATCAACATATGCAGCCTGAGTGATGGTGATTAAGTCGGAGTATACTTCTCCAGCATAAACTTTCAGGTAAACTGAGCGTGACTCTCCATTGTTTTCGTCGATGATGTACTCGATATTATTATCCTCATTAATTTCTATAATAAGCCAGTCTTCGTCAAACTCGATTTCTGTCACACCGTCTTCATCGTAGAACTGCAAATCAAGTGATTCAGATTCGTCAATATTATTGCAAGTGACAGGAATCACACCTGTTGCTTCTTGCCAACCTACATTGTAAGATGTTGGATTGACTACAATACTTGGAGTAATGTCTGCAGTGATAGTGATGTCTCTTGGATTTACAATCTGAACTGTTTTGTAACAGCCAACATTTCCTGTCAGAGAGAGAAGATCACCTACTGCATAATCAACACCAGAAATGCCACGAACAATAATAGTATTACCTTCTTGTTCAATAGTAGTGTTTTGATCATCTATTGTTGTCACCTTGGCATTCTCTATTTTCACGAGTAATCCTTGGATGTCATTGCTAATTTCTCCAATTGTTTTGACTACAGGATTAACTGAATTGTCTGAAGAAATAACGGTGCATGTGGGACTTGTAATCTCTAGTAGTCCATTATAGGTATTTAATGTTCCCTGAACTGTTATTTCATCACCTATGGTAAGATTAAGATTGTCATCCCCATAAACACATATTCCAGCGCTTTCATCTTGAATATAAGCAGTTTTTCCAACGCAACTGGTAACTATACCCTTAGTGAAGACACTACCAGTTGCTTGATTACGTGCTTCGGCTATAGTTATTGGGGTGGCAGGTATTTCTATAGTATATGTGGCGCTTGCTACAGAACTGCTAACACCATCTTTTATTGCAATAGCCTTAAGTGTCGTGGTTTCTGATATGGTGATGGGGGTAGAATATACCGAACTACTTGATGAAGGATTATTTCCGTTGGTAGTGTAATAGATGGTGGCACCTTCTGTAGCGCAGGTGATAGTTACACTTTGAGCCGTAGTGTATGTGCCTTCACCAGGATTGAAGATTGGCAGGGCAACATCAGGGATAGATGATGCAGGCTCCCAGGTTATGTCTATTTCTTCAAGATACATGGCACCACTATTGGAGCGTAAGCCAATATAGGCATAATCTCCTGAAATAGTTAATTCTGTAGATGTACCATATACAATAGTTCCCAGTAAAGTACCTTGATTTGATGTAATATAAAGGTCTGATGCTGCAAAATATGCAGTATTGCTACCATAGACATTCAAGGTCCGACCATTTGTTGTGTTTTCATTCCATGTAACTACTACTTTTTTTACTTTTCCACCTGAAGTAGTTGAGATAATGCCAGAGTTACTATTATTTGAACGAAGTTGAATAGAAGAGTTACCTCCTGCACTATTACCAGCATAAACAGCAGTAGATTTAGAAGTCTTGCCTGACCAATCTGCGTAACTAGTTCCAGTGACACCTGTAAGGGCAAGGTTTAAGTCATCTGTCACTTCCTCCGTCTGCCCCCACGCTGTACTAAACACTGCGCATAGCAGTGTCAACATAAGAAATCGTAAATTTTGTTTCATATTCATATTGTTTAGGTTAATAATTTCCTTTTTATTTACAATAATCTAGTTTTCCTTGCTGATACAATGTCAAAAATGTTTATATTCTCTTGTTAAGAGACTTTTATTGACTGCAAAATTAACAAAAAAGGATAGATAATCAATAAAAAGAAAGAAAAAAAAATAAAAAATATGATAAAAAAATGTATTTTTATCATGCCACTTCTATTGTTGTTCAACAAACCATACCAAAGCATTATATAAACATCTGATTTTTATATCATTGGTCCTATTCCAAATCTCTTAACAAGAGACTTTTATTTTTTTGAACAATTTCTACTTGATATTTTTAATCCGGTCATCACATCACTCTGAGCAGGAATGATAGTTCGCATTGGCTGTACAATCTGTTGTTTCTCTTTTATCCCGAATTAGCGAGACTTGTCGCAGATCCACTGGCAGAAGGGAGGTATTTAAAGCATTCAATTAAGGCATTTTTTATATGATAATCAATTTGTTCGCTTTTTATTAGTAACTTTGTAGCATATTAGGTAAATTGTACATAATACAATATGGACGAACAGCAGAATATCATCATATATCGGACTGCCGACGGGCGAGCATCAGTAGCCCTTTTTGCCAAAGATGGCAAGATATGGCTGAACCAGCAACAGATGGCAGAACTTTTTGCCACCTCGAAGCCTAACATCAGTATGCATATAGCTAACATACTGAAAGAAAAAGAGTTATCTGACATTTCAGTTGTTAAGAATTTCTTAACAACTGCCGCAGATGGCAAAAATTATAACGTAGTATTCTACTCACTAGAAATGATAATAGCTGTGGTGCTGGTTGGGGTATTGACCACGGACATGCGGATGTCTAGGGATATGTTTTTACATCAGGCCTCTTTCTTCTAACCTCTAACCTCTAACCTCATATCTCTTACCTCTTACATCATACCCTCCCTTTGGTCACTTCAACAATTTCAAAATCAGTTTGTTGGCATTGTCGACTACAGAGTTTTCCAGTGAAGCAAGATATATTTGTGTGGTTTTCTCTGACTCATGTCCCATGGCCTCACTGATGACAGTGATCGGCACATGGCTTGTTTTTGCTGCACTCGCCCAGGAATGCCTTGCCACATACATGGTAAGAGGCCTCGTCAGTCCAAGACGCTTTGAAATCATTTTCAAGTTGTAGTTGACATTTTGCATGGCGTTGGTGTACTGATGTCTGGCGTTTTCAGCATTCTTGATGATGGGCAACAGGTAGTCGCTGTTGGGGGCGGGGTGTCTCATCAGAATCTCCGCCATGCATTTCTCCCATCTGACAGAGAGACGTTGGCCGGTTTTTCTCCGGCGGTAGACAAGCATCCCACCATGCAGGTCGGCTTTTCTAAGATAGGCCATGTCTATGAATGACATACCACGTGTATAGAAACTAAAGAGAAATAGGTCTCTGGCGAAAATCATGGACGGTTTGCCTGAGAGGTCGAGGTCTCGCAGCCGCTTGATGGTCTTGATGCCAACAGCCCGTTTCACGGTCTTCTCCGTGCCTGTATAGACATGCCGGAAAGGCATTTGCTGTTCAGTGAGCCCTTTGTCGACAGCCCTGTTGTAAACCGCCCTGAGTATGCGCATGTAGAAAGAGACGGTATTCCTACATACACTCTTTTGTCGAAGGTAGGACTCATACATACACATCGTTTCTGAGGTGATGGCATCTAAAGGAATATCGTCGCCGTTGCGAAATGTCATAAAACTGCGCAGGGCAGCGGTATAGGTCTCCGATGTGCGGTGCTGGCCGAGCTGGCGGAGTTCCATAATCACCTGCTGCATGAAACGCGAAAGCGAACAATCGTCTGTGTGTCTGCGAAACTCTGTTACCACGTCGTCGGCATGATATTGCGCCCGCTCACTCTCCAATGTTCTGATGATTCTCTTCATTCTCATGAGATCCCACGACAGCCGTTCCCTGACGGTTGTCAGATAAGCGTTTCTCGCAGGGTCTGCCTCAGCCATAATGACAGATGCTGTATCAGCGTCCCATTCTTCTTGATACAGTCTGTATTCGGTACTGATGATTTTCACTACTCTTTGATGGATGATCTGTAGATAGAGATATCCTTCCTTGTCAACAACTGTTGACGGCCTGAATTTCACTTTTACTGTTGTCACTTTTTTTTATTCTTTGATTGATTGATAAATAACCGACAAAGAAAAGCAGAAAAATTGACATAGAAGGCCATTTTCTATATCAATCTCTAAAATGATGGCAGGCTATCAAGAAAATGCCCGCCCCCCTGTAAATATATAAGGTTTAAAGGAGGGGTATGAAGATAATAAATAAGGTGGGCGTGTGTCAGATTATCTCAATTAATAGGTAGCATTTCAGGCCTCTCCAATAAGTCTGAAATTGGGGAACAATATAAAAAGAATGCTGAAGTGAAAGCTACAGTTTCTTATTTCTTTGTCACTTGTTGGTAGCCAACAAGTAGGTCGGTGCGGCCTCCTGGCTCACGGTAGTAGACCAGAACCTGATATTTGTTTTCTGTCTGAAAGAAATTGCCCTCTGTGGGCATGACTTGCGTGTATCCGTCAGCGTCGAGCAAAAGATACTGATAGGAATAGTATCCCATTTTCAACAGCACTTCGGCTTGATAGGATTTGCTCTCTTCGTCATATTCCATCAGATACTGCGGCAGAAACTGGTCGTTGGTCCATACGCCGTTGAGATACACGTCTCCGTCTAAGCGCTCTGGGCAGAGCAGTTGGAAGTGTACTGTCACGTAGTCGGAGATGCGGTCGTTCTCGATATTGTCGCTGTTGCGGATATAGAATGAGCCGTTGGCGTCCTCATCGTAGAGATAGTTGGGGCGGGGCTCATCGGGGAAGACATATGCGTGAAACAGTTGTCCGTCCCATCTCATCTTGTCGATGCCAAGGGTGGGGTGGTCGGTGTCGAGTACCTCAAATTTGTGGTATTCGTTGCCTGCGTCGAAAATCAGGGCTTTGTTGTGGCTCCAGCGCAGTCCGTCACTCTTCGTAAACTGCGGTTCCACGTTGACGACCGCATTGTCCCAACGGCCGTTTTGCATCACCACCGTCTTGATCTGGCTGGAGGGATTGATGACGCTCATCCCGTTGTAGGCCACATCCATTGACACCTGTTGGTGCGACTTGTTGACATCGATGTCGGTGTTGGTGTCGACGGTCATCGAGATACTCATCTTCGGCTCTACCACCATGAAGCAGACGGCGAACATCGGCTCGTCGTCGTTGTTGTCGTCATAGACCGTGAGGCGGTAGTTGCCACTCATCTTCAGACGGCAGTGCTGGTTGGGGATGGTCAGCCGATAGTGGGTGTAGAGCAGGTTGGTGTTGAGCGACTCCTCTATGTCATCTATCGTGTTGCCCTCTATGAAGCCGTCGATATAGTCGCTCTCAAAGAGGTCCTCGCTCTTCGTCCAGTCAGCCTCACAATGTTCGATGCGGTAGGTGTAGCGGTGGTACTCGTGGGTCAGGTCGTCAAATCCTATATGGATGGGGTCGCCATACAGACGGGTGACTGGCGGGGAAAGCCAGTCGTCGCCCGCCACTACCTGGATGGTGGCGATGCGCTCGTTGAAAATCTCATGCCGCTGCGCCATGACAGGCAGATCAAGGAGGGTCAGCAGACAGGCGAGAATGCCATATGTCGTTTTTCTCATCTCGTATAGGTTTTGGGGGAATCATCAGAAAAGCCTCCCGCGCGACAATGACGCGGGAGGCTTGTTGTGTGAATGGTCTTCTTATTTCTTATTCAGAGCCATGTCTACAGTGACGGCTACAGCCACGGTGGCACCCACCATTGGGTTGTTACCCATGCCGAGGAATCCCATCATCTCTACGTGAGCGGGCACGGAGGAGGAACCTGCAAACTGTGCGTCGGAGTGCATACGGCCCAGAGTGTCGGTCATACCATAGGAGGCGGGACCAGCGGCCATGTTGTCTGGGTGGAGTGTGCGGCCTGTGCCACCACCAGAAGCTACTGAGAAGTAGGGCTTGCCAGCCAGCACGCGCTCTTTCTTGTAGGTGCCAGCCACTGGGTGCTGGAAGCGGGTGGGGTTGGTGGAGTTACCAGTGATGGAGACATCCACATTCTCGTTCCACAGGATAGCTACACCTTCGCGTACGTCGTCAGCACCGTAGCATCTCACCTTGGCGCGTGGACCATCGCTATAAGGAATCTCCTTCACGATGTCGAGCTTGCCAGAGTAGTAGTCAAACTTGGTCTGCACATAGGTGAAACCATTGATGCGGCTGATGATCATAGCGGCGTCTTTGCCCAGACCGTTGAGGATGGTGCGGAGTGGCTTCTGGCGCACTTTGTTGGCCATCTCTGCGATCTTGATGGCACCCTCAGCAGCTGCGAATGACTCGTGGCCGGCGAGGAAGGCGAAGCACTCGGTCTCCTCACGGAGCAGACGGGCTGCCAGGTTGCCATGGCCGATACCCACTTTGCGGTCGTCGGCAACAGAACCGGGGATGCAGAAACTCTGCAGACCGATACCGATAGCCTCGGCAGCGTCGGCGGCGTTTTTCACACCTTTTTTGATGGCGATGGCGGCACCACAAACGTAGGCCCACTTGGCATTCTCAAAGCAGATACCCTGAGTGTCCTCACAAATCTGATAGGGATCCACACCGATGCTCTCGCAGATCTGGTTGGCTTCCTCGATATCTTTGATGCCGTTGGCGTTGAGAGCGGCGATCACTTGGTCGATGCGGCGCTCTTGACTCTCGAATTTCACTTCTCTTATCATTTCTTCGTCCTCCTTTATTCTTTACGTGGGTCAATAGCTTTAACAACGCCCTGCTCGGCGGTGGTGCGACCATAGCGGCCTGTGAATTTCTTCACAGCCTCATTGGCGTCCATGCCACCCTTGATGGCTTCCATCAGCTTGCCTAAGTGTACATACTCGTAGCCGCACACCTGGCTGTCTTTGTCGAGGAACTGCTTGGTGATATAGCCCTCGGTGAGTTCCAGATAGCGGGTGCCTTTGGCCACTGTGCCGTAGAGGGTACCCGTCTGGCTGCGCAGACCCTTGCCCAGGTCCTCAAGGCCGGCTCCGATGACGAGGCCTCCCTCTGAGAAGGCGCTCTGGGTGCGGCCGTAGACCACTTGCAGGAAAAGCTCTCTCATGGCAGTGTTGATAGCGTCGCACACCAGGTCGGTGTTGAGCGCCTCAAGGATGGTCTTGCCGGGGAGAATCTCAGAAGCCATGGCGGCGGAGTGGGTCATACCCGTGCAGCCGATGGTCTCGACGAGGCACTCCTGGATGATGCCGTCTTTGATGTTGAGAGACAGCTTGCAGGCGCCCTGCTGAGGAGCGCACCATCCGATGCCGTGCGTGTAACCAGAGATGTCTTTAATCTCTTTTGCCTGAATCCATTTGCCCTCTTCAGGTATTGGGGCTGGTCCGTGATGAGGACCTTTTGCAACAACACACATGTTGTTGACTTCGTTTGAATAAGTCATTTTCGTTATTGTTTATGTATGTAAATAGATGTGTATGTCATACTATCAGTTTGCAAAGATAATAAAATCACTGAAAAAGCCAAAATATGACGGCCTTTTTCTTACACGCAACACTATTTTTATCTCCTTTTGGCGGATATTTTGTTTTTTGTTGTAACTTTGCAAACTTAATATTGCATTTATGAAGAAAGAGGTGATAATAACGGAGCAGGATGTGATGGCCGCAGCAGAGCAGGGCATGGATGCCTTTGTCGATGTCTTTGTCAAAGCCATCTACGACGCCATCGGCGGAGAACTGACCGCAGAGACCATGTCTTCGCTCAATGCCGACCAGGTGACGCTGCTGGCTTACAACATTTTACGCGACGAGGTGATGGATGGCGGCTTCGTGCAGCTCATTCACAATGGCTACGGCGCTTTCATCTTCCGCAACCCGTTTGCCAAGATGATGCGGATGTGGGGCATCGATGAGTTGGCCAAGGTGATCAACAAGGTGCGCAAACTCTACAACGTCTATCATGAGGAGATAGAACGTGAGTGCAGTGACGAGGAGTTCATGGCACTGTTTGAGCGCATGCCGCAGTTTGACGATTTTGATGATGAGTTTGTAGAGAACGAGGAGGCATGGACCAGTGCCGTGGCTTACTACGTGGATGAGCATATCGACCAGTTTGCTCAAATCAAGAAAGATGAATAAGGAAGAACAAGAGATAAGAAAGAAGAGTCCGGTGCAGATTCGCAACAAGAAAGCCTCATTTGAGTACTTTTTTGTAGACACTTATATGGCTGGCATAGTGCTGACCGGCACCGAGATCAAGTCCATACGGCTGGGCAAGGCCTCGCTGGTGGACGCCTATTGTGTGATTATCAATGGGGAAATGTGGCTGAAGGGCATGAACGTCTCCCCGTATTTTTATGGCTCTTATTCCAATCATGAGTCGAAGCGTGACCGTAAGCTGCTGTTGACGCGGCGGGAGATCTATCGCTTGCAGGAGGCACTGAAGCAGGTGGGCTATACCATCATCCCCACATTGGTGTTTATCGATGAGAAAGGCCGTGCCAAAGTGGATATCGCCCTGGCGAAAGGTAAGAAGATGTATGACAAGCGACAGTCGCTCAAGGACAAGGAAGACCGCCGTGAGATGGACCGCGCATTTAAGAATTTCTAATTTTTTTCCAAGTGACACTCCAAGAGGCAATCAAACGGCGCGTCATGATACTCGACGGCGCCATGGGTACACGCATCCAGCGTTTTGGACTGTGTGAGTCAGATTTTCATGGATATGCGTTGCTGCGTCACCATGAGGTGCTCATGGGCAACAACGATGTGCTCAACATCACCCGGCCTGATGTGATCGGGCAGATACACCGCTGTTACTTAGAGGCGGGTGCCGACATCATCACGACCAATACGTTCAGTTCGCAACGCATCTCACAGGCTGACTATCATCTAGAAGAATACAGCAGACGCCTGGCCCTGGAGGGGGCACGCATCGCACGTGAGGCGGCCGACCAGTATAGCACTCCCGACCACCCACGCTTTGTCTGTGGCTCTGTGGGACCCACCAACAAGTCGTGCTCGATGAGCCCGGATGTGAGCGACCCTGCCGCCCGTGCTGTCACCTATGACCAACTCTACGACGCCTATGCCGAACAGATAGACGCCCTGGTGGAAGGGGGTGTCGATGCTCTTCTCATTGAGACCATCTTCGACACACTCAATGCCAAGGCTGCCATGGACGCAGCCCTTGCTGTCTTCAGTCAGCGGGAGAAGGCGTTGCCCCTCATGCTCTCTGTCACTATCAGCGACCTGGCTGGACGCACGCTGAGCGGACAGACGCTCGATGCGTTTCTTGCCAGCATTAGCAGTTACCCGGTGTTCTCCGTGGGACTCAACTGCTCGTTTGGTGCCCTGCAGATGAAGCCTTTCCTGAAAGAACTGTCAGAAAAGGCTCCGTATTATGTGTCTGCTTATCCCAATGCGGGGCTGCCCAACTCGATGGGGCTCTATGATGAGACGGCGGAGAGCATGGCTCCACGCATCGCCGAGTTTATCGACGAAGGGCTGGTCAATATCATAGGCGGCTGCTGTGGCACAGATGAGCATTTCATCCGCCTCTTTGCCGAGGCCGCCCAGGGAAAAGCCACCCGTGTGGTGCCTGAGGCTCCCCAGGTGATGCAGCTGAGCGGGCTGGAGGCGCTTCATGTCACACCGGAGGTGCATTTTGTCAATGTGGGTGAACGGTGCAATGTGGCTGGCTCGCGCAAGTTCCTGCGTCTGATCAAAGAGCGGAAATACGACGAGGCCATCAGCATCGCACGCAAGCAGGTGGCCGACGGGGCCCTCGTCATCGATATCAATATGGACGATGCCTTGCTCGACGCGCGCGGTGAGATGGTGAGGTTTCTCAATATGATAGCCTCAGAACCCGACATCGCCAGCGTGCCGGTGATGATTGACTCCTCCGACTGGGAGGTGGTCACCGCCGCCCTGAAATGTGTGCAGGGAAAATGCATCGTCAACTCCATCTCTCTCAAGGAGGGGGAGGAGGTTTTCGTCAGTCATGCCCGTACGGTGCAACGTTTTGGTGCCGCTGTCGTGGTGATGTGTTTTGACGAACAGGGACAGGCCACTTCTTATGAGCGGCGTATAGAAATCGCACGCAGGGCCTACGATATCTTGGTCAATAGGGTAGGGATGTCTCCGTTGGACATCATCTTTGACCCCAATATCCTCGCGGTGGCTACGGGCATGGAGGAGCACGATGCCTATGCGGCTGACTTCATCCGTGCCTGTGCATGGATACGGCAAAATCTGCCGGGTGCCCATGTCAGTGGCGGTGTGAGCAACCTGTCGTTCTCTTTCCGTGGCAACAACTATATACGCGAGGCCATGCACGCCGTGTTCCTCTATCATGCCATCGCTGCTGGGATGGATTTCGGCATTGTCAATCCTGCCTCTAAAGTCACCTATCAGGATATACCGCAAGAGCAATTGCAAGTCATTGAGGATGTGATTCTCAACCGCCATCCAGGGGCTTCGGCATGTTTGGTGGAACTGGCCAATAGACTGAAGGAACAAGAGGAGGCTGCCAAGGCGCAGCTTGCAACAGGAGGACAGACTGTGGCACCCGTAGCTGTCGAGGCATGGCGTCAGGAACCCGTCGACGACCGTCTGGTGTATGCACTGCGAAAAGGCATTGGCGACTACCTGGAGCAGGACCTTGCAGAGGCGCTGGAGAAGTATCCGCATGCGGTCAATATCATTGAGGGCCCTCTGATGGCAGGCATGAACTTGGTGGGGGAATTGTTTGGCAGTGGCAAAATGTTCTTGCCGCAGGTGGTCAAAACGGCTCGGACGATGAAGCAGGCCGTGGAGATACTACAACCGCATATCGAGGCGGAGCGCGAGGGCAACGCACGTCATGCAGGGAAAATCCTCTTGGCCACAGTCAAGGGTGATGTGCATGACATCGGGAAAAACATCGTGTCGGTTATCATGGCATGCAACAACTATGAGGTCATCGACATGGGTGTGATGGTGCCTGCAGAGCAGATCGTGAGGAAGGCCAAAGAGGAGAACGTGGACTTGATAGGCTTGAGCGGACTGATCACACCGAGTCTGGAGGAGATGGTACATGTGGCGGAGGAATTGCGTCGCGCCCAACTCAACATCCCCATCATGATAGGCGGTGCCACCACCAGCGAACTGCATGTGGCCCTGAAAATAGCCCCTGTCTATGGCGGACCGGTGGTCTGGATGAAAGATGCATCTCAAAACGCGCTCATGGCAGCCCGACTCATGGATGCACAGGAGAAAACCATACTCCACTCTCAACTTAATCAGGACTACTCCCACCTGCGCGACGAGTATAACAAGGAGCAGCAACAACTCCTCACCATCGAGGAAGCCCGCAAGCGCAAACTCTCACTTTTTGAAGATGAGTTAGAGGATTCTAAGAAAAACGCGTCACACCCCAAGGCGATTATTTTTGATTTTGGGGGCGTGGTGGTCACACTTGATCATCCTCAGGCGGTGGAGAAATTCAGACGGCTTGGGTTGGAAGATGCCGCACAAAGACTGGATCCCTATACACAAGGTGGCATTTTCGGCCAACTCGAGCGAGGTCTCCTCACGGCTGAGGAGTTCATCGCAGAACTGAGCCAACTGTGTCATCGCACACTGACATACAATGACTGCCTCGACGCATGGCTCGGTTATCGCAAAGAACTGCCCCAACGCAATCTCGACGCATTGGTCAGGCTCCGGAAGGAGGGCTACCGGCTCATCCTGTTGTCGAATACCAATCCCTTTATGATGCACTGGGCATCCAGCCCCGACTTCGATGGAAAAGGTCATCCTGTCGAAGCCTATTTTGATGCCGTCTACCTGAGCTATCAGATGGGAGTGATGAAACCCGACGAACGGTTCTTCAGAAGGGTGCTCGAAGATCAGCACCTCCAGCCTGAAGAAGCCCTCTTCCTGGATGATGGACCTCGCAATGTGGCCGCCGCCAGTCGGCTCGGCATCCAGACGCTCTGCCCCGAAAACGGCGCTGACTGGACGCAGCAACTGTTCAGCATATTGTCCATTGATTTGTAGCCCTTCGCTATTCGCTCTTCGCCCTTCGCTCTTCGGTGAGGGTGATGTGTTGTCGGTGTCATCATTTATGATAGGAACGTAAAAGTAAAAGTTTTATGCTTTTGTCATTAAACTTTCACCATTTCATTTCGTCTAAAAAATGTCGGACATCCGGCAATAAAACTGACAACCATAATTATTATTAACTAAACAAAAAGGACATGAAAAAAACATTGTTGATGATGGTGCTGATGATAGTACCATTCGCACTGCAAGCACAAACCCAGTATCATGACGTGGAAGCCAATGACGCAAAAGGTGCGGTTAAATCAATCACCACCTCCATGATGGGTCAGACACAGAAGGTTACCTTCACTCAGGAGGGCAAGCAGGAAAACTTGAAGAATGCAGTTTACGATGAGAACGGCTTCCTGAAATCTGCAGAAAATGAAGCACAAGGGATGACCTTTAAAGTCAACTACGTTTGGGAAAATGGCAAAGTCAAGAAGCAGACGACCAACATCATGGATCAGGAGATGCCGGTGAACTTCACTTACAACGATAAGGGTGAGTTGGTCAAGCAGTCAATGAACATGATGGGTCAAGATATGACCATAGAGTATTCTGACTATAAATATGATGACAAGGGCAACTGGATCAGCCGCAAGACCTCTGTGATGGGCCAGACCATGGACACCCCACGTACCATCGAGTATTTTGAATAAGTCAACGCAACTTTCGCAAGCTTCACTTGTCTAACACCCGCTAAGTCAAGCAAATGCGGTACATATACGACAAAGGCAGTCTCATCAAGAGGCTGCCTTTGTCGTATGAAGCTTTTTCTTTTCCATGCACTAGTTTTTTTCTCCTCCACTGACCATGATTCCTGGTCATTTTGTAATGCCCTACAGCTTGACTACGATGCCTGCACGCTTCATCCATCTCACTATCTGGATGATGATGAGTGAGTAAATCAAGGAGATGATGATGCCAGTCACACCATACCACCAGCCTTCGGGCAGATGAAGGCCTGTAGTGTATTGAACGGGATACCAAACATAGGGCAATAGGTAGCAAGTGAGCGTGGCAGAACCGGCAGGGGCAATCAGCCATGTCCATGAAAGGTGCCCTTGAATGTCAAAGAGCCAGTAGAAGATGGCCATCAGCGGGAAGTAGATGGCAAGGCAGAAGAAGATCCATGTCGGCGTACCTTGAATCTTGGAGATGATCCAGTAAGGATGAGAGAGAATGCCAGCCACGAGCATCAAGACGGCGATGGCTAAAAATACCACGATGAGGCGTCCATGGGCTTCCTTTTTCTTGAAATGCCTCATAATCAAAGAGGCTGCGAGCCCAGCCATACAGAGCGCATGGCCAGACCATCCGCCAGGCATGAATGGCAAGATGATATTTCGTGCAAACCAGTCATAAGGTATCAGACTACTGCTGTTGAGCATACAGAGAAGTATAGAAAGGATGGCAGCCACGATGACCCATTTCGTTTCTCGGCGGCAGATGAGATAGGCAAGGGAAGTGACGAGATAACTCCATCCGATGAGGCCGAGGATGCCCCACCACCCAAACTCAAAATGCTGTCCTGAAATGTCACACCACACGATGATGCCTACCAGTATAATGATACCGATGGCTTTGAGGATGTGGATGAGCACATGATTCCCCCTCAATGCAGTAGCATGATAATCCAGCCATATCAGGAAAAAACCGGCTATCATGAGCAACGAAAAGGAAAGGTATGACATACAGCTGGAGCAGGTGCCCACATTGAGGGTGAAGAGTCCCATCACGATGAGTGCAAAACTGCGCCAGAGGATATGGCTCAGTACGCTGAATGGGGTGTCGCCTCTTTTCAGACGGTTGTCGATGGCAAAAGGTACAGACATACCCACACAGAAAAGAAAAGCAGGGAAAATGGTGTCGGAGAATCCCAGCATGTCCTCATCAGCGGCGGCATGGAAAAGCCAATGTGGCACTCCCTTCAGACTGGGTATGTCATTGACAAACAGCATCAGCATCATGGTCAGGGCGCGCATCGCATCTATGCTTGCCACCCTTGAGGTCTTTTTTATGTCCATATTTGTAGCGTTATTGGAGTCAGTGGGCATATCGCTCCACATCACGGCACAAATATACAAAAAAAGTAGTAATCAACATGAAAAGAGGCGCATTTGTCTTACGACTTTGCGCCTCTTTTTGGATTCGTCTGAAATCATGGGTTTTTCTTGTTGGCTTTCAGTTCCTCGTAAATGAGGCAAACGCCCACATAGATGAGGATGAAAATAGAGAAATACTGTGCCCAAGGCTCTTCTGACACTCTGCTGAGCCAACTGATCGGCAAGATGTTCCACATCGCTGCCAGTTTGAGCAGGCTGGCCACTACAAAGATGATTCCGATAAAAAGTCTATATCTCATGGCTTTATTTTTTTAAAGTTAGTCTTCAAATTCTTTTAATTCCTCAAGGCCTCGCTCGATTTCCCGCAATTGCTGAGCATGGCGGCGGAGCTGCCACTTAGCCAAGACAAATCCCAGGGCGAAGGTCATCAATGAGAGTCCTAACGGCAATATGAGTTTCGTGCCAAGCACATAGCCAGCCTCAGTGTTGAATCCGAGTTCTAAGATATAGAAGGCCACTATCGCCAGACATACAGCGGCGATTGTCCATGTCATCTCGTGATGGCAGATCTTCTTGTAAGTAAGCACTGTCCGACTGAGTTGGTTACAACTTTTGCTGCCCAGATCGAATCTCGACAATAGGAAGAGTTTCCAAATGATGGGAATCAGGCCTGTCACCATGACACCCTCGACGATGGCAAATGAGGCGGTACGGATGGGGGTGTTCATATAGACGTACGGGAATACCACGCAGATGATGAGCATGTTGATCACGAAAGAATAGATGTTCTGTCCTACAATATGGTCATATGCCGATTTGGTTTTCTGTGTGATCATCTCCTTCACCAGACGCAGATTCACTACTTCACTTGCTGCCAGGCGGTCGTTGAGAAGGTTCCAGTTGGCTTTTAATTCGTCAAGTTCCATGTTTCTTGTTTTTTTTAACTGTTAGACATTTTCTTTAGTTTCTCTTTGACACGATTGAGTTTCACACCTACGTTGTTTTTGGAGATACCTAAGATATCTGCCATCTCCTGATAACTTCGCTCTTCCAACCAAAGGAGGATCAGTGCGCGCTCCATTTTCCCTAGTTGATTGATGAGCGAGTAAAGCTCCTTGAGCTGATTAGTTTTTCCTTCCTCGGCAGCAAACTGTCCTATCACATCCGATGTGATGGGGATGGTGCTCGGACGGCTGCTGGAACGTCTCAGAAAAGTGATGCAGGTGTTCATAGAGATGCGGTAGACCCATGTGGAGAGTTGACTATCTCCCCGATAGCGAGGGAAACTCTTCCAAAGATTCAGCACCACCTCTTGGAACAGATCATTCAGCTCTTCCTGATCATTGGCGTAGACGTAGCATACTTTGTAGATGACACGTTTCTGTGCCTCAATCAGCTTCAAGAAGTCGTTCTCTAATTGTTTCGTGTTCATGTTTTACTCCATCGTTTGCCCTATTAGTCGCAGATCAAGCGATAAAATTACAAATAATGTTTGTTTTTCTCCATTTTTTTGTGATAAAGATGCAAAATAGGGCAACATTATCACAACCTTTTGATAAAAAGGAACTGTTGGCTATGGTCAGATTCTTTATAGTTGCATTTTTGGCTAGAGCAAATAGTCCTACTGTCACCTCGTCGTTATCGTAAGCGCCTGTGCTGACTACGTTGATGCCACTGATGGTGTGTCCGTCACCGTCGAAATGACCGCCGAAGTATCGCTCGAATTGAGGGGATAAGTTAGTTTTATTTGTGAATTTATAAGATATTGGCATGAAGTTGTTTTCCGGGCCGTCGTATTCGAGGTCGGCGGTAAGTTTGAAGTAACAGCCGTCATAGTTCATCTCCAGGAATCCGTTGCTGAGTTTAGACAACATGTTCAGGTCTTCCACAGAGTTGATAAGGTAGGGCTGCTCTTCTGTTCCTTCACCATGGAATACCCCCTCGGAATAGTAGGTGATCATGAGGTCTTCCTGACCAATCGTTATCAATGCATAGCCAGGTGATGGTTTTTGGCTGGCAGTATTGTCTGACAGGATGAACGAATAGTCCCATCCTACACTGGGAGAATCCAAAGGGGTGGTTTACCATGTAGGCTAACTGTGCCAGTTGTGCTGAGTTTTCGATGGTGAACGACTCTACTTCATCATAGTTCGTCCCCCATGAGGTGTCGCGAAAGTTATCCCAACTACCATCTTGTGCAAATGCCCCTAGTGCGAATGTGCATAGCAGGGCAAACAATAAAGATACCTTTTTCATGTTATTTAATGAATTAAAATTGTGTGTTGGCTTGAATGATTAGTAGACGTTGAGGAATTCGGAAAAGTCTGTGTTTAGTGATCTTTGACGATCAACTCCTCATAGGCGGGTACATTTTTCAATGCAAAAATAAGATTTTCTGCGTTTCCATCCAATAGATAAGACAAATTGCAGGGTCAGAAAGACAAATTGCAGTGTCTGAAAGGGTAATTGCAGGCATAAAGGAGAGATGAAAAGGCAGAAAAAGAAGTTTATCCTATTCGTGTTTTGCAGGACTCAAAAAAAAGTAGTAATTTTGCAGGCTATTTGCAGAGGTGCTTTGCAAATCAAATAGAACAACGAAATCATGTTTAAAAGAAACAAACGAAGAAACTGGCTCCCCCTTCCCGGAGTTCCGCTCACAGAGATGGACAAGAAAATCATGTACTGGGAAAACAAAGGCAAGGAAGTGCCTACCCGTGATCTGATTCGGACCCCTGAGGAGATAGAGGGTATCCGTCGAAGCGGAGTGGTCAACACAGGCGTGCTCGATGAGGTGGCACGGCAGATACATGCAGGGATGAACACCCTGGAGATAGACAAGATCTGCACCGACTATTGCGAAGCCCATGGCGCCATCCCGGCCTGTCTCAACTATGAGGGGTTCCCCAAGAGTGTGTGCACCAGCATCAACGAGGTGGTCTGCCATGGCATACCCAAAGAGGAGGATGTGCTGGAAGAAGGCGACATCATCAATGTGGACTTCACCACCATTCTTGACGGCTATTATTCCGACGCCTCCCGCATGTTTATCATCGGCAAGACCACGCCAGAGAAAGAGCAACTGGTGAGAGTGGCCAAAGAGTGCCTTGAGATAGGTGCCGAGGCGGCCAAACCCTATTGTTTCGTAGGCGATATAGGCAATGCCATTCAGAAACATGCCGACAAATATCATTATGGCATCGTGCGCGACCTTTGCGGACATGGCGTGGGACTGAAGTTTCATGAGAAGCCAGATGTGTGCCACTTCGGACGCAAAGGTACGGGTATGTTGCTCGTGCCAGGCATGGTGTTTACCATCGAGCCGATGGTGAATATGGGCACATGGAGAGTCTTCATCGACTCTGACGACCCCTTTGGATGGGAGGTGATCTCTGACGATGAACTGCCCAGCGCACAGTGGGAGCATACCTTCGTGATGACGGAGCATGGCGTGGAGATTTTGACATATTGAGCATGAAGAAAAATATTTATATATTAGGTATAGAGAGCAGTTGCGACGACACGTCGGCGGCAGTACTCCGCGACGGGGTCTTGCTGAGCAACGTCACCGCGTCGCAGGATGTGCATCGTGACTATGGTGGAGTGGTGCCAGAACTAGCGTCGAGGGCTCATCAGCAGAATGTGGTGCCCGTGGTCGACCAGGCCATCAAGCGGGCCGGTATCACCCGGGAGATGCTCTCTGCCGTGGCTTTCACCCGTGGCCCAGGACTGATGGGGTCGCTTTTGGTGGGAGTGAGTTTCGCCAAAGGCTTTGCCAGGGCTTTGGGCATCCCCCTGATAGATGTCAACCAT
The DNA here is from genome assembly GCA_902780635.1 of uncultured Prevotellaceae bacterium. Lineage (GTDB taxonomy): Bacteria > Bacteroidota > Bacteroidia > Bacteroidales > Bacteroidaceae > Prevotella. The sequence goes on from CACZGH010000027.1 coordinate 33,486, forward strand.
CTGCAGGGTCATGTGATGGCACATTTCATCAAAGAAAGCGATGACGACCAGTCAGCACCGCCTATGCCGTTCCTTTGTCTGCTTGTCAGTGGCGGCAACTCGCAGATCGTGCAGGTCAATGCCTATAACGACATGCAGGTGCTGGGTCAGACCATCGACGACGCTGCCGGCGAGGCCATCGACAAGTGCAGCAAGGTGATGGGACTGGGCTACCCCGGCGGCCCGATTATCGACCGGCTGGCACGTCAGGGCAATCCCCGTGCTTATCAGTTCTCCGAACCTCATATCCCCGGTCTCGACTACAGTTTCAGCGGCCTGAAAACCTCTTTCTTGTATCATCTGAGAGAGTGGGTGGCTGAAGACCCCGACTTCGTGGAGCACCACAAGGAAGACCTTGCCGCCAGTTTGGAGTATACCATCGTCGATATTCTGATGAAAAAGCTCCGTCTGGCCGTCAAACAGACTCGCATCAAGCATGTGGCGGTGGCAGGAGGCGTGTCTGCCAACAATGGTTTGCGTCAGGCTTTTCACGATCATGCCCGCCGTTATGGATGGACGGTCTACATCCCCAAATTCAGTTACACGACCGACAATGCCGCCATGATAGGCCTGACAGGATACTACAAATATCTTGACGGTGACTTCTGCTCCATCGATGTGCCGGCCTACTCGAAAGTGACATTTGATAGTGTGCCCTGACACCTCCCCTCTAGATCTAGAAAATCTAGACCATCTAGAAAATCTAGACCATCTAGACTATCTAGAAAATCTAGCCCATCTAGACTATCTAGACCATCTAGACTATCTAGAAAATCTAGACCATCTAGCCCCATCTAGGAAAACCCTCAAAAAACCCTCAAAAAACCCTCAAAAAACCCTCAAAATATGGAATTAGAAAATAAGATTTTAAGCCGTGAGATCCAGACATTACTCTACGAGTCAGGCAAGACACTAGGCACTGCAGAGAGTTGTACGGGCGGCCGTATCGCCGAGGCCGTCATCGCCACCCCCGGTGCTTCAGAATATTTCAAAGGAGCCATCGTCTCATACACCAACGAGGTGAAAGAGCGGCTGCTTGGCGTGAGCCATGATGTGCTCGAAGAGCAGACCGCTGTCTGTGAGGAAGTGGCACGAGAGATGGTGCAAGGCGCAGTTAAGACGCTCAACGTCGATTTTGCCATCTCGGCTACAGGCATCGCCGGTCCTGGCGGTGGCACCAAAGAGATACCCGTGGGCACCATCTGGTTGGCATGGGGTACTGCCGATGATATCCAGACGCTGAAGCTGGAAGAGGACCAGGGAAGAGACATCAACCTAGCCACTGCCACGACACGTGCGCTGCAGTCATTTCTGACCTTTTTGAAGGATCGGCTTCCTAAAAAAGTGGAGGAAGAATACGTCTGATAAGGCCTTTTGCAACCCTCCACATGGCTTTTCACCGCATCTTTTTGAAGGCAATTGGTAAAGATTCTTAAAATGTAAGTTTTAGGAATCTTTTTTAATATTATTTAGACTGTATTTTTCGGATAAAAGTGCTGAAAGTTGTATTTTTGCCACTGATTTGACGGGGCGGCCCGAAAAGGTTCCCGGCGATGTATATTTATAGAAACTCAATCAATAAAAATACAGATAAATTATGGCAGAAGCTATTGACATCCGAGAATTGAACATCCGGATTGAACAACAGAGTGCATTCGTCTCCAACCTCACGATGGGTATGGACCGAGTCATCGTGGGTCAGAAACACCTCATTGACACATTGCTCATCGGACTGCTGAGCGATGGACATATATTGCTCGAAGGCGTACCGGGACTGGCAAAGACCTTGGCCATCAAAACCCTGGCACAGCTTATCGATGCTAAATACAGCCGCATACAGTTTACGCCCGACTTGCTGCCTGCCGATGTCGTCGGCACCATGATCTACTCACAGAAGGAAGAAATCTTCCAGGTGAAGAAAGGTCCCGTGTTTGCCAACTTCGTGCTGGCAGACGAGATCAACCGCGCCCCAGCCAAGGTGCAGAGCGCACTGCTGGAGGCCATGCAGGAGCATCAGGTCACTATCGGTGACAATACTTTCGCATTGCCCGACCCCTTCCTGGTGATGGCCACACAGAACCCCATCGAACAGGAAGGCACCTACCAGTTGCCAGAGGCACAGGTCGACCGTTTTATGCTCAAAGCCGTCATCGACTATCCCACCTTGCAGGAGGAGCGTCTCATCATCCGTGAAAATCTGCACAGCAGTCTGCCCACCGTGACACCGGTGACCACTGCACAGGAAATTGTCGACGCCCGCGCCGTGGTGCGCCAGGTGTATATCGACGAGAAGATAGAGCAGTACATCGCCGACATCGTGTTCGCCACACGTTATCCCGACCGCTACGGACTGCCCCAGATGCGCGACTACATCACATTCGGTGGTTCACCGCGTGCCAGTATCAGTCTCGCCAAGGCAGCCAGGGCTTATGCCTTCATCAAGCGCCGTGGCTATGTGGTGCCTGAGGACGTGAGGGCTGTGGCACACGACGTGCTGCGCCACCGTATCGGTCTCTCTTACGAGGCTGAGGCTGGCAATATCACCAGTGAGGAGATTGTAAGTAATATCATCAATAAAGTGGAGGTTCCTTAATGGATACTTCGGAGTTGCTGAAAAAGGTCCGCAAGATCGAGATCAAAACCCGTGGACTGAGCCAGAACATCTTTGCAGGCCAGTACCACTCCGCTTTCAAGGGGCGTGGTATGGCTTTCTCAGAGGTGCGAGAGTATCAGTATGGGGATGATGTGCGCGACATTGACTGGAACGTGACGGCACGTTTTCACAAACCCTACGTCAAGGTGTTTGAGGAAGAGCGTGAGCTCACCGTGATGCTTCTGGTCGACGTTAGCGGCTCCCTTGATTTCGGTACCGTAAGACAGACCAAGCGCGACATGGAGGCGGAGATTGCCGCCACGCTGGCGTTCAGTGCCATACAAAACAACGACAAGATCGGCGTGGTGTTCTTCTCCGACAGGATAGAGAAATATATCCCACCTAAAAAAGGGCGCAAGCACATCCTCTACATCATACGCGAGATGCTCGACTTCAAGCCCGAGAGCAAGCGCACCGACGTGGCCATGGCCGTGGAGTTTCTCACACGGGTGATGAAGCGCAAGTGCACGGCTTTCCTGATGAGCGACTTCTTCGTCAGGAAATCGTTTGAGAACGAGCTGACCATCTGCAACCGCAAGCATGATGTGGTGGCCATACAGATCTACGACCAGCGGGCAAAAGAACTGCCCGACGTGGGACTTATGAAAATAAAGGACGCTGAGACAGGACATGAGATGGTGGTCGACACCAGCAGCAAAAAGCTGCGACGAGCCCACACCGCCTATTGGCTGAGACGGCAGGCGGAGTTGCGACAACTCTTCAGTAAGAGCAATGTGGACAACATCTCCATCTCCACCAGTGAGGACTATGTGAAGTCACTGATGCTCCTCTTCTCCATGCGTTCATAAAAATCGATTGAAATGAAAACTTTCAAAATCATCATTCTCTTGCTGCTCACGTCGTTGCGGCTCAGCGCTCAGGTAACAGTTGAGAACAGAATCGACAGCGTGCAGATACTCATCGGCGAGCAGGCTCACATCACTGTCAGCGTGACGATGAAAGAGGGGCAGCAGGCGATGTTTCCACAATATGGCCCCAATGCCTTTCTGACGGAGGGCGTAGAGGTGCTGGAGTCGAGAGATGTCGATACCGTCAAACTCGACAACCAGATGATGCGTGTGGCACGCGAGTACACCATCACCTCGTTTGACGACACTCTCTACTATCTGCCTCCGATGAAAGTGAAGGTGGGCGGCAAGGAGTATCAGGGCAAGAGCTTGGCCCTCAAGGTGATCACACTGGATGTAGACACCTTGCACCCCAATCAGTTCTTCCCACCCAAAGAGGTGCAGGACAATCCCTTCCTGTGGAGTGACTGGAGCGCCTCGTTCTGGTTGAGTCTCTTGATGCTGCTCCTCATCCTCGCGTCATTCTATCTGTATCTGCGGCTGCGCGACAACAAGCCAGTCATCTCCCGCATCCGATTTGTCAGAAAACTGCTTCCCCATCAGAGGGCGATGAAAGAGATAGAGCAGATCAAGACCGAGAGACTCACCCAGTCGGAAGACCAAAAGACATATTACACCAAACTCACCGACACGCTGCGCACCTATCTCGAAGAGCGCTTTGGCTTCAACGCCATGGAGATGACCAGTGGCGAGATCATCGAGCGGCTGCGCCAGCACGATGACCCCAAAGCCATAGAAGAGTTGCGCGAGTTGCTGGAAACTGCCGACCTGGTGAAATTTGCCAAATTCTCCGTGCTGACCAATGAGAACGACCGCAACCTGGCCAGTGTCATCGACTTCATCGACAGCACCAAACGTGAGGACATGCCCACCATCGAGAAGATAGAGCCTACGCTCACCGAGAGCGACAAGCGCACACGCCGGTCGCGCAAGGTGCTCATCACGCTCATCTCTGTCTGTTCCGCTGCTGCTGTGGCCATCCTCATCTACGTGCTTTGGCAGGTCTACCTGCTGATAGGATAAAAAAGAATTAAGAAAATGGAATTTGCTAATAAAGAATATTTTCTTTTGCTCCTGCTGGCGATACCCTACATACTGTGGTATTTCCTCTACAGGAAGAAGACGGAGCCTACGATGCGCATGAGCGACACCTACGCCTACCAGTTCGCACCTAAGAGCTGGCGGGTGAGGCTGCTCCATCTGCCCATGTTGCTGCGGCTGTTGACCTTCTTCCTTATCGTCATCATCCTGGCAAGGCCGCAGACACATACCTCCTGGGGCAGCAAGACCGTCGAGGGCATCGACATCATGCTCGCCATCGACGTCTCGACCAGTATGTTGGCAGAGGACCTGAGGCCCAACCGCATGGAAGCGGCCAAGGATGTGGCGTCGGAGTTCGTCTCTGGAAGACCTGATGACAACATCGGCCTGACCATCTTCGCCGGCGAGGCATTCACACAATGTCCGATGACCACCGACCACCAGTCGCTGCTCAACCTGCTGCACAACGTGCGCACCGACATCGCCGCCAAGGGACTGATAGAGGATGGCACCGCCATCGGTATGGGTCTGGCAAGCGCCGTCAGTCGTCTGGAGAATAGCAAGGCCAAGAGCAAGGTGGTGATATTGCTCACTGACGGTAGCAACAACCGTGGCGACATCTCGCCCAAGACAGCTGCCGCCATCGCCAAAAAACTGGGTGTGCGTGTCTACACTATCGCTGTGGGCACCAACAACAAACTGACCCGCTATCCGGTCAATGTGGGCAACACCGTGCAATATATCAATGTGCCGGTGGAGATCGACACCCAGACGCTGCGTGAGATCGCCGCCATGACCAACGGCAATTTCTACCGGGCCACCAACACGGCGGAACTCAAGCAAATCTACCAGGACATCGACAAACTGGAGAAAACGAAGTTTGACGTCAAGAAATTCAGCAAACGCTACGAGGCTTACCAACCCTTTGCCATCGCGGCGATCATCGCGCTGCTGCTCGAAATATTGCTGCGCAACACGGTGCTGAGAAGGATACCGTGATGCAGACATTACATATGCTTGCATCTTGTCTCCATCAAAGAGTCACTACAGAGCTCATGTCTGAACTCCTCGACTCCTTCACTTCTTCATAAAAAACAAAAAAGAAATGTTTAGATTTGAAAACCCTATATATCTCTGGCTGCTGCTTATCATCCCGCTGATGGCACTGGTCCGCTTCCTGTCCAATCGCAATAGGATGAGGAAGATACGGCGCTTTGGCGACGCCACGTTAGTGAAAGATATGATGGAGGACGTGTCGAAATACCGCCCCGCGGTGAAATTCTGGCTCCTCCAGGCTGCACTGGCTCTGCTCATCGTGATGCTGGCCCGCCCACAGATGGGCACGCGTATCAGTCGTGAGAAACGGCAGGGCATCGAGGCCATCATCTGCATGGATATCTCCAACTCCATGCTCGCTGAGGATGTGGTGCCCTCGCGCCTCTCCAAAAGCAAACTCTTAGTGGAGAACATGGTCGACAAATTTGTCAACGACAAAGTGGGACTCATCGTCTATGCCGGCGACGCCTTCGTGCAACTGCCTATCACGGCCGACTATGTGTCGGCCAAGATGTTCATGCAGAATATCTCTCCCTCGCTCATCGCTTCTCAGGGCACCGACATCGCCGCGGCCATCAGCATGGCCATGGTCAGCTTCACTCCCGATGAGAAAGCCGACAAGGCCATCATCTTGATCACTGACGGTGAAGACCATGAGGGCCAGGCGCTTGAGGCAGCCCGGGCAGCCAAGGAGAAAGGCTTCAGGGTGTTTATCTTAGGGGTGGGCTCCGCCAAAGGGGCACCGATCCCCATGCCCGACGGCAGCTACCTCACCGACAATACCGGCGAGACGGTGATGACACGTCTCAATGAGGAGATGTGCAAAGAGATTGCCGCAGCAGGCAGTGGCACCTACATCCATGTCGACAACACCAGCGAGGCGCAGGAGAAGCTCGACGAGGAGATCGCCAAGATGCAGAAAGGAGATGTCTCCACCCTCGTCTACAGCGAGTATGATGAACAGTTTCAGGCGGTGGGCATCCTCGTGCTTCTGTTGCTACTGCTCGAAGTCATCCTCATGGAGCGTGAGAATCCTGTGACGAAGCGCATACGGCTCTTTGGCAAGAAAAAGGCAGCGATGCTGTTGATCCTGCTCATGGCAGCCACGGCGGTGCAGGCGCAGACCGACCGTCAGTATGTGCGCTCTGGCAACAAATTGTTTCGTAAAGGCGTGTTCGACAAAGCCGAACTGGAGTATCAGAAAGCCCAGTCGAAAAATGAGAACAACAGTCAGGCGGTCTACAATATGGGGTGTGCGATGATGCAGCAGCAGAAAGACTCGGCTGCCATCGTGCAGTTTGAGACGGCTGGCAGGATGGAGACCAACAAGATACGGCGGGCTATGTCGTATCACAATATCGGTGTGATCTTGCAGATGCACCAGCAGTATGACAAGGCCATCGAGGCGTATAAAGAGGCGCTTCGCAACAACCCCGCCGATCATGAGACGCGCTATAACCTGGAATTGTGTAAGCGGCAGCTGAAGAACCAGCAGCAGAACAAGAACCAGCAGCAAAAACAGGATCAAAACAAAGACCAGAACAAGGACAACAAAGACCAAAACAAAGATCAAAACAAGGATCAGAACAAAGACCAAAACAAAGATAAGAACCAGAATCAGGACCAAGACCAGCAAAAGCAGGACCAGCAAAACCAAGAGCAGCAAAGTCAGATGAGCAAGGAGAACGCCGAACGCCTGCTCGACGCCGCGGTGCAACAGGAGAAGCAGACGCAGCAACGGTTGCAGAAAGCCATGCAACAGCCACAGCGGCGCAGACTGAATAAGAATTGGTGATGATGGGACTAGGACTTATTTGAACAAATAGTGATATGAGACGATATACCTTATTTATATTATTGATATGGATGGCGGCTGTCATGCAGGCACAGAAAATCTCTGTCAGCGTGCCGGCACGTGTGGCAGTGGGGGAGACGTTCCGACTTTCCTACACGGTCAATACCGCTGACGTGAGTGGCAGATTACAGCTCGGCAGTCTGCCCGACGGTCTGGAGGTGGCCTATGGCCCCAGCGTGTCGCAGCAGGAGAGCTACAGCGTCGTCAATGGCCATGCATCGAGTATGTCTTCTATCACCTATACGTATATGCTCATGGCCAGCAAAGCGGGCACTTACCACATCCCCGCTGCACACATCAAGGTGGGAGGCTCCACTCTGACCTCCGACGCTGCCAAAGTGACCGTGGCGGGAGGACATGGAGGAGGTGGAGGCACCACATTCCATCAGGATGAGGACGACCAGCCCCGCATACAGAAGGCTGGCTCACAAATCGGCAGCAGCGACCTTTTCATACGGGTGAGTGCCAACAAGACTCATGTGCATGAGCAGGAGCCTATCTTGCTCACCTATAAGGTGTACACACTGGTGGAACTGACCCAGCTCGAAGGTAAAATGCCAGACCTCAACGGATTCCACTCACAGGAGGTGCAACTGCCGCAGCAGAAGAATTTCCATGTCGAGCGTGTCAATGGCCGCAATTATCGCACCGTCACCTGGAGCCAGTACGTGATGTATCCTCAGATGACAGGCCGGCTGGAGATACCCAGTATCACATTCAAGGGCATCGTCGTGCAGAAAAACGACAATATCGACCCCTTTGAGGCTTTCTTCAACGGTGGTTCTGGCTACGTGGAGGTGAAGAGAGAGATAGAGGCTCCGGGACTGACCGTACAGGTCGACTCGTTGCCTGACAGACCCGCCAACTTCTCCGGAGGTGTGGGTCGGTTCAATATCTCTGCCCAGATAGACAAGGAGGAGGTCAAGGCGGGCGACCCACTGACACTCCGTGTGGTCGTAGGGGGCGTGGGCAACCTGAAATTGCTCAAACAGCCTGTCGTGGAGTTCCCCAAGGACTTCGACAAGTACGACCCCAAGGTGACCGACAAGACCAAACTCTCCGCCAATGGCGTGGAGGGCAATATGGTGTACGACTTCCTGGCTGTGCCCCGCAACCAAGGCGAGTATACCATCCCCGAGGTGGAGTTTGTCTATTACGACACTTCCACCGACTCCTACAAGACACTCAAGACACAGCCCTTCCAGGTGAAAGTGCTTCAGGGTGACGGCACGGCCTCCGTCTCTGACTATACAGACATGAAGGACAAGGACATCCACCCCATCAAGACGGGCAAGGCGCCTCTCAGCAAGGCCAATGAGTTCTTCTATGGTTCTCCTGTCTATTGGGTGTGGATACTCCTGCCTCTCATCGTGTTTGTGGTGTTGCTGGCGGTGTTCCGCAAACGTGCCCTCGACAATGCCAATATCAGCAAGATGCGTGGCAAGAAAGCCAGCAAGGTGGCCACCAAGCGTCTGCGCACGGCCAACAAGTTGATGCTCAATGGCGAGAACGGCCCCTTCTACGACGAGGTGCTGCGGGCCCTCTGGGGATATGTGGGCGACAAACTCGATATGCCCGTTGAGCAACTCTCACGTGAGAATATCAGTGAACAGCTGGCAGGGCGTGGCGTCGATGAACAGACGGTGTCCAAATTCATTCAGGCGCTCGACGAGTGTGAGTTTGAGCGTTATGCGCCGGGCGATGCCAAGGGCAATATGAACAAGACGTTTGAGGCTGCCATGACTGCCATCATGAAAATAGAGGAATCGATGAAATCAAAACGTAAGAGCCGTGCAGGGATGGTGGTGCTGCTCATGGCACTGCTGTTGCCGGTGTCGGCGATGGCCATCACCAAGGAGAATGCCGACACTGAATATAAGAAAGGCAACTACCAGCAGGCCATCAAAGACTATGAGGAACTGCTTAAGGGCGGTGTCAGCGCCGACCTGTATTATAATCTCGGCAATGCCTATTATCGCTCGGACAACATCACCCGTGCCATCATCAATTATGAGCGTGCCTTGATGCTTTCGCCCGGCGATGAGGACATTCGGTTCAACTTGCAGTTGGCTCGCTCGAAGACCATTGACAAAATCGCTCCCGAGTCGGAGATGTTTTTTGTCACCTGGTATCATTCGCTGGTCAGCCTCACCAGCGTCGACCGGTGGGCATACCTGGCCATCGTTGGCATCATCCTGGCCCTCGTACTCCTGCTCGTCTATCTCTTCGCCGACGCTGTCATGCTGCGCAAGATCGGCTTTTTCGGGGCTTTGGCGTGTTTCGTCCTGTTCCTGTTCGCCAACCTCTTCGCCTATCAGCAGCGAAGCCAGTTGGAGAATCGGCGGGAGGCAGTGGTCATCTCTTCGTCGGCACAGGTGAGGAAGTCGCCTGCCGACAATGCGGAGGCTGCCTTTGTGCTGCATGAGGGCACCAAAGTGAGCATTACCGACAACACCATCAAGGGATGGAGCGGCGTGAGTCTGGCCGACGGCCGTGAGGGATGGATGCAGAATGAGAAACTGGAAGAGATCTGAACCGGTAAGATATGAGCATCCAGTCGTTAGCGGAGTTAGACCGTCAGTTGCTCGCCTTCTTCAATGGCAGTGAATCGCTGTTTTTAGACGGGCTGATTGTCACCCTCACCTCGGGGGGGACGTGGATTCCGCTGTATGTGGCTTTGCTCTATTTGGTCATCAAGAATAATGAGTCGATGGCACAGATCCTGCTGATTGTAGGCTGCTGTATGCTGTGCTTTTTCGTCACCGAGTTTGTCACCGAGGGACTGGTCAAACCGGCAGTGGCAAGACCACGCCCCGGCAATCATCCGCTCTATATGTATCGTGTCGATGTGGTCAACGACCTTCGTGGGATGGACTACAGCTTCTTCTCGGCACATGCTTCCAATACTTTTGGCATTGCCATCTTTTTCTGCCTGCTGGTGCGCAACAGGCTCTTTTCATGGCTGATGGTCACCTGGTCGCTGCTCAATTGCTACACCCGTCTCTATCTGGCTAAGCATTATCCCTCGGATATCGTTGTGGGCTTGCTTTTCGGTGCGCTGGTGGGCACGCTGTCTTACCTGCTCTTTTCGACCGTCTACAGCCGCATCTCCTCGCGCTCCACTTACATCTCCTCACAGTATTCACGCACAGGTTATAGTCTCGACGATATCGATGTCGTGGCATGTGTGCTGATGCTGATCTATCTCTATGCCATTCTCAAGGCATTTGTCATACAATTATAGAAAATGGAAACTAAACATATTAGAATCAGCGATTATCATTATCCTCTGCCTGACGAACGCATTGCCAAGTTCCCCCTTGCCCGGCGAGACCAGTCCAAACTGCTTGTCTACCGTCATGGTGAGGTGAGCGAAGAGGTGTTCTGCCACCTGCCACAATATTTGCCTCAGGGCGCTTTGATGGTGTTCAACAATACCAAGGTGATCATGGCGCGCATCCATTTCCGCAAGGAGACGGGTGCCTTGATAGAGGTTTTCCTTTTGGAGCCGGCGCAGCCTGTGGATTACGAACTGATGTTTCAGACGACTGAACGTTGTGAATGGGTGTGCCTCGTGGGCAACCTGAAGAAATGGAAAGAGGGCAAGCTCGTCAGAGAGATGGACGTACATGGCAAGACCGTCCGTTTAGAGGCCACCAGGATAGGGGAGGAAAGGACGGGTCAGCGTGTGGCATTCGCATGGAACCAATCGGATGTGAGTTTTGCGGAGATCTTGGATGCTGTGGGTGAACTGCCGATACCTCCTTATCTCAACAGGGCATCGCAAGAGAGCGACAAGACCACGTATCAGACGGTATACTCCAAAATCAAAGGCAGCGTGGCGGCTCCAACCGCCGGACTGCATTTCACCGAGGAGGTGCTCCGTGACCTTGATGCGCATGGCATCGACCGTGAGGAGGTCACCCTGCATGTCGGTGCTGGCACTTTCCGTCCAGTGAAAAGTGCTGAGATAGAGGGACATGAGATGCACTCTGAGTATATCTGCGTGCACCGTCAGACTATCGAGAAACTGTTGAGACATGATTGTAGCGCCATCGCTGTCGGCACCACCAGTGTGCGGACACTGGAGAGTCTCTATTATATAGGTGTGAAGCTGCACGACCATCCTGACGCCACGCCAGATCAGTTGCACGTGGGCCAATGGGAGCCTTACGAGTCGACGCCGCTGCTGACCCCGCAGGAGGCGATGGAGGAAATACTGTGTTATCTTGACAGAAATCATCGCTCCACCTTGCAGACAAGCACGCAGATCATCATCGCTCCTGGCTATGACTATAAAATAGTGAAGATACTGGTGACCAACTTCCATCAGCCGCAAAGCACATTGCTGCTGCTCGTCAGCGCTTTTGTCAAGGGCGACTGGCGTAAAATCTATGATTTCGCGCTCTCTCACGACTTCCGTTTCCTGAGTTATGGAGACAGTTCGCTGCTGATCCCATAAGGTGCGAAATCTTGTTACAGGCGTGAAAGATGCTGTTACATATCATGCGTCTCTTCACGCTTTTTTTGTGTACTTTTACAGCCAAATCCAAACAAGATGAAACAGACATTTCTAACGATCATGCTTTTCTGCTGCGCACTGTTGGCAGAGGCACAGCCGCAAGGCGGCTTTGGCGGCTTTCAGAGGCCGGAAGTGAAACTCGAGACCTCCCAGACATGGAAGGATGTCAACTATGTGGGTGATGCCCAGGCTTACCACACCTGCGACATCTATCTGCCCAAGGAAGTGAAACCTGCTTATCCGGTAGTGATTCATATCTATGGCAGCGCATGGTTTAGCAACAGCAGCAAAGGCATGGCCGACCTTGGTACCATCGTCAAAGCGTTGCTTGACAATGGTTTCGCTGTGGTGTGCCCCAACCACCGTTCGAGTATGGATGCCAAGTGGCCCGCCCAGATACATGATATCAAGGCTGTCATCCGTTTTGTGCGTGGCGAGGCCAGCAAATATCATTTCGACACTTCTTTCATCGCCACCAGCGGTTTCTCGTCAGGTGGACACCTCTCATCGGTGGCTGCTACGACAAGCGGTACCAAAACAACGAAGGTGGGCAGTGTGGACATCGACCTGGAGGGTTCACTCGGCCAGTATACCAGTGAGAGCAGCATCGTGAACGCTGCCTGCGACTGGTCGGGACCTGTGGACTTGACCGCGATGGACTGCGGCGAACACATGCAGATGGGTGACAACAGTCCGGAAGATGTCCTCTTGGGTTCAAAACTCTCACAAGAGCCTGACAAATACGCCAGCCTCAGCGCCACAACCTATGTGGACAAGAACGACCCGCCGCTCATCATTTTCCATGGGGAGAAAGACAATGTGGTGCCTTGTTGCCAGGGAAAGAAATTCTATGAGCTGCTCCAAGCCGCAGGTGTCAAGACCGAGGCAACATTTGTGCCGGAGGGCGGACATGGCATGGGCATGTATAGCGAGGAGAATCTGCAGAAGATGGTCAATTTCTTACGTGCTGCCATGAAACGTTAAATTTAACACAGCAAACCTCGGTTTCTTCAAACATTATTTATAAATTTGCAACCTCAACCCAAGCACCCTCATCTCGGGGGTGGGGTAGGTTGCATTTTTTGTTATGATAAAAATAGGTGATCAAGTAAGGTTTCTCAGTGAGACTGGTGGTGGCAAAGTGGCTGGTTTCCAAGGTAAGAATATCGTGTTGGTGGAGGATGAGGATGGTTTTCAGATTCCCACGCCCATCAACGAGGTGGTGGTCGTCGTGACCGACGACTATAATATAGCCCGTGTACATACCTCTGCGGTGCCAGGGGTGAAGACTCCGCCTAAAGCGGTCACACACAAGGAGGTGGAGGAAGAACCGGCCGACCGTCCTGTCACCTTCAAAGCTCCTGTCGAGGAGCGAAAGGGTGGGGACGTGCTCTCTGCTTATCTGGCTTTCGTGCCCATGGATATCAGGCAGATGACCACCACGGCTTTTGAGACTTACTTTGTCAACGACAGCAACTATTACCTCCACTATGTCTATATGTTGGCCGACGGCGCCAATTGGCGGATGAAAGCTTGTGGTGAGGTGGAGCCCAATACCAAACTCTTCATAGAGGAGTTTGGCAGGGAGTCACTCAACGATATGGAGAAAGCCTGCGTGCAGATCACCGCCTACAAGCGTGATAAGTCTTATCTGTTGAAGCCCACTGTCGATGTGCAGTTTCGTATCGATCCTGTGAAGTTTTACAAACTCCACACCTTCCAGGAGAACGACTTCTTTGAGACACCGGCCTTGCTCTACACGCTGATAGAGAATGATGTGCCCATGCGGCCGTTGATCATCGACGCCAAGAAACTGAAGCAGCAGATGTATGCTCCTGCCCGACAGGAGACGGCACCAGCCCGCAAGAGTCAGTCTGGCGATGGCTATGTGCGTCGTTATGACGCATCGCAGAGCAAAGGAAAGCCGCAGCCTCGTCAGCATCAGGACGATGTCATCGTGGTGGATCTTCATGTCAATGAGGTGCTGGATACGACTACTGGCATGTCTGCGGGCGATATCCTCAACTATCAGCTGGACGTGTTCCGCAAGACCTTGGAGGAGCATCAACAAAAGAAGGGCCAGAAGATTGTCTTTATCCATGGAAAGGGTGAGGGTGTCCTGCGCCATGCCCTTATCAATGAACTCAAATACAAATACAAGAAATACACCTATCAGGACGCCTCCTTCCAGGAATATGGCTATGGCGCCACTCAAGTGACCATTAGGTGATTTCATCTTTCATCTTTAATTTTTAATCTTTCATCTTCTCCTCTTTCCCCTCCATTTCCAATAATTTTTGCGGGAAAACAAAAAAAAGTGCGGAAAAATTTGCAGGGACAAAAATAAAGCACTACCTTTGCACCGCATTTGAGCGAGAATGCTGCGGTAAGAACAACCGGGAATGGAAGTTTGGGTGAGTGGCTGAAACCAGCAGTTTGCTAAACTGCCGTACGGGTTACCGTACCGGGGGTTCGAATCCCCCAGCTTCCGCACTGCGCTTAGCAGAAATGCAACCTAACGGTGGATTCATCTAATGGTTAGGATACAAGATTCTCAATCTTGGCATAGGGGTTCGATTCCCCTATCCACTACAAGAAACGCCCTGTAAGTCTCTGATTTACAGGGCACTTTATTTTCCCAATAAGCAACTAATAAGCAACTGTTGAACTTTTTTTCATGTTGTTCTGTATCATCAGAGAAATCTTTGTGTTCTGTTGACTATCTTATTCTATCTCATGCAACATGGCAGACAGGTCGACCGGCTCTCCGAGTTGGGCATATAGCTTGTCATATTCTTTCTTGCTGATTTTCTTGTCATCCTTGGTCATGGAACTTGCTGCCAATATGTTGAAGACGGCTCTGCTGTTTTTTATCAGCGTAAGGTCTGACATCATGCATCCAGTTCCACAACCACCTTGCGCTCCAACTCCATGTTCGAAGAAGTAGATCTCTGTTGCATTGAAAGAGGCGGCGAGCAGCGTGGGCTTTCCGTCAGCGATCGAGAATACCGCATTGTAGAAATGCTCCTTATCTCTGACGTACACCTCGGGCTTACCGTCGCGGTCAATATCCAACAGACCATAGGCATCGAAAGAAGTCTCATCCTCGTCAGTACTGGCCTTTTTCGCTACAAGTCTCTTCATCTCCTGAAGATACTTGTTGATATCAAAATCCTTATGATACTTCCCGTCATCCACATAGGCTCGCATATTCATGAGGATGTCGTAATTGTCGTCTTTCTCAAAGAAAATGTTGGCGACTCGCCATTGCCCGTTCTCCATCCGCATCAGCCAGCGAATGGGAATGCCTTCGAGGGTGACGGCATCCTTGACAAGAAACCTCACCTCAGCCATACCATTTGGCTGAAACTTGACCTGAATATCGTTCGCACTGACTGTCCCTTCGTAGCAGTCGTAGGTCCATGGGTCCAATGGCCCCTCTTCACCAAAGTCAAAGAAACCGCCACACTCACACTCTCGGTCGATGGCTGCTACTTCCTGGCGTATCTGCCACCATTCTTTGCTGCCGAAACGCTCATCGACGGAGGGCTTATTTACGTCATAGTGATCCTTCAGATCATTCCAGTAGTCATAGATGGCATTCACTTGCTTGACAACGGCCGCCACGTTGTTTTGCGAACCAGACACCTCACTCTCCTTGGTTGATGCGGCATCCGAAGGAGTACTCTTGGTTTTGCTGCCACAGGATATCGTTGCCGCAAAGGCAATGATCAGAAATACAATCTTCTTCATAATTAGTTTAATTGATTATTTTTCAGTCTTCCGTCAGATCGCTGTATGACATTTGCTCACGTTCCGTCTCGACAAGTTTGCAGTCTTTCCATTTGTAACGGACGATTTCCACATCGTCATCGAGGCGCCAAACGCTCACAATGCACTTGTTTCCTGCATCGATTTTAGGACTGTAGATCTCACAGTTGTTATTCATTGGCTCAAATTGATGAACCTTGTCATTCCAAAGCCAGACATCGTAAGTGAAGTTGCCGAATCCATTCATCGGTCCTGTACATACTTGGAGGTCGGGAATACCATCGAAGTTCCAGTCATCCTCGAGGATTTCACCGATGCTCCCTTTGCTCCAATTCGCGGTATCCAAAGGTTGTGACTGACTATACAGCTTCTGCGTATGACCTTTTGCATCGGTCAGATAGACGATGATCGTATCCCATCGCACTTCGTCATCTTCTTCAATGGTCCGCACTTCCGTTCGGAAAGAATACTCTGATCGCTGGGGTACATAGTCATCACCTGTCTCAGCAACCATTTCGTCATTCACTTTTGCCGTGTCAGCAGCTGCCACTTTCCCTTCTGGCTTATTGACGCATGCAATGACGAACAATGCCAACAATAAATACACAATCTCTTTCATCAGGATTCTTTTTTTTTTATCTTTTATCAATATCGGCTTTTCCATGGCGCAAGTCATTTTTTCTGGCATCCGGATTGCTCCAGATATAGTGAGATGGCAAAAAGGCTACTCAGTAGCCAGGGAATTCTTTGAGACCTTTGGCCTTTTCAAGGTCAGACCTGCTCACGTAGAAGGGACCAGGGGGTACCAAATCAAGATATTTGTCCAAAAACTCCTCCCATGGCAGCTTGAAATATGCGGGAGGAATAAAAAACGTCCTCGACGCACCTGCCGATCGGTTACCTGCCTGGACGAAAGCCGAATAACCTCCTAATTGATGCTTTTGAAACCGATAGATTTCCAGATGCCAATCTCTACTGTATTTACATGAGGATGGCACGTCGAAGGTTTCTGTCACGGGATTCTCGTGCTCTATCCAGTCATGATGTTGATCTATAAAGGTCTCAATGAACTCCTCACCATCGCAGTTTAACACATTGCGCTCTATCTCGCCATCATTCCACTTGAAATAAGTGACATATTGATACTCCCCATTTACTTGTTCGATGGCGTATGACCAATTTTTCCGGAGCATCTCTTTTTTAGCCCAGGGGTAGAGTTCTTTCATTTGCTCGAAAGCCTTGTCGGTATAGGCATTCACGTCATAACCATATGGAAACTTTTTGTTCATAGCATTTTGCTTAATAGTCACACTTCAATGTGCAAATATAGATAGAAAATCCGATATAATCAGTCTGTTGAGATAAAGAATTATTTTTGATAACCTAACAAATGATAAAACTTGATAATAATAGCGAAAAAGAATGAGAAAAACATCCACCTTTTTTGCGATTCTTTTCACTGAAAAATGCTATATTTGCAAAATAGTTGAACAAAAATCTGAAAACATCATGAGAGTATTATTGACAGTATTCATTTTGCTCAGCGCAATGTGCTCTGCACAGGCACAGACCAAGGCACAGATTCTGCAGTCCATCAAGGATGCTTACGCACAGGCACAGGAAAGTGCCGCCAATGATGGTAAAGGAGGAAACCAACGCAAATGCCTCGACATCACTCTCCACGATGAAGGTGGCTACGCTGGACGCAATCTTACCGACGTGATTCACATCTACTACTATGAGGACCATACCTCGGCTGAGGATGGTGCGCTGCAGGTCAACAACAAACCTTACTTCATCCTGCGTGAGTTTTCATACGAAGGATACAGCCTGCGCCAGGAATTCCTTTTTGAGAGAAACACCTCCGATGAGTTGCGCGAGGATCCGCTGATCTATGCCTTCAACCGAGAAGTGCGAGAAGGTAAGGTTGATGAAAAACGATACTACTGGGAAAACGAGAAACTCGTCCAATGCGACCTCAGCACCCCCGGCGAATTGGTGGAGGATGAATACATGAAAGAAA
>CACZGH010000028.1 GCA_902780635.1 uncultured Prevotellaceae bacterium
TGTAGCAAAAACAAAGGTAACAAAAAAGGTCGAGTTCCAAGCGAGGGACTCGACCTAAATTTGTATAGGGCTCAAAAAGGTTTAGCGGACACCAATAATAAAAATCTCCCATTCTCCTCAGAAACTTCCGAAACAAAGAAGAAAAAAGGCATAGCAGTTGACAACTACTATGCCTTTGTTTTGATGCCAGATATGCCGTTTAGGCCTCACCGCTGTTTTTGATATTAAAGGGCGAGATGGTGCGTGGCTGTCGATTGGGCAGTTGGATTTTCCCAAACTCACGTTCATACCGTGCCAAATTCTCCTGCAAGGCCATAGCGAGGCGCTTGGCATGCTCGGGCGACAGGATAACGCGGCTACGGACGACAGCTTTGGGCACGCCCGGTAACAAAGACGCGAGATCGACGACGAATTCTGAACTGGTGTGTGAGATAATGGCGAAGTTGGAGTAAACGCCTTGTGCCACATCGGGAGTCACTTCTATCTGAAGTTGCTGTCCTCCCTGAGGGTTGTTTTGATTTTCCATTGTTTGTTGAGTTGACGAGTTATATGTCTATTTTTCCGGAAATTCCAGATAATCGGATATTCCGGAGTTTCTGGGGGTTGAAAAGCGAACTACGGCTGCCGTCAACGAAGACGGCAGCCGCAGTGATATTGAAGTGTCTGCTTACATTTCTTCAGCCACGACTTCCTCTTCTTCAGCGAAATCAAGTACGTTCTTGCGGTTGGCCTGCATACGGTCGTGCTCCTCACGTGAACCGACGATGAGCTTGTCCCACTGACGCAGTCCGGTACCGGCTGGGATGAGGTGACCGCAGATGACGTTCTCCTTCATTCCCTCGAGATGATCCACCTTGCCACGGATGGCAGCCTCATTGAGCACCTTGGTGGTCTCCTGGAAGGAAGCTGCCGACATGAAGCTCTTGGTCTGCAGTGCGGCGCGGGTGATACCCTGAAGAATCTGTGTGGACGTAGCGGGGATGACGTCGCGCACCTTGATGGTGCGGAGGTCACGTCGTGTGAGGCTGGAGTTCTCGTCGCGCAGTTTGCGTGCCGAGATTATCTGACCCTCATAGACATTCTCGCTGTCGCCCTTGTCGAGCACATATTTCTTGCCCCAGATGCGGTCGTTCTCCTCGGCGAAGTCGAGTTTGTCGACCACTTCCTGCTCCAGGAAAGTAGTGTCGCCCGGCTCCACGATCTGAACCTTGCGCATCATCTGTCGCACGATGATCTCGAAGTGCTTGTCGTTGATCTTCACACCCTGCAGACGGTAGACATCCTGCACCTCGTTGACGATATACTCCTGCACGGCGGTGGGGCCTTTGATGGAGAGGATATCGCTCGGGGTGATGACACCGTCGGAGAGCGGTGTACCGGCGCGCACAGCGTCGTGCTCCTGCACCAGGATCTGCTTGGAGAGTTGCACAAGATACTTGCGCTGCTCACCCGTCTTGCTGGTGACGATGATCTCGCGGTTGCCTCGCTTGAGACGACCCATGGTCACCTCACCGTCAATCTCACTCACAACAGCAGGATTGGACGGGTTGCGGGCCTCGAAGAGCTCTGTGACACGTGGCAGACCACCGGTGATATCACCAGCCTTACCCACAGCACGTGGTATCTTGACGAGGGTGGTTCCACTCTCTACCTTATCACCGTCGTTGACCACTACGTGACCTCCCACAGGGAAGTTGTAGGTACCGACGACCTCACCATCTTCATTGACCACGTCGCAGGTAGGCACCATGGTCCTGTCCTTGGAGTCGATGATGATTTTCTCGGTCAGACCAGTGGTCTCGTCAGTCTCAGCCTTATAGGTGAATCCCTCGACCACATCCTTGAAACGGAGTGTACCGTTGAACTCTGTCACGATGACAGCGTTGAAAGGATCCCACTTGGCGACGATGTCGTTTTTCTTCACCTCAGAGCCATTCTTGAAGTAGAGAGAGCTACCATAGGGCAGTGGCACTGTGGAGAGGATGATACCGGTGTTGACATCGATAAAACGAGCCTCAGCCAGTCGGCTCACCACCATCTGGCACTCTACCCTATTGGCTTGATCTTTCGGTCCCTCCTTGAAGGGCACGGTACGCAATTCGTCGAACTCCACGCGTGCGTCGTTCTTAGCCACGATAGAGGCATTGGCGGCAGCATTGGCAGCCACACCACCAGCGTGGAACGTACGGAGCGTGAGCTGTGTACCCGGCTCACCGATAGCCTGTGCGGCGATGACACCCACGGCCTCACCCATCTGCACCATGCGGCTGGTGGCCAGGTTGCGTCCGTAGCATTTCATACATACGCCCTTGCGGCTCTCGCAAGTGAGCACCGAACGGATCTCAACGCTCTCGATGGGCGACTCTTCGATGGCTTGTGCCACCTCCTCGGTGATTTCCTCACCAGCGGCCACGATCAGCTCGTTGGTGGTGGGGTTGACGATGTCGTGTACCGACACACGTCCGAGGATGCGCTCATAGAGGGTGGAGATCACCTCGTCGCCGCTCTTGAGGGCAGAACACTGCAGTCCGCGGAGCGTGCCACAGTCTTCCTCGGTGATGATGACATCGTGAGAGACGTCGACGAGACGACGGGTAAGATATCCAGCGTCGGCCGTCTTCATGGCGGTGTCGGCCAAACCCTTACGTGCACCGTGAGAGGCGATGAAGTACTCGAGCACGGACATACCCTCCTTGAAGTTGGAGAGGATGGGGTTTTCGATGATCTGTGCACCCTCGGCACCAGCTTTCTGAGGCTTGGCCATCAGACCACGGATACCAGAGAGCTGTTTGATTTGGTCTTTCGAACCACGGGCACCTGAGTCGAGCATCATAAACACGGCGTTGAAACCTTGGTCGGCCTCTGTCATCTCTTTCAGCAGGATGCTGGCAATGTCGTTGTTGACGTGAGTCCAAGTATCAATCACCTGGTTGTAACGCTCATTGTCGGTGATGAAACCCATATTGTAGTTGTCAGTGATCTGACGCACTTCCTCATTACCCTTGGCGATCAGGTCGGCCTTCTCTGGCGGGATAATGATATCGTCGAGGTTGAAGGACAAACCTGCAAGGTATGCCATGCGGTAACCGAGGTTTTTAATACCATCGAGGAACTCACATGCCTTGGCGAAGCCCACCGTCTTGATGACATCGGCGATGATGTCGCGGAGACTCTTCTTGGAGATAACCTTGTTGACGTATCCAACCTCTTCCGGCACGATACCGTTGACGATGACACGTCCCACAGAAGTCTCTACCATCTTGTCGACAAGCTGTCCGTTCTCGTCCAGGTCTTTGACGATGACGCGCACCTGGGCGTGCAGGTCGCACTTGCCCTCGTTGTGGGCGATGATGGCCTCTTCTGGGCCGTAGAAGGTCAGTCCCTCGCCTTTGGCTCCCGGACGTATCTTGGTGATATAGTACAGTCCGAGCACCATATCCTGTGAAGGCACGGTGATAGGAGCACCATTAGCCGGATTAAGGATATTGTGGCTCTGGAGCATCAGAATCTGTGCCTCCAAGATAGCCTCATTGCTCAATGGGAGGTGTACAGCCATCTGGTCACCATCGAAGTCGGCGTTGAACGCGGTACATGCCAGTGGGTGCAGCTGGATGGCCTTGCCCTCGATGAGTTTGGGCTGGAAAGCCTGGATACCGAGGCGGTGGAGGGTAGGTGCACGGTTGAGGAGCACGGGATGACCCTTCATCACATTCTCAAGGATGTCCCAGATGACAGGCTCGCGGCGGTCGACAATCTTCTTGGCGCTCTTCACCGTCTTGACGATGCCACGCTCAATAAGCTTACGGATGATAAACGGCTTGTAAAGCTCTGCTGCCATGAGTTTGGGCAGACCACACTCGCCCATTTTCAGCTCAGGACCTACAACGATGACCGAGCGGGCGGAGTAGTCGACACGTTTACCGAGCAGGTTCTGACGGAAACGTCCCTGCTTTCCTTTCAGAGAATCGGAAAGTGACTTAAGCGGACGGTTGGACTCGCTCTTCACGGCACTGCTCTTGCGTGAGTTGTCAAACAGACTGTCGACAGCCTCTTGCAACATACGCTTCTCATTGCGGAGGATCACCTCAGGGGCTTTGATCTCCATCAACCTCTTCAGACGGTTGTTGCGGATGATGACACGGCGGTAGAGATCATTGAGGTCGGAAGTGGCGAAACGGCCACCATCCAGTGGTACGAGGGGCCTCAGCTCCGGTGGAGTGACCGGTATGATCTTCATGATCATCCACTCGGGACGGTTGACCTCCTTGCTGTTACGGAAAGCCTCGACCACCTGCAGGCGCTTCAGCGCCTCAGTCTTACGTGCCTGTGACGAGTCGGTGTTGGCTCTTTTACGCAGCTCAGCAGCCAGTTCGTCGAGGTTGAGATTGGCCAGCAGGTCATAGACGGCCTCAGCACCCATCTTGGCCACAAACTTGTTGGGGTCAGTGTCGGGCAGAGCCTGATTCTCTGGTGAGAGGCGGTTCTCGACGATGTCGATATACTCATCCTCCGTGATCAGGTCGAGTTGGTGTGACCCGTTCATCTCAACGTCGCCATCCATCCGTCCCTCGAAGGCACCCGGCTGTATGACTACATATTTCTCATAATATATGACGGCGTCGAGTTTCTTGGTGGGCAATCCGAGCAGGTAGCCGATCTTGTTGGGCAGTGAACGGAAATACCAGATGTGTGCCACAGGCACCACCAGTTCGATATGTCCGGAACGCTCACGGCGCACGTTTTTCTCCGTCACCTCCACACCGCACCTGTCGCAGACGATGCCTTTGTATCTGATGCGCTTGTATTTACCGCACCCGCACTCATAGTCGCGTGTCGGGCCGAAGATGCGCTCACAGAAGAGTCCGTCGCGCTCAGGCTTATACGTGCGATAGTTGATGGTCTCAGGCTTGGTCACCTCACCATACGAGTTTTCCAGGATCTCCTCGGGAGAAGCCAGTCCGATGGTTATCTTTGTGAAGTTATTCTTCACCTTTGTATCTTTCTTAAAAGCCATTTTCTATACGTTTAGTCGAGTTTGATACTTAATCCAAGTCCGCGGAGCTCGTGCAACAGCACGTTGAGAGATTCAGGTATACCAGCCACAGGCATAGGCTCGCCTTTGACGATGGCCTCGTAAGCCTTGCTACGTCCTACCACGTCGTCGCTCTTGACAGTGAGGATCTCCTGGAGTACATGGCTGGCACCGAAAGCCTCGAGGGCCCAGACCTCCATCTCTCCGAAACGCTGTCCACCAAACTGTGCCTTACCGCCGAGTGGCTGCTGTGTGATGAGTGAGTATGGACCTATGCTACGTGCGTGCATCTTGTCCTCCACCATGTGTCCGAGTTTGAGGAAGTAGGTGATACCCACAGTGGCGGGCTGGTCAAACTGCTCGCCGGTCTCGCCGTCGAAGAGGTGTGTGGAGCAGAGACGTGGCAGTCCGGCCTTGTCTGTCCACTCAGAGAGGTCGTCGAGCTTGGCACCGTCGAAGATAGGCGTAGCGAACTTCACACCCAGTTTCTTGCCGGCAGCTCCGAGGATGGCCTCGAAGATCTGACCTAAGTTCATACGTGAAGGCACACCGAGCGGGTTGAGCACGAGGTCGACGGGACGTCCGTCCTCGAGGAACGGCATGTCTTCCTGACGCACCACTTTCGACACGATACCCTTGTTACCGTGACGTCCTGCGAGCTTGTCACCCACACCAATCTTACGTTTCTTGGCCACATACACCTTGGCCATCTGGAGGATGCCTGAGGGCAGCTCATCGCCGATGGTGATGGCAAACTTGCGGCGTTTCATCTCTGCGTCGAGCAGTTTGGCCTTGCGCAGATAGTTCATGATCAGTTGTGAGATAAGCAGGTTGGTATGCTCGTCGTCGGTCCAGTTGTTGGACTGGATGCCCTCATACTCGAGGTTTTTCAGACTGGCAACGGTAAACTTGGAGCCTTTGGTGATGATCTCTGTGCCGGTGTAATCTTTCACACCCTGAGAGGTCTTGTCCTCGATGAGGATGAGCAGTTTGTCGACCAGGATGTCTTTCAGGTCATTGTTCTTGGCCTCATATTCCTCGTCGATCTTCTGCAACTGCACTTTGTCCAGACGGCGTGACTCACGGGTCTTGACAGCACGTGAGAAGAGTTTCTTGTCGATGACCACACCGCTGAGAGAAGGATTGGCCTTGAGTGAAGAGTCCTTCACATCACCAGCCTTGTCACCGAAGATGGCGCGGAGCAGTTTCTCCTCAGGTGAGGGGTCGCTCTCGCCCTTAGGTGAGATCTTGCCGATGAGGATGTCGCCTGGCTCCACACGGGCTCCCACACGGATGATACCGTTGTCGTCGAGGTCTTTGGTTGCTTCCTCGCTGACGTTGGGGATATCGGAAGTGAACTCTTCCATACCGCGCTTGGTCTCACGCACATCGAGCTGATACTCGTCTACGTGTACACTGGTGAGCACGTCCTCACGTACCAGACGCTCAGAGAGCACGATGGCGTCCTCGTAGTTGTAACCCTTCCATGGCATGTAAGCCACGAGGAGGTTGCGGCCCAGTGCCAGCTCACCATTCTCGGTGGCGTAGCCCTCGGTGAGGATCTGTCCTTTGTGCACACGGTCGCCCTTGTTGCAGATAGGACGGAGGTCGATGGTCATATTCTGGTTGGTGCGGCGGAACTTCGACACGCGGTATTCCTTGAGGGCCGGCTCGAAGCTCACAAACTCTTCGTCCTCAGTGCGGTCGTAGAGGATGCGGATGGTGGTGGCGTCGACATACTCGATGACACCCTCTCCCTCGGCCACGATCATGGTGCGGGAGTCTTCGCACACCTGACGCTCCAGACCTGTACCCACGATGGGTGCGTCGTTGTGGAGCAGGGGCACTGCCTGTCTCATCATGTTACAACCCATCAGCGCACGGTGACCATCATCGTGCTCAAGGAATGGGATAAGTGCTGCCGAGACAGAAGCGATCTGCTGCGGCGACACGTCCATGAACGACACGTGCTCTGGCTCTACGACGGGGAAGTCGGCGTCGAGACGGCATTTCACCACATCACGCACGAAGGTGCCGTCGTCATTAAGAGGCGCGTTGCCCTGACCGATATAATGCTCCTGCTCTTCCTCAGCGGTCATATAGACCACATGCTCATTGTCCAGGTCCACCGTGCTGTTCTCCACCTTACGGTAGGGTGTCTCGATGAATCCGAGCTGGTTGATGGTAGCATAGACGCAAAGCGAGGAGATTAGTCCGATATTGGGACCTTCAGGGCTCTCGATGGGGCACAAGCGGCCATAGTGAGTATAGTGTACGTCACGAACCTCAAATCCGGCGCGGTCGCGTGAGAGACCACCAGGACCGAGTGCTGAGAGACGGCGTTTGTGCGTGACCTCAGCAAGCGGGTTGGTCTGGTCCATGAACTGGCTCAGCGGGTTGGTACCAAAGAAAGAGTTGATGACGCTTGAGATCGTCTTGGCATTGATCAGGTCGGTGGGAGTGAACACCTCATTGTCGCGCACGTTCATACGCTCTCTGATGGTGCGGCTCATACGGGCCAGACCGATGGAGAACTGGTTGGCGAGCTGCTCACCTACAGTGCGCACGCGGCGGTTGGAGAGGTGGTCGATATCATCGACCGTAGCGTTGGAGTTGACCAACTGGATGAGATACTTGATAATCTCTATGATGTCCTCTTTGGTGAGGATACGGATGTCCATGTCGGTATTAAGACCTAACTTCTTATTGATGCGATAGCGACCCACTTCGCCCAGGTCATAGCGCTTGTCAGAGAAGAACAGGTTTTGGATCACCTCGCGAGCACTGGCATCATCAGCGGGGTCGGCATTGCGGAGCTGGCGGTAGATGTACTGCACAGCCTCTTTTTCCGACTTACTGGAGTCCTTGGCCAGTGTGTTGAAGATGATGGCAAAACGGCTGGCCGCGTCATCGTCCTTGTGGAGCAGGATGGTCTGGGTGCCACTCTCCAGAATCTCCTCAGCATTCTCTTTGGTGATGATGGTCTCGCGGTCCATAAGCACCTCATTGCGCTCGATGGATACCACCTCGCCCGTCTCCTCATCGGAGAAGTCCTCGGTCCAGGTCTTAAGCACATGACCTGCGAGCTTGCGCCCGATCACTTCCTTCAGGTTCTTCCTGTTCACCTTCACTTCCTCAGCGAGGTCGAAAATGCGCAGGATGTCTTTGTCTGACTCGAAGCCGATGGCTCTGAGAAGCGTAGTGACAGGCAGTTTTTTCTTACGGTCGATGTATGCGTACATCACATTGTTGATGTCAGTGGCAAACTCGATCCACGATCCTTTGAAGGGGATGATACGTGCAGAGTAAAGCACAGTGCCATTGGCATGTACACCCTGGCTGAAGAACACGCCCGGCGAACGGTGGAGCTGTGACACCACCACACGCTCGGCACCATTGATGATGAACGTGCCATTCTGTGTCATATAAGGTATCGTGCCCAGGAACACATCCGAGGTGACCATACCGAAGTCCTCATGGTCGGGGTCGGTGCAGTAGAGCTTCATCTTGGCCTTGAGAGGCACACTGTAGGTGAGCCCTCTCTCCAGGCACTCGTCGATGGAGTAGCGTGGGGGGTCGATAAAGTAGTCAAGGAACTCGAGAACGAAGTTGTTGCGGGTGTCGGTGATGGGGAAATTCTCCGAGAACACCTTGTACAGTCCGTCGTTCTTTCGCAGCTCTGGTGGCGTGTCGAGCTGTAGGAAATCTTGGAAAGACTTCAATTGCACGTCGAGGAAGTCCGGTGTGGGCATCGGATTCTTCACGCTGGCAAAGTTTACTCTGTTGTTAACGATTTTCGTGGCCATTAAAACATTTTTAATAGGATCCGGTTGGCACAACCGGCATCATTAGAAGAAAAAGACACAAAAAGGTTAAGAATCCCCGACTGGGAGACTCTTAACCGAAATTTTGAGAAGTCACCGGTGTCAAGTGTACCCCGCACCGGTGGTCGATGCTTTTAAATCTTATTTGAGCTCTACCTTGGCACCTTCAGCCTCGATAGTCTTCTTGAGGTTCTCAGCCTCAGCCTTAGCCATACCCTCTTTCAGTGTTGAGGGAGCGCCATCAACGAGCTCCTTAGCCTCTTTCAGACCAAGACCGCAAGCCTCTTTCACAGCCTTCACAACCTTCAGCTTGTTGGGGCCGATCTCTGCGAGCACCACGTCAAACTCAGTCTTCTCCTCCTCTGCGGGAGCGGCGGCGGCGGCGGGGCCAGCAGCCACTGCTACGGCTGCGGCAGCAGGTTCAATACCATACTCGTCCTTGAGGACAGTAGCCAACTCGTTTACTTCCTTTACTGTCAAATTAACTAATTGTTCAGCAATAGCTTTGATATCTGCCATTTTATTTAAAAATTTTAATTGTTTTGTAATCTTTTGAAAATGTGTATGACTTTTATTTATTCAGGACGCTCGCCTAAAGTCTTCAGCACACCATGGATGGTGTTTGCGCCTGACTGAAGAGCAGAGATGACATTCTTTGCAGGTGACTGCAGCAATGCCACGATGTCTGCGATAAGTTCGTTCTTGCTCTTGATAGATGCGAGTTCATCGAGTTTGTCAGCACCCACAAAGATACCTTCCTCAGCGTATGCTGCCTTCAGGCAGGGGATACCCTCTTTGGTGTAGTCTTTGAGCATCTTGGCAGGCAGGTTGGCAGTGTTGGTGAACATCACTGCGGTATTGCCCTTCAATGCGGGATACAGCTCGGAGAAGTCGATGTCAGAAGCTTCGAAAGCCTTGTGAAGCAATTTGTTCTTCACAACGACCATTTTAATCTCATTCTTGAAACAGTTGCGACGAAGTTTAGAGGTCTTCTCAGCATCCAGTCCGGTCACGTCGACCAGATAGAAGTGAGGATACTCTTTAAGCTTCTCACCCAGTTCAACGATGATAGTATCTTTTATTTCTTTTTTCATTTTTACACAGTCACTTTTGGGTTATTCTACCGACTTGGGATCTACTTTGATACCCATACTCATCGTGCTTGAAACAAAGATACTCTTAATATATGTACCTTTAGCGGCAGCCGGCTTCAGTTTGATAATCGTAGCGATGAATTCTTTCGCATTCTGATAAATCTGATCCGGAGTGAAGGTGATCTTTCCAATAGAGGCATGCACAATACCTGTCTTGTCAACCTTGAAGTCAATCTTACCTTGTTTTACTTCTTTCACTGCCTTAGCAACATCCATAGTCACAGTGCCACTCTTGGGGTTAGGCATCAAGCCACGCGGACCAAGAATACGTCCGAGAGGACCAATTTTACCCATGCAAGAAGGCATCGTGATAATCACGTCGACATCCGTCCATCCGCCTTTGATCTTATCGATATATTCCTCAAGACCGACGTAGTCGGCGCCAGCTTCCTTAGCAGCAGCTTCAGCATCTGGTGTACAGAGGCAGAGCACTCTGACCACCTTACCGGTACCGCATGGCAGAGACACCACGCCACGCACCATCTGGTTGGCCTTACGAGGGTCTACACCCAAGCGTACATCAATGTCAACGGAAGCCTCAAACTTGGTGGTGGTGATTTCCTTCACCAGTTCGGTTGCTTCCCTTAAAGAGTATGCTTTCCCTGCTTCAATCTTTTCAGCTACTGATTTTTGGTTTTTTGTCAGTTTCTTCATTGTTTCTTAAATTGAAGTTTAATTATTTACCAGGGAACTCCCCTTTTACAGTGATACCCATACTTCTAGCTGTGCCGGCAACAAGTTTCATAGCTGATTCGATGGTGAAGCAATTGAGATCGCTCATCTTATCCTCAGCAATAGCTCTCACCTGATCCCATGTCACAGAAGCGACCTTCTTACGGTTGGGCTCGGCAGAACCGCTTTTCACCTTGGCAGCCTCAAGCAGCTGGATTGCTGCGGGAGGTGTCTTGATGACGAAGCTGAAAGACTTGTCGGTGTAGTAAGTGATAACGACGGGAAGAATCTTTCCTGCCTTATCCTGAGTGCGCGCATTGAACTCCTTGCAGAAGCCCATGATGTTGATACCCTTTGAACCAAGCGCGGGGCCAACTGGGGGTGAGGGATTTGCTGCGCCACCCTTAATCTGTAATTTGATTAATCCAGCAACTTCTTTAGCCATTGTTTTTGATAATTAAAAATTTGAAAGATATAAAAGAATTCACGGATTCGTAACCATCCGCTATTCTTTTACGACCTGCATAAAACCAAGCTCTAACGGAGTTTTACGTCCGAAGATCCTGACCATGACTTTTAGTTTGCGCTTCTCGGCATTTACCTCTTCGATGACACCCGAGAAGCCACTGAATGGGCCTTCCGTTACCTTTACTGTCTCGTTGACCT
Source organism: uncultured Prevotellaceae bacterium (assembly GCA_902780635.1). GTDB lineage: Bacteria > Bacteroidota > Bacteroidia > Bacteroidales > Bacteroidaceae > Prevotella. Next base: position 11,349 of record CACZGH010000028.1, read on the forward strand.
CGTAGGGGATGATGACCTCATCCACAATCTCAGTCTCCTCGGCATTACCGAGCATACGGTTGATTTCTGACTGCTTGACAGGAGAGGGGTTGTCCAATCCACCCAGAAAACCGAGCACATTTGGCATGAAACGCAATGTATGCGCCACGTCACCCTTCATGATGGCCTCAACGAAAACATAGCCAGGGAGAGACACTTTCTCCTTGACCACGCGTTTTCCATCGCTACGCTGGGTAGCATGCTTCTCCATGGGGATGACAATCTGGAAAACAAATTGAGACAACATCTGATTGTGCTTAAGCTCAGCCTCGATGTATTCCTTCACCTTGGCCTCTTTACCACTGACGGTCTTAAGCACATACCAATTTTTCCCTGCCTGAGCCATTTGTTAAGAAAACAATTGATAAATAAACTTCATGCAATTCTCAAACACCACATCCATCAGGAACACTACCAGCGCAATGATAAGGGAAGCAGATAAAACAACCATTGCACTGTGAGACAATTCCTTCATAGTAGGCCATGTAGTCTTATGCGCAAGTTCGTCGTAACATTCCTTGCAATAATTCACGAATCTTTTAAACATATCCTTTTTCCTGATTAGCACGGGAAGTAAGACTCGAACTCACGACCCTCGGTTTTGGAGACCGATGCTCTACCAACTGAGCTATTCCCGTAAAAAAGTTCCCGCGCCCACTGACGCGGGAACCATCGTTATCTTTTGCAGATATTAGTCTTCGTAAACGTCTGTGATCTGACCTGAGCCAACGGTGCGGCCACCCTCACGGATAGCGAAGCGGACCTGAATCTCAACGTTGTCACCTGGCATCACCATCTCAACGCCCTCGGGGAGAGTGATCTCACCGGTGCAGTCCATGGTGCGGAGGTAGAACTGAGGACGATACTTGTTGCCGAATGGAGTGTGACGGCCACCCTCTTCCTTCTTCAGCACGTAGATGGAAGCCTTGAACTTCTTGAATGGTTTGATCTGACCCGGATGGCAGAGCACCATACCACGCTTGATCTCTTTCTTGTCGATACCGCGGAGAAGCAGACCTACGTTGTCACCAGCCTGACCTTCGTCGAGAATCTTGCGGAACATCTCAACACCAGTCACCACAGACTTGGCATCCTCACCGAGACCGAGCAGCTCAACTGCGTCGCCCACGTGGATCACACCAGTCTCGATACGGCCAGTAGCCACTGTACCACGACCTGTGATAGAGAACACGTCCTCAACAGGCATCAAGAATGGTTTGTCAGTAGCGCGTGGAGGCTCCTGGATCCACTCATCACAAGTGTTCATCAGCTCCATCACTTTCTCTTCCCACTTAGCAACACCGTTCAGAGCGCCAAGGGCAGAACCACGGATGATAGGAGTGTCATCCTCAAACTCATACTGAGCCAGAATCTCTTGAACCTCCATCTCAACGAGCTCGAGCATCTCCTCGTCGTCGACCATGTCGCACTTGTTGAGGAACACCACGAGGCGGGGAACGTTCACCTGACGGGCGAGCAGCACGTGCTCACGGGTCTGAGGCATAGGACCGTCAGTAGCAGCTACCACGAGGATAGCACCGTCCATCTGAGCAGCACCAGTTACCATGTTCTTCACATAGTCGGCGTGTCCCGGGCAGTCAACGTGTGCATAGTGACGCTTCTCAGTCTCATACTCCACGTGTGCGGTGTTGATAGTGATACCACGCTCTTTCTCCTCAGGAGCGTTGTCAATCTGATCGAAGGACTTCACTTTGTCCTTGTTAGCCTCAATCTTCTCAGCGAGAACCTTGGTGATAGCGGCTGTAAGGGTAGTCTTACCATGGTCTACGTGACCAATTGTACCAATGTTAACGTGCGGTTTCGTACGCACAAAATTCTCTTTAGCCATTGCTTAACTTTGTTATTTATTAAATGAATAATCGTGTATTTTTGCTTCCTCCTTGATGTCAAGAGCTGTTACCGAGAGTTGAACTCGGGACCTCTTCCTTACCAAGGAAGCGCTCTACCACTGAGCTATAACAGCAACATTTTGAGCGGAAAACGGGACTCAAACCCGCGACCCCCAGCTTGGAAGGCTAGTGCTCTATCGACTGAGCTATTTCCGCAAATCTTTGGTGGGTGCTGATGGATTCGAACCACCGAAGTCGAAAGACAGCAGATTTACAGTCTGCCCCATTTGGCCACTCTGGAAAACACCCTTTTCACTTCAGACCCTTTGTTTGGAGCCTCTTGTCGGATTCGAACCAACGACCCCGAGATTACAAATCACGTGCTCTGGCCAACTGAGCTAAAGAGGCAAATCTTTGCAGCCGCTCAGGCTGGCAAAGCCAAATAGTCTTAAAGCGGCTGCAAAGATAGGCATTATTTTCCAACTGGCAAAATTTTTTCTTGATTTTTTTATCTGTTGCGCAGTTTTTCCTTGAATTTTGTCAACTGCACCTTCATAGAGTCCACACACTGGTCTACTCCTTCCTCGAAAGTGTCACAGGTTTTCTCCACAAAGAGTTTCTGTCCTGGCACAGATACGGTGATGCTTGTCTCCTTGTTGAGGGCGGTGGCTGGCTTGACCACTTTGAGCTGTACCTCCACGGTTTTGATGTCCTCAAAGGATTTTTGCAACTTTTCCACTTTCTTCTGAATGAAAGATTCCAACTTCTCGGTAGCGTCGAAATGAATCGCTTGAATTTTGATTTCCATAGTTACCTCCTGTTTTTAAAGGTTAAGCCCTTGGATGGGCATTTTGATATACTTTCTTGAGTTGCTCGAACGTAGTGTGTGTGTAGATCTCTGTCGTCGACAGGCTTTCGTGTCCGAGCAACTTTTTCACACTCTCAAGATTGGCCTCATGGTTGAGCATCGCTGTTGCGAAAGTATGCCGCAGCACATGGGGGGTGCGCTTTTTAAGGGTGGTGACACGCCCCACGTTCTTGCTCACCACGTATCTCACCTGGCTGGCATTCATCCGCTCTCCCTGTGGGGTGACAAAGAGCGCACTGCTCTGGCGGTCTACCGTCTGGTCACGCAGACTGATGTATTCGTGGAGCGTCTCGGCCAACTCGTCGCCGAAAGGGATGATGCGCTGCTTATTGCGCTTGCCGGTGACGCTGATCTCACGCCGAGCGAAGTCGACCATCTGGTCGTCGAGGCTCACCAACTCTGCCAGACGCATACCCGTGACATAAAACATCATTATAATAGTACGCGCGCGCAGGTCATTGTAATCATTACCCCACATCTCAGGCTCGAGGAGTTCATCGATTTCCCTCTCTTTCATAAACTGCGGCAGGGGGTGGCGCTTGCGCGGCCCTGTGACAGCATGGGCGGGATTGGCCTTCACGAGCCCTTGGGTAAGGGCAAAACGATAAAAGGAACGCAGAGCACTTAACCTTCTGTTGACGGAAGTGGCAGTGTTTCCTTTATCCATCATACTCTCCATCCATCCACGGATGAGGTCGGCGTCGACCGCCTCCCATGAGAGCTGATTATCCAAATTTTTGAAATACGACTCAAAATCCCTGAGATCCTCGCCGTAACTTTGCACCGTGAGCTGTGAGTAATTACGCTCAAAACGCAAGTAGTTCAAAAACTCCTCCACTATCATCAGCGCTGCTTGAATAGTTTTCGGCAACGAAAATACGGAAAAAATTCCAAACTACCAAAAAATCGTAGGAAATATTTTATTCCTCTGCGTTTCTCAGCTTCTGTACATAGATAGCTTTCTCCATCTTGAGCCTTTTGATGACTGACGGCTTGTCAAACTGCTGGCGACGGCGGAGCTCTTTGACGATACCTGTCTTCTCAAATTTTCTCTTGAATTTCTTCAGGGCTCTCTCGATGTTCTCGCCATCTTTTACTGGTACAATAATCATGCTTTTGTCTTTAAATTTTATGTTAAACTTGTTGTGAATTGTCGGTTTTTACAAATGTGGGTGCAAAATTACATCTTATTTTCCTAAGTTGCAAATATTTAACAGATTTTTTTTGTGGCAGAGCGCAGCCAGTCACACTCTTCTTCACTCAGGAATGGTGATATTTTGTCGTAGACCCTCTGGTGATAGTCATTCAGCCACGCTTTCTCCTGGGGTGTCAACATGGACAAGATGACAGGTGTCATATCTATCGGGCAGAGGGTGAGTGTCTCAAACTGGAGGAACTCGCCAAACTGTGTTTTCATATAAGGTGTGATGAGCAGGGTGTTCTCTAACCGCACGCCAAACTCACCTTCTATATAGATGCCAGGCTCATCGGTCACGGTCATACCGGGCAACAGCGGCGCCGGCCACCACTCCATCCTGATCTGGTGAGGTCCTTCATGCACATTGAGATACGAGCCCACACCATGTCCCGTTCCATGCAGGAAATTGTATCCCTCAGCCCAAAGGTCATGACGGGCGATGGCGTCGAGCTGAGAGCCACAGGCCCCCTTAGGGAATTTCAGCATCTGGAGTTGGATATGCCCTTTGAGCACCAGGGTGTAGACATGTTTTTCCTTTTCTGTCAGTGGTCCTAAGGCGATGGTGCGTGTGATATCCGTGGTGCCATCCAGATACTGTGCCCCAGAGTCAAGCAACAGGAAACTCTTGTTTTGGAGTGGGATGTCGGTCTCCTCCGTCGGCTCATAATGCACAATGGCACCATGATAGCCATATCCTGCTATCGTGTCAAAAGAGATACCCTTAAATAGCGGTTGCTCAGCCCTAAGTGCCGTCAGCCGACGGTCGATAGATACCTCCGTCTCTCCCCCACCCTCTACAGCAGGTTTCAGCCAACTGAGAAACTTAACCATGGCGATACCGTCACGCAGCATCGCACGGCGGTAGCCTTCTATCTCAGTCTCGTTCTTGATGGCCTTCATCGCCGGGATGGGAGAAGTCTCTGGCAGCACCTGACATTCCGGTGCATGAAAGAGCATGTCGTTCACCCTGTTGGGGTCGAGCCAGATAGTTCCTTCACGCAATTGGGTAAGCGTATAACGCACCATGTCATAATCGTCCACTCTCACTGCTATGTCTTTCAGATAGGCGGCCACCTCGGTGGTGACTTTCTCTGGGTTGACGAACAACACCGCGTCATCCTTTGTAATCAACAGGTATGACACGAACACTGGGTTGCAATGCACGTCTGAGCCACGCAGGTTAAGAGTCCAGGCGATGTCGTCGAGCATGGTCACCAACATGGAGTCGGTGTGATGAGATGCCATCACCTCACGGATGCGCGCCAGTTTCTCAACAGCGGACTCGCCGGCATACTCCAGCGGATGGATTTCCACCGGATGAGTGGGCACTGGTGGTCGGTCGGTCCAGATGTGATCCAGTGGGTCCATCTCTGTGAAAAGCGTATAATCTCCGTGAGCGCTGAGGGCTTTCTGAAGTCCCTTGACAAATGATGCCGAACAGCACATACCGTCGATACCGATATCGCAGGAACCTTTGCCGCTGAGTTGCGCTGCGATCCACTCATCGATGGTCGGTGTGCCAGATATCCGCTCTTTCATCAGCAAGAAACCCGTACCTGCCAGCTGTTGCTCCGCAGCGATGAAGTAGCGTGAGTCGGTCCATAAAGCAGCGGCATCGAGCGTCACCACAGCAGTGCCTGCCGATCCGTTGAAGCCCGAAATCCATTCACGCCCTTTCCAGTGGTCGGGCACATACTCACCATTGTGGGGGTCGGTACTTGGAAAGATAAACGCCTCTAAATGATTCTCTCTCATCAGTGCGCGCAGGGCACTCAGTCTCTCTTTGATAGTCATAGTTATTTGTTTAGGAGTTTAGGAGTTCAGAAGTGAAGGAGTGGAGGAGTTCAGGAGTTCCTTTAAACTTAAATATGTTGAACGAATGTGAAACTTCAGTTATTTCTTTTTGTCCTCCTCCAAATACCATTTGGAGTATCCCACATAGTGGGCGGCAAAGCTTTCGGCTTGGTCGGGACGGGTTTTCTTGATGAATTTGGCGGGCACACCACCCCATATCTCATGAGGGCCGATTTTAGTGCCTTGCAACACCAATGCGCCAGCAGCCACGATGGCCCCCTCGCCTATGTCAGCGTCGTCGAGCACGGTGGCGCCCATGCCGATGAGTGCGCCGCGGCGGATCGTACAAGCATGCACGGTGGCATTATGGCCTATCGAGACATCATCCTCGATGTTGGTGGGGCCCGTCTTGTAGGTGACATGCACACAGGCTCCGTCTTGCACATTGACACGGTTGCCCATACGGATATACGCCACATCACCCCGGACGACGGCGTTGAACCAGATGGAGCACTCGTCGCCCATCACCACGTCGCCCACGATGGCTGCGTTTTCACTGAAATAACATTCTTTGCCCCATTTTGGGGTCAGACCTTTTACGGATTTGATGATTGCCATGATTGTTTTGTGTTAGATGTGTTTTGAGGAGTTCAGAAGTGGAGGAGTTCAGGAGTGGAGGAGTTCAGACGATACCACTATTGGATTTACAATGACGGAGATAGGATGTTTGCAATACGTTCCAAAGCCTCTATCATCTGCTGGCGGCTGCATGCGATATTGATGCGGATAAATCCCTCGCCTGCCTCACGTCCATACATGGTGCCGCTGTTGACCAGCACGTGCCCCTCGTGCAATAGTTTCTCTGTCAGTTCGTCTGAACTGATGCCCAAAGGCCGGATGTCTACCCATACGAGGTAGGTGCCCTCCAGTTTTGTCACTGTGAGCTGGGGCATCTTCATCTTGAAAAACTCACACAGAGCCTTGTAATTATCATGAAGGTAAAGACAGAGTTGGTCGATCCATTCTTCGCTTTCATTATATGCTGCCATCAGTGCCTCCACACCAAAGGGGTTGACGTCGCACACCTCGTTGATATTGATAGCACGGTCGATGCGGTCACGTGTCTCTGCGTCATTGCAGATGATATTGGCTATCTGCAGACCAGCTGTGTTGAACGACTTGGAGGGAGAGTTGCAGGTGATGGCGTTGTCAAGACATTCTTTGGACACGGAGGCAAAAGGTGTAAACCGATAGCCCGGCATCACCAGTTCGCAGTGTATCTCGTCGGCCACCACTTTCACGCCATGTTTCAGGCAGATCTCGTTCATCTTTCTCAGTTCCTCGGGTGTCCACACTCGCCCTGCGGGGTTGTGGGGGTTGCAGAGGATAAACAGTTTGACGGATGGGTCAGCGGCCTTACGCTCCATATCTTCAAAATCGACATGGTATGTGCCGTCCTCATAGACAAGTGCGCTCTCTGCGGTCTCACAGCCGTTGTTGCGAATGGAGGAGAAGAAGCAATTATAAACTGGTGTGAGGATGAGCACCTTATCGCCGGGTTGTGTCAATGCCTTCACCACCACCGAGAGGGCTGGCACCACGCCAGAGGTATATTGTATCCACTCACGCTGGATGTGCCAGTCGTGTCGTCGCTGAAACCAACTGATGATCGCATCGTAATAGGCATCCGGCACCTGGGTGTAGCCGAAGACTCCGTGCTCCACCCGGCGCATCAGGGCGTCGGTGATGGGTTTTGCCACACAGAAGTCCATGTCGGCCACCCACATTGGGATGGCTCCTTGAGCCTCGGCAGTGTCCCATTTCACGCAGTTGGTGCCTCGGCGTTGGGGGGTATGGTCGAAATTGTATAGCATCTTTTAAGAGGTGAGAGGTGAGAGGTGAGAGGTGAGGGGACTGGCTGCAATGATATTGCAGCATAGCCAACACTTGCTATTATAGCTCCCCTCCTTTGGAGGGGTTGGGGGAGGTGTTCCCTTTGGAGGGGCTGGGGGAGGTTCTAACAATGATTTCGCAGTCGGCGGGGCCTTTGATGTTTTCGTCGAGGATGATCTCGCCGATGGCATCGGCGACGATGCGGCCGCTGGCGGGGTTTTTCACGCTTTTGATGGAGCCCCGGATATCGGCTTGCACGGTTGAATACTCAAAGGCGCGGTCGCTCTCCGCATCGAAGGTGCAGTTCTCCAACACTAAGTCGTGGGCATAGCACAACGGCTGTTCACCACCGATATGGCAGTTGACCAGTCGCAGGTTCTTGGAGTGCCAGCCCAAATACTCACCGTCGAGGAATGAGTCGTAGATGGTCACATTTTCCACCTCCCAAAAAGCGTCTTTGGTAACGATGTGCGCATTTCTGATCTCTACATTTTTCACATACTGGAAGACGTATTTGCTGTCACTCACCAAATGGTCGACCCGGATGTTGCTACTGCCCATAAAGGGATAGGTACCCTCGTGCAGGGTGACGTGGTCGATGATGAGTCCGTCGACATTCCAGAACGTCTCGTCAGCGTCGTTGATGGTCACATGATGCAGCTCAAGATTGGTCATCTCACGGAAGAATTTCGGTCCGTCGATGACACAGTCGCTCATCTTCATGTTGTGCGAATACCAAATCGCAGAGCGTGAGCCCGGTGCGAAATAGCAATTGGTGATGACGCTGCGGTCGACATGCCACAGCGGATATTTTCCTTCGAAATGGCAGTGGTCTGCCTCTATGTCACTGCATTCCTTGATGCCTGACTCTCCGTCAGTGATGGTCACGTTCTCCAATCTCAGTTGATGTGATTCAAAAAGCGGACGCTCTCCGCCAAATGTCTGGTTTTTAATGATGTTCATCGTTATTTGTCAGTATAAATTAGACTAATGATACAAGTTTCGCAGGTGTTCAACTTGACGGGTATTGGCATTTCGCTGTCAGCTATTCGCGATATATACACTGCTGATGTTCTTCTTTTCAGTGAATGAAAGACATGGGCATCTCTCGAAAAGCGAATGACGAGAATCAAATACCAGTCAACTGCAGCTTACGGAAGTTGAGTTGGTGATATAAACTGAGTGGTGCAAAAACAGTGCCATTTTTCAAAGAAGTACTATAAGAGCCTGCATGGGGCAGGCTCTTATAGTGTCAGCCGTGACGGGCTGTGATGTGACTGAAAAATCAGAGATTCGGATTGATCTTGTTCCACTCGGAGATAGGTGGCACGATGTTGAGTGTCACCAACTCGTCGCGCATCTTGCAGAGGTGCTCATAGCTGGCGTCGAGTTTAGCGTTCTCCTCGGGTGTGCCCTGTGGTACCTCGAAGGTGGCTCCCTCGGGAGTCAGCGTGGTCTTCATGGCCATCATGATATGGTCATATTTGTCGGTCTTCACATAGGTGCCTACGGGGAAACGGAACGGCTCACCACCCATGGCGGCACGTATCATCTCGACAGAGAGATAAGAGGGGCTCTGGAAGGAAGAACGTCCTCTGAGCTCAATGATCTTGGCGCCACCCTTGGTCACGTCGGTCTTCATCTGCTCCCATTCCTCTACGGGGAACTCGTCAGTACCGATGATGTCGGTCAGTTTGCGACCGGCGATCTCCACATGGCTGCCGAAGACGGCCATCTGCTCACCATGTCCGCCATAGGTGGCGCAACCGGTGATCTCATCCTGCATGACATTGAATTTCTTGGCGAGGGCACTCTGCAGACGGGTGGTGTCGAGGCCAGCGAGAGTGGTCACCTGTCCAGGTTTCAGTCCTGAGTAAAGCAGTGTCACAAGACCTGTGAGGTCGGCGGGGTTGAAAATAATCACCACATGTTTCACATCAGGGCAATATTTCTGAATGTTCTGGCCCAGTTCCTCGGCAATCTTGCAGTTGCCGGCGAGCAGGTCCTCGCGGGTCATTCCGGCCTTACGTGGTGCGCCTCCGCTGGAGATGATATACTTAGCATTGGTGAAAGCCTCTACAGGGTCGGTGGTGGCGGTGATTTTCACGTTTCCGAAACCACTCTGCCGCATCTCTTCTGCCACACCCTCGGGTGAGAATACGTCATAGAGACAAATGTCATCAGTCAGCCCCATCATGAGGGCAGTCTGTACCATGTTTGAACCGATCATACCGGCAGCGCCGACGATCGTAAGTTTCTCATTTGTTAAAAAAGCCATAACTGCTGTAGTATTAAATTAATGTTGTTAAAATAAGATGATGCAAAGATAATGAAAATTTCGATTAAGCGATAGAAAAGCAAGATATTTTTGTTTTTCCAGGGCCAATCTTCTTTTCTATAGGTCTTTCTATATGGGTCGGCTACAGTAAAGGCGTGACATGGTGGAGCACTTTGGCGGTGGCTCCCGTCTTTTCCTTCACAAAAGCGCCTGCTTGTCTTCCCGCCTGCACCAAGAAGTCTCTGTCTGCGCACATCCTGTCCATCAGGCGGCGGAAGTCCTCCTCATGCTGTATCTCAAAGCCACCTTCAGCAGCCAGCAGTCCCTGCGCCTCCTGAAAACGGTGGTTGTTGGGACCGAAAATCACTGGCATGCCCCATACTGCGGCCTCCAGCACATTGTGTATGCCCACACCGAAACCGCCGCCCACGTAAGCCACCTCTCCATAGCGGTAGATACTGGAGAGCAATCCGTAGCAGTTGATGATGATGCAGTCGGCCTGACGTGCCGTCTCAGGTGTAGCCTCTGTATATAAGAGTGCCTTGCGCTTCAGTCTCGATTGTATCTGATGGAGATGATCGTCGCCAATCACATGTGGAGCGATGATGAGGCGCCAGCCGGGATGCTCATTGAAATAGCGAATGAAAATCTCCTCATCGGGTGGCCAGCTTGAGCCTGCCACAAACACCTGATGCCCTTCTTTGAAAGCATCGATGACGGGCAGCTGCTTCGCTGCCTCCTTGATCTGCAGCACACGGTCGAAGCGGGTGTCGCCCACCACGGTGGTATTATGGATGCCGATACCGTCAAGCAACCTTTGGCTCTCCTCGTTCTGCACGAAGAAGTGTGTGAAGCATTTCAGGACATGTGAGTATTGTTTGCCGTACCAACGGAAGAAGATCTGCCCCTCACGGAAGATGCTCGAAACACTGTATACCGGCACCTGACGATGGCGGAGGATATGCAAGTAGTTGTACCAGAACTCATACTTTATAAAGAAAGCCATCACCGGCCGTACGGCCCGAAGGAACCGGCGTGCATTGAGCACCGTGTCGAGTGGCAGGTAACAGACGATATCGGCACCCTCATAGTTCTTTCGCACTTCATAGCCTGAGGGTGAGAAAAACGTCAGCAGGATTTTATACTCCGGATGCCTGCGGCGCAACTCCTCCATCAGCGGCCTGCCCTGCTCAAACTCACCCAGCGAAGCAGCGTGAAACCATACATACTTGGCCTTGGGGTCTACCTTCTCCTTGAGCACACGGAAAGCATCGCGCTCACCACGCCACATCTTCCGCACCTTGTCATTGAAAAGGCTATAAACGGCCACCCCGGCCAGATACATATATATGATGAAATTGTACACCGCTACTGTCTGTTTCTTTATTTCAATACCTCAATAGCCCTGCGCAGACGGCTCAGTGTCTCCTCCTTGCCAAGGAAAGCAGAGATGTCAAACATGCCCGGCCCCTTGCCTATGCCAACGAGTGCCAGACGGAATGCGTTCATCACGTCGCCCAGTTTATAGCCCTTGGACTCTATCCATGCCATCACCTCGCGCTCCTGACCTTCGACGGAGAAGTCATCGATGCCCTCCAAGACATCTGCCAGTTCACCCATCACCTGAGCGGAGTCGGCCTTCCAGCGCTTGCGCACTGTCTTCTCGTCATATTCCGTTGGAGGTATGAAGAAGAACGAGCAAAGCGGCCACAGTTCCTTGACAAAGTTCACACGGTCTTTCATCATCCTGACCACCTGCTCGATACGGGCCATTGGCTCGTCAACGCCATTGCCAGCAACGATGGGGGCAAACAGCCGTGCCACCTCTTCGCTACTCTTGTGGAGGATATACTCATGATTGAACCATATACACTTCTGATAGTCAAAACGGGCGCCCGCCTTGGAACATTTGGTCAGGTCAAACAGACTCACCAGTTCATCCAGTGAGAACAGTTCCTGCTCCGTACCTGGATTCCATCCAAGCAAAGCCAGGAAATTGATGACAGCCTCAGGGAAATAGCCACTCTCACGATAGCCTGACGACACCTCACCCGTCTTGGGGTCACGCCATTCCAACGGGAAGACAGGGAAGCCAAGCCGGTCGCCGTCGCGTTTCGACAGTTTGCCCTTACCCTCTGGCTTGAGCAACAAAGGCAGGTGAGCAAATTGCGGCATCGTGTCAGTCCAGCCGAAAGCCTCATAAAGCAACACATGCAAAGGCGAACTGGGAAGCCACTCCTCACCACGTATCACATGGGTAATTTCCATGAGATGGTCGTCGACAATATTGGCCAGATGATATGTAGGCAACTCATCAGCACTCTTGTAGAGCACCTTGTCGTCGATGATGTCGCTCATGATGCGCACATGACCACGGATGAGATCATCCACTTGCACGGCCACACCCGGCTCCACTTTGAAACGCACCACATACTGTGCACCGTCATCAATCAGGGCATCCACCTCTTCACGGGAGAGCGTGAGCGAATTGCGCATCATGCCACGGGTACGGGCGTCATACTGGAAGTTGGGTATCTCGGCACGCTTGGCCTCCAACTCCGCCGGTGTGTCAAAAGCCAGGTAAGCCTTCCCTTTCTCCAGCAACTCATCCACATATCTCTTGTAGATCTTGCGACGCTCGCTCTGACGGTATGGTCCATAATTGCCACCGAAAGAGACTCCTTCATCAAACTTGATGCCCAGCCACCGGAATGACTCCAGGATATACTCCTCTGCACCCGGCACAAAACGGGTGGAATCAGTGTCCTCAATACGGAACACCAAACTGCCACCATGTTGACGTGCAAACAAATAATTATACAGGGCAGTACGTACACCGCCGATATGTAATGGTCCGGTAGGACTAGGTGCGAAACGCACCCTCACTTTTCTTTCTGTCATCATGTCATAATTTTCCTGCAAAATTACTGTTTTTTTTCGGAATAGAACCATTTTATTCATTATTTTGAGATTTAGTGCCCGTTTTCGACGATAATCAGTTTTTTTTTCGTACTTTCGCAAGAAGAAAACAATATATCAATCTGTCAAGTATGTTGCAATACCATTGCAACAACAACCTATCAACAAAAAACTCATGAATTACAACAACGATCAACTCAACTGGCGCAATATAACCACACTCACCCTGCTGGTCATCCTTACCTCAGCCATCATTGTGGCGCTGTTGCCAAGAAAATCGGGCACACACTATGTCTATGACCCTGGAAAGCCCTGGAAATATGGACCGGTGATCGCCAAATACAATTTTGACATCATACGCCCCAAAGACTCCATCCAGCGTGATATCGACCAGGTCATCGCCCGGAGCAGGCCTTATTACATTCTTGACAACAAGGTGGAGATGAAAGCCATAGACGATTTCGGCAAAGCTTTCAACGACAGCACCGCTGGCGATCTGCTGGTGTTCAAAGAGCATATCATCCAGCGCCTCCGCTTCATCTACCCCAAAGGCATCATGAGTCCTGAGGACTATATAAAATACGCGTCCGACTCTACAAAGGAAATACAATTTGAGGAGGGCACCAACGTCAAGTCTGTAGGCATCAAACGCATTCTCACCCCCAAGACCGCCTACGAACTGCTGTTTTTTGACGAAGAACTGAAAGAGAAAAAGTCTCAGTTCAATCGCCTCAACATCAGCGACTATATCAAGCCCAACCTAACCTACGATGCTGTCAAGACCCAGGAAGAGCTGAAAGACACCATCGACCAAAAAGTAGCAAAAGTGAAAGGTAGTGTGGTGGAAGGCGAAAAAATCGTGGACACTGGCGAACTGGTGACCGAAGAGACAGACCTCAAACTACAGTCGCTGGAAAAGAAAGAAGAAGACAACCGCAAAGCCGACAAAGACGAGTTGCGCAACAAAATCCTAGGTCAGGGCATCGCTGTCCTTATGCTGATTATCCTGTTCACCTGCTATCTGTTCATCTTCAGGAAAAACTATTTCGACAACATGCGCAACATCCTGATGCTCTACGCTCTCATCCTCATCTTCCCCGTCCTTGTGTCAGTGCTGATACGCAGTTCCTATCATGCCATCTATTTCCTGCCCTTTGCCATGGCGCCAATGCTCACGCAGGTGTTTCTTGACTCACGCACGGCTTTCATCACCCATACCACGATTGTCCTCATCTCATCCATCGCCGTCAATTACCCCTATGAGTTCATCCTCATCCAGGAGGTGGGCGGACTGGCTGCCATCTTTGCCCTCAACGATATGTCCAAACGTGCCCACCTCTTCAAAGCCGCACTCATGGTGGTGGTCTGCTCGATGGTGATGTACTACGCCACACAGCTCATACAAAACGACACGCTCATCCTGAAAGACAGGGCATATCTGCAGTTCATCTTCAATGGCATCCTGCTCCTGCTCGCCTACCCGCTGATGTGGACCATCGAAAAAGCCTTTGGTTTCACCTCTGTCGTCACTCTCTTCGAACTATCCGACTCCAGCCGCGGACTGCTCCGCAAACTGAGTGAGATAGCCCCTGGCACATTCCAGCATTCCACCACGGTGGGTAACCTGGCTTACGACATCGCTAACAGGATAGGCGCCAACGGACTGCTCGTACGTACCGGTGCCCTCTATCACGACATCGGCAAGATGACCAACCCCGTCTTCTTCACTGAAAACCAAGCGTCGGTCAACCCCCACAACCAACTGTCGGAGAAGGAAAGCGCCCAAATCATCACCAGCCATGTGACCGACGGGCAAAAACTGGCCGAGAAATACAACCTGCCCAATGTCATCAAGAATTTCATCATCACCCACCATGGTCATGGCACCGCCAAATATTTCTATATCAAATACTTGAACGAGCACCCCAACGAGGAGGTGGATATCGACGCTTTCTCTTATCAGGGGCTCAATCCTTTCACTCGTGAGCAGGCCATCCTGATGATGGCCGACTCGGTGGAGGCCGCCTCACGTTCGCTGACAGAATACAACGACGAGAACATCCGCAACCTGGTCAACAAAATTATCGACGGACAGGTGAGCGAGGGCTATTTCACCGAATGCCCCATCACGTTCCTTGACATTGCCACCGCCAAACAGGTGCTCATCGAGCGGCTGAAAAACATCTACCACACCCGCATCCAGTATCCTGAGCTCAAAAAAGAAGCCGCAGCCCAGCCGACTGAAGGTAGCACCGAGAGTCAGGCCAAAGGCCGCGGTAAGCGAAATAGGATGAGATTCAAAAAATAGGGGGACTTTCTTAGAAAGTCATCTCCACACCGACACCAAACACTTTGTTGGTACGGGTGAAAGAGTTCTTGCCTGCGGGGATGGACAAGCCAAGGGCCTCCATGTTCTGTGCAGGAGTGTTCATGTCATAATCGGTGTAATTGGTCTGGAAATAAGCCGCACTGACTTTCACCTTGTCAGACACTTGATAAGCTGCGCCTAAACCAAAAGTCCAGGAGTTGACCACAAATGACATATCATTCATATACTCATCTGTGAGCTGATAACGGGTGAACTGCACACCACCACTCACAGTGAGTTTTTTGTTGATGTCCCACTCTGCACCACCAAGATACTCATTGGTGCCACCGTCGAGCTTTTTCTCACTGTGCTCATACCAGTGGGCGTCAGTGTCAAAGAAATGATGATAACCCAGATTCAGACGCACATTGGGAGTCACTGACCATTGAGCACCCAAAGCCAACAGGGCTGGCGAGTCCTCTGGCACGCTGGTGCCATTGACATATTTATTGGTGGCGGAGATGACAGAGGCTTCCTTTAAGTCGGAATTGTTCTTCATCCTCATCCGTGTCTTGAAATCATACTTGGCGGCAAAATTGAAACGCTCTGTCTTGTAGTCGATGCCGATCACTGGAGAGACACCCCAACCCGTCTGGTCCGACTTCAGGTTCATGCCATTGGCGTAGGGTGCCAGCGTCTCAGCACTGGCTGTCAATTGATCGCCGGCAGCCTGCAACTCCTGACCTGCGGCCTGCAGTTGCTGACCTTGCTGCACCAGATTCTGTACTGCTGGCTGTTGCATCGCCTGCTCTTGTGTCATACCGGCTGCCATATAAGCTGCCACGTATTGGGCGATGCCACTTTTCACTTGATCGCCCATGGTGGTGATGTTGGTCTTGGCGTCGACCAGTCCCTTTGCCACCCCTTCAAAATACTCTGGCAGCGTAATACCTGTGTTGCCATTCATCACACGGATATTGTTGAGACGGGCTTCGTAAGAGGCGGTACCATAAAGGAAACGCAGACCACCATAGACTGATAGATGTTCGTTGAACCGATGAGCGGCGCCCACCTGGAATCCGAAATAATACTGCTGTCCCTTCATATATCCATCCACATCATAGCCTGTCACTGTGGGCACGCTGGCTCCAAGAGCAGAGAGCTTGGAGTTGAGCATATCAGACGTATTGATGAGCTTGCTGGTGATGGCTCCGACTACGGTCTCAAACGAACCGATGCCTTGATCAAACTCACATTTTCCGCCACCGCCAAGGACAGAGAAATTGAACTGAAAACTCCAATTATTCTTATTATATGCGGCCTGTATGGAGGGAATGAATGGTGCGTTGGCAACACCCTGAAATTTCTTGGTATCCTGACCATTGTTTTTAAAACCCAGCTTGAACAGTTCGTTCTGTGAGGTGATGGTACGTGTCTGACGGGCATATTGCCAGTTGAATGCCAGATGTAGTCCGTCGGTCATAAAAGCGACACCCGCAGGGTTGGAATAGACACCGTCAAGCCCGATGGCACCATCTCGTGCAGGGTTGCGCAAGAAACTGATACTTTGATTAGTGTTAGTAAGAATACCGCCAGCAAAAGCGGTGATGTTTCCTGAAAATAAAATCGCTGTAATTGCTAATTTAATTTTATTCATCTTAAAATACCTTTAAAAAATTGTTTGCAAAGGTAGATAAATTGTTCAAAATCTCCGTATTTTAATAACACTCTTTAACATTTATTTGTTGGGAAATAAAAAAATTATGCACACTATTAAGAAAATGTGCATATTTTACATTCATTATGCTACAATGGATCCACGTCAAAATAGACTTGCAATGAAGCATAACGTTTGTCCTGCATGACTTGTCGCTGAGCCTTACGCAGATACTCCCTCACACGTCGCAGGTCGATACCATTTTCAAGCTTTACCACGATTTTTCGGATGCACAGTGCCTTGACACGCGCCACAGCGGGTTTGTCGGGACCAAGGATACGGTCGCCAAACCACTGTCGGAGGAGGGAGCCAAACAACACCGCCGCCGAGTCGACCACAGGGTCATGGGCATGTTTTAGATAGACGTATACAATATGGTAGAACGGCGGGTAGCGAAATGTGCGACGCTCTTCCACCAATGCCTCATAGAGGGCACGGTAGTCATTGTGCACCACTTGCTGTATCACGGGCAACTCAGGACTTTTGGTCTGTAGTATCACCTTGCCCTGCTTGCCTTTCCGTCCTGACCGCCCACTCACCTGAGCCATCATCATGAATGCATGCTCATAGGCACGAAAGTCAGGATAATTGAGCATACTGTCGGCATTGAGAATGCCCACCACGCTGACCTTGTCAAAGTCCAGCCCCTTGCTGATCATTTGCGTGCCGACAAGCAAATTGGTGCGCCCGGCAGAGAAATCGTTGATGATACGGGCATAGGCCGACTTGCTGCGTGTAGTGTCAAGGTCCATCCTCGCAATACGTGCCTCGGGGAAAATGTCACGTATCTCATCTTCCACTTTCTCCGTACCGAAGCCTCGCCCACGTATCTCCTTACTCTCACAACAGGGGCATTGACTGGGCACCGTGTAGGTATAGCCGCAATAATGACAGGTGAGCAGATTCATTGTCTTGTGCAAGGTGAGCGACACATCGCAGTTCTGACAACGTGGCACCCATCCACATACTTTGCATTCAATCATTGGCGCAAATCCCCGGCGGTTTTGGAAGAGGATCACTTGCTCGCCGTTTTTCAATGCCTCTCTCACTGCGATGAGCAAAGGTGGCGAGAATGGCCCACGCATCATCTTGCGCCGTTGCAGGTCTTTGATATCCACCACCTGTATCTCTGGCAACTGCATATCGCGATGACGCTGTGTCAATGTCACCAGCCCATACTTGCCCGCCTGTGCATTATGGTAACTCTCCATAGAGGGGGTGGCGGTGCCCAAAAGGGTCTTGGCGCCAAACATCGACGCCAGGACGATGGCGGCAGAGCGCGCATGATAACGGGGAGAGGGCTCCTGCTGCTTGAACGAGGTCTCATGTTCCTCGTCGATGATGACCAGCCCTAAACGTTGGAAGGGTAAAAACACCGCACTGCGGGCACCCAGGATGATGTCGTATGGATCGTCGGATAGTTGTTTGCGCCACACCTCCACCCGCTCCGCATCACTGTAACGGGAGTGATAGATGCCGATACGATGGCCAAAAAACCGTTGCAGACGCTGTGTGATCTGCACGGTGAGTGCTATCTCGGGCAGCAAATAGAGCACCTGTTTCTTCTCGCTGAGGGTTTTCTGCATCAAGTGGATATACACCTCTGTCTTGCCGCTGGAGGTGACACCATGGAGGAGCACCACATTCTTGCGCAAAAACTGGAAAAGTATCTGGTTGTATGCTTCTTGTTGGGGCTGACTGAGGCGGTTGACTTGTTCTTGATGCAACTCTTGCCCGTTGTTGAGCCGCCCTACCTCACGCTGGTAGAGCACAAGGATGCCACGGTCTACCAATGCTTTGACCGTCGAGGTAGTGCAGTGAGAGGTGTTGATCAATTCATCCCGGGAGATTTCCACCACTTCTTCTTGACAGGTGTCACCTTCCATGGTGTCATAGTGCGATAATGCCAGGAAATCGACCAATACTTTCTGCTGCTGACTGGCTCTTGATAGCATGTTGAGCGCCACATGCAGTGCCTGTTCATGACGGTATCGCTCATGGAGGGTGACATAGGTCTCCATTTTCGGGCGGAAATTCTCCTCCTTCAGCCCTGCCGGCATCGCGGCAGCGTATACATCTCCGATAGCCGACATGTAGTATTCGGCTATCCACTGCCACAAGCGCAGTTGGGTGTCGAGCAATACAGGCCGGGGGTCGAGCACGGTCATGATAGGCTTACACTCAAAGGCAGGCTGGCGGTCGTGCACCTCTGCCACCATCGCGATATAAGTCTTACTTCGGCCGAGCGGCACCACCACACGCATACCTCTGCCGACAGCTTTCACCAACCCGTCGGGAACTGCGTAGGTAAACATCCCCTCCAGGTGCAGGGGCAGTATTACATCGGCATATCTCATATACCCAAAAACCTGACATTGTTAAAAGAAGAAAGCGGCACCAATCTGCCAGGCGTTTTCTTTTGCCTCATGTTTCTTCAAGTCGTCCTTCACCATATCGATGGCGGAGCCAACCGTCACGTCAGCAGTGCGTCCACAGACAATGTTGTAATTGGCGGTCACCTGGAAACAATTGCCCAAAAGTAAACCACCACCGAGATTGACGCTGAAATTGGACTCACGATACCGCCAACTCTTTACTTGGTCGATCACCTTGTCACCATCGTTGAGATTGAAACCTATCTGCGGACCCGCATAGCCAAACAGTGCGAATGTGCTCCTGGTTCCTATCGAGAAACGCACGTTCAATGGCACAGTCACCATTTTGGTTGTCATGGTGACAGGAGTGTCATTGCCCACCTTCGACTCTCTCTGGTCATAGAGGGCGGAAATGTCGAAGCCAAGACCTAAGAGCGGAGTCTCCACTCTCAGCGTAGGCCCCACGAAAAAGCCGTGACGGTTCTCCGAGTTGAGCACAGTCTTGTCAAGTGACATATCGGTGATGTTATAACCGCCCTTGACTCCCCATTTCACCTGAGCCCCAGCACTGGCTGTGCCAAGCAAAAAGGTGATGAGAACGGCGAAAAATACATGATGCTTCATATTCAAATGCCTCCTTTACATTCATCTTTTAATCTTAGACTGCGAAAATAAACATTTTTCATGAGACTTCCAAACAATTGAAAGATTTTTATAGAATCTCAAAGACAGACGCTTTTTAACCTACAACCTATAAACCTACAGGGGTTGAGCAGATGCTCAACCCCTGTAGGTTATATTTTCTAATGACGCTCACGTCGTACGGAGACACGGGCCGGAGCCACACCCGATGAAGATCGCTCTCGTTTCGGTTTACTCACTTTCTCCTCCTTGTCTGTAGAGCCAGAGCGACGGTTGGTGCTCTTGTCCTTCTTCACTTTTTTGTCTTTGATAGACGCCGCCTTGGCAATGCTGTCGAGGGAATCTTTCTTGGCTTGGTCGCCGAAGATATTTTTCTCAAACTCCACCAGTTCCATCTCTATGCGCTGCTGTTCACGGGCCATGGCAGAGTCGTCAGGGCAATATTGTGCCAGCGTGCGTCCAAGCATGTTGGTAGTCTTGTAGATCTTTCCCTTGTACTTGTTGGTGGTGAAGAAATCGTCGATACTCATCGTGGCGGCATTGTTGAGGTTGCTCGTCATGATGGTCTGCTTGCTCAGGAAAGGTGCGATGTCATCATATTTCACCCAGAAGAGCGGATACTTGGTAGACCCCTCACCGAAATCATCCTCACGCATCATAATGGGACAGAGGGCTATCACCTTGCGATGGAAAGTAGACGTCCCCTGATCATAATAGGCGCTCTCTTTGATATAATACCCCTTGACCTCTCTTGAAGGAATATCGCTGTCATCGATGCGCACTTTTCCGTTGTTGCGCTCATAATAGATGTGGTAGTTGTCGAGGAAATTGAGCCTTTTCACCTTGGCAGAGTCCTCAAACGACTCATTTCCGTCAAGACGGTACTCATAAGCGTTGATATTGCCATGCATGAGCAACTTGAAAAGATAGGTGAAGAGGTTCATCTGGTTGCCCATCGGCTCCACAGGATAATACAATCCGGCATTGGACTCATCCTCCAAGTTCATCTCCCGATAGATGTCGCGGCGCCACACCACATCCTCAGACATGGTGGCAGCGGTGGGAAATGACACCTGCGCACGGGTGGTGATATTGTTGGCGTTGGACTTCGCTTTCTGCTGCTGCTGAGCCTGTTGCCGGCGCGACTGTGGCTGCGCCATGACCGACGACGCCAGACTCATGATCATCAATATGAATAGTATACGTCTCATATCTTGTTTTGGTTTTCGGAGTTCGGGATTCAATGTTCGCTATTCGGGAATCACTATTCGCTCTTATGGCGAAAAGCGAAAAGCCACCAGCGAAAAGCACTTTAATTCACTATCACCTCCATGGCCTGGGGCAGTTTGCGGGTGATTCCGTCGGGACCGATGGCCGACACATTGGTGATATAGAAGCGGCGGTTGCGTGAAAGTTTGCGGAACGCGTCTTTCTGGCGGTCGGAGAAAGAGGCTCCGGCCGACGCCATAGGCACAGCATTGCCCATGTTGTCGTAGAACACGGTCTCGAAACTGATCACTTTGAATTCGATATCGAGCAGGCCATCGTCGATGGCAGCCCTGATGCCTCCCACGCCCATCAGCGACGCTTTGGCGAGGCGGCCACCTTTATAACGGTCGGTGCCAATGGAGATATACGCTGTCGGGTCGGGCAACTTACGCACATGGAAAACGGCCTGCCCCATGACACGGCTCTTGCCCTGGTCGGAGCCAGTGACAGTGAAAGTCACATCCTGCCCCACTGACGAAGGCACGGCGATATAGTGACCATTGCCTTGTGAGGTGAGTGAACCGCCTGTCATGGAGAGCGAGATGGAATTCTGCGGGATGCCGGAACTGCTCACACTGATGGGGTTCTGAAATCCAGCATAAAGCACGTTCATGAGGTCGGCGGCCACAGTGGCTCCCGACGGAGGTGAGATGACATTGTATTTCTGGCGGAACTCACGCCGCAACATCTCACCATCGGCATTGCGCATGAGGATATATCCACCGAAAGAGTGCTCACCCACACCACCAGCTGTCAACGAATAGGTGCCGTTGTTGGTGCCTACACGTGTGCCGTTGACATAAATCTCGGGCTGTTGGGTGGTGTCTACAGCGGCCATAATGATATGAGCGGTGAGCCGCTCGCCAGGATAGAGCGTGGTCTTGTCGGGCACGACAAAGGCGTCTATCTTGTTGACCCTGATATCTTTGACACCGACATTGGCCACCAGCGAGTGGAGCACCTCACCCTCGGCATAGCGGATGTCGCTCTGCAGTTTGGAGAGAAGGGTGACAGCGGCGGCCACAGGCATACTCTCAAACATATATTCCTGCCAGTTCTTGCCCATGGTGTGGGCATTTTTTGGCAGTTCGGTGGAGAGGTTGCCGGCGATGATCTCACGCTGGGTGGGGTCATTCACCATCTTGAGGATACGCTCACGGTAGGAGTTGACAGCCTGATACAGCACCTTACCCTTGCCGACACCAGGTGCCAGCATCACATGACTGGCGGCCTCCAGGTTTTCTTTGTTTCTGATATTGTTGATATCCCCCTCCTTGCCGTCGGCTTCACGCACGATCTCCTCCTTCAGACTCTGTGCGAAGTCGTAGAGCGAGTCGGTCATGGCTTTGACACCCTGAGCCTTCTCAAACCACTCCCTCACCTTGGCAGGATTGATCTTCATCTGCTCGTCAAGGTCGGCCAGCATGGCCTGGTTTTCTTTGGAAGAGTTGGCAGTGGACCGTCTGAGGCTCTCCTCGACAATGGAGAATCCGTTGAGCACTTCCGTGGAAATGTTCATCGCAAGCATAGCCATGAGGACGACATACATCAGATTGATCATCTTCTGGCGTGGCGAGACGGGTCTTTTCT
This sequence comes from uncultured Prevotellaceae bacterium, assembly GCA_902780635.1. GTDB lineage: Bacteria > Bacteroidota > Bacteroidia > Bacteroidales > Bacteroidaceae > Prevotella. The sequence continues at coordinate 34,089 of CACZGH010000028.1, forward strand.
TAATAGCCATTATATATCAATATTTTCTGGTGCAGCAGGTGGATTGCTACGCATATTCACGGTCATAGCCTCGATCATGCGGGCGTAAATCTTGTTGAGACGCTCTATCTGCTGAGCCATCTTCTTTGACTGTTCATTGATCTGATCGATGGTGCCAATCTGCTGACTGGCTCCCTTGAGTTGCATCTCGTAAACCTTGCAGATGCCTGTAAGCGTGCGGTTGAGGTTCTCCATCTCCTCTGAGTCGCGGGTCAGACGCATACTCTGCTCGTTGACCTTGCCCAGCATCTCTGTGAGTTTCTTCAACTCTTCGACATAGTTCTCAGTGGCCTCGGCCATCTCAGGCGACACTTGTTGCTGCTGGCCGACCCATGCGGTGGACACACCACCCTGCACCACAGGCACGCCCTCGGCAGGGGTACCTTCTGTGCCAACGGGAACCTCACCAGACTGGCCTTCACCAACGGGTGAGCCCTCACCAGCGTACGAACCACCACCACCGCCGATGATGATGGTACCGCCACCGCCGCCACCATAGACAGCAGCCATCGGCTGGCCTTCAGTCTCCTCACCTTCTCCATCGCCGGCCACCATCGACTGGCCACCGGCCACGATGCCACCTGTCACCACACCACCTACGACAGCGGGTTGTAAGGCCTCATTCTCTCCGGCGCCTTCTATTTCATTCTCAGCACCATAATGGGTCTGCAGGTCCATACCATCGGTGGTTTTGTCGAAAGGACGATCGAAAGCGGAGAGGAAGAACACGACCACCTCTGTGCCCATACCGATAAACAGCATGAGGTCGGCTCCTTTCATGTGGGTGAGCTTGAACAATGTACCTAAAATCACAATCGAGGCACCCCAGCTATAAGCATAGTTGAGGAAAGTCTGCCCCGGCACGCTGTCCATCCATTTCTGCAACAGATAGACGATATTGAATTTGCTGTACTTTGTCATCCTTATTTCTTGCTTTTCTGTTTAGTACTTGATGAACTGGCCATACTTCTCACACAGCGGAACCCGATATAGGAGCGGGGCTGATTCTGATATTCCCAAGAGCGCCAGGCTGAACGGATATATGACTCTGGGTCTTTCCACGAACCACCTCTCACGCTTTTCTTCTTCAGTCGGTAGGGATCTTCCTTGGCGGCCTTATACTCCAACTGTGGGTTGAGGTCGTTCATGGCATCGACACCGGCTTCGGTGTAAATCGTGCTGGTCCACTCAGCCACATTGCCAGCCATGTCATATAGACCATTGCTGTTGGCAGAATAGATGCCCACACGACTGGTAATCAGGTTGCCGTCCTTCGTATAATTACCCTTGTCGGGCTTAAAATTGGCAAAGAAACAGCCGTCGCCACTCTTCACACTCTCATTCTCCCAGGGAAACTCGGTGCCGTCCTTACCGCGGGCAGCATATTCCCACTCTGCCTCTGTAGGCAGACGATAGCGCTGCACATAACGTGCCTCAGGACCCAGACCCTTGAGCAGATAGTCGGTGCGCCAAGCACAGAAGGCGTTGGCCTGCTCCCAGGTCACACCTACGACGGGATATTCGTTGTAGGTGGGATTGCTGAAATAGTTGCGCAGGTACATCTCGTTGTCGGAGTTGCGGAAGTCGTTGATCCAACAGGTGGTGTCGGGATAGACATTGACGATGTAGGTGTTGAGGAAGTCCCATGGTCCGGAGAGCGGACGGTTGATGGTCTCTCTCACGATACGCCCCTCATCGTCGATGTAGGCTGTGTCCTTGGAGATCATCACCACCTCGTTGGGATCCACTGTCACATCGGTGTTGAGATTGCGCTCCTCGGGGTTGATGCGGTTGCGGCGAAGCGCGGCAGTGGTGTAGTCATAGACCTCATAACGGTAGTTGAGCTGACTGGCGTCGAGCATCTTCTCTCCTGTCACGGGATTGGTGACATAGAGACTCTCAAAGGCACGCTGCTCATCCTCATTGGGCTTACGAGGCAGGTTCTTCTTCCAGTCAAGATGCGGGGTGACAGGGTCACCGTTTTTGTCCTCGGTGATCTTATACGACTCGTCGCCACCATAAGCAGGGTCGGCGAGACGCTCGCGGAGGATAGAGTCACGCACCCAGTAGACAAACTGCTTGTATTTGGAGTTGGTCACCTCTGTCTCATCAATCCAGAACCCGTCGACGGAGATCTCCTTCACTGGGGTCTCCTTACCCCATAGGGTGTCTTTCTGGTCGATACCCATTTTGAGGAATCCACGTTTCACCTGTGTCATGCCAAAAGGTGCCGGCTCCTTGAAACTCCTTCCACCGCCTACGCCCACGACCTCGCCACCACGTCCTGACGAGGTGGCCGACTTGCCTCCCATGCAGCCGCTGACGACTGCCATGAGGGCTAGGCAAAGGACTATGCAAACATTTCTCATTTTCATATCTCTACAAGATTCTCACGCTTTTGTGCTTATTCTTACCTTTTTTCACTAAGTTGATATCCGTCTGATAGCTGACAAACAATTCATGACTCCCATTGCCCAAACTGAGGCCGGAAGTGTAAAACTCATAGCTGTAGCCCACGTTGAAACCCTGAAAACGACCTCCGATAAGGGCAGTCACCGAGTTGGTAGGGCTGCATCCCACACCCACATACATGTGTTTCTCCTCGTGTGTATACTCCAGGCGCGCGGTTATATCTCCACGATAGGCCACCCCGTCGGTGCGCACAAGAAAAGTAGGGTGTATAGTAAGAAACGGATTTCTCAACTTTATATTGTATCCACCTGTCAAATAATATGTACGGTCTATCTGCAACTCATTGGTCTCACCCAGCTCCACCAAAGGTGCTGTGAGGTGCTGAGCCGACAAACCGATATACCACCGCCCATGCTTGTAGTAAAGACCCGCACTTAGGTCGAGCGCCTGTCCGTCAAGCTCTGAGGTGACAAACACGGGGTCTGTAGTATCATCCACATCCACCTTGCTGCCATCGAAATTCTCCATGATGATACCAGCCTGGGCGCCAATGCTCAAAGTACCTCCAAACAATTTCAACTTGCTGGCATACTGAGCAACAAGACGCTGGTGTGTGAAGAGACCTATCTGGTCATTGAGCAGGGAGAGCCCCACACCTTGATAGGAATTCATCAGCATAAAGGGCATGTCGCCACCCACATACATGGTACGGGGGTTGTGCTCGAAACCCACAAAATTGAGTGCATAGGCTGCCGTCACATTGAGTTTTGACTCTTTTCCTACGGCCGCCGGATTAAAATACGGCTCCATGTCCCAATAGTGACTAAAGGGTACATCATACTGTGCGCTCGCCCCCAAGGAGATAAGCGCCAGCCATACGAAAATAATGATTTTACGTCTAAGCACGTCTATATAACGTCATGACGCTGAAAATATTGTGTGAGCCTTTTGAGATTTTGCTATTTTGGCATGCCGATCTCTTTGACACCATGCTCAAAGTTCTCACGGTCGGTGGCACCGCTCTTCAATCGCGCACGGTAGTTGTAGATGGTATTGACACTATAGTTGAGAAACTCGGCTATCTTCGAACTGTCATCAATGCCAAGGCGTATCAATGCGAGGATACGCAGCCCGGTGTTCATCCGCTGGTCTTTCTGCAACTCCATCTTCTCCTCTGGTCGGAGCAGCGCATTGACCTCGTCGATGAAATTGGGGAAAAGATGCAGGAACGCCGCGTCGAAACTCTCATAAAGCTCTTCCAGCTGCTGGTCTTTTGACTCTTGCCCACGGGTGGCGGTATAAAGTTCCTCATACTCGTGATTCTTGATCATCTTATTGACACGCTTGCGAAATTTGTCCATCTTGTCAATATAGATGGAGCAGAGCCGCATGAAACGCCCCACATATTCCTCTTTCACACGATTGGACTCCGACAACTGCGCATTGAGAGCATGCAACTGACGGTTGACATCTGAAAGGGCCTGGTTTTTCTCTGATAACTGCGCATTGGCATTGGCCAACATTTTGTTGGTATGTTGCTGCACCTCCTGCGCCCGGGCCAGGCGCTTGCGCTGGCGGTTGACATAAAACAGGGAGGCCAACAACAGCAAAGCCAGCACACTGATGGCCGCAAGAGTCATCGCCAACCGATGACGGTTGCGCTCACTGCGCTGCTTATACTGGTTGGCGATATCGGAGAGCAGCGGCGAAATCTGCCAGTTGCGCTGACGCGAACCATAGCGGTTGGTACACTCACTGGTGAAACTGATATAACGATAGGCACGATCTACGTCGCCCTGCAACATCAGCTGGTTGGCCAGTTCCCAAAGGGAGCCTTGGTCCATCACAGCATTGCGCACATCAGCCAAGGCCGACTCCACCAACCAGTACATCATCTGTATGGAGTCGTTCTGCGCCTTAAACTCTAAATACCGGTAGAGCGCCACCAAGGCGTAGGGATGACTCCCCCGCTCCACCGTCCCCAGCCATTGGTTATTGGTGGCCATCGATTGTTGAAGCCGTCCCGCCCCAAGGTCTATCATCTCCCGGCGCAGAAAAGCGGTGTTGGAATTCTCTGGGATCGTGGCAAGCAAGAGCGCCTCATACTGCCCCGCCTTCTCCAAATATGTCTGCCGCATATCGTCCAAATGGGTGTAGTAGGCCAACTCATTGTACACATGGTTGCAAGCCTCATAATATACTCCCAATGCTTGACGGTCCAATTCCTCTGGCCGCACCTGCTGCAGAATCTCCAAAGCCTCGTCGTACATGCCCGTGTTGGAACATCTCAACGCCAGCAACGAACGACACTCACCCACCTGCGACCGCCGCACATCTTGCTCTGCGATGCGGATGCACTGGCGCAGATAATAAATGGCCGAGTCGTTGACAAAGGCACGGTATAGGTCATACAACTGATAAGAGAGCACATAACGCAGACTGTCATCCTTCGACTCGTCCAACTGACGGCTCAAATCCGCCACCTCGCGGTCATGCACTGACACATACTGCGGAAATCTCGCTATCTCACTGTCGAGACAACGGTAGAGCGAGTCAAGGTTGACCTGTGCCTCAGTGAGAAGCGGTGTCACGGTCAAAAACAGCAATAATAATGTTCTCATCATAAAGGTCTTTTTATCCACGGCGCCCTGTGGCCCATGGTATGTAACGATTGAGTATCTTGGATATTATAATGGCAAAAAGAGCACTCCATAAGAAGTAAATCAATGCGTACACCAGCACAGCAGGATATCGGGCATGGTCAAAATCGTAAAACATAGAAACTGGCTGAATGGCGTATCTGTCGAGCATATAAATCGCCAAAGAGTTCATGCCTATGGTCTGTATCCACGAAGGATAATGGGCCACTTTCTGAGACAACACAAACAGGGCATATAACCCAATGACAACCATCGTCAGACAAAGAGGAACATGATAGTATGCCCCATGATCTACATTCATCCTCTGATTGGGATACAGAGACCTGCTCACAAATCCTAGGATGAAAAACGCGACCAAAGCTCCATACTGATAGACAGGGCGCACATGGGTCAACGTCCGCTCGTACTTCTTAAACAGATAGCCAAAGAGGAAATACCCTTGTACAGTCATGGCAATATTGATTTTGGCAAAGTCGAGCAAGTGGTGTGACACCAACCCACAACCCACACCGAAAAGCACTGCAGTGGCCAAAAACATCAGCACGTCACGGTCTTTGCACCATTTGAGCAGATAATAAAACATGATCTTCCCGATGATGAAGCAAGGCATGAACCATAAAATGGCGCCACTGACCACTTCAACGAATGCATGCCATAAATATGCGATGCCTTTCACAGGAAAAGCCGCGGCCATGGGAAGGTAGCCCAGAAACATCCATGGCACCACCACCGACCAGAACAGCCGACGGAGAAACTCCTTGTCGCATCCTCCACAGGTGTTGAAAAGATAGCCTGACAATGCAAAAAACAGTGGCATCTTGACGGGGCTGGAGAAAAGGTAAAAGTCAGGATGACCCGCACGATGCCCATAGACCACCAAAAAGATGGCCAATGCTCTCAGTGCATCCACCCATGCCTTACGAGGGTGAGCATGGGCTGGCGCTCCATATTTCATGCTTTTGCTCATTCTCCATGCAAATATAGTCAAAAAAAATAATCCGCCCTATTTTTTGAGAAATAAAGCGGATCATCTTGACAACTTTTGCAAGTTGAGAGAGCAAAAAAACTCAATAGTTCAGGAAATCTGGCATCAGCGCAGTGTAAACTTCACTTTGGATGTGATTTGGTCGGAGGCGGTGCCGATAAGGGCCTCGAAGTCGCCTGGCTCAGCCACCCACTGTTGGCGAGTGTCATCATAAAAGCTCAGGGCTTCACGCCCGACGGTGATACTCACTTCGCGACTCTCACCCGGCTGCAAATAGACTTTTGAGAAACCTTTCAGTTCCTTAGCGGGACGGGGCAGCGAAGACTTGAGGTCGCTGACATACAACTGCACCACCTCTGCGCCGGCACAGGAACCCGTGTTGGTGACATTAACGGTGAAAGTGATTTTGTCATCCTGTGTCATCGCCTTCTTGTCAGCCACAGCCTTACCCAGCTTAAAAGTGGTATAACTCAGACCATGACCAAAGGCAAAGGCAGGACGTGTCTTATACTTGTCTACACCACGGTAGCCCACAAAGATGCTTTCCTTATACTCTTCGTCGATGATCTCATTCCCCTCACGCCAAACACCAGGGAAGGCGTCGAGCCGGTGGGCTGGCACATCATTGAGCGCATTGGGCCAGGTGAAGGGGAGTTTGCCAGAGGGATTGGCCTCACCTGTAAGCACTTGTGCCAATGCAACACCCGACACCGAACCGATGAACCAACCTTGCACGATGGCAGGCACACGGTCGCGCCATGGCATGGCCACCGCATTGCCGGAGATATTAACAAAGACGATGTTTTTGTTGACAGCTGCCAGTCGCTCCATCAAGAGGTCCTGACCATAGGGCAGACCATACTCCTTGCGGTCGTGTCCCTCACAATCCTGAAAATCGCTCTTGTTGAGACCGCCGAAGACAATCACATAGTCAGCATCACGGGCTTTCTCCACCGCATCGGCCAACAACTCTTCAGCTGTCCGGCTCTCAGCGATGCTCCTTCCTACCGTGACACCATTGTAACTCTGTACCGTGTCGCCCACATATCCGCGGGCATAGTCACATGCCACGCCCATCCGGGTACAAACAGCTTCTATAGCGTCGAGCGGTAACACTTCACGCTGCACCTTGAGCGACGAACTGCCGCCGCCCACTGTCATCATCTTGATGGCGTTCTCGCCCACGACGAGCACGCGTTTTTTGCCCTCTAAGCGAAGCGGAAGCACAGCGCCTTTGTTCTGCAACAGCACAATACCTTCTTCAGCGATTTTCTCTGCCGCCTCGTAGTGACTCTCTGAACAAAGGAAGCCATAACCGCGGTTGCGGTTCATCGTCGTGCGGAAGAAGAGGCGCAACACGCGACGCACTTTCTCATTCAACTCACGTTCACTGTATTTACCCGTTTTGATGCCTTGTTTGTAGGCATCGGCCAGGTGATACAGGTCGTAGGCATTGGTCTTGCCCATGGTGAGACCGTCAGTCCAGGTGCCAAACTCCATATCGAGACCATTGTAGACAGCCTCGTCGGTGTCATGCGCACCACCCCAGTCCGACACCACCACACCATCATACTTCCAGTCTCCCTTCAGAATCTTGTTGAGCATGATCTCGTTGTGACAGTTGTGCTGACCCTTGTAGAGGTTGTAAGCTCCCATAATGCCCCATGTGCCGGCCTCGGTGACGGCGGCTTTAAAAGCAGGGAGATAAATCTCGTGCAAGGCGCGGTCGTCGACCACCACATTCACCTGATGGCGGTAGTTCTCGTCATTGTTAAGGGCATAGTGCTTGACACACGCAGCCACTCCCTTCGACTGAAGGCCATTGATGTAAGGCACCACCATGCGACTGGCCAAATAGGGGTCTTCGCCCATATACTCGAAGTTGCGGCCATTGAGGGGGGTGCGATAGATATTGACACCTGGGCCTAAAATCATGTCCTTGCCACGGTAGAGGGCCTCTTCGCCAAGACTCTCGCCATAGATGCGTGCCATCTGCGGATTGAAGGTGGCGGCGAGACAGGTGAGTGCAGGGAAAGCGACGCACGAGTCGTTGGTCTGTCCGGCCTGCTCCCACTCGTCCCAAAGCACGTCAGGGCGCACACCATGCGGACCGTCATCGGTCCAGAAATCGGGAAACCCGAGTCGTTTCACTCCCGCTGATGAGAATTTGCTCTGTGCATGGATCACGGCGATTTTCTCGTCGAGTGTCATACGTGAGAGGGCATCCTCCACCCGCTGCTCCACAGGTCGTGTCGCATCAAGATAGACCGGCGATTGGGCTCTCACACCAAGTGGCAAGGCCAACAGTACTATCAATCCTATCTTTTTCATCATGATATCACAAAATTTACTATTCTGAACCTTTCAACCTAATAACCTAATAAACCTATTAACCTAATAGCCTTTCAATCTAGCAGACCTACTTCTGGAACACACGGACATAGTCCACTTCCATTGTGACAGGCAGGGCACTCTCGTCGACATCTTTGGAAGATGGGCCACCTCCCCATGATCCACCCCATGCGAGGTTGAATATCACATAGAAGGGGTCATCATAGGGCCAATCGTCACGGCCTAGGCCACGGTTGTCGTAGGAGAGTTGCACCTTGCCATCGACGTAGGTAGTGATGTTCTGTGCGGTCCAAAGGATCGCATAGGTGTGGAACTCACCCTCAGCACCATTGCAGAGCATCTCATGCGTCACTTGGGTGTTGTTGGAGTGTACATGTGCTTTGGCATGCAGGCTTGAAGACACATAGTTGGGATTACGACCCACTTCTTCCATGATATCAATCTCGCCGTCATCGGGCCAGGAGCGGAAGTTGACCGGCATCATCCAGAAAGCGGGCCAGGTGCCCTTTCCTTTGGGCAGCTTGATGCTCGCCTCAATATAGCAATATTTCCAACCCTGTTTCACCTTGGCATAAACACGACCTGAATAGATCTTGCCATTCTCCTTGAAGCAGTTGATGCGGAGTGCGCCGTTACGGATCTCTGTCACCGCCTTCCCTTCGGGCGACAGGTGGTTGACGTAATTCTGCAACTCATTGTTCACCCATCCAGAGTTTTTCACCTCATGGGTCCAGTCTGCAGCGTTCAACTCTGTGCCCTCATCAAACTCGTCATGCCATACCAAGGAGTAACCTTCGGGTGCATAGTAGGCTGACTGGGCGGAAGCGGCCTGAGTGACGGGGATAGTCTTACGCTCCGCACCTGCCATCAGGGTGACAGACGACGAACGCACCTCTGTGGTGGGGTTGGCGGTGACGGTCACAGTCACCGTGCCCTGCTGAGAGGTCGTGCCCTGGGTGGAGACTTTCATCCAGTCGGCGTCAGTATAAGCCCCCCACTCCTTGCCTGTGGTGCTGACGTTGACGGTGTAAACACCGCCCTCGGCTGGTGCGGAGAGGCTCTCCGGCTGGCAGGCCAAGCTGACGCTGCCAGTCGGAGTCTTATCGTCATCGCCACCGCCGCAACTAGCGAAAGCCGCTGTGCAGAGCAGTGATATCAGAATGCAATACTTACGCATGTTCATTGTACCTTCTCAAAATAGATTTTACTGATGGTGATGGTGTTGCCAGCAGCATTGCCTCCGAAGTCAAAGAAAAGGTTGAGCGCTGCGGCATCGGCGCTAGGCAGGGTGACCCCCTCCTGTTTGAAGACATAGGGCTCGAAGGCTGACAGGGGTACACGTGGTGCGAAGAAGAAGTTGTTGTCATCGCCAGCCTGGGTGAGCTTCACGGTCACACCGGGATGATCCTGGTCGGATTCCAGCACGCAGTAGAAATTGTACTTGTCGCCTTGCTTGGCAGAGAGGTCGGTGTCGAAGTGCATCTGTGCCATCCACTGGTCGGAGGTGGCCTCAGGCAGTGTGACGGTATAGACATCGCCATCCTGTGAGAAGGCGGGATCGGCTATCTGATTCCAGCCTGGGGCATACCAGAAGGCGGGTTTGAGCTTACTGTCATAGATCGACTTCCAGAGATTGCTGCCCGAGGTCCAGTCCCAGTCAGCGCCACCACTACTCTGGCCACCACCCTCGCTGTGCTTCTGCACGATGATATCGCTCAGGCGAATCTCGAGGCCGGCAGGACAGCCACCAAGGTCGATGAACAGCTTGGCTGTGCCGAAGCCTGAGTCCTCTTTATTCCTCTGGCATTTCACTCCCACAAACTCAACGAAGTTTTCACCGGCTTCCAGTGTCAGTCCACCGTTGTAGATGAGGGTGTTGTTATCGTCGCTCTCCTCGCAGATTTTGAAGGTGAAGCGTCCTAAGTCCTCACTCGACTCTATCTTGGCGCGGATGTCGTACAACTGTCCCGGTTCGATGGGCAGCGACACGTTATGGATGGAGCACTGTGCCTGCCACTCAGCTGCCGTGGCGTCGTTGGCGATGATGGTATAGACACCGTTGGAATAGGAGAACTGTGGATTGCCAATCTGGCTCCAGCCTCCGTCGGCCCACCAGAATTCCATACTTCCGGCGGTATTGAAACCTGCGCCGAGGTTGTCAGGAGAGTCGACAGCCACCCAGTTGACAGTGGGTTTATCGGGGTCTGTCGGGAGCACGGTGCCGTCATCATTAGCATGGTCTTTGATCACGATATTGCGGATATTGACGGTCGTATTGGCTTTGGCATGGCCGAAGTCGAACACCAACTTGACAGGATCGAGATCCTTGCCGGGTACATCGCTCTTCCAACAGATATACTCCTCACCGGCCTTGAGGTTGATATGCTCCTCGACGATGAAGTCGGCATCGGTCTCATTGGTCAGTTTCACAATCACTCCGTCGATGTCCTGATCGGAAAGCAGGATGGTGGAGAAGTCGTAGTTGACAGCGGCGGAGAGCACCAGTGAGGTGTGGAAATGCACCTGTGCCTGCCAGTCAGCATAGCACTCGCTTGGGATGTTGAAAGTGTAATCGTTGTTGCCTTTCTGGAAACCACTCTCCAGGACGGCGGTCTGCTCATTGCCCCAGTTGGGGTCGGGGTTGTAGTAGAAACTCATCACGGGGTCGATGCCCTTCCACATATTGAAGTCGCTGTTGGCGTCGAAGCCTTCGAAACCTTTCTCTTCGGCCTTGCTGGTGAGGATATAGCGCCAGGAGATGCCATCGGGCTTGTTCTCATACACCAGCACCATCTTGGAGGCTGTGAGGGTCTCGATGCGGAAACGCGGCTCCTGATACTGACGGTCTGAACTGACGTAGGGGAAGAGGGTGTTGGCGTTGAGTACCAAATAGTCGACATCGACAATCTGGCCCTCTGAGTCGGTCCACTTGCCACGCTCGAAAGAATAGCCAGAGACCTGTGGCTGGGTGGCCACATCCACATCGGCGTCATCGTTTTTCGTGCCCCATGTGGCGCAACCTTTGTTCACATAGGTCTTGCCATCGGCTCCGGGGTTGTAAGTGAAGCTGCCGCCCTTCTTGTTGTCGGCGGTGAAAGTGATGCGGTCGTCATAGACACCGAAGCCTTTTTTCTCAGCAGGTCCGGCCGACCACCATCCTGTACCGTCGCCACCATAAGGGCCACAAGCCAGGTGGGCCACCTCGGAGTAGTCGATACGCCACTCTTTGTCTACAATACGCTTGAAATAGTTGTCCCAGTTGACCTTCGTCTCATTGAAGGTGAACTCTTTCTTCACACCTGTGACACTGACTCCGTTGTGGTTGCCAAGTTTCATCTCCACTGTGTAGGTGCCGGCCTCGGTGTTGGCCCATCCTGCGTTGTTCAGGGTGCTGTAGGTGGCACCATTGAAGATCCAGATGGGATAAACACCAGCTTTCTCTGGATAATTCACGGTGATCTGGTTGACCTCTTGGTCGACATTCAGCGTGAAGTCCTCACCGCTGATAGTGGGCACTCCATTGGGATCGACACCCTCAAACTCGTCGGGTGAACATGCCGTAAACGTCCATCCGACGACGGCTGCTGCCAATAGGCTGTATATAATCTTTTTCATTGTTTTGATATGGTCTATTGTTGAAAAATCTCAAAAAACATAAGAACTCAAGAACGTAGCAACTTATTTGAAATAATCTTCATTCTGCACAAGAGCGGGGTCAGAGTCCAACTCTGCCTGATAGATGGGGATATACTTCTTGGTGGGTTTCCAAGCGTTGGTACGTTGTGAGCCTACGACACCCTCGTCCTGTGCGGGAACAAGCACGCCGGTGGCCTTATTGGCGGATGACACCTGGGCATCGGTCATAAACTCTGCCCTCACGAGGTCGAAGTAGCGCTTACCCTCGCCCACAAACTCCTTGTGGCGCTCGGTGAACACATCGTCGAGGGTCACATTGCTGAGTGGGGCGATACCTGCACGGGCACGTACCTCGTTGACATACTTCGTAGCATCGGCTACAATGCCATTGGAGGCGCGCAGTGAAAGCTCAGCAGCATAGAGCAGGGCCTCAGCATAGCGATAGACGCGGAAGTTGTTGGCATAGTTGAGGTTTTTCGAAGTGGTGCCGTTGGCATTGTTCACGTCGAAAGGACGGTATTTGAAGAGCCACAGATGGGTGTCAGCGTCACGGAGGGTATACTCTGTGCCACGCACATCCCACACCGTACCGGCGATACGGGTGTCTTCAGCGTCATACATCTGGAGTGTGCGGAGTCGCATGGGAAGGAATCCCCATCCGTCCTGGTTGCCATCCTCGGCCCATCCGTCACCATTGTGCCAGTCGTTGGGTGAGATCAGCGTTGGGATCACCATACCGCCAACAGCAAGTCCTGACCCCCAGTCGCGCTCCGACTGTGTCTGGTCGTAGTTGATCTCCCAGATCGACTCGCTACACCATTCACCATCGGTGAGCCACATGCCGCGGAAGTCGGGATACAGGGCGTATTTGCCCTGACCGATGAGCTGGTCTTTCAAATAACTGAGGGCTTTGAAGAAACGTTCTGTGTCATTCTGATAGGTCACCATCTCGGCATACATCATGATGGCCATGGCCTGCGACACACGTCCGGCATTGTTGTCATCCCATTTCATGGGCAGCACCTTGGAGTCGATGACTTGCTCCAGCTCGGTGATCAACTGCTCATAAACCTCATCAGCCTTGAGCTGCGGGGCGGTATAATTGGTGCTGGCGGTCAGGTTCTCCAGATAGAAAGGAATATTGCCGAAGAGATGCCACAAGTTGTTGTAGTAGAAGACACGCAGTCCGCGCACCTGCATCTCACAAGAGGCTTCATAACTGGGGTCTAACTCCACCCAAGTGAGATATTTCAGTGCGTCATTGCAGCGCTTCACACCTGAGTAGTCAATCGTCCAAAGGGTGCTCAGGGTCTGGTCGGCAGTAGCCTCAAAATTGCCAAGCATGTGCCAGTGCAACATGTCCTGATAGTTGGCGCCACCTACCCAGAAGTCGTCACCCATGATTTCTGAGTCAATATTATAAGCATTATACTGACCGAGTCCCCAGTCGTGCCAGTGGATGGGGTCGTAGGCGGCGATGACCGCCTCTTCTATATGTTCTTTGCTGTTATAGTATTCCTCGAGAGGCTCACCGTCGGGCTTCTCCACGTTGAGAAAGTCCTCGCTGCAGCTGGTGGTCAGCAGCGCGGCGGAAACCATCATTCCTAATACCAGTGATTGAGTTGTTTTCATATTGTGAGATATATTTGGGGGTTAGAATGAAAGATTGAATCCTACGACCAGGGTGCGTGCCTGTGGATAGATACCGCGGTCTACACCAAGGGAGGTGCCGCCAGAACCGATCTCTGGGTCGAAACCCCAGTATTTGGTCCAGGTGAAGAGGTTGTCGGCCATCACGTAGAAGCGCAGACGCTCAATCATCACTTTCTGAGTGAGACTGCGTGGCAGAGTGTAACCCAGTGAGATGTTCTTCAGACGCAGGTAGGAGGCATCGCAGACATAAATGTCTGACATCTGCCAGTTGACAGCGTCGCCGAGAGACAGACGGGGGTATTTGTTGGATGTTCCGGGACCTGTCCAACGGCCTAACATCCAGGTGGGATAGTTGCCGGAGAAGACATCGGTGCGGTAGGTGGCATCAAACACGTCGGCACCACTCACACCCTGGAAGAAGGCGTTGAAGTCGAAGCCTTTCCACTCGGCGTTGAAGTTGAGACCGAAGGTCCATGAGGGGGTACCGTTACCGATATTGGTACGGTCGTCATCGCTGATGACACCGTCGCCGTTGACATCGACGAAACGCACGTCGCCCGGACGGGCACTGGGCTGTATCAGACCGCCATTGGCATTGGTATAGGCGTTGACTTCCTCTGTGGTCTGGAAGATGCCGTTGGTCTTATAGCCATAGAAGAAGGGGAAGGGCTGACCGTTCTCAGCGCGTGTGCCACCACCGGAGATACCCTGAACGCCGTCGAGGGGGAGGAAACCGGTGTCATTACCTAAGTTCTTCAGGGTGTTCTTCAGATAGGAAGCGTTGCCTTTGAGATGGAACTTGGCATCGGCGATGTGCCACTTGTAACCCAGTTCAAACTCCACACCTTTATTCTGCATGTCACCAGCATTGCCAAGGGGCTTGGTCTCACCCACGTAGGAGGGGATGGGCATGGTGATAATCATACCGTTGGTCTTTTTGATGAAGTAGTCAACGGTGAAGGTGAGGGCGTTGTCGAAGAAGCCGAAGTCGAGACCTAAGTCGGTCTGCTCACTCTCTTCCCACTTGAGGTCAGGGTTGGCGGTCTTGTCGGCCTTTGAACCGATGTTCTTCTGTGCGATCTTGCCGAAGAACACGTTGTTGCCCATCGCGGTGAGGGTGGTATAGGCGAAGTCGCCGATACCGTCATTACCATTCTTACCCCAGCTGGCACGTACCTTCAAATTGGTGAGCCAGGAACGGGTGGGTGCCATGAAGGTCTCGTTGGTCACATTCCATCCCACAGAGGCGGAGGGGAAGGTACCATAGCGGTTGTTCGTTCCGAAACGGCTACTGCCGTCACGACGCACAGTGGCCTGGAACATATAGCGCTCGTCGTAGTTGTAGTTGACACGGCCGAAGAGTGAGGACATGCGGTGCTGGGTATACATGCTGCCTCCCACACCGTAGGGAACGGTGGCGCCTGTGACATTGCCATCGCCGTCTTTAGTGTACTCAATAACACCGTTGGTATAGTTGATGTAGGGCTTGTTGACATTGACCAGCCCCCAATGCCATCCACTCAGGTCGTCGCCTTTGTATTTGAGGGCCGACTGTCCAAGCACCACACCAATAGAGTGCTTGCCAAAGACCTCGTCATAGGTCAGGGTGTTCTCTATCTGCCACAACGTGTTATTGCCTTTGTAGACACTGGCACTGGTGTGCTCAGCACGGTTGTTACCCGACAGATAATAATAGGTGGTGGTGCCGCCGCTGTTGCCATAGAAGGAGAGGTCGGCGCTATAGGAGAAGTGGTACTTCAAGTTGTCCCAGAGCTGCAGGTCGAAAGCAAACTTGGGCACGAACTTATGTGACCAGCCACGGGTGGGGTTAAGGGTCATCATCGCAAGGGGGTTGTTCATCTCCTGATAGGTGCCGAAGGAGCCTGGGATGGTGTAGGGGTTGCCCTTGGCGTCACGCGGCAGGTCATAGGAGGCAAAATTGGCGATGAGGTCATCGGCCACGTTGTGTGCCACGCCATTGTCATCGGTCCAGTTGACGGCGGTGGGAGCCAACAGGGGCGACATGTAGAGGGCAGAACCTAAGACTGAACCATACTCTGAGTTTGTGCCGATACCGGTAGAGTGTACACGCAAATAGGCCACATTGACATTCAAGTCAAGTTTGTTGAGGAAGTTGCGCTCTTTAGATGCGTCCAGCACATTATACTGTGTATTGGAGCGCAGCGTGAGACGGTCGTAGTTGGACTGTCCGTAGTTACCACCCACAATACCCTCTTGTGTAAAGTAGCCCATAGAGAGGTAGTAATTGACTTTCTCTGATGCACCGCTGATGGTCACATCGTGGTTGACCACTGGAGCATTGTCGTTAAAGACCAACTCTTGCCAGTTGGTACCATCACCCACGATGGGCTGGCCGTTGGAGTCGGTCAGTTTGTAGGGATCTTGGAAGAGGGGTGCATAGCCACCGTTCATGTATTTCTCATTCTGCAGCACAGCATATTCCTGTGCGTTGGTCACGTCACGCTTCTTCCAAGGACTCTGCCATCCATAGGAGAAGTTGTAGTTGATCTGTGTCTTACCGATCTTGCCTTTCTTGGTCGTGACAAGCACCACACCATTGGCGGCACGCGCACCATAGATTGCGCCGGAGGCAGCGTCTTTGAGTACCTCTATCGACTCAATATCGTTGGGATTGACAAAGTCAAGGCCACCCTCTATCGGCATACCGTCGACGATGTAAAGGGGGTCGGACGAACTGTTCACCGAGTTATTACCGCGTATGCGTATGCGCGAGCCCTCGCCTGGCTGACCTGAATTAGAGGTAACGTTGACACCTGCAGCCAAACCCTTGAGTGCATTGTCCATACGCACGGGCATCTTGCCTTCCAGGTCTTCAGCACTCACCTTGGCGATAGAGGCGGTCACGACGCTCTTTTTCTGTACACCGTAGCCGATCACCACCACGTCATTGAGCAGGGCAGCGTCTTCTTTCAGCACAATGCGCATATTAGGCGCAGCGGCTGTTTCCACATTCGCATATCCGATGTAGGACACTACTAGCGTGGCACCTGGACTGACCGTCACCGTAAAGCGACCGTCAATGTTGGTGATGGCGCCATTGTTTGTCCCTTTCTCCACGACAGAGGCGCCGATGACAGGTTCGCCGGTGTCGTCAACTACTGTGCCCGAGAAATTTTGCTTCTGGGCAGAGACAGCCATTGACATCATAATAAATGTCAATAAGGCCATAAGAAACCTTCTTTTTTCCATTAGAGTTTTATTTTAATAATTGTTTAGATATGTTGTTCTTGACCAAAATAGGGTCGCGGGTTAGGTTTTCGGCTTCAAAATTATACATTTTATATTCATGCATCAAGTGAATAAAATGAAAAAGTGGATTGCTAAATGCCATAAATACATAATTTCATTGATAATCAATAGTTTATAAGAATATCAATATAAAAAAGAAGTGGATAAAGTGTGGATGAAAATGAATAAGAAAAGTGTCAAAAACCACAACAATTTTCGTGTGTTTTTGACACTTATTTAGAGATTCCCACGATATTGGAAACACCTATCAAACAGGTAAGGACTGCCCGTTGACGTTTTTACGCTTTTGTCATCACACCACCTGTTCTCAATGCCCGCATGGCATTGAGGACAGCAAGGACGGTGACACCTACATCGGCGAAGACCGCCATCCACATGGTGGCAAAGCCGAATGCGGCAAGCAACAGCACTGCCACTTTGACACCGATGGCAAACCACACATTCTGACGGGCGATACGGATGGTGCGGCGGGCTATCTGGATGGCCATGGCAATCTTAGAAGGATGGTCGTCCATCAACACTACATCAGCAGCCTCGATGGCAGCGTCGCTGCCTAAGCCTCCCATGGCGATACCCACATCGGCACGGGCCAGCACCGGTGCATCGTTGATACCATCGCCCACAAAGGCAAGGTACTCGCCTTCGCGACGCTCACCAAGCAGACGCTCCACTTGCTGCACTTTGTCGGCAGGGAGCAACTGTGCATGATAGTCTGACAGCCCAAGCCTCCGCGCCACATCACTGGCCACCTCCCGACGGTCACCCGTGAGCATCACGGTGCGCGACACGCCTAACTGTCCTAACTGGGCCACAGCCTCAGCACTGTCTTCCTTGATGCGGTCGTTGATGACGATATGACCGGCATAGACACCATCGATGGCCACATGGATAATAGTGCCTACATGCGTGCAGTCGTGCCACTGAGCACCTATGGCATCCATCATCCTACTGTTGCCCACACAGACCATCACATCGCCCACACGGGCTCGGATGCCCTGCCCTGCCACTTCCTCCACATCGGTGACTCGGCAACCGTCGGTGGCCTCATCAGGAAAAGCATCACGCAGGGCAGCGCCGATGGGATGGGTGGAGAAATGCTCCACATGGGCGGCAAGATGCAAAAGATGACGCTCATCGCAGGCCTCGGGGTGAACAGCTTCTACGGCAAACTGGCCATGGGTGAGCGTCCCTGTCTTGTCGAAGACTACTGTACCGACCTTTGCCAACACATCCATATAATTGGCACCTTTGACCAGGATGCCCTGACGGGATGCGCCACCGATACCGCCAAAAAACGTGAGCGGCACACTGATGACCAACGCGCAGGGGCATGAGACCACAAGGAACATCAGGGCACGGTAGAGCCAGACAGGGAAGGCTGCGGCAAAATGTCCTGAACACAAGGGTGGCAGCACCGCCAAAGCCAAGGCGGCGAAAACCACGACAGGGGTATAAATGCGGGCAAAACGTGTGATGAACGTCTCACTCTTCGACTTGTGTTCGGTGGCATCTTCCACCAGACGGATAATCTTGGAAACGGTACTCTCACCGAAACTTTTCGTGGTACGCACACTGACCACGCCCGACAGATTGACGCAGCCGGAGATGATCTCATCACCCTCACCTGCCTCACGAGGCATACTCTCACCCGTCAAGGCCACGGTATTCAACGAGGTGACACCATCGAGGATGACACCATCGAGCGGCACTTTCTCTCCTGGACGGATGATGATGGTCTCGCCGACCGCCACTTGCTCAGGACTGACCTCCGTCTCTCGTCCATCTCTCACCACGTGAGCCACATCTGGACGAATGTCCATCAGATGAGCAATGCTGTCACGGCTCTTCCCCTCGGCATAGCCCTCGAAAAGTTCACCCACCTGAAAGAAGAGCATCACAAAGACCGCTTCAGGAAACTGCGTCTCGGCTCCTGGCAGAAAACCGATACAGAGCGCACCGATGGTGGCAATGGACATGAGGAAATGCTCGTTGAAGGCTTCGCCATGAGCGATACCCTCAGCAGCCTCATGCAACGTTTCATGTCCTATCAGCAGATAGGGCACTAAATAGACCAACAGCAACTGCCAGGTCGGCAGATGAAAATGATGTTCTATCCATACGGCCGTTATCAACAAGACAACAGTGATGCCAATTAAGGTCAACTGACCTCTCAGACTGTCGTGATGCTCATGATGGTGCTCATGGTGTTCTTCGTGATCATGCTCATGATGATGTTCATGAGCACAACTGCATTCGTGATGATGTGAATGTGCCATTTTCTTTGCTTTTATTGTTTCTGGGTGCAAAGATATGACAAAGGTTTTGCAACTGGGTTGCAAAGTTGCATTTCATAAAAATGTGGCTACTGTGCTTGACGCTCTTGATAGGCGGCACGCAAAGCTTTCATCACACGGCGGTATTCCCAAGACGTGATGTCAATCTTGTTTTTAGTGCGCCTTTCAGGGTATTTAAGCATAAAGCTGTCACGTATCATCTCATGCGTCACGATGCTGTCGAGCGAGATGTGATAACGGTCGATGACAGGCAGGAGATACTGAATGGCACTGTTGATCTGGTCGTCGGTGAGTGGCTCCTCCAGTGTGTTGCCTTGAAACTCGATGCCAATAGTGAACTCATTGCACTTCTCACGGCCATTGAGCACAGACTTGCCAGCATGAAAGGTGACCACCGTAGGCTCACAGAGAATATATCGGGTGCCATCGGTGTCAATCAGACAATGCGTACCTACTTTATTAATAGGTGTGGTGAGTACCTCCAACGACCGCTCGATGGTAGGCAGGGCTGTATGATGCAAGACAACTCCCCGCACCTCATTGACCTTCACACGGTCGTAGTTTTGTGTCGGATAGACAATCTCACGGTAGGTCTTCTCTTCTGGCTGCGCCTCTTCAACAGACGATGGCACCAAAAAGAAATAGGCAGCAGCACATAATGCGCCAAACAGCAAAACCAGCAATAGATATTTCAGTAGGTTCCTCATTGGGTAGGATTGTTCTTTTTTACAGTAATACAGAATCCATCGTCATCCATGACTCATAGGATGACAATGCATTCATATCAGCTGTATTCACATTCAAATGCAAAAGTACAGATTTTTTTCAAACTTTTGATGCTTTCATGACTATGAATGTCATTTTTATACGCATAGTTCCGCCGTCAACTAATATTAAATTTGCGAAAAATTTGCTGAAATGAGAAAAATTCGTACCTTTGAACGGCAAGCTGGTGCGTAGTAACACCCGCACCACCAACGGTCTGAAGGGCATCTACGTTATCGGCAACCGCAAGACCGTCCTGAAGTAACCTCCCTCAAAAACTATTGAGGGGAACACATCATTTTATCCATTTAAAGTGGACTCTTCGTACAACTTGCAAGTTGTATGAAGAGTCCACTTTAAAATAGGGCTTATCATGTTGGCTTTTTACACTGATAAAGATTTTGGAGGTTGAGGCTTCCACAACCACATTATCACCGCCTTAAATGTTAATAATTAATAATTGGAAAAATTATTTGCAATATAATTTGGTTTATGTTATAAACTTATTTATCTTTGCAGTGCAATCCGGATGAATTGTGCCTTGTCCAAACTTTCTGCAGGAGGGAGGACGGAGCACCAAAGAGAGTTAAACAACAATTTTTCGCCGAGCTCAACAACTCGTCTTCAATCATCAAATCGCAAACAACAATGGAAGAAAACAACAACATGACTGCCGAGCGCAGTCTGGAGATTATCACAAATCAGATAGAGCGCAGCCGTAAAGCCGTGTCGAAGGATGCAGGCATGTCGCTCTTTATTTCAGGCCTCTGCATCATGGGGATGGCCATTTTTATTGGCATTTGCTCTTTCTTCACCGGCAATCAGGCTTTCTATCTGCTATACGCTTTATTACCTGTTATCATCATAGGTATAGATCGTTATCTCAAGAAAGACAAGCCAAAAGTCCCTGAAAGTTTGGTTGGCACGATGGTGAATAAGACATGGCAGACGTTTGGCATCTTCGCCCTTTCCTTTTGTGTATTTGCCATTCTCTACGACTTATTGATGGCTCGATTTGAGACTCCTGAGGTATATGGCCGTTTAGCCATCCACCCCTTCCGCTACATCCTTCTGCTGATGGGCATGGCAATTACCATAAATGGTTATATACTTAAAAGCCGCTGGCTGGTGTGGTGCGGTATCATAGGAGGTCTCGGTGGTTTCATTTGGGAGTCATTCGGTGTTTCGAGTATGTTTCTGGCTCGCCTTTGCGACATTGGCAACTACTACCAATACTCAAACATTCCACCAACTATTATCATTGTCGTATTTACCTTCATCGGTCTGACGCTCCCAGGCTGGATGCTCAAAAGACAACAATAGCCTATGCCGTTCCAGCCACTAGACCCACTGCTGCACGCCGAGTTGCGACTGGCTGTCATGTCGCTACTCATCAGTACAGAAGAAGCCGAGTTCCCCTACATCAAGGAGCAGACGGGAGCTACGGCAGGCAACCTGAGTGTGCAGGTCGACAAATTATCGACAGCGGGCTACATCGAAGTAGAGAAGACCTTCAAAGGCAAGCGCCCTTGCACCATCTGCCGCATCACTGACAAGGGACGGCAAGCGTTTGAGACATATGTCGAGGCGCTGAGAAGTTACATAGTGGTCAATTCCAAATAATCACTTCCTTTTAATAGGGAATAAACGGTTTTTGATATACAAAATAGACGATTAAGACCCACAACAACAGCTAAACAAACAAAGCATTGCCAAGATGAACAAGAAAGCTATCATTTCCATTCTCTTCCTCGCCTTCATTGCTATGGTGACACAAGCACAGACGAAAGTCTGGAACAAAATCGTGACGGGTTACGTCAACGTGCCCATCATCAGTATAACCAAAGTCTCCATCTACGATGACCGCACTGAGGTGTTCTTACGCCTGGAAGTGCCTGAGCAGATGCAGATGGCGGGAGACTCTGTTCCTCTCGCTACAAAACCAACGCTACGTGCCGACGGGAAAGATTATGCAGTAAAAGGAGCAACAGTCATCTCCCTGACCGAACCCTATAAAATCCCGGCAGACGGCAAGGTGGATTTCTCACTTCTCTTCGAACCTATCCCTGCCAACACATGGATGATCGACGTGGCAGAACCTAATGCATGGTTCTTTGCCAACGTCCACGATGCTGAGAACCTGCCCACGGGCATTGCCGACACCTATTGGCGCATCGAGGCCACGGGCGATTGGCTTATAGGCTTCACACCAAAGTACGTCGTCTATGGTAACAGGGTGCATGGCATCGTCAGTCAGAAAGAGAAGAAGGATGCTTACACCTTGACGCTCGACAATGGCATCAACGTCAAGGTGGGCAAGATGAAAAAGGGCCGGCGCACCATCGCCATTGGCAGCGACAAACCCATCTCATGCAGTCCGATAACCGGCACCGCCCTGCCCGACTACCCCACGAAAGACACACGTAAGGGTTTTGTGGACAATGGCTACAGGGCAGGCGACAGCGTGACGATTATTGGATGGTTGAAGGATATGCCGCAGGAATTGTGGCAGCGCAAAGGCCGTGAGTTTCAGGTGGGCATGGAGAATATACTCAGCACGGAAAATGAGCAGGGGAGCGCATACGCCTTGATGGACTCGCTGGGGCGCTTTACCCTTAAGATGCCGTTGCTCAACACCTCGCAGGCCTTCCTCGACTGGGGCCGGACCACCAAGAGCACCGTATTGGAACCCGGCAGGACCTACTTCTTCCTCAACGACTTCAAGACGGGACAGATGCTGTGGATGGGCGACGACGTGCGCGTGCAGAACGAGTTGCTGGCCCACCCCCATTCATGGGATTATGCCGAGTTCGACCGCAGCAGTCGAGACCTTGACCCCATGACCTATTTGGCACAGGCGGACAGCATGAGAAAGACACAGATGAACGAATTGGAGCAATGGGTCACCAACCACCCGAATCTTTCACAGCGCTATCAGGACTATGTGGCTGGCTACTATCAGAACCTCTTAGGCGAGTCGATGACACAGGCCAGCTACCAGTTCCCAAACTACGAGATGCCACAGGAATACATGGAATTCTTGGGCAAGGAATGCTGGCAGAAGGCCATCAAGCCCTACACGCTCTATCGCGACTTCATTCCATTCATGCGCGACTATCTCCGCGAGGTGATGCGCAAACGGGCGTGGAGGGTGAACTGGAACCTCTATGATTACAACGACGTGATCGCCTCGAACGATGAGGAACTGTCACTGCTCAACCGATGGAAGGACTGGTGGATTGAGACCACTGCAAAGGTCGAAGCCGCCCCGACTCCAGAGGAGAAGCAGAAAATCACCGACAAACTGAATGCCGACAATGCCGACATGATAGCAGAGGTGGACAAGATTCTCAACAGTCCCAGATGCCAGAAAGTGCGAAATGGAATCGGCCTCATTATCCGGATGAAGCAAGAGGCTTTTGCCCTCGACTCGCTGGGTGCCGACCAAGACTTCAAGGACATCTGGCTCACACGGTTAGTCAATGGGGAGATTGGCTACACGCACATGTCGCTCTCGCCAATGGTCATCGACACGCTGAAGGCTTTGGTCACCAATCCCGTAGGTATCGCGATGATAGAGAAGCAAAGCAACTACTACCTAGCCATCGAGAACCGCGAGTTCGACAAACTGGTGCTCAAATCATCAGACAACCTCAAGGATCTCTCAGAGGGTGAGGCGCTGCTAAAGAAGATCCTCGAACCCTACAAGGGGAAGTTTGTGCTGCTTGATGTCTGGGGCACATGGTGTGGACCATGCCGAGAGGCACTCTCCCACTCCACCGAGGAGTATGCCCGCCTGAAGGACTACGACATCCAATATCTCTATCTGGCCAACAACAGTCCGCAGACGGCATGGGAGAACGTCATCAAGGAGTATAACGTCAGTGGCCCTAACGTGGCCCACTACAACCTGCCCAGTGACCAACAGGCTGCCATCGAGCACCACCTCAACGTACACGCATGGCCCACCTACAAACTCTTCGACCGCGACGGCAACCTGCTCGACCTAAAGGTGGATGCCCGCGACCTCGAAACCCTGGCAGGACTTCTGGATAAAATGAAATAGGCAGCCGTCAATAGGCTGAATAAAAAGAAACAAGCGATGAAACTTGATGCTTCATCGCTTGTTTTTTTCTAATACTCCTCCTCGTCGAATAGGAAATCTTCTTTTGTGGGATAATCAGGCCATATATCCTCAATATCGTCGTATACATCACCTTCATCCTCAATCTCCTGAAGGTTCTCCAATACTTCAAGTGGAGCACCTGACCTTATAGCGTAATCTATTAACTCTTCTTTAGTAGCGGGCCAGGGTGCATCTTCCAGTTTTGAAGCCAATTCCAGTGTCCAATACATAGTCGTAAAAATGATTAATTAATAATGAGCGACAAAAGTAATGATTTTTTTCTTATTTCAAAGGTTTCTTCCAAATTTTTTCACGCACTCCGTCAATAAAATTCAATTTTCTGGCAAGGACAAAAAGATAATCTGACAGACGGTTCATATATTGCAGAATTTCAGCGTCGACAGGGGTCGACTCATTCATGAAGAAAATACGCCGCTCAGCACGACGACACACCGTGCGACAGACATGCGCGAACGCTGCCTCATGAGAGCCGCCAGGCAATATAAACGCATTCTGGGGCGGGATGCTGGCATTGATGGCATCAATCTCTTGCTCCAGGATCTCCACTTCTTCAGGGTCAAGTGTGTAAACTTTAGCCACAGGCATTTTTGACTTATCAGTAGCCAGATTGGAGCATACCGTGAAAAGGTTGCGCTGCGTGCGTATGATCAAGGTTTTGTCATCGCCATCCTTCATAAAGGAGGCCAAAACGCCCAGGTTGGCACTCAACTCATCCACGGTGCCATACGCCTCGATACGGGCATTGGTTTTCTTCACACGATAACCACCTACCAAGGCGGTTGTTCCCTCGTCACCTGTTTTTGTATAGACTTTTGTAATTTTCATAGTTATATCAATTAAAAGTTGACTTTATAATGTCTCTGATACCGCCGGTCCTCAAGTAAAAGAATCCCGCAGTAATAGAGGTCGTAGGATACACCCACACGCTGATGGGCTGCCATCCGATGCCATATCTTGTTTCTCGCTTTGCTCTGATAGATACCCTCCACCACGACGACCGTGGAAGAAGAGGTACTACTCAACATCTCATCAAAGACCTCATCAGTGGGTAAAGCTTCTGCCATACAGGAAAAACGTACTAATGACGGTTCTCGTAGATAGACTTTCAACTCATCCAACTGACTCATACTCTTATATACCACCGTCTCTGTGTGACGACATCCGGCGCGCACATACCGCTGAGACGAGTCATCTGATGGCATGACATCAATATAATAGCGGGGCTGGACTTCATTGGCCAAACGAAAATACAACATGCACAGCCTACGCTCATCGGTATCTATACCTGCTACACTTCGGGCCAAGTCTGCATAAGCATAATATGGGTAGTGCTCGTTGACCACATATCGCACAAATCGGTAATCATTGGGCGACTGGATGCCAAAACCCCTACAATATCTGATCCTAGACAACCATACGATGGCTCTTTTCACTCTTCTCATAGCAGCATTCAGCAAAATGTCTGTATTTGGTGACAAAATGACACGCTACAGACCCCTTCGGACAGCAAAACTGTCTTTTCAGATTGGGAATGCAAACCTACATAATTTTTTTGTAATTCCACTATCTTTTCATGTTTTTTTTATAAACGGCATGAAAAAAGTAGGGTTTCGCTGTTAGTGGTTCGCCTTTCGCTTTTCGCTATTCGCCTTTCGCGGTTGGGGTGGAAGCAGCGAAAAGCGAATAGCGAAAGGCGAAAGGCGAACAGCGAACACCACAAAAAAAGCCCCTGCCTGATTCAGGCAAGGGCTTTCAGATTAAAAGAAGGCGGCCTCCTACTCTCCCGCATTGCATTGCAGTACCATCGGCGCAGGCGGGCTTAACTTCTCTGTTCGGGATGGGAAGAGGTGGGACCC
>CACZGH010000029.1 GCA_902780635.1 uncultured Prevotellaceae bacterium
AAATGAAGTTAAAAGGAATGAGCCCGGCAAAATACCGAGCTCAATACTTAGAGAGTAAATAACGTGTTTAACGTCTAACTTTTTGGGGGCACTTCAAATTGACACACCCTCCTTTTTTGTTGCGCTTGACTTACTTACAATTCTTTGTCCCACACACTGGTGTTTGAGCGGTTGATTTGTCCGCTGGTGTCTGGGGTGGTATCGATCTCAATACCACTGTATTCGTCATCACCTCCTGAGAAGATGTCAATCATAACATTCTGCTTCATGGTCATTCTCATCACCTTCACGGAAGGACTGATATATGCTCTGACGTTCATTATTTGTTTTTTCATAATTGTAGCCTTTTTTAAAGATGATTATTTAACCACGACTTTACGTCCATTCATAATATAGATACCTTTCTGCTTGGCATTGTTGACCTTCACACCCTGGAGATTGTAGATACCCTTGGTGTCATTGTTCTTCAAAGCGCCATCCAACTCGACGATGCCATCGACGTGCTCGTCACCGAAGTGGAAGGAATAATCGAGTGTCTCAGGATCTGCTTCGTTGGCAAAGAATACGCAATAGAGTCGGAAAGGATAAATCTTCACTTTGTTGGGAGAATATCTCAGTTTATTGCCTGCCCCAAGGTAGTAGGTGTAGTATCCATCTACTTCTGGATCAGCGATGATAGTGCTGTAGTTGCCCATGAAGTATGCGTGGTAATCAGGTGAAGGCAGGAATGGACCTTCTTCTGCATCAATCTTCACATTGTTAAATTCTGGACTGACAATGTTATCGCCTGTTCCCTCCCATTTGAAGATGTATAACCAATCCGAACTGATTTCATCGGCGGGCCAGAAATAGAAGTCTACATGCTTTCCGTCCACACCAGCACCATAGAGCTCATAGATGGTAGCATCGGCCAGCGGTGAGTTGGCGATTTGCTCTGCCGTGAGGCTGAAGGGCAGACTGAGACTATTCCACTCGCCATCCTTATAGAACACGCGGTCCTTGAAGGTCACATTCGCAACCTTGCCCTTGTTTTCGGTCAGCACGTCAGTGTTTGTAGCGCCTTCAGGCTGATCATAATCATCATCCAGCAGCACCATATCGACAGTAAGATTCAATGTGGTGAAAAGGATAACATCGCTCCATTCTGTGGGCACATTGTCGCAGACACCCTGCACCTGCAGCTCGTATTTGGTTTCCGGCTCCAGACCGGCCAGCGCGACAGTGGTCTCTTCGGTGGAGATGGTAGTCCAATCTGTGCCACCGATTTCATCACCTAACAATTCGAAGTTGTCAACGTTGAGTACAAACATATCCGTGCAATTGTAGTGACGAATGGCGATATAACCCTTCTGTCCTTTATACTGGCTGAGGTCGGCTGTGTATTGTGTCAGCACACCTGTGGCTACGGTCTCCGGTACCAGTACTTCTGTGAAATCCTCGACAGCTGTCCCTGTGGTGGAGAGTAAAACAGCGAAGTGTTCTGCTGCATAGCTCGGGTCTTGTCCGCAAAGCCATACACTCAATGTACCTTGGAGGTCGAGCTGTGGTGTAATCAGCCAGTTGTCAGGAGTAAGGGCTGAATAGGAGGAATTTTCATAGCTTGCCGAGGCTGCATGATTACTATCAAATCCACGATCATCTGATGAATTGGCGGATACATACCAAGTTCTCCCGTCGCCATCATTATCAATGATCGTCCATGTTTCAGGTATTCCTTCCTCAAAGCCCTCAAAGAAAAGTTGTTCTTTAGAGGCGGGTATTCTATAACGCACATTGTAGGCCTCGCTGTATCCTTTCCAAGAGACTGTAGCGGTGGTGGCATCTGCTTTTACTGTCACATCAAATGGCACAGGACATGCTTCCATAGTGGTAAAGGAGCTAAGTGTGGTCCATTGGCTTTCAGAATCTGCACAAACGCCCTGAATCTGGAATTCATAGGTGGTTGATGGCTTGAGGCCTGTGATTTCGATACTTTCCTCAGTAGTGGAGAGGACCTCGACCCAATCATTACTTCCTTTATAGATGCTAAAATCATCGATGAGAAGATAGTTATTGTCATAGCCTACGTGATGAATGGCGATGTAGCCTTTCTGACCCTCATATGCAGACAGGTCAATTGACACCTCACCCCACTCTCCCAAAGTGCCATCAGCCATTGGACGGAGCACTTCAGTAAAGTCTTCCACTTTATTGCCAGTCGTGGACAACCTGACCTCATAAGCATCAGGATATCCCCCATTTACACAATCGAAAAAACTCAATGTGCCACCGAGGTCCACCTGAGGTGTGACGAGCCAGTTGTCGGCATCAAAAGCCTGAGTGCTCCAACTAAAGGAGGCTGCTACTTGACTACCACTGTGTGCAGTAACAGTTAAGCCTTGGGTCGGATCAAAGGTGAACCAACCTTCTGATTGTGGCGACTCGCCAAGGGTGTAAATGGTCCATCCCTCTAGTCCATTCTCAAAATCCTCAGAAAAGATCACGGTCTTAACACCAGCGTCTTGGTAGCGCACATTGTAACTATCGCTAAATCCTATCCATGAAACCAATGCCGATGTGGGGGCCGGCTCCACCTGCACAGAGATGGGCTTCGTGCAATCTGAAGTTTTTTGAGCGCTCGCACCTACCGCCATCAGCAATAGGGAAAGCATCAGAAATGAAAGTCGTATTTTTTTCATAAGCTAATCTATTTAATAAATAATATAAAAGGTGTTAATACATTTCTTCTCTATTGTTTTCTTGGTATTGATGTAATCTATTAATAACAATGTGCAAATATACAAAAAAATATTCTACCTTCATCAAAAAACGCGAAAAAAAAGCAAAAATTATTATCAAAATGAGCAAAAAAAAATAAAAAGTAAAGGAATTCATTCATTTGGCAATGTCCCACTCGGTGAAACAATCATTAACACACTTTACAATTCGTTACAATGAAAAAGCCAAAGAAATCAAATCATCAACTCACCACCACTCCTTTCACCTCACTCATTTCTTCTGGGTCATAAACCAGATGCCCTTTACCATCTTCAGTCGGCACGGAGCGTGGTTGGGTGTAAAACTGCCGCATATTGCTCAGATCCTTTTCCGCACCCTCTACAAGGAAGCTGCGGAACGTGTCGAGCAAGTCGAGCTGCGAGAGCACGGCGTTGTGGGTCTGTTGTTCAAAGAGCGTGCCGCTGACACTCGTAGAGCCCAACTTTCCCTGCAAGGCACCCGTGACACCCGAGATGTCCTCCATAAGACTGAGTTGTGTCTGCAGCAATTCATTGATACCCACATTGACGGCATTGGCCGACACCTGTTGTGGCAGTTGCGCACCATTGCGGGTGCGCACCGGGATCACCCCATTGAAGCGAGCCCATTCCTCCGCGATGTCATCGATGCTATAACCGTCAGGTACACTCTCTTCCGGCACCAAGAGCACACCCTTGGCCGAGGAGCGCATCACCCAGTCGTAGAGCGTGATAAGACGGTTGGTATAGCGCTGCTGGTCGATGACATCGGCCACAAAAGAGTGTATCTCGCCATCGATGAGCGGATAAGCCTTCCACACATAAGGATGACCGCCATGAGCATAAGGCGACACCCCATGCGCCAACACATGACCGAAGGGTGTGAGATAATAATAATGCCATTCATCCAAGGTCATCCAACTTCGCTCCACCTGTGGTTCGAGCAACAGTGATGTGGGACACTCTGCCACATCGACATAATAGAGTTGGCCCCTAGCCCTGTCATGACACAGATAGACCGCCACACGTTCTTTACGCCACACCTCGATGACACGGCAAAGGCCATCACCTGAGGGCTGTAGAAAGGCATTCTGCAGCGTATGACCTCCCATCTGCGACATCACATCCCTGACATGGGAGAGATAAGTAGACGGCGCATAGATCTCTGCCAACCGACGACAGTCGTCATCACTGTGGGCGAACTCCTGGCAGAGTGCGTCGAAACGCATGTCGTGTATCTCTCCCAGTATCTCCACATCCCATCCTCGCAAGTCGGAGCATCCCCTGTCTATAAAGAAACGCGCCGGCGACACCATGTCTGTCCAGCAATCGGCACAGCCGTGGCGTCGTGCAAAAGTCTTGCGCTGCACTGTCATTCCTGATATGAGAAACTCCTCCAAGGCCCTTGCGTTCAACTCGTCGGCATGGTTGAGCCGACTGTTGTAGGAGAGCATGGCCGATAAGACAGCCGAGTGCCTCGCGCCGTGCTCGCCACAGACCACACAGTTCAGCGGCTTCATCTCAGAGCGGTATAGACCGAGCACCTGTCGCACCAACCGGCGGATCAGATTGTTTTTCAGAGGTTCGCTGCCTTGGCTGCGTATATATTGCTCCTCGCGCATCCAGTCATTGCCCACGTTCACCATGTCACCCCACTGGTCGCCATAACAATAGCGTTTACACCGCTCACGTACTTCCCGAAACGCCGCCAGTTGCTGCCAACTGCGACGTGCCTCATCTAATAAAGATATATTCACTTGCATATTTATAACTTTTTAAGATAGTATTCACTAAAGATGCCACAAAAGTAAGTCAATGATGTCTGCAAAGGATGACAAAATGAAATAAACGACGTGCATGTGTTTATAACAAAAATGTAACATTGAATATAACATGTTGCATAAATCATTACATTTCAGCATTTTAACGTCGCTTATGTGTTTACATTTAGAGGATTTTAACTAAAATTAAGTCTATGTTGTGGATTTATTGATTATTTTTGTGCCATAAGAAATTAACTACAGAGTTTGCTGTTCACTCTATAAAGAACTGCCCTATCTAATTGTAATAAAGTGGTACATATTGGTGAATTAATCAAACAGACCCTGAAGGAAAGACGTAAGTCGGTTGTTTGGTTTGCGGGAGAGTTGTCATGCAGTCGCACGAATGTTTACAAGATTTTCTCCAAGCAGTCGATTGACACGTCAGACCTTGTAAGGATTTCGAGAATATTGAAATACAATTTTTTCGAAGTGTACAGCAAAGAGCTTGAGGATCTTTAACTCAACTCTATTCGCTCAGCTCATCAGCAAGCAGTCGCAAGTTGAAAAGAGTGCAGGAGTACAAGATTTCTGACAATACTTTTGCAAACAAACAGCTACACAGACTTTTGTAAAAGGGCGGAAAAAATATCAGGTTCACCACGTTGATGCGTGGCGTGCCTGTTTTTTTGTGCAAAAAAGTTGCGAGAAAGCAAGTGAATGTGTAACTTTGCACCATATAATAGATTGGAAATGAAAAAATGGGGATTTTTGACAGGAGCATGTGTCATGCTCGCATTTTTGTCATGCGGCAAAGACCGCATTAATGTCAGTGCGGTCCAGTTCAGCGAAGATAAAGTACTCGTTGAAGGCAAGCCGTTCACGGGAGATATATGGAGTGACGATGGTGCCACATACACGCTGACCGCCGACCAAGGTGAAGTGGTGGCTTTCACGCTCTATCACAGCAACGGTCAGGTGGCGCTCAGCAAGGCCTCACACGCCGACTCCACCCTTGTCTACGACGAACAGGGCACCCCCATCACGATTGACACTTTCGCCACCCGTTACAAAGAGTTGTCCGCACTACTTACACAACTTGTGAAACAAATCAAAGGAAATCAATAAAAAGCGGTAGACATGAAAAAAGCATTTATCATCATCACCATCCTGCTGGTGGCAGCAGCTGGTGCCGGCTATTATTTCTACCATCAGGAAATGGAACGGCAAAGACAAGAAAAAGCCATCCATGACTCCATCCGCCACGCCAGGGAGGTGGAGAACGCACGTCTGGCAGCTATCGACAAAGCACGGCGCGACTCTTCAGCCGCCTACGAGCTCACCCATGGCACACAGGTGATCAAACTACGCATGGAGCAACTGTTGCGCGACGAGATACGCAACGGCCGTAACCATGTAGGCGGTAAGAACTGGTCGGAAAAGATGAATATCCTGCGGGAACAATGTGACAATGTCATCGCATACAGCAACGAGAGAGCCGACACCGTATTTCGGACATTCAGTTTCAAAGGTTTGATGGGAAAGGATGTCAGAGTCAAGAGCGACAGCATCCTAAGAGTCTACTACGTATCGGAGCACACCGCATACGTGGATGTGCGCTACGAGATAGGCGACGAACAGCCTGAGGGGCAGGATGTATCTTTCATCCTTTCTTACGAGAAAGATGAATGGTTGCTGGATGACTTCACTTTCATCTACTCTGACGGCACTCATGTGACCGAGTCAGAGGAGATGAAATGGTTTATCGAAACCTACGGAAAGGCAGAGGAATAAAAGCCTAACTATTCTTCACAATTACCACGTCGGCGGGGCGCAGCAACTTGTCTTTACGGTAGAAGCCGTCTTTGCGGACTTCCACCACCTGCCCATCGCGTTTCTCCGGATCGGCCACAGTCTCCACAATATTGGCTTTGGCAGTGACCATACCGTCAGGGAAGGATACTGTCTTCACCCCATAACTTTCCAGCACATCCAGGAGTTTCTGCTTGGCTGTCAACATACGGGTGATGGCGCCGGTAGAGATTTTGCTCTGGTCAAGACCACGCTCATGAATAGTAGCCTCGGCCCACTCAAATTGCTCGAGCACCTGTAAAAAGTCTTTGCAGATATCCCCTACCCTGTCATCACTGACTTTCTCCTGAGTGGAAATCCAGTTGTTCAGTTTGATATTATCATCGAGAGCCTTACGGATATAGTCTCTCACGTCATCTATTTTGCTCATAATTCTATACTTTAAACTATTTCACGACCAGTTCCTGGTCTACCTCCAATTGGTCAGTGCCACGCAGACCATTGAGCCGTGCGATTTCCTCGGGTTTCACCTTTCCGTCACCGTAAAGTTTACGGCAGATCTTCCACAGGTTGTCACCTTTCTGCACTTTGTAGTATTTCTTGCCATTACGTTCCGTCACCTTGCCAGCCGGGGCTGTCACGTCGTCTTTCTTCTCCTCTGCTTTGGCTGGTTCAGCGTCAGGTTTCTCGGCCCCTTTCTCTCCCTTCTTTACTTCCACGGGCTGAGCTTCTGCAGGCACGGTAGCACCGTTTTTCTGCAAATCATTGACTTTCTCATTCAAGGCGGCGATAGAGTCTTTAAGAATCGCTACCTCCTGAGCGTCAGGACTAACTCCCTTGTTGAAATAAAGAATGGCAAAAATCAGTGCCAATATGGCAGCTGCCAAGGCGATGGGTTTCCATTTAGAGGACTTGGCTTTCAGGTCGGCTTCCACTGAGTCGAGCAGCCTAAACACCTCCAAATTGCTACCACAACCTGGACATCTTACTTCTCCCTGATGATAATCGTTAATACCCTCTCTACCACAGACTGGGCATTTTGTACTACTATCCATAATCAATCAATTTTTGGCGGGCAACAACACATTACCCGAAACTCGCGGCAAAGTTACAAAATATTTTTCACTTCCACTACCTTTTTCACATATTTATTATAAAAATAATTAAAGTATGTCATCAAATGGTGAAAAAAACAGAGCAATGCCTCGGCACTGCTCTTATATGCTTTCAATACTTTGTTAGCATTTAGTGTTGTGGAATATTCTATTAGCAAGAGACTCACGTCTCCCATACGTCCAAATCAATCAGTACAGATAAAAAAAACTTTCATCTGATGTGACCATTCACTCGGCAAGAGTAAATAGCTTTATTCATTTCCATCCCAGAGATTGGTTGCCTGGTTCTGCATTGACATGCTAGGACTGTTGCCCACCAATGTGGCATTGTTCAGACCACTAGGATCAAAGGCGTCATCGTGAGAATTAGGACCCTTTCCTGATCCTGATAATTGCATGAAAGAACCTGCCAGCATCACATTCAACTCGATTTCAGTTAGCGGTTTTGAATATCCCTTTTTCATAAACACTAATTATTATGATATTTAAATTTTATTCATCTTTTCGGCTTATAAAATAGCGTCAATAGGCCGTGAAAGCCCCCCATATTGAATGCCTGAAAACTGCATATTATTAGCATATGGAAGAAATCGCCACAAAATTATACATTTTTTCCATTTCATCCAAATTTTTCTAAATCTTTTTTAATTTTTTGAACTAAATGGGGATAGTATTTGTTATTTTGGGCAATGGACACACGTTCCTGAGCCATCAAAGCAGTGAGTGCACACTCTCGACTTGGGCAGTCCGATAGCCTTGATAAGATTTTCCATTTTGTTGAATTTCAGCGTGGTGATACCCAGCCGTCGCGCTATCTCATCGACCATACGACAGTATTCAGGGCTGTCGGTTTCTGAATATTTATCCAGTTTTTTGTTGGGGTCGCCTTCAAACTCCTGTATCACCTGACGGGTAATCAGTTCGAGGTCACTCTTCGAACTGGTAAAGTTGATATACGGACAGCCGTAAACCAATGGAGGACAGGAGATACGGGCATGCACCTCACGTGCCCCATACTCAAAGAAGGTTCGTACATTGTCGTGTAGTTGCGTGCCACGCACAATGGAGTCATCACAAAATACCACACGCTTGCCAAAGAGGATGGCACGGTTGGGAATCAGCTTCATCTTGGCCACCAAGTCACGCCGTGACTGATTGCCAGGGGTGAAACTGCGCGGCCATGTGGGGGTATACTTCAGCACCGCCCGTTTGTAGGGGATACCATGCCCCTCGGCATAGCCCAGCGCCATACCCACTCCGCTGTCGGGCACGCCACACACACAGTCGGCCACGGTCTCGTCTTCACGGCCCATGATGAAGCCGTTGCGCTCACGCATGTCCTCTACGTTGACACCGTCATAGTCGCTGGTGGGGAAACCATAATACACCCAAAGGAAAGCACAAATCTGCTCTTTGTCAAAAGGCGGCTGAAGCACCTCCAGCCCATCAGCACGTAAGCGAACGATTTCGCCTGGCCCCACATCACGCACACGGGTGAAGTCAAGGTTGGGGAAACTGGAACTCTCGCTGGAAGCGGCAAAAGCCCCCTCTTTGCTGCCGATGACGATAGGTGTGCGCCCATAGCGGTCGCGCGCTGCGATGATGCCGTCTTCGGTCAGGATGAGCATGGAGCAGGAGCCTTCTACCTGCTCAAACACCTTGTTGATGCCGTCCACAAAGGAAGTGCCCATGTTGATAAGCAGTGCCACCAGTTCCGTCTGATTGATTTTATTGGCCGACAACTCGCTGAAGTGCATCCGTTTCTCTAACAGACGGTCAGCGATCTCACGCACATTGTTGATTTTGGCGACAGTCACCACCGCATATCTCCCTAAGTGTGAGTTGACGATGATAGGCTGAGGGTCAGTGTCGCTAATCACTCCCAAGCCCTGGCAGCCATGAAACTGGTCGAGCTCGTCTTCAAATTTTGAACGGAAATAATCTCTCTCAAGACTGTGTATCGAACGACTAAACCCCTTCTCGCTGTCGAATGTGACCAAACCGGCACGCTTGGTGCCGAGATGGGAGTTGTAGTCCGTACCGTAAAACAAATCATTCACACAATCCTTAAAGGATATGGTGCCAAAAAAACCACCCATAAAAATAATGTTGAGTTGTTAATATACCGGCACAGCACCCCCATGCCGGCTTTCAGGCTGCAAAGGTACGAATAAACGAATAAAAAGCCAAACTTTTTTGTTTTTTTCGATTTCTATCATTGCGTTTGATCATTATAGACACACTCCCTCTGCCCCTTCAACTTAGAAGTTGCCCTTTGGGGAAACGATGGAGCCTGAGGGAGTGAATGGATGCTCACGCAAAAACCGAAAGGCGAAAGGCAAATCGCGAATCGCGAGAAGCGAGTTCCGCCCCTCACAGATTAAGATACTTCTTCAGCTCATTAAACTGCCGCTGCACGACATCCAGGCCTTCACCAAGCATCTCCTTCGCTTTGCCCATGCCCTCCTCAAGATTCTGACGAGCCTCGGCCATTTTCTCATCCACGTTGATATCCTTCAGTTCTTCCTGAGCCTTCTGCTTCACATCATCGAAATGCTGCTTCATCTTGTCAAGCCCTTCACGCAGATCTTCTTTGTGGTCGCCTATCTTGTCAATAGCCTCATCCTTCGCTTTGCCCAAGTCTTCCTTGGCGCTCTCGGTGGCCTTTTCCACTTTCTCTCTCAAGTCGGCCTTGATCTGCTCTGAATCATGTGTGTCGAGATACTCCACCAGTTCTCCATACTTCTGCTGCACATCCTCAGCAAGACTTCCTAAACCTTTTTTGATGCCATTCAGCAACTCATCGAAATCGTTCATAATCAATTATTAAAATAGTTAAACATCATAGCAAAGATAAACAATAATTGTCTCTCGAGCAAAGAAAAATGAAGAAAAATTTTGATGTTTCAGAAAAAAGGGCTATCTTCGCTCAACAAATCCACTACTATGTTCAAAGACATACTCATCATACCTGATATACATGGGCGTACATTCTGGAAAAAAGCAGTTGCTGAGCACCACTGTGAACATGTGGTTTTTCTTGGTGACTATCTAGACCCCTACCCCTATGAGCAGATCAACAACGAACAGGCCATAGCCAATTTCCAAGAGGTCATCGACTACAAACTGAGTCATGAGAAGGCCACCACCCTGCTCCTCGGCAACCACGACATGCATTACTACTCAGAACTCTTTGCCGACCTGGCCATGAGCAGCCGGTACAGCAGCCGGTATGCCAGGCGTTACAAGCAGATGTTCCACCTGCACGAACGCCTCTTCCAACTCGCCTATGAGACCACCTACGGTGGTGTCAATTGCCTCCTCACACATGCGGGAGTGTCCACCACTTGGCTCAGACGATACACCACGCTGCCGGCTCATTTCGGTGCCTCTGACCTCAACCATCTCATAGAAAGCCCACAAGGCATAGAGGCACTGGCGCGCATCGGGGACATACGCGGAGGATGGGACCGTGCGGGCAGCATTCTCTGGGCCGACTGGCATGAAATCGACCATGACGACCCGTTGGATGGATGGTATCAAATTTTCGGACACACTCAACAAGAAAGCGCCCCTGTCATCACAGCCCACTTCGCCTGCCTTGACTGCAGAAGAGCCTTTACTCTCAGTGAAGTGCTCCGTATGGCCCAATGACACTTCATCAAACCGAACTATAGATTGAAAGTAATAATCATCATGAAACAAACTATACAAAAGGAAGATAACAAACAATGGGAAGATAACAAACAATGGGAAGACAATATCATCTTTCAATACTTTGATGCCAACCTTAGGCTCAATCATAAAATCAAGACAGTGGCCAACTGTTTCATATACGGTCAAGTGCTAAGAGGAGAAGTGCTACTCAATTATGAGGGGCACCCTGTCA
Source organism: uncultured Prevotellaceae bacterium (assembly GCA_902780635.1). Taxonomy (GTDB): domain Bacteria; phylum Bacteroidota; class Bacteroidia; order Bacteroidales; family Bacteroidaceae; genus Prevotella. The sequence continues at coordinate 11,312 of CACZGH010000029.1, forward strand.
CCGTCAAAGAGGGAGGTCTGATCTGCTTCCCTCCACTCATTCCCCCAAAAGTCATCTCCACCAGCAGCGACTATATCTGCACGAGTCTCATCGTCAACATGGATTTCGCCTACGCCAACTCAGCCTCACGATACCTTTTCCACAATGCCATGTATGTGAAGATGCACCCCGAAAACCCAGTTATACAGCTCAACCGTCAGGAGATGCAACAGACACTGGACATTCTGCATGCCATCAACTATCACATACAGCATCCACACCCCTACAACTATGATGCGCTACAGTCGCTTCTGTCACTCTACCTAATCGACATGATGGGCATTCTGGACAAGCGCACGGACGGCGGCTTTTTCAACCATAAACAATACAAGATTTACCTCGGTTTTTCCGATCTCATGTCCAAACATTTTCAAGAGCAACACGAGATTTGTTTCTACGCCGACGCCCTGAAAATCTCACCTCGATATCTCTCGATGATTGTCAAACAAATCACACACGAGACCGTCACATCACTCATCAACCGCAAACTGATGTACAGGGCCTGCTGGCTCCTCCGATCGACCGACTACAGCATCTCTGAGATCAGCACGATGCTACACTTCTCCGACCAGGCCTCCTTCTCCAAGTTTTTCAAGCGCTTGAACGGCAAGAGTCCCTTGCAATACAAAAGGAGAAAGTGAAAAACTTTTAGCTCAAGTTAAATAATTCAAGTTTCACAAGTACTCAACTTGCAGGTAGTTAAGGAGTTAAGTAGTTATCGCTTCGCTAAGGAGTTAAGCCAAATGAATCGTAGGCTGTCTATCTTTAGCCATCAGAAATTGACGATATTGGCTATCATCTCCTTCGGAGTGATATTCATGCCCAGCGCCCTCATTCGACGACAGAGCACACCTGCCTCCTCTATCACGCGGCGTCGGAAATCTGCCGACAATGACACCAAGGCCTCCAGCTCCGTTGCGAACACATGGTCCTCAGTGAAAGGCACCCGCATGTTCTTCAGCTGATAGGTGATTTCCCAGTATCCTTTCAGTTCCTCCTCCAGGTCGATCCACTCCTTCTCAACCTTGCGCACGATACCCACGCCAGGTATGCCATTCTCCAGGATGTGTTCCGTCACCCACACCCGCTCGCCCACCATAAATTTGGCTTTTGGGGCGTGATCAGGATCCTCATTGAGAGGCTCTGGCTTACGTTCTATCGACCAGAATCCATGGAGCAAAGAGTTCTCGCCATCCTCCAACGTCTCTATCTCACTACGCAACTGGTCTATCTGTTCGTCGTTGAAATCACGGCGCATATATCCGTGCATCAAGAGGTCTTTCTCCACTTTGGCCTCAAGATTCATGTCTATCACGCGCTCTTCCTTCTCATATGCTTGATGCTCGTCCATATCTGATGAAGTTTTCATTTGAATTATTCTTATTGAAAAGCAAAGATAACTCAAAAAAAGAAGATATCCAAATTTTGGTCGACAAAATGCGACGAGATTATTTGCTCGTTAAGTTAAAAATGATTATTTTTGCAAACGAAATTATCTATAAAGACATATTCTACTTCCGTTGAGCCATTGTCCACTGTCAGCATGTCGACCCTCGAGGGATGTCATCCTCTCGGCATATGAGTAATACTGTGGCGGCAAGGAGATGTCTACAGCCAACAGCTTAGCGAGAAAATCTATCCGTAATGCAAAATTTCGAAAAATACTTAAAGAATGCCCACTCAGTAGAAAAAAAATACTGTCTGATGTGGATGACAGCCTTCGGCATACAGTCGGTGGTCAACTTGAAGCCATCAGAATTCCTGCTGGATCTCATCACCCGTCATATCGAAGGCCAATATGACCTCAAAAAGGTCAAGTTAAGCATCAACGACCATTATCACCGTTTAAGAAAAGAGGGTGACGAGCACGGACATCATTTCTTTGAGGCTGACAAAGTGTCATCACGCATCGTCGAACTGTTCCTCAGTTCCAAATTTGACCTGTCACTCGAAGGATTCAAGGAGGCCCATCACCACCTGTTCCACGGTATCTACTCACACTCTGGCGAGCTGCGCAAGCATCCTGCCAGCAAGAAAGAGTGGGTGCTGGCCAATGCCTCCGTGCTCTATCCCAAAGCCGACGAGATAGAGAGGCACATGGAGTATCTCTTCGAGACTGAGCGTCATTTCGACTACAGCCAGCTCTCCACAAGCCACCGGTTACGTCACTTCTGCGACTTCATCTCCAAGTTGTTTATTTACAACACTTTCCAATACGCCAACAGCCGTGTGGCATTTGTCTATGCCATGCAGTACATGTTGTCTAAGGGGTATGAGTTCGACAACGACACGTTCTACCGCGAGGCATGGTATTTCAGAAATGCCATCATCCGGGCCAGTTATACCAACATGCACCAGGGCATCTACCCCACCACCGAATACATGGAGATGTTTCTCGAGAACCTCTTCTTCGGCTCAGACAACGAACTGCGCAACCACCGAATGGTGATCAAAGGGGAATGACCCAAAGTGTTATCACGATACCACCTTTTGAGGCATAATGACCCCAATCGGTCACAAAATGCACAAATCTGTCAAATAATAAAGATTTTTCTTTTATATTTGAGATGCATTTACTATCTTTGCATAAATGAAAGCGAGAAAGCTATATATCGTCGTACCCTGCTACAATGAAGAAGCCGTACTGCAAGAGACGACCAAAAGGCTCACAGTACTCACTGACAGGATGATCAGCGACGGCCTTATCACCACAGACAGCAGAATACTGTATGTGGACGATGGCTCAAAAGACAAGACATGGACGCTGATAGAGCAGTTCCATCAGGCCGACAGCCGCTTTGAGGGGGTGAAACTCGCAGCCAACGCAGGGCATCAGAATGCCCTCATGGCTGGACTTGACATCGCCCGCCGACATGGAGACATCATGGTGAGTGTCGACGCCGACCTGCAAGACGACATCGATATGATAGCAGAGATGGTGCGACTGTATGACGAAGGATATGACATCGTCTATGGAGTACGCCGTAAAAGGACAACAGACACCTTCTTCAAGCGAACGACAGCCATCGCCTTTTACAGGTTGATGCGCCAGCTTGGAGTCAAGTCAGTATACAACCACGCTGACTATCGGCTCATGAGTCGGCGTGCTGTCGACCAACTGTGCAACTATCGTGAACGCAACCTGTTTTTGCGGGGTATCGTCCCACTGATAGGATATCGCAGCACCTGTGTCTACTACGACCGCACTGAACGCTTCGCAGGAGAAAGCAAATACCCACTGGGCAAGATGGTGAGCTTTGCCGTCGACGGCATCACTTCATTCAGCATACGCCCATTGCACCTGCTCTTCCACACGGGACTGGTGTTTATACTCATTGCGGTGCTTATCTTCATCTATGTCATCTATAGATATGTCACCGACGATGTGGTGCCAGGGTGGTCGTCGATCATCCTCTCTATTTGGTTTGTGGGCGGATGCATCCTGGTGGGACTGGGTATTGTGGGCGAGTATATCGGCAAGATCTACATCGAAGTGAAAGACCGCCCACGCTACAACATCGAGGAAACTCTTGTTGACTGCGAGCAGCCAACCGCGAAAAGTGAGCCGCCACTTGCTTAAAGTTGAAAGAATCATACCATAAAACGAATGCGCGATGAGACTATTTAGAAAACTGATTCGAAAACTCATATCGAGGACTGACGCATACGTCAAGCGTAAGAGCTATGACCCCGTGCGGCAGCCCGGCACGTTCTATGAGACCAAATTCCTGCCTGCTGAGGTGTCTCTGCTCAGGGCAGGCAATTTCAGACTTTTCTCCGCCTACTCAAAGCCATTGATAAGAGAACTGAAAAATCAGATCAACCTCAATCTCAATGACGAGCAGAAGAAAGACAAAGCTTTCGTCGCACACATCGAGAAGGAGTACATCAAGTGCTACCTGTTCAACCACATGCAGCCCAATGAGTTTTTCTTATACCGACTCTACGAAAAAAGCCTAACAGAGCGCGAGCATTGGCTCTCCGACCGCGAACGCTGGGACGTGCTGCACCAAAGATTCAAAACAGCCATCCACAATGAGATCAACGAGAAACTGAGCTTTTACAGTCTGGCCAAGGACTTCTTCAAAAGAGAAGCTTGTGAGGTCAGTGCCATTACTTCTCTGGAGAGTTTTGTCGACTTCATCAACCGTCATCACGACATCTTTATCAAACCCATGGAAGGCTACTATGGGCATCGCACGTACAAACTGCGCGTCAAAAACAACCAAGAGGCCAGCAATGTATGGAAAAAACTCTCCGACAATGGCAGATGGATCGTAGAGGAACTCATCGTCCAGGATGAAAGGATGGCAAAATGGAACAGAAGCAGCGTCAACACCGTGCGCATCCCCTCCTTTATAACCGCCGAGGGCAAGCACCATATCCTTGTGCCCATTTTCAGAGCTGGCAGCAAAGGCAAAATCGTAGACAATACCAGCAGTGGTGGCTACTATGCCAGCATTGACCCTGATACGGGCGTCATCAATTCCGACGGGGTCGACAAGGAAGGTCTTTATGTGGAAAAGCATCCCGACACCAAGATTAAGTTCAAAGGGTGGCAAGTACCTGAATGGCAAGAGCTCAAAAGTATTTGCGAGAGACTGCATCGCTCTCTCCCACCCCATCATCGCTATGTGGCTTTCGACTTCGCACTCTCATCCACCAAAGGATGGATGGTGATAGAGGCCAACTGGGGTCAGCTCTTCGGACAAGGTCCCGCCAACCACGGCATCAGAAAAGAGTTTTTTGAATATACGAAGAAATAACAACTCGTCAACTCGTCAACTTCTTATACACAAAACGCATATACAGGGCGGCCATCAATAAGCAAGCCACTGTATAGACGACACATACCCATAAAGGATGAAAGCCTTGCTGGATCAGAGGCCGCGCGAATACACGCAATATGGGATGACAAACAAACACTCCTGCAGAGATGCCGCCTATGTAACCAAACAGACGTCCACGACCATTTCCACCACACAACAACAGAAGCAGGACAACTGCAAATAGCGGGCTCAGCACCCATACCGAGACATGCACTGAAGTATAGACCCACAACAAGGCAACAAGAGGTGCCAACAACCAACGAAAACGCATCATCCTGTCAAGAAAAGAATGGTCGGCATGTCTTGCCATCCATATTCCCATCAGAAAAACGGGCAACCATAGCAGACTGTTGTGGCGAAGCAAAAAATGCGTTGGCGAGTCGGGGGCCGACAAGGCGAAATACTCTCCCACCGCCAATGTGACAGCGAAAGCTATCCACAACACCTTCTCAGAACGGCAATAATAAAACAACAGGTACCATATATAAAACTGCATGGTGAGGCCAAAATACCAGTACACCCCCGGACGGATTCCCTCTGCGTCCCAGAAATTATGCGTCAGGGTGAGTTGGCTGAGCAAGGTGGGCAAATCGGGCGTGTAATCGTTTATCCATCCCTCGACTATCAGAAACAGCAGATAGGCCGGGGCCATCAGCAACCACAACTTCACGAAATGGCGCTTGAGATATGGCCACGCCTGTAGCTTCACCCCTGTCCGCTCATACTTGGCAGCCAGGCCATAACCGCTCATAAACATGAACAAAGGCACGCCATACCACCCAAAGAAAGAAAAGAAAAACTCCACCGACGTGCCAGAGGTGAAAGAGAAGAACCGCATCAGCCTATTCACACGATAGTCCATAAACGCAAACTCACACTCCATGACATAACTGTCGAGATGCAAGAGATTATGCAAGCAAATCAGTAAAATGGCGACCCCACGCATGCGCTGGGACATATCTCGTGAAATATTCATTTTATTTGAGGAGTTCAGGAGTTGAGGAGTTGAGGAGTTCAGACATTACCATGAATAAGGAGTTCGGGAGTTCAGGAGTTCGGGAGTTCAGACATTATCATGAATGAGGAGTTTAGACAGGACTTAAGAACGTCAGCAGAGCATGTGTCGCGAATAGCAAACAACGAAATGCTAATACCCGTCAAGTAGAGTTCTTTCGAAACTTGAAGTACAAAATTAAGAAAAATCTGGCATTGCGGCAAAAATACGTCGCAGAAATTGCAAGTATCACGAAAAATGCGGAAATTTGCACTTCCCTACACCTTAGCATCAACACAAAATGAGCCAAACATTCATCCGAATCCTCAGATATGTCAGTGCACCCATCCGCCGGGAACTGCCACTCTTCATCTTCACCGCTCTCACGCTCGCCACCGTCCGCGGCATCGACCTGTATCTCAACGGCAGGCCCACCACGCACACCGTCTTAGGCACGGTGGCAGGTTTCGCTCTTGCGATGCTCTGGTCCTACCTCATCACGTCGCTGTCCGCCATCTGTAGGAAGAGATGGCTGAAAATCACGTTGTATGTCCTCTTGACCATCTACTTCTTGATCAACCTATTTCTTTTCTACCATTTCAGCACCACGGTCAGCCCTACAATCCTCACCGTGACGGCAGAGACCAACCCACAAGAAGCCTCCGACTTCCTCAACGCTTTTCTCCTCACCCAAAATACTGGCACCGCCCTACTCATCGCTCTGGGCATCCTTATCGCAGCCATCGCAGCAGAAATATTCCTCCCATATATCCGCCGGATGACACAGCACCGTATTGGTGTCGTCCTCACCACGATTCTGGCCGTCAGCGTGATAGTCACCGGTGTTCCTGCCGCTTGCGAGTTGTACACGCCCCTGACCCAATGCCAGTCGCCTGATGACATCAGCCAGTGGAGATTCGGCACCTACGTCAAGCCCGCCGACACCATCACCGATCTCCTCTATTCGGTCTACGACATCTACTTAGCTTCAGACAACACCCATAAAGCCATCGCGGCTACACAACGGGCCAGTCAGGAACCGGTGAGCTGTCAAGAGACAGACAGCCTTGCCATCGTAGTCGTCATAGGCGAGTCATACATTAAAAGCCACTGTCAACTTTACGGATATGAGTTAGCCACGACACCCCAACTGAAAAACGAGTTGGACAGTGGAAGGCTCTATGTTTTCCACGACGCAGTATCGCCCTACAATATGACAAGCGACGTGATCAAGAATGTGTTCAGTTGCAACAGCATAGAAGAGCATGAACCATGGTATGACCTGCCTGCCTTTCCAGCCCTTTTCAGAAAAGCAGGTTACCATGTCTCGTTCTGGGACAACCAACGCTACTTCGACGCACAGAAAGAATACACCTTTGCACTCAACTCGTTTCTCTACAACGATGACATCTGCCGCACCTGTTACGACGAGACCAACAAACGCACCTACAAATACGACCTGCAACTGGTAGAGGCTTTTCAGAAAGAGGCTCACCATGATGCCCCACACCGACTGGACATCCTGCACCTCATGGGACAGCATTTCACCGCATCCAACAGATATCCACGCTCCAAGGCGTTCTCACGCTTCAGGTCCGACAGCATCCGGCGCGACGACGCTTTCATGACCAGGAAGATCAAATATCAGATCGCCTGCTACGACAATGCCACCTACTACAATGACTTTGTCATAGGAAAGATCATCGACTTCTATAAAAACCAAAACGCCGTCATCTTATATTTCGCAGACCATGGAGAGGAAATCTACGACTATCGCAACTTCAAAGGGCGTGAGCATGGCGACATCAGTCCAAAGGCTCTTAAATACCAGTTCGAAGTGCCGTTTTTCATATGGGTGTCCGATCGCTATCAAGCCAGCCATGCCAAGATATGCGAAGACTTGGCACGGGCCGTCCGACGTCCTGTCATGCTCGACAATATCTGCCAGACCCTATTTCGCATCGGAGGTATCAACACTCCCTATTATCATCCACAGCGTGATGTCTCTCACCCGCTCTACCAGCCACGCAAAAGGCTGATCCGAGGACAGTTTTACTATGAGGATAGGATTGGTAAGGATAAAAAGTGAGGAGATGGAATAATAAAGGAGAAGGTAAAAAAAAGGAAAAAAATAAGCCAGGCACTGAGTGTCTGGCTTAATGTTCCTTTGCCTTTGATTAGAACAGAGGAGCGTCTTCTGTCGTTGGAGGAGTCTCGGTTGAAGCAACCACTGGGGGCTCGCAAACTGAGCCAGCAACCATCATAGACAGAATGTCATTGGCTGTGAGTAAATCTTCATAGTTGTAATTTTTAAAAAATTAATTAATATGATTATTAAAACAACGCAAAGGTAAGGCTTTTTTTCTATCTAGCAAAATTATTAACAAGATTTTTTCGCTTTTTTAGCAGATTGTTCACATAAAGGCGACATTGTGCTTGAAAATAACAAATAGGGGGCAAATGACAAGACACAAAAAAGGCCGAACATCCAATGTCCGGCCTGAATCTCTTGTTGATTAGAACAGAGGAGCGTCTTCTGTCGTTGGAGGAGTCTCGGTTGAAGCAACCACTGGGGGCTCGCAAACTGAGCCAGCAACCATCATAGACAGAACCTTTGTCATTGGCTGTGAATAAATCTTCATAATAGTAATAATTTAAATTAATACAATGTTGATTAAAATCAATGCAAATATAATAAAACCATCGTTAATATAAAAACATTTCAATAGTCATTTATCATATTTTAACAATATGGCTATATATTGACATAAAATTAAATCTTGTTAACAAATAAACAAGTCTATATCGACCTCTCCTTCATATCTCAAACTGGATGTTCAATAGACAAATGTCTCAAATTGATAACAAATTTCGTAAAAGCCACCATCCGCACACCAATACCAAGGCTGTCCATATCACATACCTGCTATTGAGCAACATATATAGCCGGGGATGAGTCTTACGACGAAATTCAGCATAATACAACACAGCGATCAAAGGTAACGCAATCACGAGGAAGATATTGAAAGAAAGCGCCTGCAACACTTCACCATGGAGCAAACTATGGATGGCACGCTGGGAACCGCACCCGGGACACTTCAGGCCTGTTAGCACATAGAAAGGGCACCGGGGAAAGAAACGGCTGACTGAGGGATCAAAGGATCCATAAACGACAACAGCCGCAAGAATGACCAAGATGACGAGCCGCTTTTTCAAGGTCAGAAAACACTAATTAAATGGAGAGAAAGCACCCGTGAGGTTGGAGAAGTTGAGCGCACAATAACCAAACTGAGAAACAAGCCCCAATACCAGTGCGATCAGTGTCCACTTGCGTGCCTCCTCACTGGCATGTGTTGCCTCAGCATACTGTCCGCCGTTGTAAAGCGTCTCCACTTTGGCGGCATTGATAATACCCACCAGACCCAATGGCATACAACAACAAAGCGTAACTACAATCGACTCTACCAACCATGTCTTGGGTGGCAGGGAATGGTATTGATATTCGGATGAAGACTGGTTCATATATAATAAGGTGTTAGGGTTCGCGATTCGCTTTTTGCTATTCGCTATTCGAGGTTATGGGTTAGATGACATGACAAATCATAGATGAGCAGAGGCAGCTAACCCAAACATGAGAATAAAGCCGACGACCAAAACCCAACACATCACATGAGCCACCACCGACCATATCAACCAGTTTTTGGCATTCTGCGACTTCCTCACGGCGTCATTGTACCGCCCCACCCGATAACTCGACTCCACATCGGCAGCGTTGACGAGGGCAGCGATACCAAGGGGCAAACAGCAGAGCACAGTGGCGATGATCGACTCCACCAGCCAAGTCTTAGGCATTTCACCCATCGGCTGACCGCCCGTACTATAAGGCTGAGAATAGCCATTGGCATTCTGACCCATTCCACTCGTACTTTGGTATGCCTGGTAAGCGCCAGTGCCATCATGAGGTGGTGGCGTGGTGAAAATTCCTGACAATTCGGGTACGCTCCCCGCTTTCACCCATCCAGCGTATCCTTCCTTCCACACCAGTGTCTCAGGAGTGATACCTTGCGACCTCAGTTCATCAATACTGAAAGGGCCTTTCTGTTCTCCGTTGATAACAATATAATACTTCATGTACGCATGTTTATTTTCTTGTGCAAAATTACGATATTTCCCCTATTCCACAAACGGAAAAACTAAAAAAATCACAACAGCAGTCCTAAAGTGGCGATGATCAACCCCAGTCCGGCACCAAACCAAATGACGGCCTTGAGTTCTTTGTCCATCACCTGATGAATGATTTGCTCCGCCTCGTTCATATCCATCTCATTGATGCGGGTTTCGATGATATGAGTGATGTCTATGGCATCGAGAATGCGGGGCAGCCGTTCGGAGATGGTCGTCCGATAGAGGTCGATGATGCTCTCACGCGCATGGGCAAGCCGTTCTTCGCGCCCCTCAATAAGTTGGCAGACAGGCTGATTGACAAACTTTTCGATCTCCTCGCTGATCATATTGCCCATCAATGCCTCAGAATTGTCACGTATCATTTCATTAATGTGCTTGGCCAGCAATTTCTCCGCTGGCTCAGCGATCAGATTGGTCAGTCTGTCAGCATGCAGCGCATTGTGGATGAAGCCCAGCAGGCCGCCCGTCATTTTGCTGATAGCTGTCTGCACGGCGATGTGAGAGATTTTGTTGCCCATCTCGGCGTTTTGCAGATGATGGTGTATCTGCTCAGAGAGCCGTGCGCTCACATCGTCTTTGACGAGCGCCAAGTCTTCTGGTGTGGCATAATGGCAGAGCCACTCTGCCAGCGTCTCATGATTGTCCCGTTGCCGGTCGATGAAACGGTCGATGTGGTCACGCAACCGAGAGATCATCTGCTCTGAGAGCAGGTTTTTCTCCAGCACCTCTCGGTTCATCAAGTTCTCGCTGATAGACGCTCCCACTGTGGCGGCGATGCGTCCGCGCTCCTTGGGGATGATGCCCGGAGTGAATGGCACATGCAGTCCAAAGATATATTTCTTCTGATGGGGGCGAAACAACATGCGGATGGCCACATCATTGGTGATATATCCAATGGCGCAACCGATGAGCGGAGTGAGAATGTATGTGATATCGAAATGCGGCATAAGCAAGAATCAAATACCCAGTCCTTCCGTGAATGACACGTCCACGGCTTTGCTTTGCAAGATGCGTGAGTGTGGCGGCACACTATGGGTGAGCCAGATGTTACCACCGATCACCGTGTCGTGTCCTATCGTGATGCGACCCAGGATGGTGGAGTTGGCATAGATGGTCACATGGTCGCCGATGATAGGATGACGTGGCACGTTGACCGGTCGCCCGTTGTCATCCACCTGAAAGTTCTTGGCGCCCAAGGTGACACCCTGGTAGAGCGTCACATGCTGGCCGATGATACAGGTCTCACCGATCACCACGCCTGTGCCGTGGTCTATGGCGAAATAGGGACCAATCTGTGCTCCCGGATGGATGTCGATGCCAGTGGCGGAGTGTGCCTGCTCTGTGAGGATGCGTGGCAAGATAGGCACTCCCATCTGGTGCAGCACATGGGCCACCCGAAAGTGCACCATTGTCTGAAGCACGGGGTAGCAGAAGATGACCTCGCTGTAGTTTTTCACTGCCGGGTCATTGTCGAAGATGGCTTCCACGTCAGTGTACAGCAAATGTTTGATCTCTGGCAGTGTGTCCATGAACCGCAAGGTGAGTTCATCGGCCTTTTCCGTAGCCGTGTCACGACAGTCACTTTCAAAGAGCAGTGCCAGGGCCACCTGCTCTTGCATCAGTGCGTAAAGCCGCTCCATGCTCACACCAATATGATACCCCCGAAACTGTTGACCAGAGTGCCTACGGTCGAAATAGCCGGGGAAAACGATGGCTTTCACTAGCCGGATGACCTCGCTGAGCGTCTCCACCGACGGCAGCGGACTGTCCATACAGTCTCTGAAGCGTCGCTCTTGTTCGCTGACCTCCGACAGGATCTCAATATTCTTCTGTAGTATGTTGTTTTCCATTATTTTGTGGTTTGCCTTTCGCTATTCGCGATGAGCGATGAACGCCAAACTTTACATTTTCTCAAAGACCTTACGGGCAATGACTGCTGCACCCTTCTCATTAGGATGGATGCCATCGGTGAGCATCAGTTTCATGTCGTCGATGGCACTGTGCAGGTCAAGTGTCTCCACATTGTTTTTCTCAGCCAAACGGTTGATCGTGGGGATGATTTCATTGACGATGACACTGTCATTGATGGTCCAGGTGTCTTTGAAAGCTTTCAGGGGATAAGCCAGTATGATACGAGGCTGTGACGGCAGCGCCTTGAGCTGGTCAATCATCCGCTGATAGTCGGCCTCAAACTCTGCCTGATGCACCCAGTTATAGTTCTTACTGTCATTGGTGCCCAACTTCAGCACCACAACCTGAGGATTGAAGGCCAGGGCATCACGCCAAGCCAACTCATTGGTATAGGGGAAGTCGCTCTTCTGAAGCACGCAACGGGCACTCACGCCGAAATTGCGCACCTGATAGCCATCGCCGAGCAATGACTGCAACTGAGCGGGATAGCCATGTGAGTCGCACATGTCAATACCGTGACCATCAGTGATACTGTTGCCAATACACGCCACACGCACGGCGTCTTTACGAGGAGCCTTCAGATGGCTGAGCCAGCCATCGAGGTCGCTCAACATCTGTTCATGATAGGCAAACTGCTCATTGTATCCGAAGCCATGACCTCCACGGGGATATACGAAAAGCGAACAGTCATTACCCTCACGGCGCATCGCCGAATAATAGGCGATGCCATTGGTAAGTGGTGGCACGCCACGGTCGTCGTTGGCCAACAGGATGACGGCCTGCGGCGTGAGATGGCGGCGCACCTGACGGTCGTTGCTAAAGAGTCGAATGGCCTGCTCATCGTCGCGCTCATTGCCCAAGAAATTTTTGCATGACCCCTCATGCTGACCATTCTTGCCCATCGTGATGACAGGATAGAAGAGAATGCTGAAATTGGGGCGCGTCTCAAAAGCTGCATGAGTAGAGACGGTAGAAGCAAGATGTCCTCCGGCCGAGAAGCCCATGATACCTACATCGTAGGGGTTGACATGCCACGCAGCGGCGCTGTCACGCACCAGACGGATGGCATTCTCGGCATCACTCACAGGCACCTCATGATGTCCGGCCGGCATCCGATACTGAAGCACCACGTAGGCGATGCCACGGCTGTTGAAGAATTCAGCCCAGTCGGTGCCCTCTTTCTGCATGGACAGATGGGCATATCCACCACCTGGGCATCCCACCACCGCACGTCCAGTCGCCTTGGAGGCATCAGGCAGAAACACATGCATCACTGGCGGCTGCCCATCAGGAGCCGCTATCTGAAATTGGCGCGCAGTAGACTGTGCCATGGCTGCCATTTGCAGCGAGACAGCCACCAAACAGCACCACATCCTCATTCTTTTGTTCATCTTATCTGTCATATTGGTTGATTAATGGGGACAAAGTTACGAAAAAACGAGAGAAGAGCCAAACTTGTTTGAGCTTTTCCGAGCATAGTAACTTCGGCGGAGCCAAAGTTACGAGAATTCGAGCGCAGCGAATGAGAGTTCCCACATCAAGGGCAATCCTTAGGCTGTGTCGCCCAATTGGAGGGAGTGGGACCCATTTCGAGTTCAAGTGTACCCCCACGCATGATATCATCATACATGATATAGGAGCGGCGCAAAGGTTTTCCATTGAGCCAAGCACGCTGCACATAGATGTTCTCCTTGCCGGGATGGGTGACGCGGATAGAGAAAAAGAGTTGGTCTCCCACCTGGATAGAGCCTGAGCAGAGCGGACTTCCGATGACATACTTACCGCCAGCAGGTTCCACCTGATACAGTCCAAGAGCCGAGAGCACATACCAAGCCGACATCTGCCCCACATCCTCATTGCCGCTCAAACCATCATAGTCATTACGATACATCTCGCGCATGGTCTGACGAAGCAGTTGTGCAGCCTTATAGGGCTGACCGGCATAATTGTACATATAGATGACGTGATGGCTGGGCTCATTACCGTGCGCATATTGTCCTATCAAACCAGAAATGTCGGGCGAGGCATTCTCGCCCATATCACCACTGACCACAAACAGCGAGTCGAGTTTCTCGACAAAAGGCCGCTCGCCACCGAAAAGCCGTATCAGTCCCGGAACATCGTGTGGCACCAGCCAGGTGTACTGCCACGCATTGCCCTCTGTATAGTCATCATGCTGGTGGCTGGCGCCAAAAGGATTGAACGGTTGATGAAACGCGCCGTCGGCCGCTCTTCCACGCATGAATTTCGTCTGCACATCAAAATATTTCTGATACGACTTGCTGCGGTCAAGGAAATAGCGGTAGTCGGATTTCTTTCCCATCATCTTAGCCACTGCGGCGATGGCACCATCGGCCAGGGCATACTCCAGTCCCTTCGACACCGTCTCATAAGTCGGGTCTTTGTCATAGGGCAGATAGCCATACTCTTTCAGCAAGTTCATTCCACGCTCGTCGAGCATGGCCGATGTTTTCATGGCATGAAAGGCCGCCTCACGGTCTTTCACAAATCCTTTCAACGTGAGGTCTGCCAGCACCGGCACCCCAGGATTACCCACCATACAGTCAGTCTCATTGCCCATCAAATGCCACACAGGCAACTTGCCCTGCTGCTCGAAGATATGCAGGAGTGTGGCGGCCATGTCGGCCTGTTTCTCTGGGTGTATCAGCGTCATAAGTGGATGGGCGGCACGGTAGGTGTCCCATAGCGAGAAGGTGGTATAATTGACAAAGTCGCCATGATGCACCTTTCCATCTGCGCCGCGGTAGTCGCCATTAACATCACAAAACACCGAGGGTGCTGTCATCGTGTGATAGAGAGCGGTGTAGAAGATGGCTCGCAAATCGGGGTCTTCCTCCTCTATCTGTATCTTCGACAGTTCCTCATTCCACGCAGCGTCAGCATCAGCGACCGTCTTGCGGAAGTTCCACCCCGGAAGTTCGGCCCTCATATTCTCGCGGGCGTTGTCCACACTCACCGCCGAGAGCGCACATTTCACCATCAGCGGCTTCGAGAGGTCGGAGACGGAGAAGATGGCCAACGTGTCACCATCCTGTGTCTGAACATGAACCGGCTGTGAAAAATGAGCCACAAAATAGACCCACTGATCTTTTGCCCAGCCCGACGAACGTCGATAGCCACTCACTGTGGTGTCGTTTTCCTGCGTGAGGTGGCAGTCGGTCATGCTGTCCCATCCGATACCCTGTTTCAAGTTGACCGCCAACAGTCCTGACTGGCAGTCTGCACCAAAGGTATAACGATGGAAGCCAACTCGCTGTGTGGCTGT
Organism: uncultured Prevotellaceae bacterium; assembly: GCA_902780635.1. GTDB lineage: Bacteria > Bacteroidota > Bacteroidia > Bacteroidales > Bacteroidaceae > Prevotella. Next base: position 26,556 of record CACZGH010000029.1, read on the forward strand.
CAGTTCGACGAGCACATGAGGCTGACTCATCTGTATGGCATAATAGCCAGGCCGCACCGTCTCATTGGCATGGGAGAAAAGGGCATCGCGCTGACCCGTGTGGCTGACGGGTAGGAAAGTGACATCACCCAGGTCGCCAATGCCCGTTCCACTCAGATGGGTATGACTGAAGCCCACCAGGATGGAGTCACTCACATGATAACCTGAGCACCAGTCCCACCCGCGGGTGTGCTCGGTGGGACCGAGCTGCACGAAACCAAAGGGCACATTGGCCCCTAAGAACACATGTCCATGTCCGCCGGTGCCTATCCAGGGATTCACATACTGCGTATAGGGCGTGGTGCCAGCCCTCATGATGTGTCCGCCCCATACGAAGAGGAGGCATAAGAGTAGAAGAGGTGTTTTTTTCATGATGTATACTTTTTTCGGCAGTAAAATTACGCTTTTTTATTGAGACTTTCCTCCTTCGAATCATTTTTTTTCTTTACTTTTGCAGTAAAAGAAACAACCTATTTGAATACATTCATTCTATCATCTACACATCATGAAAAAAATGTCAGAAGGCAAGAAGATGTGGCTGAGCGTGATGGTGCTCTTTTTCTTCTATGCCGCATTCTTCATCATTTTCGATGATTTCGACCGAAGGTCGGCCGAGCCCCTCATCGAGAGCAGAGACTGGCACCTGATCCTCGGAGCCGGCATCGTCATGACATTTCTGGGTTTCATGCTCTACCGATATGCCAAACGTATGGATGAGCGCATCAGCCGCGATCAAGCTGCCAAAGAAAACCTGATGCGCCGCGAACTGACTCAGAACATCGCCCATGAGCTGAAGACGCCTGTGGCCAGCATCCTGGGTTTCACCGACACCATCTTGGAAAATCCCGGCATCTCCATGGAAATAAGACAACAGTTTGTGGAGCGCACCAACGCCCAGGCCCGACGGCTGACGGCCCTGCTCCAAGACCTTTCCACCCTCAACAAGATGGACTACGCCCCCGACTTGCTCGTCATGGAGCGTGTAGATGTGTCAGTACTGGTGGCCGACATCATCAAAGAGATATCCATCCCCCTCGAGAAAAGACAGATGAAACTCAATAACTGTCTCCAACAAGGCATCTGGGTGACAGGCAACTGGTCGCTGCTATACAGCATCTTCCGCAATCTAATCACCAACGCCATCCTTTATGCCGGCACTGGCACCACCATTGACATCTCCGTTCAAAACCGTGAGAACGACTGGCTTTTCACCGTCAGTGACAATGGCGTGGGGGTATCTCCAGAGCACCTGCCACGACTCTTTGAGCGATTCTATCGTGTCGACAAAGGTCGCAGTCGCTCACTAGGTGGCACCGGACTGGGTCTGTCGATCGTGAAAAACGCCGTCTTGTGGCATGGTGGCACCATCTCGGTCTCCAACAACCCCGACGGTGGCCTCTGCTTTGTGTTCAATCTTCCGAAATAAGATGGTTTTTTTTGCGAACCCATCAGCATACAGAGTTTTCATTCACACGAAAGCGGCTCCCTGCTTGATCTGCAAGGGAGCCGCTTTCGTGCCTTATCTATGTCATTATCCCACTTGATAATAACGGCATGCGATTTGATGGATGGCAGCATGATTAGGCATCGGCTGACCTGAACTGTCACATGATATCAATTTGTTGAGGTCATAAAAGTCGCAATGTTGACACTCTGCCGGGTCATCTATCACATTGGCCATCACTTCTGGCTGCACTGCCAGTTGCGCATTCTTTGGATAAGCATCGCGATGCTGAATAAAGTTCCATATCAGACTTGTCACATCGCCCATATACGCTTTCATATCATCAAAAATTCTCATTATCAACTTCCTCCGTATCCTGTATTTGTTGGTTGTAGTTAAACATTTGAAAGATCATTACATTGCATCCATCGTGTTAAATGGGCACTCTAAAAGAATAGACGAAAAAAAGTGGTTTTTGTTACATGAAATTTTATGATTTTCACATTATTCAACAAATAAACCACTTTTTTAGGATTTTTAGACAATTTGTGAGGTATTTTCAAGGGGAGATAGCGCTTTTCTCGTTTGGCACCATCGCACTTTTCTCGTTTGGCATCATCGCCCTCAGACGCATGGTGTGCCAGAATTTTTCTTCAACGAGGCGATATACTTCGAGGGTTGGAGGCCGGTGTGTCTTTTGAAATAACGGGTGAAGTGCTGGGGGTATTCGAAGCCGAGGGTGTCGGAGACCTGGGTGACGGTGAGACCGCTGACCAGCAGGCTCTTGGCACGGTCGATAAGAAAGCGCTGAATGACCTGCGTGGGACTCTCGCCGGAGACGCTTCGCACCACATCGCCGAAATAGCTGGGCGAGAGGCAGAGTTCGGAGGCGCAATATTTGACGCCCGGCAAGCCGTGCCGCCACTGTAACCCTCGCTCGTAGTAGTTGGCCAGCACTTGCTGGAATCGCGATAGCAGGTCGCCCTGTTGGCGGGCGGCATCCTGAAATTGTCGGTGATAGAACAGCAGGGCGTAGTCGCACACCAGCAGGATATAGTCCTGCAGGATGCGGTCGGTCTGCGGCGACTGACCACGGTGCTGGATGAACCGCCTGATCATCCACATCAGTTGCCACATCAACTGTTTCTCGCCCTCGGTGGTGTGCAGCGCCTCGCTCACATTGTAGGAAAAGTAGTGATAGTCGTGCAGCCGCTGCTCGAATGCAGTGCCGCGCATGAACTCCGCCTCGAAGTGCAGTGTCCAGCCGTGATACACTTCGCGCGTGCCGTCGTCGGCCTTGCCGATGACCTGTCCAGGCGAGGCCGCCGTCAGCGAACCTTTCGACGTGTCGTAGCCTCCCATTCCGTAAGTGGCGTCTGCAGGAAAATTGTCTTGCACGAAGAAGGCGTACATGTCGCCCATCTTGTTCAGCGTGTGAGCTATCGGGCCCAGTTCGTCGAAGTGGATGACACTCACCATCGGGTGAAATGTCTCGGCTCCTACACTCTGTGCGTAGTCGTTGGCGTGGTTGAGATAGAGATAATCCTTCATATCGTTTGCAAAAATACGTCTTCTTATCCAAATTATCGCATCAATGATGAAAAAAGATAAAATAGGTAAGTATTCCTATAATACGGATAACCCCATGAAGCAACATTCGTTGTACTTTTGTGCCAGAAATCAAAATGCAAAAAAACATGAAGAGACCATACGTGATTTGCCACATGATGGCATCCATTGACGGACGTATCGACTGCGCCATGACGGAGCAGATAGGTGGTAATGAATACTACGAGGCGTTGGAGATGCTCTGCATTGATACGACCATTGAGGGCAAGACCACAGCCATCAACCACTATGCCGAGAAGGAACTGTTTGTACCACAGGACGCAACACCCGTTGGCCGGGAGGAGTTCTACAAGAGCCATGACTCCAAGAGTTGGGAGGCGGTGGTGGACACCCATGGCACCCTGCGCTGGTCTGAGGATGACACGCCCAACCGTATCTCAATCGTGAGCCAGCAGGCATCGCGCGAGTACCTTGACTATCTGCGCCAGCGTGGCATCTCCCACATCGCTACGGGCGAGACGGACATCGACCTGAGCCGTGCGCTCAGCATCCTGCAGTATGAGTTCGGCAGCGAGCGTGTCGGCGTGGTGGGCGGCGGACACATCAACGGCAGTTTCCTGCGCGAGGGACTGCTCGACGAGGTGAGCATGCTCTACGGTGCCGCCATTGACGGACGCGAAGGTTTCTGCGCCGCCTTCGACGGCATCGAGGCCAGTCATACCCGTCCCTACATGCTCCACTTGAAGAGTGTCCGTCAGATGGGTGACGACTCCGTTTGGATAAGATACAGCTGCCTATAGGATGCGGTGTCTGTACCTAAGCCAGAAGAGCCAACCCCCTTCAAAAGGAATAGATATCAGAAATGACAAAAAGTAATTTTATAAGGTATGAAGAAAGTATTATTGGCAATCGTACTGATGGGCGGAATGCTCGCAGGTTGCACACAAAAGAGTAATAACAATCAAAACAATGATCATATGAATACAACATTAAATCTGACTCAGGAGTGGGACAAGACGTTCCCTAAGAGTGACAAGGTAGATCACAAGAAGGTCACCTTTAAGAACCGTTATGGCATCGAACTTGCTGCCGATATGTACACACCGAAGGATACGACTGGAAAGTTGGCAGCCATTGCCGTCACCGGCCCGTTCGGAGCCGTGAAGGAGCAGTCGAGCGGACTCTATGCCCAGCATATGGCTGAGCACGGATTCCTGACCATCGCCTTCGACCCCTCGTTCACTGGAGAGAGCGGTGGCGAACCGCGCCGTATGGCTTCGCCCGACATCAACACCGAGGACTTCCTCGCTGCCGTCGACTTCCTCTCCGTTCAGGACAATGTCGATCCTGAACGCATCGGCATCATCGGCATCTGTGGCTTTGGCGGCATGGCCGTGAACGCTGCCGCCCTCGACCCACGAATCAAGGCCACTGTTGCCTCAACGATGTACGATATGACGAAGGTGAACCGCGAGGGCTACTTCCAGAGCAGCAACACCAAGGAACAGCGCATGGAGGCACGTAAGGCAATGGCCAAGCAGCGCATAGCCGACTACAAGGCCGGCACTTATCAGCGTGCCGGTGGTGTCATCGATCCCCTGCCTGAGGATGCCCCCTGGTTCGTGAAGGACTATCACTCCTATTACAAGACGGAGCGTGGTTATCATGAGCGCTCAGGCAATTCCACCGACGGTTGGAACGTCACTGGCTGTCAGTCGTTCCTCAATCAGCCCATCCTCGACTATGCCAACGAGATTGAGGCTCCCGTACTGCTTATCCATGGCGAGAAAGCCCACTCGCGCTACTTCTCTGAGTATGCTTTCGAAAAGATGACGGGCAAGAAAGCCTTCGTCTCATCAGTTGCAGAGTGTGCCACTGCCAACGAGATTCCCACTGGCAAATATGCTGGCAGTTACAAAGAGGGCAACAAGGAGCTGCTCATCATCCCAGGTGCCTCTCACGTTGACCTCTACGACGACGTGGCAGGCGTTGTCCCCTACGACAAGATGGAATCTTTCTTCAAGGCTGCGATGAAGTGAAAGCAGGAAGTCACGATCATATGATGACGATACAAGAATTTAGAGACTATATGGCTTCGGGCCGACCCATTGAGGGCGGCTCGGAGCTGCATTTGATGTTTCACAAACTGTCGCAGGAAGCTCTGCAGATCACGGCAGAAATCAATGGGAAATACCATACACCAGAGGAACTGCACGGCCTATTGGAACAATTATGGGGCCGCGATGTGCCCAAGAGTGTCGGTATGTTTCCCCCGTTCCATACCGACTGCGGCAAGAATACTGTGGTGGGCGAACGCGTATTCATCAACATGGGTTGCAAGTTCCAGGACCAGGGCGGCATCACCATCGAAGAGGGGGCGCTCATCGGCCATAATGTGGTACTGGCAACCCTCAACCATCTGCTCGACCCCAACCGCCGTGCTGGCATGACCTACGCACCCATCCATATCGGCAAGAACGTGTGGATAGGAGCCAACGCAACGGTACTGGCCGGTGTGACCATCGGCGAAGGTGCCGTGGTGGCTGCGGGTGCAGTAGTGACGAAAGACGTGGAGCCTAACACCATCGTTGGTGGTGTGCCCGCAAAGGTGATCAAGAAGATTGACTCTCTCCCAAAATCTTTTGAATTTCCTCATCGGTCTTGGTGAGTTTGTCCTTGCACAGGCGGATGAGTTCTTGGGCCTTTTTCAATTGTTCTGTCATGGAGTCGACATCCAGTTGGTCATTTTCCATTTTTCGCACGATAGTCTCTATTTGAGCCACGGCCTCTTCATAATTGAATTTCTTCATTTTTAAAAGGGTGAAAATTAAAAGGTTGAGGGAGGTAAAGGTTGGGAGGGTAAAAGTTGGGATAGTCACTGACTGCTTTCGGCAGATGTCGGTTGGACGATGGAGTGGATGACGCCTTTGCTCAGGCGGGTTTCGATCACATCGCCAGGGTCGAGCTGAGAGGCATCTCTTACCGCCTTGCCGTCATGTAAAGTGATACTGTAGCCGCGCTGCAGGAGAAGTTGGGGGTCGAGAGCCTGCGTGCGTTGTGAGAGCATCTCTATGCGGTGCTTCTCCTTGTCCATCCGGCGCATGAGCGAGGGTCGCAGAGCCTGATGGAAATTCTCAAGCAGATACCGCTCTTTCGTGATGCGGACAGAGATAGCCGTCGACATCCGCCGAAGCAGACGTTCAAGACGTGCCTCCTGTGAGGCCTTCACCACAGCAAAAAGCGAAGGTATACGAACCGACAGTTGACCAAGCCGCAACTGCTCATGTTCCATCCGCGACCGCACCTGCCGTGCGATACGCTGAGCCGCATCGTCGAGGGCCACATCCACACGGTGCAGATGATCCACCAGAAAGGCAGCTGCCGCTGTGGGAGTCTTCACACGGGTGTGTGAAATCATGTCGAGCACGCTCTCGTCGCGGTCATGACCTATGCCGGTGATGACGGGCAAGGGGAAATTTGCCACATTGCGTGCCAGCACCAGGGTGTCGAAGCCAGAGAGATCACTGGTGGCCCCACCCCCACGGGCGATCACCACACAGTCGAAATCGTCCACTTGGTCGAAGATGGCGTTCAGAGCCGCCACAATGCCCTGTTCCACCCCCTCACCCTGCATGACAGATGCGAAGAGAGCGGTGTGAAACTGATAGCCATAAGGATTGTCTGCCAACTGGTTGCAGAAATCGCCGTAGCCAGCGGCATTAGCACTGGAGATGACCGCTATGCGCTGGCAGAACATCGGCAAAGCCAACTCGCGGTTGGCGTCGAAAACGCCTTCCTCTTTCAACTGTCTGACGATCTCCCTGCGCTTGGCGGCCATATCGCCGAGAGTGAACGTGGGGTCGATATCCGTCACGATCCAGGAGAAGCCATAGTTTTCATGAAACTGCGCATAGACCGACAATAGCACCTTCATGCCTTTGGCGGGCAACTGGCCGGTGGCATGCAAAAACCGTGCGCGCACAGTCACCCAATGACTTCGCCAGCATTTGGCCGAGGCTTTGGCTACCGGTGTATTGGTATGTTCGTCTTTTTGTATCAGTTCCAAATAGCAGTGGCCACCCATCTCACGCAGTTCGCTGATCTCAGCTTCCACCCAGTATTCATTGGGCATGCTGGTCTCTATGACCTCCCTCACCATCTGGTTGAGTTCGAACAGGGTGAGGTGACTATTTTGTTGAAAAGTCGACGAGTTGAAAAGTTGACGAGTTGTTTGCTTCATCTTTCATTTTTATCTTTCATCTTCAACAATTCCACAGCTTTCTCAAAATCGGGGATGCCATAGCCGAAGACATTGTTGGGGGTGGCGTAGTTATCGGAACTGCGGCGCACCGCCTCCATCACCTGCGTGGCAGTCTTGAGTGGCGCTGACTGCCAGAGACATGCTACCAAGCCAGAGATGATGGGTGCGGCAAACGACGTGCCCATATCACTGTTGATCATCCCTCTGCCCGACATGACCGAGGCGGGACTGCCCAGCGCCATGATGTCGGGTTTCACCCGCCCATCCTGAGTGGGTCCCACCGAACTGAACGTGGCATTCTTCTTCGACTTATTGACAGCCCCCACGGCCAGGATGTCTTTGGCATCGGCGGGGAAATTGATTTTTTTCCAAGTGCCCACACCTTCGTTGCCGGCGCTATTGACCAGCACGATACCTTTGGCCGACAGCATCGAGGCGGTACGAGAGATGAGCGCATGTTCACCGTCTAGCTCCACATACTGATGGTCAGTAGTCTTGTCATCGAAGTCCTGAAACCCCAGCGAACTGCTGATGATGTCGACGCCCAGCGAGTCGGCAAACTCAGCGGCGAAGGTCCAGTAGTCCTCCTCAGCCAGACTTTCTGTCTGGACATCTTCTGTGCGCATCAGCCAGAACTCAGCATCAGGAGCAGTGCCTATATACGTGCCAGGCATATTGAGCGCCATGGCTGAGAGCACTTTGGTGCCATGGTCGGCCTCCTTGTAGATGTCAGTCGACGGGAAAGACAAGAAATCTCGTGTGCCAACGATCTTGACGTTTTTCATCGCCGGGATGCGGTCCACATTCATAAATCCACCGTCAAAGACGGCGATGGTCATCCCTTTGCCTCGACATCCCATCTGATGAAGCGAGCGCCCCTTCACCAGGTCGATGTTGGCACCAGCGAAGCCATATTCATCCTCGGGCGCCGTCTCCCATTTGTTGAGTTCTTTGTGAAAAAGTGTACGCACGGTGGGCTTCACTGAGTCGGGCGAGGTCCACACTTTGATGACTTCCTTGACAAAAGGCAGTGAACGCAAGGCTTTGACATCCTTGGCGTCGCGCACCTTGACCAAGAGCGTGTTGTTCCATTTGCTCTGCCCTATCAACGTCACTTTGTCTGAGATGACACGTTGGATATAGTGTGGATTGACGGGCAGGTCGGTGGAGTCGATGGCTAGCCGCTGACGACGGCGTCGCTCGATGGACTTGGATGAGAGGAACTCCTCCGCACGGTCAAGACGGTAGGGTGTGCCATTTTTGTCAGAGAGTTGCACACGATACAGAAAACATTTCCCACCGGGAAACTTCTTCTGCCGCTCGTCATCCTGTATGCCGTCAGCAGCTATCAGCCGCGTCACGGCTGTCAGGCATAAAAAGAATAAGAAAAGTCTTCTCATCATGGTCAAGGCTGTGGATTGTTCACCCTCGGACAGTGCGAGTGGATATAGTCGTAGACGAAGTCGAAATCCTCGTCGCAGACATAGACTTGGTTTCTGCCGAAGCGTTCATTCACACGGATGGTGTTGAACCGGCGGAGAGGTTTCACCTTACGCACGAAGGAGAAGTCGCTCGACATTGTGGTGCGGCTGGAGGCTAACATGCCAGCCCCCACCACGCCGGGACGCCGGGCAAAGGCTCCCACCAGCACGGTGAGACAGCCGATGCGCTCGGCGGTCTTCTTGGCCTGTGGACCCTGTCGGTGCTCCACGCCTTTCTCATCCATAATAAAATGCACAGGGTATTCCCATCCCGAAACGGCCGCATAGAGCAGATATCCGAGTATACCGAGCACAGCGAAGATACCCACCATGACGCCTGTGAGCTGTAAGGAGAAGGTCAACGTCTCAAGGTTGAGCCCCTCTGAGCAGGCACCTATCAAGAACATGATGACGGCAAAGATGCCAAGGGTGACGCCCAAGGCCCAATAGACCTCGATGAGTATCATCGGGTTTTTCATCATGTGGAAGTCGTACATCCAGTGGTATTTGCCGTCCTCATAGAGCCGCACCCGGTAGTCGGGCTTGATACGCGGCTTGCGAGGCTTCTTCGGTTTCTTCTTTTTCGTCTCTGCCTGCTGGCTTTCGGCTGGGGACTCTGCTGGCAGACTCTCCTCTGCCGGTGCAGGAAGATGGGGCTTGTTAAGTGGAGTTTGATTCTCTTCTGACATAGTATTTCTCTCTTCAAGTCAATCAATTACTTGGTGCGATACCATTCTTGCAACACGTAGAAGGCCTTTTTCTTCTCGCCACGGTCGGAAAAGACTCCTTTCCTATTGTAATAGTCCTGGATGCCGTTGAGCACACGCCGTGGCGAACGGAAGTCTTTGAGTATCCAGGGTGAGAGGCCTGCCAGACCATCGATTTTGTCGAGCATGGCCAGGTTCTCCCGGTAAAGGTTCTCCTGAAACTCCTCCGTCCAACGCTGGTTTTTGTCTCCATGGAGTCCGTATTTGGCGCCACCGCCCATCTCACTTACGATGACAGGTTTATCGTAAGGGATCTCCCACTCCATCTTCGAGGCATCGTTGACATCGCGGTACCAGCCGATATACTGGTTGAAACTCACCACGTCGACATACTCGCTCATATTGTCTTGCAGACGGTTTTTGTAATTGCTGGCCGAGGTCACCTCCATAGCCATGGAGATGAGACGAGTGGAGTCGAGACTGCGGGCATGGCGTGCCAGACGACTAAGGAACTCGTCACGCTGGGCGCTATGAGGTGTTTCGTTGGCAATGGACCAGATGATGACGTTGGCGCGGTTTTGGTCGCGGCTGATCATGTCGGTGAGCTGACGCTCCGCATTGGCATAAGTGCCGGCGTCGGTCCAGGCAATGGTCCAGTAGACAGGTATCTCCGACCATACCATGATGCCCATACGCTCAGCCTCACGCACCGCATATTCATTATGTGGATAGTGTGCCAGACGCACATAGTTGCAACCCAGTTCCTTGGCCCAGGAGAGCAGGGTGTGGGCATCGGCGGTGGAGTTGGCGCGTCCGCCGCCATTGGCTTTTTCCTCATGGATGGAGATGCCTTTGAGGAAGATGGGCTTGCCGTTGAGCAACAACTGCTTGCCACGGGCCTCGATGGTGCGGAAACCCACCTCGTCGCGCAAGGTCTCTGTGCCACGCTGTATCTCCACCTGATAGAGTTTGGGATTCTCGGGCGACCAGAGCTGCGGTTTGGCTTTCATAAAGATGGTGGCGGTGCCGTCGGCTCCAGTGGTGACCGTCTTCTTCAGCTTCAGTTCGGGGATGTTAAGCGTCACCTGCTGCCCGGCTTCCGGACGGTTGAGACGCACGCTGAAACTCAGCCGACGTCCTTCCAGACTTTCCAGTTGCAAGCGGTAGTTTTCGATATACACTGGCTCCACATCGACGAGCAACACATCGCGAGTGATGCCACCATAGTTCCACCAGTCGAAGATCAGGGTAGGCACATTCTCTGCCCGCCGTTTGTTGTCCACCTTGAGGATGACGAAGTTTTCGCCCTCACGCAGCAGGTCGGTCACATCATAGTTGAAAGGTGTGAAGCCGCCCACATGGTGGCCAGCCAACTTGCCGTTGACATAGACATGAGCCTCGTAGTTGACGGCTCCGAAATAGAGCAGTGTGCGATGGTCGCCGTTGCGATGCCACTCGAAGGAGCGTTTGTACCACACCGTGCCTTCATAGAAGAAAAGCCGGTCGTCCTGGGTATTCCAGTCGCCAGGCACTTGCATGGTGGGGGCTTTGTCGAAGTCGTACTCGATGAGGTCTTCAGGACGCTGGGGCTTGGCGTTGACGAAAAATCCCCATCTTGTGGGATTCATACGATAGTCGTAGTAGCCCTCTTCCTGCACATCTACGATATAGTTCCACGCACCATTGAGCGACGTGATCTGACGGGCCATCACGTTGGCCACCTGCGGCACTTCTGCCGCACGCACAACCCCGGCGACCAGGCATCCGAGGAGGCACAATAAAACCTGTTTTTTCATATATTTGTCCATTTGAATGCAAATATATAAAAAAACTCTCTATTTAGAAAATAAGGAACAAAAAAGTTGAGGAGTTCTCCTTCACTCCTCAACTTCTTTTACTTCTCAACTCCTGAACTTCTGAACTCCTTCACTTCTCAACTCCTGAACTTCTGAACTCCTCAACTCCTCAACTCCTCAACTCCTCAACTCCTAATGTCACTTCACCCTGGTCAGACGGATGGTGACATTGTAATCGCCCTCACCTGGAAAAGAATAGGTGCCTTTCAACTCAATCTGGTCACGAGTGTAACCATCTTGCACATAATATTGCTGAGTAAAACTTTGTCCGTTCTCTGTGTAGACCATAGAGATGGTCTTGTCTCTCAGCGACCATTCTCCCTTCTCTCCATCTGAATTGACGAAAGTGCCGTTGGCATTGAAGGTGACGCTACCATCCATCTCAAACTCCAGCCTCGACGAAGGTGCCGGGGTGAGGCTGATGATGGTTCCCTTCCAGGTTCCAACAAGGTTGACAGCCTCAACAAAGTCTTCCACTTCATCGTCGCTACAAGAGGTAAGCACGGTGGTGGAGCCGCAAGTCAAGATAGCGGCAAACATCCAATAGAAAATACTTCTCAGTAAAGTTGATTTTTTCATCATTGTTTTTTTTGTTATTAGTTCTTTATGATGTAAATAGGCTGCAAAGTTATAAAGATTTTTTCCGTTTATATATGGACTATTCCATTTTTTCTTCACTATTTTGCGAAAACATCCCCCTTGTCTCCTTTTTACTAACAGACGCCGGGGGAATAAGCCCATGCCTCTTCAACATATTCGTCAATCCCTAAAAATGGATTTTGAATAAAATCCTCCAATCAGGCATGATATTCAAAAAAAAATAGTAACTTTGCTTTTTCAAAACATGACACATGGACAACAAAAAGGCCACATTAGAACTCGGCACTAAACCTGTGGGCCGTCTGCTGCTGCAATACGCACTGCCAGCCATCGTCGCCATGACGGCCTCTTCGCTCTACAACATGGTCGACAGCATCTTCATCGGCCAGGGTGTGGGTGCCATGGCCATCTCCGGTCTGGCCATCACCTTCCCCTTCATGAACCTCTCTGCAGCCTTCGGAGCCTGCATCGGCATTGGCTCCGCCACCAGCATCTCCGTCAGGCTCGGACAGAAAGACTACACGTCGGCCAAAGAGATTTTCGGCAACAACATCTGCCTCAACATCATCGTCGGCATCCTCTTCGCCACCGTCGCCCTTATCTTCCTCGACCCCATCCTCATTTTCTTCGGTGCCAGCGAGCAAACCCTGCCCTATGCCCGGGAGTACATGCAGGTCATCCTCGTGGGCAATATGTTCACCCACCTCTACTTCGGGCTCAATGCCATCCTGCGCTCCGCCAGCAAACCACGGCAGGCCATGTATGCCACCATCTTCACCGTGGTACTCAACACCATCCTCGACCCCATCTTCATCTATGGTCTGCACCTCGGCATCCGTGGCGCCGCCATCGCCACCATCCTCTCGCAGATCACCGCCCTCTGCTGGCAGTGCCGGTTGTTCAGCAACCCCAACGACATCCTCCACTTCGAGCGCGGTATCTACCGACTCAAGGCCGTGCATGTGAAAAACATTCTCGGCATCGGCATGTCGCCTTTTATGATGCAGACCGCCTCGTGCCTCATCGTTATCTTCTTTAACAAAAGTCTTGTACACTACGGCGGCGACCTCTCTGTAGGCGCCTACGGCATCGTCCACCGCATCTCTTTCCTTTTCCTCATGGTCATCTTTGGCCTCAACCAGGGCATGCAGCCCATCGCCGGCTACAACTATGGCGCCATGCACTTCGACCGCCTCATGCAGGTGCTCAAATACGCCATCATCGCCGCCACCGTGGTCTCCACACTGGGTTTTGTTGTCAGTGAGGCACTCCCCTATTACTGCGCACGCGTTTTCACCACCGACCAACAACTGATCAGTATAGCAGAGCGAGGACTGCGCGTGGCCAACATCACACTGCCCATCGTGGGCTACCAAATCGTGGTCACTAACTTCTTCCAGAGTATCGGCAAGGCAAAAGTGAGCATCTTCCTCTCCCTCTCACGGCAACTCATCTTCCTGCTGCCACTGCTCCTCATCCTGCCCTCCTTCTTCGGGATCGACGGGGTGTGGGCCTCACTGCCCGCATCTGATCTTCTGGCCGCCGTCGTGGCCTTCCTCATCATGAGAAAATACATGAAAGAATTTAACATGCTACACCAACAACAACAAAATGGCTGACAACAATATCATCATCAATGTAGGCCGGCAACTCGGCAGCGGCGGGCGCATCATCGCACAAAAACTCGCCGACCGCTTCGGATGTAAGTTCTATGACAAGGAGATTCTCAACCTTGCCGCCAAAGAGAGCGGATTCAGTGAGAAATTCTTCGAGCAGAACGATGAGAGCAAACACTTCTTCAAGGCGCTCTTCCACCTGCACGCACAACATGTGGGCGACAACAATTTCTACCCCAACCGTTTCTCACAGGAAAGCCTCTTCCAGTTTCAGGCCGACGCCATCCGCAAGGCGGCACAAGCGGGCAACTGCGTCTTTGTAGGCCGATGTGCTGACTATATCCTGCGCGACTTCACGCGCGTGGCCAACATCTTCATCACCGCCAACCTCGACGAGCGCATCGGCCGTGTGGCAGAGCGACACCAGTGCGACCGCGACACCGCCCTCAAAATCCTCAACCACAAAGAGTCATCACGCTCCTCCTTCTACAATTACTACACTGGCAAGAAATGGGGCTTCAGCGACGGCTATGACCTCTGTGTCAACACCTCCATCCTCGGTATCGACGCCACCGAGCAGCTCATCGCCGAGTTCATCAGGAAGAAACTGAAGATCGAAGAAAGATGAAAAAAATAGGCATCATCAGCGACACGCATTCCTATTGGGATGACCGCTACCTCAAATACTTCGACTGCTGCGACGAGATCTGGCACGCTGGAGACATCTGCTCCACACAGCTGGCAGAGCGACTGAACGACTTCCGCCCACTACGCGCCGTCTGCGGCAACTGCGACGGCGGCGACCTGCGCCTCCTCTATCCCGAAGTGCTCAGATGGCGCTGCGAAGAAGTGGACGTACTGATGAAACACATCGGTGGCTATCCTGGGCGTTACGACCCCAGCATCCGCCGACAACTCATGGAGCGGCCACCACAGCTTTTCATCAGCGGCCACTCTCATATCCTGCGCATCAAATACGACGACACCTTAGGCCTGCTGCATATCAACCCAGGCGCCGCAGGTCTGCAGGGGTGGCACCAGGAGAGAACTTTGGTAAGATTGACCATCGAAGGCAATAAATTCACCGATTGTGAAGTTATTACAATAGAACGTACCGACAAAATCATACGGTAGGTCATCAAACATCTTTTAATGTACACATTCATAAGTCATGAACAGAAAAAAAGCCCTGTTGTTGGTCTCTTTGATTGAGATGATCGTAATCCTCATCATTACCGTGTTGTATGTCATGCAACTGATACCTTTCAAACTCTTCATCACACTGCTCGTCCTGGTGGCTATGCTGACATCCACCTTGGTCTTCGCCATCATACGCAAATTCAATTCTTAGCATACAAAAAACAAAATCATATGAGAACCATCGTCATTACCGGCGGCGCCGGCTTTATCGGGAGCCATGTGGTGCGCCTTTTCGTCAACAAATACCCCGACTATCACATCATCAACCTCGACAAACTGACCTACGCCGGCAACTTAGCCAACCTGCGCGACATCGAAGACAAACCCAACTATGAGTTTGTGCGCATGGACATCTGCGACTTTGAGGCTTTCTACCAACTCATGCAAGACAAAAAAGTGGATGGCATCATCCACCTGGCAGCAGAGAGCCATGTCGACCGCTCCATTAAAGACCCCTTCACCTTTGCCAAAACCAACGTGATGGGTACCCTCTCACTCCTCCAGGCCGCCAAACTCTACTGGGAGTCGCTGCCAGAGCGCTATGAGGGCAAACGGTTCTACCATATCTCCACCGACGAGGTGTATGGTGCACTCGAACTGACACACCCTGAAGGCATCAAGCCACCCTTCAGCACCACGGCATCATCAGCAGAACATCATCTGGCCTATGGAGAGCAGTTCTTCTTAGAGACCACCAAATACAACCCCCACTCCCCCTACTCCGCCGCCAAGGCCTCCAGCGACCACTTCGTGCGCGCCTACCACGACACCTATGGTATGCCCGTCATCGTGACCAACTGCTCCAACAACTACGGCCCTTACCAGTTCCCAGAGAAACTCATCCCTCTCTTTATCAACAATATACGTCACCGCAAACCTCTGCCTGTCTACGGCAAAGGCGAGAACGTGCGCGACTGGCTCTTCGTCGAAGACCACGCCCGTGCCATCGACCTCATCTTCCATGAGGGACTCATCGCAGAGACCTACAACATCGGCGGCTTCAACGAGTGGAAAAACATCGACATTATCAAAGTGCTCATCAATACCGTAGACCGGCTGCTCGGACGAAAAGAAGGCGAGGACATGAATCTCATCACCTTCGTCACCGACCGCGCCGGGCACGACCTGCGCTATGCCATCGACTCCACCAAGCTGCAGCGTGAACTGGGCTGGGAGCCGTCGCTCCAATTTGAGGAGGGCATCGAAAAGACCGTGCGCTGGTATCTCGACAACCAGGAGTGGCTCGACAACGTGACCTCCGGCGACTACCAGAAGTATTACGAGAACATGTACGCCAACAGATAAACATGACAGGCGCTATAGGACATATCATCAACCTGCCCAAAATCTTTGACCCGCGGGGCAACCTCACCGTGGCAGAACAACTGGCGCAGGTGCCTTTCGAGGTGGCACGTGTCTACTGGACCTATGACGTGCCGTCGGGAGAGAGCCGGGGCGGACACGCACACCGCCGCTGCGAGGAAATGATCGTGGCCGTGAGTGGCTCCTTCGACGTCACCCTCGACAACGGCACGGAGCGACAGACCTTCCACCTCAACCATCCCTATCAGGCTCTCTATGTGGGCACTGGCATCTGGCGCACCCTCGACGACTTCTCCTCTGGCGCCGTCTGCCTCGTTCTGGCCTCGTTGCCTTTCGAGGAGGAAGATTACATCCGTGAATATGACGAATACCTGGAATATATCAAATGCTGGAAATCGTAAGATATACTCCTGACAGAATGGCTGAGTGGAATCAGCTGGTGGCGCGGTCGAAGAATGGCACTTTCCTCTTCGACCGCCGCTATATGGACTACCATGCCGACCGTTTCACCGACCACTCCCTCCTCTTCTATCACAAAGGCCGGCTCTATGCAGTCCTGCCCGCCAATGCCGACGGCGACACACTCTGGTCACACCAGGGACTCACCTACGGCGGTCTCATCATCGGCAAGGAGGCTACTGTAGAACATGTCTGCGACATCTTCCAGGCGCTTCTCGCATACCTCCGCAGTCAGGGTTTCCACCGCATGGTCTACAAAGCCATCCCCTCCATCTACCACCGTCTGCCAGCAGAGGAGGATCTCTATGCGCTCGTCAATGTCTGCGGCGCGCACATCATCGTGCGCCATATTTCGTCCACCATCCTTCTCAGTCATCCGTTGCCTTTCACCGAAGCACGCCGTTCAGGACTGCGCAAAGCCACCGCTGCCGCATTGCGTGTGGAGGAGCGCGGCGCAGAGGGCATCGACGCTTTCTGGCAGGTGCTCCGCAACAACCTCCACGACAAGTATGGAGCATGTCCTGTACATACGGAGGAAGAAATGCGGTTGCTCATGGGCCGTTTCCCAGAAAACATCCGCCTCTTCACCGTCAGCGACGGTCAGGAGACGTTGGCCGGCACACTGCTTTATGTCACGCCGCAAGTGACCCACACGCAGTATATCTCAGCATCCGCCAAAGGCAAAAAGACAGGCGCTCTTGACCTGTTGTTCGATCATATTTTAAATAAGGTGTCACACCCCACACGGTTTTTCGACTTCGGAAAATCCAGCGACGGTGACGGACACGACCTCAACCGACCCCTCATTTTCCAAAAAGAAGGTTTCGGCGCACGTGGCATCTGCTATGATTGGTATGAGGTAATGTGCTGAAGGTAGGAGGTCGGGCCTCCGAGCCCGACGGTTAAGAACTTTTTGGAGCTTTTGCGGGCTCGGAGGCCCGCACTCCTACAATTTGCACATTGTTTTTCTCTCTTTTTTGAGGGTGCTTTAGCACCTTTTTCTTCCTTTTTCACCCTTTTTTATCTTTATTTTCTTTTTGATATCAAGCAGTTAGCTTGAAAGGGTCACAACCAACCCTCCCCTTCCTTATCCTAGGCCCTTCCCCTTTCCAGGGAAAGGGATGCAACCTCTCCTATCCAGTCGCTCGTACATTAAGGTATGCTCGACCCATCAAAGGGTCGGCATGGTTGTTGACGCAACAAAGTTGCGATGGTTCATGCGGGCAAGCCCGCCACGCCTGTACAAGGGCGGCCTGAAGGGCCAGCAGCTATTAGCCCTGGGCAACGCCCTGGGGATTGTGAGCCACAGATGTAAGGTTCGCCCTGAAAGGGCATAAGAACCAACAAACTCTTTTTTATGCTTTTGCCCTTTCAGGGCGATTTCTCCCGTCTTGTATCTAAACCACAGGGCGTTGCCCTGGGCTAATTGCTCATTGCCCTTTCAGGGCGTATCAGGCTTATGAGGTTTGGTAATCTCTCGAAAAGCGAATGGCAAACAGCCAATAGCCTAATAACTTGAGCCTGCAAAAGTTGAATATTCTTCTTATTATCAGGCTGTTAGTTTAAGAGAGTCACGAGTTTAAGCTATGACTGAGCTGCTAGTAATGATACGGGGAAGTCTTAAAAAACCTTAAACGGAATCATTTTTATAGTACTATGTATTGCAAGGTACTATAAAAATCTATATCTTTGCATCGTTGTTAGGACAATCACCCCTGACGCAGAAGAAAATCATGAACATAGACAACGCAAAATCACAAATGAGAAAGGGGATGCTCGAATATTGCGTCCTGCTATTGCTCAGGCGACAGGCGTCGTATGCCAACGACATCATCAAGCAGTTGAAAGACGCCCACCTGATAGTGGTAGAAGGAACCCTCTACCCACTTCTCACCCGTCTGAAAAACGACGGTCTGCTCACCTACGAATGGAAAGAGTCCATGCAAGGTCCACCCAGGAAATACTATGACCTGACCGACGAAGGCGCCCTCGCCCTGAAAGCCATGGACGAGACCTGGCTCTCCCTCTCTGGCACCATCGAACTCCTCAAAAGCAGAATCACAGCCTATTAACAAAAGCCCTGGAATCATCCAGCCCCATCAAAAATTCAAAAAAAACAAGATATGAAAAAGAATATTTCAGTAAACATTTTCGGGACCCTCTACCCGATCGATGAAGATGCTTACGAGCTGCTTCAGAAATACAATGCCAACATGCGGTCGTACTACAGCCGCAGAGAGGGCGGTGAGGAGATTGCCGACGACGTGGAGCACCGCGTGGCAGAGCTACTCACGGAGTTGCGCTCACAGGGTGTCATGGCCATCACCATCGAACACATCACCGAGATCATCAACCGTATCGGCGACCCACAGCAGATGGACGAGACCAGCGAGTCTGCCGACAACAACACATCGGCTGAGGACAACACCCGTGCACAGTTCACTGGCGACCAAACTGACAGCACCAGCGACAGCGGCACCTACAGCCAACACACTGGCACCACGCCACCGCCGCCTCCACCCTACAGCGACGGCATTGCCGACAAGAAACTCTTCCGCGACCCCGAAGACCGCATCCTCGGCGGTGTGCTCTCAGGACTGTCACACTATTTCGGCATCAAAGATCCATTGCTGTTGCGCATCATCACCGTGCTGCTCGGACTCCTCTCCCTCAGCACCATCGCCATCCTCTACGTCATCGCATGGATCCTGATACCTGAAGCCATTACACCGGAGGACCGCCTCCGGATGTATGGCAAACCTGTCAACGCCAAAAGCCTCAATGAGGAACTACTCCGTGGCGTACACTCCGCCAGCAACTTCGTCAGCGATCCCCGGCATCAGGACACAGCACGCGGCTGTCTCTCGGCCTTGCTCAAATTCATCGTCATCTGCATCGCCATCTTCGTCTGCTCCATCCTGGGCCTCATTCTGCTCACCATCATAGCCGCCATCACAGGCATTGGCATCGCCTCAGTCGTCAGTCCCTCGGCCATGGGCATCGTTGAGTTAGACTCCTTCAGTGCCATGATAGCTGCCCTGCCTGTCTGGCTCGTCGCACTCTGCACCCTCAGCGGACTGCTGCTGGTGGGCATCCCTCTCTATGCCATCATCAGAGCCGTCTTCGGCAGCAACAAACAACCACTTGCACCCTCTGTCAAGACTGGGCTCCTCATCACATGGCTCGCCTCCATCGCCATCCTCATCGGCTCGACCATCGCCATCATGAAAGTAGGGCATGAAAAATTCATCTCCATAGAGAAAGAACGAAACACCCGCGATGGCATCTACCTGAAGTCTGACGGATGGTCGCTGCTCAATCATCAGGGATGGGAAGTGGCAGAGATGAAAGGTGTCAGTTCATGGATCAGCGAATGGGGACTCAGACACGATGGCGACCACGACAGATACATCAAACTGGAAGCTGACGACAACCCCAACGACATGAAATATGACCTCCGCCAGAGTCGGCAGATCAAACCTGGAAAATATGTCATTGAAGGATATGTCAAAGCCGACGGTCTGGGCAACGCGCTCTACGTGATCCTGCCGGGCAGTGGACAAGAAGTATGCGTAGACATACCGGCATACGTCGACCATGGCAACATCGTGGAGACAGACACCACCAATGGTGAAAACGGCATAGAACTCGACAGCCGCGACAACGGGCGGCGCAAATGGACCCACGTGGAGAAACCTTTTGAGGTGACACAAGAGGGAACCCTCGTCTATGGCATCACCAACAATCCTGCCTATACCCTCTCTCCATGGAGCAGCAGAGAAGTCTCCATCAGTGGCATAGCCATCAGAAAGGTGGAAGAGTAGAAGACAAATACCCGGCACCAACCCCGAGCTCGGGGTTGGTGCCGGGTATTTTTATTACAATTTATACCCCACTGTGAAAGTGAAAAAGCGGTTTTTCTCCTTGGGTAAGGACTTGTCTTTGTATGTGCTGCAGAACCCTAAATGATAACGTAAGTCGAGCACCACATTCATATACTCATATGACGCGCCGATAGGAATGGAGAAGTCAAACTGACGTCGGAAGTCCTTCACATCCACATCCGTCTTCAGTTTGCTGTCCACCTCGCGTGTCCCATCATTTTTCAACGTGAAATTCGTTTCATTATAACTCACACGGGCGTTAACCAAAAAGCCAAACTGCACACCCACTTTTATCGCCAAGCCCTCCATCACATATTGGTTGACCATCAGCGGCAACTGCACATAGTCGAACTTCTCCCGATATTGGTCAGTGCTCACCATCACATCTTTCTCTTTTTGCTCAAAGTCGCTGAAACGACATCCCTGCTGCGAATAGAATGCTCCCACCGAGAAACTCGTCAGCGGAAAAGCCTGATACTCCAAGTCCAGTCCTCCGGCAAAGCGCGGGTTGTACTTCGATTTGATGACCGTCTCATTACCATTACTGCCAGAAAGCGTAACAACAACCTCATTATTAGAGAGATTGGCTATACAAGCACCTACACGGGGCACCAAAGAAAAAGTGCCTTTGGGTCGCTGAGCATCCACATTCAGAGTCAGCAGACACATACAAACTACAATAAAAATCTTTCTCATCATTTTAGTCTTTTTGAGGAGCTCTTCATTCACCATTTATCATTGTCAGACTCCTCAACTCCTATAACTATAACGCCAACACACAACCGAATATTACATTTTGCTGACATTAAACACCATTTAACTGAAAATTGTTGCAAGCGATATAAAAAATGATTACTTTTGCAAAATCAAGCAATGAATTAAAATTTTCACTCTATCTATCATACTATTATGAGACGAGTACTCACGATCATGACTGCGGTGGCATTTTGTATCCTTACGCAAGCCGCCGACTACAATTTCTTAATCATTGAGACCAATGATGGCACGGCATACAGTCTGACGGCGACAGGTCAGACCATCACTTTCGCCAATGGCAACCTCGTCTCCTCCGACGGCACCACCATCCCACTGGCAGCCCTCTCGAAGATGTATTTTTCCGAGACTTCCGGCGTCAGGGAAATCAACAGCACGACAGTAGCAGATGGCGCTCTGACCGTTTACACCACTACTGGCGCCCTTGTAGGACGCTTTGACAATGCGACAGCAGCGAAAAACTCCCTGCGCAAAGGCGTGTACGTGATGAAACAACAAAATGGTGTATCTATTAAAATGGCTGTGAAATGAAAACATATATTTCCTCCCTCATTGCCCTGTTGGTATCTATCATGGGCTCTGCACAGACAATGAATATCAACATGGGCAATGTGACTTACGCTATCCCTGCTGCACAAGCAGGTGAGATGACATTCCGCGACGCCACATCGCTCACTATCGGACAGAAGACCTATCTTCTCGCCGATATCACCAACATCGTCACTGACCAGAGCACTGTCACCGACAATGTCGTCGACGTGACCTACAGTGGCAACACCGCAAAGGTAAGAATCGCCGGCAACATCGCACCCTATATCACGGCCAAAGTCAACGGTGCTCACGTCACCGTCATCGCCAGTGAGGCACTTGCCAACGAAGTGACCTACACCCTCAGCGGATCATCGACCAACGGCTCCTTCTACACAGACGGCGATTATAAGATGACCCTGAAGCTCAATGGTGTGACACTCGTCAACCCCGACAGCGCCGCCGTCAACATACAAAATGGCAAACTCATCAATGTCGTGCTCGCCAGTGGTACGAACAACGAACTGACCGACGGACTGACCACCGTGGCCGATGATGACAGCGATGCACACAAAGCGGCCTTATACATCAATGGCCACTCAGAGTGGAGCGGCAGCGGATCGCTCATCCTCGCAGGAAAAGTGAAGCATGCCTATTCCTCCGATGAGTACACGCTCTTCGGCAGCGGTTTAGGCAGTGTCACCATCAGCAGCGCTGCAAGCGACGGACTGCATATCAACCAGTACTTCCAGATGCAGGGGGGCAACGTCAGCATCAACTCCACAGGCGACGGCATCGACGTAGGTGCCAAGAAGTCGGAGAAAGAACTCAATGGCCAACTCATCATCTCAGGCGGCGCCCTCAACATCAAAACCAGCGGACTGGCCTCCAAAGGACTGAAATGTGATGACAACATGACCATCAGCGGCGGCAACACCACCGTCACCACGACTGGCTCCGCTTGCTATGACGCCGCCGAGGCCGATATCTCCAGCAGTGCAGGAGCCAAATGCGACGGCACCTTCACCATGAGTGGTGGCACGCTCTCCCTCACCAGCACCGGAGCGGGAGGCAAAGGCGTCAACGCCACAGGAGCTGTCACCTTCAGCGGAGGCACTACCACCGTCGTCACAACTGGCGCCGTCTACACCTATGGCGCCGACGACACCAAGCCACAAGGCGTGAAGAGCGACACCAACATCACGCTCTCCGGCGGCACCATCCTCGTCTGTGCCTCGTCTGACAGCGGCACCGCTTTCAAGACCGACTACAGCGTGCTCACCAACGGAGCTACCGTGATGGGCATTGGAGGCAAAGCCACCACACCAGGCGCGTCCTCTACCTGCAAATACAAAAAATACACTGGTGTGAAGGTCACTGGTGGCAGTACCCTCAGCTACGACGGGGTCTCATTCACCATCCCCACCGCCTATTCCAACTCTAGTGCCAAGGTGCTAGTCTCCTCAGCATCCATGTAAGGAGAGCCAACGCCTATGTAAATACACGAATCATTCATAGCCAATATACAAACGTCAGCCCCGTCGGTTTTTTTTCGCTATACCGATGGGGCATTTGTTTTTCCGGGTTTTCCAGGTTTTCCGGACTTTCCGGAGATTCCGGGAGACACCTACTTGTCAATAAAAAATTTGGTGATTCTAAAAAAATACGCTATCTTTGAGGCATTATTCACTACCACTAAAAAATCAGCCCCATGAGACAACGTTTATTTTTATCATTACTGATCACCCTATTGGTCCTGTCAGGCTATGCACAAGTCATCACAAGACAGCAGGCTCAGCAAAAAGCGCTGACATTCATGAGACAAAAAGGCATGTCGGTCAGTCAAGGCGTCACCAAAGCCACCCTGACGCTCACCACCGGCCAGCAAGAACCCATCTATGTGTTCAACAACACTAATGGGAAAGGATTTGTCATCGTCTCCGGTGACGAGCGCACAGAGGAAATCTTAGGCTATGCCGATGAAGGACAGTTTGACGAACGACATCTCTCAGAGACCATGAGAGTCTGGCTCAAAAACTATATCTCGCAAATCGATGACTTGCGGAAAGGACAACTGAAAGCCTCGCCGATGCGAGTGCCCACCCATCAGATTGTCAACAAACTCATCACCGCCGCATGGGACCAAGGCGAAGCCAGCGAGAGTGGCGATGCCTACAACCAACAGTGCCCTACCATCAGTAAGAAACACTGCTTCGTAGGCTGCGTGGCCACCGCCATGGCACAGGTGATGCGCTACCACCAGTGGCCAGACAACTACACCACAGAGATACCGGCCTACCGTAGCAATGACGATTTAGGAACCCTTTCAAAGCTCTCCAAGGTAAAATTTGACTGGAAAAATATGGTCGACCGCTACGACGAGGGGCAGACCAACGCCCAGTGCAACGCTGTGGCACAACTGATGAAATACTGCGGCTACAGTGTCAAGATGGACTATGGCACCGATGCCTCATCCGCCTACACCAACGACGTGGCAATGGCCCTGCGCACCTACTTCGGCTATGACATCAACACACGCTATGTCAAGCGCAGCGATTACTCAGTAGAGGGTTGGGACGACCTCATCTACAACGAGGTCAGCCACGGACGCCCTGTGATATACTCCGGAAACAACCCTGGAGGAGGCCATGCCTTCGTCTGCGACGGATATGACGGACAAGGCTTCTATCATATCAACTGGGGATGGGGCGGTTTCTGCAATGGCTTCTTCAAGCTCTCCATCCTCAACCCCAAAGGGGGCGGCACGGGTAGCAGTTCGTCCAACAACGGCTACTCCGACGAACAAGGAGCCATCGTTGGCATCCAAAAACCCACCGGCACGTCCAAGGAGATGCGCACCCTCTCGCTCGAAGACTTCTACAGCGAAGGCCACGTCCTCAGCGCACAATATGGTAACAGAACCAGCATGGTCGGCACCTTCGATTATGGTTTCGCCTACCAACTCTACGACGCCAACAGCACCACATTCAAATTAAAGAAGACCTCTGCCTACTTTGAGGAATGGGACGCACGCACCTACAATCTCGATCTCGACCAGATAACACTCGATGACGGCATCTACAACTTCCATCCCTATGCCATCCTCTCCGGCAACAGTTGGTATCACATGATTGGCGACTACACAAAATACTTCCAGGTGACATTCAGTGGTGGTAAAGTCACCAAAATCACTTACCACCCACTCGGCTCACTGTTGATCAACAACGTGGAGTGCGTCAGCAACGGCATCGTCAACCAGTCACAAGAAATCTCCGTCACCATACAAAACAAAGGCGAGGAATACTCTGGCTACTTCTATCTTTTCGCCTCTCAGTCCAACAGCAAAGGAGAGTACATAGACAAGGTGCGTATCCCCGTCGAGGCAGGAGGGGAAGAAACCTCATCGCTCTTCTTCACGCCCAAAGCCACCGGCAAATGGAAAATATGGCTCGACATTGTCGAGGACGGCTCCAACGACCTCTCGCCCTGGGAGGTGGAGATACGCAAAGCCCCCACCACGAAGTCCAAACTCAGTGTCGTGTCTTACGAGATTGACCCCAAGACCGACGCCGTCTTCAAAGCGAAGATCAAGAACAACGGCACCGATGGTTATTACATGCCCATCTTATGCTACATCTTCGAGCCTTCCAAGAACTACAACATCTCCTTTGACAAGTCACGCAACCTCAACCTGCAACCAGGAGAGACCGTCGAAGTGCAGTTCCGCTTTGAGAGTCTGCAACTCGGCAGTCCTTACATCATCCACATGCAAAACTATACCGACCACTCTTCAGGTCAGACAGAATGGCTCGGCAAGCAATGCTCTTTCATCGTCAATGAAGTGGCCGACGCCATCGTCACACCTACACAGACGACAACAACACCCATGGATGTCTACAGCACCTCTGGCATCCTCGTCAGGGAAAAAGCCACCACACTCGACGGATTGCCCAAAGGCATCTACATCATAGGTGGCAAAAAACGGGTGGTAAGGTAAGACCGACACCAACCCTGACACCTCCCCCAACCCCTCCAAAGGAGGGGAGTTTGTAGCGCAAAAAGCCCCGCCAGTCATCATGAGACTGGCGGGGTTTTCATATATCAGGAACTCCTGGACTCCTAAAAATTCATTTGTCTGAACTCCTAAACTTTTAAACTACTGATCTACTAAAAATTCATTTGTCTGAACTCCTAAACTCCTGAACTCCTGAACTACTAAACTCCTGAACTCCTAGAAAATTACTCTTCTACCAATGACTTTGGCAAAACGGGCATAGCGCCATTCTGTGTGCAGACAAATGCGCTGACCTGAACAGCCTTAAGATGAGCTTGAGGCACAGATTTACCAAGCAGGATGCTAGCCACAAACGACCCGGTGAATGAGTCGCCAGCACCCACGGTGTCGGCCACTGTCACTTTCGGAGTCTCCTGGAATGACTTCTGTCCTGGTGTGAATACATACGAGCCATTGGTACCGCAGGTGAGCACAAGCATATCGAGGTTGTACTTGCCTAAGATGAGCCAGCACTTGTTCTCAATATCAAGACCGGGATAGCCAAACATACGGCCCAGAAGAACCAACTCCTCGTCATTGATCTTCAGTACGTTGCAACGCATCAGCGACTCACGGATAATCTCCTGAGTATAGAACTGCTGGCGCAGGTTGATGTCGAATATCTTCAGACAGTCATAGGGAGTAGCGTCGAGGAAGCGGTGGATGGTCTCACGGCTCACCACATTGCGCTGTGCCAGAGAGCCGAAGCAGACGGCGCGGCAGTTGCGGGCGATGGCAGCGATGTCATCATCGAAGGGGATGTTATCCCAAGCCACGTTCTCCTTGATGTCATAAGTGGGGATACCTTGCTCGTCGAGCTGCACCTGCACAGTGCCAGTAGGATATGGCACGCGGGGCAACAGGTCGTTCAGGTCATGCTCCCTCAGAGCCTCTATGGTCTCATCGGCCAGTTTGTCATTACCCAACGCACTTACTGCAATCGTATTGTCCATGCCTAAGAATTGTCCGGCATGATAAGCGAAATTGGCAGGTGCGCCACCCAATTTTTTACCTTCGGGAAGTACATCCCACAGGACTTCTCCGAGTCCTACTACATAGCGTTTGTTCATATTATTATGCGGTTTTCAGTTGTTTGATATAAGTGAAAAGATAGACGACACCCACTGCCATCACCAGCACAGCGCCAGCCTGGCCCATTGCATCGCTCAGCAGACCCATGAAGAGTGGGAAGATGGTGCCACCGAAGAGGCCCATGATCATCAGACCAGACACCTCGTTCTGTTTTCCGGGCATCGACTCAAGTGCCGTTGCGAAGCACATCGAGAAGACGTTGGAGTTGCCATAACCCACAAGTGCGATAGCGGTATAGAGCATCCACTTATCTGCTCCGAAGAACAGACCGCACATCGACAATGCCATCATACAGACAGAGATGATGAAGAACGTCCTCATTTTCAGCACACGCAGGAAGAACGATCCTGTGAGGCAGCCGATGGTACGGAAGATGAAGTAGAGCGAAGTGGCAAAGGCAGC
The DNA here is from genome assembly GCA_902780635.1 of uncultured Prevotellaceae bacterium. Taxonomy (GTDB): domain Bacteria; phylum Bacteroidota; class Bacteroidia; order Bacteroidales; family Bacteroidaceae; genus Prevotella. Next base: position 53,845 of record CACZGH010000029.1, read on the forward strand.
TTCGTTGAGCGTCATGCCAAGGCGCTCCATCAAGATTTTGGGAGCTGTGGTATTGGTACCGACATCGATGCCCACGTGGCACATGATGCCAAGGAACGACAGCAGGACGATAGGTGTGCCCAACAGTTTGAAGCACTCCACAAAAGTAGAAGGCTTGCCCTCAATGGGAGGTTCATCGATAGGTGTGACAAACAGCCACAGCGCGGAAAGCACGCCTACGACTAAGAAGATGGCAAAGAGCACGCGCCAGTTGAGGCCAAACTCTGGAATGGCCATCGTGGCACCCCACATGGCGAAGTAAGGAGCAGAGAACGAGGCGATGGCCTTGATAAACTGTCCGAAGGTCAAAGTGGAAGCGAGGTTGCCACCACCCATCACGGTCGACACCAGAGGATTGAGGGAGGTCTGCATCAGTGCATTGCCGATACCCAGCAAAGAGAAGGCCACAAGCATGATGCCGAAGTTCTCGCCGAAGAGAGGCAATATCAGGGAGACGACTGTGACGATGAGCGAGAGCAGCACCGTCTTCTTGCGCCCTATCTTATTCATCAACATGCCTGTTGGCACGGAGAATATCAAGAACCAGAAAAATACGAGTGATGGGAAGATGTTGGCCACGGAGTCACTCAGTCCGAGGTCTTCTTTCACATAGTTGGAGGCGATACCTACCAGGTCGACGAAGCCCATGGCGAAGAAGCACAACATCACGGGCACCAACGCTAATTTACTTGCTTTTTTCATAAAGTGTATTTGAGGTTAAAGGTTGGAATCAAAATATGTTATTGATTTTCTTTTATCTTACATCTTTCATCTTTAATCTTTCATCTTAAAGATGGTTGCTTTGCCACCTTTCACCTTGACGATACTATAAGGTTCGGAGGGGAAGACAAGGTTGGTCATCGCCATCTTACCCTCAGCGTCGAAAGCCTCGATGCTGCAACGGTCGACGAAAATGCGCAACTGCTTGATGGTGCCGTAGGTCGGAGCCTCAGTCACACAGGGGAATGCCTCGCTGAAGCCCACGTCGCCGCTCTTGGTGCGGTCCATTGTAAAGGTCTGTGAGGCAGCGTCGTACTTCATAACGACTTGCTCGCCCTTTGTGTTCGACAGCACAATCTCAGCCTGGTTCTTCACGTCCACGACGATTTCGCATGCCTCCGTCGGTTTCTTCACCTTTTCGCCACGTGCAGCCAACATTTCTTTCGAAGGCACCACGCTGACATAGGTTTCCTCACCATAGGTGAACAGACCCAGGTCGCGGGCTATAGAATTGGCAGAGCGGAACTGCAGTGTCGGCACTTGGTTGGCATACTGCCAGTTAGACATCCATGCGATCACCACACGGCGATTTTCTGGAGCATTGTAGAAGGAGACAGTGGCATAGTGGTCCTTGCCATAGTCCATCCATTTCGTCACCTTCGGCATCGACTCACAAGTGAATTGATGTCCGTCGAACTTTCCTACGAAATACTGTGTGGCTGAGCCGCCAAATGGTCCGCCTGGGTTGATATTACATACCAGCACCCACTTTTTGGTGTTCTGCTTTTCATCTTTCAATTCAAAGAGATCTGGGCACTCCCACACACCGCCATGGTTGCCATACTCCTGGCCAAACGATGACTCATATTTCCATTCTATCATGTCTGCGGAAGAATAAATCTGCATCTCCTGACCGACAGCAAGAATCATGATCCAACGCTGAGTTGCCTCATACCAGAACACGTTCGGGTCGCGGAAGTCGGGCTTGTTGGCTGTGATGACAGGATTGCCGGCAAATTTCTTGAAAGTGATACCACCGTCCTTCGACACGGCCATCGACTGTGTCTGGTGCTGTCCTGCCGAGGTATAATAAGCCACCACGTCATTGCCTTTTGTCACACACGAGCCACTGAAGATGGATCCCAGTGCGTCGGGCTCGAGGGCAAGCGGCTGAGCCTCCCAGTGCATCAGGTCGCGTGAGGTGCTGTGACCCCAGTTCATATTCTCCCACTGTGAGCCGTAGGGGTTAAACTGGTAATACAGATGCCACACGCCGTCCTTATAGAACATACCGTTGGGGTCGTTCATCCAGCCATAAAGAGGTGTATGATGATAGATAGGACGGAAACGCTCGCGGTTGGTGGTGTCGAAGGTGTCGCTCTGCTTCATTTCACGCCAGCAAAGGAAGTCTTTCATGACTCCTCTGGCACGGCGGTCGCCGTGGAAAGTGATGTCGAGTAACAAATTGCTCACTTTGAAGCGTCTGATGTCGAGAGGCACGAAGTAGTCCACCTTGTCGACAGCCAGCTTGACGTTGAAAGAGTGCACCTGCTCATTGTCTGCCAACACCCGTACGTTGGCCACTTCCTCCTTCTCCTGAACAGGCAGCAGCAAGTAGTGACTTTGTACTTTCAGTGGATACATGGCATGACTGTCGCCCAGGACCTGAGGAGCCTGAGCCCATAGTGACACCGTCATCAGCAGTGTTGCCATCATTGTGATTGTTCTTTTTATTAGCATATTCTGTATTTTTAAGGTTTTTAGTTGACGATTTCTATATGTTTCTGCGCAAAATTATACAAAAAGCACCTTAGTCCCTATCATTCATGATACAAATATTGTCAATATTCGTTCATGGTATCATTTTTGATACAAATGTTATCCTGAAAGACCATCTTCTTTGACCTTAAATGCTACTAAACCTAATCTTCATGATGCTTTTCACCTATCTATTATTTCCAGATGCTTTTCAATTTGCGCACTTGTGCCTTACAGTCTGAATTGGATATCGACAGTTGATTGTAGATACTCTTGGGGAAGACAAGGTTGGTGATCGATGTCAAGCCATTTTCCGTGAGAACCTCCACCGACGACTGGTCTACATACAAGTCGATAGTCACGCTGTTGCCCTCAGTATTAAGAGGAGCTTGCATGGAGGGGATGGAGAATGACCCGTTGAACCCAGCCTGGCCTGTAGCGGCATTACGCTTCACAGACAGTGTCCTACCATTCGCATTGACAGAAAGGTCGAAGTGTTCGTCGGCACTGTTTGCCAATGAGATGTCGACATTCTTGTCAAGTGGGATGCTTATCTGCAAATGATAGGCATCACCTGCATCAAACGTTCCGTTGACGGTCTGCCAGGATTCAGCGATCTGGTCTATCTCTTTGACCACCTTGCTGGACAGCAGCCACCCCTCGGCCGTGTTGATCAGATTGAGCTCACGGGGCAAGGTCATTGCCGACCTCCAGGGAGAGCAAGGCACGGCGCCTGCATACGACCAGTTGTTCATCCAGCCGATAAGCACCTTGCGGTCGCCGGTGTTCGACCAGGTCACGCCTGCATAGTTGTCCATGCCGTAGTCCATCCACAATGGATAATTGCGCTCGTCAGCAGTAAAGGTGGTGCCGTCGAAATCACCCACGAAATACATGGTGCCCGAACCCACCAAAGGTCCACCTGGGTTCACACTCACCAAAAGCACCCATTTCTTGGTGCCATTGACCTCAAAGGGCATCAGGTCTGGGCATTCCCATTGTAGACTGGGACGACCAGGCAGCGCTTTGAAGAATGTGCTCAGATGCTGCCAGTTCTTCAGGTCGGTAGAGCCATACAGCTCCACGCCCATCTTCCATCCTTTGGCCAGCGCCATGACCCATTTTTTGGATTCTGCATGCCAGAAAACTTTCGGGTCGCGCAGGTTGTCATCATTGTTCTTGATGACAGGATTGGCAGAATACTTGGTGAAGTTCTTGCCTCCATCGGTAGAATAAGCCAGACTCTGCTGCTGCACATTGGAGGCTGAGGTGTACAGAGCTATCATCGCATTGGCACCGAAGCCAGCGGTGTTGTCTTTGTCAATGACAGCCGATCCAGAGAAGATGTCTCCCAGTTCGTCACGGGTCATCGCCACGGCCTGTTCACTCCAGTGCATGAGGTCTTTAGAGATGGCATGTCCCCACGACATATTGCCCCAGTCATTGCCCTGAGGATTGTACTGGTAGAACAGATGATATTGACCATCGGCATAAACCATACCATTGGGGTCGTTCATCCAGTTTCTTGCAGGGGTGAAATGAATCTGTGGACGATATTGCTCTGTACGCTCCGATGAGCCGCCAGAGGGCTCATCTGGTTTTTCAACAGGAGGCTGAGGATCGTCGATCAGTGGATTGTAGTCAGGTCCGTCATCCCCTCCCGAACAACCTACAATGGCGGCTGTCATCAAGACAGCCACCATCGGGAGAGAGCATATATTTTTCAAATAAGACATAGCTCTGATTATTAATTGATTATCTTGTCTTCAGATACTCGAGAGAATTCTTGGCCAGAGTGAGCACATTATCCTGATAGAGGTTGTTCTTCGGATGTGCGCTCTTGTCGGGACTTCCGTCTCTGTTCTTCATGGAGAACTCACAGCCACCATTTCCGATGCAGAGGATGGTGCCCTTGAACTCTGTGTTGCCTTGCTGTGCCTCGAAGACATTCATCTGGCTCACCCAGTCGATCTGTGAATCCCATGTACCAAGCGGATAGATACCGAAGGTCTGGGTCAACTGTGTGTAGCAAGCCTCTTCCTGGTTGCCGATGCCAGTGAGCAACGATGGCAGGTTGAAATAGAGGCAGTTGTGATCCTCGGTCCAGCCTGGGCCCTTGAATGCGATGAGCTTGGTGCGGTCGGTCGACGTGATTTCCAGTCCTTTGAAGATAGGATGCGAGGAGTGGTCTTTGGAGAATCTTCCACCAGGATTGAGCTGTACGGCCATTCTCCAAACATCGTCGTTGATACCGCCAAATCCCATACCAAACGCATGGTCATTGCCCTTCATGTCATCGAGGTTGAGACGGCCGAGGTGTCCGATATAGGTGGTGGCATGGCTCCAGAGGAGCAAGCTGCCGCCTTCCTTATACCACTCTTTGATGACGGGAGTAGCACTCTGTACGACGGCGGGGATGTTCCAAACATCTTCTTCGCCCACACCCTCAAGGTCACGCAGCCAGAAGAGCACACGGTAGGGCTCTACGGCGTCTCTGGAGGTAATGGTTGAGAACGGCACAAACTGTGCGGTGGGATAAGTCTCATGCAACCACAGCCAAGCAGAAGCTTCGTCGTCGTCACCATTCTGCACCAGCTCATCTGGAGTAGCATAGATGCTGAGGAATCCGATAGCGGTCTTACCAATACGCAGTGAGGAGCGTGTGGACAGCGAAGTACCCTTATCGTTGACAGCTGTCAGCACCACGTCCCAGACATCACCTGTCTGAACGTCTTTGATGACGTAGCTGGTTGCTGAACCAGGAAGGGTCTCGCTGATGGTGCGCTTGCCATTGGTGGCCACAAACTTGATCTGCGAGGCGTCAACAGCCTTGTTCCATTCCACGAGGGCATCATAGCCGCCCGCTTTGTCCAATTGGCTCATCTGAACGCCGCTGATGCTCGTAGCACCCTCACGCTGATAACTCTTGACAACACCTGTAGAGAAGTTTGTTCCGTCAGTGCGTTTAAACACATACTCAAACGGCACGTTCGTAGGAACGTTTTTCTGAGTGAAGCTGTTGCCGCTGACTATTTCTGAAGAGGAGAGTGTACCGTTGCGATAAACGATGACCTGCATCTGTCCGTCCTGTGCGGGCCAAGTCCAAGTGTAGTCATCACCCGTAAGCGAACCTGTGATCTGAGCTGCATCCGGAGCCTTGAGCACCATTGCCGAGCGGTCAATGTCCTTGTCCTGACAAGCGGTCAGGATCAATGCGAACATGGCCATTATAATGATTGATATCTTTTTCATAACTTCAATTGTCATTATTCAATAGTTATTTTAATTATATCCCTTGTTCTGAGTATAGAGTCCGGGGACGTAGTAGAGCTGGATGTATGGGAGTGGGAAGTACTCATTCTTGGCTGGTGTGAAGTGAGCATCCTTATAGTACTGGGCATAAGCCTGGCCATCATAGACAGCGTTTTTCTCTTTCTCAAAGAATGCGTTGAGTGTCTTTGAGGCGATACCCCAACGGCGCAGGTCGAAGAAGCGGCCATTCTCCATGGCAAGCTCTAAGCGGCGCTCCCACTGCAGGCACTTGCGGGCCTGCTCCTTGCTGGAGAAGTAAGAAGCGGGATAGAGGGCAATGTCACACTGGTCGGCAGCGTAATTGATATGCTTGGCGACGCTGTTCTTGGCACGCTGGCGCACATTGTTGATGATGGTCCGTGCCTCCTCCAGAGAGTTGGTCTCGATGAGGGCCTCGGCACGCATCAGCATGACATCCGTATAGCGCAGCACGTAGTCGTTCATAGCGAAAGCCTGCCAGGGATTGTCGAAGGTCTCACCCTTGGAGCGCTGTGGCACTTCCTTCAGAGAAGCATAGTAACCATAGGTGTTGGGGGTACGTGAGTTGTCCTTGGTCATCGTGTATTCTGTCTCATACTTGTAGGGGAAGGTAGGCATACCTACAGTATGGAAAAGACGTGGATCCCACTTTTGTGCTGTTGGCACACCATTGGTAGGATAAGCAATCTCGTTGTTATAGTCATCGAACATGGGCAGACCGTCACGTGTCTTGAAAGCATTGACGAGGTTTTGAGTTGGTTTGTGGAAGTCCCAACCGCAGGACCACATTCCCCAGCATCCGTTCAGCATGTTGCTCCAGTTGCCACGGCCATAGAGGGTGTTGTCATCCTGATAGTCAGAGTGCTGAACAGCGAAGATGCTCTCCTTCGAATTTTTGTACTCGGGCAGGAAGATGTCGCCGAAGTCCTCCAGATAACCGTAGGATGACTGCTCTACCTCCTTGGTATATTTCAGCACTTCCTGCATATACTGCTGGTTGATGTGGCTCACGCCAGTGGCATCCTCATAACCATTACCCCAGGCCATGGTGAGATAGCACTTGGCCAGATAGGCAGCAGCAGCGATTTTGTTGGCACGGCCACCGTCTTGCTGCTGGACGGGCAGGCGGTCGTATGCCATCTTAAACTCGTTCACCACTTTCTCCATCAACTCATCATGAGTGAATGCATCGTTGCGGGTCTGCTCCTCGGTGTGGTTCTTGTAAACCTCTTCATCCACCCAGGGCACCTGGTTCCAGATCTGTACCAGTTTGAAGTAGAAGTGTCCTCTGAGGAAATGCACCTCACCCTCGCGGATGGCTTTCTTTTCAGCACCCAGTTTGCTCTCGCCGTATTCTTCGAGAGATACCAAAGCTCTGTTGCAACGGCTGATAGAGCAATAGAGGTGATACCACATCTCGTCCATGTGGTCAGGAGTAGAAGCGGTCAGTGTCGACCACACCTCGAAGGGGTGATAGTTGGTGTCGGTAGTTCCCGATCCACCCTTCATGGCATCATCACTGGTGACGTCGCCATAGGGCCACATGTTGAAAGGATAGGTGTACCAGTCGTCGCCCAGCTTGGCATAAGCCGCGGTGACCATTTCGTCGGGCTGGCTCATGGCGAGGTCTTCGCTGATGACGCCCTGCGGATCTACGTCGATGAAATCACTGCAAGAAGTCAACGTCCCGCAAGCAACCAGAACTGCACAAATTGTCTTATATATTGCTTTCATAATCTTTACCTTAATTAGAATGATGTTTGAATACCAAATGAGAACGAAGTGCTATTAGGATAAGCCCAGTTGGGGTTCTCTGGATCAGAGCAAGTCAGCGAGCTGCTCTTGATAGTGAGCAGGTTGTGGCCTGAGATATAAACGCGAGCACTGCTAATTTTCAGTCTGTCAAGGAACTTCTGCGGCACTTTGTAGCCGATCTGCAACTGACGGAGCTTAGCATAAGAACCATTCTCTACGAAGTAGGTACTTGCACGGTTCTCGTTGCCCACATTGTTGGTGGTCAGTGCTGGGATGTCGCTCTTTGTATTGGCTGTTGTCCAAGCGTCAAGCATGCGGTTACCCTTGTTTGAACCAGCATCAGTGATACTGTAGAAGTCGGTCTGGAACTTCTGGTTGTTGTAGACATCCTGTCCTGCAACGCCCTGCCAGAACATGGAGAAGTCGAAGTCCTTATAACCCAGTTCGGTATTCAAACCCCATGAGAAGTTGGGCACTGGATTGAAAATCCAAGTCTGGTCCTGCTCGTTGATGATGCCGTTGCCATCGAGGTCAGCGTATTTCAGACCACCGACGCGGGCATTCTCCTGACCGCTGCACAAAACCTCCTCACGGTTCTGGAACAAGCCGTCAACCACATAACCTACGATGGAGCCATAAGGTTTCTTGGCCTCCACGAGGTTCTGCTTAGCAGTGTGGACGTATGAACCAGTGGTTGTCTCGGGCAGATAGGTCACCTTCTGACGGAAGAAGTCAAGGTTGCCATTCACGTTGTAACGCAGACCAAAGTCGGTCGTGCCGCGATAGCCGAGTGCGAACTCCATACCCCAGTTGCGGAGGCTGGGACCGTTGAGCCAGGAAGCACCACCCTCACCCATCGAACCGAGATAGGCAGGATTGATCAGCATGTCTTTCACATTCTTAATATAAGCATCGACAGAACCGTAGATGGAGCTGTTGAGGAGGAGGTAGTCAAGACCCACGTTATACTGCTCTGTGGTCTCCCATTTCAGGTTGTTGTTCTGTGATTGTGTGGCACGGAAGCCTGAGGGGAAGATACCCGAGCCAGCCAACTGCAAGTCGTAAGCGGTCGACTCATTACGACCACCACCATAAGTAGCGGCATAGAGTCCGTAGCGTGCGTAGTTGGAGATGGCCTGGTTACCAGTCTCACCCCATGATGCACGTACTTTCAGGTCGCTGATCCAATCCTGATGCAGATTCTCTGAGAGACGATAACCCAAAGTGAAGGCGGGGAAGGTACCATAGCGGTTGTTCTCACCGAAACGTGAGGAACCGTCACGACGGATGGTGAATGAAGCGAGCAGCAAGTCCTTCCAGTTGTAGTCTATCTTACCGAAGAGTGACACGAGGTTGTAGCCCTCACGGATACCACCGGCGCGCTGTGTTCCTGTTGCGGCATCGGGCCACATATAGTCATAGTTCTCAAGGGCATACATCTGTGCATAAGCATTTGAGCGGTCTTCCACATCACGGTGGAGCTCCAGACCTGCCAGTACGATAAATGAGTGGTCGTTGGCGAGGGTGAAGTTATAGTTGGCTGTGTTTGACCAGGTCCACTTGACAGAGGTCTTGTTGCCGAGATTGGCAGAAGGTGTGGAGTTGTTCACCACGTCGGAGTGCCAGGTGTAGGTCACGCTGTGGATGAACTCTGACCAGTAGTCAAGACCGAAGTTGGAACGCAGGGTCAGACCCTTGATGGGCTGAATGTTGACGTAAGCATTGCCAAAAATACGCCACATCTTCAAGCGGTTGTCTCTGTTATGATAGAGCTCACGCAGAGGGTTCTGGCGGTCGCTCATACCTCCCACAGGACCTGAGAAGGTCTCACCATCCTCTTCATATACGGGCAGTGTGGGCGACATTTTCAGCGCGTTCTCCAACGGCTGGCAGTCTACCTGGTCACTGTAGGTGATGGTGGCGTTCTCTCCGATGGTGACCATCTTGTTCACCTTGTAACTGGAGTTGATACGTCCGGAGAAACTTTCAAAGTCGGTATATTTCAGGATACCGTTGTTCTTCTTGTAACCGAAGGAGAAGAGAGCCGACGACTTGTCTGTGGCATTGGAGATACTGAGGTCATAATTCTGAGAGAATCCCGTGCGAGAGATTTCGTCGAGCCAGTCAGTATCGCTGTAACGCATGGTCTTCTTTGAGTTCACGAAGCCATCGTAAAGACCGTTGACGGTGAACTGACGCATCTGGCCCGTGGCGGGGTCATAAGCGCTGATAGGAGTACCGGCAGAAGCGTTGAGGGTCAGACCGTAGTTGTTGGCATACTGCTCTGGATCCAGACCGTCGTTCATAGCGGCCTGTGCCATAGCGGTGGCATACTGAGCGGAGTTGGCCAGTTTCATCATGGTCTGCTTGTTATAGAACTGAGCGGTCAGGTTGGCAGAGAAGTCCACCTTTACCTTGTCGCCCTTCTTGCCAGAACGTGTGGTGATGATGATCACACCGTTAGCAGCACGGCTACCGTAGATAGAGGCAGAAGCAGCGTCCTTCAACACCTGCATCGACTCGATATCGTTCATGTTCAATGTGTTCAGGTTGGTCGTCGTAGGCACACCGTCGATGATGAACAGAGGATCCTGTGACGAGTTGAATGAACCACCACCACGGATACGGACAGTACCAGCACCTACAGGTGAACCATTACTGGTAATCGTCATGCCGGGCACCTTACCTTGAAGGGCACGCATGGGGTCGGTATCAGAGGAAGTTTTCAGCTCGTCGGTTTTCACAACGGCCACAGAACCAGTCAGGTCTGCCTTACGCTGGGTCTGGTAACCGGTCACCACCAACTCAGCCAGTTCGCTGGCATTCTCTTTCAACTGGATTTCCAGACCAGAGGTAGCAGCCACCTCCACTGGATCGTAACCGATATAAGTGATGACGAGGGTTGCTCCAGGATTGACTTTCAGGTGGTAGTTACCATCGAAATCGGTCACAGCACCGTTGGAAGTACCTTTCTCCATGACGGTAGCACCGATGACGGGCTCTCCTGTCTCGTCTATCACTGTTCCGGTGATTTCTGTTTGCGCGTACATCATCATACTCACAAACAGAAGTGCAAAACTCATAAGAAATCTTTTGCACAAATCACTCCATTTCGCCCCTGGGCAAGCCTGCTTGCCTGGTCCTCTTTTACTCGTGATTTTCAAATGTTTCATTTGCGTTTAAGGGTTTTGGTTAGTAAAATGTTTAAAATGTGATGCGAAATTAAAGTATGTAGGCCTTTAGGTATATAAGAAATCGCACTTATTATCACACTATTGTATCAGTGTAACAATTTTCGGGGTTAAAGAACGATTTTTGATAGCCAAAATGGGGATTCCTGTGTATATTTGCATACACAAAAAACAAAAAACGTGTCAGACAAAACTAGTTTTCCCATAGTTAATATATTAGGTTAGGTTAGGTTATAATGATAAGATTGTTTCAGGTACTTGATTCTCATAGTATATAAAAGGTGTGGACGATGAACGTTTCTCTTTCTGACCAGGTCTGCGACAACCTTGGATAGTAGAAACGACAGTCCACACCATTATTGTATAAGATGGTGAATTTCTGTACTCCCTATTCCATTCCCATCGTCGCAGTTTGGTCCGAAAAGAGTCAGCAACTCATATGATTCCACGAAGTCAATCCCCATATAGGAGATATTTCTGCAAAAATAGCGTTTTTTTTTGTATCCTGCAATCTTTTCCCTTAAAAAAATATCATTTTCTTGCCTCACCAGGCACTTTTCCATATTCGTCTTTGTAACATTTGGAGAAATAAGAGGGCGAAGTGAATCCCACCCGATAGGCAATCTCACTCACGGTCAGGTCGGTGTCATTAAGCAGCCGTCGGGCCTCTGCCAGGCGGGCCTTGCGCATCATGTCGACGGGTGAGCAGCCTGTCAGGGCCTTCACCTTGCGGTAGAGCTGCACACGGCTCAGCCCCATCTCTTGCCCCAGTATTTCCACGCTGATGTCGCTGTCTGCCAGATGGCTCTCCACGACCGACTTGAAGCGTGTGATAAAAGGATTCTCCTTCTCATTTTCCACATGTACCTCCGGAGCCGCAGGCTGGTCATCAGCGGTAGTGGATGTGACATCTCGCAGAGGCTCTCTCTCCCACAGATTCTTCAGGAGATGGCGGCTCGCCAACAGATTGTCGATGCGTACAAGGAGCAGTTCGGGAGAGAAAGGCTTGGTGATATAGGCGTCTGCGCCACTCTTGTAACCCTCCACCTGATGCTGACTCAGGGCACGTGCAGTGAGCAGAATGACAGGGATATGACTGGTCACATAGTCTTCTTTCACACGCTGGCAGAACTCCAGGCCATTCATCACCGGCATCATCACGTCGGAGACAATCAGGTCGGGCACCACACGGCGTGCCAGTTCGAGGCCTTGCTGGCCGTCGGAGGCGAGCACCACTTCATAGCGCGACTGCAGGATCGCATGGAGATAAGTGCGGATGTCGGCATTGTCGTCTACGATCAACAGTGTGGGGGCATCCTCTGGAGTAGGCACCAAATTGGCGGCGGCAGCAATATCAGTCTTGGGAGTGGCCGTCTCACCCACGGTCAGTGCGTCCGCCTGCTCCCGACTCACCTCTAAGGGTTGCTTCCCTACTTGGGCGTCGAGCATCTGGTTGATAAGATGGGTAAGTTGGCGCGTATTACGCCTGACAATATCAAAAAGGCGGGAGGTGTTGGCCTCTGCATACTTGATGTCAGGGGTCTCAGCCAACTCTGCCAAAGGTCCCTCTATCAGGGTCAGCGGGGTGCGAAGCTCATGGCTCACCTGGGTGAAGAAGTCGAGCCGGGCACGCTCCATCTTGAGCCGCTCTTTGCTCAGCCGCTGCCGCTGGCGGTTGTAGAGAAAGACAGTGGCAGCCAAGACAAGCAGCAAAATGACGAAACCGAGTGCCAGGAAACTGATGACCCGCTGATAACTCAACTGGCGAAGATAAGCGCTGGCCTTGTCGTTCAACTGGTCGAGGTAGTGGGCCTGGCGCATCACCTCCTCATTCTGCATGAGCAGCACGTTGGCGTTCTCGTGGGTCACCAGGGCCGACATGAGATTGGTCTCTTTCTGATAAGATGCTCCATCGAGAATGTCGACGGCCAATTTGATCAACTGGTCACCATGTGTGGGGTAGATGTAAGAGGCATCGAGCAGTGAGTCGCGCACCAGACGGATACCGCCATTCTCTCCCGGCAGTCCGTCGATGCCACAAAACAGCGTTCGGGCGTTAGCATGTTGCTCTAAGATTGCTTTCCGGGCGCCCATCGCCATACGGTCGTTCTGGCCAAAGATGAATTGGATGTCGGAAAGGTCGCCATCATACTGTTTCACTACATTGTAGGCGCTCTGCTCTGTCCAGTCACCCTGCAGGGTGGCCACCAGCGTGATGCCGGGATACAGTGTGATGGCATCGGAAAAGCCTTTGTGACGCTCAATGGCCGGTGACGAACCTTTCAGCCCCATCACTTCCATCACACGTCCCTTTCCACCAAGGCGCGACGCGATATACTCACCCATCAGCCGCCCCATCTCGTAATTGTCGGCGCCGATATAGGCGGTAAATTTCTGCGAGTTGGTCTTCCGCTCAAATACGATGACAGGGATGCCTTTGTCATAAGCACGGTCAATGGCGGGAGTGACGGTGGCCATCTGATTGGGGGCCACAATCAGCAGGTCGATGCCCTTGGCCACCAAACTGTCGATTTGTTGCACCTGACGCTCATCACTGTCGTAAGCGGTGGCAAAGCTCAAGTCGACATTATCATAAAAATAGGCACCCATGCGCAGTTCAGAGTTCTGCTTGTCACGCCAGATATCTTCTGAGCATTGCGACACTCCGATATGGTACTTCTTGTGAGAAGTACTACAGGATGCCATCATGGCCACACATAATATAATAAATAGGTAATTACGCATCTCTTTTTCTTGTCTTGTGGTTAAATCGTATGCAGCGATACAGATATCACATCCATCGCCCCGTCTTTGTGTATTACGACAATCTCAATTATATTTATACAAAATTATACATTAATCCTTATACTTTTGCACAAATACACCCACAAAATCTATAAATTAACATATTTTAAATACACAGACAGCGTGTTTGTTATTACGTCCTCTTCCTCTAGTTGAAGGCTGATGTCCGATGTCGCATGAACAATCGCAACTTTGTTGCGTCAACAATGATGCCGACCCTTTGATGGGTCGAGCATACCTTAATGTACGAGCGACCGGATGGGAGCGGTTGCATCCCTTTCCCTGGAAAGGGGAAGGGCCTTGG
>CACZGH010000030.1 GCA_902780635.1 uncultured Prevotellaceae bacterium
GGAACAGAGTCTGTATAGTTCGTTCTGAAGAATTTGCTCTGAAGAGTACATTCCTGTCTCTCTCACGTCCTCAATAGAAAACGTGGGAAATCCATGAATAGCTCTATCCTTAATCCACTTTTGTAATGTCATAATGAATGATTTTGGTGCAAATATAATAATAAATTCATTAAAAACGTGCAAATAATTCAAAAAAGTCACTTCATTTTATGCTATTTTAATTAAGAACGGTAGTTTAAGGACGAGCCAGGAAACTCCTTTTGGAAAATTTTTAATTGTTTTGAAAATGAAGGAATCGCAGACTTGATAGACAAAGGAGAGCATCCAGAGGCGATGTACGCTCGGTACGGAGCCTCCTTCGAGTCGTTGTATCTTCACGAATATCAAAATTCTTCCAATACACTACAGAAACTGGATTCCCTGCTATCCGTATATCAAGTCAATCCTGTAAAGGGAGAATTCGCCCCCCGTAGCCGATCTCTTAGTTTTCAATGGACACCCAACTGGATACTACATAGCTCGATTGATTTGTGAAGAGGCACGCCTGGAAAGCGTGTGACCGACAAAATCGGTTCGTAGGTTCGAATCCTATCCTTTCCGCAAATGAAAAAGTTTTATTTGGGTGACCAAGTAAAACCTTTTTTTATTGGTTGTAATCACGGGACTGGATTGGATTCTGGATTCTGAAACTTTTTATAACTTTGCACACGAAGAAGTCGGGGATAGTCAAACAAAAATTTGTTTGTTTCCCAACAAAAGATTATCTTTGCATGTAAGTTAAAACCTTTGTCTATGGATGAACAAAAACTCAATCGTATAAAAGTCGTTTTGGCGGAAAAGGACAAGACTGGTCGTTGGCTGGCTGAGCAAATTGGAAAGAGCAACTGCACAGTTTCTAAGTACGTCAACCAAAAGGTGCAGCCAGACATTAAGACATTGAACGCAATTGCCAATGCTCTTGATGTTGATGTCAAGGATCTTTTAGTAAGCAACAGGGGTTAGTAATTTCCATATCTTTCCGACCATGGACATCAACAAAAAGGAACTCAAAGAACAAGAAATCCGCACCATGTTCATCACTCCTGCCCTTAAAGATAAGGGTTGGGAGGTTCTCAAAAACATGCGTGAGGAATTTTATTTCACAGATGGACGTGTTATCGTCGCAGGTAACCATCATTCGGTTGCGGAAGGTAAGAAAGCCGATTATCTGCTTTATCATGAGGGGCGCCCCATTGCTGTTCTTGAAGCGAAGGACAACAAACATGCTGTTGGTGGCGGCATACAACAAGCCATTGACTATGCAAATATCCTCGACCTGAAGTTCGCCTATTCCAGCAATGGTGATGCTTTTTTGGAGCATGACTTCATCACAGGTAAGGAAACCGAGTTGAAAATGGATGAATTTCCAACTGAGGAGGAGCTTTACAGACGCTATCTTGACAGTAAGAACTACTCTCCTGAGGAACAGAAAATAGTGGAAACCCCTTATTATTATGATGCCTACAGCCATGAGCCTCGCTATTATCAACGTATCGCCATAGACAGGACTGTTGAAGCAATTGCACGTGGCCAACAGCGTGTCCTCGTTGTGATGGCCACTGGGACAGGCAAGACATTCACGGCATTTCAGATTATCCATCGGTTACATAAGAGTGGTGCCAAGAAAAAGATTCTCTACCTTGCTGACCGCAATATCCTTATTGACCAAACAATGGTTCAGGATTTCAAGCCTTTCAAGAAGTTCATGACCAAGATAACGTCAGTTGGTGAAGGTGAAGATAAAATTGATTCTTCTTACGAGGTTTACATGGCACTTTATCATCAGTTGGTGGGTAAGGAGGGCAAACCTGATCCTTTCCTCGAGGTTCAGAAGAATTTCTTTGATCTGATTATCGTTGACGAGTGTCATCGAGGCAGCGCAAAGGACGATTCTGCCTGGAGAAAGGTACTTGAATATTTCGACACAGCGACTCAGATAGGTATGACCGCAACACCCAAGGCAGAAGAGGGCGCGAACAATCTTGATTATTTCGGGGAACCCGTCTATACTTATTCCCTTCTGCAAGGCATCAATGATGGTTTCCTTGCCCCATACCGTGTGACGGCTGATTTTATCAACATAGACCTTCAAGGATGGACTCCAGAAGAGGGTGAGCGCGACCTTCTTGGGCAGGAGATAGAGCAAAAACTGTATCAACGGCAGAACATCGGTCGTGACCTTGCCATCAAACTTCGTCGAATAGTTGTGGCGCGTCGCATCACTAATATGCTTCACGACATTGGCCGAATGACCAAAACAATCGTGTTTTGCTCAGATATAGAGGAAGCCGCTGAAATGCGTACTTTACTCATCAACATGAATGCCGACATGTGTCGTAAGTCGCCATACTATGTTACTCGCATAGTCGGTGAGGACAAGGAAGGCAAGAAACAACTCGACAATTTCATTTCCGTCGACGAACCTTATCCCGTCATTGTCACTACTTCAGAACTTCTCTCTACAGGTGTGGATTGCAAGACATGTGGTCTTATAGTTATAGACAAGGAGATAGGCAGCATGACGGAGTTCAAACAAATCATTGGCCGTGGCACCCGACTTCGTAAAGATAAAGGCAAATGGCATTTGGAGATTCTTGATTTCCGAAATGCCACGTCCAAGTTCAAAGATCCCGCATTTGACGGTGACCCCGAACCTCCTGTCAAAAAACCAAAGAAATACACCCACCATGAAGAAGGAGGAAATTCCGGAATGGCTCATGATGAAGGTGATGCGCAATATGGTACACGGCATAAATACGTCATAGAAGGCCAGAATATCATGATAGCTCATGAGATAGTGAGCGTGTTGGGTGAGGATGGCAAGACAATGAGGACTGAGAGTGTCCAGACCTTTGCTCGTAACCAAATTCGTCGCCGCTTTGAATCGCTGGACAAGTTCGTGCAGACTTGGAGCGAAGCCGAACGCAAGCAGGCTATCCTCGACGAGTTGAAGGAATATGCCATACTCATTGATGCCGTTCGTGAGAAGAATGAGACATTGAGGGATGCTGACATCTTCGACATCATTTGCCATGTGGCTTTTGACCAGCCGCCCCTCACCCGAAAGGAACGTGCCAACAATGTGAAGAAACGCAACTATTTCGGCAAATACGAGGGTAAGGCTCGGGAGGTGCTTGAGGCACTGCTCGACAAGTACGCAGAAAACGGGATACTTGACTTTGAAAAGGCTGATATACTTGAAATACCCCCATTCAATCTCATCGGAAAACCGACAAAGATAATCAAACTCTTTGGTGGCCCTGAGGGTTTTGAGAAAGCAATTAAAGAATTAGAAGAACAAATTTACAAGACAGCATAATGGCAGTTAACAACATCATCAAACGCATCCAGAACATCATGCGTTCCGATGCTGGTGTCAATGGTGACGCACAGCGTATTGAGCAAATGACCTGGATGTTTTTTCTGAAAGTGTACGACACACAGGAAGAGACATGGGAATACAAGGCATACAAGGACAAAAAAGAATTCACAAGCATCATACCTGAACCGCTCCGTTGGAGAAACTGGGCAATTGACGAGAAGGATGGCAAGGCCATGACGGGTGATGCCTTGCTGAATTTCATCAACAATGTGCTGTTTCCCGTCATCAAGGGGCAGGACGTGGTGTACAATGGCGAGACCATCAAGGGTATTATAGTCACCGCAGAGACCCCTCGCTTAAAGAGCATTGTCCAGGAAACTTTTGCCGACCTGAACCAATACATGAAGGACGGCACCCTGCTCCGGCAAGTGGTGAATATCGTCAATGAGATTGAGTTTGACGATGCTGACGACCGCCACACCTTTGGCGATATCTATGAGGGCATACTGAAAGACCTGCAGTCAGCCGGCAACGCAGGCGAGTTTTACACCCCTCGTGCACTCACAGACTTGATTGTGAGGATACTCGACCCGAAATTAGGTGAGACCTTTGGCGATTTCACTTCTGGAACTGGCGGATTCTTGGTATCCACGCTCAATCATCTTGCATCTCAGGTCAAGTCTGCTGCCGACTATGATAAGTTACAACGTGCGGTGATGGGACAGGAATGGAAACCTCTGCCTTATCTGCTGAGTATCACCAACCTCTTGCTGCATGACATAGAAGCTCCCAATATCCGGCACTGTGACTCGCTTGGTACCAATGTAAGTGACTTCAAGGAGTCTGACAAAGTGGATGTCATTGGTATGAATCCTCCTTATGGCGGCAGTACGGGAACATCAGTGCAGAGCAATTTCCCAAGTGCATACCGCAGCAGTGAGACGGCTGACCTTTTCATCGCTCTCATCATGTATCGGCTGAAGGTGGGTGGCAGATGCGGTGTCATCATTCCCGATGGTTTCCTCTTTGGTGCTGATGGTGCGAAGCTGGCACTCAAAGAGGCTTTGCTTCGCAAGTTCAACCTGCATACCATCATCCGTTTGCCTGGTTCCATCTTCTCTCCATATACCAGCATCGCTACAAACATTCTCTTTTTCAATAACGATACAGCTGAAGGTGCTGAAGAGGGTTTCAAGACAAAAGATACTTGGTTCTACCGTCTTGACATGCCTGAGGGTTATAAGCATTTCAGCAAGACCAAACCGATGAGGATGGAGCATGCGCAGCCAATCTTGGATTGGTGGAATGACCGGAAGGAAATCATATCGGATGAACTTGGTGAGAAGTCAAGGGTGTTTACTGCCCAGCAGTTGCTTGACCTTGGCTGCAATTTCGACCAGTGCAAGTTCCCAAAGGAGGAAGAGGAGATTCTTCCACCCGATGAGCTTATCCGTGACTATAAAAAACGTCGTGCTGCACTCGATAGGAAAATCGACAGCACCTTGGCGAAGATTGAAGACATGTTGGGCATTAAATCGGAAGAAGTATGAATGCGAAGCAACTAAGGAACAGCATCCTGCAAATGGCTATTCAGGGTAAACTTGTTCCGCAAGACCCTAACGATGAACCAGCCAGTGTTCTTGTTCAGCACATCCACAAGGTAAAGGAACATCTTGTTAGGGGTTGCAAACTCAAAAAAAGGGATCTCATCAGTGAACCTATTACTGATGAGGATAAGCCGTTTGAATTACCTGATGGTTGGGTTTTTGTTAGAATGCAAGACATTTCATTAGAAAGTGCCGATGGTCCTTTTGGCAGTAATTTGAAGAAAGAACACTATACAGATAAAAAAGAAGTACGTATTATTCAACTCAGTAATATTGGTGAATTGGGTTGGAAAGATACCAATGTTAAATATACAACATTTGAACATTTATCTACTATTGCAAGGAGTGAAGCGTTTGCAGGCGATGTTATAATTGCAAAGATGATGCCAGCGGGTAGGGCTATTATTTGCCCTCAAGGTGATAAAAAATATGTTCTTTCATCAGATGCTGTACGTTTTAATTTCCCTGATATTCTTAATAAGAGATATCTTTATTATGCTATAAATTCATCTATCGTTAAAGATCAAGTTTATGGGGAAGTACAGGGCATAACACGAGTAAGAACAAGTCTAAACAAATTAAGAACTTACATCATACCATTACCACCCCTTTCTGAGCAGCATCGGATTGTTGCGAAGTTAGAGAAAATTCTTCCTGTGGTTGATGAATACGGTAAGGCTCAGGAGGAAGCAGATAAGCTGCAAGCAGAACTGCCAGACAAACTCCGCAAGAGCATTCTTCAAGAAGCCATTCAAGGCAAACTTGTTCCGCAAGACCCCAACGACGAACCAGCCAGCATCCTTCTCGACAAGATTCGTCAGGAGAAGAAACGGTTGGTTAAAGTGGGTGTACTTAAAAAGAGTGAATTAAAAGAAATTCCTATTTCTGAAGATGAGTTTTTTGCTGACATACCAGATAGTTGGGTGTGGACAAAAATGGGGAATGTAGGCTCCTGGGGAGCAGGTGCAACTCCTTCAAGAGGAAATCCAGAGTATTATGGTGGCGATATTCCCTGGTTAAAAACTGGTGAATTAAATAATGGTATTGTCAGTAATTCAGAAGAAAAAGTTACTAAGAAGGCATTGGATGATTGTTCTATGAGATTGAACAAGCCAGGTGATGTCATGATAGCTATGTATGGGGCAACCATTGGAAAATTGGGAATAGCAGGAAAGACCTTAACAACCAATCAAGCTTGCTGTGCATGCACTCCTCATCTTATATATAATTGGTATTTGTTTTATTATTTAATGGCTAATAAAGATGCGTTTACTAAATTAGGTGCAGGAGGGGCTCAGCCTAATATCTCTCGAGATAAACTAATTAATTATCCTTTTATCTTACCCCCTCTAGCTGAGCAGCATCGTATTGTCTCCAAGATAGAACAACTTTTTCGAGAACTGGATTATTATAATTGGAATAAATAGACTAATAATTTAATAATAGTAGCTTTATTATGGGTAAACTAAAATTATCAGGGGCTTCGGCCCTGTGATCATCTCTAATTTGTGTAATTAATCAATTTCCATTGAAAACCAACCTTATCCTTTTTACTAATGACTTCTAATGTATCCCAACCTAGTGTTATCAACATTCTTACAATTCTTGAATCTGCCAATACTGACAAACCAATCTTATTAAGTTCTAAATCTGATAACAAATCATCTGTCATAACTACAATACGGATTCCAGACTTTAGCCATGCTGATGATGAATGTTTATAGTTTATATTTCCCATAGATAGAACACATTTCAGCTGATATGGAACCTCGCCATTAATGTATGATGCCCTTGCTGCAATGTTAAACTCACGCATCACATCATCTCTATGGGTTTCATTTTTAAACCAAGAGGATATATTACTCCAGACATTATTCATACTATAGAAAAGACATTTTAATAAAAAACTAGTATATTATATTCATTTGTTCTTCTAGTATCTTTCTTGTGAGATTAGAACAATATGTCATATTACACCTTTTATAAATCGCTTCTGTTCTTTTATTCATTCATCTAATTGTTGTATTCGGTCTTCTAAAATTTCAATTTCTGTTTTTTCTAACAACCATAAATAGAGAAAGAGCATGATAATATCATCACCACAAACATTGTTTGACAAACTATTCGAACAGTTTTATTCATAATTTCATAGATTTTTTTAGTTTCGAATGCAAAGATAATTATATTCGATAAAAAACTAAAAAAAACTCGACATTCTCTTCACGGGACAGTTATATTTTTCATAAAATTAGCTTCTTTTGTATGTCCTGTTAACGGGCGCAATTACAGACGGAGTTTTGATTAAAATATATCCATTAGGCATGATGTGTATGGGGCAGTAAGAAGATAATACGGGAACCAGATTCAGTATGAATCGGAGAATAAAATTGAATCAAAACTCTGTCCCCTTAGGAGGTCGCCCCCCCCTAACCCGACGAAAGAGATTTGTTTGGATGCTTTTGCGGGCTCGGAGGCCCGCACTCCTACAATTACCCTGTGATACTCTTGATGGAATGCTACGATGAGATATTAAAATGACACTTATATGTCGAAATTCCTGCTTTTCTTTGTCGTGAATTTAACAATCCACTCATACAAAGAAAATGGAACAAGGATATATCATTCTACCAAGAAACTTTTTCAGTGCCGACTTCTGGCAACAAGCACGGGTGTTCAGTGAGGCAGAGGCATGGATAGACATCGTTGCGTCGGTGCGCTACGCTGATGGCTCCGCCACCATAAAAGTCAATGGAAAGTCTGTCAACATCGTAGGCAGAGAATGGCCTGCCTCGTTGCGCTTCCTTGCCAACCGATGGCAGTGGACCATCAGACATGTGCGCACATTTCTTGACAAACTCATCGCTTCCAACTTGGTCAGCGTGAGGAAATGCGGTGCACAAAACATCATCCGTGTCATCAGCGATGGAAACATAAACGCTGAGACTACAAATGACACAGATTCTGGCACAACAAGTGACACAGGCTTTGGCACAACAACTGGCACAGGCTTTGGCACAACAACTGGCACAGGCTCTGACACAAGTATCTCTCACAAAGAAAAATACAACAATAAGCAGAATGTCAGCCGTTTATCTCCTTATGACAATTATTTGGATCCGATATCTTCTGCTTCCCACCGGCACATAGATGACACACTCAATGGCACACCCACTGACACACCATCTGGCACAAAGAAGAATAAAGATATCAATAATATCATCAACGACAACAACGCGCGCGAGCATGAAAGCATTCAACAAGAAATCAACGAGATGACTGCCAATCATTCATGGCAAGAGTCCATCTGCATACGCCATCACATCACCCCATCGCAGCTCACCGACTATCTGGAACTGTTCGCTGCTGACTGCATGTGCTGTGGCCGGCAGCGACACCAGAGTCAGACCGATGCCTTTAGTCATTTCCACCATTGGCTGCGCATACAGTTGAAAAACAATTCGTCAACCCAATCAACCCATTCATCCAACTATTCATCAAACATCCATCATTATGCATCCCATTCGAGTCAACCAAATTCTGCGGACCTCATCCGCGATGCCCAACAATGGGCTATCAGTCAGTCACAGCGCCTTATCAGAAAGACAGAGAGCCGACATGGCCATCTTCAAGAAACTTTTTCCGTCTGAGGAGCAAGTATTGGCATACTTCGCACCTGCAAAATGGAACGCCGCGCTGCAACATGTCGAGAAGTGCACCTTCTGCCCTTCCGCCACGCTCCGGGTGCTCGAACAGTTTTACATGACTGGCACAGCCGAGGCCATCGTCTGCAACAATATCATTGGCATCTATTCTATAGCACGACCCAGCGAAGCCATCAACCGTGAGGCCATCACACGTACGGCAGAGCTGTTCGTGGGCAAATTTGGCACTGACCTCACCCCATTCGGACTTTTGTATTATTTTGCGAATTATCTGATGGAGTATAAAAGCACGTATTCGCAGTTTGACCTGCAAGACTTGCTTCGACAGTGTGGCAAAGTCTATATGCCTTGGTGGCTGAAGCGTCAGAGTCTCGTCACACCTCCCAAAGACGAACTGGAGTATCGAGAGGAGGGCATCACTGCCCTGTATAGCTACTTGCGTCGTGAGTATGTCGGTCAGGGGCGAGATCCACGTGAGTCGCCTCTCTACCGATTGGGGAAAATCAATGATGAGCAACTGCAAATCGTCCTCAGCTCGGAAGAGCCAGCGTTCTGAACAGCTGTCCTTGGAATCAAAGAGACAGACTCTTGATTCTTGGTCGAATCAAAAGCCTGTCTCCATCATTCTATGGGGTGTGTATCTCGGTCAGCGGATGTCAAAGAGTTTGACGAAGCCTGTCATTTTAAAGATTTTGAGCACTTCGCCCTCCACATGCGTCAAGACAAGCTTTCCACCCTTGGCTGCGCTTTCTTTTTTCAGTTGCATGAGGCCACGCAAGCCCAAGCTGCAGATATATTCCAACTTCTCGCAATTGAGTTCGATGTCCTTGCCGGCATTGGCCATCAGGGGTTTGAGGTCCTCCAAAAACTGTGATCCTTCGGCGGTGTCAATCCACCCATAAAGGATGCCATGGTAATTGCCGTTTTGTTCTTTGATTTCAATATTCATAATGATCGTTTATGTATTTTGTTATTATTGTGATACTAAGGGAGTCAAGGGATATATCAAGTTGACAATGAAGATGTTGGCAGCCAGGATGATGAGGTTCATCAACAGTCCGATACGCATGAAATCGCTGAAGCGGTAGCCTCCAGGTCCGTAAACCAACATATGGGTGGGAGAACCAATCGGCGTGGCGAAGCTTGAGCTGACGCTGACCATCAGAGCGATAAGGAAAGGATAAGGCTCGTAGCCCAATTTCTCTGCCGCCTCGTACATGATGGGGAAGAACATGGCGCCCGCTGCCGTATTGGAAATAAACTCAGTGATGAATGTACCTACGAAACAGATGGCGGCCATCACAACGATGGGGTTGGTGCCGCAAACATCGAGGATGCCAAAAGCCAGACGCTCTGCGATGCCCGTCTTCTGGATGGCCACACCGAGCACGACAGAACCTGCGAACACCATCAAGATTTCCCAATTGATGGCCTTCATGGCCTGGTCGACACTACAGCAACGGAAAAGGAGCATGGCTATGGCCGCCAGGAACGCACATTGTAGCAACGGTATCACGTCTAAAGCAGAGAGCACCACCATGGCAATCATGATGGTCGTGGAGACCATTGTCTTTTTACCAATGTTGGGCACTTGTGCTGAGTCGAAGAACTGCAGCTGTGACGACAGTTCCTTGGTGCTGATGTTCATGCGCGGCGGACACTCGAAGAGCAAGGTGTCACCAGCCTGCAGGACAACATCACGGGGCGACTCGTTGATGCGCTTGCCGCTACGGGCCACTGCCACCAGGGTCATGCTATTGTCCTTTTCGAAAGTGGTAGAGCCGATAGTGGTGTTGATAAGGCTAGAGCCGAATTTGACATAGGCTGTGCGCAGCTGACGGTTCTTGTCCACCTCATCCATAGTAAAAATGTGGTGGTCGGCATTCACCAAACCATGACTCTTCTTCAAGTCGAGAATCTCGTCGATCTGGCCGGCGAACACCAGGCGGTCGCCTCCCATCAGCAATTCTTCCTCGGGAACGGGTGAAACCAGGTTGCGGTCGTCGAAATGCTTCATCTCAATCAGGCTGCCGCCACGCACGTTGGTCAATCCTGCTTCCGCGATGGTCTCGCCGATATGGTCATTGTCTGAGGGCACCAAGAATTCAACGGTATAGTCGGAGGTCGACTCAAAGGCTGACTCTGGAGCCTCACGGTCGGGCAACAACTTACGCATAGCAATGATGGAAAGCACACCGATGAAAAGACAGAACAAGCCCGGGATGGTGGTGGCAAGCACATTCATCGCAGTGCCCGTGCTGTCGGCATAAAGGCCAGAAATAATAAGGTTGGGAGGGGTTCCTATCAACGTACACACACCACCCATGCCAGACGCGTAGCTCAACGGTATCAGCAACTTAGAGGGTGAGATGTTGAGCTTTTTAGACCACATCTTCACGATGCCTACAAACAGTGCCACCACGGTGGTGTTGCTGAGGAATGAACTGAGCGCTGCCACTGGCAACATCAGACGTATCACCGCTTTTGAATAACTCTTGGGCTGCCCTAACAGATGTTTGACAATCCACTGCAGCACGCCAGTATGTGTCAATCCCGCCACGACCACAAAGAGCACACCAATGATGACTACGGAGGTGCTGCTGAAGCCGGAGAAGGCCTCCTTGGCATCGAGCACACCTGTGACGAAGAGGATAGCAATGGCCCCCAGGAACACCAGATCGGCGCGCATCTTGGTGAAGAGTAAGACGGTGAACATGGACAGGACGGTGATGATCGTGATCCATGCATAGAGATTGAATCCCATAAAAATGATTGATTCCATAGGCTGAAGATGTTACTTATAAGTTTAATTGTTTTGTCAAAGTCAATACATTGTAGCCATCGGCGGTACGTTCATAATGCATCGTATCCATGATGTTTCTCACCAAGAAGATGCCCAGACCGCCGATGGGACGGTCTTCCAAGTCGGCTTCGATATCGACATCCTGGTACTGGGTGGGATCGAAAGGGATGCCATGGTCCTTGACCATCAGGGTCATCACACCCCCTTCCACCCGGGCCGTCACTTCCACATGGCCACGAGTGCCTTTGGGATAAGCATGGTTGATGACATTGACCACCCACTCTTCAATGGCAAGGTTGAGAGACTTGAACAAGTCCTCGTCGACATTGTGCTCGCGGCATACAGACATGAAGAAGCCACGCATGCGGCTCACCTCTGTGATCTCATTTTTCATAATGATGCGTCGTGGTGCCGTGAGATTGTTCTTCTGCTTCGTCCCATGCCTGAGGAACAGCAGCGTGAGGTCGTCACCCTGCACGGTGCCGTCAGCAAACACGTTGACATGCTGTTTCAGGAAGTCGATGATCTCAATGCCAGAGGCATTCTTGTTTTTCTCCATATCGTGAAGCACACGATCCTCGCCAAACAACCGGCGACTGCCATCCCCAGAGATGTACATGGCTTCTGTCAGTCCGTCGGTATAGAGGAGCAAGGCGGTGCCCTCCGGGAAATCAATCTGCTGCTCTTCGTAATGATAATGATCCTCCACGCCAAGCGGAAGATTGGCCTCCACCTCCAGCAGTCTGCACTTACCCTCCTTGGTCATCAGCGCGGGCGCATTGTGTGCGGCATTGCAATAGGTGAGATGATGGGTGCGAAGGTCGAGCACCCCCACAAAGGCTGTCACGAAGACAAAGGTGTCGCTGGAGGTAGCGATGACATGGTTCATCTCACGCACAATGTTGGCCGCATTCTCATAGTTTTCAGCCAAACTACGAAACAAGGTTCTTGTCACCGCCATGTAGAGGGATGCGGGCACCCCTTTTCCCGCCACATCGCCGATGATGAAAAACACCATGTCATTGTCGATGATAAAATCGTAGAGGTCGCCTCCCACCTCCTTGGCAGGTGTCATCTGCGCAAAAAGCTCCAGGTCATCACGCTCAGGGAAGGTGGTGGTCAGCATGCCCATCTGGATGTCATGGGCAATCACCAATTCACTATGAAGACGCTCCTGGCTCGCCGTGGACTTGCGGAGGTCTTCGATATGTTGTTTCAGTGAGCTCTGCATGTACTCAAACGATGTCCTCAATTTTTTGAGCTCGTCTTGAGACCGTATTTCAGGCAGCGGCGTGTCGAGATTGCCCTCAGCGATGTGTACTGCCGACTCGGCAAACTGATGCAGCGGCTTCGCCATGCGGTAGATGACGATGGCACACGCGACAAACAAGACCAACAGACCAATCAAAAATGAGACAAGACCCCATACAATCAACGGCTCATAGGCAGAAAGAATATCCACACGAGAGCAGACCACACCAGCCACAAGGTCGCAACCCTCCACCGGCTCATAAATCAGCAACGAGATGCCTTTTCCTTTGAGCACCTCTTCCATCCCACCTTGACGACTGCCCATGATGGCTTTGATATGCTTCTGCTCGTCAGAGGGAAGGGTTCCAAAGGGAGGGTTGCTGGCGAATACCAGTTGGCCTTCACCGTTCAACAACAACGTAAAAGAATGCTGATAGGGCTGGACCACCTGAAGGATGCGCGCATAGTCGTCCAAACTCAGCGAGTCGTGGCGCAGTTGCGCCTCTGCCGTCTGCAGCCGCATCATCATCACGGCATCGTGCAACTGAGTCTTAGCACTTGCGGCCGTTTCTTGTTTCACCCGCTCTTGCTGAAAAAAAAGATAGGAAATGAGTGCTGCGACAAATACGATGGTAGTGATCGCTAATATAGCGAAACTAAGCCGAGCAGGAAAGGACTTCCTAAACGCTGAGTCATACTCGTATTCGAAATTGGGAGCTTCTACCATCTTCTTGCAGTTGATGTTTTTCCAATATTTTTAAGTCTATTTCTCTGCAAATATAATGAAAGCTGAGTAGAAAGCAAAACAAAACATGTAATTTTTTAATTTCAAAAGTTTTTTTTTCTTTTCTCTCACTTATTTTGTATCTTTGCACGAATATTATCTTTTGAACTCAAAAACAGGATGGAATCATGGTAAAAATGACAATGAAAGAGTTGACGACGGCAGCATTCGTAGCGATGTTGATGTTGATTCAAACGGTTAGCGCACAAAACCGATACTGCAAATCCTATGAAGATTTCCTTGAGGGGCGCTGGGAGCAAC
Source organism: uncultured Prevotellaceae bacterium (assembly GCA_902780635.1). Classification (GTDB taxonomy): domain Bacteria; phylum Bacteroidota; class Bacteroidia; order Bacteroidales; family Bacteroidaceae; genus Prevotella. The sequence continues at coordinate 13,730 of CACZGH010000030.1, forward strand.
TGGATACAATCTACATCGACAGTCATAGCAAAGGGCATCAGGCATGGTGGGGCGGCAACGACTACACGCTGACCACCGACAACAAAGCCACTAACAAGATTCTCAAAAATGACGCTTTCGCTGTGATGCTGGGTGACACCATCTATCTGAACTGCAGGAACCTAAGGTATGACAAGGCCCGTTTTGGCAACGGCTATACCATAGCTAGACGCATAGGTGAGCGCAGCCTTCTCTTCGTCAACAGGTTGATAGGCCGTACACAAGAGAAAGACATCATCGTGGTAGGTGCCGCGTTTGGTGCCATTGGCGCTGCCATTTCAGCCAACAAACAGATCAAGAATCAGGTGTGCTATGTGATATCCAGTGGAGCTGATGAGAAAGGAAGGATTGGCATCCGACCGATTGATGACCACTTAATGAGTCAAATGATAGACAACCGCGGTGACCTGCTTGTTGAATACTACGCAGAGAAAGACCTCAAAAAGCGACTTTTAGCCACTCATGTGATACCCATCCTTGAGAAAACCAGTCTCTTTGAACAAGCTAACTGCCAATAAGAATAAGCCACGTATAAATCACCAACGATGACAGACAAAATCAGAATCAAAGACATCGCAGAGCGTGCCGGCGTCTCCGTCGGGACCGTGGACCGTGTGCTGCACAAACGCCCCAACGTGTCGAGCACAGCCCTTGAGAAGGTGGAAAAAGCCTTGCAAGAGATGAACTATCAGCCCAACATGTACGCCAGCGCACTGGCATACAACCGTTCGTACACGTTCTATCTGATCATGCCCAAACATGCCTCTGAAGCCTACTGGGAAGAGATAGAAGAGGGCGCACTGAAAGCATGTGAGGTCAGAAGGGATTTTCACATCGACGTGAAGATGCTTTACTACAAGCGGTTTCAGGACAACACCTTCGTGAAGACCGTGCAGCAGTGTCTGGCACAGAATCCCGACGGCGTCATCATCGTGCCCGCACAACTGGAGCTCACCCGGTCGTTCACCGACCAGCTCCATGAGCGCAACATCCCCTTCGTGATGCTCGACTCTTACATGCCCGACCTGAAACCCCTCTCGTTTTATGGACAGGACTCCTTCTGCAGTGGCTATTTCGCTGCCAAAATGCTGATGCTGATCGCCTCTGGCTCAACGGAGATCATGATCATGAAACAGATGAAAGACGGCAAGGTGGCCAGCAAACAGCAAGACAACCGCGAGGTGGGCTTCCGCCATTACATGCACGACCATTTCCCATCCATCGTCATCCACGAAGTCAACCTGCCTTTGGAGGAACAACGGGAGAAGTATGACGAGATACTCGAGACCTTCTTCACCCAGCACCCCAAAGTGCGGCATTGCATCACGTTCTGCTCCAAAGCCCATATCGTGGGCGAGTTTCTGCTCCGCACCAATCGCCGTGCCATCCAGATCATGGGATATGACATGGTGCAGAAAAATGCCGACTGTCTGCGCCAGGGCAGCATCTCCTTCCTCATCGCCCAGCACGCCTATATGCAAGGCTATTACTGCATAGAGGCCCTCTTCCGGGCCATCGTGCTCAAGAAAGAAGTGAAACCGGTGAATTATATGCCGATTGAAATCCTCAACAAAGAGAATGTGGACTTCTATCAGCGCACCATGATATAAGAAAGAAAACCTAAAACCCTAAAACCTCATAACAACATGAATCAAGCATCTTTTATAAAAATCAATCCCGCCGACACCGTCGTGGTATGTCTGCGGGCCTTCACTCAGGGCGAGACCATCTCTGTTGACGGCAAAGACATCACCATCGCCCAGGATACTCCTGCCGGACACAAAATACTGGTGATCGACACCCCTCAAGGACATGACATCATCAAATATGGCTACCCTATCGGCCACGCCAAGGAAGACCTGAAAGCCGGCGCATGGGTGAACGAGAACAACCTGAAGACCAACCTCTCAGGTACGCTGACCTACACCTATCAGCCCGTGAACGAACCCCTCAACATCAAGCACGAGAACCGCACCTTCAACGGATATGTCAGGAAGAACGGCGAAGTGGGCATCCGCAACGAGATATGGATCGTGCCCACCGTAGGATGCGTGAACGGCATCGCTGAGCGGCTGGCCTCCACCCTGGCACAAGAGACGGGATGCAAAGGCATAGACGCCATACATGCCTGGCATCACAACTATGGCTGTTCGCAGCTGAGTGATGACCATGAGAACACCCGCAAGGTGCTGCGCGACATCGTGCTCCATCCCAATGCCGGCGCCGTGCTCGTGTTGGCACTAGGTTGCGAGAACAATCAGCCTGACCAGTTCATGGAGACCCTCGGTGATTACGACAAGGAGCGCATCCGCCTCCTGGTCACACAGAAAGTGGAGGGCGACGAGGTGGAGGCCGGCATGGCCATCCTGCGCGAGCTCTATGCCATCGCCAGCAAAGACCAGCGGGAGACCTGTGGCCTGGACAAACTGCGTATCGGCTTGAAATGTGGTGGCAGCGACGGTTTCAGCGGCATCACCGCCAACCCGCTCGTGGGCGAGTTCTCCGACTATCTGGTGGCACAGGGCGGCACCTCCGTCCTCACCGAAGTGCCTGAGATGTTTGGTGCTGAGACCATCCTGATGAACCGCTGTGAGACGACAGAGCTCTTCGACAAAACCGTGAAACTCATCAACGACTTCAAAGAGTATTTCCTCAGCCATGGCGAACCCGTGGGCGAGAATCCCTCACCCGGCAACAAGGCCGGAGGCATCTCGACCCTGGAAGACAAAGCCTTAGGCTGCACCCAGAAATGCGGACGCGCACCCGTGAGCGGCGTGCTGGGCTATGGCGACCGTCTGGAGACTCCCGGTCTCAACCTGCTCTCCGCCCCTGGCAACGACTTGGTGGCCGCCACGGCACTGGCCTCTTCTGGCTGCCAGATCGTGCTGTTCACCACTGGGCGTGGTACACCTTTCGGCACCTTTATCCCCACGATGAAAGTGTCGACCAACACCAACCTGTGGCAACGTAAGCCCAACTGGATAGACTTCAACGCCGGCAAACTGATAGAAGGCACGTCAATGCAAGACCTGCTGAGCGAGTTTGTAGACAAAATCATCTCCGTTGCCAACGGTGAGCCCACCCGCAACGAGGTGAACGGATACAGAGAAATCTCTATCTTCAAAAATGGTGTGACGTTGTAGGGCCTGTTCGGTATTCGCTTTTCGCGGTTCGCTTTTCGCTAGAAGCCAATCTCGAATCGCGAAAAGCGAAAAGCGAAAAGCGAACAGCGAATAGCGAATCGCGAACCATGAGTCATAAAAGAGGATTGTTTGCACTGAGTCCGCTGATGGTCTTCATCGTCATCTATCTGGTGACCTCGGCGGTGGCACGAGACTTTTACAAAGTCCCGCTCACCGTGGCGTTTATGATGGCCAGCATCTATGCAGTAGCTATCTCCGGCGGATTTCCTCTCTCCAAGCGGATAGAGCATTTCAGCCGCGGCGCCAGTACCAGCAATCTGATCATGATGCTTTGGATCTTTGTGATGGCAGGCGCTTTTGCGCAGTCGGCCAAAGAGATGGGGAGCATTGACACGACGGTCAACCTCACCCTGACACTCCTTCCGAGCAACATGCTCTTAGCAGGCCTCTTCATTGCCTCATGCTTCATCTCCCTCTCCATCGGAACCAGTGTAGGCACCATCGTGGCGCTGACACCCATCGCTGCCGGTATGGCCACCTCCACCGGTTCTGATGTGGCGCTCTTCACAGGCGTCATCGTGGGCGGCTCCTTTTTCGGCGACAATCTGTCGTTTATCTCCGACACCACCATCGTGGCCACCAGTACCCAGCGCTGCAAACTGAGTGACAAATTCAAGGTCAACTTCTATATCGTGTTGCCGGCCGCACTCTTGGTGCTGGGCATCTACCTGTTCATGGGCAGTGGCATCTCATCGCCCACCGACCTGCCCGATGTGCAATACCTCAAAGTGCTGCCGTATATCGCCGTGCTGGTGATGGCAATCTGCGGTATGAACGTGATGGCAGTGCTCACCGTGGGTCTGCTCATGACAGGCATCATCGGCATCCTCTCGGGCAGTTATGACCTCTTTGGGTGGTTTGGCTCCATGGGCACGGGCATCACCAACATGGGCGAACTGATCATCATCACCATGATGGCAGGCGGTCTGTTGGAGATTGTGCGTGTCAACGGTGGCATCGACTATATCATCCATCTGCTCACCTCCCGCGTCAACGGCAAACGAGGCGCAGAACTCTCCATCGCCGCGCTGGTGAGTGTGGTAGACATCTGTACGGCCAACAACACTGTAGCCATCCTGACGGTGGGTGAAATATCTAAAAAGATAGGCGACCGATATGGCATCGACTCCCGAAAATGCGCCAGTTTGCTCGACACGTTCTCCTGCATTACGCAGGGACTGCTCCCCTACGGCGCACAGGTGTTGATGGCGGCAGGACTTGCCAGCCTCAACCCCATATACATCCTGCCATCCCTCTATTATCCCATGGTCCTGGCTGTCACCGCCGTCATCGCCATACTCATCCGATATCCGAAAAAATATTCATAAAGTCCTTCTTTCATCATGCAGAAAACAGGTATTCTGGCCAGAAATTTCATCCACATCCTACGCAGCGGAGCTTTCGACGAGAGCAAGCCCATCGGCAGGCTGTCTCCATTCAAATGGAGCCAGCTGACGCTTTTGGCCACCCATCACAATTTGTTGGTGACCTATGCCAATGGTCTGGAGAAATATTATTATAACGACAACTTCAACATCCGCCAGAACGAAGTCGACGCCATCAAGGCCAGGTTGCAAGAAGTGCCCCGGCATGGTTTCTCCGATCTTTACGACTTCAACCAGATACACCTGCACAACAAACAGCTGGACACCAAGTTGCAGCAGCTCATTCAGAAAGAGTACGTCGATGAGGAGCGCTCGTATCCCACCATGCAGTTGATGGCCATCATCGTGGTGGCCACCAACCAGATTCTGACCGGGAAAAGTTATATACGAGCCATCATAGACTTAGGAAGGTATCTGCGTATCGACGGTGACCATGTGGACTTCGTCAAACTCGAGAGATGGCTGCGACTGACCCATCTGACCAATATGGCCAACCTGCAAGGCAACATGCTTGTCAGTGTCTTTGGATTCTCTCCTGAAGAGATACCTTTTATCACCAAAGCATACGACAAAGCCTATGATATCATGCTGAAAGGCCTCCGCTACAATGACATCCACCTTTTGAAAACATGGGCTTTTCATCAAAACAAAAGCGGATTCATCGTCAGCAGTCCTAAGACGGCCTTCAAAAGCATACGCCACTCGATGAACTTCTACCGCTATGCCCCCCGGGAAACGCTCAGCAGTATCAGCAAAGGTATCCTCAAGGGACTGGCGGAAATAGAAGAATAACGAGTGGCGCACAAAGACCTCAATACAGCTTATTCAAGTTTTGCAAGTACTCAACTTACAGGAAGTTAAGGAGTTAAGTAGTTATCGCTTCGCTAAGGAGTTAAGCCAAATGAATCGTAGGCTGTCTCTCTTTAGCCATCAGATGTAATGGCTTAACTCCTTGTAATGGCTTAACTCCTTAACTCCTTTAACTTCTTAACTCCTTTAACTTCTTAACTTCTCTCAACTTGCGAAAGTTGAGCAACTTACTTGGTGATATTGTCTATCACATCCTGAGCATTGTCATTGAGGTTGATATTGCGTGTGGTCTTCGCCTCGATAGAACCAGCCTTCATGATGTCGGCCATGTCAACACCTGTGGCTGACTTGAGCACATCGAAAGCCTGCTTGATGGCCACCGGCACATTGCCAGAAAGCGAAGAGATGCCTTGTCCGTCACCACTGTAGATGTTGACATCCTTGATGGCGCTGATGGGTTTGGCCACATTCTCCACGATTTGTGGCAGCACCTCAATCATCATCTGTGCGATGGCGGCATTGTTGTACTTCTTGTAGGCCTCAGCTTTCTTGTCCATGGCCTGAGCCTCAGCTTCACCTTTCTTTAATATAGCGTAAGCCTCGGCTTCACCCTTTGCTTTGATACCCTGAGCCTCCTGTTCCAACTGGTAACGGGTGGCATCGGAAGCGGCGTTCTGCGCCAGTGCCCTTTGCTCTGCTTCATAACGCTGAGCCTCAGCCACACGTTTGCGCTGCTCCAGGTCGGCCTCCGCATTTTTCTGTATCTGATACTTGTCGGCATCAGCTTTCTTCTCTATCTCGGCGGCCAACTGGTTCATACGAATCTCAATCTGCTCTTTCGAGAGAATCTGCTCACGACGGGTTTTCTCAATCTGAGCCTCCACCGTCTTGATATTGATGGTCTTCTGCTGCTCCTGCTGCTGGATGGAGTAAGCGGCGTCGGCATCGGCCTGAGCGGTGTCAGCCTGCTGCTTCAGAGCGGCGCGCTTCAGGGCCAGGTCGTTGTTCTTCACAGCGATAGCCGTGTCGGCATCCACGCGGGCGTCGTTGGCGTCCTTGTCAGCATGTGCCACCTGTATTTTCACATCCCTCTCCGCATTGGCGCGGTTGATGGAAGCGTCTTTCTTGATCTTGGCGGTATTGTCAGCACCGAGGTCATGGATAAGTCCCTCTTTGTCGGTCACATTCTGTATATTGCAACTGATAATCTCAATACCCAACTTGCTCATGTCGGGCGAGGCTTTCTGCATCACCTGGTCAGAGAAACCGTCGCGGTCGGTGTTGAGAGAACGAAGGTCGAGTGTGCCGATGATCTCACGCATGTTACCCTGCAGAGAGTCCTGCAACTGGGAAGCGATTTCCGGAGGTGTCATGTTGAGGAAGTTCTTGGCAGCCAGACGTGTACCCTCAGAGGTGGGTGTGACACGGATTTTCGCCACAGCGTCGACATCGACATTGATGAAGTCGTTGGTAGGCACGCTCTCCTCGGTCTTGATATCTACCGTGATCTGTCCGAGATACACCTTATCGAGGCGCTCCAAGAAAGGAATTCTGAAACCACCAGAACCGATGAGGACTCGTGGTTCGCGGCTCAGACCGGAAATGATGAAAGCATATGAAGGAGGAGCCTTGACATAGGACAAAGCCAGAAACACAATGAACAGCACTACGCCGATTGCAATTAAAAAAATGATTGTAGGTTCCATAAAAATATGATTTGGTTGATAATTTTCATCAGCAAATTTACGACAAAAACTTGTAATCGTGAAAAACAAATGTTTCAGAATACATCTACAGTTGTCTCAAGTCACGCCAAATTAAAAAATATTAACAATATAAATAAGAAAATGTCATTTCCACTTTACATTCAAACACCTCCACCAGCTAATATCTCACCCAGACCCTAGTCCTGTACTCAAATCATCTATTCGCAAAAAAAGATTAAAAAATTGTTTTGTGGAATAAATAGTTGTGTACAAATGATAAAAACAATTTTTTTTTTGTAATTTTGCAGTTTGATAGAATATGGAAATGAAAACAATCTTTTTGGCCTTTTTAGGAATCCTGACGGCATCCATTTTGCATGCCCAGTCGTATGGTATACAATGCGAAGACACCTGCAACCACATTCATGGTCTTGACATGAGTCACTACCAGGGTGATGTGTTTTGGGAGACGCTTGGCAACAACAGTCATATGGCTTATGTTTACTTCAAGGCCACTGAAGGGAAAGAGACACAGGACGCCACCTATAAACGCAACATCGAGTTGGCGCACCGCTATGGGCTGAAGGTCGGCTCCTACCATTTCTATCACGCCAATGTGCCCCAGCAGTTGCAGCTCCACAATTTCATGAGTCAGTGCCGTCCCGGCGACCAGGACCTTATTCCTATGATTGACATCGAGAAAAAGCCCAAGAGCATGTCGACCTATGAGTTCTGTGACTCGTTGATGAAATTTCTCGTCTTAGTGGAAGAGGCCTATCATCAGAAGCCACTGCTCTATACGGGCAGGAATTTTTACAACAACTATCTGTTGGGCAAGATAGACGACTATCAACTGATGGTGGCTCAATACTCGGAGAATGAGCCACAGTTGGCTGACGACCGCGACTATATCATCTGGCAATATACTGGTAAGGGCCGTATCAATGGAGTGAACACCTACGTAGACAAAAGCCGTATCATGGGTCAGCACTCCATGCGCGAGCTCCGCTTCCGAAGATGGTAGTTAACCTGCACAAATCCAATCATTTACAGAAAGATATTAAAGTAATACTATATGGCCATTATAAAATGTCCGGAATGTGGACACCAAATCAGCGAAAAAGCAACCATCTGCCCCATTTGTGGTGTGGAGATTGATGGTAAAATCACGCGTTGCGTACACTGCGGAGAGGTGTATTTCAAAGCCGATGGGTTATGCCCTAACTGTCATCGGCCCTACCGCGCCCCCGCTGTAGTGTTCACAGACGGTGACGTCGATGAAGACGTCGACGAACACATCAACGAGCCATCCTCAACGCCCTCTGCCTCAGCACGCTACACCTCAAATGAAAAAGAGCCATCGGCTCCCACGACTCCCGTTGTCAAGGAAACCCACCAAGAAGCCAAAGAAGCCACGGAGGCTCCTGCTGTAGCTGCGCCATCGGTGGAACAGCCTGTATCAGAAGAAGTGACACGTCCAGCCGACAATTCTCCCGAAAAAGAGACGCATTCTGAAAGCGAGACTTATGTGCAAGAAGAGGCCTTTGGAGAAGACGAGGTTTATGTGGAAGACGAACTTCCCATAGAAGAGCCGGAATCCAGCAAGACCAAGGACATCGACACCAAAGACGAATTTCTGATCCGCACTCCAGGTGAAGACGGCTACATCGACACGGAAGCTGACGAGGAGGAGACTTCAAGTCATGGAGAGTCAACAGAAGAGACGCGTCCGCACAAGCACAACTATATCCCACTGGTCGTTTCGCTGGCCATCACCGCCGTCATTGCCGCCATTTGTCTCTATTTCTACAAAGAGAGCAAGATGGAGCGTGAGATTCAGGCCTTTAATGTGGCAATGGATAGCGGAGACACAGAAGCCATGCGTGACTTCCTGCACAATTATACCGATGCCACCGACGAGCATAAGGCGGCTATCAATGAGGCCATCTCCAAGATCACGAAACAAGAAGAAGACTTGTCGCTGTGTATGGCCAACCGTGACAAAGACGCCTTACTGCGCTATGTGCACGACTACCCAGACAGTCCATATCGGTCGAAAATCTTAGCTATGGTCGACACCCTGGACTGGGAGGACGCCTGCAAGACCAACAAGAAGGCCGCCTACGACAAATACATCGCTCAGCACCCCGATGGCGCTTTCATCAAGGACGCCCGTGAAAAAGTGACGGTGAAGAAGATAGAGGCGACGCAAGAGGATAACGACATGGCGCGATCACTCTTCAGGGAGTTCTTCCTCAGTGTCAATGGTAACGACGCTGCCCGTCTGACCCCGAATCTGAGCGACCAGATCACTTCATTTATGAGCACCCCCAATCCCAGCAAAGATGATGTAATAGGCTGGATGAAACGCCAACATGGCGACGGGGTGGCCAATGTGATCTGGAAACTGAACAACGACTACAAGATACAAAAGCGTGAGCAGGGTGGCACCAAGGACTACACCATCGACTTCACGGCCAAGAAGACGGTCGTACACTCTGATGGACGCGCCACTTCCGAGCATTACAAGATCAAGTCGAATGTCAATGGCAACGGGAAGATCTCGTCCATGGAAATGCAGAAATATACACCGCAGCCTTCGGAGAGCACATCCAGCAGCAGTTCTAGTGGCTCGTCGACGAAGTCGAGCTCGAACAGTGGCTCGTCTGCTAAGCAGAGCTCGAGTGGCTCATCGACGAAGTCGAGCTCGAACAGTGGCTCTTCTGCTAAGCAGAGCTCAGGTGGCTCGTCGACAAAATCGAGCTCGAACAGTGGCTCTTCAAGCAAGCAGAGCTCAGGTGGCTCGTCAACGAAATCGAGCTCGAACAGTGGCTCATCAAGCAAGCAGAGCACAGGAGGCTCGTCGACAAAGCCAAGCTCGAACAGTGGCTCTTCTAGCAAGCAGAGCTCAGGTGGCTCGTCGACGAAGTCGAGCTCGAACAGTGGCTCCTCTGCTAAGTCTAGTGGCTCTTCTGCTAAGTCTAGTGGCTCTTCTACGAAGTCTAGTGGCTCTTCAAGCAATGCTTCCAAGGATAATAAGAGCCAGAAAAAGCCGTAAGATGAAAATAATAATACACTCCCCCAGCCCCTTCATTATTGAGGAGCTGGGGGAGTGTGATATTTATGAATCAATCATTCATTAATAGGCGCTGTCCCTCAATTCTCTGACCAATTGTCGCTGACGTTCTGTCAGATGTGTGGGCAGCTTCACTTGATAGGTGAGGATGAGGTCGCCGTAAGTACCATCACCCCGGTCAAAGCCTTTTCCTCTCAATCTTACTTTCGTGCCATTCTGTGTCTCTGGCTTCACTTTGAGTTTGATTTTAGCACCACTGCTCAATGATACCATGATCTCCCCACCCAAGAGCGCGGTATAGAGGTCAATATCCACAGTGGCGTTCATCTCTCCCGAATGTTCCTGACGGCGTGCCTTGCCACCTGCCTTTCTGCCAAAAATTTGTTCGAAGAAGCTGCTAAAGCCTCCTCCACCACCGGAGAAGACATTGAAGTCGAATCCTTCGAATGGAGAGCCTGCCCCACCCGACTGTCCAAACGGACTGCCGTTTTGGAAAGCGTCAGCCTGTCTCCATTGTTCACCATACTGGTCGTACTTTTTGCGTTTGTCAGGGTCACCGATCACCTCGTATGCCTCATTAAGCGCCTGAAACTTGGCCTTGGCTTTAGGGTCATCCGGATGCAAGTCCGGGTGAAACTGTTTGGCTCGTTTCAGGTATGCCTTTTTGACATCGCTCTGGGGGATATTCTTATCCACCCCCAAAATCTTGTAATAGTCAATAAATGCCATAATACATTTCCTCCTTACTTTTTTTATCTTCCTTGTTGCAAAAAGTGTACCTTTTTTATAGTTGGCAAGATGATAAGTTGACGAGTTGACATGGTGTTTGATGACCTCACCACTCACTATTTTGTTAATAATCATTAAACTAGAGAGAAACTGCGATATATACAAGAAGAAAAGAGACGCAGAAGGCACGTATTTCATAAAAAATGAGTAATTTTGCGGCCGATTTATTCAATTCACATAAAGTCAAACTTTATTAATTACAAATTTTTTATTAATTCACTTATGTCAAACTTAAAAAATGTACAGCCACTCGACGATTTCAACTGGGAAGAGTTTGAGAATGGCAGTATCACCAACGTCAGCAAAGAAGACCTCGAGAAGGCCTACGACGAAACCCTTAACAAAGTCAGCGAGCATCAGGTCGTTGACGGCAAAGTAATCTCTTTTGACAAGAAAGAAGTTGTTGTCAACATTGGTTACAAGAGCGACGGTATTATTCCCGCCAGCGAATTCCGCTACAATCCCGACCTCAAGGTTGGTGACATCGTAGAGGTTTATGTAGAAAATCAGGAAGACAAGAAAGGTCAGCTGATTCTCTCACACAAGAAAGCACGTCTGAGCAAGAGCTGGGAGCGTGTGAACGCAGCTCTTGACAACGAGGAAGTGATCCAGGGCTACATCAAGTGCCGCACAAAGGGTGGTATGATTGTAGACGTCTTTGGTATTGAGGCTTTCTTGCCGGGCAGTCAGATCGACGTTCATCCTATACGCGACTACGATGTGTTCGTAGGCAAGACCATGGAGTTCAAGGTTGTGAAAATCAACCAGGAGTTCCGCAACGTGGTTGTCTCTCACAAAGCTCTTATCGAGGCTGAACTGGAGGCACAGAAGAAAGAGATCATCAGCAAGCTTGAGAAAGGTCAGATCCTCGAGGGTACTGTCAAGAACATCACTTCTTACGGTGTCTTCGTTGACCTCGGCGGTGTTGACGGACTCATCCACATCACTGACCTCTCCTGGGGCCGCGTCAGCGATCCGAAGGAAGTGGTCTCTCTCGACCAGAAGATCAACGTGGTTATTCTCGACTTCGACGATGAGAAGAAGCGTATCGCCCTTGGTCTGAAGCAGCTCACTCCACATCCATGGGATGCCCTCGACGAGAACCTCAAGGTGGGCGACCATGTGAAGGGCAAGGTAGTCGTTATCGCCGACTACGGTGCATTCGTAGAGATTGCTCCGGGTGTAGAAGGTCTGATTCACGTATCAGAGATGAGCTGGAGCCAGCACCTGCGTTCTGCTCAGGAGTTCATGCACGTGGGCGACGAGGTAGAGGCTGTGATCCTGACCCTCGACCGCGAGGAGCGCAAGATGTCTCTCGGCATCAAGCAGCTGAAGGAAGACCCATGGGAGGCCATCGAGGTGAAATATCCTATTGGCTCAAAGCACACCGCCAAAGTGCGCAACTTCACCAACTTCGGTATCTTTGTAGAGCTGGAGGAAGGTGTCGACGGTCTGATCCACATCAGCGACCTGTCTTGGACCAAGAAAGTGAAGCATCCGTCAGAGTTCACCCAGGTGGGCGCAGAGATTGAGGTTGTAGTGCTCGAGATAGACAAAGAGAACCGTCGTCTGAGCCTTGGCCACAAGCAGTTGGAAGACAACCCATGGGATACCTATGAGACTCTCTATACTCCTGGCAGCTTGCACACTGGCAAGATCACCGAGATGATGGACAGAGGCGCTGTCATCGCCCTCAACGAAGGTGGCGAAGGCTTTGCTACTCCGAAGCATCTTGTGAAAGAAGACGGCACCCAGGCCCAGCAGGGTGAGGAACTGCCCTTCAAGGTGATTGAGTTTGTGAAGGACACCAAGCGTATCATCCTCTCTCACAGCCGTACTTTCGAAGAGGGCAAGGAGGAGAAGAAGGCTCAGCGCAAGCACACCGCCGCTAAGAAGGAAGAGACTCCCGCAGTGAACAATGTAGCTGCTGGCACCACCCTTGGCGACCTCGACGCTCTGGCAGCTCTGAAAGCTAAGATGGAAAAAGGAGAATAATTCCCTGTGTCACGATGTCGTCATGACATCACGACCCCAATAATAGGAAGGCCCGTCTAATCGCAGACGGGCCTTCTTTTGATGAAACAAAATCAGATTCACCTGCAACATTTGTAGGAAATAACCTCCCCAAAAATTTTGCTTTTAGCGATATTTGCAGTACCTTTGCGAAAACTTGTAAAACACTAATAATTCGTATTTTTTATGGAAAGAACCTGGAGATGGTTTGGCAAGAAGGACAAAATAACCCTTGCCATGCTCAAACAAATCGGAGTGGAGGGTATCGTCACTGCATTGCACGATGTGCCACTCGGTGAAGTATGGACCCGCGAACAGATCCGTGACCTGCGCGAGTATATCGAAAGTTATGGGATGAGATGGTCGGTGGTAGAGAGTCTGCCTGTGGTGGAGACCATCAAATACGGAGGCCCAGACCGTGACCATCAGATAGAAGTCTACAAAGAGAGCCTGCGTAACCTGTCGGCAGAGGGTATCCACTGCATCTGCTATAACTTCATGCCTGTGCTCGACTGGGCACGCACCGACCTGCTGCACGCCAATCCAAATGGCTCGTCCAACCTCTATTTCTCCTATTCAGAGTTTGCCTATTTCGACATCTATATTCTCAAGCGTAAAGGCGCCCGTGAGGAGTGGGCACAGTTTACGTTCCCACAGGGTGTTGGTGAAGGCCGCAATGTGCTGGCCGAGGCCGATGAACTGGCCAAAACCATGACTCCTGAGCGTGAGCACCAGTTGGTGGAGAATATCATCATCAAGACCCAGGGATTTGTGTCAGGCAATTTCAGCGAGAACGATGAAGCCCCAATACAGAAATTCCGTGACTTCCTCGACCTCTACAAAGGCATCGACAAGGCGCAGCTGCGCGCCAACATGAAATACTTCCTTGAGGCCATCATGCCCGTCTGCGAGGAATGCGACATGAACATGTGCGTACACCCCGACGACCCACCCATCGAGATCCTGGGCCTGCCCCGCATCGTGCGTACTGAGGAAGATATTCAGTGGTTCCTCGACGCTGTGCCCAACAAACACAACGGCCTTACGTTCTGTGCCGGTTCGCTCAGCGCCGGAGCATATAATAATGTGGTGGAGATGGCCCGCAAATTCGCACCCAGAACCCACTTCGTGCATCTGCGTTCCTGTCATATCTTCCCCAACGGCGACTTCACTGAGGCCAGCCACCTGGGAGGCCGTGCTGACATCATCGAACTGGCCCGTATCTTCGAGCAGGAGAATCCCGCCCTGCCTATGCGCGTAGACCATGGCATGACCATGTTGGGCGATGAAGAGCGCGGTTACAATGCCGGCTATTCATTCCTCGGCCGTATGTTCGCCCTTGGACAGGTGCAAGGCATTCTTGCCACCGTGGACCGTGAGTTAGGAATCAAATACCAACAACCAGGATTTTTCGATTAAGACCATGAAACTGACAGACATACTAAAAAAAGATTTCAATGCAGCAGAGTGGGAAGCCAAAGGCTACCAACTGCCTCAATTTGACCGGGCTGCTGTAGCTCAGAAAACCCACGATGCCCCCACCTGGGTACATTTCGGTGGCGGCAACATCTTCCGTGCCTTCCCTGCCGCCATCCTCAACGACGCCCTCAACACGGGTAAATATGACCGTGGCGTCATCGTGGCCGAAACCTTCGACTTTGAAGTGATCGACAAGGCTTACGCCCCCTACGACAACCTCTCGTTGCTCGTCAGCCTTCAGTCGACGGGCACCATAGAGAAAAAAGTGATTGCTTCCGTGACTGAAGCTCTGAAGGCCGACTATCAATTCAGCGACTGGCAGCGACTGGTGGACATCTTCCGCAACCCATCCCTGCAGATGATCTCCTTCACCATCACTGAAAAGGGTTATAGCGTGGCTCCTGCTGACCTGGAGCGCGGACTTCAGCCTGTGCTTGCCATGGGTAAAGTCACAGCCCTGCTCTATGAGCGTTTCCAAGCTGGCGCATTACCCCTCACCGTGCAGAGCATGGACAACTGTTCGCACAATGGTGACAAAGTGAAAGCAGGTGTCTTCGCCTACGCTGAGAAATGGGTGGCTGACGGTCTGGTGGACGCTACGTTCCTCGACTATCTGCGTGACGAGACGAAGATCACATTCCCCTGGTCGATGATAGACAAAATCACTCCCCGTCCCCATCAGAAAGTTCAGGAGATGCTCATCGCCGACGGTTTTGAGGACAACAACTATATTGAGACCGCCAAGCACACTTTCACCGCGCCATTTGTCAATGCTGAGGAAGTGCAATACCTCGTCATTGAAGACAACTACACCAACGGCCGTCCGCCACTCGACCTGGGCGGTGCCTTATACACCACCCGCGAGACAGTGGACAAGGTGGAGACGATGAAGGTGACCACCTGCCTTAACCCTCTGCACACAGCCATGTCTATCTATGGATGCATGTTGGGGTATACGCTCATCTCCGCAGAAATGGCTGACGAAGACCTGCGCGCCTTCATTCAAAAAATTGGATATATGGAGGCCATGCCTGTGGTCACCGACCCTGGTGTACTCAACCCCTACGAGTTTATCGGCGCTGTCATCAACCGCCGTCTGCCCAACCCGTTCATGCCCGACGCCCCACAGCGTATCGCCATGGACACCAGTCAGAAACTACCTATCCGTTTCGGTGAGACCATCAAGAAATACCTGGCACGCGGACTTGACCTTTCCAACCTGCAGCTCATACCGCTCACACTGGCCGGCTATGCACGCTACCTGAAAGGCATCAAAGATGACGGCACACCATTTGAACCGTCGCCCGACCCCATGCTCGATGAACTGATGGCCATCGTGGCACCGCTTGAAGTGGGCAAAGCCGACCAGGACTACTCCTGTCTGCGACAGCTCTACAGCCGCGAGGATGTCTTCGGCCTCAACCTCTATGAGGCAGGACTTGGCGAGCAGATAGAAGGCATGGTGAAAGAGTTGTATGCCGGCTTCGGTGCCGTCCGCTCCACTCTACACCGATATGTGAATGCAAGATAAATATCATGTCATACGAACGCAAACCTTTACGTTTATTTTATGCATGAAACTGATACAATTATCTGAAAATAGCCGTAACTTTGCAGACAGAAAAACAACAACTCAATCTATCAAAGACAAATGAAGAAATTACAAGAATTGAACAAGCGGACTGCTCCGAAGAGCGTCATGCCAGAGAAAGTGATTCAGTTTGGTGAGGGTAACTTCCTGCGTGCTTTTGTCGACTGGATCTTGTGGAACATGAATCAGAAGACCGACTTCAACGGCAGCGTGGTGGTCGTTCAGCCCATCGAGCGTGGCATGGTAGACTGGCTCAACGGTCAGGACTGTCTGTATCACGTCAACCTGCAAGGCCGTGAGAATGGCGAGGCCGTCAACACGCTGGAGCGTATCGACGTGATCTCCCGCGCCCTCAACCCATACACCCAGAACTGGGCCTACATGGCACTGGCTGACCAGCCTGAGATCCGTTTCGTCATCTCCAACACTACCGAGGCCGGTATCGCCTTCGATCCTTCCTGCAAACTCAGCGACGCTCCTGCCAGCAGCTATCCTGGCAAACTGGTACAGTTGCTCTACCGTCGTTTCCAGACCTTCAACGGCGACCCCACCAAGGGCTTGATCATCATGCCTTGTGAGCTGATTTTCCTCAACGGTCATCACCTCAAAGAGTGCATCTATCAGTATATCGAACTTTGGAAAGACGACTTCGGCGCTGACTATGAGGCCTTCAAGGCATGGTTTACCAACTACTGCTATGTCTGCGCTACACTCGTAGACCGCATCGTGCCGGGCTTCCCCCGCAAGGAGATTGCCGACATCCAGCAGAAGATCAGCTACAAAGACAACTTGGTCGTACAGGCAGAAATCTTCCACCTTTGGGTGATTGAGAAGGCTGAGAACATGACTTGTGAGGAACTTCGCGCTGAATTCCCCGCAGAGAAAGCCGGTCTGCATGTGCTCATCGCTGAGAGTGAGAAGCCCTACCACGAGCGTAAGGTGACCCTGCTCAATGGTCCTCACACCGTCCTCTCACCAGTGGCTTATCTGAGTGGTGTCAACATCGTTCGCGACGCCTGCAACCATGAAGTGATTGGCAAGTACATCCACAAGGTGCAGTTTGACGAGCTGATGCAGACCCTCAACCTGCCGATGGATGAGCTGGAGAAATTTGCCGGCGACGTGCTGGAGCGCTTCAACAACCCGTTTGTCGACCATCAGGTGACGAGCATCATGCTCAACTCCTTCCCGAAGTTCTGTGCCCGCGACCTCCCCGGCGTGAAGACTTATCTGGAGCGCAAGGGCGAGCTGCCACAGGGTCTGGTATTCGGTCTGGCTGCCATCATCACTTACTACAAGGGTGGTGTGCGTGAGGACGGTGCTGAGATCGTGCCCAACGACGCTCAGGACATCATGGACCTGCTGAAAGAGCTGTGGGCCACTGGCGACACCCAGAAAGTGACCGACGGCGTGCTCTCCGCCACCTCCATCTGGGGTGAGGACCTGCACAGCGTGGCTGGTCTGGCCGACTTGGTGAAGAAAGACCTTGACCTCATCCAGGAGAAGGGTATGCTCGAGGCTGTCAAGACGATCCTCTAAACAGTTTCATCAGGCTGTCTCAAGACAATCCTGTAAACAGCTTCACCAGGCTGTCTCAAGACAATCCTGTAAACAGTTTCACCTAAATAAAAACGCTTTTTGCGAGAATCGAGAAGATTCAGCAAAAAGCGTTTTTCCATTTTTAGATAGATATGATCTCAGGATAAGAGCCGTATTGATCAAATATTATTCTCAATGGGATTCAATCGGATTGCAGCTTTGCATCTTGATCAGATTGAAGCTTAACATCTTGATCGGATTGAAGCTTTTCATCTTGATCAGATTGAAGCTTTGCATCTTGATCGGATTGCAGCTTTGCATCTTGATCGGATTGCAGCTTTGCATCTTGTTTGGATTGCAGCATTGCATCTTGATCGGATTGAAGCTTTGCGATTTTTTCCTTGAGAATTCTGTTTTCCTCTTTCAAATCATCGATTTCGTGCTCAGCTGCTTCCAATGCTTTGCGCTGATCAGAACGATAGCCTAATCGCGCTGCTGTCATCCGCTCTCGGATGCCACCTTCAGTCACAAACTCCTCTCCTTTTTTCTTTTGATATGTCATCATCATTTTATCTACCATATGACATAGCGTAATGCCAATATTAGCACTCTCCTCATCAGTCCAACGATTGAAATAGGGCTCATAGTCTGCAAGATAGTTATGGCCACGACAATATTCCAACAAGGGCTGAAAACGTGGATGGCCATGCGACCATTTCTGCAGCCGATGGCTGATGATATAATCCTCGTAATCCTCTAAAAGCTCCTGTATGCTCGACCGTGCCACATTGAGAAGCTTTATCTCCAATTCCATCGAGGTAACACCATCAGCAGACCCCTCCACTATATTCTGCTTGCCTGAGCGTGCCGCCTGCACCATCTGATCCACTGTGCGATCTCCATAAGAAGGAAGGAAACGCCTGGTGAAAACGTAAGTCATCTGATATAGTACCACCGTCTTCTGATAGAACCAAAGCTTCTTCCAGTTGGTCTGAGTGCGGAGAATAGACTCTATCTTAATGGCAGCTTCAGCAGGCTTTTGGCGAGAGGGCTTTTCCATGGGGAGTGTTTATTTAAGTGAAAGATATAGATGAGATAGATGAGATAGATAGGCTAGATGATCTAGATGGTCTAGATGGTCTAGATACTCTAGATACTCTAGATGGTCTAGATGATCTAGAGAGTCTAGATACTCAGCCCCTCTAGTGTTTATTCCCACTCGATGGTTGAGGGTGGCTTTGAGGAGATGTCGTAGCAGACGCGGTTGACACCTTTGACCTTATTGATGATTTCATTGGAGACTTTCGCCATGAAGTCGTAGGGCAGGTGCGCCCAGTCGGCGGTCATAGCGTCGGTGCTGGTGACAGCACGCAAGGCCACAGGATGTTCGTAGGTGCGCTCGTCGCCCATGACGCCCACACTCCTCACGGTGGAGAGGAGCACGGCACCTGCCTGCCATATCTTGTCGTACAGTATCTCGCCATCCTCGCAGACATACTGCAACATTGACTCGATATAAATGTCATCGGCATCTTGAAGGATGCGCACTTTCTCTGGTGTAATATCCCCTAAGATACGTACAGCCAGTCCGGGGCCTGGGAAGGGATGGCGCTTGATGAGTCTCTCAGGCATATTGAGCTGATAGCCAACACGTCGCACCTCGTCCTTAAACAACCACTTTAATGGTTCGCAGAGCTGGAGATGCATCTCTTTGGGCAGTCCACCCACATTGTGATGACTCTTGATGACCATGCCTGTGATGCTCAGGCTCTCGATACGATCGGGATAGATGGTGCCCTGTGCGAGCCATTTGGCGTCAGTGATTTTTTTGGCCTCCGCATTGAACACCTCGACGAAATCCCGTCCGATGATCTTGCGTTTCTGCTCCGGGTCGCTGACACCCTTGAGGTCGTTGAAAAACTTCTCACTGGCATCCACACCGATGACATTCAGTCCAAGGCCTTTATAAGCATCCATCACTTTTTGGAACTCGTTCTTGCGCAACATGCCATGGTCTACAAAGATACAAGTGAGGCGGTCGCCGATGGCACGGTTGAGAAGGGTGGCACACACTGAGGAGTCAACGCCACCACTCAATCCGAGGATGACGCGGTCGTTGCCTAATTGTGCTTTCAGTTCTGCCACGGTGGTCTCGACAAACGATGCCGGGCTCCACTCCTGCCGACTTCCGCAAATGTCGACGACGAAATTGCGAAGCAGTTGTTTGCCCTGTGTCGTGTGGAACACCTCTGGATGGAACTGCACAGCCCAGAGAGGATGGGTGTCGCTGGTGTAAGCCGCAAACTCCACGTCAGCGGTCGAAGCAATGACATGGCAGTCGGCAGGCAAAGACGTGATGGTGTCGCCATGACTCATCCATACTTGTGATTGTGGTTCAAAACCTTTTAACAGCGCATTTTCTGCGTCGAAGCGCTGCAAATGAGCCCGTCCATACTCACGGGTGTTGGTTTTTTCCACTTTCCCGCCGTTGCTATAGGCGATGAACTGTGCGCCATAGCAGATGCCTAAGACCGGTATTTTGCCTACAAACTGGCTGAGGTCGACACGAAAGGCCTGCGGGTCGTGCACGGAATAGGGCGACCCACTAAGGATGACGCCAATGACGGAGGGGTCGTCTTTGGGAAACTTATTGTAAGGGATGATCTCACAGAACGTGTCTAGTTCTCTCACCCTGCGCCCTATGAGCTGGGTGGTCTGTGAGCCAAAGTCGAGAATAATGATTTTTTGTTGCATGATATCGAGGGTTGATTGATTTTTAGAGGTGAGAGGTCTGATGTTTGATGGCTGATGTTTGATGTTTGATGGCTGATGGAAGAGGTGAGCGAAAAGCGATTAGCGAATAGCGAATAGCTAGCGTGCAATCTGTTGGAGAAAGGTGTCAGCTTGGTCCAGGGTGTCGATTTTGCCTACATCCATCAGTTTGAGGTCGTCTTTGGCATACCCTTGCACTTTGGCTTGGGCACATATCTTGAGATAGAAGTCGATGATGCTGAATTTTGGCGGCCATTCCTCCATCCTTTTAAACAGCCGCGGAGAGAACACGTGGATGCCGGAGAAAGCATAACGCCGACATTGTGAGACATCGAGGTCGGGATAGGGCGACCGCACCTCTCCTGTCTGCACATTGGTCCAGCCCACCAACCGCATCTGTTGGTCGAAGAGCAGGTAACGGCTTGTTTCCCGGCTGCTGACCAGCAAGGTGGCATCATTGTCTTTGGACGCTTCATAAAAATCGCGCAGACAGACATTGCTGAGGATGTCGACATTGTGTATCAGTATAGGTTTTTCTGGGTCGAAGAGAGCAGCCGCCTTGCGCAGTCCGCCACCCGTATCGAGCAGGGCATCCGTCTCATCCGATATTTTGATATCCATGCCGAAGCGCTGGTGAGCATCCAGATAACTGACAATCTGACTGGCCAAGTGATGCACATTGACGACCACGCGCCCTGCGCCCTCATCTTTCAGCTTCTGCAGCACTCGCTGAAGCAATGGTTCCCCACCCACAGGCACCAGTGCCTTGGGCATCGTGTCGGTGAGTGGTTTGAGACGCGTGCCTAGTCCTGCTGCAAAGACCATGGCCTGCATGGGTGTGGTGCTATGCACAGGCCTCAGCACTTGAGAGATGCCTTGTTCACGGTGACAGATTCTCACTTCTATGCCAAAGCGGTCGTGAATATGCTGCGCCAGGTGCTGTGCCGAGTAGACACTGCGATGCTGTCCGCCAGTACATCCGAAAGAGAACATGAGACTTGTGAATCCACGTTGTAGGTAGCGCGCCACGTGAGCATCAGCCAGTTGATAGATATGGTCGAGAAAGGTCAGGATCTCTCCGTCATCCTCAAGGAAACGAATGACGGGCTCGTCGAGGCCTGTCAATTTTTTATAAGGCTCATACCTTCCGGGGTTGTGTGTGCTGCGGCAGTCGAAGACATAGCCGCCTCCATTGCCCGACTCATCCTCCGGAATGCCTTTCTTGTAGGAGAAACTGTAGACACGCACCACCAACGGTCCTTTCCCGTCGTATTTGGAGAATGTGGCGGGTCCATCGGCTGGATGCGCCTCATAGATGTTATGTGGTGTAATCTTATACCCATCAGCTCTTTGTGGCAGAACAGTGTCTTTCTCTGCAAACTGTGGCAGGTCAGTCAGTCGCCGCAACATATCGACCATATAAGGATAGTGGAAGTCGACGTTGTCGAGCATCTCCCGCAAATTGTGCATGGCCGGCGGTATGGAGTCAATGAAATGCTTTTTTCGCTCAAAATACCCCCTGAAGCCGTATGCCCCGAGCACCTGGAGGGTGCGGAAGAGCACGAAGAGACTCAACCGGTCGACAAAATGCCGTTTAGATGGCACCTCGGTATAGTTTTTCAGCGAGTTGTAATATTCATATATGAGTTTGCGACGCAATTTATTGGAATACTTCGCCGACGCCTGCCACAAAAAGGAGGCCAGATCGTAATAGAAGGGTCCGCGCCGCCCACCCTGATAATCAATAAACGAGGGATTGCCCTGTGCGTCGAGCATGACATTTCGCGCTTGGAAGTCGCGGTACATGAAGCTGTCCACCGGCTCTGCTGTCAGGTCCTTGGCAAAGAGTCTGAAATTGGCCTCCAGTTTTAGCTCATGGAAGTCGAGGTCTGTGGGTTTGAGGAAGCAATATTTAAAATAGTTGAGGTCGAAAAGCACAGTCTCCTCGTCAAACGCCGGCTGCGGATAGCATACCGACCAGTCGAGCCCCCGTGCACCGCGCATCTGGAAGTTGGGCAGTTGACGAATGGTCTTGAGCAGCAATTCCTGTTCCTGAATATTGTATCTGCCCCCCGCTTCACGTCCGCCTTTGAGGGCGTCGAAAAGCGCGGTGGTGCCGAGGTCGGACTGCAGATAGCGCATCTCATCGTCACTGACAGCAAGAATATGCGGCACGGGCAACTGGCGGTGGGTGAAATGGCGCGTCAGATAGATGAAAGCATGATTTTCATCCTTACTGGTGCCAACTACACCCACTACCGTTTTCCCCGCGCTGTCGGCGAGTCTGAAATACTGACGGTTGCTACCAGCTCCTGCGATCCTTGTGACGCTTGCCGGTTCCTCTCCTTTCCATTGCTGATATAATTGCCTAAGTAGAAGCATCTTCTGTGTTTAGTCCTGTTTTTTTTCTTCCTCCTCCATCTCCTTTCTTCGTTCTGCCAGCCATTTCTGTCGTCTTTTGTTATCATATTGGCGTAACAAAGCGTCTATGAGGAGCAGGATCATCATGATACCAAGCGACATCAGCCACGACCGTGTGATGTATAGCAGTCCTGATGAAACAAAGACCAGGAGCAGAATATGCTTGATGACTTTTTTATCCATTTTTGCCATAATTCTCTATTATTCTGCAAATGTACATAAAAAGCGGCATTTATGAGTCAGTTTTATCAAGATTTTCATCTAAATTCTCTTTCTTAAGGCACCTTCTCTTTTGCTTTCCCATCGGTTTACACCATCATTTCACCAATGAAAAGTGAAATAATTCATAAGAATGTTTACAAAATTGGATTTTTTTATTTAAATTTGCTGATGAAAATCAGAAATACACGAAAAATGCAGACCAGTAAATATCTTGTAGCTAATGACCGTGACGCGAAATGGGGCTTGACAGTAAGCACTGTGGGCCATGACACTGTAGGTGTCGGTGAGCACTACCCCACTCATGGACATGCAGACGGCTATTTCTTTGACATGGAGAAAGGCCGTGTGTTGAATGAGTACCAGATGCTTTACTTAGTGGAGGGAGAAGGCTTTTTCGTCTCCACCCACCAATCCCGCACTCGTATCAAGTCTGGCGACATTTTTCTCCTTTTCCCCAACGAGTGGCATAGTTATGGTCCTATGAGCACGTCATGCTGGAAGAGTTATTGGATAGGCTTTAAAGGTCGCAACATGGACGACCGTGTGGAGAGTGGATTTCTGTCTTGTGAAAAACCTATCTACCATGTGGGTTACTCCTCAGAAATCATCTCCCTCTATAATACCGCGTTGAAGGCAGCCCAGGAAGAAGCCGCCTACTCACAGCAGCTGATGGCAGGCATTGTCAACCACCTGATTGGCATGATGTATTCTTTAGAGCGCAACATCATTCTCAACAAAGACCACGACCGTGTGGATATGATCAACCGTGCTCGCTATCGCATCCGCGAGACATTGGAGGGCGACCTCTCCATCCAGCAGTTGGCAGAGGAGTTGGGTGTGAGTTACTCCAATTTCCGCAAACTTTTCAAGGAATATACCGGTCTCTCCCCTGCCCTCTATCAACAGGACCTCAAGTTGCAACGGGCGAAAGAGCTATTGTCCACCACCAAGATCAGCATCAAGGAAATCGCCTATCGCCTTAATTTTGAGTCGCCTGACTATTTCTCCTCCAAGTTTCGTGTCAAGACTGGACAGAAGCCCAGCGAGTTCAGAGCATCCAATTCCTGAAAACGCCACTGCGTCAAAATTCGCTGATAAAAAATCAAATAACCATGCGGACTTACCTTGGAAACATGTAATTTCGCATCATTCTAATATTAACCTAAAACGCATAATATGAAGAGTATACTTGAAGGACGTCCAGCACTGAAAAAGGAAGTGTACAAGATAGCCGAAGTGGCTGGTTATCTCTGGCAGAATGGCTGGGCAGAGCGCAATGGTGGCAACATCACCGTCAACATCACCAAATTTGTAGATGACGAAATCCGTCAGATGGAACCCATCAGCGATGTGAGACCTATTGGCACCACACTGCCACAGTTGAAAGGCTGCTATTTTTATTGCAAAGGCACGGGCAAACGCATGCGTGACCTGGCCCGTGAGCCGATGGAGAATGGCAGTGTGATCCGCATCCTCGACGACTGCGCCAGCTATGTCATCATCGCCGACAACCCTGTGGCTCCCACCAGTGAGTTGCCCTCGCATCTGAGTGTTCACAACCACTTGATCGAGAAAGGCTCCAACTACAATGCTACGGTGCATACCCATCCTATTGAACTGGTAGCGATGAGTCATCGTCGTGAGTATCTCAAGAAAGACGTGCTCACCAACCTGCTTTGGAGCATGATACCCGAGACGAAAGCATTCTGCCCATTAGGTTTAGGCATCATCCCCTACACTTTGCCAGGAAGTGTGGAACTGGCCGACGCCACCCTGCGTGAGCTTGATGACTATGACGTGGTATTATGGGAGAAACATGGTGTCTTTGCACAGGGCTTGGACGTGATGGACGCTTTTGACCAGATCGACGTGCTGAGCAAGAGTGCCAAGATATATGTCAACGCCCGTGCCATGGGATTTGAGCCTGAGGGCATGAGTCAGGAACAAATGAAAGAAATGTCGGTGGCATTTAATCTGCCGAAATAATTTTTGGGAGTTCTAGATTTTCTAGACATTCTAGATTTTCTAGACATTCTAGATTTTCTAGACATTCTAGATTTTCTAGACATTCTAGATTTTCTAGACATTCTAGATTTCTAGACATTCTAGATTTTCTAGATAATCTAGAACTCCTTAAAAAAATCACAAGAGCTGCGGCAGGAATGATGAGATGATCAGCACGATGATGCCGATGACAAGCACCGTGATGGTCTTGTTGGAGCAGCCTTTCCACTCTTTGAGGATGATGCCCCAAACATTGGAGAACACCACATTGAGTGCCATCAGGATGCAGAATGCCAAAGTGGTGAGCGTCTCTGAGGAAGTAAGGAAACCCTTACCGAGCGACAGTCCGAAGAACTGGCTATACCACAAGGCACCAGCCAGAGCACAGAACAAAAGGTTGTTGCCCCATACTTTGCCTTTTTTATAGTCACCCCATGTCTTGTTCTTGTTGTTCTGATAGAGGCAATAAACGGCATTGGTCACGAAGCCGCCCAAAGTGACGAGCAGAGTGGCAGGCAACGTCTTGAACATGTCGGCCGTGTCAGCGAAATGGATATCCTTGCCAAACTCCAGACCTACATTGAAACAGCCGCTCATAAAACCAGCGAGAAGCGCGATGGCTATACCTTTCGGGAAATTGAAATCCTTGACGGCGGCTTTCTTCTCCTCTTCCGACAAAGAAGACGCTTTCATCGAACCTGCCACACCAATGATGGCGATACCCACCAAAGTGACAACAACGCCCATGATGACGGCAAAAGTCAGTTTGGAAAGTGGATCCTGCTCAGGGAAGAAAATGTTCAGCAGCACCGGTCCCATGATGGTGCCCAGTCCGGCGCAGGTGCCTAATGCGATGCTCTGTCCCAACGCCACACCGAGGTATCTCATGGAAAGGCCGAAGGTCAAGCCACCCACACCCCAGAGTACACCGAAGAAGACAGTCATCCACACATTGAAAGAACTGGCTGTAGAGAAGAGTTCACAGAGCCCGTGACCCTCTGGCACAGCGAGCAGTGCACCGAGGAAGGGAAAAATAAGCCATGCGAACACGCCCTGAATCAACCAATAGCTCTCCCAGCTCCATTTTTTGATTTTGTTGATGGGGACATAACAAGAAGACTGGCAGAACGCACCGACGGCAATGATTAAAAGTCCTATAACAATTTCCATGTAAAAAAAGATAAAAAGATTAGATGCTAAAAACCGAAAACATCCCCCCTATCCAAGGATAAGGGGGATTTTGTCAGATATACATGAGATTATGATCTCTTGCTGGTCACCTCTTTCTCATACTGCTGGATAGCGGGAATATACTCCTCACCTACCGGCACATTGTTCTTGAGGTTGAAGTAGTCAAACACAGCGCCGAATGGGAGTGACTTGGCTTCCTCGAGGAGAGCGAGGCGCTCGAAGTACTGTCCGTTGGCCTCATACTCACGCAGTTTGGCGATGGGCTCGAGCAGTGCCTGGAGCACGCACTTCTGTGTGGCACGTGAACCGACGATATAAGCACCGATGCGGTTGATGCTGGCGTCGAAGTAGTCGAGACCGATATGTGCGCGGTGCAGAGCGTCGGCACGCACGATTTCCTTGAAGAGGTCGAGGGTCTGGTCGTTCATGATGGTCACGTGGTCGCTGTCCCAGCGTACTGGACGGCTGACATGGAGCATCAGTTCGGGCACATACATCAAGAGCGTGGAGACGAAGTCGCTCACATTCTCGGTCTGCTCGTAGTGACCAGTGTCGAGGGTATAGATCTGCTTGCGTGTGGCGCAATATGCTGTATAGAAGTCGTGTGAACCTACGGTATAGCTTTCCAGTCCGATGCCGAAGAGTTTAGCCTCGAAGCATGCTTTCATGTCGGGCAGGTTCTCTTCCATGATCTCATCAAGTGATGCAGCCAGTATCTCGCGGTATTTCAGGCGGTTGACAGTGAGGTCCTTGCTTCCGTCATGTACCCAGATGTTCATGATACAGGGGTCGTTCTGAGCCTTACCCATAGCATCGGCGATACGACGGCAGCGCTTGGTGTGCTCGATCCAGAAGTCACGGATGGCCTTATCGGGGTTGGAAAGGGTGAGGTCGCCACTCTTGGGGTGTGAGAAAGAAGTGGAGTTGAAGTCGAGCTTCATGTTGTTCTCTTTTGCCCAGTCAATCCAACTCTGGAAATGCTCTACCTCTACCTGGTCGCGGTCTACGAACTTGCCTTTGAAGTCGCCATAGATCTCATGCAGGTTGAGACGATGGTTGCCGGCGAGCAGTGTTTTGACGAACTCGATATCCTTGCGCACCTCGTCGATGTTGCGGGCACGTCCTGGGTAGTTACCAGTGGTCTGGATACCTCCTGAGAGGGCTTCATTGCGCTCGAAACCGACCACGTCATCGGTTTGCCAGCAATGCAGAGAGATCTGCTGTTTCTCAAGTTCGGCAATTGCCTTGTCGGTGTCGACACCTACTGCAGCGTAGCGCTCTTTGGCCACGGCATAAGCTTTTTCAATAAGATCTGCTTTCATTTTGATTTGGTTTTATGGAGTTAATTGTTTGATTATGCTTTTGTTGTGATATCTAAGAATTTTTGATAAGCCTCATCCCACATCGGGGTGTCCTGCGGTGTAAACTCCTGCATGGAGACGCTCTGTGCGATGATACGCCGCATCTCCCATACGTCGGAGACGGCACCAGAGGCTTTGGCCTGCAGCATGATATTGCCGATGGCGGTGCATTCCTGTGGACCTGCCAGCACTTTCACGCCGGTGGAGTTGGCAGTGAACTGATTGAGATATTTGTTGAGAGAGCCACCGCCTATGATATGAAGGGCGTTGATGGGGAAAGAAGCGAACTCCTTGAGCCATCCGAACACCTGGCGGTAACGCAGTGCGAGGCTGTCGAAGATGCAGCGGCAGATCTCTGCATATCCTGTGGGCACATGCTGTCCGGTCTTGCGGCAGTATTCCTGAATGGCATCCACCATCGACGACGGGTTGGCAAACATCGGGTCATCAGGGTTGATCAAGCTTTGGAATGGCTCCACCTTCATGGCCTCAGCCTGCAGTTCACCGTGCGACTTAGGTGCGTCGGTCCATTCTTTACGGCAACGCTCGTAGAGCCACATGCCACAGATATTCTTCAGGAAGCGGGTAGTGCCCTCGATACCTCCCTCGTTGGTGAAATTGTATTCGAAGCTCTTGTCGTTGATGACAGCCTCACGGGTCTCTATACCCATCAGACTCCAGGTGCCGCTACTGAGATAAGCAAACTCCTCGTTGGCTGCCGGCACGGCTGCTACGGCACTACCAGTGTCATGTCCTGCCACGGCCACTACTGGCACGTCGCCCAGACCTGTCATCGTCTGCACTTCCTCTGTGAGTGTCCCTATCACGGTGCCAGGATTGACCATGGGGCCAAACTTCTCCTTGGTCAGTCCTACACTGGCCAGAAGGCTGTCATCCAACTGTTTGGTACGTGGGTCGAGCATCTGCGAGGTAGAAGCGATAGTGTACTCACACACCTGCTTTCCTGTCAGCATATAGCTGAGGCAGTCGGGCACAAACAGAATTTTGTCTGCGTTTTCCAGGGCAGAGTCGTGATTGCTCTTCATCGCATACAGCTGGAAAAGAGAGTTGAAGTTCATGAACTGTATGCCAGTGATGTCATAGACTTTCTGTCTGTCGATGCACTGGGCGAAGTATTCTTCCATCTTGCCGAAAGTATGAGGGTCACGATAGGCCAACGGATTGCGCAGAATGGCGCCGTCTTGGGCGATGCACACGAAGTCTACACCCCATGTGTCAATGCCGATAGAGGTGATGGGGATCTGTCGTTGTACCGTCAGTTTGAGTCCTTTGATGACCTCAAAATAAAGTGCATAGATATCCCAGTAGAAATGCCCGCCAGTCTGGATCAGGTGGTTGTCAAAACGTGTCAACTCCTCGAGTTGGATTTTGCCATCATCTAAAGTACCGATGATGGTCCTGCCGCTGGTGGCCCCCAGGTCTACAGCGAAAAAATACTTTTTGTTGTTCATTATTTAAGGTGTTATTATCATTGGTTAGTGGTGGTTTCCTCCAAACAGGAAATTTGATGTTGCAAAATTAAGCCAATAAAAACAAAAGTCACCCAATTATTTGATTTTAAGACTAAAAGTTTTGGGCAGTTGATATACAAAAAAAATCGGATGTCTCCCGACAACCGATTTTCAAAAAAACAAACTACTTAAAAACTAATCTACTAAAACAAATCAAAAAATATATCTTTAAATCTTGGTGATTATCTCATTCTGAGTGCAAAATTACCTATCTTTTGGTATTACACAAAAAAATAATTGTAAAAAAAGCACAAAATGAGTGTTATTTTTTCAAAAATGGGGGGTAACATGTTGTATACCCCCCATTTTGACATATAGAGTTTGCATTTATATGCATTTACATCATGCCGCCCATGCCTGGAGCGCCACCCATTGGCATAGCGGGTTTCTCCTCCGGCTGGTCAACGACCACACACTCTGTGGTGAGGAACATGCCAGCGATAGAAGCAGCATTCTCCAAGGCCACACGTGCCACTTTGGCTGGGTCGATCACACCGCTCTTGCGCAGGTCTTCATAGACATCGAGGTGTGCATTGTAACCGAAGTCACCCTCGCCCTCGCGCACTTTCTGTACCACGACGGCACCCTCGCGACCAGCATTCTCCACGATCTGGCGGAGCGGCTCTTCGATAGCGCGTGCCACGATGCATACACCTGTCTGCTCGTCAGCATTGTCGCCTTTGACATCTTTCAGGGCTTCGAGTGCACGGATGTAAGTGGTTCCACCACCTGCCACGACACCTTCTTCGATGGCTGCACGGGTAGCGCAGAGTGCGTCGTCCACGCGGTCTTTCTTCTCTTTCATCTCCACCTCGCTGTTGGCGCCGACGTAGAGCACAGCCACACCTCCGGAGAGTTTGGCCAGACGCTCCTGCAACTTCTCCTTGTCATAAGAGCTGGTAGTGTTGGCGATCTCATTCTTGATGGCTGCCACACGGTCAGCGATAGCCTGCTTAGAACCGGCTCCGTCGACGATGGTGGTGTTGTCCTTAGAGATGGTCACTTTCTCGCAGGTGCCCAGCATATCCATAGTGGCCTGCTCCAGTTTGAGACCCTTCTCCTCGCTGATGACGACACCGCCTGTCAGCACGGCGATATCCTCCAGCATGGCCTTGCGACGGTCGCCGAAGCCAGGAGCCTTGACGGCACAGATTTTAAGGCCAGAGCGCAGACGGTTGACCACGAGGGTGGTAAGTGCCTCTGAGTCTACATCCTCAGCGATGACGAGGAGTGGACGTCCACTCTCTGCTGCGGGCTGAAGGATGGGGAGGAACTCCTTGATGTTGCTGATTTTCTTGTCATAGATCAGGATGAGCGGGTTGTCGAAGACACACTCCAGTTTGTCGGGATCAGTGACAAAGTATCCGCTGAGGTAGCCACGGTCGAACTGCATACCTTCTACCACCTCGATATGAGTCTCACGGCTCTTGCTCTCTTCGATGGAGATGACACCGTCTTTTGAGACTTTGCGCATAGCGTCGGCGAGCAACTTACCAATCTCTGGGTCGTTGTTGGCAGACACAGTAGCCACCTGCTCAATCTTGTCGTAGTTGTCGTCCACTTTCTCTGCGCTGTTGGCGATGAATTCGACCACGGCTTTCACGGCCTTGTCGATACCACGCTTGAGGTCCATGGGGTTGGCACCAGCGGCCAGGTTCTTCAGACCTTCGTTGACGATAGACTGTGCGAGCAATGTGGCGGTTGTAGTGCCATCACCTGCGTCATCACCAGTTTTGGAGGCCACGCTCTTGACGAGCTGTGCGCCGGTATTCTCGAAGCGGTCTTCCAGTTCGATCTCCTTGGCTACGGTCACACCGTCCTTAGTGATTTGGGGAGCACCGAATTTTTTCTCAAGCACCACGTTGCGGCCTTTAGGGCCTAATGTCACTTTCACTGCGTTGGCCAGCTGGTCTACACCTTGTTTCAGGAGGTTGCGTGCCTCTATGTTGAATTTGATTTCTTTTGCCATGATTGTAATAATTTAATAATGTGAATTATTTAATGATAGCGAGTACATCGCTCTGACGCATGATCAGGTATTTCTCACCCTCAAACTCGATTTCGGTACCGGCATACTTGCCATAGAGCACCTGATCACCCTCTTTGAGAATCATTTCCTCGTCCTTTGTACCTTTACCGGCGGCCACGACTTTACCCTGCAGAGGTTTCTCCTTTGCAGTGTCAGGAATAATAATACCGCCCACTTTTTCTTCTGCTGGTGCGGGAACGACCAGCACTCTGTCTGCTAATGGTTGAATGTTCATGATTTGATGATTTTTTGTTAAATATTCATTTCTGCTATCGTATTAGCGAAAAGTGTGCCAAAATCATCAAATCATGAGGATGACATGAAAAAATGTCAGTCGATGGACATTTTTACTTTATTCAGTTTTCTCAGGGCCTGATCTCTCACCTGCCTCACCCGCTCTCGTTTCAGCCCCAAAAGCAATGCGGCCTCTGCCATGGTATGTCGCTCTTGGCCAATGCCATAGAGCAAGCTAATGACACGTTGCTCTCTTTCGCCGAGGATACCAATGACTTTCTCCAGGCGTGCTGTCATGTCTGCGTATTCCACCTTGTGGTCTGCCACCTCAGCGTCAGTGTTTTCGATCACATGGAGCAAGTTGTAGTTGTTTTGGCTTCCTGCGGGAATGGGAGCGTCGACCGACACCGCTTTCGAGCGTCTCACCTCTGCTGCCGAAGCCTCGTTTTTGGGCACGGCATAGAGGCTGGTTTGCTGTTCGATAGCTTTCTCGATATAGGATCTGACGGTCGGTGCGGCAAAGACCACAAATCTCTTGTTAAACTCAGGTCTGAAATGTGTGGCGGCCTTCATGAGTCCGAAGTTACCCTCGCTGATGAGGTCGTCGAGCCCCAGTCCCTGTCCGGTATACTGTTTGGCGAGTGAGACAACAAACTTGAGGTTGGCGCTTATAAGCTGGTTGAGGGCCTCGTTGTCGCCCTGAATTATTTTTGCGGCCAGTGTGCGTTCCTGCTCGTCAGTAAGGAGCGACACTTGTGCGATATCTTTTAAATAGGTATTGATGGAGTCTTTGGTGGTCATATCATTGTGTGGTTTGTTTTCGGCGATAAAATTACAAATAAAAATTGAGATGATGACGATTTTATGAGAAATCTTCATCATGCGCCTTCAAAAAGCGATGTTGCAAGTCAATATGATGTAGCAACTCATGGTGATGCCAGTGCCAATTTGTCAGCCGTAGAAATAGACCTAACGAGTTGGCGAGCATCTCACTCCATCAGCCGACGTTTGCGTTTGGGATTTTCCTTGGCACCGTATTCAATGAGTTGGCGGGCGGAGGTGACGATGCTTTTGCCGTCGTTGGCGGTGGAGCGGCGCAGGTCGTCGAAAGCCTCGCGGGTTTTGTCCAACTGCTCATCGACAGCCATGAGTCGCTCGTAGAAGAGTTGCACACGGTTGATGAGTTCGTCGGCTGTTTTCATGATAGCCTCCTGATTGTCAGCCTGTCGCACCTGTCGCCAGGTCATCTCCAATACTTTGAGGATCATATAGAGATTTTGGCTACCCGCAATGATGACCCCTTGTTGATACGCCCATTTCCACAGTTGTGGTGCTTGAGAGAGCGCCAATTGGAGGGCACTCTCACTGAAGACATACATGAGCACGAAGTCTAGTTTGTTGTGCCCATTCTCCAAATATTTACTATAGTTTTTCCGAGCCAGTTCCCTCACATGGTTTCTCATCGAGTCGAGATGCCGCTGCAAGGCGATGGCCTTGGTCTCTTCAGACGGAGCGTTGAAATAATCCTCAAACGCTTTGAGCGACATTTTGGCGTCGATAATCACATCTCTGCGGTCTGGGAAGTGAAGGATGACATCAGGTTGCAGTCTTCTCCCCTCTTCATCGTCATGGATGGTGGCACCGCTGGTATCCCTCATGGTCACCTGCTCCTCATATTGTACGCCCTCCTCCAGTCCCATGTTCTGCAACAGCGTCTTGAGGCGCAGTTCACCGAAATTGCCCTGGGTCTTATTCTCACTGGTCAGCGCCTGTGCCAATTTGTCAGCCCTCTCCCCCACTTCCTGTGCCTGTCGCAGATTTTCCCTGATACTCGCATCCAGTCGGGCAATGGTGGTGGCGTGCTCCCGGTCGCTTTTCTCTACCGCCTCACGCATCTGGCGGATGTTCTCTCGCAGGGGGTCGAGGATAGCGGCGAGCTGGTCTTTGTTGTTGTCTGACAGTTCCGCGGAGCGTCGCTTGAGGATATGCTCTGAGGCACTGTTGATTTGCTCCCTGAGCAACACGGAGTGCTGTTGGAGTTGTCGGTCCTGCATGTCGCGCAGTTCATCGAGTTGGTCATCATACTGTTGTCGCAGTTGGTCGATGCGTTGCAGAGCCTCTGTTTTGATCTCTTCTTTCTCAGCCGCGAACTCCGTCTTCTCCTCAGCCAACTGCGCGGTCAAACTGTCTACTTTTGACTGAAGTTTCTCGCGCACACCTATCAAAAGCGCCTTTTCTTCGGTCAGTCTGACGTGCGCCACCAAATAACCGATGACCCCTCCGAGCACCACAGCCGCAATGATCAACACATATTCCATTCTACCTTATTTTATCAGTTTCAAGATTTGGTGTTCAGAAGCCTCTGGCAGTATCTTGCACAGGTGGCTGTATATACGCTGGAAAGACTCCTCAGGTGTGCATGAACACTGGCAAGCATCCCGACCATAAAGTTGCTCAGGAGTGGTGAGCAGCGACCACCCCCAACCATATTCCCGGCCATGCTTATCGATCGGATACACAAAATCTTCTGTCACGATGCGGCATGCCATCTGCAGTTTGGTGACGTATGCGTCAAACCGACTGCGCATCTTGATGCCATTAAAACCACACGCCGCCCTGAGTTCACGAGTGATCATGCTCCCCTGCTCCTGCAAGGTCAGCAGAATGGCCTCCTCTATCGAGCCCTCTGACGGAGCAGGATGCACGCTACGACGATAATTGTAGAAGTCGGGCCACCACTCCATGCTGATGAATCCCGCTTTTTTGTCAAAAAACTTGCCATAGACACATGGTCCCTCTGTCACGACAGAGCCTTTCCATTTCCACAGAGGCCAGTCCCATCCACCATCAGGCAAATAGGTATACCGACAGTCATCGTCCACCAAATCTTCTGCAGAGAAGCCGTAAATCCCGCTATTTAATAAAGGTAAAAATCCTATCTGGCTGATGAAGTTCATCAGTTGCGAGTCAGAGTGAATCACTATATCTTGTAAACATCGCATAAAGCCATTTTTTATTACGTTATTGCAAAGATAATGCAAATCTGAGACATTAACATTATTTAGCAAGAAAAATATGGCACTTTGGACAGATAAATGTATTTTTGCATAATTATAGATAAAATATAGATTTTGCTACTATGAAAACAACTACAGACAATCTTAAGAATGGAGGAAGTGAGATGATTTCCCCCACCCCGAAAACAGCCAGTGAGCGATTGATGGAATACGAGGAGCGTTATGGCGCACACAATTACCATCCGCTGCCCGTGGTACTCCACCGCGGCGAAGGCATCTACGTGTGGGATGTGGAAGGGAAAAAGTATTTTGACTTTCTGTCCTCCTATTCCGCTGTTAACCAGGGCCATTGCCACCCACGTATCGTCAAAGCACTGAAGGACCAGGCCGACCTGCTCTGCCTCACCTCCCGTGCGTTTTACAACGATGCCCTGTGCGAATACGAACAGTTTATACATGAGTATTTCGGGTATGACCGCGTGTTGCCGATGAACACCGGCGCCGAGGGTGTGGAGACTGCCCTCAAACTGGCTCGCCGTTGGGGTGTCGTGAAAAAAGGCATCGCCAACGACCATGTCAAGGTCATTTGCTGTGAGGGCAACTTCCATGGTCGTACCGTGACCGTGATCACCATGAGCAACGATCCCAGCAGCTACGACCAATACGGTCCGCTCACCCCTGGATTTATCCGCATTCCCTATAACGACCCCAAAGCGCTGAAACAGGCTCTCGATGAGTATGGCGACGAGGTATGTGCCTTCCTCGCTGAGCCTATCCAGGGCGAGGCCGGTGTCTTCGTGCCCGACGACGGCTATCTGAAGACCTGTTATGACCTGTGCCATCAGCACAACGTGCTGTTCATCGCCGATGAGGTACAGACCGGTATCGCCCGCACCGGCCGTATGCTCTGTTCGGAGCATGACGGTGTGCGCCCCGACATCGTCGTGCTCGGCAAGGCACTTGGTGGCGGTGTATTGCCCGTCTCCGCCTGTCTGGCTGACGATGACATTATGCTTAATATCAAACCCGGAGAGCACGGTTCCACTTTTGGAGGTTTCCCCTTGGCAGCACGAGTGGCTGTTGAAGCATTGAAAGTGGTCAAGGACGAGCACCTCGTAGAGAACGCCGAAAAAATGGGTGTGCTCTTCCGTCAGGAAGTAAGCAAAATCGACTCACCGTTTATTGAACAAGTGCGTGGCCGCGGTTTACTCAACGCCATCGTGACCAAACCCGTCAAAGGCAAGACCGCATGGGACATCTGCATCCGCATGATGGAGAAAGGTCTGCTGGCCAAACCCACCCACGACCATATCATCCGTTTCGCTCCACCTCTCATCATCAACGAGCGTCAGCTGATGGAGGCCATCGCCATCATCAAGGAGACCTTTGAGGAAATGAAATAGAAGGACGGATTTCCCGGGGACCGGAGATTCTGGATTTTCCGGGCATTCCGGGGATTCCGGGCGAAAAGCGAAAAGCCAACATCAAATAGCGAAAATAACCAGCCATGCAAACCACCCATCATCTGTTGATGGTCAGGCCTGTCAGGTTTGGCTTCAACGAAGAGACCGCCACCAATAACGCGTTCCAGCAAAAAAGCGAGAGCGCAGAAGAAGCGCTGCGCACTCAGCGTCAAGCCGTCAACGAGTTTGACGCCTACGTCGCACTGCTTCGTGAGAATGGTGTCGATGTAGATGTCTTGCAAGACACACCCGAGCCATTCACTCCCGACTCTATCTTCCCCAACAATTGCTTCTCCACCCACTGTGAAGGAGAACGGCGCACACTGGTGCTCTATCCTATGTTTGCGAACAACCGTCGGCTAGAGCGTGACAAACTGTTGCAGATGATCAACTTGCAGGACTACGACGAGGTGATCAACCTGACCCGCTATGAGAAAGACCACCTCTATCTGGAGGGCACCGGTTCGTTGGTGCTCGATAGAGAGCACCACATCGCTTACGCCTGTGTCTCACCCCGCACCCATGAAAAAGTGGTCAGAGAGTGGGCCCGCCTGCTAGGGTATGAGTGTCTGCTCTTCGACAGTACCGACGAAAACGACATCCCCATCTACCACACCAATGTCATGATGCACGTTGGCACAGGTTACGCCGTGGTCTGCTTAGACTCCATCAGCGATCCTTCCAAGCGAGAGCTACTGAGACAAACCCTGCAGCGCACTGGCAAAGAAATCGTAGAAATCAGTTATGAGCAGATGAACCACTTCGCTGGAAACATGCTGGAGGTGAACAACCGCGATGGAGAACAGCTCCTAGTGATGAGTGCCACGGCAAGAGCTGTCCTCACGCCTACACAACTCTCTCTTTTAGAGAAATATGTGCGCATCATCTCACCTGACATCCATGCCATCGAAACGGCCGGTGGTGGCAGCGCCCGCTGCATGCTCGCCGAAATCTTTGAAAAATAACCTTAAAACCACAAACAATGAATAATTCAGTAATTACTTTCCCGATGCCGGCCAATGAGCCAGTAAAAACCTATCTGGCAGGTTCGCCGGAACGTGTTGCCCTTGAGCAAGAACTGGAGCGACAGCTCAACACAGTAGTAGACATCCCCATCATCATCGGTGGCAAAGAGATACGGACGGGAGACACCGGCCAGGTGACTTGTCCTCACGATCATCACCATGTGCTCGCCACCTATCATAAAGTGGGCAAGAAAGAAGTGGAGATGGCCGTCGAGGCTGCCATGGAAGCCTGGAAGACCTGGAGTCGCACCCCCTGGACCACCCGTGCTGCCATCGTGATGAAGATGGCCGAGTTGCTGGCCACCAAATATCGCCCCATCATGAATGCCGCCACCATGCTTGGTCAGAGCAAGAACTTCTTCCAGGCAGAGATCGACTCCGCCTGTGAGACCATCGACTTCTTCCGTTACAATGTCTATTACGCCTCCAAGATCTATGGCATGCAACCCAAAGACGGTGTAGGGCAACTCAACCACACCGAATATCGTCCGTTGGAGGGATTTGTGTTGGCCGTCACCCCGTTCAACTTCACCTCCATCGCTTCCAACCTCTGTATGACCCCCGCCCTGATGGGCAATGTGGCCCTCTGGAAGCCCTCCACCACCGCCTTGCTGAGCAACTACTATCTGATGCAGCTTTACAAAGAAGCCGGACTGCCCGACGGTGTGGTCAACTTCCTGCCTGGCAGCGGTGCCCTCATCGGCGAAGTGGCCACCCAATCGAAGTATTTCTCAGGCATCCACTTCACAGGTTCCACCGCCACCTTCAAGAGTCTGTGGCAGCAAGCCTGCTCCCACCTCGACCGTTACATCTCTTATCCTCGTCTTGTGGGTGAGACCGGCGGCAAAGATTTCATCTTCGTGCATCCCTCTGCCGACGCCTCTGCCGTGGCCACTGCCGCCTTCTGCGGAGCCTTTGAGTTCCAAGGACAGAAATGCTCCGCCGCATCCCGTATGTACATCCCCAAGAGCCTATGGCCCGAAGTGCTCAGCGGCATCAAGCGCATGGCTTCTGAGATCAAGATGGGCGACGTGACAGACCCGATGAACTTCGTCAACGCAGTGATCGACGAAGCCTCCTTCGACAAGTGTCAGTCGTATATCGACTACGCCCGTGAGGCAGCCGACGCAGAGATTGTATTAGGAGGACATTATGACAAGACCAAAGGCTGGTTTGTGGAGCCTACTGTCATTGAGACCAGCAACCCACGTTTCAAGTCGATGGAAGAAGAGATCTTCGGTCCTATCCTCACAGTCTATCCCTATGATGACGACCAAGTGGAAGAGACAGTACGCCTCTGCGATGAGACCTCACCCTACGGCCTTACTGGTGCCGTCTTCGGCCGTGACCGTCTGGCTGTGGAGAAGATTACCGAACAGCTGAGTTATGCTGCCGGCAACTTCTACATCAATGACAAACCTACGGGCGCTGTAGTCGGTATGCAACCCTTTGGAGGAGCCCGAGCCAGTGGCACCAACGACAAGGCCGGTGGAGAGTTCAACCTCATCCGCTGGATCATCCCCCGTGTTATCAAAGAGACCCTTGTCTCTCCCACAGACTACCGTTATTCTTACATGAAATGAGTCCGAAAACCACCCTACCCTGTAAAGTGAATGTCACGTCGGAGACAGGCCGCCTGCGGGCGGTACTGCTCCGGCGGCCCGGCATAGAGATTGAGCGAATGACGCCCCTCAATGCCGCGCAGGCCCTCTATAGTGATATCCTCGACAAGCCTACTGTGGACACGGAGTATGGCTTGTTCAGCGGCATTCTGGAGCGCTGGACGAAAGTCTATTATGTAGAGGATATCCTGGAAGTGCTTCTGAGAAATGAGAACATCCGTCGCCGTCTGGTGAGAGAGTGTCTGCGCCACGACCGCCGCATCTCACAGCAGCAACAGGTGAACCACGGACTGTTTGACTACCTGATGGAACTGGACAGTGCGGCACTGGCCAAGATCCTGATTGAGGGCTACGAGAAAGAGCACTGGGACGGATTCTCCGACGACCGCTATCTGCTCAAACCCCTCTACAACCTGCTCTTCACCCGCGATGCCTCGTCGACCATCTACGACCGTGTGCTCATCAACTCTATGAGCTTTGAGGTGCGTGAGCGTGAGACCCTTATCTACGACGCCATCTTCCATCACTTTTTCGGTGTCGACACCCTCAACGCCACCACGCGCAACCCCTGGGCCCGCACCGAGGGCGGTGACATCCACATCGCTTCTCCCGACCTACTATGTGTCGGTGAAGGTATCCGCACCAACGCCAAAGGCATCGACTATCTGGTCCAGACTTTCGCCCGCGAGCGTGATCACTTCAATATCCTTGTTCAGGAAATGCCTATGGAGCCTGAGTCGTTTATCCATCTCGACATGGTCTTCACTTTCTTGTCCAGTCACCACTGCATGGTTTTTGAACCCATGCTGAAAAAGCAAGGACTGTTCTCCAACAAAGCCACCACCCTGATCAGCATCAACCACGGCAAAATCAGTTACCGGGAGATGCCCAATATGGTAGACGGACTGCGCCATTTAGACTGGGATATCGAGCCCGTGATCTGCGGTGGCAGTGACTCATGGGTGCAGTTGCGCGAACAGTGGCACAGTGGTGCCAACTTTTTCTGTTTAGGCGACGGACAGGTGATGGGTTATCGCCGCAACACACATACGATCGACGCCATGGACCGTGCCGGTTTCGCCATCCTCAATGCAGAGGACATCATCAGCGGAAAGGTCAACATGGAAGACTACAAGCATTTCGTGGCCGCCTTCCCCGGGGCTGAGTTGCCTCGTGCCGGCGGAGGTGCACGCTGTATGACGATGCCGATTTTGAGGGATGAGCTCACTTCTTAACTCCTTCACAACAAGAAGTTTTGGACTACCGAAACTTTAAAGTGGCCGGCGACATGGTAATCCATTCTCATCCGAGAAAATTTAACAATTTTTTAAAGGTCTTTTTTGAACAAACCTATCAAAATAATTCGTATATTTGCAAAAACGTTTAACCTAAATCCGCAGACTATGAAAGTAGGAATTCCAAAAGAGATTAAGAACAATGAGAGCCGTGTGGGTATGACCCCTTCGGGTGTGGCAGAACTCACGCGCCGTGGTCATGAAGTAAGTGTGCAACACACAGCTGGTGAGGGCAGCGGTTTCAGTGATGAAGAATACATCAGTG
Source organism: uncultured Prevotellaceae bacterium (assembly GCA_902780635.1). Taxonomy (GTDB): domain Bacteria; phylum Bacteroidota; class Bacteroidia; order Bacteroidales; family Bacteroidaceae; genus Prevotella. Next base: position 53,813 of record CACZGH010000030.1, read on the forward strand.
CTGGAGCTCGTATCCTCCCCACCATCGATGCGGTGTATCGTGAATGTGACATGATTGTCAAAGTGAAAGAGCCTATAGAGCCAGAATATGAGTTGGTGAGAAAGGGCCAGCTGCTCTTCACCTATTTCCATTTCGCATGTGAAAAAGAATTGACAGACGCCATGCTAAAGAGCGGTGCGGTATGTCTGACCTACGAGACCGTGCAATTGCCTAATGGCACACTGCCCCTGCTACAGCCCATGAGCGAAGTGGCGGGTCGTATGGCAACACTCAACGGTGCCTACTACCTGCAAAAGACCAAAGGAGGCAAAGGCAAATTGATCAGCGGTGTGCCCGGTGTCAGTCCTGCAAGGGTGTTAGTGCTCGGTGGCGGCGTCGTGGGCGAGGCAGCAGCCCGCATGGCTGCCGGTCTTGGAGCCGAAGTGACCATCGCCGACATCTCCCTGCCCCGCCTGCGCCAACTCGACATTGAGACTCCCGCCAATGTACATACGCTCTACTCCTCTGCGCACAATATCCGCCAGCAACTGCCCACGGTCGACATCGTGGTGGGAAGCGTGCTGGTGCCGGGTGACAAGACCCCACACCTCATCACCCGCGAAATGCTGAAACTGATGGAGCCAGGCACCGTGCTTGTGGATGTGGCTATCGACCAAGGTGGTTGCTTTGAGACTTCCCGCCCCACTACCCACAGTGATCCCGTCTACATAGAGGATGGCATCGTACACTACTGTGTGGCCAATATCCCCGGTGCTGTGCCCTACACCTCGACCCTCGCACTGACGAATGCCACACTACGTTATGTGGTGGCCTTAGCCGACAAAGGTTGGCAGAAAGCTTGCAAAGACGACCCAGCCCTGGCCAAAGGCCTTAATATCGTGGAAGGCAAAGTGGTCTACAAGGCCGTCGCTGACGTGTTCGGTCTGAAGTATGAACCGCTTTAAAGAGAAACACAACCAGTCGATATTGGTGAAATGTAGCATTGTGAGCTACAACGATGTGTCCTAAATTTCTTGAAGTTAAGGAGTTAAGAAAAGAATGCTTAACTCCTTAACTTTTTTTGGTTTTAGCAACTTATTAAAATCTGTTAATTTGGAGGTAAAAGTGGAGTTGATTGCGGGAGAATCCACATAAATTGATTATCTTTGCACAGTTTTTCTAAAACATGCCGGATTTTCTCATCTTGAAAGTCCGTTATTCACAATCAATATTACATTTTTTATATGTACAGCAAAGACGAGTTATTATCGAAAGATATCAGCGAATTGGCGGATATCGCACATCAGTTGGAGGCAGAATTCAAATCGGAAGACACAAAAGAAAACATCATATATTCGATTCTTGACAGACAAGCCGTCGTTGAGGGCACCAAAAACAGTGCCAGCAGCACCAAGCGCAAAAGAGTGAGAATCGTCAAGAAAGACACAGACAGAGTATACAGTGTGAACGGCAAGGAAGGAGAGAACTTTGACACGAAAAAGAATAAAGTATCCAGTGAGCCTATGCCACTTTTCAAAGACCAGTTGCCCACACCAGTAGCAGAGGAACCTCAAGAGACAGAGCCAGCTGTTGAGAAAAAAGCTACTCCCGCCAAGCGTGGCCGTAAGTCGAAAGCTGAGAAAGAAGCGTTAGCCGCCGCTGCCGCTGCCCAGGAGGCTGCCGCTGCAGAGCAAGTGGCAGAGGAGGAGAAAACCGTCGAGGCTGTGGCACCTGAAAGTGCTGCCGATGCCGAGCAGCCAGAGACTACACCGACACCGGCAGAGGGCCTTGACCCCACCCCAACCGCTGAGGCAGAACCTGCAGAGACTGTGGCCAACGAAGACGTCTACACCGTGCCTGAAGCCACTTTCACCTCAGACAGTCAGGAAGATGACAATAAGAACGACCTTCTGGCACAGTTGCAGGCCAAAGTCAACGCCCACAACGAGGCCAATGAAGACAAGCGCGAGACACCCGACGGCATCTGGGAAGGAGACCCCGGTGACGGCACAGACTTCATCCCCATCGTCGACCTTCCTATCGAAGACCAAGGAGCCTTGCCCAGCTATGACATCTTCGACAACCCCACCACCCCTGTCAGCACCAGCCAGAGCACTGTACAACCAGTTCTGAACGACAACAACTCAAAGACACCTTATAATTTCGACAACATCATTGTAGCCAACGGTGTGCTGGAAATCATGCCCGACGGATATGGTTTCCTGCGTTCCAGCGACTACAACTACCTGTCATCACCCGATGACGTATATGTGTCGACCATGCAGATCAAGCATTATGGTCTAAAGACGGGCGATGTGGTGGAGTGCCATGTACGTCCACCCCATGACGGCGAGAAATACTTCCCATTGATGAGCATTGACAAAATCAATGGCCGTAAGCCCTCAGAGGTGCGTGACCGCATCCCCTTTGAGCATCTCACCCCCCTCTTCCCTGAAGAGAAATACAATCTGTGTGGTGACCGTGAGACCACCAACCTCTCCACCCGTGTGGTAGACCTTTTCTCCCCTATCGGCAAAGGCCAGCGTGCGCTGATTGTGGCACAACCCAAGACTGGTAAGACCATCTTGATGAAAGACATCGCCAACGCCATCGCCGCCAACCACCCAGAAGCTTATCTGATGATGCTTCTGATTGATGAGCGTCCTGAGGAGGTGACCGACATGGCACGCACCGTCAATGCCGAGGTGATTGCCTCTACATTTGACGAGCCTGCTGAGCGCCATGTGAAGATAGCCGGCATCGTGCTGGAGAAAGCAAAACGAATGGTGGAATGCGGCCACGACGTGGTGATCTTCTTAGACTCCATCACCCGTCTGGCAAGAGCATACAACACCGTGTCGCCTGCCAGTGGCAAGGTACTTACCGGTGGTGTCGACGCCAATGCGCTTCAGAAGCCCAAGCGCTTCTTCGGTGCAGCCCGCAACATCGAAGGCGGCGGTTCGCTGACTATCATCGCCACAGCCCTGATTGACACCGGCTCTAAGATGGACGAAGTGATCTTCGAGGAGTTCAAGGGTACTGGCAATATGGAGCTGCAGCTCGACCGCACCCTGTCCAACAAGCGCATCTTCCCATCTGTCAACTTGGTGGCTTCAAGTACACGTCGCGACGACCTGTTGCAAGACCGTACAACCCTCGACCGCATGTGGATCCTGCGCAAGCATATCGCTGACATGAACTCAGTGGAGGCGATGAACACCATCCACGACCGCATGCTCAACACCCGCAACAACGAAGAATTCCTGTTGACCATGAATTCGTAAACCCCTCCAAAAACCTCCCCCGACCCCTCCAAAAACCTCCCCCAACCCCTCCAAAGGAGGGGAGGTAAAACAACATCGGTGAATGAGAGATCATTCACCGATGTTGTATCTGATACCAAACTGAATATTGAAATTGCATTGTTTGTCCTTGAAGGTGTTTTCCAATGGACTGCCATTGTCGAAATAATATTTTACGCCAGGCTCTAAATAGATACCCAATGAGGGGATGAAATTGTATTGAGCACCGATGCCTGCATTGACCGACCATTGCACACGGTCCTTATCCATATCCTTACTGACGCCATCCGTCTCCAAAGTAGCTTTGAAGTTGAAGTCGGCTTGCCCTCCTGCAACCGCATACGCCACCAGATGCTGATTGCTCCACACGCGGTACATCGCATTGAGGGGTATACCTATCTCATGCAACGTCTGCTTTTGCTTGAGTGTAGCACCTCCCATGGTACTGGTGAAATCAGAACGCAGCCGCGTATAGACCAGACCTGTAGAGAGCGACCACCTGTCAGTCAGACCTATTCTGCCTGTCAGTCCGATGGAATATGGCTGATAGTGCTTGCTATGCTCATTGTAGTTTCTCACTGGCTCCTTGACCGTTGTCTCATTGTCTGTGTCAAAACCATAGAAACCTGGCGCCATGGTATAATTGACCACCGTACTTGAGTTGCTGATGCCGATGAGGTCATTGGCTGCGTATAGATTGACACCGTAGCGGACGGGCTTCCGGTGAGCGTCATTCTCTGCTTCCTCTAATGCACGGAGAATCTCCTTCTCTGTCTTGGAGGGCTGTGCCTTGGAGGGTTGTGACGACGAAGCTGGCTCTTGCTGAGAAGAGATGGCGGACTGCTCCACAATGGGTTGCGATGCCGAAGCCGGCTCTTTCGGAGAAGAAGGCAGAGCAGGCTGCTCCTCAGGGGATTGTGACAACGAAGCCGACTCCTGCAAAGAAGAGGGGGCTGGCTGCACTCCAGTGGGTTGTGCCGGAGAAACCGTCACTTGCTGAGGAGAGGGTGCTGAGTTCTCCGCCAGGAGATCATCATGAGGGGTACCAGCCTGGACATAAGACTCCGGAGCAGCCAGATCTGTCACAGACCCGACTTGCTTCGAAGTTTCGGTTAGGTTATTAGATTGTATTATGTCCTTATAAAACCAGGTCGCACCCCCAATGAGGGCAGCGGCAATAGCCGCAGCAACAGTCCACCTTCTGATGGGGACGATCAGAGCGCTACGTGGCTGCTGAGCATCCTGAGATATCAGAGTATGACGTGGCTGCTGAGCATCCTGAGAAAGTGCGGCCTCTATGTCCTGCCACAGTCCATCGGGGGCCGGCTCCTGGAAGCCGTCCATTTTGTCCCTCAGTTGTTCTATCCAGTCGTTATTTTTTGTCATATCTCTGATTTTGATAGTCTTTAATCATTTTTGCCAACATTTTTTTTGCCCTGCAAAACTGCGAAGCTGAAGTGTCTTCTTTGATACCCAGCAGTTGGGCAATCTCTTTATGTGACTTGTGTTCAAACACAAACAAGTTGAGCACCACCCTATACCCTGGCGGTAATAGCCCTACCATTTTGTTGATCATCTCAGGAGGGATATCCTCCACCTCCGGCTCTACCTCCTCCATCTCATCAGGAAACTCATCGGTGAAAGAGACTTTGGCCTGACTTCTCAAACTATTGATGGCCTCATTGGAGACAATCCGAAGCATCCACGCTTTCAAAGACCCCTCTCCCTTGTAATGGAAATGCCGAATATTGGCGAATATCTTAAGGAAACTCTCCTGAAGCACATCCCTTGCGTCGGCAGTATGCGACAGGTAACGATGTGTGACAGCAGTGGCATAGCCAGCATAGAGATGGTAGAGCGAAGCCATCGCTTTCCTGTCTCCTTGTAGTATTTTAGCCAAAATCTGCTGCTCCGTGTCCACAATGGTCTTCTTTTAATGTTGATTGCCACTGAATGTGATGACCATATCAGTATTGTACGTATGGTTGACCGCTGCGCTGCCATCGTTTTGATCTGCCATCTCCACCTTGTTGATTTTAAACGTGGCGGTCATATTCTCTCTCGACTGATTGTACACCATTGCGGAGGCCTCAATGTCGAAATACAGCCTGACCACATAGGTATGGCCTCCGAAAGAGGTATTGAACACCAGTGGCTGCGGCTGAAAGCAGAAATAGGCTGACGACTCAGAGAAACCCACAAACTCATAATGAATCTGACAACTATGATATACCGTGTGGGCTGTGGCTTCAGCCAGCGCGCGATCATCGAGGATGGCACTCAGTATCTCTTTCTGCGGCAGCTGGCTGACCTTGAGTAGGGTGTCAATGACAGCGTTAGCCTTCTCGGCAGACTGTCTGTTGACGATCCACTGACCCTCATATCTTCCCAGATAAGGTCTGACTCCTTTGTCTATCGGACTATTGCTTGGGTCTAAGATGGTTTCACTGTCATACATGTCAGAACACGATGACATCACCACCACAAGGAAAAGACCCAGGACGGTGAGCACCGTTTGAAGCATTTTTCGAGACATTATTTATGTGTTTAAATCCACTTTATATTATATAAACAAAAAAATGGCAAAAACTTGCATGAAAAACAGAGAAAAATTATGCCAAGAGGTCGGCCATGATGAAAAAAGTGTTTTCAGAGACGCCGTTGGCCTCCAATACGGCCTTGTCTCTTACAAATTGCGAGAGGATACCCTCTTTTCTTTTCGCCTCACTGCTTGTTGACAGATACTGCCTGAAATGTCTGACAGCCTCTCTCACCTCACCCATGATCCAGTCACAATATCCTGTGTTGAGATGGTCTTCCGCCGTCAGGGGGCCTGCATCTGCCAGCCGTCGATACTCCTTTGCGGCCTGCTCCATCTTGGAAGAAGCCATCAGTCCCCATGCCAGCACGCGGGTCACATTGAGGTCGTCGGCATTTTCGAAACTCAGCTTATAAAGTGTCTGAACGGCCTCAGCGGGTTGGCCACAATTGATAAGCGCAATACAGCGATTCAACATATAGCTCTTGTTATCGGGTTGTGCCTCCAACAACTGAGCATAGGCCTGAGCAGCCTCCTCATACCGATCGGCCATGAGATAAGTTCTGGCCAACAGGCTGACCGTCTTTCTGTTGGCAGGATTGATCCTTGCCGCCATAGACAGACATGAGATGGCCTGTTGATAATCCCCCTCATGCAATAGGCATGCCCCTTTGACAGAAAGATATGTTGCATCAGAGTCTAAATACTGATAATTGTCGAGCAGGCGGCGCAACTCTTTGATTTTACCTCTTTTGAGCAGGAAATTGCCCAAATGTAGCACTTTTTTGTCTATCGCAGTATGACGCAGCACACTGCCAGCGAGGAAGAGGGCATTGCCCTCGTCCGTGCCTCCGAAGGGATTGAAGAAAGGTTTCCTATAGTCACTCAGTCTGAAGAAACGATAGAGATCTTGCAGATAGAGGAGTCTCATGTTGGAAGGCGTTTTTTCGGCATATTCTTTTGAGATTGGGCCAAACATCTCTTCACTTCCAAGCATGGATTTCAGATTGGCAGGTATTTTTTCGATGACGCTGCCCATGGCCAATGTGAACGAATACTTGTCGCTGTCGCAAAACGGTCCGTGGCGCAATATATTCTTCAAGAAACTGTCATTGTCGATTTTCTGTATCGTACTCAGCAGGTGTGGATGTTCGACATAGAAAGGACAGAACCAATTGGACAAGTTATAAAAAAACGCCAGTCTCTTCATTTTGGAGAAACCACCGAAATAAATGTCGGAGCCACTACGCTGCATCTCTATCATCCGTTGGAAGGTGCGCTCCACCTCGTCCATGGCTTTGTCGGTGGCATCGGGGTTGAGAATATCCTGCATGGGGTCTTCCTCTTTCTCCACAATACCGAGGCGTGTGATCTCGAAATTGTTGTGCTTCAACAGATTGGGGATGATATCCCGTTGTATCTCATCATTATCTTTCTCAGCGTTCATGCAGAAATACATTTGCATCTGCATCTCCAGCAACTGTCGTGACACCTCCTCGTCTTCACACATTGTGGTGACCTGCTCACTCAGTTCGGTATAGACCTCACGATTGCCATGTAATGACAGTGCCCATCCCACAAGCGCACGTTGTCTGACCCTCTCGTCTTGTGCTTCCTTGTACACCTCTTGAAGCATGCCAAACTTCCTCATGTCAAAATGAGTCATGCATGAGAGAGAGACAGCGCTGATCATCAGAGCCGCATCGTTGGTGTCGATGGTGGGTGAGAGAATCAGTGAGGTATAGAACTCCGCATCATGTCTCCCCCACTGCATGGAGACGATGATGGTGTCAAACACCGCACTCATCAACTCATGATGGCGCTGATAGATGCCCTGCTTGGCCTGAGGCGAGTTGTCATTCAACTGCAACATGGCCACCTCACTGACAAAATCCTCCATTCTCGCCTTCATGACATCTTCGGTCAAGCCTGTGTTTCTCACCCTGCTATAGGTGGCCGACATAGTAGGATCGTTTTGTATCATCCATATCATGTCGGCGTCGCTTGTCAGTCTGTGCAGCCTTCTAAGCAACTCTTGGTACAGTGCGTCACGCTGTGGGTCATCATACCCTTGAAGCATGTAGTTTTTCAGCAGTTCATAATCATCCCTGATACGGTCAAGACGGTCGTAAATCACCGCATACGCTCTGTCAGAACTGACGGGCTGGATGGTATCGAGGGCTGCGCCCAATTGTTTTTTACGGATACAACTTGCTGTATTGATAATGATGCTTCTGTCCATATGGGTATGTTCTATTCTTTCTGTTTTCAGTGCGTGCGCCACTTGACGTTTTGGGTCTTGCTGATGTCTTTTTCCCTTGGAGGGGTGATATGGCTATAAGTGAGTGTGGGAAGCGCAGCCACAGTGCGGTCATCGGTCTGACAATATTTTTTTATGATACGCGCGTAATGTTTCAACCCACGCTGGTTGATGGAGTCACAGGCCAAGTCGTATGCCTTTTTGAAAGCGTCGAGCTGTTGTCGGCGACGCTCATCCCTGTTGACACGATCCGTGACCACAAGAGCACCCAGGCGCAGGTCTTTGCTGCGGGAATCCATATGCATCGGATGCTTTTCTATACGAGCCGTGGTGGCCTGAGGCTCCGGCAGCAGTACAGCGTCCATCTCATTGTTTAGCAACATCTTCAGCCGTACGATGACATCATTGATCTGAATGCGAAACACGGGGTTGTCGGGTTTCACACTGTCCACTGCCACATTGGCCAGATAGTCTGTGGCAGAATAGCGTGTCATGGCAATCTTCTTGTCACCCAACTGCCGCAGTTCCTTAATACGCGCTTTTTTGTTGGAGAACAACTGCCAGTAAGCATTCGTAGCAGTGATATACGACAAGTGCACCCCTTTGCTCATGAGTCTTTGGGCGCGCATGACATCCGTCACGCCACCTTCCACTTGTCCTTTCCTCAACGCCTCGTCGATGTCCATCTGGGCATTCATCTCCTTGAGATGCACCTGCACGCCAAGAGTGTCAAACAGTCGGTAATCCTTGGCCACAAACAAGGGGAGGCAGTCGAGCGTCGGTGTGACAGCCATTTTAAACGCCAGTGAGTCCAACCGCCGCACCTCAGCAGCCGCTATTCTGGTCTTCTCTTTCTGCTCTTTGTTGGAGATGCCGCAGCCCGAAAAGATGGTCATGGCCATGACCGACCCTATGATGATATTCAAACACTTTTTCATCACATTGTTATCTGAGTACTTATTGATTTCAATTTGTTGAAAGCAATTGCAAAGATAGTGCAAGGCAATCGAAATCCAAAATAAAATATATTATATTTTTCATGTTCGGACCGTAAATGACAGAGGGGCAGCACCATCGTGCTGCCCCTTGTCTAAAAACAAATAACCTAAAAACTAATTCCTATATGCAGGATTCTGATAAGCTTTCTTCTCTTCATCAGACATGATCATACCATCGAGCTGACCCTGCGGAATCGGACGGAGATAGTAACCGTCGGGGATATCACGAGTGAAGGTCTCGAGATCCTTGTCGGTGTAACCACTGCCAGCAATCCGATATTTGGAGGCACGCTCTTTCCAGGTCTGGGTGCGCACGAGGTCAAACCAGCGGTATCCCTCACCCCAGAACTCACGGCTACGCTCATCGAGGATGTAGTCGATGGTGATGGTTGCAGGAGTTGCAGCCACCATCTCTGCGGAGTGGTCAACAAAGACAGCCACATTGTCATTCTGGCTGAAGGTCTGCTTGCCGGCACGGGCACGGAGCACATTGACCATATTTCTGGCATCTTCGTTCTTATTGAGTTTCACAGCAGCCTCAGCGGCGATGAGATAGAACTCAGAGTACTTGGCGATGTTCCAAGGACGTGGGCTACCACCATTCACCTTACTGCCTAAGCCACCATTATTGTCTGTGCGGTAGATACCGATTTTCCAGTTGATGGGGTATTTCTTACGGCTGATGTGGTTGACAGCAACCACGAAGTCGGGACGATCAGGCATCTCACCGAAGCCAAGTTTACCATCGGCACCAGTGTAGTTGATCTTGCTGTCCTCGCTCTCAGGCACCCAGCTGAAATAGACGTCGTTGGGTCCCACCTGCATGCCGTTGGCACCGTAAACGAAAGGCTCATTGTTGCCAGACTTATGCCAGTTGGTGTGATAGCGCAGAGTGAAAGTAGCGTCGTAGCGGGAGTCGATAGCCTTGACAGCATCTTCCCACACACCACCTTCCATGAAGTTGTCGGCGATAGGAGCCATACGGGTCCAAGGACGGCCGAGACCCTGCACGGCCTCACGCTGAATAGGATTGATGGTTGCACCAGAAGCAGCCTTGGCAGTCATCTCAGTGTAGTTCCAAGTCTCCATCCAGTAGGCGAAGTTTTCAGGAGAGCCACCGCTACCCCAGCCATAGCCAACGCCACCGTTACCAAACTTCTCATCTTCGTCGTGATCAGCGTAGAGCATAATCTCCGAGTTGCGGTCGTTGGTAGCCACGTTGACATCATAGAAAGTAGGCTGCAGGGCATATGGTCCAGGATTGTAGATGGCCGACAAAGCCACATCATAAGCTTTCTGGAAATAGCTGTTGGCCTGTCCTGCATCACGTGTGCACTCAGGATAGGTAGGAATATTCTTCGGGTTCTGGAGCCACCAAGCATAGGTCAGGTAAGCCTTGGAGAGATACAGACGTGCAAGGTTTTTCGTAGCAGTACCAGTGAGACGGGGATACTCAGGCAGGTCAGCGACAGCCTTCTCCAGGTCAGCGAAGATAGCTGCATAGACCTCAGGCACGGTGTTACGAACAGAAGTACGAACAGTAGAGGTATTGAACTTCAGAGGACCGGCTCCCAGGTCGAGGGGCACGCCACCATAGGTCTGCACCAGGATGAAATAGTCGAAGCCACGGAAGAAATAAGCTTCTGCCAACAGAGAGGCATCCATGCCAGCCTCGGCGCCATTTTCGATGATACCACTGGCGGTGTTGATATTAGCGAAAGCTGTTCCCCAGCATCCACCGGCGATACTATTGTTTGGAGTCATCGAACCTACGCCGGAGAGGTCGGCATCCTTGAAGTTACCATCAGCGGACTGTGCGTAAGTATACTCATCGGTACCTGTCTCCAAACTGTTCAGATAGTAACCATTGCCATAGAAATAGCGCAGGTGAGCGTAGAGAGAGGTCAGACCACCCTCAATACCTGCTTTTGTGGTAAAGAATGTGGGGTCAAACTGACTGCGTGGCTGCTCGTCGAGGACATCGGAGCAGGAAGTGAAAGTAGTGGATAGACCACAGCACAACAAGCCCGCAGCGAGGATATATTTTATACTTTTCGTTTTCATATTGATATCTTTATTATATAGTCAATGATCGTTTCTCAATTGCAATTAGAACGTGACATTCACACCGAAGAGGAAGTTGCGTGTGGCAGGAGTGTTGTAACCTACGATAGGCATTCTGTGCTTGCCAGTGTATCCATCGATACCGACAGCTGTGTTCTGAGTGGCATAGGAGTTGGTCTCAGGATCAAGTCCACACTCGTTGTTGAACGGTGAGAAGAGCACGAATGGGTTCTGTATCGTAGCGTAGAGGCGCAGACGGCTGATGCCGAAGTTCTTGATGACGCTCAGTTTGTCGAAGTTGTAACCGAGGGTGATGGTACGAACCTTGAGGTAGCCAGCATCGAAATAACCGAGAGTGGAACCGTACTTGGGGTTGTCACCGCTCTGGATGCCACCGGGTTTCGGATACTTGGCACCCGTGTTGTCTTCTGTCCAGTAGTCCACGTCGAGCTGTCCACGACGACCCGTCAGCATGTTGAGGTAACCATTGGAAGAGTGGATGGCAGAAATCAGTTTGCCGCCTACCTGGAAGGCACCAATCACAGTAAGGTCAAAGTTCTTGTAACCGACAGTCGTATTGAAACCACCGATGAGGTCTGGCTCCATACTCATGATCTGACGGTCGTCAGCACCAATCTGACGGGTAGGCAGACCATTTTCATCGTAGTCGCCAGTGTATTTCACCTTAATCATACCCACATTGCCACCTGGCTCCAGGATATTCATTGCAGCCTCTTCACCTTTCTGCCAAAGACCCACATACTCATAGTCGTAGATCACGTCGATAGGATGGCCGGGGAACCAGCGGTTGCCCTCATCAGGAGCAGGTTTGCCGTCCTCGTCGAGGGCACCTGTCAGCTTGGTCAGTTTGTTGCGGTTTGCATAGAGGTTGATACCAGCCTCCCAGTTCCATCCATTCTTGTTGTCAATGATGACACCATTCAGGGTGAACTCAAAACCTTTGTTCTCTGTGTTACCGATATTACCTGTATAGCTGCTTACACCAGAAGTTGAAGGCAGAGATACGTCGAGCAGGATATCGTTGGTCTTCTGAGTGTAGTACTCGAAAGATCCATTCAGTCTGCCTCTGAAGAGTGAGAAGTCAATACCAAAGTTCCAAGTCTTGGAGAACTCCCAGCCCAGTTCGGGGTTAGGCAGTGCATTCACATAGTATCCAGCCCTGTAGGTGTTGCCGAAGTTATAGTTGCGCACGGCGAGTCCACCGAGTGTGGAATACGGGTTGATACTCTGATTGGAGGTCTCACCATAACCTACACGCAGTTTGAGGTTGTCGACCCATGTGATGGGCTCCATGAAACTCTCACGTGAGATATTCCAACCAGCGCTCACTGCGGGATAGGTATGCCACTGATGACCCTTGGCCAAGCGTGAGGAAGCATCCGAACGAACGGCGACAGAAGCCATGTACTTGTTGTCATAAGAATACATCGCACGACCCATCCAGGAGATCAAACCGCTCTGCCAGTAGTTGTAACCTGTGAGGTTGGCCTGGCCTGTAGCCTTGTCGAGTGCATAGTACTGGAAATAATCAGCAGGAATGCCCTGTGCGCTGGCACCTGTAGCCTCATAGGTTGTCTGCTCTGCAGAGTACATGCCAACAAGATTCAGGTTGTGCTTCTCTGCGAAAATGCGGTCGTAGGTGACGAGGTTCTCTACAGCCCAGTTGTAAGTCTGGTTCTCAGAGATGCTACCGCCGTTGATAGCATTCTCGTCCTTGTTGTTCACACCCGTACCGGTGAAGTTACCACCCTTTGATGAACGGTAGTTCAAACCGATGTTAATGCGATAGCTCAGTCCTTCTACCCATGGGCACTTCAACTCACCGAAGAGAGTATTGTAAGAACCGATACCCTTGTTCTCATTCAACCACACATCCTTATCACGCTCTACGGTTTCCTTGGTGACAACGCTCTGGTCGTCGGCAGGAAGAGAGATATAACGCTTCAAGTTGCCATCTTCATCGTAAGGACTGGCCAAGGGGCTCTTGCTCAGCACACCATACATATCATTGACACCCTGATTCTTGCGGTAGCTGTTGTTGGTGCTCAGACCAAAGCGGAACCACTTGCCGACCATCTGATCGAAGTTACCGCGTACGGAGATACGGTCATAACCCTCAGTAGGAACAACAGACTCGTCATGGTAGTAGCCAGCGCCGAAGCTGTAGCTACCGCCATTGGTACCACCTGTCACGCTCACGTCATGACTGTGGCTCACACCTGTCTGATAGTAGAGGTCCTGCCAGTCGGTATTGGTGTCATCGCTCTCGTCGAGGGAGTTCTGGTACAAGCCAGCATACTTGCGGAATTTCGAGAACGTGGGACCGTCCATCATGGGATACTTGTGGAAGACCTTCTTGAAGCTAACATATCCATTGTAAGACACCTTGGCGGGTGCTCCCTGGTAGCCCTTGGCTGTAGTGATGATGATCACACCGTTGGCACCACGGGAACCGTAGATAGCGGTAGCGGAAGCGTCTTTCAGAATATCCATAGACTTGATGTCAGCAGGATTGATATCGGAGAGCTGGCCCATGAAGGGGATACCATCGAGCACGATCAGCGGGTCGTTGCTGGCGCTCAGTGAGCGCTGGCCACGGATGCGGATCTGCATCTCCTCACCTGGTTTGGAAGAGGTTTGTGTCATGAGCACACCGGCCACACGTCCTTGCAGAGCTTGTGCTGCGTTGGTAGCGGCGATCTGGTTCAGTTTCTCACCATTGACATTGGCCACAGAACCCGTGACGGCTTCACGGCGCTGTGTACCGTAACCGATGACGACCACCTCATTGAGGTTTCCGCCCTCAGCTTCAAGTAAAATATTAAGGTTGGACTGATTGCCCACCCTGATTTCCTGTGTCACATATCCCACATAAGAGATAACGAGTGTGGCACCCGGCTGCACATTGATGGAGAAGTTTCCATCGAAGTCAGTCACGACACCATTGGTGGTGCCTTTCTCCATGACGGTGGCTCCAATGAGCGTACCTTCTTTGTCGCTGACACGTCCGGTCACTTTTTTGGCCTGCTGCACGGCGTTCACCGATTCAGCATCTGGTGTGGCCGCAGCGACTTGCGGGGTAAAGAACAGCCCCAACGAGCATAGCCCCACGAAAGAGATGGTTTTTCTTAAGTTCGCATACATAGCATTTCTTTTTAAGTTATTTAAAATTTAGGTTGCTGTAAACATTCAATTTTTTGATTGTATTTTGTTTCTTTAAACATTTTATACATTTAGTCATGGCAAAGGTATATCATTATTTGTTTCAAGTGCCTAAAAAACGTTCCAAGCCAATTAATAATTGTTTCATATCTAAAAAATGTATCATTTGAAGGGTGTAAATGATAGAAAGGATGCGACCTTTGTCTCTATTCCGCTTGCTCCGCATATTCTGTGGGTGTCTTCCCATAATACTTTTTGAAGACGGTAGAGAAATAGGTCTGGTTGTTGAAACCGACTGAATAAGCCACTTGTGCGATATTGACTTTTCCCTCTTTGATGAGACGTGCCGCCTGTTGCAAACGTAGATTACGTATGAACTCGCCAGTGGAAATGCCGGTGATTTCTTTCATTTTTCGGTGCAACTGTGTGCGGCTCAGTCCCACCTCCTCAGTCAGTTTGTCCACGTTGAAGTCGGGGTCTTGCAGATTCTCGTTGATGGTTTTCATGATGCGCTCCATCAACGCGTCGTTGTTGCCTTTCACCTCCACTTTCTCCACTTTATCCTCCTGCGTCTGTGCTCCAGTGAACTTTCCACGGAGTCGGCGCACATTATCGACCAGGTTGTCAACGAGGATATGCAGTTCTTCCATATTAAAAGGTTTGGAGAGATAGGCGTCAGCCCCTTTTCTTAGTCCCTCTAAGCGGTCGCTCACCTCAGCCTTTGATGTCAGCAGGATGACGGGGATGTCGCTGATATGCGTATTGCCTTTGATTTGTTTGAGCAATGTGATACCGTCCATCTCGGGCATCATCACATCGCTGATGACCAAGTCGTAGGCGTTGCCCGTGAGCAACATTTTCAGAGCCTCTCGACCATTGGGGGCCGTGTCAATGCGATACCAGTTGGAGAGTTCGTTTTTGATATAGCGGGCCACTTCGGTATCATCATCGACCACCAGTAAGCGGAAGTTGCGCGACGCTTGCTTTTTGACTGATGTCTTGGCGACAGTCTCCCTGTCCTCCAGTTCCTCTGGTCTGAGATGCTCTTTACCCATAGGCAGACGCACTTCAAGACATGCGCCCTGTTTTCCATCGTTGCGGTTGTAGGCCTTGATTTGTCCGCCATGCATCTGTACGATGGCACGGCTGAGGTTGAGACCGATACCGGTGCCTTCGATATGTAAGTCGCTGGAGGTTTTTCCCTGATAGAACCTCTCAAAGAGCCGGTCTGTATTCTCCTCTTTAAAACCAATCCCCGTGTCGGTGACTTTGAGGACAATCTCATGGCCCTCTTTGCCGAGTGACACCGTCACTTCTCCCCCGTCGAAGGTATATTTGAAAGCATTGGAGAGGATATTGCTGACCACTTTGTCAAACTGTATGCGGTCTATCCACGCTGTCAACGAACTGTCCTGATGCACAAAATTGAAAGTGATATTGCGCTGTTGGGCATTATATTGATATAAGGCACAGATGCCCGAGACAAATGGCACGAGATCCGCCTCAGAGCAATGCAGGTGCATCTGGTGCTTGTCGATTTTTCGTTCGTCGAGTATCTGATTGACCAGCAAGAGCAATTTGTTGGCGTTGCTATCGATGGTGTTGATGTCATTGATGCTCTCAGGGTCGGTGATGCGTTTTTTGAGTTTTTGCAGGGGTCCCATGATGAGAGTAAGCGGTGACCTGATGTCGTGAGTAGCATTGATGAGAAAGCGCATTTTCTGCTCGTCGAGGTCGGCCTTTCGTCTCCTCTCCAAGAACGCCCATACCAGCCCTATCGCTCCAAAAGCGAGGAGCGCGTAAAAGAGATAGGCCCATGTAGAGGCATACCATGGTGACTTCACCACCACGGTGACAATGGACGACCCAGATGTATAGGCACCGTTGCGTGTGGCTCTCATCTCTATCTTGTAGGTGCCAGGCTTCATCCTATTGAAGGAGATGCTGTTGACCCCTTCGTCGAGTGTGACCCATTCGCCGTTGTTGAGTCTGTATTCGAAACACAGGTTGTCCATGTTCTTGAAGTTGAGCATGGAGTATTCGAGTGTGAAGGAGTTCTGGTCGTAAGGTATCTTGAAACGGTCGTTCAGGCAACACACCGGTTTACCATCAATCATGAAATTGGTGAGATAGACATCCCCACTCAATTCAGTCATCGACCCTCGCACCTCTTCGGGATAAAAAGAGATGACACCCTCGTGACTGCCGAAGCACAGGCGGTCGTCGGCCATCCTCACAGCGGCCCCGAGCACGAACTCACGGCTCTCCAGACCGTTGCCACTGACATGGCTGATGAACCTTTTGCTTTTTTGCTCATACTGCCAAAGTCCATTGGCAGAGCTCATCCAGAGGTCACCGCTTCGGGAATTGATGACTGCGTAAATAGGAAAGTTCTCTATCGGTTGAGATCCTGGGAAGAGCGTCATTTTGTTTTCCTGCCGATTGTAGCTATACAGGCCACTTTCCGTTCCAACGAGGATGGTGCCGTCTTCCTGTTCGCAAAGCGAGAAACACTGCAGGCCAGGGAGTTGCGAGTTCCATCCAAAGACCTTGAAATATTTCTCCTCAGGATTCATCACGCAGACGCCATTGGACGTGGCGATCCACAACAGCCCCCTGCTGTCAAGGTGCAGTGCCTTGACCCAGTCATTGCACAGTCCACCTTTATCAGGGCTGATCTGATACATCGAATATTGTTCGGTCTCGCCAGTCGCAGCATGATAGACACACATGCCTTTGCCATAATTACAGATATAGTAATTGCCCTCGCCATCGTCGGTCATACAATTGATGCCCCATCCGTCCACATGGAGGCGTGGCGAACTGGCTCCCGTCACAGGGTTGTAGGCATAGAGGGTGGTCTCACTACCGATCCAGAACTGTCCTTGGCGGTCGCGGTAGATGCAGTTGGCTCCTGCGGGTGCTGCCGGTGCTGGTGCGATGACACCGTTTTTGTCAAACTGATACACCCCGCTTTTCTGTACCGTGCACCACACGCTGCCGTTTTCTCCGGCTGCGATGCTCGACACACTGCTGCCGAGGATCAAGTTTTGGTTGGCAAATTTCCAGGTTTCGAAAGCCTGCTTGCCCTGGCTCATCTCATAAAGGCCCTTCTTATAACAGCTAAGCCACAGATTGTGGTCTTTGTCCTCGAAGATATCGTTGATATTGGCAGAGGCCAGTCCGTAGCGGCTGTCCAGGTTGTCGGCTTTGTTCAACACACGACTGCCGGAGGGTATCACAAAAAGCCCCTGTCCTGAGGTGGCCAAATAGAGGTTTCCCTGATGGTCGATGAGTGCGCCACGTATAGAAACTTTATTGTCGAGCGACTTCATGTCATAGCCAGCGTCGAAGAATTGTCCCTTGGCGTAGTCATACCTCAGGATGCCATACATACAGACCGCGAGGAAACCCCTGGAGTCGTTTTTGAGAAATTTGATGACCGGTCCGCAAGGCGACTGGAAGTCCTTGACGGAGGATACTTTCATGCCATGAACTTTCATGCGTGTGATTGCCGCCGTCTGATAAGTGCTCCATATATTGCGCTGCCCATCCTCAAAGAGGACATTGACATAGTCATGTCCTTTGCGCTGTGAGAACTGTTTCTCATGTGTGACCATGTCCTGACCTGCCCGCACGGCATAAACGCCTAGTCCAGAGGTGCCGAAGAGGATATTGCCGTCGGAGTCCTCCATGATGCAGTCGATACGCGGTGTGACATTGCCTGGCAACGGATAACGTATGAAACGGTCGTTCTCATAGTCATAGCGGCACAGACCATGTGCCGTGCCCACCCACAACCGCTGTTTACTGTCAGAGAAGAGCGGCGACACATCATTGTGGGGCATCGACGTGGTGTCATTTTTGTCTGTGAAATAATGGGTGAACCGGTATCCGTCAAATTTGTTGAGGCCATATTGTGTGCCCACCCAGATATAGCCGTAGTGATCCTGGATGACACAGTCGGTGAGACTGCTCGACATCATGCCTGCCGTGTAGAGGCGTCCTGAGCCCGCCTGTACCGGCATAGCGACGACACAGCAGCATAACGCGAGAATATATGAAAAAACATGTTTCATGCTACTTCTTTGCTATTTCTGCTTTCTGGGCGACTCATCAAAAAAGAGATAGGTGGGCTGATAGCCTCCACAGTCGACCACGACCTTTTCAAAGACGATGCCCGGGTCGAGCGGACGTATCGTCAGTGTATGTGTCCCTGGTTGGCCCGTCACTTGCGCCACACTCTCCACCACTCTTTTTGCCACAGTGGGATAATAGATGCTGTAGATATTTTCAGGCTTTTCGTTGAGCTTTTCGTTGAAGTTCACCTTTACAGGTGTTCCGCCATCCAGTGACACCTCATAGCACAAGCCTCCTTTGTTGAGGTAATCGAGGGTAGACTTCACGATGACATGTACTTTTTTGATATCAGAGACGGTCTCAAACTGATAAGTCAGTTCGGCGCCATCTACCGCCTTGGTGTAGGGCCGCAGGGTTACACCACTGAGTGTGCGCCCCATAAATGGGATGACGGTCCAGGTGGCTTCTGCCGCTTGGCTCAAATGGTGATAGTGCTCGGCTTCCATCGCCACAATCCCATTGCGCTCGGAGAACACATTCCCCTCTGGACGGACCTCCATCCGTTGGACAGCGGGCATGACATCCTTTGGTCCGAAATCATCATTCCACGAGCGGTATCCGATATGTTTCTGGGTCATCATACCTTTCCACTTGCCGTCAGCGATTTTGAGGTTATAGTCAGCACAGAGGGCAGAATCTCTGCGGAACGCCTGTTCCACCCGGTCGGCCCACAGGTTGCAGTCTGGGTTGCCCTCTCGATACAGTTGCTGGTTCATCGCCTGGGCATAATACATCTGATAGACATTGCCCATGGCCTGGATGGGGAAGAGGATGATCTGCTGGTAGGCGTCGCGGTATTCCGGCTTGAGAGTAGCATATTGTCGCAAGGCTTCCACTTCGAGCTGGGTATAGTCGGCCGTCACCTTCTGCCATTCGCCCGTGGCCAGGTTGTAGGTGCGTCTGTCCAACATTTCCGCTGTGATGCGCCCATTGTATTTGCAGCAAAGATTGAGGATACGTGCCGCCTCTGCAGCCTGGTCGTCGCCAAACTGCGTGCGGCAGAAGTCGAGCGTGTGGTCGGGTATGACTTCCCCACCCTTCCATGCCATATCGAGGAAGAGCTGGATAGGATATTCCATCGGTTTGAGGTCGCCCACATTGAGTATCCACATGCTGTTGATGCCATATTCATAGGCCAGCGTGAGTTGTTCCCACATATTCTGTATCGGTGTCACGTTCAGCCACTTGGAGTTGCGTGGTGCTCCTACGTAGTCCACATGATAGTAGAGTCCCCATCCCCCTTTATGCTGGCGCTCCTTGGCGTTGGGCACACGGCGCACATTGCCCCAGTTGTCATCGCAGAGGAGCATGATCACGTCGTCGGGCACCCTCATGCCTTTGTCGTAATAGTCGAGCACCTCTTTATATAAGGCCCACACCTGTGGTGTCTCTTTGGCAGGTCTCTTGGTCACCTCTTTGATGATTTTGCGCTGGTTGTTGACAATGTCGAGCAGGAGTTTAGTGTCTGCCTCTGCACTCATCGCCTCATCACCATCACCACGCATACCGATGGTCACCACATCGTCGGTGTTTTTGATCCGCTCGATGCCCTCACGGAAGAATTGGTCCAGCACCTGCTTGTTGGTGCTGTAGTTCCACGCCCCATACTCTCTGCGGTGGCGTGCCCATTCCTGATGATTGCGCCCCATGGGCTCATGGTGCGAGGTGCCGATCACGACCCCCATCTCATCAGCGAGTTGCGAGTTGAGCGGGTCGTCGGCATAGAAGGCCCATCCCCACATGGCAGGCCAGAGGAAATTGCCTTTCAGTCTCAGAATCAGTTCAAAGACCTTCTCATAAAACTCATGTCCGCCGAAGTCCGTGCCAAAAGTGTTTTTCACCCAGGAGGTGAGGCAAGGTGCCTCGTCGTTGAGGAAAATGCCACGGTATCTCACAGCAGGCTCACCATCGGTGTATGTGCCAGGGGTCAACCAAATATGCTCATGTTTTTCCACCGGAACGTCGGCCCAATAATACCAAGGTGAGACGCCTATCTGCCGTGACACCTCGTAGACGCCATAGATGGTGCCTCGTTTGTCGCTGCCAGTGATGGTCATGCGGTTGTCATTGATGTCGATGACATATTTCTCGCGTGCCTTCATCTTGGGGTCTGTAGTGATCACGATGCGTGCCTCGTCACGCCGGTCTGTGATGACACACTGCCCACCACATACTTTCTTGAGGTCTGTGCAGAGGTTATTGGCTGCCCTTACCACCCCTTTCTCACATTGATTGTCAACAAAAATGGTCACTATCCCATTTTGATTGAGGAGAGTGCCCCCTTTTTCAAAACATACAAACGGTTGTGCGGCTTTGACAATGGAGGAAAAAAACAAAACGGCACAAAATGTACAAAGTCGGACGATTGTTTTCATGATGATGGTTTTTTAGTCTTTGTCCGCAAAGATAATGTTTTTTTGTCTCCTGTTGGTTTTCTAATCTCAAAAAATGTTCCAATGAAACAAAATCAAAAACAATAGCCACGAATCAAAATCAAATAACAAAGGAAATATCGCAAAAAAAGAGGTGACCTGTCAGATCACCTCTATTCCCATTTTCTCGCACAACTGGAGACTTAATTCCTTGAGTTTGAACTTCTGTATTTTGCCCGATCCCGTCAAGGGGAACTGATCGACAAAGAAGACATATTTGGGTGTCTTGTAGCGTGCGATCTTTCCTTTGCAGAAGTCGCGTACATCCTCCGGTTCCATCTTGACTCCTTCTTTCAGGATAATGAAGGCGCCCACCTCCTCGCCATATTTCTTGGAGGGAACGGCCGCCACCTGCACATCGCTGATGCCCGGCATATGATAAAGGAATTCTTCTATCTCTCTCGGATAAACATTCTCTCCACCACGGATGATCATATCCTTGATACGTCCGGTGATGCGGTAGTAGCCATCCTCGTCTTTCACACCTAAGTCGCCAGAATGGAGGAAGCCGTTTTTGTCTATGACCTCAGCTGTGGCCTCCGGATTTTTGTAGTAACCTTTCATCACGTTGAATCCACGGCAGCACATCTCACCCTGAACACCTACGGGACATTCCTCGCCCGTCTCGGGATCCAGGACCTTGACCTCAACAAATGGGAAGTCGCGCCCCACGGTGGTACATCTCTGCTCAAAGGTATCATGGATGTTGGACTGTGTCATACCCGGGGACGACTCGGTCAGTCCGTAGACACTGGTGATGGTCATGTACATCTTTTCGCTCACCTGTTTCATCAGTTCGATAGGACATAGCGAACCCGCCATGATACCGGTGCGCAGTGAGCTCATGTCAAACAGATTGAACATGGGATGGCCCATCTCTGCGATGAACATGGTAGGCACGCCATAGAGGGCGGTACAACGCTCTTTGTGCACGGAAGCGAGCACCACGAGAGGGTCAAACTTCTCCACCATCACCTGTGTACAGCCATGGGTGAGGCAGTTCATCGTGGCGAGCACCACTCCAAAGCAGTGGAAGAGCGGCACGCACACACAGAGTTTGTCCTCCTGTGTAAACTCCATATTCTCACCGGTGATGAAACCATCGTTAGAGATGTTATAATGGGTCAGCATGACACCCTTGGGGAAGCCTGTTGTACCTGAAGTGTACTGCATGTTGACGACATCGTGGCAGGAGACATTTTTCTTCATCTCTAGGAGCGTATCGTCCTCGATATTCTGTCCGAGGAGCAGCAGTTCCGCCGTGTTGTACATACCGCGGTATTTCTCCATGCCGATATAGACCACATTTTTCATACAGGGGAACCGTTTGCTGGAGAGATGTCCACGCTCACAGTTTCTGAGTTCCGGCAGCATTTTGTAAGTCATGTCGACATAGTCGCACTCCCAGGTGCCGTCGGTGATGCACAAGGTGTGCATATCGGAGTTCTCGCACAAGTACTCCAGCTCAGCTTGCTTATAGTTGGTATTGACGGTGACGAGTACGGCACCGATTTTGGCGGTGGCATAAAGGAAAGTGAGCCAGTCGGGCACGTTGGTGGCCCAGATACCCACATTACTCCCTTTCTCTACTCCGATGGCGATCAGTCCCTTAGCCAAGTTGTCCACACGCTGGTTGAACTCTTTCCATGTGAAGCGGAGGTCGCGGTCTGAATAGACGATATACTCCCTGTCGGGGGTGGTCTCGGCCCAGTATTCGAGCCACTGTCCGAGTGTACGTTCTGATAATTGAATCATGATGTTAGAATGGTATGTAAACTACTGCGAGTATCTTGGCTTGCTTTCCTGCCACGCCATGCACATGATGCATGACGATGGAGTCATAGAAGATACTGTCGCCCTCAGCGAGGATGTATTTCTGTTTGCCGTAATCAATCTCCACTTCGCCGTTCATGACGTAGATAAACTCCTCACCCTCATGGGCAGACAGTTTGAAGTTTTTCTCTTCACTGGGCTGGATGTCGATAATGAACGGCTCCATGTGGCGGCCTGCCTTTTGCCTGGCAAGTGAATGATACTCCATGTGCTTGCGGGCGTCAGCGGAATCATTAGAGAAACTGATGCTTTCTGCACGCTCAGAAGCTCTGCATACCACTGGTCCTAGTTCATCATTGTCATCGAGGAAAGTGCCTAACCTGACACCTAAAGCCCTTGCGACTTTGATCAGCGGCCCCAATGAGGGCAGGTTCTGATCACTCTCAATAGAGATGATTTGTTCTTTCGAAAGACCGCTACGCTCAGCGATTTCCTCTACAGTGAGTTTCTTAGACTCTCTTACACTTTTGATCTTGAGTCCTACGATTTTGTTACTGGCCATTACAAAAAAATAATAATTCAACAATTTTGAGGGTGCAAAGTTACAAAATATGTAAGAGAAACGAAAAGAAAACTACTGTTTTTCTTTTCATTTCCTTTTTGTGTATACTCAAATGCTCGTATTTGACTCTTTTGAGAAAGGAGGTTTGACTTCTATTTATGCGATGAGGTGGTGCACATACTTGACACTTGCCACATACTCCTCATCGGTGGTGAGGTGTTCGATGATCATCGGCATGTCGGGAGCCTCTGCGGTAGCCAATTGGGTATAAAGTTTGATGTCCAATGCCCCTTCCCCACAGGCACATTCCTCCAATTGGAAGGTATATTCGGGTTTCAATCGGATATCTTTCAGGTGACAACTTACGATGCTTCCATGCAGTTTTTGGAAGCATTCTTCCAAGAACTCGTCGTTGTAAAAATATCGTTTGGGTGAGGTGATCATGTTCACCACATCGAGGTGGGTACCGAATTCAGACCGATCCACATCCTCTATCAGCCGCAGATACTCATCAGGGCTGCTCGGTATCCTCCATGGCATCGACTCGATGCAAAATTTGGTATGGACAGGCTTCACCGCATCGATCATCCGACGTATCATCTTCACGGCCATGTTCCATAATTCGGCGCCACGTGAGACGATAATATCCGTTGTCGACCATTTCCATTTGCAGATAGGTATTAGTGAGTGCTGTCAGCTTGCCATTTCTTGGAATGAACGGTCTTGATACCTACAAGACGCTACAAATATAGACAAAATTCAGGAATTATAAGTCTGTCGGAGATATAAATCAACTGATAGTTTTATTTTTATGATGGGGATGGTTGAAAAATAAACTCACTTTTCCTTTGAGGTTATAATTTTATTACCTAACTTTGCAGTATAATCTTAAAAAGATGCAATATGCCAACAATATTCATCCTATTCGGCTATAGATTCTACTTTTATGCCAATGACCATACTCCAATCCATATCCATGTGATAAAAGATGGACACAAGGCAAAATACAACATATTCCCCGTCGAAATGGTCTCTCCAATGACGGGGTTAAAAAACAAGAATTGAAACTTATCAAATCGATTATCGAAGAGAACGTAGAAATCATAGCTGCTCATTGGAACACGTTTTTCAACAACAACAAATAAAGGAGGTAATGAATATGAAAATTGAAAAAGTCTGGTTGACAGATACAGAAATATGGATAAGGACGGAAGACGGAAAAGAGGCACACGAATTATTGGCTGACTATCCAAGATTGCGGTATGCCACCAAAGAACAACTGAAGAAATTCATCACAGACGACTACGGTATCAGATGGGAGGAGCTTGATGAGGATTTGAGTTTTGAGGGTTTCTTCCACAAAAAAGAAACAACGCAGCTGTATCAATTTTTCATGAACCACCCTGAAATCAACGTTTCTGCCATCGCAAGGCGAATGGGAATTTCTCAAAGCCTAATGGCCCAATACATTAGTGGGAAAAAACGCGCAAGCGAAAAAAGAATGGAAATGATTCTCGAAACCATCCGTGAAGTGGGACGTGAACTGGTCGCCATCTGACGACCAGTATTGTGTTACACTCGTCCACTTGTCTGCAAAACTTGGAACTATAGGTAGGAGGTCGGGCCTCTGAGCCCGACGGAAGAAATCTTCTTTGGTGTTTTGCGGGCTCGGAGGCCCGCACTCCTATCATAGCGTAGGTGGTTGCCACGCACACAATTATAAAAGCAATGCAGGACTTGATATTTTCAGAGAGATGACAGCAAAAGGCGAATGGCGAATAGCAAAAGGCAAATAGCGAATAGCAAAAGGCAAATATTGCATGGCGAACAGCAAAAGGCCATCAGCCTAGGGCGAGTATGAAGAATCCTTTAAAACTATTTGGTTGTTTTGTCATTATTTTGTAACTTCGCCAGCCGAAACCATCATATCTTTTACTGATGATGAAAAGACTATTCAAACCTATAGCACTCTGGGTGGTTGCCTTGATTGCGGTGGCCGCCGCCTTGCTTTTCTATGAATCCGATCTGCTGTGGAAGGTGCAGCAGCACAACGTATTCCTGAACACATCACTGTTTTTCCACCAGATGATGACGGTGCCAGGCGGTATGCTATCCTATCTGGCTACTTTCTTCACCCAACACTTCTACTATCCCTGGGTGGGCACCATCCTGCTCTGCTGCTGGTGGCTCCTGCTGATGTGGTTGACGAAACGCACATTCAACATCCCCGACCGATGGATGGTGCTGACATTGATCCCTGTGGCCATCCTGCTGGTGGCTAACATGGATATGGGTTACTGGATCTACGTCATCAAACTGCCCGGCTACTTCTATGTAGCCACAATCGGGACGACAGCCGCGACAGCCCTGCTATGGGCGTTTCGCTGTTTGCCCAAGAACAGGTGGATACGTGCGGTTTACATCGTCTTAGTGGCCCTCGTTGGCTACCCGCTGATGGGTGTCTACGCACTGGCAGCCGTCGTGCTCATGGCCGTGTGGGAGTGGCGGTTGAGTATCGTGGCCCTGCTGAGCATCATCCTTTTCCCCTTGCTCTATTACCACTTCGTCTATTACGAGACCAACCTCATCGACATCTATAGAACGGCGATTCCCTCTTTCGTTGTCTATGATAGTTATCCCTCCTTCTACATCCCCTACTATGCGTTGGCAGCCTGCTTCCTGTTGATGACGGTCGCCTTCCGCAAAGAGCGTATGGAGCAGACCTCCAAGGCCGTCCAGACGAACAAAGCCAACAAGTCTAGCAAAACCTACAAAACAAATAGGGCAGACAAGGCACCAAAGACCGTCAAAGGCAGCCTGGCCACTTATATCTTGCCTTGCGCCACACTTATCGTTGTCGTAGGTACTGTCTATCATTTCTGGTACAAGGATGCCAACTTCCATCACGAGCTGCGCATGCAACGCTGCGTGGAGAAGGCTGACTGGGAAGGCGTCGTCAAAGAAGGCACCAAGCAAGACTACGAACCCACCAGAGCCATCGTGATGATGCACAACCTGGCGCTGAGCCGACTGGGGCGACAGACCAGTGAGATGTACCAATTCCCCAAAGGTTCAAAGAAAACCAACACACCGCTGCCAGTCTATATGTATCAAGTGGCAGGCCGTATGATGCTCTATCAATATGGCGCCATGAACGAGTGCCACCGCGTGTGTATGGAGGAAGGCGTGGAATACGGCTGGAACGTAGAACAGCTAAAAGACATGGCCCGTTGCGCCCTCTTCAACAAAGAGCCGCAAACGGTGAGGAAATTCCTCGACCTGCTCCGCCACACCACCTATTACGGCGGATGGGCCGACCATATGGAGACCTTGCTCAACGACCCGAAAAAGCTGGCCAACGACCCCGAGACGGGTCCTATCACTCATATGATGCACTACTCCGACCAGTTGAACGCCGTGGAAGGATATGTGGAGAGATTCCTGATGACCACCTTGGCACAGCATGACGCCGATGATGTCTACTTCCAGGAGCAGGCCGTCCTCGCCGCGATGTGGACAAGAGATCCCGACCTCTTCTGGCCCCGTTTTGAACACTACATACAAGTGCACGGTGACAAGAATGTGCCACGCATCTTCCAAGAGGCTGCCTGGCTCTTCGCCAACCTGCAAGGTCAGGAGGGTCTGGACGACTGGGTGCTCGAGCCTGGTGTGAGAGAGAACTTCAGTGCCTTTATGCAGCAATACCAAAAGTCGCACGATGGATACGCCAGACAATACCTGTATGATACTTTCGGCAATACTTACTATTTCGAATTCTTTTTCCTAAAAGACATTACCTACTATTAATATGAAGAGACTGCTTTTGTTCGCCACCATGGCCCTGATGCTGGTGGCTTGTGGAAACGAGATACCCCAAAAATTCTGGGAGACGGACAAACTCCCCAACATCTATCCTGACTATACCAACGTCACGGTGCCTGTCAACATTGCACCGCTGACCTTCCAGATAGACGGCAAGGCCGACGACGTGGTGGCCAGACTGTCGGCTGGCCAAGAAGAGATCATATGTGGGGGACCCCAGATACAGCCCGACGCTGATGACTGGAAACGGCTGGCCGAAAAGGCCAAAGGTGATGCCATCAAGGTAGAGGTCTATGTGTCGCAGAAAGGCAACTGGACCCGCTTCAAACCTTTCAACATCTTCGTCTCACCCGACTCCATCGACCCCTACATCAGTTATCGTCTGATACCGCCCTCGTACGTCACCTACGAGCAGCTGACCATCAACCAGCGCTGTCTGGAAAACTACGACGAGAGCGTCATCTACGACAACATGCTTTGTACAGAAGGCAGCAAAGGACAGTGTATCAACTGTCACAACTACCAGCAATACAACCCCGACAGGATGCAATTTCACGCCCGTCATAACAAGGGCGGCACCATCATCGCTTATGATGGCACCCTCAAAAAGATAGGCATGAGCAACGACTCCATCCTCTCAGCAGGCGTCTATCCCACGTGGCATCCCTGGCTTAAACTCATTGTCTATTCCACCAACATGACCGGTCAGATCTTCCACAGTGTCAACCCCAATAAGATAGAGGTGTTTGACTCTGAGAGTGACCTCATCGCCTATGATGTGGAGAAAAATGAAGTGACGAATATCGAGAACGACTCTACGGAGATGGAGTGTTTCCCCTTCTGGGCTCCTGACGGCAAGACCCTCTATTACTGCAGTGCCCACTTCGAGTACCGTGACACGATAGAAAAGGGGAAGGAGTTTACAACACGTACGCAAGAAGCCAAGTACAACCTCTACAAGAAGAGTTTCGACCCCGAGACCATGCAGTTTGGCGCAAGACAATTGGTTTTTGCCGCCGACTCCCTTGACAAGAGCGCCACACTGCCACGTATCTCGCCCGATGGCCGCTTCCTGATGTTCACCCTCGCCCCATATGGTGTGTTCCATATCTGGCATCACGACGCCGACCTCTGGATGCTGGATTTGCAGACAGGCCAGGCACGCAACATGGAAGAGTTGAACTCCCCTGACACGGAGAGCTATCACTCCTGGTCGAGCAACGGCAGATGGGTGGTGTTCAGCAGTCGGCGCTATGACGGCAACTATACCCGTCCGTTCATTGCCCATATCGACAGCAATGGGCACTGCGGCAAGCCCTTCGAGTTGCCCAGTGCCCATCCCGACTATCATCGACAGTTGCTGAAGAGCTACAACGTGCCAGAATTCATGCGTGGGCCTGTCACCATCACGCCACAGCAGTTTGCCGATGTCCTCAAGCAAGAGGCCGACCCCGTGAAATACGTCGAGCGGCTACGGAAATAGGAGTTAAGAAGTTAAGCCATTACAATAGTCATCTACTACGCATGAATATGGAGTAATGGCTTAACTCCTGAGCGAAGCGATAACTTCTTAACTCCTTAACTCCAAAAAGTTTCAGAAGACCGAAACTACAGCTATTCATCCTCCATCAACTTACGGTAGCGGGTGCGCTTAGGTTCTTCCAGACCTAGGCGCATTGCTTTGTTGGCCTCATATTCAGTATAGTTGCCCTCAAAATAGAACACCTGCCCCTCTCCCTCAAAGGCAAGGATATGGGTACAGATACGGTCGAGGAACCATCGGTCGTGGCTGATGACGACGGCACAGCCTGCAAAGGCCTCCAAACCTTCCTCCAAAGCACGCAGCGTATTGACATCGATGTCGTTGGTGGGCTCGTCGAGCAACAGCACATTGCCTTCTTGCTTGAGGGCGATGGCCAGTTGCAGGCGGTTGCGCTCACCACCCGAGAGGACAGCACATTTCTTCTCCTGGTCGGCGCCTGTGAAGTTGAAGCGCGACAGATATGCCCTCACATTCACATCACGGCCGCCCATTCGGATGGTCTCATTGCCCCCGCTGACCACCTGATAGACCGACTTATCGGGGTCGATATCCTTATGCTGTTGGTCGACATAGCTGATTTTGACGGTCTCGCCCACCTCAAAGTCACCGTTGTCAGGTTGTTCCAGACCCATAATCAGACGGAAGAGAGTGGTCTTACCAGCGCCGTTGGGCCCAATCACACCGACGATGCCATTGGGCGGGAGCATGAAATTGAGGTCGGTGAAGAGCGTTTTCTCGCCGAAAGCCTTGGCCACATGTTGCGCCTCGATCACCTTATTGCCCAAGCGGGGACCATTAGGAATGAAGATCTCCAGTTTCTCCTCCTTCTGCTTCTGCTCCTCATTGAGCATCTTGTCGTAAGAGTTAAGACGAGCCTTGCCTTTCGCATGACGGGCTTTGGGCGCCATCCTCACCCACTCCAACTCCCGCTCCAGCGTCTTGCGGCGCTTGGAAGCAGCCTTCTCCTCCTGTGCCAGCCGCTGGCTTTTCTGCTCGAGCCACGAAGAGTAGTTGCCTTTCCATGGAATGCCCTCGCCACGGTCGAGTTCCAAGATCCACTCGGCCACATCGTCGAGGAAATAGCGGTCGTGGGTGACGGCGATGACGGTACCCTCATACTGCTGCAGGTGCTGCTCCAACCAGTCGATGGACTCTGCGTCGAGGTGGTTGGTCGGCTCATCGAGCAAGAGGACATCAGGTTTCTGCAACAGCAGCCGACACAGGGCCACCCTGCGACGCTCACCACCAGAGAGGTTTTTCACGCTCCAGTCAGCAGGCGGGCATCTCAGTGCGTCCATGGCTCGTTCGAGTTTGGAGTCGATGTTCCAGGCGTCGGTGGCGTCGATGATGTCCTGCAGCTCAGCCTGTCTGTTCATCAGTTTGTCCATCTTGTCAGCGTCCTCATAATACTCAGGCAGTCCAAACTTCACGTTGATGTCGTCATATTCCGCCAGTGCGTCATAGACATGCTGCACACCCTCCATCACATTTTCTTTCACCGTCTTGGTGTCGTCGAGGGGAGGATCCTGTGGCAGATAACCCACGGTGTAGCCCGGGCTCCACACCACATGGCCCTGGAACTTCTGGTCGAGACCTGCAATGATTTTCATCAGTGTCGACTTACCGGCGCCGTTGAGACCGATGATGCCGATCTTGGCTCCGTAGAAGAAACTGAGGTAGATGTTTTTGAGCACTTGTTTCTGATTCTGCTGGATGGTTTTACTCACTCCCACCATCGAGAATATCACTTTCTTGTCGTCTATTGTTGCCATAAATACCTGTTTTTCGTTGATTGAAAGGCAAATATACGAAATATTTTTGGAATGATGAAGTGAATTGTGAAGATTTGCGTGATGGAGGTAAAATTTTAGATGACGAAAAAGACAAAAAAGACTACTTTTATTCCAAATATATTTGTAATTTTGTAGCCAAATATGAGTAGCAAGGAATGTATTAACCTTTTTTCTCCCAATTTGTTTTGGGATGCCAATCCATCAGAACTGAAGATGGACGAAAACCGTGGCTATATCATCCAGCGAGTGCTGGAGTATGGCCAAATGAACGATTGGCTACTCATCAACCGCTACTATGGCCTTGACCAGATTGTTAATGAGTGTAAGAAGATGCGAACTCTTAATCCCGTTTGCCTGGCCTTCATCTGCACCATCTCGCACACCAAAGAAGAAGAATACCGATGTTATCACTTCAGACAGTCCTGCCCGACACTATGGAACTCCTAAGAATACTCATGCAGATGCCGGAGTTAGAGGGAATGCGTCTGGTGGGTGGTACCTCACTCGCCCTGCAATATGGGCATCGCCGTTCAGTTGACCTCGACTTCTTCGGAGTGGCAACAGAGGATATGCCTAAATTCCGCAGCACTTTAATTTAACTTTCTTTATAAGTACCTGAGCAACAAAAAGTTACTCAGGATTTTGCCATGTCAGATTTTTCACTTACCTTA
>CACZGH010000031.1 GCA_902780635.1 uncultured Prevotellaceae bacterium
TAGCAAAAACAAAGGTAACAAAAAAGGTCGAGTTCCAAGCGAGGGACTCGACCTAAATTTGTATAGGGCTCAAAAAGGTTTAGCGGACACCAATAATTTTTTTAAGATAACACAAAAACGCCTCCCTGATGGGGAGGCGTTTTTTGATTAGAATTCTGCGCTCTTAGGAGTGCGTGGGAAGGGGATGACATCACGGATATTCTGCATGCCTGTCACAAACAGGATGAGACGCTCGAATCCCAGGCCAAAGCCACCATGCGGACATGTGCCATACTTACGTGTGTCGAGATACCACCACATATCCTTCATAGGTATCTGACGGCGCTCTATCTCGCCCATCAGTTTGTCGTAGTTCTCCTCACGCACACTGCCACCGATAATCTCGCCTATCTGAGGGAAGAGCACATCTGTGCCTTGCACTGTCTTGCCATCATCATTGATCTTCATGTAGAAGGCCTTGATGTCCTTGGGGTAGTCGGTCATGATCACTGGCTTACGGAAGTACTCCTCCACCAAGTAACGCTCATGCTCAGAGGCGAGGTCCATACCCCAGCTGACGGGGAACTCAAACTTGCGGCCTTTGGCCACAGCCTCCTCCAAGATGCGGATACCCTCGGTATAGGTGAGTCGTTGGAACGCACCTTTCACAACAGACTTCAGACGCTCTATCAGTGTCTTGTCGATCATCTTGTTGAGGAAAGCCAAGTCATCCTGACAGTTGTCAAGAGCCCATTGCACACAATACTTGATGAAGTCTTCCTCCAGGTCCATCAGGTCATCCAAGTCGATGAACGCCACCTCCGGCTCAATCATCCAGAACTCAGCCAAATGGCGTGGTGTGTTGGAATTCTCTGCACGGAATGTGGGGCCAAAGGTATAGATGGCTCCCAAGGCGGTGGCTCCCAACTCACCCTCTAGTTGTCCGCTTACCGTCAGTGAAGTCTGCTTGCCAAAAAAGTCATCATCATAGATGATCTTTCCTTCATCGTCTTTCTTGAGGTCATAGAGGTTTTTGGTGGTCACCTGAAACATCTGACCTGCGCCCTCGCAGTCACTGCCTGTAATCAGTGGCGAATGGAAATAGAAGAAGCCATGCTTGTGAAAATAGTCATGGATGGCGATGGCCATGTGGTGACGGATACGCATCACCGCCCCAAATGTGTTGGTGCGCAGACGCAGATGAGCATTCTTGCGCATCGTCTCAAAACTCTGGCCTTTCTTCTGCATCGGATAGTCATTGCCACACAGACCATAGAGTTCCAACTCTTGACATTGTATCTCACTGGCCTGGCCGGCACCCTGGCTGGCCACCAGTTCGCCTGTGGCATGCACACACGCTCCTGTGGTGATCTGCTTGAGCAGACTCTCGTCAAACTTAGAGGGGTCGACCACCACCTGCACATTGTTGATAGTAGAACCGTCATTCAGCGCGATGAAGTCTACAGACTTGCTACTACGATGGGTGCGAACCCATCCTTTGACACTCACAATCGATCCATAATCGGTGCGCCTCAGCACATCAACGACCTTTGTCCTACGAATTTTATCCTTCATTTTATTTGATTAAATCATTTACTCAAAAGCGCCCATGCGCAACATTTCGACCTCTTTTTCTGTGAGGAAGCGCCAGTCGCCACGGCGTACGTTTTTCTTGGTCAGACCTGCAAACTGCACGCGGTCCAACTTGATGACACGGTATCCCAAACTCTCGAAGATGCGGCGCACGATACGGTTCTTGCCACTGTGTATCTCTATTCCCACCTGGCTCTTGTCCGTGTCGCTGGCATACTCGATGGCGTCGGCCTTGATCTCACCGTCGTCGAGGGTGATGCCCTCTGCGATCTGGTTCATGTCATGAGCCGTCACGTTCTTGTCAAGATACACATGATATACTTTTTTCTTCAAGAACTTAGGATGGGTAAGTTTGCTGGCCAGATCGCCATCATTGGTGAGCAGAAGCACACCAGTGGTGTTGCGGTCGAGACGTCCCACAGGGTAAATACGCTCTGGACATGCGTTTTTCACCAAGTCCATCACGGTCTTGCGCTGCTGTGGGTCGTCGCTGGTGGTCACATAGTCTTTGGGCTTGTTAAGAAGTACATAGACTTTCTTCTCCAGGGTCACTGGCTGGTCATGGAATTTCACCTCATCGGTGCGCATAATCTTGGTGCCCAGTTCGGTCACCACCTCACCATTGACAGTGACGACACCCGCCTGAATGAATGCGTCAGCCTCACGACGGCTGCACATACCGGCATTGGCGAGAAATTTGTTGAGACGGATCGGCTCATTGGGGTCAATGTGCTCTTCTTTGTACTCTATACGTTTCTTAGCACTGTATCTGGCATTGGGGTCATACCCAGGAGTATGCTGGCGATAGCCATTATTGTAGTTATTATTGCGCTGGTAGCCACCCTGCTGACGGGGCTGATAGCCACCCTGCTGACGGGGCTGATAGCCACCTTGCTGACGGGGCTGATAGCCACCTTGCTGACGGGGCTGATAACCACCCTGCTGACGGGGCTGGTAGCCACCCTGCTGACGGGGCTGATAGCCGCCTTGCTGACGGGGCTGATAACCACCCTGCTGACGGGGCTGGTAATCACCCTGCTGACGGGGCTGGTAATCACCCTGCTGACGGGGCTGGTAGCCACCCTGCTGACGGGGCTGATAGCCGCCTTGCTGACGGGGCTGATAGCCACCCTGCTGACGGGGCTGATAGCCACCCTGCTGGCGGGGCTGGTAGCCACCCTGCTGATAATCATAATTATTGTTGTAACGAGGACGGTATGGACGCTGCTGCCCTCCTGAATTCTGCAGCCCAGCGCCGAATCCTTCTGGGCGGAACCCACCCTCCTCTTCATTGCGTCGCTCTGTGCTGTAGGCTTTCTGTGTGTGAATGCGAGGACGCTGGGAGCGTCCACCACTACGATAATCCCTTGCATAATTGTCTGACGAGCCTGTGTGCTGATAACCTTCACGGCCACCCTCAGACTGCTCTGTCGACATTCCCTCAGTTTTGTTCTCGTTTTCAGTATCCATATTGCATAAAATTATAGCCTCACGGCTGGGTTAATAATTATTATTTTCAAATGCCTGTATAATTGTGCGGCGTGATGGCCAGCAACTCTTCTCTAACCTGGTCTGATACATTCAGAGACATGACAAAGTCGTGTATCGACTCCGCCGTCATCTTCTGATGAGTGCGGGTGAGTTGCTTCAGCGCTTCATAAGGATGAGGATAGGCCTCACGGCGTAAGATGGTCTGGATGGCTTCTGCCACCACGGCCCAGGTGTTGTCCAAGTCGTCATACAGCTTCTCTTCGTTGAGAATCAGTTTGCGCAGTCCTTTCAGCGTGCTTTGCACGGCGATGGCCGTATGTCCGAAAGGCACACCAATATTACGCAACACGGTGGAGTCGGTCAAGTCACGCTGCAAACGGCTCACTGGCAGTTTGGATGACAGGAACTGTAAAAGAGCATTGGACAGGCCAAGGTTGCCCTCGCTGTTCTCAAAGTCTATAGGATTCACTTTATGAGGCATGGCACTGGACCCTACCTCACCAGCCTTGATCATCTGCTTGAAATATTCCATCGAAATATACATCCAGAAGTCTCGGTCGAGGTCGATGATGATGGTATTGACACGACGGAGCGCATCCAATACGGAGCCGAGACAGTCATAATTGCTGATCTGCGTGGTATACTCCTCACGCTCCAGTCCCAGTTTACCAGACACGAAGTCGTTGCCAAACTGGCGCCAGTTGATGTCGGGATAGGCCACATGATGTGCGTTGAAATTGCCAGTAGCACCACCAAACTTCGCCGTCAATGAACAAGCCTTCAGCTCGCGCAACTGTCGCTCCAGACGATAGACAAAGACCATCACTTCTTTGCCCAGACGGGTCGGTGACGCAGGCTGTCCATGAGTCTTCGCCAACATCGGCACATCCTTCCAGTCATCGGCATATTGGCGCAACTGTCCTATCAGTTCATCCATCATCGGATAGATAACCTCGCTCAATGCCTCCTTCACAGTCAAAGGTACAGAGGTGTTGTTGATATCCTGGGAAGTAAGCCCGAAATGTATAAATTCTTTGTAGTCGTCAAGACCACCAATGGCATCAAGACGTTCCTTGATGAAATACTCCACCGCCTTTACATCATGATTAGTGATCTGCTCTATATCTTTCACACGGCGGGCGTCATCTTCAGTAAAGTCTTGATAGATAGCCCTCAATGTGGGAAAGAGCCCAGTGTCGAAAGATTTCAACTGGGGCAATGGCAACTCGCATAGAGCAATAAAATACTCTATCTCTACGCGCACTCTATATCTGATTAAAGCGAATTCGGAAAAATAGGCTGCCAACGATTCTGTCTTACTTCTGTAACGTCCATCAATCGGAGATACTGCTGTCAAAGTGTCAAGGCCTTTCATGTCTTTAATATATCATTCTATTTGTGATTTACTTCAGTAACATCAATCTCAATGATCAATAAAAATCCACAGTTTCAATTACCTATTATCTGTTTCAATCTTCTATTTGTCAATCTTCAGTATTCTATATGTTATCTCTAACTTTCTATCCTCTATCTTCGGTGATCAATCTTCTGACTACAATATTTTCTGCAAAGTTAAGCAATACTTTTTATATCTCCAAATTTTCATCATCAAAATAGGTATGAACAAAAATCCCTGCAATCCCGAAGGACCACAGGGAATCACCCCAAGTGGGCGTTGACGGATTCGAACCGCCGACCCTCTGCTTGTAAGGCAGATGCTCTAAACCAGCTGAGCTAAACGCCCTTGCTTAAAAAAGTGATGCAAAGGTAGACATATTTTGTGAGACATCCAAATATTTCTGCGTTTTTTTGCTGAAAAACGCAAAAAAGCATGGTAATATAGGGGAAAAACCTATAAAAATCATTACCTTTGCACTCTATAACACCACATCAAGTGGGTCTGTCGTAAAAGGCCCATCATTGTTTTACTGACGGGTGGGATGACCAAACCCACCATAAATGAATACAAAAAAAATGGAGAAAGTAGTAAGCGGAATAAGGCCCACAGGCAATCTTCACTTGGGGAACTATTTTGGGGCTGTGAAAAGTTTCGTGAAAATGCAGGATGAGTACGACTGCATGTTTTTCATTGCCGACTGGCATAGTCTGACCACCCATCCCAAACCCGGTGACATCCAAAACAGCGTGCGCACCATTCTGGCAGAGTATCTGGCTTGTGGCATCGATCCACAAAAAGCGCCCATCTATGTACAGAGCGACGTGAAAGAAACACTCGAGTTGTATCTCTTCCTCAACATGAACATGTATCTTGGTGAACTGGAACGGGTGACCACCTTCAAGGAGAAAGCCCGCAAACAACCCGACAATGTCAATGCGGGGTTGCTCACCTACCCCACCCTCATGGCTGCCGACATTCTGCAGCATAAGGCCCTCAAGGTGCCCGTGGGCAAAGACCAGGAGCAAAACATGGAGATGGCACGTAAATGCGCCCGCCGTTTTAACAATATCTATGGTGTTGAGTTCTTTCCCGAGCCACAGAGTTTCTACTTCGCCGACAAAGCATTGAAAGTGCCAGGCCTTGACGGAAGCGGGAAAATGGGCAAGAGCGAGGGCAACTGTATCTACCTGCGTGACGACGACAAGACCATCAGCAAGAAAGTGATGAAGGCTGTGACCGACATGGGACCACAGACACCCAACAGCCAGAGGCCAGAAGTGATTGAGAACTTGTTCACATTCCTCAGACTATGCTCCACGGAGGAGACCTATCAATATTTCGACGAGAAATGGAACGACTGCACGCTGCGCTATGGCGACTTGAAAAAACAGATAGCCGCAGATCTCATCAAAGCCATCGCTCCCGTGCGTGAGCGTATCGCTGAGTATAGTGCCAACACGGCGCTGCTCGACCAAATCGCTGCAGAAGGAGCCGAGCGCGCCCGTCAGAGTGCACGTGCCACCCTCGAGGAGGTGAGACGCATCATCGGTTTCAGAGTAAGATAGGAGCGTCGCTCCTCCCCCTCCAATACAACGACTACCATCAACAAGGAACAAAAAAAGCGCCTCTCTCGAGAGGCGCTTATTGTTTGTTGGGGTTCAGATTTACTTGATCTCAACAGTTGCACGGCGGTTGAGCTCGAACGGTGACAGAATGTCGACACCACCCTTACCAACGGCAGTGATCTTGCTGCGGTTGACACCTACACCAACGAGTTCCTCAACGACGGTCTTAGCGCGCTCGTCGGAGAGCCACTGGTTGTGGTCAGCCTTACCTGTAGCGCTGTCAGCATAACCGGTGACGAGCAGGTTGGCATCCTTGTCGATGGCAATCTTAGCCAGTGTGCGAACGTCGACCATGTCGCGTGAGTAAGAAGGACCACTCTTGGTCTTGTCGCAATAGAAGTACACAGTTGCAGGAGCAGAGATAGCGTCAACCACCTTTGGCTCTGGGCACTTGTGATTCTTGATAAGGTTGTTCAGACGGTCGATCTCTGCGTTGGCGTCAGCAAGCTGGCCATTGAGAGCGTCGAGCTGTGACTGATGGAGAGCCTTGATAGCAGCGATATCGGGCACTTTGTCCCATGTACCACGGCCGAGGTTGAAGGTCAGACCAATCTCACCATAGAGGTTGTTGTCATGAGTATCCCATCCACGTGTGCCTTTGTCGAGTGGGCCAACACCGTCGATGTCGGTCTCCAGACGGTTCCAGCCAATTTCAAGGTTCAGGAACACCTTGCGGCTCAGACGGAACTCATTCAAGATACCTGCACTGAGGTCCATGCCATATCTGTTGGCACTCATTGAACGGCCGATACCAGCACCAGCGAAAGGAATGAAATTCCATACACGGTCAGGGTTGTAGCCGCAAAGCATGTTGCTCAAGTTGAAGAGGGCGTGCTCATTGAGGATCCAGTACTTGTTGCTAATGTCAGCAGGATTGCCTTTTGCATCTGGCATCACCACTTTACCCCAAATACCCTGAAGTTTTGTACGGAGTCCGAGGCCTGGTGTAAACCATTTACCGATAGCGATGGCAGCACCTGGGTTTGAACGGAAATCCTTCACCGGACTGCGATCAAATCCGAAACCGTGTTCCTCTGAGGAATACCATGCATTCCAGTTAGCACCTAACTGCACAAACCAGTTGCTCCAGAATGAATTGGTAGCTACACTATACTTCAGTGTAGGATCATCCTGTGCCATGGCTGAAAAAGATACGCTGACGAGAGCCAGCACCATTAATAGTTTTTTCATAACCTTTTTATTTAAAAAATCAAAAATTAATATATCCAAATTTAGCCTATAGCGTATTTTCGAGGGCAAAGATAATATATTTTTTCAAATATAATTATTTTTTCTAAAGAATTTTTTTAATTTTTTTAATTTTTTCCCATAAAACATCTGTTTTGGAGCTATAAACCAAGCATTCGCTCTATTTCCTCCTGTTTTAGGATGCACAAAATCATTTTCCCATCGGGGGTCATGTTGACATTGGAGCAGCCAAACAGTTTATTGACCAGATTCTCCATTTCAGCATTGGTGAGCACCTGGCCTACAGGGATGGCTGCAGCTCGTGCCATACTGAGCGCAAGAGGGTCGCCGAGGTCGGCCTGCAGTTCGCCAGACATGGTCTGTGCTGATGCGATGATCGTGCGCAGCAACTGCACGGGAGCCACCTCTTCCACCCCGGCAGGTATTCCCTCGATGAGGAAATGTCCATCCTCGCTGTCCTTCACGACAAATCCCACGTCGGAGAGTTGGTCGATCATTCCTTTCATCACCAAGGCCTCTGCGGGTGAGCACTCCATGGTCTCAGGAAACAGCAGATGCTGTGTGCACCACTTTCTTTGAGTCATCTTCTCCTTATATTCCTCATAGAGCACCCTCAGATGGGCACGGTGCTGGTCGATGATCATCAGTCCTGACTTGACGGCCGTCATGATATAGCGCCCTTTATATTGATAATGTGTCAAGGACTTGTCTGCAATGATATCTGAAGTCGCCTCTACCGAGGGGGTTGTGGTCTCCATATCGTCGAAAAGCCCAGGTGCTGGTTGTTCCTGTTCACCGCGCGCACCTACATAAAGGTCTTGCCAGTTGGCTGGTATCTTGCTATGGTGGTCTGTATGAGGTGTCTGTTTAAAAGGATTGTACTGCGGGTTGACAGGTACCCTGGGGGATGACACGTCTGTGTGGTGTGGATTATAGACAGGGATGTCTGGTCGTCCGTATGTGTCGAAGTCGATAGACGGCACATCGTTGAATTTGCCGATGGCCTCTTTGACAGCTGCCGCAAGCACTTGCCAGATGGGCTGTTCGTTCTCAAATTTGATCTCTGTCTTCGTGGGATGGATATTGACATCGATGTCAGAGGGTGCCACCTCGAAATAGATAAAATACGGCACTTGCTCCCCTTGTGGCACAAGGCGTTCAAAAGGTGTCATGACTGCCTTGTTGAAGTAGGCATGCTTCATGTAACGGTTGTTGACAAAGAAGAACTGGTGAGCGCCTTTTTTACGGGCAGCCTCAGGTTTTCCCACGAAGCCGGAGATTTTGCACAGGCTGGTGTCTACCGCGAGGGGCAATAACTCTTGGTTGATGCGTTTGCCAAAGACATCGACGATACGCTGGCGTCTTCCAGTAGCGGGAAGATGAAGCAATTCGGCACCATTGCTGTGGAAAGTGAATGTCACCTGCGGATTGACCAGCACAATCCGTTCAAAGGCAGTCATGATATTGTTCAGCTCCGTGGAGTTGGACTTCAAAAACTTCCTTCGTGCCGGCACATTGAAAAAGAGGTTTTCTATCTTGAAATTGCTCCCCACCGGACATGACACCGGTTCCTGACCTTGGAACTTCGAGCCACTGATGGTCAGCAGGGTCCCCACCTCATCTTCTTTCCGTCGTGTGCGCAGTTCCACCTGTGCCACAGCGGCGATAGAGGCAAGCGCCTCACCACGAAATCCCATGGTGTGCAAGTCGAAGAGGTCGCCAGCAGTACGTATCTTTGAGGTGGCATGGCGCTCAAACGACAAACGGGCGTCGGTCACCGACATCCCCACCCCATCGTCTATCACTTGGATGGAAGTGCGTCCGGCATCGACGACGACCACGTTGATGGTCTTGGCTCCGGCGTCGAGAGCATTCTCCACCAGTTCCTTCACCACAGAGGCGGGGCGTTGTATCACCTCGCCAGCGGCAATCTGATTGGCCACAGAGTCGGGCAGTAATTGTATGATGTCACTCATATTATAAGAGGTGAGAGGTGAGAGGTGAGGGTGAGAGGTAAGAGGTAAGAGGTAAGAGGTGAGAGGTGAGACTTATTTTCTCATGCGGTGCTTTTCCTCCACATAATATATATCATCCTTGTTGAGCGGACGGATATAGTCATACCATCCGAAGTTGGGCAGGAAGTCCTTGCCTGCAGGTATTTGGGTGAGAGGATACAGGGTGCCCTCCGACTTCGAGGCCCAAATCTTCTCGAGTTGCCGTTCTGGAGAAAGCAACATTCGTAGGGTATCGGTCTCCAAGTAAGCCAAGAAGAGCAGCGAACTGTCTTTCTCCTCCACTGGGTAATAGATGGTCTGTACACTGCCGATGGCCTCGCTCTCACGGAGTTTGCCCTCAATGAAGTAGGCGTTCATGCGTCGGGAGGTCACTTGATTGTAATACACTTTGCCGGGATGCTCATAGTCGGGCATCTTCTCTATTGACAGAGCACGCTGATGTACCTGTGCTTCCCGCACTGTGGAGTCGTTCATGAAGATTTTGATGCTGTCTCCCAGCAGTTGGCGTTCTCCGTTCCACACAATGGGGTTCACGTACATCGTGAGTGTAGAGTCTTTAGAACAGAGCACCATTGAGTCGCATACAGCCTGGATGTCACGCCGGTACATGCGCACCTTGAAATAACAGTGCACCTTGCGGTACATCGAGTCGGTGTTGAGATAGAAGGTCTCTATACGGATGGTGTCGGCATGCAGGTAGAGTGTGTCTTGCTGCGAATAGTCGATGTACACAGGATTGTCGGTGGCCATGCCCTTTCCTAAATTCTCATCATAGTTGACCACCTCCGCCGTCAGCTGGTTTTTGTTTTTCTTGTCATCATAATGCACTTTTCCGAAGCCCTGGCTTGTCTTTGTGTTGCTGTCGTAAAACAAGCTGTCGCCAGTGATGGTACGGGTGGCGTCAACGATGACCGACTTGTCGAAGAGTTCCACCGCATCCTTGTCCATATAGTAGAAACAGTTGGTGGTCTCCACATCATACCCGTCTTTGATTGAATGGATGAGCGATTTGCTCCAGGTAGGCGGCCTACCCTCCTGATAGGTGGTTTTGCCTCCCACGATATGCGCGCGCTCATCCTGTGAGAAATAGAATAAGGTGTCGGTGTTGATGACATGCGACTTCGTCTTAAGGGTCACATCGTAGAAAAACTCAGCCTCCTTGGTGGTGAGGTTGTATTTTCCCCAGTCGCTACTCAAAGTCATGCCCTTGGCGCGGTCTACGAAATTGCCACCATCGTCATAATACACGATGTCAAACTTGCGGTCGAGAATCAGATTGTCCGTGTGAAGCACCGAAGTCTTACGGTGCGTCACCACCACATTGCTCTGTGCATGCACCATCTCAGCATCGTCGCGGCCGTCATAAAACGCCGTGTCGCACAAGATCTCAAGGGTATCTCCCTGCAGCATCCTCACATGGCCGAAAGCATTGAACGTGTTCTCCTGCTGACGGAAATAAGCACTGTCACAGTAGAGGATGGTGCCCTGGTGACGGAAGCGGACATGCCCTCTCACCACCTGTGTATCATGCCGCCTGTACTCATCATAATAGAGCGAGTCGGCATGGTCGAGATAGATGCGGGAGTCTTGCGGTCTGGAAGCTCGCCGACGTTGTGCGTCGGCGGGCAGAGCCGCAAAAAGTCCAAGAAGGCATAGAATCACTACGATGATTCCATGCCTGCTATTGATATTTGCTGTTGTTCTGACTTTTCTTTGTTGTCTCATCCGTCTGTTATCAGCCTGAGATTGCTATTTGACCCAGCCCTTGTACTGAAACTCGCAGTCCTTGTAGTTGTCGTTCATGCGCACATAGGTGTTTTTCAGCTTATTGGCCACCCATTCGTTCAACACTTGCTCACGACGCTTGGCCAGCACGATGTCTTTCATCGCCTGGAAATCCTCGGTGATGGTAGCACGGTGGCTGTCAGTGCGACTCTTGAGTTTGACGATCGCACAGACTTTCTTACCTCTGCTGTTGATCATCTCAAAAGGTTTCGAGATGTCACCCACTTGCATGCTCTCCACCTCACGGGCCACCTCAGTGGGCAGGTCCTGCATTCTGAATTTGGAGGTACGTATCATGCCATCCACCACATTGGCCATCAGACCATGGTTGCTGCGGGTGTCTTTGTCATCGGAGGTATAGGTCGCTGCCTCATCAAACGTGAACTTCCCCTCGCGGATATCGTTGGCCAAAGAGTCGAGCTGTGACGATGCTTTGTCGAGGTCTTCACGGGTGACGCGCGGCTTCAGCAAGATATGACGCACATTGATACGTTCACCGCGCTTGTCTATGAGCTGAATGATGTGGAAGCCAAACTCCGTCTCTACGATCTTGGAGATTTTCTTGGGGTCGGTCAAGTTGAAAGCCACATTGGCAAAAGAGGGGTCGAGGGTGGCTTTGGGTGTATAGCCGATTTCACCGCCCTGCCGTGCGCTGCCATCTTCGGAATACAGTCGTGCGAGTGTTGCAAAAGAAGTCTCACCACTGTTTACACGCTCGGTATATTCACGCAACGTGTTTTTCACACGGTTCACCTCTTCCACACTGACTTTAGGCTGGCGAGTGATGATCTGCACCTCCACAGAAGTGGGTACCAAGGGGATACTGTCTTCTGGCAGATCCTTGAAGTAGGCACGCACCTCTGCCGGTGATACTGAGATGTCCTTCACCAACTGCTGTTTCATCTTCTGTATGAGACTGCGGTTCTTGAAGTCATCATGCATCTCCAGGCGCATCTGAGAAATGGTTTGCTTACGGTATTCCTCCAGTTTCTCTTTTGACCCATCGGCCAACTGTATCCAGTAGTTAATCTGGTCGTCAATGTCCTGACTGACCTCCGACTCTGTCACTTCGATACTGTCGATGGCGGCCTGATGCAGGAAGAGTTTCTGCACGGCAAGTTGCTCGGGTATCACACAGTCGGGATTGCCATCCCACTTCATACCCTCAGCATCGGCCTGCATGCGCATGGTCTCTATGTCTGACTTCAATATAGGTTCGTCGCCCACCACCCATACCACTTCGTCGATGACGCTGGCTGGGTTGATCTGTGCCACCTTCACGGTTTTGACAGAGTCGTCGACCAGGCTTCCATTACTGATGCCGGACGCACCGCTCCATCCACCCACCGCGATGGTGAGCATACCTGCAACGGCTATGCTATAATGACTCATCATGCCCATACGCTCAGTGTTTGTTGACCGTGGCGAGTACGTCTTTATTCACAGTGAACGTGTAGCGCTTGCGGAGCTGTTCCACCCACTCTTTTTCCAGTTTGTCCTGATAGTCGGCGGTCACCTGTCCACGCACGTCACTATACTCTTTTGGAGCTTTGAGCACCTTGCCATAAACGGCATCGATGGGATAGTCCTTGGTAGGTGTCACCTCCACATCTTTTTTCTTAAAGACTTCTCTGTCCACAAGCTTGTTGTCACCCACCTTGAAGATACCTTTCTCCACGCGGATACGTATCACGGAGTCACCGTTGAATGTGGTGCGCAGTTTCTCGGCCCATTTGTCGAAAGAGAGCCCTTTCACACTGTTTTTCACTGCTTTCACATCGGCCTGGTCTTTCACATGATAGGCAATGCCTTTAAAACGTGGGCTGTCCCAAGTATATTTCTTCTTGTTTTTCTTGAAGAAGTTGGCCAGTCCGGCTTCATCCTTGGCACCTTTGTCCCACACCTCGCGGTTGCTGATCTCATAAAGCAGCAGACCGTCATGATACTCCCGTATCAGGTTGGCCAGGTCGCTGTCATTGGCTGACAGTTCCTCTGCCTTCTGTTCCAAAAGTTGCTCTTTGGTCACGGTGTTATTGCTGGCAGCCACGATTTCGTCTATTTTCTGGTCAATGATACGCTCGCGGATGCCACGGCGGTCGATGAAGGTGATGATGTCGGCCTTGACAGTATCGTAAGGCACAAACATCTTTCGGTCATTCATCTTGATAATGTGGTAACCAAAAGGCGACAGCACCGGACGGCTCATCTCGCCCTTGTTGAGGGCGTAGGCGGCTTTTTCAAACTCCTGCACGGTCTGACCTGGCTGTATCCAACTCAGCTCGCCTCCATTGACAGCAGAGCCTTTGTCATCAGAACATTTTCGGGCCAGTTCGCCGAAGTCAGCACCTCCTACAATGGCATTGTAGATGGAGTCGGCTTTCTCGCGGGCCACCCGCTGCTCCTCTTCAGAGGCTTTCTGGCTCACTTTCACCAAGATATGCGAGGGGTTGATCAGTCCGCCGAGCGAGTCGAC
The DNA here is from genome assembly GCA_902780635.1 of uncultured Prevotellaceae bacterium. Classification (GTDB taxonomy): domain Bacteria; phylum Bacteroidota; class Bacteroidia; order Bacteroidales; family Bacteroidaceae; genus Prevotella. The sequence continues at coordinate 13,570 of CACZGH010000031.1, forward strand.
ATAATGCTGTGTCTGGTCATAAATATTCTTGGCCTCCTTCTCCACGTCGGTGTCGGTGATAAAGGAGGGGCGCACCTGCTGGTCACGATACTGAGCAAACTCCTTTTTGAAAGAGGTCATGGTGTCAAGCTTTGCGTCTATAGCGGCGGCCACTTTCAACTTATAATTTATAAAGAGGTCTACATACTCATCGACGGTTTTCTTGTCGATCACTCCCTCGGAGTTGTTCTTATTATAGGAATACTCAAATTCTGACCGACTCACGGGTACACCGTTGATGGTCATGATGGTAGGGTCGTTCTGTGCGAATGCCAGAGTGCCGATGGCAAGCATCGCCAAAATAGTCTTAATTCTCATAAATTTGGAAAATGATATTTTCTTGGTTTATTGTGGTCTTGAATAGTTGGGAGCCTCGCTGGTGATCGTGATGTCGTGTGGATGACTCTCATTGATACCTGCATTGGTGATGCGGGTGAACTTGGCCTCGTGGAGCGCCGGGATATTGCCTGCGCCACAATAGCCCATGCCTGAGCGCAGACCACCCACAAGCTGATAGATGACCTCCTGCACGGTGCCCTTGAAAGGCACACGACCAGCGATACCCTCGGGCACGAGTTTCTTGGTCTCCTTGGTGCCCGACTGGAAGTAGCGGTCTTTCGAACCATTCTCCATCGCCTCCAGCGAACCCATGCCACGATAACTCTTGAATTTGCGGCCGTTGAAGATGATGGTGTCACCAGGACTTTCCTCTGTGCCTGCCACCAACGAGCCAATCATCACACTACTGCCACCAGCGGCTATTGCCTTCACCACATCGCCCGAGTAGCGCAGACCACCATCAGCGATAAGGGGCACGCCAGTGCCTTTCAAGGCAGAGTAGACATCATAGACAGCGCTCAGCTGGGGTACGCCCACGCCAGCCACCACACGGGTGGTACAGATGGAGCCAGGACCGATGCCCACCTTGATGGCGTCGGCACCATTGTCCACAAGCATACGTGCGGCTTCGCCTGTAGCCACATTGCCCACCACGATGTCAATCTGTGGGAAGGTACGCTTAGCCTCCACCAGCTTCTCAATCACAGACTTGCTGTGACCATGGGCGGTATCTATCACGATGGCGTCGGCACCGGCATTGACCAGTGCTTCCATGCGGTCGATGGTGTCGGGGGTCACACCCACGCCGGCTGCCACACGCAGACGGCCTTTCTCATCCTTACAAGCCATGGGTTTGTCCTTGGCCTTGGTGATATCTTTATAGGTGATCAGTCCCACCAAGTGGTTGTCCTTGTCCACCACAGGCAGTTTCTCTATCTTGTTCTCCTGAAGAATCTGTGCGGCGGCAGCCAGGTCGGTCTGCTGATGAGTCGTCACCAGGTGTTCGCGGGTCATCACATCGTCAATCAACTTGTCCAAGTGGCGCTCAAAGCGGAGGTCACGGTTGGTCACAATGCCTACCAGCCGGTTGTTCTCATCCACCACGGGGATGCCGCCGATATGATATTCGGCCATCATCTCCAAAGCGTCTCTCACCGTCTTACCCTGACGGATGGTCACGGGGTCGTAGATCATACCGTTCTCGGCACGCTTGACGATGGCCACTTGGCGGGCTTGCTCTTCTATCGACATGTTTTTGTGGATGACACCGATGCCGCCCTCACGTGCTATGGCAATGGCCATAGCCGACTCTGTGACGGTGTCCATGGCGGCTGTCACAAATGGAATGTTCAGCTCGATGTGGCGAGAGAACTTGGTTTTCAACTCGACGGTTCTGGGCAGAACCTCAGAATAAGCCGGGATTAAGAGGACGTCGTCGAAGGTCAGACCGTCCATCACAATCTTATCTGCAACAAATGATGACATAGGTTATAAAAATTTATTGCGTGCAAAATTAGCAATAAAAATCCACATTGTGTGGACTTCCCCCCTTTTTTCTTTCAGAATTAATACGATTTAACGTGCCAATGGCAAAAAAGAAGTACTCATCTAAGCTCAACCATCTTTTAAGAAAAAAAACACTGTTTTATTTCTTATATGAGGAAAAAAAGTTATCTTTGCAGTCTCATCATGTTAGCAACATAAGCGATATCAACCATGACCGAAGCCGAGCAAGATTCTGTAAGGGATGCAATACTACACCGCAACATCACCTTACATAACGACATACAGGAAGTGCCGCTGCTGGCGGCATTTGCTGAAGAAGTCTGCGAGGCCCTCGGAATAGAGACGGTTACAACCATGCAGATCAACCTGGCTTTGGAGGAAGCGGTGGTCAATGTGATGCAATACGCTTATCCGGATGATGCCCAAGGCCATGTACATATCAGTGCCACAGCCAATGACAAACGTCTGATATTTGTCATAGTGGATGATGGGGCACCTTTCGACCCTACCACCTTCGGAGACGTAGACACCTCGAAGCCTGTTGAGGAGCGCAACATCGGCGGACTGGGAATCCATCTAGTGAGGCAAATCATGGACAGTGTCGATTATGAGCGTGTCGAAGGCCAGAATATCCTCACCCTAAGAAAAATACTGGGATAGCACCGTATTAAAAATATAGGGATAGCACCGATTGGTACTCTCCCTATCATCATCAAAAGGCCCATGCTGCGGAGCATGGGCCTTTTGATTGAGTTGTAGTATCACTGCTTATTTGATGAGGGCATTGCGTGCCTCAGCAATCTTGTCTTTGGATTCTGCCAACTGCTTCTTCAGTTCATCGACGGAGGTGGCGTTCAGAGCATTGAGTGCTTCAAGAGCTTTTGACACAGGCTCAAACTCTGAGTCATATCCTGCCAGACGAGAAACAGCGTCGGAAAGGAGAATCAGACGGTAAGTGATGTTGGATGCAGCCTCGTCGTCGAGCACAGAGGTGAACTTCTCACTGTTCTGAGAGAGAACGTTGATCTCCTCAATGAGAGAAGCAGCTGCCATCTGCCAGAAGTAGTTGATACGGCCATTCTGATTCATACCCTCATAGATCTGCTCACCAGCCTCAAACACGGTGGAGAGGTCTTCGATGTCCTTGAAGGATGGGTCGTTGATGTCGGTGGCCAACTTGGTGATGGCTGCCTGATAGTCATCGATGGGCATGTCATAAAGTCCAGCAATCAGTTTGTCTACGCTCAGGGCGCCCAACAGGCGATACTTCTCGGTCAGGGTAGCAGCGCTGTCGATAGCGGCGGGTGCGATCAGATAGTCGGGCTTCACCTGTTTCTCCTCAGCGGTCAGCTTGACACCCTTCTCACCTTCCTGGATGAATGGGAGCTTGTCAAGTTTTCCAAATTCAGCAGCGAGGCTGTCGAGCTCAACCTTGATCTTTTCCTCTACCTGCTCCTGCTCAAATGACTTCACGGCTTCGGTCTCTTCCGCGGTTTTCTTTTTGTCTCCACATGCAGTGAAAGCCAATGCTGCGATTGCCACAGCGAAAATTGATAGTTTCTTCATGTTGTTTTTTGTTTTTGATTTTTATTGATGTTAAAAAAATGATAATAATTATTGTTCTTTCCTAAGATATTTTCCAGGACAGTCGGTCAATAACAATGACATGGCTATTATTCCCATCAAGATGATCACACCCATATTCCACCAAAGTGTCTTGATGTGGCAGGAGCCAACCACCTTCTCACTGCTATAAAACGGAGCGCGACCCATTTTGTTGTGTGGAGTCAGGTAAATGATACCACTTCGGGGCACAATATGATCGTCAACGATGTCGAGGATACGTTTTTGGTCTGCTCCTGTGACGATTTCCTCCAATTTGGTGTTGAAGTGGCTTTTTTTCAACTCCAAAAACCGGTCTTTGCCATTTTCTTTGATGTAGTCGGAAATCAGCGCTTCTTTTTTCAATGTCAACACATTGCCCCGGGTGGCCAGGATATCCTCTGCCTCATGCATGTATGCAATCAGTGAAGCGTAAGAATCGTCGCCAGTGTAGGGTGCCATACCGCAGAACTCCGTGATGACTGGCAGATTGGTGTGCACTACTCTGAGGTGTGCGGGGTCTACACGCTTGCCGCGCTTTTTCTCATCGGCCATCGTCTCGACTTGCGACTGCAGTTCATAGAGGAAGCCTATGTTGTAGAACTGGTTCTCCTGTCGTTCCTTGTCGTATTCGAAATAGGGTTTCTCATACGCATTGTCGGTGAAGGAGGTCACGGCCAAAGCCTCGTAGCTCCAGCGTGAGGGAATGAGGTCGCCTATCAGAGGCACGTTGCCGGTAGTGCTCTTGGGTGTGAGATCGGAAAAACTCACCACCAGTCCGCACAACAGAATCTGGGGGATGAGCAGCAACGGGATGCTGATGTAGATGGCCACAATGGAATTGAGACACTGAGACAGAATCAGACCCGTCAAGTTGGCCAGCAACGCTGTCAGGAACAGGATGAGCCACCATGTGCCAGTCAGCCCGTGCAGCCCCATGATGGTGTTGCCGACGATAACGAAGAGGAAGGTCTGTATGAGCGAAACGCCCGCCACAAAGGCCACCTTTGACCATATATAGCTCGAATAAGACAGTTGGAGGAATTTCTCCCTCTTCAGCAGGGCGCGGTCTCTGATGATCTCCTCCGCGCTGCCACTCATGCCAATGAAAGTAGCCACGATGACGGACATGAAGAAGTAGCTCACTAAGTTTTTATTGTCCATCACGCTATAGCCCTCTGGGGGAGCATAGCGGGTGAGGAATGCGCACACCACAGCCAGCAACGGAGCCTCAAGCAGTGCGATACAGAGATATTGCACATTGGTGATCTTCGTCTTGAAATTACGTTGGAGGAAGATGAGAAACTGTCTCAGCTTACCAGGCTTCTTCTGGTCGGAAGCGGGCACCTCGCTGACGGCAGGCTGCGGTAAGGATGGCTGGTTCTTAAGATACAGCTCATGCCACTCCTGTGGTGTCATCTTCCGGACGTCGGATGTCTCGCCACTATTGTTGATCGCCTTCTCATCGATGATGTTGAGCATGATCTCCGGATTGACGTTACCGCAGGTAGGACAAGCGCTGGTCTCATCGTCGGCATAGTTGGCGGCTCTTTTGAAATAGGTGATGGCATCGATAGGATTGCCGTCGAACACGGGATAGCCTCCCTTGTCCAGAAGCCACAGACGGTCGAACAACTTATAGACATCACTCGATGGCTGATGGATGTTGACCACAATCAGTTTGCCCTTGTAGGTCTGCTCCTTCAGCAGATTGACCACTTTCTCTGTATCTGCCGACGACAGGCCCGACGTGGGTTCGTCGAGGAAGAGTACGGCAGGTTCACGGATCAGCTCCAGTGCGATGTTAAGACGCTTGCGCTGACCACCGGAGATAAACTTGTTGATAGGCGACCCCACCTTCAGGTCTTTGGCGGCATCCAGCCCCAAGTCCTTGAGAGTCTTCAGCACACGCCGCTCTATCTCTTCATTGGAAAGACTGGCAAAACACAATCTGGCCGTGTAATAGAGATTCTGGTAGACGGTGAGCTCTTCGATCAGGAGGTCATCCTGTGGCACAAAGCCAATCAGGTCTTTGGCTTTCGGCTCTGAAATGTCATGACCGTTGATGGTGATCCTGCCCTTTTGTGGTATCAGACTTCCGTTAAGGATGGAGAGCAACGTGGATTTTCCCGTACCTGAGCCACCCATGATGGCGAGCAACTCACCACTATGGAGTGTGAAACTCAAGTTGTGCATGCCATTGTTGCTACCTGGAAAGAGGAAATTGATATCACGGCCACAAAACTCCACCCGCTGACCGGCTTCTTCTCTAAGACCTGACTTCTTGTCGTATTCCGACATGATGGTGGAATAATAGACAGGCTTCCCGTTCTTGCCTTTCAGAACACTGCTCTGAAGCCACACCTGATAAGCGCCAGATAGCACAGGGACATCATTAAGAAGCACCTGATCGCTACCATCGTAGGTGAAGACCAGTGTGCCAGAGGGAGATATCAACAACGTCTTGAGGGTGCCGTCAAAACCCTCGGGTTGCAACAGCAGCACATGCTCTGATGGGTGGTCGCTCACGAAATCGGAGAAATCACTGAATTGCTGTGCCGAGACATTGAATTTCTCCGCCATGGTCTTGAACATGGGATGAAGCTGACTGTCCTTGCCTCCGCAAAACTCCATGATACGCAGCAGAAGCATGGCTTCCTCATTGGTGCGGATCTTGCCATGGAGGTTGTCGCAAATGGAGGCGACAACAGACTTGGAGTCAAGCTGGTCGTTCATCTCGTAAGCGATGCGAAGGTCGCTGTACAGGTCAAGATAGGTGCTGATGTTTCTAATTCCGAAATGGTGACGAAGATAACTCACGAGCATATTTTTTGCCCGTGTTTCATCCACCTGCTCCTCTTTGCCGAAAAGGGCAAACAGGCTGATGAAGCTGGAGAGGATTATATCAGTCACCCTTGTCTGAGCTTGATGGTCTCAATAGAAAGAGACGTAGAAAAGTTTTTTGTTTGCAAATTTAAAAAAATTAACCGATTGAATTTGCAACTCATGAGTTAAAAATGACTAATTCTTTTCAAACAATCTATTATCCTTGTTGGTTTTTTCGTAACTTCGCTGCGCCAATACCATTATGGGTAGACTAAAAATGTCAAAAACATCAACTTCATATACAATGAAAACTACCATTTTTCAGAAAAACGACGATTTCGTAGCCGTACTTGAAGGGCGCCTCGACACCGCGTCAGCTCCTGCGACAGAGAAGGAACTACAACCGCTGTATGAGGGTGCGGGACATGACATCATTCTCGACTGCTCAAAACTTGATTATATCTCCTCAAGTGGACTGCGCCTGTTTCTCGGACTCCTCAAAACAGTGAAGCCCAAAGGCGGACACGTCTATATCAGCGGTATGAACAGCAGTCTGAAGCAGGTGTTCGACATGACAGGCTTCACCAGCCTCTTCGAGTTTAAATAACCATTCACTACATTCACCATACCACGTAGTATGGCCATTTCTATGATATGGGCGGTGCCAACAGCGCTCCTCCCATGTCTTTGCTTGTGTGCGGTCGAAGAAGTGTCAGAGATCGTTTTTCTATAATTTTTTCTATAATAATGAATAGATTTTTCCCATTTTTATAAAAGAAATTGAAGATTTTAATTCATTTTACTTACGTTTTTTGTAATTTTGCCGGACATTTTTATTTGATAGAAAACAAGACTCAAAATGAAGAAGTTTTTACTACTAACTCTTGTCGCCACAAGTTTTACACTTTTTGGATGGTCTCAGACAAGTGATGTTGACAGCAAGTTGTCGATTACGACTCAGTTATTTCTCGATGAGATGAATGGAAATATTGACCTTTCTCCCACCCCAACATCACATACAGACCTTGTAACGCCTGGTCTCATGCCTTTCAGCAAAAAATACGACCGTCTTATAGCGACACCGGACACGATTAACGGCATAATCTACATCTCGGCTTTTATTCGTCTGAATGACAACACTGACGTCAGCGAACTGGAGGCTTTGGGCGTAGAAGTTCAGTGCAAGTTTGACAACGGACTGGTGACCGCCAACATTCCTGTTGACAAAATCATGGAAGTGGCAGCCATCGGAAAAGTCAATCGAGTCAATGTGGCACAAATGATGCGCCCCACCACCAACGCTGCCCGTGAAAAAACGAATGTGGATGATGTTCTGACAAACTCCAATGAAGCTATCGCTTCTGGCTTGTTGAAAAAATATGATGGTACAGGAGTCGTGCTAGGTGTCATCGACACTGGCATCGACTTCCAGCATATTGCCTTTAAAGATAAAAATGGAAACAGCCGCATCAAACGGGCTTATGTTTATAATGGTAGCAAAGCGGCATTCTACAAAGAAATCACCAGCAGTAGCCCCACAACAGATGACAAAGCTGAAGATCATGGCACACACACCTCTACCACAGCCGGCGGGTCAAGTGTTATTGTCAATGGCAACACGGTGACGGTGACCGATGACCACGCCAATGCCACCTATGGCGGTATGGCTCCCGGAGCCGATTTATATCTGGCTGGTATCAATGGCCTTTCCAACACCTATTTGGCGAATGCCATCTCTTTAATATGCAATTATGCAGACAGCATCAACAAGCCCTGTGTGGTGAGCAACAGCTGGGGCTCGCAGATAGGCCCCCATGATGGCACAGGCGATTGGGCGGACATCGCCAATCAGTATTTCAGCGACAGCCATCCTAACCATATCTGTCTTTTTGCATCCTCCAACGACGCAGGTAAGTCAAAAGACGGAGAGGGAGGTGGCTATTATATCACCGGGTCAGCTACCAGCAGCAAGCCTCTCGGTGCCATCCTGCGCAGCGCCACCTATATTAATACTGATGCGGGATATCTTTATCAAGGCATCATCGCCAATGCCTGGGCACGCAACACTAGTGTGAGCAAGATGGGTGTTAAAATCCATGTCCTTGACGCATCCACAGGTAAAATTCTGACAAGCATAACTAAAACTTCATCGGGAAGTGTAAGTGGTTTGAGTTCTTATTACAGTGGTACACTTTATGTCTACTACGATCAGGTCACTTCTGACAAGACACAGCTTTTGCTTTATTCACAAAACGGTTTAAAAGCTACTAGTACGTCTACCACCACTCAGAATGGAAGCACCTATTACAAGAGCAAATATACTCTTGCTGTCGAGTTCTATCCCACCAGCGGTAGTACGATTATTGACGTCTGGGGTGGTAATTATGGCTATTTTACTAACCATCTCAGCACCGACAGTCACACGTGGGCTGCTGGTACAGACAACATGTGTGTCAGCGATGAGGCTACCATCCCAGATGTTATCTCTATTGGCGCTTATGTGTCAAAAAACCACACTACCGACTACAGCGGTAATTCTTATGATTATTCAGGGGAATATACCATGGGCGACATCGCCTACTTCTCCAGCTATGCCACAGCCGACATGAGTCTCACCGGCCTTCAATACCCATGGATCACAGCTCCTGGAGCACGTCTCGTGTCTGGCGTCAACCACTACCATACCGCCTCTGTCGACAATTATAGCTACTACGGCGACAACTACTCTGACGATCTCGTAGTCAACAGTTCTACCTCTCCCTACGCTGCCATGGAAGGAACGTCCATGGCGACACCCACGGCAGCAGGTATCGTTGCCCTGTGGCTTCAAGCCGCTCAGGAGGCAGGCAAAACGATGACGACCTCCGAAATTAAAAATATAATGAAGGAGACAGCCTCCAAAGACAGCTATACCACCACTGGTGCAAACGCTTCTCATTTCGGCAACGGCAAGATTGACGCACTCGCTGGTATCAAAATGATTTTAGGTGCTACGGCAAGTCCTACCATTACAGCGACGCCACAAAGTCTGAATTTTGAAGGCTATGCTACGCAGACCTATACACAGGAGGTGACCATCAAGGGTGTCAACCTGAACAGTAATATTCGTGCCACCCTGACCGACACTCATGGTGTATTCAGCATCGACAAAACCACTATCTCACAAAATGAGGCTGCCAACAGTGTCACAATGACCATCACATGGCATCCTACAGCAGAAGGAACCACGACCGCCTCCATCAAACTGTCCAGCAGTGATGCGGAGGATGTCATCATCCAACTGTCAGGAACCGCTGAAGCTGCCACACCAACTATCTTGGTGGATAAAGAAGCCATCACCTTCTCTGCGGGTCTTAACCTAACACAAAGTGAGCAAATGACAGTAAACGGAAGATTCCTCTCAAACAATCTCACCTTAACACTGAACGACCCAGAAGGTGTGTTCTCTCTTTCTCCCAATTCACCCATTTCAGCAACCGACATCAATGAGAATGGCGTCACTCTGACCGTATCATTTAACTCAGCTAACGTGGGAACCTTCTCTGGCACATTGACGTTGAGCAGCGAAGGTGCAGAGCCTATCATGATCGCCCTCAATGCCACTGCTCAGGAAGGTGGAACAGCTTCTGACACCTATCTGAACATTGCCAAATATGCCACTATCGATGAGGCAGGCTGGAGCACAACCTACATTAACAAACTCTATAACTATCAGGAAGATGAAGATGAAGAAGTGGCATGGTTGACCCTTCCTTTGTATGGCGCTTGGGTAGGTGTCAATTACAATAATCACCCTCAGAAATGGATTGACAGTACTCTTGGCACCAGCAACACTTACGGAGGAACGACATGGAATGCCACCGACATCTATGGCGGCAGCTCCGCATACTTTACGGCAACCTCCGGAAACGGTCGTGCACGAGCCATAGGATATGATTCACAGTACAACACTTCTATTCGAACGGTGTCATTCTACGTCACGAATACAACCGCCGTCAAACTGTATGGAACAGGTAGGAGTGGATCTAGTTCGACTTATCCAGCTTCAATCAAGGTCTATGAATGTACGGTCAATGCCAATGGCACCGTCACTGCCTCAACATCAACCGTCAAGAATGTGACAAGTAGTTCCACAAGCGTTTTCAATATAGAGGCCTCAGGTCTTGATGCTACTAAAGTATATAAGGTGGATGCCAGCATCTACCGGGGATATATGTATGAGATAGGATTCAAGACACCTATTGAAGTCTTTAAGACACCTGAACTGATCGTTGAGCCAGAAGAGTTGGCATTTGATGGCACTATCGGCGAACCTGTCACCATGTCGTTTGAGGTGCTCGGTACCCATCTCTCCGAAGACGTGACTCTTAGTTTGAATGATGAGAAGGGCGTATATAGTCTCAGTGACTATACGATTAGTGCAGCTGAAGCAAAAGAGGGAACAACCATCGATGTCACTTTTAATCCTACAGCACGAGGCTCATATCCTGGTTCAATCACCCTGAGCACCAAAGACGTAGAAGATATTACTGTGACGCTGAACGGCAAAGCTACGGCGGGGTATTATGATTTGAAGGTGTCTTCGGTTGGATTAGCCACCCTCTATTTGGATTTCCCTGTTAAAATACCATACGAAGAATACGACCCAGATCTTCTTGGTGTATATATTGCATATGCTATAGAAAACAATGTACTGAGACTGGCTCGTCTTCACAATACGATACCAGCTAACACAGGTGTTTTAGTGCAAGCAAACACAGGGACTTTCAGATTCAATAAAATTGATGAGGCTTCGGTCAATCCGCTAACAAGAGACAATCATTTCAAAGGAACAGCTGAAACAATATCTGTAACTGAAGCCCTTGAAGCAGCCCAGTCACCTAATGGTATTGTCCTGACTCTTGGTAAAGGCTCTGATAGCTATATCGGCTTCTATAGATACACGGGTAGTACCCTTGCTGCTAATAAGGCATTCCTCATTTATGAGGCCTCAGCCGGCGTCAATTATATTTCTATTAGCGGTTCTGATGATATGGGCACAAGCATTCTTCACATCCAAGAAACGGAAAAAGAAGAGGAATGGTACACCATACAAGGTTTGAGAGTCAACAACCATTCTGCAAAGCATGGTATCTATATCAACAAAGGTAAAAAAATAATAGTAAAATAAATAACAAAAATGACAGAGTCCAATTATTTAAAACCTGTAACAGAAATAGTGTATCTTTCTTTGAAAGACAAATTGTTAGTGGGAGAAGATCCTGGTCATTCCACCAATGACCAGTTTGCCAATCAAAATATGCTTTTTGATGGCTTGGATGATGATATCGACGACAATTCCCCGTCTGATACTGATAAAAGTGGATTGTGGGATGAGTAAATAAATGAAATCCTTGACACAAGTATTCATCTCTCTGTGTTAAACTGTCAACACAGAGAGATGGATATTTCATATTGTTGGTCTCATTAGGCTGTTTTGACCATGCCTCCTGTACAACTTCAGGCTTTTAATTGGCCATCTCGGAGATAAACTTGATGCGCACCAAACGCACATCCTCTTCTGTATAGTCGTCGCCCAGTTCATCCATGGCGGTGTCTAAATCGTCGGTCTCACTGTTCTGGAAATAGTCGTAGATATCATCCACATGGTCCTCGTCGATGATTTCCTCAATGAAATAGTCGATATTGAGTTTGGTACCACTATACACGATGGCCTCTATCTCAGTGAGCAGTTCGTCGAAGTCAAGGCCCTGCGCTTTGGCTATTTCCTCCAAGTCAATCTTACGGTCAATACTCTGAATAATCTTGACTTTCAGGATAGACTTCTTGGCCACCGTGCGGACACGCAACTCCTCGGGCCGCTCTATCTCATTCTCCTCGCAGTGACGCTTGATCAAATCGCAGAACTCCTGTCCATAACGCTTGGCTTTGCCTGCTCCTACACCCTGTATGTTCTGCAACTCCTGCAAAGTGACAGGATACATCGTAGCCATCTGCTCCAGCGAGGGATCTTGGAAGATAACATAGGGAGGAACATGCAATTGTTTTGACATCTTCTTGCGCAAATCCTTCAAGATGGCATACAACTCCGGATCCAAAGCGCCCGCTGAGCCCTCTGCTGCTTCCTCGTCATAGTCGTCCTTAAACTCCGTGTCCTTGACTATCATAAACGACTCGGGGTGCTTCATAAAACGCTTGCCTGCAGAGGTCAGTTTGAGAAGCCCATAGTTCTCCACATCCTTCTTGAGATAACCGGCGATGAGCGCCTGACGGATGACCGGATTCCAGAGTTTCTCATCCTCGTCGCTGCCTGCACCAAACTCCTCAAGCAGGTGGTGCTTGTGCGACAAGATGTCCTCGGACGAGACTCCCTTGACAAAGTCGATGACATACTCAGCGCGGAAATTCTCCTTGATGGCGGCGATAGCATGAAGCACGATGTTGAGCAACTCCTCACCCTCTATCTTGGTCTTAGGATGCAGACAGTTGTCACAGTTGCCGCAGTTGTCCTTGGGATATTCTTCGCCGAAATAGTGAAGCAGCATCTTGCGGCGACATACTGATGACTCAGCGTAGGCCGCCGTCTCTTGCAACAATTGCCGGCCGATGTCCTGCTCGGCGACGGGTTTGCCCTCCATGAATTTCTCCAGTTTCTGGAGGTCTTTATAAGAATAAAACGTGATGCACTTGCCCTCGCCACCATCACGGCCAGCGCGGCCCGTCTCCTGGTAATACCCCTCCAAACTCTTGGGGATGTCGTAATGGATGACAAAACGCACATCGGGCTTGTCGATACCCATGCCGAAAGCGATGGTGGCCACGATGACATCGATGCGCTCCATGAGGAAGTCGTCTTGTGTCTCAGAGCGCTTGGCCGACTCCAGTCCGGCATGATAGGCGGCCGCCTTGATGTCGTTGGCACAGAGGTCGGCAGCCAACTCCTCCACCTTCTTACGTGAGAGGCAATAGACGATGCCGCTCTTGCCCGCATTCTGGCGGATAAACTTGATGATTTGCTTGTTGATGTCGTTGCTCTTGGGGCGCACCTCATAATAGAGGTTAGGACGGTTGAACGAACTCTTAAACTCCTGAGCGTCGAGGATGCCAAGGTTTTTCTTGATGTCGGTGCGCACCTTATCGGTAGCGGTAGCGGTCAGGGCGATGACAGGAGCGTTGCCTATCTTTTGGATGGTGGGGCGGATATTGCGGTACTCAGGACGGAAATCATGCCCCCACTCCGAGATACAATGCGCCTCGTCGATGGCATAAAATGAGATCTTGACCGACCGCAAAAACTCCACGTTCTCGTCTTTGTTCATCGACTCTGGAGCCACATAGAGCAACTTGGTCTTGCCATTGAGCACATCCGACTTCACCTGGTCGATAGCCGCCTTGTTGAGCGACGAGTTGAGGTAATGGGCCACGCCCTCCTCCTCACTCATACCATTGATGACATCCACCTGATTTTTCATCAAGGCAATCAGGGGCGAGATGACGATGGCTGTGCCCTCCATGATGAGTGACGGGAGTTGGTAGCACAGCGACTTGCCGCCGCCTGTAGGCATGAGCACAAATGTATTATTCCCAGCAAGCACATTGCGGATAATGGCTTCCTGGTCGCCTTTGAATTTGTCAAAGCCGAAATAGTCTTTAAGGTGTTTGGTAAGGTTAACGTTGTTGGACATACTGTTGATTCTCCTTTCACTGATATGGCAGGACACAGTCTGTGGGGAAACAGTGTTTCCCATCAGACAGCGTCGAGGTGCTGCAAATGTGCTTTGTTGATTTGCTGAGTGACATACTCTAGTGTGACATGGAACTTCTTCTCACGCTTGGATGGCAGTTCAAACATCGCGTCCATCATCACATTTTCAACGATGGAGCGCAGACCACGGGCGCCCAGTTTATATTCGATGGCTTTCTGCACGATGTAGTCGAGTGCGTCTTCATCGAATTGCAGGGCGATGCCATCCATTTCGAAGAGTTTGATATATTGTTTGACAATAGAGTTCTTGGGTTCCACCAATATGCGGCGCAGGGCTTCCTTGTCGAGAGGATTGAGGTAGGTGAGCACCGGCAAACGGCCGATGATCTCGGGGATGAGTCCAAACGACTTCAGGTCCTGAGGAAGCACATATTTCATAAGGTCTTCCTTGTCGATATTGCGCACATTCTGCACACTGTTGTAGCCCACCACATGGGTGTTGAGGCGCTGTGCAATCTTGCGCTCGATGCCATCAAAAGCACCGCCGCAGATAAAGAGGATATTGTGCGTATCGACATGGATATACTCCTGGTCGGGGTGCTTACGGCCACCCTGAGGCGGCACGTTGACCATTGTGCCCTCTAGTAGTTTCAAAAGTCCCTGTTGTACTCCCTCGCCACTCACGTCACGCGTGATGGAAGGGTTGTCACTCTTGCGGGCTATCTTGTCAATCTCGTCGATAAACACAATACCACGCTCAGCGGCCTCCACTTTGTAGTCGGCCACCTGAAGGAGGCGTGACAGGATGCTCTCCACATCCTCGCCCACATAGCCAGCCTCTGTGAATACTGTGGCATCGACAATGGTGAAAGGCACATCGAGCAGGCGTGCGATGGTGCGGGCCATCAGTGTCTTGCCGGTGCCGGTGCTTCCCACCATGATGATATTGCTCTTCTCTATCTCTACCCCACTGCCGTCATCAGGCTGTTGCAACCGCTTGTAGTGGTTGTACACAGCCACAGAGAGATAGCGCTTTGCCTCGTCCTGACCGATGACATACTGATCGAGATAGTCCTTGATTTCCTGAGGCTTGGGTATCTTCTTCATCTTGAAAGCTTTCTTACCCTTCGCCTTGTTCTCCTCTGCCAACACACCTGTAGTCTGCACAATCTGATAAGCCTGCTCGGCGCAATTCTCGCAGATATAGCCGCTGACACCGGTGATGAGCAGTCTCACCTCCTTCTCCGATCTACCACAAAAACTACAGACTTTCTTCATCTTACTTCTTACGTTTCAACACAGTGTCTATCATTCCATAGTCTTTGGCCTCCTCAGCAGTCATCCAATAGTTGCGGTCGGAGTCGTTCCATACTTTCTCATAGGGGGTGTGAGAGTGCTCAGAGATAATGGTGTAAAGTTCTTTCTTGAATTTCTGTATCTCCTTGGCTTCAATCTCGATATCTGAAGCCTGACCTTGCACACCGCCCAACGGCTGATGGATCATCACACGGCTATGGGTAAGTGCACTGCGCTTGCCTTCGGTACCTGCCACCAGCAGCACAGCGGCCATAGAGGCAGCCATGCCCGTACAGATGGTGGCCACGTCGCTGGAGATGAACTGCATGGTGTCGTAGATGCCCAGGCCCGCTGTGACACTACCACCGGGCGAATTGATATAGATAGAGATATCTTTGCCACTGTCTACAGAGTCGAGGTAGAGCAGCTGTGCCTGAAGGGTGTTGGCGGTATAGTCGTCAATCTGTGTGCCGAGGAAGATGATGCGGTCCATCATCAGGCGCGAGAACACGTCCATCTGTGTGACGTTGAGCTGGCGCTCCTCCAAGATGTAGGGATTGAGATACTGTGACTGTGCGCTGATCACATCGTCGAACACCTGGCCATTGATGCCTAGGTGTTTTGTCGCATATTTTCTAAAATCATTCATTTTTCTTACCTTACTTTTAAGTGACAACAAAAAAGTTATCGACCTTTTTTATTAGTTCTAGGAACAAAATTAATAAAAAAAGTCGATAACTTCGTAAGAAAACTGCGTTTTTTTTCAAAAATATCGCATTTATTGAGCTGCCATCTTGTTAAACTCCTCGAGAGAGACAGTCTTCTTGTTCAGCTTCACGATATCTTTCAGTGCCACGGTGAGTTTGCGGTCGATAGCATTATTGACGATGGAGTCAACATTTTCTCTCTTTTTCAGCATCTCATTGGCATAATTCTCCAGGTAGTCATCGGGCAAATTGGTCATACCATACTGTGCAAATTGTGCACGAGCCATCTGGAGTGCCATGGACTTCACGTCGGCGTCATCAATCTTGATACCGGCAGCTGCCACCAGTTGTTCCTTGATCAGATGCCACTTGAGCTCCTTGATGCTGCCCTCAAAATTCTTCTCCACATACTCGTCGCCCTTGTCTTTGTTGTTGGCTTTCATCACACGCTTCAGGATCTCCTCAGGGAAGGTGAGCTCGCCCACTTTCTCCTCGCAATATTTGCGGGCGTTGAGCATAAACAGGTAGTCGCTCTCGCTGGCAAAACGGACCTTGAGGTCATCGGCCACCTTGGCACGGAACTCCTCCTCGGAGGTCACATTGCCCTCGCCGAACACCTGGTCGAACAACTGCTGATTGACAGGGGCGTTGACATAACGTGAAATACCCGTCACCTGATAACTGAAGTCGGCAGTGATATCGGCCACTTCCTCTTTCTTCATCTTCAGGAGGGCAGCGATCTCTGCGTCATTGTCAGGATAGGCTTTGCGGGGGTTGAAGGTGATGATGTCGCCTGGCTTGGCACCATCAAACAGACTCTTCTGATCCTCTACCTTGATATATTGTGGCATCATAGACACATCGGCCACGGTGACGCCACCTTCCTTGGTATTGCCGTCAGCGTCGAGCTCACGCAGGTCGCCCTGAATCCGGTCGCGCTTCTCTGCGTCATACTCATCCACATTCTCATAGCGTCCACCACGTGCGGCATACATCTCAATCTGCTGGTCGACGAGCTTGTCATCAACGTCTATCTCGTAGTAGTCCACCTTGTCTTTGGAGGTCAGCTCAATCTTGAACTCAGGAGCCACAGCGATGTCGAACACGAACTCGAAAGGTCCGTCACCCTCCAGATCCTGAGGTACCTGCTTGTCAGACGGAAGCGGTTCACCCAACATCTGGATGTTGTTCTCTTTCACATAATTGTAAATCGCCTCGCCGATGAGTTTGTTGACCTCGTCGAGTTTGGCAGCTGTGCCATACTGTCTCTTGATCAGGCCCATTGGCACCATGCCCGGACGGAATCCTGGCACCTTGGCTTTCTTGCGGTATTCTTTCAGTTGTTTCTCTACTTTCTCCTCATAATCTGCTGCCTCGACAGACAGTGTCATCAAACCATTTACCTTGTCTTGATTGTCGAATGAAATTTTCATCTTTTTCCTTTATTGTTGTTATTATGATGCACTCTTAACTTCCCAAATCGCATGATTCGGAAATGGGATGCAAAATTACTGAAAATCGGGCTAAATACCTAAAAAATAGGCATAAAATTTATTTTTTTAACCAACGCCCCCTCACATGCTGGTCTCTCGGGCTTTGCGCTCCTCGTCGATGGTCTGAAAGTCTTTCTTGCGCAACACAAAACTGTTGCTCAAATACTTCTCACGCACAATCTTGTTGGCAGCCAATTCCTCAGGATTGCCCTGGAAGAGGATACGCCCCTCAAAAAGCAGATAAGCCCTGTCGGTGATGGTGAGCGTCTCCTGCACATTATGGTCGGTGATGAGAATACCTATATTACGATACTTCAGCTTCCATACAATGTGCTGGATATCCTCCACAGCAATGGGGTCGACACCGGCAAAAGGCTCATCGAGCATGATAAACTTGGGGTCGATGGCCAGGCAGCGGGCGATCTCCGTACGACGACGCTCACCACCAGAGAGTTGGTCACCCTTATTCTTGCGCACCTTGTTGAGACGAAACTCGGAGAGCAGACTCTCCAGCTTCTCCAACTGTGCGGCGCGGGGCAGGCGGGTCATCTCAAGCACGGAGAGGATATTGTCCTCCACACTCATCTTACGAAACACACTCGGCTCCTGTGGCAGGTAGCCTATGCCGGCACGCGCACGCTTATAGACAGGATAGCCGGTGATGTCCTGCCCGTCAAGGTAGATATGACCGGCATTGGGCACAATCAGACCTGTGGTCATATAAAACGAGGTGGTCTTGCCAGCGCCATTGGGACCGAGGAGCCCCACGATCTCACCCTGACGCACATTGATGGACACATCATTGACAACGGTGCGCTTGCCATACCGTTTCACCAGTCCTTCGGTGCGAAGCATCATGCCGCCCACGTTGTCCGCTGTTTTGTCTTCTATCACTGCCATAATCGATTAGATGGTGCAAAATTACTATTTTTTTTTCAGTATCTCAACGATTTTGATTACTTTTGCACAACAATTACACTATCGTATGCTGATCATCAAGTCACTCCAGACATTCGGTGAGTATCTGCTGCTCATGGGCAGGACATTCTCACGCCCCGAGCGTATGAGGATGTTCATGAAAAAATATATCAAAGAGATGTCAGACCTCGGTGTCGACTCCATCGGCATCGTGCTGCTTATCTCATTTTTCATCGGAGCCGTGATCTGCATACAGATGAAGCTGAACATCCAAAGTCCCTGGATGCCGAAGTTCGTCACAGGATACACCACCCGTGAGATCATGCTCCTCGAGTTCTCCTCGTCTATCATGTGTCTGATCCTCGCCGGAAAAGTGGGGTCGAACATCGCCTCAGAACTGGGTACCATGCGTGTGACACAGCAAATCGACGCCCTCGAGATCATGGGTGTCAACTCAGCCAGTTACCTGATACTTCCCAAGATACTCGGCATGATCACCATCATGCCTTTCCTCGTCATTTTCAGCTCAGCCACCGGCATCCTCGGAGCTTATGCCACCGCCTATATCGGACATGTGCTCAGCCCGGAAGACCTGACCGTGGGACTGCAGCACGACTTCAACGCATGGTTTGTATGGATGAGTATCATCAAGAGCCTCTTCTTCGCATTCATCATCTCAAGCGTCTCCTCCTATTACGGCTACTCCGTCTCTGGAGGCTCCGTTGAAGTGGGCAAGGCCAGCACCGCCGCCGTGGTGTCAAGCAGTGTGCTCATTCTTTTCTCCGACGTTTTTCTCACCCAATTGCTCTCATAAGCCATGATAGAAGTCAAACATTTATACAAGTCGTTTGAGGACAAAGACGTGCTCATGGATATCAATGCCGTATTTGAAAACGGAAAGACCAACCTCATCATCGGACAGAGCGGTTCAGGAAAGACCGTGCTCATGAAAAATCTTGTGGGACTACTGGACCCCACACAGGGTGAGGTGCTCTATGATGGGCGCAACTTCGTGGCCATGAGTAAAAGGGAAAAAGTGAGGCTTAGACGTGAGATGGGCATGATCTTCCAGGGCGCAGCGCTGTTTGACTCACTGTCAGTGCTGGAGAATGTGATGTTTCCTCTCGACATGTTCTCTGACATGAACTACCGCGAGCGCGTCAAACGCGCACAAGACTGTCTCGACCGTGTCAACCTCATCGATGCTCAACAGAAATATCCAGGCGAAATCTCCGGTGGCATGCAGAAACGTGTGGCCATTGCCAGGGCCATTGCCCTCAACCCTCAATATCTCTTCTGCGACGAGCCCAACTCTGGTCTTGACCCTAAGACCTCACTCGTCATCGACGACCTGTTGAGTAGTATCACCAAGGAATACAACACCACCACCATCATCAATACCCACGACATGAACTCGGTGATGGGTATCGGTGAGAATATCATTTTTATCTACAAAGGTCGCAAAGAATGGCAAGGCACTAAAGACAACGTCATGGAAGCCACCAACAAACGCCTCAACGACCTGGTATTCGCTTCCGACCTCTTCAAGAAAGTGAAAGAGGTGGAAGCAGAGGAGATGCACAAAAACATCTCATCGCATTAGCCACACCCCTTCACGCTCCACCATCGGCACCAGCACCTGCTCGCTGCTGCCGTCGCCATAGGTGAACACTAAAAAAACATCAGCTGTGTGTCGCTTTTTGTCTATCTGCGCGTCGGCCACAGCTATGCTGCTGATACCACCCTTCTGACTCTGCTGTTGTTCCAAAAACATCTTGGCATTGGCCACCAACTGCTCGTCATAGGCAGTGGAAGTACCCACATGGCTGTCCAGACCGCCTACGAACTCGTCGTAACGGCCTTGGAGCAAACTCTCATAATACAACTGGGCTGTCTGTGCCACCACTTGGGCTTCATCCACCGACTCACGGCAAGAAACCAGTGTGGCAAGCACCAGCAACGTAAAGAAAAGACGGCACATAAGACACCTCATTTCTGCCTTACAAACACATTGATAGGACTGCCTGTCATCTGCCAGTGCTCCCTAATCTTGTTCTCCAGGAAACGGCGATAAGGCTCTTTCACATACTGTGGCAGATTGGCATAGAAGACGAATGTAGGTATCTGTGTGTCAGGGATTTGCGTACAATACTTAATCTTGATATACTTGCCCTTGACTGATGGCGGCGGGTAGGCCTCAATCAGAGGAAGCATCACTTCATTGAGTTTGGAGGTGCCCACGCAGGCTGTGCGGTTGAGATACACCTGCTTGGCGGTCTCCAAGACACGGAAAATGCGCTGCTTGGTAAGTGCTGAGGCAAAGATGATGGGGAAATCAGTAAACGGAGCCATACGACTGCGAATGGCACCCTCGAAAGTGTCAATCACTTTCTGAGATTTATCTTCCACCAAGTCCCACTTGTTGACCACCACTACCAACGATTTGTTGTTCTTCTGTATCAACTGGAAGATGTTCATGTCTTGTGCCTCAATACCACGCGTGGCATCAATCATCAAGATACATACATCGCTATTCTCGATAGCACGGATGCTACGCATCACAGAATAAAACTCCAGGTCTTCCGTCACTTTGTTCTTGCGACGGATGCCAGCAGTGTCGACCAGATAGAAGTCGAAGCCGAACTTGTTGAAACGGGTATAAATACTGTCACGTGTCGTGCCAGCTATCTCGGTCACGATATGACGGTCTTCACCAATAAAGGCATTGATCAAGCTACTCTTACCAGCGTTGGGACGACCCACAACGGCAAAACGAGGGATACCATCTTCGGCCGTATCGGGTGTTGACGTGGAGAGTTTCTCTATCACGAGGTCGAGCAGATCGCCAGTGCCACTGCCTGTGGCGGCGCTGACACATACAGGGTCACCGAGACCCAGTTTATAAAACTCAGCAGCCTCGTAATACTGGTCGAAATTGTCGGCCTTGTTGGCAACCAAAATGACAGGCAACTTGGCACGCCGCAAAATCTGCGCCACATCCTCGTCCCAGTCTGTAAGCCCATTGGTCACGTCCACCAAAAAGAGCACCACGTCGGCCTCTTCTGTGGCTATCAACACTTGCTTGCGGATTTCCTCCTCGAAGATGTCGTCCGACTTCACCACCCAACCGCCGGTGTCGACAACAGAGAACTCGCGTCCGTTCCATTCACACTTGCCATATTGGCGATCGCGGGTGGTGCCCGCCTCTTCGCTCACAATGGCGCGCCGTGTCTTTGTCAGACGGTTGAAAAGCGTCGACTTACCAACATTAGGCCTACCTACTATAGCTACTAAATTTCCCATATCTCTTATTTTTCTAATCCACTAAAAAAACACCTCGTCCTCGCAAACAACTTGTCAACTCGTCAACTCACTTCATTATAGCCAAAGCTATCAAGCTCACGCTTGGAGTTGCGCCAGTCTTTGTCCACTTTTACAAAAGTCTCCAAGAAGATATGTTTACCGAAGAAGCGCTCCAGAGACTTTCGTGCCTCTGTGCTCACTTTCTTGAGGGCATACCCCCGATGACCAATGATAATGCCCTTCTGGGAATCGCGCTCCACATAAATCACTGTACTGATATGTATGCGGTCTTTCTCTTCCTTAAACTGCTCCACGCGCACCTCCACCGAGTAGGGAATCTCCTTGTCATAGTAAAGCAATATCTTCTCACGGATGATCTCACTGACAAAAAACCTTGCAGGTTTGTCTGTCAGCTGGTCTTTGTCGAAGTAAGGAGGGCTGTCGGGCAGCAATTGCTTGATGCGATTGAGCAGGATGTCGGTGCCAAACTTATTCAATGCGGAGATGGGCAGGATCTCTGCCTTGGGAAGGAGGGTGTGCCATTTCTCCACCACAGCCACCAGTCCTGCCTGGTCGGTCATGTCTATCTTGTTGATCAGCAAGAGCACAGGTATCGACAGTTTGCCCACTTTCGAGAGGAAATCCATGTTCTTCTCAGGATTCTCCACCACGTCGGTCACATACAGTAGCACATCGGCGTCGGTGAGAGCCGACTCGGAGAAAGCGAGCATCGACTCCTGCAACTGATAGTTGGGCTTCAACACACCCGGCGTGTCGGAGAACACGATCTGCATCTCATCGGTATTGACGATGCCCATGATACGGTGACGGGTGGTCTGAGCCTTGAAAGTGGCAATGGAGATACGTTCGCCGACGAGCTGGTTCATCAGCGTACTCTTACCCACATTGGGGTTGCCCACAATATTCACAAAACCTGCCTTATGCATTTCTTACTCATTAAAATTCGACAAAAAAACGCATCTTTTCAGAGGAAGGATGCGTTTCACGTTCAGACGTTTATTTCTTGGGGGCCGCAGAAGCCATGCCGTCGTAAGCCCACCTCAGATAAGAGGCGCCATGCACGAAACCCGCGCCAAAGGCGGTCAGGATGATACGGTCGCCACGACGCAGCCTGCTCTCATAATCCCACAATGCGAGCGGGATAGTAGCAGCGCTGGTGTTGCCATAATGCTCGATATTGACCATTACCTGTTCCATCGGCAACTCTAGCCGTTTCGCCACAGCCTCAATGATACGCATATTAGCCTGATGCGGCACCACCCATGTGATATTGTCTTTGTCTAGACCATTGCGGCGCGCTATCAGCTCACAATCATCACTCATGCTCGTCACAGCGTATCTGAACACGGTGCGACCCTCCTGATAGAGGTAATGCAGACGATGATTGACCGTGAAATGCGAGGGTGGACAGACAGAGCCACCCGCTTTCATGTGCAGAAATGGCAATCCCTTGCCATCCGTGCGGAAATAGGAGTCTATGTAGCCGTTCTCGTCATCCTCTGAGGCTTCGACCAAAACAGCACCGGCACCATCGCCAAAGAGTGGACATGTGGCGCGGTCGGTATAGTCGACCATCGACGACATCTTGTCTGCGCCGATTACAAGCACCTTCTTATAACGCCCACTCTCGATGAAGCAGGCAGCCGCATCGAGTGAATAGAGGAAGCCACAACATGCTCCCCAGTAGTCAAAAGCAAAAGCGTTTTTCAAGCCAAGCTTGCCCAGCACGATAGACGCTGTGGAAGGAAACTTGTAGTCAGCGGTGGAGGTTGACAAAATCAGTGCATCAATCGTGTCAGGGTTCACACCCGTCTTGTTGATCACCATCTTGGCAGCCTTACGTGCCATATAAGAGGTGCCCAGACCCTCTTCTGAGAGGATACGGCGCTCCTTGATACCGACACGTGTCATAATCCACTCGTCGTTGGTGTCTACCATCCGCGACAATTCCTCGTTGTTGAGGACATAGTCGGGCACATAGCCACCAACGCCAGTGATTATCGCTCTGACTTTACCCATTACTCTGCTGCTTCCTTGACAATAGCTAACTTACCTCTGTAATAGCCACATGTAGGACACACGGTGTGATATACATAGTAAGCGCCGCAGTTGGGGCATACTGCCAATGCGGGCATCTCTGCTCCGTCGTGGGTTCTTCTCTTGAGGGTACGAGTCTTTGACTGTCTTCTTTTAGGATGTGCCATTTTTGTTAATCTTTAATTATTGTTTTTAATTTTTCCAGTTCTTTCCAACGGGGGTCTATCGCATCGGTCGCTTCCTGCATACTATCAGCAGAAGCTGACAGGTCTTTCAGGCGAGAAATCATCTGCTCATTGCAGCCTCCTTCCTCATGCACATGACGGATGGGTACCGCAAGGGCTATCATCTCATAGAGAAGCCATGACACGTCGAGGATACCCTCCTCCGACGGCACGATGATGAGTTCGTCATCTTCTCTATAAGTATCTCCCAGCCGTGCCACAAGACGGTGGTCGGCCTCTATAGGCAGAGACATATCATCGAGACAAAGGTCACAAGTCACGGTCACCATCCCTTCTACATGAAAAAGGAGGTCGTAGACACCAGCCGACTTCCTGACGGTCAGATGGGCTGAAAGGCTGCCCTTACTCACCTCGCTCCCTCCTACGGCAGCGAAAAAGTCATCGTCTATACTGTAGTCAAAATCAGTGACTTCGCCCTTGAGCGACTTCAAATCGACCTTAAAATGTTCTAACTTACCCATTTGGCGTGCAAAGTTACAAATTTTATTTTGAATAAGACAATTTATTTAGGAAAAAAAACACTATTCACAATTCACAATTGACAATTGAGAGTCGTTTGGAGAGGTGTCGTTATCACGTTATTACGAGATTACATGATTACGAGATTACGTTATTACGCCATGGCGACAACTTTTCTTCTAAACATTCAGTTCAATCCTAAACGTGGTGCCCTTCCCCAATTCTGAACTTTTCACAAAGATGCGGCCCTGATGATATTCTTCCACGATGCGCTTGGCAAGGGAGAGACCTAAGCCCCATCCACGTTTCTTCGTCGTAAAACCTGGAGTAAACACATTGCGAATATCTTTCTTGCGTATACCCTTGCCGGTATCACTCACTTCCACAATGGCCTTGTCATCAGACTCTTCTAAATGAAGGGTGATGGTGCCAGCCCCTTCCATCGCATCGACAGCGTTTTTGCAAAGGTTCTCGATGACCCACTCAAACAACGAAGCATTCGCGCGCACAATGATATCGTTGGGAGGAAAGTCTCTCACCATCTCCACTTTCTGCGAGGTGCGTCGGTTCATGTAGTCCACCACGTGGTCCATCACCTCTGTCAAACTACAGGGCACTGTCTCCGGCAGGGATCCTATCTTGGAGAACCGGTCGGCAATCAACTGCAGACGCTTCACATCCTTGTCCATCTCCGGCAGCAGTTCATCATCAGGATAACTCTCTTTGAGTATCTCTGTCCAGGCCATCAAGCTGGAGATAGGCGTACCCAACTGATGGGCCGTCTCCTTGGAAAGCCCCACCCACACCTTATTCTGCTCGGCACGCTTGGAAGTCATCAAAGCGAAAATGGCGATGACCACAAACACCATCACGATGCCCAGTTGGATATAAGGCCACGACGAGAGGCGCTTGATCATCACAGAGTCGTCATAGCAGACGTTGATATAATCGCCCTTGCCCTCGTCGTCGAGGTAAATCTTGATTGACTGACCTGATAACAAAAGTTGCCGCCCTATATAGGAGGCGTTTCGCAGACTGTCAGCGTAAGTCTCGCCACCCACATCGATATTACGGAAAGTGGTGGCCTCACCATTCTTGTCCATCACGATGACAGGGATGGTGTTGTTCTCATTGATGACCTTCAACACCAAGTTCAGGTCGGTGTTCTCATCGGCGTTGCTGAAAGAACGCATCGCCTCTGCCCACACTTCCATCTTGTGGCGTTCCTCAATGGAGAGGTCGCGCACAAGATATTGAGAGATAAACAGTGAGGCGATGGCGATGATGACAGCCGCCACCACGAGCACAATCTTCACCTGACGTATCTGGTCGGTCCACTGCATCTGCTATCCAAAGAAGAAGAAATAACTGATGAAGACGGCAGCGATCATGCCGGAAAAGTCAGCGGCCAGGCCACAGGTCACAGAATAGCGATATTTCTTGATGCCTACGCTTCCGAAATACACCGCAAGAATATAGAATGTCGTGTCAGTACAGCCCTGCAACACACTGGCCAAATGACCGATAAATGAGTCGGGGCCAAAATTGGCAAAACAATCGAGCATCATGCCTCTCGCGCCAGGACCACTTAAGGGTTTCATCAGTGCCACTGGCAGCGCACCCACAAAGTCGCTGTTGAGTCCTAAGGCCTCCACCCCACTCTCTATCCACCCCTGCAACATCACCAGACCACCGGAAGCGCGGAACACGCCAATGGCCACAAGGATAGCCACGACGTATGGGATGATGCTGACAGCCACCTGAAAACCGCCCTTGGCACCTTCGATAAAGGAGTTGTACACATTCAGTTTCTTGCGCCATCCGGAATAGATGAAAATCATAATGACGCCCAAGAGGATGATACTGGTGAGGGTGCGGCAGAAATGCTGCATCTGCTCATTATCCATCCCCATGATGGCAATAAACAAGCCTGCCACCAAAGCTGCCACGGTGCCGAAAAGCAACAAGATATATCTATTGAACAAATTGATACGCTGATAGATAGAACAAATCAGCACACCCACGACTGTGGAGAACAGCGTGGTCAGCAACAAGGGAATAAACACATCAGTAGGGTCTACGGCGCCCGCCTTGGCACGATAGGCCATGATGGAAATGGGGATGATGGTCAGGCCAGAGGTGTTGATGGTCAGGAACATGATCATCGAATTGCTGGCCGTGTCTTTCTGTTTGTTGATGCTCTGCAATTCCTGCATGGCTTTGAGGCCCATCGGCGTGGCGGCATTGTCAAGTCCCAGAAGATTGGCAGAGATATTCATAAAGATGCTGCCCAGCGCAGGGTGACCTTTGGGTATCTCCGGAAAGAGTTTCGTCAGCACCGGACTCAGGAAATTGGCAAGTTTGGAGATCAGTCCACTGTCTTCTCCTATCTTCATGATACCCATCCACAATGCCAGTGTTCCGGTGAGACCCAAACACATCTCAAAGCCATCCTTCGACATCTCAAAGGTCGAGTCCATCATGGCCGGAAGGGTCTCAAAATCTCCCATGAAGAGTTTGATGACACCTACCAGGAATCCTATGGCGAAAAGAGCAATCCAAATATAGTTGAGAGCCATAGACTGCTATCCTTTTTTCAGTTGTTCCAGGGTCATATTACCACCACGTTTACCTTGTGCGGCGTTTTTTTCAATTTTGGCACCCTGTATTTGCTCATTGGAGAGGGTCTTGGCGGGGTCCAAGTGGCGCAGGCGTTCTATTTGCTGCTTGCGCATCGCACGTATCTCAAAAGGATAGTCATCCACATGCTCAGCTTTGATGATCACTTTCATCCCTTTAAAAGCATACTGCTTCCTCAAGGTGATGATGTCTGCGTCGCGCAGACGGATGCAGCCCTCACTGGCTCTTCCTGGCACACTTTCGGCATTGTTGGTGCTGCCGTGAATGCCAATACCTGAGTGGGGAGGAGTGACAAGACGCAGGAAAAAGTCGCCGTAGGCTTTGATGCTGCCACGGCCGTCCTTGAAGTCATGATGCCAGGTAGAGGCGTCGGCCAACTGCGAGATGGTGAAGGGCTTGGCTAGGGTGCTATTAGGCGTACGCATATCGCCCTTCCGCTCTTTGTTGCCTTTTTTCAGTCCGAAAGCACAGTCAAAACGTGCCAGCATGACTGTATCTGTTCCCTGTGCCTCATAGACATAGAGATAGTAATCTTTCTTAGACATGACGATAAAACAGTTTTCACGCTTTTTCATCAATTCGGGAAAACTGAGCGTTTTATCTGCGTCGATACGGATGGCCTTGTTGCCATGGTCAAGCACAACCTGCTCGCAGATCTTGTCATCTGAGTAGGGAAGCGCTTTTTCTACAGCATGTTTGTCACTCTTTGATACTGCCACTCCCTCATAGTCTACGTATGAGGCAGAGCCGTTCCCACCGCCTGCGGTCTCATCTGCTTGGTTCAGACAGGCCATCAGGGCGAGGGAAATGCCGATGCTAAATAATGTGTTCAAGGTCTTAACTATTTGCATTAGTAATATAATCTATTTTCACAATCGCTTGTTAATCAACAAGATAGGTGAATTTCTTGGACATAAAATATCGCTTACCCATATATTCCACCTCATACCAGTCATCTTTCTCTCCAACACAAGGCAGACGGGTACCTTTCTTGACAGACTTGGTACCACCTTCCTCATTTTTCAGGAAACCTGCTTTCAGGCTGGGACCGAAACGCAGACGCACCCCATCGCCATTGACCACCACTTTCTGGCCATGACCTGGCTGATAGGCTGACTTCGCATTGGGTTTGCTTTCTGTTTGCTCACCTTCGGCTACCGTTTCGGTGCTATCTGTCACCTCTGTAGAAGGCTTGGAGGGCAAACTCTCTTTAGTACTTGAAAAATGATAAATCAAACCTGAAATGAGCAAAAGCAACAGCACAGCAATGACAAAGAAAAGAAATTTCTTGTCATTTTTCAGTGGAGATGGTTTGCTGACCTCTTCATCACTCTGCTGAGGCTCAGGCATCTCTGCAGGTATCTCATCATCCAGGAGGTCTTTTTGCTGAAACTGCTTAATCGATCTGCCACAATAAGGGCAGAGATTGGCATCGTAGGGAATTTTTCTTCCACAATGTGGACACTTGATCATGTCTATAATAAATTAATGATAGGAAGAGCAAAGGTAGGCTTTTTTGACGAGAAATAAGACAACACCATGCAAAATTATGTTAATCGAGGTTCGCCTTTCGCTGTTCGTTTTTCGCTATTCGCTATTCGCGTATGGGGTGGGAGCGGCAAACTGCGAAAGGCGAAAAGCCAACAGCGAAAGGCACAAAAAAAGCCCCTGCCTGATTCAGGCAAGGGCTTCCAATTTAAAAGAAGGCGGCCTCCTACTCTCCCGCATTGCATTGCAGTACCATCGGCGCAGGCGGGCTTAACTTCTCTGTTCGGGATGGGAAGAGGTGGGACCC
>CACZGH010000032.1 GCA_902780635.1 uncultured Prevotellaceae bacterium
AGAGCCATAGGCACTGACCGAAACAAGCCAAATAAACAATGGTTAGTGGTACACTTTTCGATTATTAGGGGTGGTACACTTTTCAGTTACAATCTACACAGTGAAAGAAAAACGGCGAAGGCCAATGGTGAAGCTGTTCGTTATAATCATAAAGGAACTAATTATGTAACGATAAGTCCTATTTCGACAAAACCATATAAAAATGAAAAATAAAGTCATTGTTAGTGTCCTAATAGTCATTCAATTATCATGTGGGTCTTTATATCAGATATCTGAAAGTAAGTCTGATCAACATACAGCTTATGAGAACGGATTATACCTGCCTGATGGATGCTACATGGAAATTGGTTTTTTCCCTGGTGAATTTGAAACAAATAACGAAATAACAGATTCAGATTTATACGCCTGTATGATTGATTCCTCCAGGTTTATCGAAGACACAGTGTACATGAAAGAAAAGGAATTTACCACCTTACAACATCTTTTGAATCGAGCGATAAATAAGGATATTAAATGTTCTAATTTACGGCTTTTAATGAAAACGAACAAACATACTTTCGCTTTAGGCAATTACTTATATAGTAAGAATGGAAAAAGCAGTAGAAAAGATTGTCGTACACTGGATTCATTGTCTTATATAGTGAAAAAAAACTGCGGTTATTACAATTACATTCCCAAAGAGAAACTGGTTTATCATCCCGAAGTAAAACGATTTGGCATTCCAGAAAACTATCATCCTAAAGACTTCCTCACGAAGGATATTATTGTAACTCAAAAAATCAGTGACAAAATAGACGAAATCATATTAAACGACACCATTTTCGTCTCTGATAAATTTGTAAAAGTAATTATGCGGCCTTATGATGCCAAGTAAAACAAATTCATATCGTGGGTCATGGTAAGAGGCACGTTTCACCGGCACCGGGACGGGGATATTGATACACCTATGGATTCTGTTTCCCTTTTTCCTTTGATTCAAAAGTAGGTTGGAAGGTTACTATATCGTGTGAATGAGGATGCCGACGGGGCTGACCAGGCCGTGGAGTACGAGTATGACGCCAACGGCAACATGACAAAAGACAGTGCAAGCTGAGCGCAATGATGCCCGCATCAAATTGCCGAAGCGCAGACTGTCTTGTCTAAAGATTTGAACCGGAATATTACTCAGATTCAATATAATTTGTTTAATTTGACTATGTCCAATTTAAACTGCACCTCGGAAATTCAAACAAAATCTTCGTGTTTTGCTTGCAATTTCACTCGGTTTGCACTAAATTTGCCGTCAATGATCGAGTTTGGCAATAACAGCCACCCAGTATGCCATACAGACGCTGCCCGTCCTCGACCCCCTGTCGGGGAACGGCGGGACGACGGAGACGGAGGGAGTGTCAGGGCCAGGCGGCACAAGGTCGGGCCCGGCCACGCCTGTGGACACCGACCACAGATACTACTGCGGCAACGTGGTGTACGACCGGGGCGTCACGCGACTGCTCACCGACGAGGGGTATGTGACCTTCTCCGAGACGGGTGCGCCCATATACCACTATTACCTGCGCGCCAGGTGATCAAGGCCCTCGGCAACAACGGGAATGTCGCACAGACGATGGACTACTACCCGTTCGGCGCGGAGTTCTGTCACAGCTCCACGGCCAGCGACGTGCAGTCACGCAAGTACAACGGCAAGGAGCTGGACAAGATGCACGGGCTGAACACCTACGACTACGGCGCAAGGCAGTACAATCCCGTCACCGCACGCTGGGACAGGGTGGACCCGCTGTGCGAAAAGTATTATGATGTGAGTCCGTATTCGTTTTGCCTGGATAGTCCAATTAATCTGGTAGACAGGTCAGGGATGGACTGGATATCCTTCAAATATTATTATTTTCTATGGGCGTATTATGACGACCGAATTCACAGTCGGGAGGATATTGAAGAGTATTATTATGACAAGGGTAATAATGGCCAATATTCTATCAGCTATATAGGAAGTGAGGGCCTAATTTATAATACAGATGATAACAAAAAAACTCTTTTGTTCACACTCAATAGTGATGGCTCATACAAAGATGCTAATGGTCATGTCAGCAAAGATGACCAAGAGATAATAGATGATTATGGAGTTTTGCATATCGGAAACAACCTTCGTAAAGAAGGCCAACCCGTGGACTACGAAATAAATATTAATAAGAATTGGCATGGTAGTTATTTAGGCCCTAGAAATCCTAAGTTTTATGAATTAGATTTATATTCAGTGCCTCCTGTTGACGAGTTGGATTTTGCAGCTTATTTACACGACAGGGAATATGACATGTATGGTGCTGTAGGTTTTAAGGGTGCCATCGGCAATCTAAAAGTCGCGAATGCGGATTTTCAATTATATAGAAGAGCGTTATCAGTTTGCCAATCAACACCTAAAGGAACGTCTGTTAATTTATGGGCGGAACGGACTGCATTACTGTTCAAACGTATCTCTTCATTCAAATACTCGCTTAGAAGCCTATTCTGAAGATGGAATATAAGATATTGAAGACAATGGTCATTTTGACAGGATGGTTGATACTATCATCCTATTTCCTGACGTTATTGCTAAACTGGAATAATTGGTATTCCATTGATGGTCAGAGATATTATGTATATGACACTGACTTCAGCAGTCTAATTTATAAAATTGACTCTTTAGTTGACTCTAAATCTGAATCCTGCCTTTA
The DNA here is from genome assembly GCA_902780635.1 of uncultured Prevotellaceae bacterium. Lineage (GTDB taxonomy): Bacteria > Bacteroidota > Bacteroidia > Bacteroidales > Bacteroidaceae > Prevotella. The sequence continues at coordinate 2,709 of CACZGH010000032.1, forward strand.
CCATGATGATGAAAATTCGCGTATTATTTTTTTGGGAAAGCCTGATTATCTTCATGAAAGAAAATGGCAATTCAAAAATTACATATACGAATTGGATGGTGTCCTTTATTTCACATTGGAAGATATGGATGACAGGATTTGTGTTGATCTCACGGACTTTGTCCCCTCTCATCATGGGAAGAGTGTTCCATACGACACGGCTAAAGAAAGCATATCTGATGTTTTCTCTTCACCGAACTATGGTCGTTCTATCGGCAAGGCCGTCTATGTTAATGACTGTCGTCGCATTTCTATAAAAGACAATCTTTGGATTATGAAGTATTTCGAGGACAATGTCCTCAAGCGCTACACCTCAAAATACAGCAAGTCGTATTTAAGGGGTTATATATGCAATTTATACTTAAGTCTGTTTTATAAGTTTCACTCTTCAATTTGGTTGTTTTATGCAATCATGCTTTCCCTATGGTTTTTCAGCTTCTTTATCCGTAAATTCATACCAAAAAGTCATTAGATGATGAGTACAAAATTATTGCTTAAGATTTCTGCATTTTTTTGTGACATAGGTGGTTATTTAAAAAAATCAAGAAGTATCCAATGTATTGTGTTGATACCATTATTTTTCTGCACATTGCATGTTTTGTATTACCATTCCTATTTCAACAGCAAATACTATTATAAAACTAAGTCTTTAGAAGAGTCAAAAGAAAAGAATGCCTTTTTATGGGAATATCTTCCAAGTAAGGATACGATATATTGGAACGGACTGCAAATCTTCATTCACGAGTGTTACATGGAACATGAGATTTACACTTATAATAATCAAAAATACCTTATCAATACACACAAGAAAAAGGAAAGAATCATATTCGATTACAAAGTCAAGGATACTGTGTCATATTTGCACACAGATTATTACGCCATTCTAAAGAAATACAATCATCTAATATCAACGAAATATGATGGGACAGATTCGTTGTCAGGAAAAGACACATTATGCTTGGTCTTCTACGAAAAAAAGATTCCGATAGATTCAGTATTCCTTTATCCATCGTTCTGAATCACGGAGACGGAGTTTTTTGATTCAATTTTTCCTTTTTATTTTTTTGCTGATTGACGATATTGCTGTACTTTTGCAGAAAACTTCAAAATGGCGAGAAAAGCAAGAGTTCACAGCACCACCGGAATATACCATGTCATGCTTCGCGGAATAAATGGCCATCATTTGTTTCGTGAGCAAGATGATGACTATTGTTGGAGCAGCTGGCATGAATATTCGCCGGCATCGGTGAATGCCCTTTCCGTCTGCGAGAAGAGCTTCATATTGGATCAGATGGATTTGAGTCATCTGTCCACATTAGTAAAGCAGCCTTTTGAAAGCGATGGCTGTTATGGTCTTGAAGAAGATGGTCACCCCTCAGACAATGATGTGCATAAGATGTTGTTTGAGATGCCTCAAAGAGTCCATTTTTTCCCGTGATTCCCTAAAGAAAAATGTTTTTTTTATCTCAATTGGCTTATAATTCGCAAATTTTATCTATATTTGTCGGCGCAAACTACTTACAATAATACCTTAAGCCTACAAATGATAGATTTTTCTAACCTATATGACAAAAACATTGACCCACTTTTCGCCTTCGGCATGAAGTTCACGTCCGACCGCGAGATGATCAAAGACTGCATCCATGATGTGTTTGTCAAGCTCTTCACCAAGCGCGATCATCTTGACAATGTGGGCAATATAGAGAGTTATCTCTATATCTCCTTGCGTAACCGCATCAACGACGAATTTCGTCGCAATGTGCGTCTGTGCGACAATGAAATCAACGACAACAGCATGCGTGAGATGGCAGAAAACGAAGCCCACCATGCAGCGTATATCGAGAAGCAGACCACACTCAGCGCCAGTATCGCCAAATATTTCGACCGTCTCTCTCCCCGCCAGCGCCAGATCATCCATCTCTACTATATGGAGCAGCGCAAGTATGATGACATCTGCCAAATCATGGGCATCAACTATCAGAGTGTGCGCAACCTGATGCACCGGAGCATCAGTCGTCTGCGTGGATATGCGGCAGAAATCCAGCCCGCTGTATAGCATCTGTCCATCACTCTTTGCGCACCATCGCAAAATCTCAAAAATAAACACAGAGAAAGTGGTTACATTATGTTCTTTTCATGGTCATTTATGAAAAGAACGGCAACATGACCAGCAACCATTTCCCACCCGACCCCTCACTCATTCCCTTGCAACTCTATGCCTGCAAGTCAACTATGCTGTCGTCGGAAGAGAAAGAACAGCTCAAATCACGCATCCTGCTGAGCATCGGCAAATCCAGGTGATGCGCAAAATAGGGAAGATATAAAAAGTACAAAACGAAATGTCTTACGTCATATTGATATATGAGTAAGACACGTTTTTTTATATGGATAGGTCTCGTTTGGGCAATGATGTTGCCCAACGAACTGACCGCGCAGGAGCGCTATCAAGTAGGAGTATGCGACTGGATGGTGCTCAAACGTCAGAAATTGGGAGAGTTTGAGTTGGCCAAGCAGTTGGGTTGCGACGGCATAGAGATGGACATGGGGTCGCTCGGGCAGCGCGACACTTTCGAAAACAAGTTGCGCATCCCACAGGAGGCCGCTCTTTTCCGTCGTACCGCCGACAGTCTCGGCATCAAAGTGGGCGCCGTGGCCATGAGCGGTTTCTATGCTCAGGACTTGAGCAAGAAAGACACCTATCTGTCGCTGGCAGAAGACTGTTTCGACACGATGGACAAGATGGGAGGAGCCACTGTCGCCTTCCTGCCCTTGGGCGGCAGCGGCAACGACTGGTCGACGGACAAGACGAAGCGCGCCATCATCGTCAAGCGGCTGCATGACATCGGCGAGGCCGCCAAAGCCCGTGGCAAAGTCGTGGGCATCGACACCCATTTCGACGCCAAGGGCAACCTCAAGTTGCTGAAAGAAATCGGCAGTGACGGCATCCGCATCTTCTACAAGTGGCAGACCATCATCGAGAACGGCTGGGACATTTGCAAAGACATGAGACGTCTGGGTGCCCAAAACATCTGTGCCATGCATGCCTCCAACACCGACAAAGTGTGGCTCCGCAACGACTCTGCCATCGACGTACCCGCTATCAAGCAGACCCTCGACCAAATGGGATGGAGTGGCTGGCTCTTTGTGGAGCGCAGCCGCAGCACCAGTATGGTGCGCAATGTGAAGATGAACTACGGCAACAACGTGCGCTACCTGAAAGAAATCTTCAACAGCTACCCCACGCCAGAAGTGACACTCCACAGCGAAGGCCGTGAGGAAGACTATGTGCACACCATCATCGGAAGGGCGCAGAAAGCCACTGACGAGCTGGGCATCACCTGGACCCCCATGGGCGAGAACGTGCGCAACATCATCGCCAACCGCTATTTTACCCTCAATGACATCTACACCGAGCGCGACTCTATCAAGAAGACCGACAAGCGTCTGGCCGAAGCTTTGTGCGACTCACGCCTCTATCGTTCTCACTTTGGTTTTGACGCCGACTTGGCCAAATACTTGAAACCACAGGAGGTGGTGCAAGTGAAAGATGTGATGACCTACGGTGTGGTGAAGGTGACCTACGATGCCTATTGCGACATGATCCCCACCCTGAAGTCCGAAGAGAAAGAGCAAATCATGCGTTGGCTGATAGAAGCTCGTGAGCTGGCCATTGACGCAGAGAGTTCGAACAAAAAACACGAGACTTTCAAGAAATATAAAGGACGTATCAACAACTATCTCTCCCAGAGAGGATATGACATACAAAAAGAACGAGAGGCATGGGAAAAAAGGAGGTGACTTTATGAAAAGAATTAAGCAGACGCTACTCATCGTTGCCCTGCTCCTGGCCAACCTGCCAGCGGGGGCACAGCCGAAAGGACTGACCGATACACATACCAGCCGTCATGCGGTGATGACCGCCACCCCCCTCGACGCGGTCAAGTGGACCGACGGCTTCTGGGGAGAGCGCTTTGGCGTCTTCAGCAAGACCTCTGTGCAGAGCATGTGGGAGACCTGGCAAAGCGCCGAGGGCAAGGGCTTCAACAACTTCCTCATCGCGTCAGGCGAGAAGCAAGGCGAGCACCACGGCCCACCTTTCCACGACGGCGACATGTACAAATGGCTGGAAAGCGTGGCCGCTGTCTATGCCGTGACCAAAGACCCCGCACTCGACCAGATCATGGACCGCTTCATCGGTTGCGTGGTCAAGTCACAGCGTGCCGACGGTTATATCCACACCCCCGTCATCATTGCCGAGCGCAACAAACAACAAAAAACCGCAGCCCAGACCACCGGAGACAATACCGTGGTAGGCACCGCTGTTGGCACCAAGGATGACGCCGCCTTTGGCAACCGCCTCAACTTCGAGACCTACAACTTAGGGCATCTCATCACCGCTGGCATCGTCCACAAGCGAGCCACGGGAAAGACCACCCTTTTCGACGCCGCCCTCAAAGCCGGTGACTTTCTTTACCGCTTCTGCATGAGTGCGCCTGAGGAACTGGCTGGCAACGCCATCTGTCCATCCCACTATATGGCCATCGCTGAACTCTATCGTGAGACTGGCGACGTGAAATATCTGGAGTTGGCCAAAAAATTCATCGACATCCGCAGCATGGTAGCCAACGGCACCGATGACAACCAAGACCGCATCCCCTTCCGTGAACAATACCAGGCCATGGGACATGCCGTGCGTGCCAACTATCTCTACGCGGGCGTGGCCGACTTGTTTTTGGAAGACGGCGAAGAGCAACTCATGCGCAACCTCACCTCCATCTGGAACGACATCGTGAACAGGAAGATGTACATCACAGGAGGCTGTGGCGCACTCTATGACGGCACCTCGCCCGACGGCACCGACTACAAGCCCGACAATATCCAAAAAGTGCACCAAAGCTATGGCCGTCCCTACCAACTGCCTCACGCCACCGCACACAATGAGACCTGTGCCAACATCGGCAATATGCTCTTCAACTGGCGTATGCTGCTGGCCACAGGTGACAGCAAATATGCCGACATCATGGAGACCTGTTTCTACAACAGCATCCTCTGCGGCATCTCACTCGACGGCGAAAGCTATTTCTACACCAACCCCATGCGGATGAGCGACGCACTGCCCTACACGCTGCGCTGGCCTAAGGAGCGCAAGAAATACATCAGTTGCTTCTGCTGTCCGCCCAACACCTTGCGCACCCTCTGCGAAGTGCAAGACTATGCCTACGCCATCAGCCAGGACGGTCTCTACGTCAACCTCTATGGTGCTAGTGTCTTAGACACCCATATAGAAGGCATCGGCGACATCGCCATCTCGCAAACCAGTGACTACCCCTGGGATGGCAAGATGGTCTTTGAAGTCAAAAAACTCAAAGGCAAACGCGTTTTCAAACTCAGGCTCCGCCGCCCCGCCTGGTGTGAAGAACTGACGCTGACCAAAAACGGGCAACCGATATCCTACACGACAGAGCAAGGCTATCTCGTCATCGACGGCACATGGAGGAAAGGCGACATCGTGACACTCGACATGCCGATGCGTGCCCATATCGTGGAAGCCCACCCACTCGTCGAGGAGTCGCGCGGCCAGGTGGCTGTGGTGCGCGGTCCCATGGTCTATTGTGTAGAAAGTCAAGACCTCAACGGTGTCAGCATCGATGATGTGGCCATACCGGTCAACACCTGTTTTGAGCCAGTGGAGACCCACATTGGCTCCAGCCGTATCATGGCACTCGAAGGAGAGGTGGCAGTCAGAGAGTCCTCTTCGTGGAACAGTGTCTTATACCGTGATGCCACCACAGCCAAAAAACGTCAAACCATCCGTCTGATACCCTACTACGCCTGGGGCAATCGCGGTAAAAGTGAGATGAGCGTATGGATGCCCGCCGACTATTGATACTCGCTGCTGTCTACGCACTGTCGGCCCTCAGTGCCCATGCCGCTGATGACGGTGTCATCGAGGTGAAGGCAGGAGCATTCACCATTGAAAAAGCCCTGCAAGAAGCCCGTCAGCGCCGCCTGCATGGAGAAGACTTTCGTCCTGTGCTCCATCTTCAGGCTGGTGTCTATCGTCTGTCACAACCCATCATTCTCCGTCCTGAAGACCACCACACCACCCTTATCGGAGAGCCAGGCACCGTGCTCAGTGGCGGTGTGCGCATCACCGGCTGGCGACGACAAGGCTCCTTGTGGGTGGCCGATGTGCCTGAATGGAACGGCCGGCCATTGGAGTTCCGCCAGTTGTGGGTGAACGGTCAGAAAGCCGTCCGTGCGCGCGATGTCAGCGACCTCGAAAAGATGTGGCGCATCCGTTCGGTGGACAAGCCCCGTGAGACCCTCTATGTGCCTGCCGCCTCGGTAAAGAAAATACTGCGCGAGCGTCATGCAGAGATGGTGCTGCACGAGATGTGGTGTGTAGCCAATCTGCGTATCAAAGACATCCAAGTGCAAGGAGACAGCGCTGCCGTCACCTTCCACAACCCAGAGAGCCATGTCCATTTCATGCACCCCTGGCCATCACCCATGGTCACCACCGACGGTCACAACTCCGCTTTCTACCTCACCAACGCCCGTCCCCTGCTCGACGAGCCTGGCGAATGGTATCTCGACACCCAGAAGCAACAATTATATTATATGCCCCGTCCGGGGGAAGACATGCGAACCGCTGAAGTAGAGGCACCTGCCTTGGAGACACTGCTCCGTGTGGAAGGCACCCCCAACGCACCCGTCTGCGGTGTGCGGCTCCAGGGCATCACCTTCCGTCATGCCACCTGGCTGAGGCCCAGCATGATGGGTCACGCCCCGTTGCAGGCCGGCATGTATATGACAGAAGCCTACAAACTCAGACCTCAGATCAGTCGTCCCAACGGCGACCACAAACTCGACAACCAAGGATGGGTGGGACGCCCTGCTGCCGCTGTGGAGGTGAACTGCGCCACGGGGGTCGACTTTGAGCGTTGTGTGTTTGAGCATTGCGCCTCGACAGCCCTCGACTATCACAGATATATACAGGGTGGCGAGGTGACCCACTGCATGTTTCAAGACATTGGCGGCACCGCCATCTTAGCAGGCACATACGGTCCGGAAAGCCATGAGGCCCATCTGCCCTACCTGCCAAGTGACATGCGAGAGATCTGCACAGGCCTGAGCATCATCGGCAACCGTATCACCGACGCAGCCAATGAAGACTGGGGATGTCTCGGCATCGGCGCCGGCTATGTGCGTGGCATCAAGATATTGTACAATGAGATCTCCGAGGTCTCCTATACGGGCATCAGTATGGGCTGGGGATGGAACCAACAGACCTGCGCCATGGCCGACAACCTGGTGCGCGGCAACTATATCCACCACTACGCCCGCCACATGTACGACACTGCCGGCATCTATACGCTCGGTGCCCAGCCCCACACCTTCATCGAGGAAAATGTGGTCTGCGACATCTACCATCCCGGATATGTACACGACCCAGAGCATTGGTTCTATCTGTACACCGACGAGGGCAGCTCCTATATCACCGTACGCAACAACTGGACACCGACGGAGAAATATCTCAAAAATGCCAACGGCCCCGGCAACACCTGGGAGAACAACGGCCCCATGGTGGCCGACAGCATCAAGGAGAAAGCGATTCGCGGTTCGGAGTGAGCGATTCGCAAATAGCAAAAAGCGAACGCCGAAAAGCGAACCCGAAAAGCGAAAACCAAATCCCAAACACCAAATACCGAAAAGCGAAAAATATGGAAAACAAAGGAAGTCTGAAGAGTACCATTGCAGTGTCACTGACCAACTATCTTGACGCCGGAGCCATTGTGGCCGGTGCCAGTGGTCTGACATTATGGAAAGATTATCTGGGGTTGACAGAGGGTCATCTGGGTTGGCTTAATGCCATCAGCGCCAACTGTCTTGGTGCAGCCATCGGCGCCATCATCGGCGGTTTTCTTGCCGACAAATATGGGCGCAAAGCTATCTACACCTACAATATGCTGGTGTATATGGCTGGCGTTACCCTCATTTTGTGTGCGGTCAACTTCCCTATGTTGCTCCTTGGCTTTTTGGTGACAGGCATCTCCGTGGGCGTGGGGGTACCCGCTTCCTGGACTTACATCTCCGAGAGCAGCGAGGTGAAAAACCGCGGCCGCAACATCGGTATCTCTCAGATGGCATGGGGCATCGGTCCCACCATCATCCTCATATTGGGCACCCTGCTCGCCCCGCCCACTGGCGGAGCCGGCACAGAGGGCATCCTTTTTGGCTTGGTGGAATCTGTCGCCAGTTTGTTTGGCGTCACCGAGGCTGGCAGTGCACAAAATGTTTTCAGCAGCCGTCTGGTCTTCACCTCGCTCCTCATCGTCGCTTTTATCGCCTGGCAGTTGCAGCGCCGTCTGGACGAGTCGAAGGCGTGGGAAGAAATGAAGACCACCTCTGCGGGAAAAGACAAGAAAACAGGAACGTTTGACTCTTTCGGCGCTTTGTTCACCAATAAGACCAATGTGCGCACCATCCTCTTTCTCGCAGGCATTTACCTCACATGGAACCTGGTGAGTTCGGTGATGGGATTCTTCCAGCAGCATATCTACGAAACGGCGGGAGGCCTCTCCAACGAACATGCCAACCTGCTCAGCGTGGGTCAGTGGCTCATCATCATCGCCACCACTTTTGTGTTCTCCATGATTGTAGACAAAGTCAACCAACGTTGGCTCTACTGTCTCGGTGTGAGTTTCGCCGTCGCCGCCTGGCTGCTGATCATCACCATCGGCATCAACAGTCTGTCGGGTCTGCTCACCTTCACCCTGCTGTGGGGACTGCAGGCAGGTGTCTCTGTGCAGTCGTTCTATGCGCTTTGGGCATCGGAGTTGTTCCCCGCCCGGTATCGCGCCGCCGCCCAGGGTGTCATGTTCTTCATCGTACGTGGCCTCTCCGCTGTATGGGGACTGGTGTTTGTCTACATCTACGGCGAGCATGGCGAGGGTTTCACGGTGGCGGCCTATGTCATGGCGGCACTTCTGCTCACCTCACTCATCATCGGCACGGTGGGAGCTCCCAGCACCCGTGGCAAGACCTTAGAGGAAATCACCCGTGAAAGGTACAAGGGAGATGAAAGATGAAAGATGAAAGATGAAAAATTAAAAATTAAATCAAAACTGATACAAAATAATAGAAAATGATTCAGCCTTTGTGTGGTATTATCCCGCCGTTAGTCACCCCGTTGACGGACAATGAGACACTCGACGTGGAAAGTCTTGAGCGTCTGATAGAACATTTGATAGCTGGAGGCGTGCATGGCCTCTTCATCCTCGGTACGACAGGCGAGGAACAGAGTTTGAGTTACCATCTCCGTGAAGAGATGATTCGTCAGTCGACCCGCATCAATCAGGGTCGTCTGCCGTTACTGGTGTGTGTGAGCGACACCTCCATCGTCGAGAGCATCCGTCTGGCACGGATAGCCGCCGACTGCGGCGCCGATGGTGTCGTGTCTGCCCCACCCTACTATTTCGCCACGGGTCAGCCCGAACTGGCACAGTTTTATGAAGAGTTGGTTCCACAGTTGCCATTGCCTGTTTTTCTCTACAACATGCCCTCGCATGTGAAGGTGAGTTTTGCCCCCGAGACGGTACATCGCATCGCACAAAATCCCCATGTGGTAGGTTTCAAAGACTCTTCTGCCAATGCGGTCTATTTCCAGTCGGTGCTGTATAAGATGAGAGAGCGCTCCGACTTTGCCATGCTGGTAGGTCCGGAAGAGATCACGGGCGAGTGTGTGTTGCTAGGTGCTCATGGAGGCATCAATGGCGGTGCCAATATGTTTCCGTCATTGTATGTAAGCATGTACGAGGCCGCCCGGAGAGGCGACGTGACCAGAGTGCTTCAGCTGCAGCAAATCATCATGCAAATCTCCTCTACGATCTATACGATAGGACAACATGGCTCAAGTTATCTGAAAGGCCTGAAGTGTGCCTTGTCGTTGCTGGGCATCATCAAAGACGACTTCGTGGCCTCGCCTTTCTACAAATTCAATCAGCCTGAGCGTGAGAAAGTGCGTCAGGCGCTCTCCGCCCTGCCTATGAGAAACGGCCAACTGCTTCTATGAATACCATTGACCTGATCATATTTGCGTTCTTCACGTTAGGGGTCGTGGTCTTTGGTTGCTCTTTTTACAAAAAAGGCAACAGCGCCTCCGACTTCACCGCCGCCGGCCGTTCGCTGCCCGGCTGGGTGGTGGGCATGAGCATCTTTGCCACCTACGTGTCGAGCATCAGTTATATCGGTTATCCCGGCAAAGCCTTTGCATCCAACTGGAATGCCTTTGTCTTTTCGTTGTCCATCCCCATCGCCAGTTATTTTGCGGCCCGCTATTTTGTGCCCTTCTACCGCAACGGTGGCAGTGTATCGGCTTACACCTTCCTCGAAGAGAAATTTGGACGCTGGGCACGCCTGTATGCCTCGCTGTGCTATCTGCTCACCCAGATTGCCCGCATGGGCAGCATCTTATATCTATTGGCAGTACCGATGCATATCCTGATGGGGTGGAACCTGCATGTGGTCATCATCGCCACTTCTGTGGCCATCATCATCTACTCCATGCTGGGCGGACTGAAGGCCGTCATCTGGGCCGACGCCATCCAGGGCATCATCCTCATCGGCGGTGCTTTGTTATGCTTAGGCATCCTGCTTTTCTCCATGCCAGAGGGCCCTGGTCAGGCATTTGAGATGGCCATACACGCACCCGAGGGCAACAAGTTCTCGTTTGGCGCCTTCACCTCCGACCTGACCACCTCCACTTTTTGGGTGTGCCTCATCTATGGCATCTTTATCAACCTGCAAAACTACGGCATCGACCAGAACTACGTGCAGCGTTACCATGCCGCAAAGACCGACCGCGACGCCCGTTTCTCCGCCCTCTTTGGCGGCTATCTCTTCATCCCCGTGTCGGCCCTGTTTTTCCTTATCGGCACCGCCCTTTACAGTTACTATACCGCGCATCCAGGTCTGTTGCCTGCCGACATTGCGGCAAAGCCCGACTATGTGTTTCCTTATTTCATCGTCAATGGCCTGCCTGTGGGTCTGCGCGGACTGCTCATCGCCTCTATCTTTGCCGCTGGCATGAGCACCGTGTCAACGAGTGTCACCTCTGCAGCCACCATCATACTCACCGACTACTACCAGCCATTGGTCAAAAACGCCTCTGAGCGGCGGCGCGTCTTCGTGCTCCGTCTGTCCAGTGTTGTCGTGGGGGTCGTTGGCATCGTCGTGGCCATCGCCATGTTGAGTGTGGAAAGCATCATCGACGCTTGGTGGACGTTGTCGTCCATCTTCTCCGGTGGCATGCTCGGACTATTCCTTTTAGGTGTCATCCCCCGTCGCATCGGCCGCTGCGCAGCCCTTGTAGGTTGTATAGCCGGCATCGCTGTCATCGCCTGGATCTCGCTGGCGTCTACGCTCCAGCTGCCGGGTGTGCATCTGCATGAGTATCTGGCCATCGTGCTGGGCACCACCACCATTTTTGTGGTAGGTTTCCTACTCACCCTTCTCATCAAAAAGTAATGATATGACTAGACAAGCCACATGGATATGGTATCCCGGAGACTTTGAGATCTGGCTGGGCAATCGGTTCAACAACCGTCGCACAGAGCGAGGGGCGATGGTTCCTCCATTCTGGAAACAAGACTCCCACTGGCCCACAGTGGAGTTTAGCAAGACCGTCGTGGTGACGGACACGGAGAAAATCGCCATTGCCACCGAGGGCGACTTCTATCTCAAGGTCGATGGTGTCTCGCAGTTTGGCATGCCCGACACATTTCTCATACCGCCTGGAAGACATCAGTTGAACATCAAGATATACAACCCCGCTTCACCGCCAGCCCTCTACATCGACGGCGAGACCGTCAAGACCGACGACAGTTGGCTGGTCACCTACGAGGACAAGATATGGATAGACGAGCATGGCACAGCCCATGGAAGCGGGGTCTATATGTATGCCGCCTGTTGGCATTTCAATGACATTCACCAAGGTCCGTCTTCCTATCATCTGTGCAGGAAACGCATTTCCGCCCAAGTCACCCCCTGCGGCAATGGAGTGCTTGCCGACTTTGGCAGGGAGACGATGGGCTATGTGGTCTTACATGACCTTAAAGGCGAGGGAAACGTCAACATCTTCTACGGGGAGAGTCGTGAGGAGGCCTTAGACCGAGCCTACTGCGAGACACTCGACCAACTGCGTGTGACCCCCAAGAGCATCACCGACAATGCCACACGCCACACCACAGAACGCACCACCGACTACACCTTGGAAAACAGCAAAGCGTTCAGATACGTCTACATCGAGACCACTAGCAGCGTGAGCGTAGGTGATGTGAGCTTGGACTACGAATACGCCCCTTACGATGAGGCCCTCTGTGGCCATTTCAGGTGTAACGACGAGGAGATCAACCATATCTGGGAGATCGCGGCCTACACACTGGAACTGACCACCCGCGAGTTTTTCACCGACGGCATCAAGCGCGACCGCTGGACATGGAGTGGCGACGCCATCCAGTCGTATCTGATGAACTACTATCTGCATTTCGACACAGAATGTACGAAGCGCACCATTCGTCAACTGCGTGGCAAAGACCCTGTGACAGCCCACATCAACACCATCATGGACTACAGTTTCTATTGGATAAAGTCCATACACGACTACTATCTTTACACCGGCGACCTTGACTTCCTGCGTGAGATCTATCCACGTATGCGCACCATGATGGACTACTGCATCGGGCGCACTAATAGCGAGGGAATGGCAGAAGGTCAGGCCGACGACTGGATTTTCGTCGACTGGGTCGACTTCCCCATGCACAAGCGGGGTGTGCTATGTTTCGAGCAGATCCTGTTCTGCAAATCACTCCAAGTCATGGCTCAGATTGCCACTATCTTGCAGAGCAACCCACAGGAAAACCCGCCCCAGGGCAGTCTGACGTCGAAAGACTACGCCACAGACGCCATCCTGCTAAGGGCACGCGAAGAGGCCCTGCGCGAACGTATCAGGGACCTCTTCTGGGATGACGAGCTGCACGCACTGACCCATGCTATCGAGGATGGGAAGATGAACAAGATGGTGACACGGTTTCCCAATATGTTTGCCATCATCTACGATCTTGCCACCGCAGACGAACGACAAGACATCCTGCGCCATGTGCTCCTCAACGATCAGGTGGAACCCATCACCACGCCTTATATGCGCTTCTATGAACTAGAGGCGCTGTGCATGATGGGGCAGCAATCTCATGTGCTGCATGAGATCAAAGCCTACTGGGGTGGCATGTTGCGAGAAGGCGCCACCACCTTCTGGGAGAAATATGTGCCCTCTGAACAGGGCGCCGCACACCTGGCTATGTATGGCCGCCCCTACGGCAAGAGTCTCTGCCATGCGTGGGGCGCCAGTCCGCTCTATCTGCTGGGGCGCTATTTCTTGGGCGTGCAACCGCTCACTCCCGGCTATGAAGAGTATGAGGTGCGTCCTGTCCTCGGAGCCTTGGAGTGGATGGAAGGAGAAGTGCCCACCCCCTTTGGCCAAATCAAGGTGAAAGCAGACCGCGACCAAGTCGTCGTCAAGAGCGACGGCGGCCATGGCACCCTCATCATCGATGAGCAGCGGATACCGATACCCCCTGGCACAACCATCCGCCTGCGAACCACAAAAACCAAATAGCGAACCACAAAAACCGAATAGCAATCATGAGAGCATTCCTATTGACACTATGCCTGGCCGTCATGACCTCTATGTCAGGCAAAATCAAGGTGACACTCCAAACCGTCACTCCACAGACCGAGTATGCCTCCCATCTGCTCCAACAGACAGAAGGCCATTTCAAAGTGAAGATTGCTGTCGCCTCAAAAACTCCTGCAGAAGGGTTTACCATCCAAAGAAAAGGGAAGACGGTCATCATCACTGGCAACGACCCCGCTGGTGCCATCTATGGTGCCAACCGACTGATAGAATACCTCCATGAGAACAACGGGTCGCTCCAAGGTCTCACCACCCTTACCGACGCGCCGGAGATGAAGCTCCGTGGTGCCTGTGTGGGTCTCCAGAAGACGGAGTACCTGCCAGGACACAGGGTCTATGAATATCCCTATACCCCTGAGAATTTTCCCTGGTTTTACGACAAGGAACTGTGGATCAAATATCTCGACCTGTTGGCCTCCAACAACATGAATACCGTCTACCTGTGGAACGGCCATCCCTTCGCCTCGCTAGTGAAACTCGACGATTATCCTTTTGCCCCTGAAGTGGACGACGCCACCATGCAAAAAAATCAGGAGATGTTTGCTTTCCTCACCACAGAGGCCGCACGCCGTGGCATCCGTGTGATACAGATGTTCTACAACATCATCGTGTCGAAACCTTTTGCCGACCACTACGGCATCAAGACCCAAGACCGCAACCGCCCCATCACCCCCCTCATCGCTGACTACACCCGTAAGAGCATCGCCGCCTTTGTCCAGAAATATCCTGAGGTGGGATTCCTCGTCTGTCTCGGCGAGGCCATGTCGGGCATCGACACAGACATCAAGTGGATGACAGAGACGATCATTCCTGGCATCAAAGATGGTTTGGCTGCATCGGGACGCACAGATACGCCGCCAATTATTCTCCGCAATCATGACACCGACGGCCCTGCCGTTCTCAAAGCGTCTCTGCCCCTCTATCCGAATATCTATACGATGAACAAATATACGGGGGAGAGTCTGACTACCTATGAGCCAGGAGGGCCGTGGGGGGAGACACATCGTATGCTTGCTGCAGCTGCACCAATCCATATCGACAACGTACATATCCTTGCCAATCTGGAACCTTGGCGTTGGTCCTCACCGGCTTTCACACAAAAGGCTGTCCAGGCCATGCACCGGGTGCACCACTCGAAAGGTTTGCATCTCTATCCGCAGGCATCCTATTGGGACTGGCCTTATACAGCCGATAAGTTGCCCAATGGAGAGCGCTTGTTACAAATAGACCGTGACTGGATGTGGTATAAAGTCTGGGGACGTTATGCGTGGAACAGTGACCGGGGTGAGGATAGCGAATATTGGCTCAGAGAGTTGATGGACTATTATGGCATTCGTGACAGATATACAGCCCAGCTGATATTAGAGGCTTACAATGAGAGTGGCGAGATTGCCCCCAAGCTCCTTCGCAGATTCGGCATTACTGAGGGTAATCGTCAGACCCTGTTGCTCGGCATGAAAATGACACAACTGGTCAACCCCTACAAATACACCATCTATCCTGGATTTTACGAAAGTTGCGGTCCTCTGGGTGAGAAACTCATTGAGTATGTGGAAAAGGAATGGAAGGGCGAACCCCATGTTGGCGAGCTGCCTTTGGACATCATAGAACAGTGTCTGGAACATGGAAACAATGCCGCACGGGATGTCATCTTTGCAGTCCAGAATGTGGAGAAGCACAGTGATGAGTTCTTACGCTTCTCCACGGATATGTTCTGCTATTGGAAGTTCGCCCAGTCGTTCCATGATAAAGTGCTGGCAGCCCAGCAGGTGCTAAATTATAAATGGAGTAAGGATATCAGCTATTTGGAGAAGGCCGTGCCCCTTCTGGAGCAGAGCATGAGCTACTGGCGTGAACTGGTGAATTATGCCGATTCCTCCTATCTCTATGCCAACTCCATGCAGACCGCTCAGCGACGGGTACCCGTTGGCGGTGATGGGGGTAGAATGAAAACATGGGGGGAACTGGCTACTGTCTATCAGGATGAGCTGGATGCCTTGAAAGCCAATATCGAGAAGTTGAAGCATCCACGTAATACCTCCTCCGAGGCCTCCTCCATCCAGCCTGTCAAAGCCGCCGACGTGACGGTGATGTATGCAGGGAGTCCAAAAAGTGCTGCCGACGTAACTGCCGACTGCAAAACAACGTCGCTGTGCAAGGATGCCCTGCTCTTCGAAGGACGCGACGAGCGTATCGACTCCATTGCTCCCGAGTTGCAAGGGCTGCAAGCCCTGATACTCAATCGCGACACCACCCGCATCGAGGGCACCACTGTGGTTTTCGACAGCAAGAAAGCCGTGAAGATGCTGGTGGGCTTTTTCGTCGACGATGACCCCAAGTGGGCAAGGCCTCCCAAATTGGAGACCGATGCCACGGGCAATGAATATGGCCAGGCAGAGCCCGTCATCAGCAATGCCATCAACATGACCAACATGCCCACCGTCAACATCCACACCTATCACTTCGGAGCAGGTCATCATGAGATCAACCTGCCCAAAGGCATCATCATGGTGGCAGGTTTCACCGAAGACCCACTCCAGCCGCGTGACGCAGGGCTGCAAGGTGCCGGTGACGAGGTAGACTGGCTGTTCAACTAAAATCAACTGATACTTTAGATTTCAAACACAATGACCTATCAAGTGCCCCAAAAAACCATGGCGACAACCATCTTATCCGCCATCATGTCGCTGGTGTATATGCCCCTCATGGCACAACCAGTGACCCAGCAGCGCATGCAGCAGATTTACGAAGCATCGCAGACACCCTACAAATACGGACTGGTCATTGCGCCTAAGACCAACTATGAGAAGTATGACTGTCCGACGATTTTCCGCCAAGACAGCCTTTGGTATATGACCTTCGTCTGCTACGATGGAAAGGACGGCACCGACGGCCGCGGATATACCACATGGATTGCAGAAAGCGCCGACCTGCTGCACTGGGAGGTGAAAGGCGAAATACTGAGTCTGCCACATGCGATAAAAGAAGATGCCACAGGAAGCCCCCACCCTTCCAGATGCTGGGACCAGAACCAGCGAGGCGGGTTCCCTGCGCTGATAGACTATCATTGGGAAGGAACCCATGAGATGCAGACCTACAAAGGCCGACACTGGATGACGTATATCGGCGGTCCTGGTACAGGCTACGAGGCCGTCAATGCCCCCCTGAGCATCGGGATGGCCACCACTGAAGGAGACATCACCACAGCACACCAGTGGGACACCTACGACACCCCGCTACTGAGTTATCAAGACAAAGACGCACAGTGGTGGGAGCAGCTCACCCAATACAAGAGCACCATCTACTGGCTGAAAGACCGGCAGGAGCGCATCAAGGGTTATGAGAAGTATCCGTTTGTGATGTTCTACAATGCCGGAGGCAAAGACGACCTCCACCCCAAAGGCGAGCGCATCGGCATCGCCCTTTCCAAGGACATGAAGCGATGGAAGCGCTATGACGCCAACCCTGTCTTTGCCCACGACACCGATGGCACCATCACCGGCGACGCCCAACTCGTGCGCATGGACGATGTGTGGGTGATGTACTACTTCTCGGCCTATAATCCCACCCGCGAATACAATGCCTACAACACCTTTGCAGTTAGTCACGACCTGACACACTGGCAAGACTGGACAGGCCCCGACCTCATCATTCCCTCCAAACCTTATGATGAGATGTTCGCCCACAAGAGTTATGTGGTAAGGCACGATGGCGTGGTGTATCATTTCTACTGTGCTGTCAACCATGCCGGCCAGCGCGGCATCGCTGTGGCCACCTCTCGCCATTTGGGCAAGAGCGAGGTAAGTTTTCCCGCACCAGAACCAACAGGGCACCGCTATACCCTGCCGCTCAACGACCGCTGGCAGGTCACCCACGAAGGTAAGACCTTCACCCGCGACATCCCCCTCAACCTGGACGACTACTATGGTGCTGTGCAGAAAGAGCACGGCAATCTGCATGGCGAGGCCGACTTTGTCAAGACCTTCAAAGCCCCTGACCTGCCAGGCAAGCAATATTTCATCCGTTTTGAAGGAGTGGGCACCTATGCCGACATCACCCTCAACGGTCACCGGCTCGGACGTTACGATATCGGCCGCACCACCGAAACCATCGACGTGACCTCATCTATCCATGTCGGAGGCGACAACACGCTGTCGGTGCATGTCTCCCACCCGGCAGGCATCACCGACATGCCCTGGGTGTGCGGTGGTTGTAGCAGCGAGTGGGGCTTCAGCGAAGGTAGTCAGCCTTTTGGCATCTTTCGCCCTGTGATATTGGAAGTGACCGACGCTGTACGCATCGAACCCTTCGGCGTACATGTGTGGAACAACGCCACCTGCGACACGCTCTATATCGAGACAGAAGTGAAAAACTACAGTCAAGAGATGGTCAAGGCCGAACTCGTCAACAAACTCAGCGAGAAGAGCGGCAAACAGGTGATTCGTCTGACCGACCCTATAGAGTTGCAGCCCGGCGAGACCCGAATCATCCGCCAGCAGTCAGCACTGACCCACCCGCACCTATGGAGCACAGACAAGCCATATCTCTATACGGTAGGCACCATCATCAAGCGCAACGGGAAGGCCACCGAGAGCACAGAGACCCCTTATGGCATCTGCCAAACCTCCTGGCCCCTGACACGACATGACGGTGACCAGCGGTTTTGGCTCAACGGGCATCCCCTCTTCATCAATGGCACCTGCGAGTATGAGCATGAGTTCGGTCAGAGCCACGCTTTCAGCCATGAGCAAATCGAAGCCCGTGTGAAACTGGCAAAAGACGCCGGATTCAACGCCTTCCGCGACGCCCACCAACCTCACAACCTCTACTATCAGACCCTGCTCGACCGCGAGGGACTGCTTTGGTGGCCACAGTTCTCCGCCCATATCTGGTATGACACCCCAGAATTTCGCGAGAGTTTCAAACGCCACCTGCGTCAATGGGTGAAAGAGCGTCGCAACTCGCCCTCCATCATCCTTTGGGGACTGCAGAATGAGAGTACGCTGCCCCGTGACTTCGCAGAGGAATGTTGTCAAATCATCCGCGAGATGGACCCACGCTGCGGTACTCAACGACTCATCACCACCTGCAACGGTGGTGAAGGCTCAGACTGGAACGTGGTGCAAAACTGGAGCGGCACCTATGGAGGCGACGTGGACAACTACGGTAATGAACTGAAACGCCCCGACCAACTGCTCAACGGCGAATATGGAGCTTGGCGCACCTTGGGCAACCACACGGGCGAAGGCTATACCGAAGAACGGTTCAGCGACCTGCTGATGAAGAAAGTGACATTGGCAGAGAATGTCAGCGACAGCGTGTGCGGACAGTTCCACTGGTTGCTCGTCAGCCATGACAACCCCGGCCGCCGACAGCCCGACGAGGCGCTCAGACGAATCGACAAAGTGGGTCCCTACAACTACAAAGGTCTGCTGACGATCTGGGAGCAACCCACCGAAGCCTACTACCAATACATGCTTCACTACAACCCACAACCCATTTGTCCCGCCACCAGCACGATTGACGAAAACATACTTCGTCCCGCCAAGGACTACCGCTATCTCTACCGCATCAACTGCGGCGGTGACACCTATACCGACACCCACGGACAAGTGTGGCTACAAGACAACACCAGATGGTCACACTCCTGGGCAGAGCAGATGGAAGGGCTCTCACCCTACACAGCATCACAGACCGTCAACGACTCCCTCTCGTCACCACTCTTCAAGACATCCCGTTTTGGCCGTCATCACCTGCGCTATTCCTTCTCGGCAGAGCCTGGACGCTATCGTGTGGAACTGTATTTCATTGAACCTTGGTATCGGCAGGCCGACGCCGAGGGACTGCGCCTTTTCGATGTGGCCATCGATGGCCATACAGTCATCCACGACCTCGATATCTGGGCGCAAGTACATTATGGCAAAGCCTACAAACGAGTGGTGGAGGTCGACCACAAGGGAGGTCCTCTCACCATCAGTTTCCCCCAAGTCAAAGCCGGCCAGGCCGTCATCTCTGCCATCGCCATCGCCACCAATGAGACGACGCAGACAGTGCCACCAACGCTCAGCGAGGCTTCCGACCCCCAGATGTGGAGCCATTTCAATGAGGACATTCTCATCCAGACCCCCGACTCCCTCTTGCCACCCCGTACCAACAATGCCATCGAGACAGAAGGACGGCGTGTAGGACGGCGTATGGAATGGGATTTCAACGTAGGTGTGGCCAAGGTCTATGCCCTACGGTGGAAATACTATAACCCACAGCAGGCCCGCCGCCTGCATGTACGCATCACCGACACCAAAGGGGTGATCTACAAAGAAGATGATATCACCTTCCTGCAGACCCAACAAAAGAAGACCAAGCGCAAGATGACCAGCATCACCACTGGCTCACAGGTGAATGCCGGCCACTACCATGTCACGCTCACCGGCGACGGTCTGGACGATATGCTCTTCGATGCCCTGACAGTGGAATAAGTACCAAAAGAATCTCTATATCCTCAATTTTTCCCTTTTTGGGGGTTCTTATCTCATTTTTTTTGTATTTTTGCCAACAATAGCGCCATCCAAGGTTTTATTCAACAATCGTAGCGATACTATTACCCTATAAAAAACAATGAAAATGAACAGACTAATTGCTTTCACCGCCGCCATACTCATGACCATGGCCGCAGTTTGTACCTTATCCGCCCAAACGATAGACGACTATGAACAGATGGGAGTTGCCCAGAATTGGTACGCCGACCATTGCGAAAGTATCATCACCCAGTTTGAGGGTCTGCGCCACAATAGTGGAGAATTGGCACAGAAATACGGTCTGTTTCTCAGCGACCAAGCAGGCCAACTGAAATTTGCCCTTGCCGTCTCCACCTGGGACAACCGCAAGATCATCATGTTTACACCCGATGGCAATGACGTGAAGAGTAAAGTCATCACCAAAAGCGACTTACCTAAAGAGGTTTTCTGGGAAGGCATATCAAATCTGCTCCGTTATGCCACACAATCCCAAGACATCACGCTCAGTCAGCGCCCTTTGCCTATCAGGGAATGCAGCAAAGCACACAATGTGTTTACGTCGGTCATCGACTACGCCGACCGTATCTCCAACCCCAACCAATACAACCAAATGATTTTTAAGCCCCACCAAAACACAGTGAGACTGTCTGGTCAGAACCGCAAGACCAAAAAGGATGAACAGGGCAATATAATCAATGACGAGATGGAGTATGACTTCCAGCTCATCACTCCTTCCGTAATGGCCAAGATGTTCAGGGGCTATGAAGACAATGAAATGGCCCCATGGGTGGTCAAGAAAGACTTTTTCACCCATCACAGCCTGCTCCAGTTCAGCCGTTGGAAGGAGGGCGAACCCATCAAAAAAGTGACCCAGGACACACGCAATATCATCAGTTCCTATTATAATGGCCGTCGCATCAAGAATATCCACTGGCTCGCCTCTGTGGACATCGCGGAGCGTTCCTTCTACGCCGTGCAATTTGAGCACCAAGGAGGTGATGCGCTGGCAGCCATGGTGTGCATCGCCGAAGGTTCCGTGGCCTCAGTATGGGAGTTTCATGGCAGCATGTATCCCCAGGAATACAAAGACGACGAGGCGATATGGTTTGTCGACGATGAAGGCAACTTCATGGAACATGCACCCGAGTTGCAGTGTATCGTGGCAACAGACCAAGGACTGGAAATCTATCTCCGCCTTTATGGAGGTGAGAGTGTGCAGTACTACATCCTCAGAGAAGTGGGTAGCGTCATGATGACCTTGCAGGTAGACTACTGGATTTATGTGTGGGATTAACCATAGAAAATTTGGCTGTTCCATCGGTATTTCGTACTTTTGCACCGAAAAATCCTGAATCTACATCATTCAGGACTACATGCGGTGGTTCACATCCGTGATGAAAAGGGAACCGGGTGCAAGTCCCGGACAGTCCCGCTGCTGTAAACTTGATTATGGAAAGGCCCTATACGCCACTGGAGCGCCTCCAGATAAAGGATGGTCTCCGGGAAGGCTGCCTTTCTCAAGTGAAGTCAGAAGACCTGCCACCGCAGAAGTTTCATGCCAGCCTTTCGAGGAAGAGGCTGATGAAAACCTGCCAAAATGCGTTTACTATACGGTGTTTTCCTACTCTGCTTCGCCTGTCACTTCAGTCTGTATGCACAGACTGATACTTTACCCGCCCGTGAGCACACGTTAGACGGGGTGACGGTTGAGTCACACCACACCGACCGTCAGGTCACTGCCTCCAAACCCCTGCAACAGCTCAACCGTGAAGAGCTGCAGCAACTGGGTCTGCAAAACCTGGCCGACGCGGTGAAGAAATTCGCAGGCACCCAGGTGAAAGACTATGGCGGTATCGGTGGCATGAAGACAGTGAGCGTGCGCAATTTAGGTGCCCACCACACCGCTGTGAGTTATGATGACGTGACCATCAGCAACACCCAGGCAGGACAGATCGACATCAGCCGTTTCACCCTCGACCAGGTGGAGTCTATCACACTCGCCGTGGGCAACGATGACGACTGGTTGCAGTCGGCCCGTCACTATGCCTCTGGGGGCGTACTCAGCATCAAAAGCCAGCGTCAAGGGCGAGACGGGGAACATCTGGAATTGAAAGTACGTGGTGCCTCTTTCGGCTATATTTCACCCTCCTTCAGATACTGGCAACCCCTCGACAGCGGCACCACCCTCACCCTCAACGGCTCTTTCATGCGCGCTGACGGCACCTATCCCTACACCTTGGTCAACGGGATGGAAAAAACGCGAGAGAAGCGCCACAACAGCGACATCGCCTCATGGCAGGGAGAGGCCAACCTCTACCATACCTGGAGCAACCGAAGCCAGTTGGATGTGAAGACCTACTGGTATCACTCCGGGCGCGGACTGCCGGGCGCGGTCATCCTCTACAAAGATGCCGGCAACGAGCGACTGTGGGATGAGGATTTCTTCACGCAAGCCGTCTATACGACACCATTGAGTCAGTCTCTGACTCTCAAGGCGAGGATGAAATACACCCACTCTTGGAACCAGTACGAGGACACTGATGTGAAGTATGAGAACGGTCTCAGAAGAGACGTGGCACGGCAAAACGAATATTATGGCTCCGCTGTCATCGGCTGGCGGCCTACCGACTGGTTGTCGTTAGCCCTGGCGGAAGACCTCGCATACAACGACCTGCGCAGCAATATCTCTATCTCCGACAACCTGACCGACCCACCATACCCCAAGCGCACCACGTCGCTCACCGCCCTTTCCGCACATCTCGACTGGCAGCGGCTGCGGGCCGACGCCAGTCTTGTAGGCACCTTTGCCACCGAGACGGTGAAAGCCGGCAAACAGCCTGACGACCGACGGAAACTCTCTCCCGCCGTGTCGGTGTCATACCGTCTACTCTCCGACGGCCATCTTTTTCTCCGTGCCATGTACAAGAACACCTTCCGGCTCCCCACTTTCAACGACCTGTATTACATCCGCATGGGCAACACCGGTCTGCGTCCGGAGAATGCCCATGAAGTGAACGCCGGCGTGACCTGGAGTGGACAACCCGTCAGATGGCTGAAATATCTCACCGCCACTGTCGACGGCTATCTCAACAGAGTGACCGACAAAATCGTGGCGTTCCCCTCCACCTATGTATGGAAGATGGCCAACTTCGGCCGCGTCGTCATCAAGGGTGTCGACATCACGTTGGCCACCGAACTTCCCCTGTACCAAACAGGTAAGTCAGAGGATATATCTTTGCTGCTGACTGGTGCCTATACCTATCTGAGAGCGGAGGACAAAGAGGAGCGTTCATCGACCTACAACCACCAATTGCCCTATACCCCCCGTCAGAGCGGCAACATGTCGGTGTTGCTGCACACCCCCTGGGTGCATGTGGGCTACAACGTCTTTGCCCAGGGCAAGCGATGGAGCAACGTGCAGAGCACCCCACAGTATGCGCTGAATGCCTATTGGGAGCACACGGTGAGTCTCTCGCATGAGTTCAAATTCAAACACTTCCGCCTGGACATTCAGGCCACGGCACACAACCTGACCAACGAGCAGTATGAGATTATCAAATACTACCCCATGCCCGGACGTTCTTTCTCGGCCAGCGCCACGGTAAAACTGTAGGAGATGAAAAATTAAAAATGAAAGATGAAAGATGAAAAATTAAAATGAGAAAATGAGAAAATGAAAAATTAATAAAATGATAAATTAATAAATTGTATTGAACATGAAACTTAACAAATGTTTTTTTGCCGCACTCAGCGTGCTGGCTATTTCAGCGGGATTCGTATCCTGTAGTGATGATGATGAGTGGGACTGGACAAAAGAAGGTTCCAACATTGAGATGAGTCAAACCCGTGCCTTCGTACTCAACGAGGGGTCAATGAGCCAGAACAATGCCGGCCTCACCTACTTCGACTGGAAGACCGATGCCACCTACGCCAATGACCTGTTTATGCAGCAGAACGGAACGGCCATGGGCGACGTGGCTCAGGACATCATTGCCGACGATGACGACCTCTATGTCATCATGTCGGGCTCGAAACTGATATATAAACTCAATGGTGTGGGTGTACGCCAAAGTGTACTGAAAATACCCAGCGAACTAGGCGACCCTCGTTATGGTGTGATAGACAAAAACTTTCTCTATGTGACCTGCTATGGTGGCTATGTGGCAAAAATCGACACCAAGACCATGAGCATGGCCGGACAAGTGAAGGTGGGTGCCAACCCCGAATACATCGTCGAGGAGGATGGCAAACTCTACTGCACCTGTTCTGGATGGGGCGCCGACAAGCGCGTGGCTGTTATTGACATCAAGAGTTTCAACAATGCCACTTACTTTGATGTCATGGACAACCCCGACCGCATCATCGAAGTGGATGATCACATCTTCGTGCAGGGCTACGGTGCCGACTGGAGCTATCCCTGGGGTGAACTGAACACCAAAACTGGCAAGTTCACACAGATTGGCAACTGCTCCTCTTGGGCTGCCTACAAGAACACCCTCTATTTGGCTTTCTCCGAGACCGACTGGAGCACCTACGCCACCACGACCACCTTCACTAGTTATAACACGAAATCTGGCCAGCTCAATAAATCCTCCTTCCTGAAAAACGCCCCTGCAGCCCTTACCTCCAGTTCGGTCTACGGCTTGAGCGTGAACGAGGAGACAGGTGACATCTACGTGCTGACCACCGACTTTGTGACCAACGGACACATCTATCACTTCAGCAGTGACGGCACCTTTGTCAAGGACTTCGCCTCGACAGGTGTCAATCCACGCAAAATTGTCTTCCTGGATTAATGAGAAAACTGCTGCTCCTTACTGTCGTTGTGCTCCTCTGTGCCTGTCATGGACGACAGGCACAGAGGACTGCGACAGACCGCTGCGACACATTAGAGTTGCGCCATGCCACTCACCTCACCATTGTCAAGCACAACGACTTTGTTGAGGCAAGGCTCGCCGACCCCTGGAACGAAGGTCGCACACTGCATACCTACCTGCTAGTGCCATCCGGCCAGAACCTACCCAAAGACTTGCCTCAAGGCACCGTGGTGCGCACACCACTGCGCCGCGCCATCGTATCGACGAGTGTCCACTGCAGTCTGGTCATCGACATGGGCAGGCGGGAGAGCATCGCTGGCGTATGCGAGCCGCAGTATATCCATATCCCATCCATCACCGAAGGACTGAAGAACGGCACTGTGGCCGACTGCGGCAGTGGCATGTCGCCCACGATAGAGACCATCATCGACCTTCGTCCTGATGCCATTTTCCTCTCCCCCTTCCAGAACAGCGGGGGGTACGGCAAGACCGAAGACCTGGGCATTCCTATCATCGAGACTGCCGACTATATGGAGACTTCCGCCTTAGGGCGTGCCGAGTGGATGCGCTTCTATGGCATGCTCTTCGGTTGTGAGCAAGCCGCCGACAGCATCTTCTCCGTGGTGGAGAGCACCTATCTGTCGCTGAAGGCAAAAGCTGCAGCAGCAAAGATGCACCCCTCGCTGATTTTGGACAAGCAGACAGGTTCGGTGTGGTATGTGCCGGGCGGCAAGAGTACCCTCGGCGGTGTCATCGCCGATGCCCATATCCGTTATGCCTGGAGTGGCGACGAGCATAGCGGCAGTCTGGCACAGTCGTTTGAGAATGTACTCGACCAAGGTGGCGACGCCGACCTATGGTTGTTCAGGTACAACTCTCCCCATGCTATCACCTACCAAGAACTGTTGACAGAAAATGGTGGTTATGGCCAGTTGAAAGCCTTTGTTCAACGTCATGTCTATGGCTGCAATACAGCCACTAGCACCTTCTATGAAGACACCCCTTTTCACCCCCATCTACTACTACGCGACTTTATCTGCATCGCTCATCCTGAATTAGGACTGGGAAAGCCACAATATTTTGTGAGTTTGTGAGTTATTTAAGATAGGAGGAGATGAAGTCTTAAGGTTGGGAGATGATAAGGTAGTGAGGCATAAACGGTTTACGATAGTGATGCTGTTGCTCATTGCGGCGCTTTTCGCACTGAGCATGGTTATCGGCGCAGTGCAGATACCTCTGCGCCAGGTGGTGCGTATTCTCTTCCTGCCAGAGACCCAACTGCAAACCGATGCCAGCATCAAGCCCTCATGGATTTATATCGTCATGCAGTCAAGGTTGCCACAGGCCATCACTGCCATGCTGTGCGGCGCCTCGCTGGCGGTCTGCGGACTGATGATGCAGACAGCATTTCATAACCCACTAGCGGGTCCGAGCGTCTTCGGCATCAATAGCGGCGCCTCCCTGGGTGTGGCTTTGGTGATGCTGCTCCTCGGAGGCAGTGTCGTGACAGGCAGTTTCTTACTCACTGGTTTCTTCGCCGTACTCACGGCCGCTTTTGTCGGTGCCATGGCCGTCATGGCCCTCATCCTACTCTTCTCTACGATGGTGCGCAACAATGTCATGCTGCTCATCATCGGTATCATGATAGGCTATCTGTCCAACTCCGCCATCTCACTGCTCAACTTCTTCGCCACCGAACAAGGAGTGCAGTCGTATATGATATGGGGATTGGGCAATTTCGGCGGAGTATCGATGAGTCAGATGCCCCTCTTCGCACTCACCACCATCGCCGGATTATTGGCGGCGATGGCACTGGTCAAACCCCTCAACGCCCTGCTCTTGGGTGAGCAATATGCCGAGAACCTCGGTTTCAATACTCAGCGTGTGCGCAACCAATTGTTGTTCGTCACGGGTCTGCTCACCGCTGTGACCACCGCCTATTGTGGTCCGGTGGTGTTCATCGGCCTCGCCGTACCTCATGTGGCGCGCCTGTTGCTTGGCACTGACAACCATCATTACCTCATGCCTGCCACCATCCTGACGGGTGCCGCCGTAGCGCTACTGTGCAACATCATCTGCGTGTCGCCAGGAGCCAAAGGAGTCATCCCTCTCAACGCCGTCACTCCTGTGATGGGCGCCCCCGTCATCATCTATGTCATCCTGCAGCAAAAGAGAGTTAGTTGACGAGTTTTTTGAAGTTGACGAGTTGACGAGTTGACAAGTTGTTTGCAAGGACATCCTCATACCCCTCTCTACTAATTACTAATTATTAATTACTAATTAATTATTCCTCTTACTACTAATTACTAATTCCTAATAAAAATACATGAAAAGCCTTAACCTGCGCCTCCTTCTCCTCGGCACACTGATGCCGCTGTCATCCTCCATGCCCGCCCAGACACATGACTGGGAAAACCAGCACATCTTGCACATCAACCGTCTAGCTCCGCGCGCCGCTTTTTTCGGCTACGAGCATCAGCCTGGCGACCGTCAACTGTCACTCGATGGAGCATGGAAGTTTCACTGGACGAAAACACCCGATGAGCAACCTGCAGGTTTTTATCAGACCCTTTTTGACGACCAATCCTGGGAGACATTTCCTGTGCCTGGCGACTGGGAGATGCATGGCTATGGCACTCCGATCTACAGCAGCAGCGGCTACACCTTCAAGATCAACCCACCCTATGTGATGGGCGAGCCAAAGTCTAACTGGACGGCCTATACAGAGCGCAACCCCACCGGAGTCTACCGCCGCACGTTCACCCTGCCTGCTTCATGGCAAGGGCAGGAGGTGTTTATCCGTCTGGGTGCCGTGAGCAGCGCTTTCTATCTATGGGTCAACGGGCGCTTGGCAGGCTATTCACAAGGCAGTATGGAGCCAGCTGAGTTTCGCATCACGGATGATGTTTTTCAACCCGGTGAGTCCGGAGTCAACCAGATGACCCTGCAAGTGTTCAAATATTCCGATGGCAGCTACTTAGAAGATCAGGACATGTGGCGTATGGCTGGCATCCACCGCAGTATCACCCTCTTCACCACCCCCAAGATCAGGATTCGTGACTTCGGTGTGCGCACCCTCTTAGACGACCAGATGGCCAACGCCCGTCTCGTCATCCACCCCGAGATAGAAGTTTTTGGCACTCAGCGAGGTGAGGGTTACACCATCGAGGTTTCTCTCACCGATGAAGAGGGGCATCTCATCGTCTCTGGCGACACCCTGCGCGCTGACGCCGCCACCATGCTCAACCTCGACCACAAAGCGGCCATCATGAACGATCGCAACCCCCAGCGCGGCTATCCCAAATGGGGATGGTTGTCGGCAGAGGTGAGTCACCCACATCTCTGGTCTGCAGAGACGCCCTATCTGTATACTTTACAGCTCACACTGAGAGACTCCGTGGGCCGTGTCATTGAGAAAACATCCTCAAAAGTGGGGTTCCGCCAACTATCTATCCGTGACGGTGAGTTTTTTGTCAATGGCAAGAAAGTGAGGCTGCGCGGTGTCAACCGCCATGAGATGGACCCCGAACTGGGTCATGTGATGACCGAGGAGCGCATGTTGCAAGACCTTCTGCTGATGAAGCGCGCCAACATCAATGCCGTGCGCACCTGCCACTACCCCAACACCGAACGGTGGTATGAGTTGTGCGACAGCATCGGCCTCTATGTCATGGACGAGGCCGACATCGAGGAGCATGGCTTGCGCGGACAGTTGGCCAGCGACCCCACATGGGCGTCAGCATGGCTCGACCGCACTCAACGTCTGGTCATCCGCGACCGCAACCACCCCTCCGTGGTGATGTGGAGCTTGGGCAACGAGGCTGGCTGGGGCAGCAATTTCGCCATGACCGCTGCCTGGATACATGAGTACGACCCTACCCGCTATGTGCATTATGAAGGAGCACAGGGCACTGGTGGCGAGGCGTATGGCTATCACGGTGACCCTGCCAGCGTGGATATCATCTCACGTTTTTATCCTCGCACCCAAGACAGTTATCTCAACCCCGGTGTCAAGGACAACAACATGGAGCGGCCAGAGAATGCCCGTTGGGAGCGGCTGCTCTCCATCGCCCGTGACAACAGCGACACCCGACCTGTCGTCACCAGCGAGTACGCTCATGCCATGGGCAACGCACTGGGCAATCTTCAGGAGTATTGGGATGAGATCTACAGCCATCCACGTATGTTGGGCGGTTTCATCTGGGAATGGGCCGACGAGGGTATCTTCACCCAGCGCGACGGCAAACGGATGGTAGCTTACGGTGGCGACTTCGGCGATGTGCCCAATCTGAAAGCGTTCTGCGTGAAAGGCATTGTGAGCAGCGACCGTCAGACCACGCCTAAATATGAAGAAGTGAAGGCGGTCTATACACCCATCCGTTTCCGATTGGAAGAGGGAAAAGTCATCCCAGTGCTGATGGATGCCAACTGCCGGCTTGACGACTACGACATCCGCCAGACTTCCTCCAACGGCCTGATCGATGTCTACGCCACCCTCCGCCACGACACTCGCTGGGCGAAGGCAGGCCATGAGGTGTGCCACCAACAATTCGTCATTGATGACAGATGGTATGAGCAGTTGCCCAAAGCACTTTCCAAAAAGGGGAAAAACAAGAAAAAGTCTGTTACGGAGTTGACCTCCCTCGCTGAGAATTGGTGGATGGGCCTGCGCCCCCACTTCTTCCGCGCGCCGACCGACAATGACAAGGGCTTCGGCAACTGGATCGCCAAGGACTGGCAACGGCAAAGTCTCGACCAGTTGCGTGACTCCGTCATCCGTCCGTTCACCACAGCCGTTCTGTCTGACGGCAGTGTGAGAGCCACCGCCACGATTGCTTATCTGACAGCTGAGGGAAGTATTCTGACCGACTATGACTATGTGGTAGCCCATGATGGCAGCATCGACTTCCGTGCCACTTATACACCACAAGGCACCCTGCCACCTCTGCCTTGCCTCGGCACCACATTTGTCTTGCCCAAACAAATGTCTCAACTCACCTACTACGGCCGGGGACCATGGGACAACTACCCCGACCGCCATGCTTCAACCTCCATAGGACTGTGGAACAGCACTGTGCAGGAGCAATACGTCCACTACCCACGGCCACAGGACAGTGGCAACCATGACGACACCGCCTGCCTGCGACTGACCGACAGCCGCGGCCATGGATGGCAGATCTGTTGTACCGACCAGCCTTTCTCCTTCAGTGCCCTCCCTTACAGCACCGAGCATCTCTATCAGACCGCCCACGACTGTGATCTGCAAGAGGATGATCAGTATATCTATCTCCATCTCAATGCCGCCGTCATGGGGTTGGGAAACAGCAGTTGTGGTCCCGGCGTGCTGGAACGCTACGCGATCCCCATGCAGCCTCATACACTCCATGTGAGATGGGAAGCCATTCACTCTTCACATGGACAATAAAAACCCATTCAGGGGAATTCATACACCAGATACTGAGTGTTGCGCTCGGTAGGATAGTTGGTGAGTCGTCCTGAGCGAGTTACAAATGAAATGATGCCATTATAGATGCCATCACCAAATGTGTACTGTCCACCGTAGATGTTGATATAGTGAAGCCGGCGGGCATCATAGTTGAGCAATTGCTCTGTGTCGCTCACTGGCATGCCGTCAATCAAAACCAATGTGGGCAATGAACTTTCATTGTGCTCCTGCTCTCTAAGAACAAACAGACGTGTCACGCCATTGACTTTTTTTCTCACCACATTGGTCACATATTCAAGCAGCGCCTCCCTGACTGTGAGAAACTGGCGGTACTCGTCAAGATTGTAGGTGATGTCGGGCTTGGTGCCAAACAGTGTTTCGTCATAGTCCAATGACACGCCTTCTACTGCCGTGTCGTCATCCAGTTGGCCCAATTGCAGTTCACGTTTGGCTGGTGCGATGGCCATCTGGTGCCGCTGCATGTCAAGGGAGCGGGCTTCCACCTCATGGCGCTGGTAATGAAACACAAGATGTGGGAGCCGCCTCGGGAGCAAGGTGGCAAAAGGACTGACCATTTCGATAGGCAAACTCACGTCCGTGGACGACATGGCGGAGAGCACCAACGGCAGTTTGCCATGTACCCCATAGGTGTTGAAGACGGCCATGGAGTCATTCACCATCTTCCCCTCAAAATAATGTATCTGTTTCCCTACGATGCTCAGTGAAGGACGTATCTGACTGCCTTTCAACGCATGGCCATCACCTACATTCCTTACACGGGCCTTGATGATATGGCCATCCGTCTCAGGCACATCAAGTCCCTTTTTGTCTATCAAGTCAGCGGTTCCCTTACTCGCTGCCCAGCAACTGTCATCCGGCACCCATTCGATATCGTCGTCCACACTCTTGCGAAGCGGATTGACGACAGCTACCAGTCGGTGAGACACATGAGGGTTGTCACGCACATAGACAGACAGCACATAGTAGCCGCTGTGGAGGTCGGAAGGCAGTTGCATCGTGCCAGTCCCCTCTCCCTGTTTCAGACTGATCACGACGCCAGCCGCCAAGCCATGCATATCACACAACTCAGCATAGACGATCGAGGCATTGTCGGCAGCCACGTTCACTTTCATCGCCTCACCAGCAAGATACCATGCGCGGTCTGTCTCAACGCTCGCAGCAAAGCTGCTCAAGGAAAGCGCCACCACCACTGCCAGTGTAAACAATCTGCTTTTCATCTTAATAACTTACGTTTTCATTCAACGACCAGAAATCGGGCTCCTCTATATATGCACCTTCATAGCCGTATCTGACATCGAGCTGATGTAGGAACGCCCATACAGCATGCAGCTTACCATCCATCGACATCTCAGGAACAATCCACTCACAAAGGTACATGCCTTGCTCTACCATTCGGCAACAAGCATCCATCGTAGGGTTATCGAGCCATACGCGGGTATCCGATCCCGTGGGACGGCGGATAGCATATTCTTCGCCATTGAGGAAGAACCTATATTCGCTCGTATTCAATGAGCAGCCAATGAATCCTATCACGTGCTTGTCCGACGTGAGGCAATGGATATTGGTAGGCAGGGCTGACGGCAGAGGGGTGAACAAGCCTCCCATTTCTGAACCTGCCTTGCGCCGTGCAAGTTCATACTCATATTCTGCCTTTGAGATGGCCCGCTGATGGACCAGACCGCTATATCGGTGATACATGCGCACGTCGCCACGGTCGATGTCATAGATCTTGAAATCACGGATATGCTGGCCGTCGTAACCAGTGCTGGCACCGACCGCCATCGTTGAGCCCGTCGCGTCTACCCATCCCCACATCGGAAAGTGGTAGATATCCTTATAGACGGGCTCTTTTTTTTCAGTATCAAAATACATAGTTGTCCTGTAGTCCGGATACACTTGCCAGGTCTCATCGTATGTCCATGAATAGTAATTGGCATGGTCACGTTCAAAGGGCTCGGTAGGTGTGACCAGTACGTCGATTGGGCTGTCGGGTGTGCTCTGCACGCCCTTGATGTCTGTTATCTTCTCGGTACGAAGGGGTTTCTGTGGGTCTGATTCATAGACCTCGCCATCGGTCTCGATATGCAGATAATATTCCACATCAGGAGAGAGGGCGTCAATCCAACAGGAATAATAGCCATCAGTTGCCTGCGTCGGATATTCAGTGCCGTCACTCCCGCGTACAGAAACCGTTGCTCCAGTTACCATTTGAGGGGTATCGGGAGAATTTAGGGCCTTCGTTAGCGACAGGGAGAACTGATTCATTTGTGCTGCACAAATCGTGCCTTCAACAACGAGCAAACCAGTATCATCAGCGGAGATGTCTGCCTCATACTCTTCAATACAACTTGACAGCATGCATCCCCCCATCGTCAGGCATAACACAGCATATAGTGTTTTGAGCAGTTTCATCATATCTTAGTTGAACCGTATATTAAGTGAGACATAAGGAATGGCAGTGCCAAACACAGACAGTTTGTACCCCTTTATTTCCTCACCTTCGGTGACATAGTAGATATTATAGGCATTTTTGCGTGCAAAAGCATTGTATACACCTATGGAGAACGATGTGTGAAGAAAGCTGGTCAGCTTATGGGTGGGTTCTATATTGAATGCAAGGTCCAGACGCATATAGTCAGGTATGCGGTAGGTGTTGCGGTTTGTATAGTAAGGCATGTATTTCTGGCTGTATGAATCGTAATATTTCCCGGCAGGCAATGTCGTCGGTCGGCCAGTGGCATAGTTGAAGTTGCTGGAAAAACTGTACCGCTCGGTCAACTTGTAATTGAGCACGGCCTTCACCTCATGAGGTCTGTCATACTCTGAAGGATACCAGTCGCCATCGTTCAGAGGCATGGCCACCCGTTTGTCATCCTGGCGGAGCAGAGAGCGTGAGAATGTGTAACTCACCCATCCATTCAGTTTGCCTATAGGTTTCTTCGCCTGAAACTCCAAGCCGTATGCCTGTCCTTTGGTGGAGATGACATCGGTCTCGAGGTGAGGATTCATCAGTAGGACAGCAGCACTGCGATAGTTGAGATAATCGTCTATATGCTTATAGTACATCTCTGCCGAGAACTCATATTCTTTGCCTTCTGTCTCGTGATAGATACCTGCTGCCAACTGCCAGCCTTTTTGGGGCTTGATATTCACGTCGGAGAGTTTCCACATGTCTGTGGGCGACATGATAGACGTATTCGACACTTTATGGATATATTGTTGCATGGTGTTGAACCCTGCCTTCAGTGAGAGGTTCTCCTTGATAGCATAGCGAGCCGACAGGCGCAGTTCCGGTGCATGATAGGTCTTGATGACGCCTGTTTCATGCCGTGTCTCCAGCAGCGTCTCCTCTGACGGGAGTTCATCGGCATCATAGACATTCACGTCACGAGGGCCCAGCGCATGGAACATAGAATAGCGCAGACCGGCCGAAACCGAAAGCTTGTCGGTGAGCGAACGCTCATAGTCAAGGTATGCTGCGTTTTCCAACGCCTTCTCTCTTTGCAATTGATTCGTTGTGATGAGCGATTTCTCACCCACAGGCTCATACTTTCCCGCCTGCACATTGTAATGTTGCACGGAGAGGCCATAGGTGAGAAGCTGCTTCTCAGATAGTCGGTGTCGAATATGCAACTTGCCCCATGTCTGGTCGATGCCAAAACTCAGGCGGGCAGCCATAGACGGCGTTCTCATGTCTTCATTGAAATAGTCGTAATGGTCAAGACCGACAGACAGCGTGGCCGTGACCTTTTCATTCAGGATGGAGCGCCACTCCACAGAGTAGTTACGGTTTTGATAGCCATAATTATCCTGTGTGCTGAAAGAGAACTTGTCTTGGCTCCAGTATCCATAAACCTTAAACCGATGCATGCTGTTGGGCTTCCATGTCAGCACACCACCATAATCATAGAAGTTGGCAGTACCATTCTTATAGCCGCTCTTCTCCGGCAGTTTTTTGAGAATCCAGTCACTATACGTAGTGCGGCCATTCAACAACAGTGACACATGTTGCTTGACAATCGGAATCTCAAGGTTTGCCTTACTGGTAAGTGCGCCAATACTTGCCGAACCAGTGATTTTCTGCATGTTACCCTCCTTTGAGGCCACTCTCAGCACACTGCTGATCCTGCCGCCATATTCCACGGGGATACTTGACTTGTACAACTCCACATCTTCCACGGCATCTGAATTGAACGATGTGAACAGTCCAAACAGATGTGAGGGATTGAAAACAGTGCCCCCGTTGAATAATATAAGATTTTGGTCTGTAGCGCCACCTCGCACATTATACCCACTTGAAGCCTCGCCTGCTGTTGTGACTCCTGGCAGCGTGAGCACGATCTTCATAATATCCGACTCGCCAAAGGCAGATGGTATGTTCTTCAGCAGTTGTGGTTTGAACTTCTCCGAGCCCATCATCATGTTGCTGACAGCCGACTGTCGCCCACCGACAACGACAATCTCGTCAAGTTCCTGGTCATCGGCAATACTTGCCCTTGCTTTCTTCACACCTGGCACAGAATAGATCCGTGTCGTCGTCGAAGCGGCTGTCAATGCGATGGAGTCGTTGTCAAGAACCGGAATTCCGGCAATAAGTTGTTCAGTATCGATGGTCACCGTTGAGGGTGAGGATTGATGGGTCGCATCAGATGGCAACGCCACATGATTTCGAAAAGCATCATGGTGCTCGGGCTCACTCGGTTCAAGTATCGGAGTGCCCGATATACTCTTGACCACTTGCACAAGGCTATTCTCGCGCTCGCTCTTTGAGAAGGACAGGTGGTTTTTCTTCGCAAACTGCTTGATCTGCTTTTTTTGTTCTGGAAAGAGTTTTGTCACATCCGACAAACTTTTCACCTGATGCGTTCCTCCGTCAGGAGTAATGAGCGTATATTGCTCTTCTGTGCTCAGCACCTTTTGATATTTGTCTCTTCCAAAGATTCTCTCTCCATCATAAACCTTCCACTCGCTATGGTATAGTCGGATGCCGTTGGTGCTTCCATCACTAAGCAGGTACGCATATCGTGAACGATCCACAGGATCATGCACATATCTGTGACCATCCATCTCAAACCAGTCAACGTATATTTGCTCCGGCAGGCAAACGATTTTTTCCTCAGGAGAAAGCACCACAACGCACTGCTTCAGTTGGTCATAACGCAGTTGTACGTGATCATAGACCACACCATAATAGCTGATTCGGCCATCATACATGCGTGTGTCGCCTTGATAATAGGGGACATCGTGCCACAACCATGTTTCATACTGCTGTTCAACAGCCCCCACATAAAGGCGGGCAAAATCAGAAGCAGGAGGGGAATACTCCTGTGCTTCTGCTTGCAGGATGACTGCCATCATACAGGCAAAGACCAATAGATGCTTTCTCACGTTATTGTATTTTCTCTCCTTTAGTCTGAACATTAAAGGGGGATTTTCAAAACAAATTTCAACTGTGCAAATGTAGTCATTTTATGGATAGAAACAAAAAAAGTCAGAGAAAAAACACTTCTTTTCCGAAAACTTCCGACAGTAGCGGTCGTAGGTCAATTTGAATAGTGGGTACAAAGGGAGTATGTTTCAAATATATCTTTCCGACAGTATTATCAGGAAAACAAATCAAAAAAACTCCGTTCCCTTGATTCATGCTTGTCTGGCTTTCTCTTGTGCGAGGCAAGAATGGCTGCGTTCTGCTCTTCATCCGTCAAGGGAATGGGATTCTTTCGATTCGCTTCCATCCATGACAATTGGGATTGAACCGTTTCTTTTGCACCAACAGACTATAATCTATAAGAATCCTTTCCATGATTCGCCGAATGGAATTTCCACAGATAACCGAATAAGATGTCCTCAAATCACCGAATAAAATATCCTCAAACAACCGAATAGAATGTCCTCAAATAACCGAAAACTTTCATTTTCCTTTGATGGTTTGCTATAAAAGTTGTATCTTTGCGGCCTAGACAGTAATGTAATGGTAAAGTATAAACAACGAATAGCAGACAGACTTCTTGAACGTAAGGTTCTTGGAAAAGGTGCCGTTCTCATTGAAGGGCCCAAGTGGTGTGGCAAGACAACAACGGCAAAACAATTGGCCAAAAGTGTACTTGACCTAGGGGATGCATCGGTGCTGAAACAAAGCACACAAATGATAGAGATAAGTCCCAAGTCTCTTTTGGAAGGAAGGACTCCTCGCTTGATTGACGAATGGCAGGCGCTGCCTCCCATTTGGGATTCCATTCGTAGTGAAGTGGACAAGCGAGGGGAGCCTTCTCAGTTTATCCTTACTGGGTCTTGAGTTTGTATGAATCGGGCGAATCGTCGGGCACGATTAGTCTGAAGGATTTATTCGATGGCAAAACACTAGAAGTTCAGCAATGTGACCTTAATGTTGATGACATTGCCTACCTTATCTGCCGAGGTGGATGGCCATGGGCGACATTGATTTCCAAGGACGTTGCCCTTGATCAGGCTTTCGACTATGTGGACTCTGTGACAAAACGAGACATACAACGCGTGGATAAGATAAAAAGAAGTCCTGAACGTGCAAGGTTGCTCCTTCGTTCGTATGCAAGGAATATCTCCCAACAAGTTTCGTATACCACTATTCGTAAAGACATGCTTGCCAATGATGCAAGCACGTTAGATGAAGACACTGTGGCTGATTACATCAAAGCCTTGAAGAAGCTGTTTGTAATTGAAGACCTCGCCGCATGGAATCCTAATCTGCGAAGCAAAGCAGCCATCAGGACAAGCGACACACGCCATTTCGTGGATCCGAGCATTGGGACTGCCGCATTGGGACTTGGT
>CACZGH010000033.1 GCA_902780635.1 uncultured Prevotellaceae bacterium
GCGACCATAGATTTGACAGACCAAAAAGTTGTTGATTTCATCACCAACGGCTACGCATAACCCTACAAAACTACTATCAGAAAATGAATAGCATTACCATATGATTTGTTCGCTATTTTCTCTTATGACATCTTCTTTTCTTTCCCTTGAAGTCCATGATATTTAGTGATATGGTGACCCCAAATATCGGGTATTTGCCTCTTGTCGAAAGTGAAATGCAATCTTCTGCAATATTTGAAAAGATGTAATGGTTGCACCACCTTTCAAAAGACCTCCATACCCACGAATTTGTGTCAGATTTGTATCGTAAGGGTAAAAATAAAAGAGAGTCACATCTCTGTAACTCTCTCATTTTCAGTGGTACACCCGCAGGGGTTCGAACCCTGGACACCCTGATTAAGAGTCAGGTGCTCTACCAACTGAGCTACGGGTGCATGACATTGAGTTTTGGCAGATAGTGCCGTTTTCTCAAATGCGTGTGCAAAGGTATGGCTTTTTTTTTGAACAGCCAAACTTTTTCCCGCTTTTTTTCGTATTGCCACATAAAATTCCCCTCATTCCGCCATTTTACTGGGAAAACAGGGGGATGAAGGGGGGTAATAATTAGTAATTTGTAATTTGTAATTAGTAATTAGTAGGAAGTGGTGAGAAGGTTGCAAGTAATTAGTAATTGATAATTAGTAATTAGTAGAGTAGAGAATACCCTGACAATCAACTCACCAACTCCTCAACTTAATCACCAATCATTTAATCAACTCCACTGACCGTTTCAGGAATGCTGCAAGCCCTGCGCCCTTGAGCATGCCATTCTGCAGCAGGGCGAGGTCGATGAGCTGATGGATGACATCATTGCCCTTGGCATAATCAGAGATGATCTGCTTCTTCTTGTCTTTCTGATCGTTGACAGCTTTCTCGGTGGCAGCGAGGTCGTCCTTCTCTTCTTGTGTCACTTCTTCAGATTTCTTCTTGCCTTGTTCCTGACGCAACACAGCCAGACGGGCCTCCTGGCCTTTGATCTCGCTCAGCACAGGTTTCAGAGCCTCGGCGCATTGGGCGTTCTCGTCCTCCAGCACTTTCTTGATGAGTGGGTGGTCGCTGTTGAGCACCATGCTGTAGGAGTCGGGCATCTGTGCATAGAAAGCCATGCCGCTCTGGAAACGGCTCACATCCTTCATACGGCGCATGTACTCACTCTGAGTGATGATGACAGGCTGTGAGGTCTCACCAAGAGGCTGCACCTCCACATAGAAGTCAGCTTTCTCGATAGCGGGTATCTGAGACTTGAAGGCTTGTGACAAGTTGTCAGTCTCATCGGCTGACAATTCCGTCTTCTTGCGGTCTTCCATCATGATGAGACGGTCGATGACGTCGCTGTCCACACGGGTGAAGCGGCTCTTCTCAAATTTCTGCTCCAGCATTGACACCATCGGCACATCCAGGTCGCCGTCAAGCAGCAGCACGCTGTAGCCTTTGCTCTTGGCCGACTCGATATAGGCGTATTGCTCCTCGGTGTTGGTGGCATAGAGATACACCAGTTGGCCGTCCTTGTCGGTCTGGGTGTCTTTGATCAGTGTGCGGTATTCCTCAAAAGTGAAATACTTACCCTCCGTGTCTTTCATCAGAGAGAAGTCCTTGGCCCTGTCGTAGAAGTCTTCCTGTGACAACATACCATAGTTGATGAAGATCTTCAGGTCGTCCCATTTCGACTCATAGTCCTTACGGTCTGATTTGAAGATGCTGTTCAGACGGTCGGCCACTTTCTTGGTGATGTAGGTGGAGATCTTCTTCACGTTGGCGTCACTCTGCAAGTAGGAGCGGCTCACGTTCAGAGGGATGTCGGGAGAGTCGATCACACCATGGAGCAGGGTGAGAAACTCCGGTACGATACCCTCCACTTGGTCGGTGACGAATACCTGGTTGCAATAAAGCTGTATCTTGTTGCGCTGCAGCTCGATGTTCGACTTGATACGGGGGAAGTAGAGGATACCCGTCAGGTTGAACGGGAAGTCCACGTTCAGGTGTATCCAGAACAGCGGCTCGTCGTGCATAGGATAGAGTTTGCGGTAGAACTCTTTGTAGTCTTCATCTTTCAGCGTACTCGGTGCCTTTGTCCACATCGGCTCGCTGTCATTGATGATGTTGTCCTCGTCGGTGTCCACCATCTTGCCGTCTTTCCACTCGCTTTTCTTGCCGAAAGCCACAGGTACGGACATAAATTTGCAGTACTTGTTGAGCAGACCCTCAATCTTCTCTTTCTCAAGAAACTCCTTGCAGTCGTCGTCGATGTAAAGGATGATGTCGCTGCCGCGGTCTTCTTTCTTGGCTTCTACGATCTCAAACTCCGGACTGCCGTCACAACTCCATTTCACGGCCTGTGCGTCGTCGCGGTAGCTACGTGTCACGATTTCCACTTTCTTGCTCACCATGAAGGCGCTGTAGAAACCTAAGCCAAAGTGTCCGATGATGGCATTGGCGTTGTCTTTATATTTGTCGAGGAAGTCGTTGACGCCCGAGAAAGCGATTTGGTTGATATACTTGTCTATCTCCTCTGCGGTCATACCGATTCCGCGGTCGCTGATGGTCAGCGTGCCTTTCTTCTTGTCGAGTTTCACCTGTACGGTCAGGTCGCCCAGCTCGCCTTTGAAGTCACCTTTCTCTTTCAGTGTCTTCAGTTTCTGTGTGGCATCCACTGCGTTGGAGATCATCTCACGGAGGAAAATCTCATTGTCTGAATACAAGAACTTTTTGATGACGGGGAAAATATTCTCTGTCGTTACCCCAATGTTTCCTTTTTGTTTCTGCATAATGTGATGATTTAAATATTCTATTTTTTCCATCAATTCTGCAAATTCCGTGCCAAGACGGATTTTTCATGTTTTTCCAGTTGCCACCTGCCGCTGATTTCGAAGTGCCAACGACGAATTATGATTTTTTAATATTTGAACGAGGGGCGTATCACTTTTTTTTCTTAACTTTGCCACTCAAATAGGCATATCCGTTTTCTGCTTTGATGCCATTTATTGGACACATGCAGACATTTGGGTATTGCAATATGACAAACACGCGCGTTCAGTACCTCAGCTGGTATCATCTTTTATAGTCAAAGAAATATGGAGGGAAAACTCGTTTTTCATTCATCTATAGGATATGAGGCCGTGACTGAGTATTATTCTTCGCATTATGAGGAGATCAAGGCTTTTGTGTTGAAGAGACTCTCGTGTGAGGAAGATGCTGAGGATATCGTACAGAATGTGTTTCTGCGTATCCTTTCTTCAGGGAAAATGATCACAGAGACCACATTGCCATGTCTGGTATACACTGTGACCAGGAATCTACTGTATGATTATTGGCGGCACCGCAGGTCGGTAGACGAATACGAGCACTATCTGTGCAAAAGTTTCGACACCTATGGCGACATGGAGTCTGTCTACTCAGCCCAGGAAATGACCGAGCTCTTGGAAAAAGGCATAGCAAGGCTGAGCAACTCGCATCAGATGATATATCGGATGAATGTGTATGAGGGGATGAAAGTGTCAGAGATATCTGACAAACTCTCTCTTAAATACAAAAGTGTGGAAAACAGACTCGGTGCGGCACGCCGCAATATAAGGGAGTATATGAGCAGAATGCTCGCATAAATATTAGAAGCAATATAGAGACATCATAAATTCAATAGGTAGTTTTTTAAAAGGTTGGCCCTGGCATCAGTAGTGATACTATCTGCCAGGGCATTTTTTTACTAGAGGTAAGAGGTGAGTTGTAAGAGGTGAGAGAATAGTCTTGCAAACAACTTGTCTACTCGTCTACTCGTCAACTCGTCCACTTATCAACTAACACGGAACCTTCTTCAGGATCTCAAGCAGGTGGTCCCATACCATCTGGACGGTCGGGATGTGCAGACGCTCGTCGGGGGAGTGTACGCCACGAAGCGTGGGGCCAAACGACACCATGTCCATACCAGGATAGCGCTCTGAGAACAGACCACACTCCAGACCTGCATGGATGCCAAGCACCTTGGGCTCCTTCTTGAACAACTCGCGGTAGGTCTCCACCACAATCTTGGTCAAATCGCTGTTGGGATTCATCTTCCAGGCGGGATAGCCGTCGCTCTGGATCACTTCTGCGCCTGCCAACTGGAAGAGGGCCTTCACCGTGTTGGCCATGTTGCGCAGGTTGCTCATCACGTTGGAACGCTGACTTGCTACCACACACAGGGCACCGTCTTTGATCTGCACACTGGCCACATTGCTGCTCGTCTCCACCAGCCATGAGATCTCCTCATCCTGACACATGGAGAAGACACCATTGTCGAGTGCTTGCATAGCACGGATGAAAGCTGTGGACATGGGGGCAGGGAAGACAGCCTCGGGGGCAGTACTCTCCATCGCAAACTCCATGGCGGTGTCGGTGACGTGGAACTCCTCCTCTACCTCGCTGCAGAAGATATTCCAGTCTGCACGCACTTCTTCTTTCTTGTCTGCGGGTACAGCGAATACGATGACGCCGTCTCTGGGGATGGCATTGTGAAGCTTGCCGGATTCAAAACGAGCCAGGCGCACGCCATATTTCTCTTGTGTCGTGTAAAGGAAACGTGAGAGAATCTTGATGGCGTTGGCGCGCTTCTTGTTGATATCATCGCCAGAGTGGCCACCGGTCAGACCCTTTACGGATGCCTTGAGGAAGAACAGACCTTCGGGGGCTGCCTCATAGGTGAAGGGGAAACGGGCCTGGGTGGTGATGCCGCCAGCGCACGACACGAAGATCTGGCCTTCGTCTTCTGAATCGAGGTTGATGAGCATATCGCCAGACATAAATCCTGCCTGAAGACCAAAAGCGCCGGTCAGTCCTGTCTCCTCGTCACGGGTGAAAAGACATTCAATCGGTCCGTGCTCGATGTCATTGCTGTCGAGAATGGCCAGTTCGATGGCGACACCGATGCCGTCATCAGCGCCCAGGGTGGTGCCCTTTGCTTTCAGCCACTCACCATCAACGTAGGTTTGGATGGGGTCATTCAGGAAGTCAAACTCTATGTCCACCAGTTTGTCGCATACCATGTCCATGTGGCTCTGCAACACTACAGTCTTACGGTTCTCAAAACCAGGGGTGGCTCCTTTCTTGATGAGCACATTGCCTGTCTCGTCCACTTTGGTCTCCAGGCCACGGCTCTTGCCAAACTCCACGAGATAGTCGATCATCCGCTCCTCATGCTTTGACGGGCGGGGTATCGAGTTGATCTTAGCAAATTGGTCAAAAACACATTTCGGTGTCAGCTCTGCATTTTTCATATCTTCTTTTTTTATTGATTGGTGTGAATATTTACGCTTCGATTTGCAAAAAAACTAAAAACTTGCTTTTTTATTTTGTTTTGCCACGAGATTGCACTATCTTTGCATTTCAAACGACAAAGATACACAAAATATATTCGCTTGCCAAGCGAATGGCATAAAAATCATGCGCTGAACAAATAAATATGTTAAAAATACTTCTTGTCACATTGGCCATCCTTGCCATCGCTATGCTGCTGCTTAGTGTAAAAGTGATATTCAAAAAAAATGGACACTTTGAGTCACAGCATATCCACGACAGCAAGGCCATGCGAGACAGAGGCATACATTGTGTCATGGATCAGGACAGGGAGCAGCGCACACGCCAATCCAAAGTGAAGGAAAGAGTATATAAATAAAATATGTGATAATTATCTTTTTAACAGAAATGACAACAAAAAAATCGATTCGTACTTTGGCTGTGGCAGCAATGGCGATGATCGCTATGTCTGCATGCCAGGATGCCAACAAAATGGACAACGCACCCGCAGCCGCCGCACCGGCACAGGGCAGCACCACACTGAAAATAGCATACGTGGAGGTCGACTCCATCATGACGCAGTATAATTTCTGCAAGGAATATCAGAAAATACTGGAGAA
This sequence comes from uncultured Prevotellaceae bacterium, assembly GCA_902780635.1. GTDB lineage: Bacteria > Bacteroidota > Bacteroidia > Bacteroidales > Bacteroidaceae > Prevotella. Next base: position 5,925 of record CACZGH010000033.1, read on the forward strand.
GAGAGGGACGAACATACAAAATGCGCTCAGTTCACAGGAGCAGAACTTGCAAAAAGCCGCACAGAACTTCCAGAACAAGCTTCAGAACAATGGTTTCTCAAGCCGTGCTGAGGCTGAGAGCCAGCAGGCTGCCATCCAGAGACAGCAGGAGCAGTATCTCGCATCACGCGACCGTCTGGCTGCTGAACTGCAGTCACAGACAGAGAAATTCAACGAGGCATTGCACGACAGTCTGGAGCACTTCCTCGCCCAATACAACAAAGACAAGAAATTCTCTATGATCCTCACCAAGCAGGGCGACAATATCCTTCTGGCCGACAAGTCGATGGACATCACCGCTGAGGTGGTCGCTGGTCTCAACAAGGCTTATAAGTCAAAGCCCATCACCGAGACCAAGGAAGAGAAGAAATAATAGGGTGTATACGCACACCATATCTATCGACCAAAGGCAGACTCTATGGAGCCTGCCTTTTATCTGACAATTCACCATCCCTTTTTTATTACAAAACACACCTTATAGAGGTATACAGCATGAGAAGAAAGGAGAGATACCAATACCTGCTCGACTATTTCAGAAGGGAAATGCCGGAGGTGACCACCGAACTGCATTTCGTTTCGCCGTTTCAGTTGCTCGTGGCCACCATCCTGAGCGCACAGTGTACCGACAAAAGAGTCAATGAGGTCACACCGCCTCTCTTTGAGAAATATCCTGATGCCAAGGCGATGGCTGAGGCTGAGGAGCATGAGGTCTTTGAGTATGTGCGCAGCGTGTCATACCCCAACTCCAAGGCACGCCACCTGGTGGAGATGGCCAGGATGCTCGTCAATGACTTCCAAGGGGAAGTGCCCTCCGACGCGGATGACTTGGTCAAACTGCCGGGTGTGGGAAGGAAGACAGCCAACGTGGTGCAGGCGGTGGCTTTCGGAAAGGCCACCATGGCCGTTGACACGCATGTCTTCAGGGTCAGTCACAGGATGGGGCTGGTGCCTCGCGATGCCAATACACCTTACAAGGTGGAGCAATACCTCATCCAAAACATCCCTGAGGCTGACATCCCCAAGGCGCATCACTGGCTCCTCCTTCATGGCAGATATGTATGCACCAGCCGTGCTCCCCATTGCCACCAGTGCGACTTCTCCTCCATCTGCCCCAAAATCCTCTGATTACAAAAAAAGGAGCCTCCCCTAAAACCTCCCACCATGACCCCCAAAAAGATCCTTTCCTTCCTCACCGCTGTCTCTGCCAATAACAACCGCCCCTGGTTTCAGGAGCACAAGGCAGAATATCTCGCCGCCAAAGAAGATTTTGAGGCGGGCATCGCACAAGCCATCACACGCATTGCCGCTTTCGACCCTTCGATAGCCCACATCACTTTGCGTGACGCCACTTATCGTTTCTACCGTGACACTCGTTTCTCTCCCGACAAGTCACCCTATAAGCGGCACCTGGTGGCATATGTTGCCGCCCATGGCAAGAAAGCGCTCCATGGAGGCTATTATATCCATTTGGAACCCGGGCATTGCATGTTGGCATGCGGCTCCTACTATCTCCCGACACCCATCCTCACCGCCTGTCGCAACGAGATCATGGCCAATGAGGAGGAGTGGCTCAGGTGTGTCAGAAATGAGGATTTCCTGCGCATCTTTGGCACGCCAGGTGGCGATTTCGACCAGAGCCAGCGTGGCTTCGGACTTGAAATGCTGAAAACCTGTCCGGCAGGATTCCCCAAAGACTACAAGTATATCGAATACCTGCGCATGAAAAACTACTGTTGTTGGACCACTGTCAGCGACGATTTCTTTGAGGGTGACCAGTGGCTCGAACCGATGGCTCACGTCTTCTCCACCGCCAAACCCATGATGGATTTCATGAACCGTGTCATCGATGATTATGAATGATTATTACTTATCTCCAAACGCTTTTTTCAGCCTCTTATATTCTTTTTTGGTGATGCGCATAAACGACCCGTGCTGAGGGCCTGTCACCCTTTGGATGTCTACAGGGTCGGAGAAATTACGCAAGTATCGGTCGGCTTTGCAGATGCGGTAGTGTTTGGGACGTGAGGAGTACTCGATATAGGCCACACGCCAGGTGTCATCGCCGATCAACTGAAATGCCGACGAACCCTCGCACTTCTTATTACCCTCAAAACTCACATAGTCATCCTCCACAGGCTCACTCCATGGTCCCGTCAGACTTTTCGACGTGGCGGTATAGATGCCAGGCTTGCCACCCTCTTTCTTGATGAGCATATGGAAAAGACCGTCAGATTTCAGGTAGTTGATGTCGGCGTCGATGGTGGCATAGCCCCAGTCGAAGAGCAGACGGGGCTTGGTGAGGCGGGTGAAACTCTCGTCGGCGTAGGAGTAGTACATACGGTCGTAGGCCTCCTCGGCGCGGTTCCACAGTGAGTAATAGATGAAGTAACCACCGCGCTTGCCGTCACTCCACACATAACTGGGATCCCAGAATATCTGTGGCGCCCACACCCGGTTGATGGTGCTGTAGTCTTTGTAGGGGTCGGGCGACTCTGGGTCGCAGAAGATAGAGGCTCCCTTACGGAAGTCAAATGTCACCGACTCCCATTTCACCATGTCTTTACTTCGCAGCAGGTCGATGCCATAGTTGTCCCACACCTTTGATTTGCGTACGCACATATCGGTGGTCACCATGATATAGCCTTTGCCATTGTGTGTGCGGGTGATGTAGGCATCGCGCGTGCCACCCTCGATACGTGCGTGTTCCTCGGGGTCGAAGATGGCTTTGCCGCCATTGATGTCCTCGTAGTGGTATCCGTCACGGCTCACGGCATAGGCTGTGTATTCTCCCAGGTCACTCATGTGGCAGTAGAGGTATCCATAGTTGCCTTTCTGCAGGTTTTGTGCCTCCGTCGTCAACGACAGGGCCAGGATGATTGTCAGTAGTAATGTCTTCTTCATATAGTTATCTTTCATTTACCTTTTATTATTTCTCATTTTCCCATTTCCCCATTTTAATCTTTCATCTTTCATTTTTCATCTTTCATCTTCAAGCTTTTCCCATTTTCCCATTTTAATCTTTCATCTTTCATTTTTCATCTTTCATCTTCAAGCTTTCCCTCACTTTCTGCTCATATTCCTCTGGATGGTCGCTGAAGGAGGCGGCGTGGCCACTGCCCTTCGATATCCACAGACTTTTGGGCTGGGGCTTCGCCTCATAAAGCGCATACACCATTCGCGTGGGCACGAAATCGTCATCACTGCCGTGGATGAACAGCATCGGCTTCTTACAGCGTTTCACCATCTCCAGTGAGGAAGCCTCACCAAAACTCCAGCCATACTTCATGCGACATAGCAGACTGGTGGTATACATCAGCGGAAACTCTCCTAAGCCGTATTGCTTTTCCAACTCACCGCTCAACTCTTCCCACACACTGCTGTAGCCGCAGTCTTCGATATAACCGACGATCTGGGGGTTGTCCTCCAGACCGGAGACATTCATCGCTGTGGCAGCGCCCATCGAGACGCCGTGTATCACGATGCGCGACTGTGCGCTGTCGCCGAAGAGATGGGTCACGATGGGTATCCATTCCAACACGTCATGGGCGTCTTTCCAGCCCATCTGCACCTCGTCGCCGTCGCTTTTCCCGTGGCCGTGCAGATCGGGCAAGAAGATGTTCAGTCCTATCCGCTCACGCATCATCTGTGCGATGTTCATCACGGTCCAGGCGTTGCAGGTGTAGCCGTGCAACAGCACCGCAGTCATATCGGTGCTGTCCTCTGCAGCGGCATACCACGCATGAAGCCTGCGCCCGTCGTGGGTGGTCATCATGGTGTCGCGCATCACATGGGCGCGCATCAGACTGTCTGCCCAGTGGTATGTGTCGGGATGCTGTTCTCTCACCTCATTTCTCCGCCCGTCGGGGTCTTTGCCCGACAAGTCACCCAATGAGACATCCAGCATGAAGAAACTTCCCCATACAGTCACTCCTGCCAATAGGATAAGTATTGTCAGCAGGCAGATGCAGATGATCTTAAATGTCTTCATCTATAGAACAAATAGAGACGCACCTTGATGCGTCTCTATGAAATGTTATAGCTTCTCTCTCAGTGCGGCGAGCGAGACTTTCAGCGAGGCGATCTTCTCTATCGAGTCGCTCTGCTTCTTACGCTCCAGGGCCACGACAGCCTCTGGCGCATGAGCCACGAATTTCTCATTGGCGAGTTTCTTCTCGATGCCGGCGAGGAAGCCTTCCAAATGCTTCAGTTGGGCTTCTTGCTTGGCGATCTCGGCAGCCACGTCTATCAGGTTGCCAAGGGGCACGGCAAACTCGTCGGTGCCCACCATAAACTGTGCGGCGTCACCAGGCTTGCTGTCGGTCACAGTGAAGGTCTTCAGGTTGGCCATCTTGCTGATGATGTCGGCATAGAGGTGATAAGCGTTGGTGTTGACCACCAGCAGGTCAAGCTGCTCTTTGGGGGCAATGTTTTTCTGGTTGCGCACCATACGCACACCCGACACCACTTGCTTCACACGCTCGATGTCGTCAGAGAGACGCTGGTCTTCTTCCGTTGGTGCCGACACCTCCAGACACTCACGCATGATACTGTCGCCGTCCTGGCGGTCATAGAGGTGCTGCCACAACTCTTCAGTGATAAAGGGCATGAAGGGGTGAAGCATCTTCAGCAGGGTGTCAAAGTAGCGCAATGTGCTGTCGTAGGTGGCACGGTCGATGGGCGAACCATAAGCGGGCTTGATCATCTCCAGATACCAGCTGGAGAACTCGTCCCAGAACAGACGGTAGACAGCCATCAGGGCCTCAGAGATGCGGTATTTCTTAAACAGGTCGTCGAGCTCCGCACTGGTCTGACGTATCTTGGCCTCAAACCAGCGTGTGGCGGTAGCGTTGCCTGCAGGCTGCTCGATGTCGGCCACTTCCCATCCTTTCACCAGACGGAAAGCATTCCATATCTTGTTGTTGAAGTTGCGGCCTTGCTCACACAACGTCTCGTCGAAGAGGATGTCGTTGCCGGCAGGAGCTGAGAGCATCATGCCCATACGCACGCCGTCGGCGCCATATTTGTCGATCAGCATGATGGGGTCGGGGGAGTTGCCCAAGCTCTTGGACATCTTACGGCCAAGTTTGTCGCGCACGATACCAGTGAAGTAAACGTTCTTAAAGGGATATTTGCCGATGTATTCCTCACCGGCCATGATCATACGGGCCACCCAGAAGAAGATGATGTCGGGAGCCGTCACCAGGTCGCTGGTGGGGTAGTAGTAGCTGATCTCCTCATTGCCCGGGTTGTTGATGCCGTCGAAGAGGGAGATAGGCCACAGCCAGGACGAGAACCAGGTGTCGAGGGCATCCTCGTCCTGACGCAGGTCGGAGGCTTGCAACTGTGCATTGCCCGACTGCTCACGGGCCAGTTCAAGGGCTTTCTCAGCGTTTTCTGCCACCACGAAGTGGTCTTCCTCGTCGTAGTAGTAGGCTGGGATACGATGACCCCACCACAATTGGCGTGAGATACACCAGTCTTGGATGTTCTCCAGCCAGTTCTTATAGGTGTTCTTGTATTTAGCGGGATAAAATTGCATCTCGCCGTTCATCACCGGTGGAAGGGCGATGTCGGCAAAGTGCTGCATACGCAGGAACCACTGCAGCGACAGACGCGGCTCGATGGCGGTGTCGGGATTACGCTCCGAGTAACCCACCTTATTAGTATAGTCCTCGATGCGCTCCATCAGACCGGCGGCGCTCAGGTCTTTCACAATCTGCTTGCGGCAGTCGAAGCGGTCCATGCCCACATAGAGGGGCGACTGCTCAGAGAGGGTACCGTCAGCATTGAAGATGTCGATGGTCTCCAGGTTGTGGGTCTTGCCCAGCATATAGTCATTGGTGTCGTGGGCGGGAGTCACTTTCAGACAGCCGGTACCAAACTCGATGTCCACGTAGCGGTCTTCAATCACCGGAATGACGCGGCCCACCAAGGGCACAATCACTTTTTGGCCTCTCAGCCACTGGTTCTTCGGGTCTTTGGGGTTCACGCACATGGCGGTGTCGCCCATGATGGTCTCAGGACGGGTGGTGGCCACCACGGCATAGTAGCCTTTCTCATCCTTGTGGATGACATTGCCCTCGGCTTTCAGCGCTTCTTCATTGTCGAAGTGTACCTCACCGGCGAGATAATATTTCAGGTGGTACAGATGGCTCTGCTCTTCCTTGTACACCACCTCTTCGGTCGAAAGGGCGGTCAGCGCCTTCGGATCCCAGTTCACCATACGCAGGCCACGGTAAATGAGCCCCTTGTTGTAGAGGTCGACAAACACTTTGATGACGCTCTCCGAACGTGTCTCGTCCATCGTGAATGCTGTGCGGTCCCAGTCGCAGCTGGCACCTAAGCGGCGCAACTGCTTCAGGATGATGCCGCCGTGCTCGTGGGTCCAGTCCCAGGCGTGCTTGAGAAACTCGTCGCGTGTCAGATCACTTTTCTTGATACCCTCTGAGGCCAGTTTCTTCACCACTTTCGCTTCGGTGGCGATGGAGGCATGGTCGGTGCCGGGCACCCAGCAGGCGTTCTTGCCCTCCATGCGGGCGCGGCGCACCAGGATGTCCTGTATCGTGTTGTTGAGCATGTGCCCCATGTGGAGCACGCCGGTCACATTGGGTGGGGGTATGACGATGGTGTAAGGTTCACGTCCGTCGGGTTTTGAACTGAAAAGCTTGTTGTCAAGCCAATACTGATACCATTTCGACTCCACGTCCTGCGGAGTATACTTACTCGCTAATTCCATATTTTGATAACTCTTATTACCTCTTTTATAAAATTTTGGGTGCAAAGGTAATAAAAATCGAGAGCAGGACAAAATGAATTTATTCATTTTTCATGCCGAGATGCATTTTACCTTCGTTTTGCAAAAAAAACAAAGGTAATAAAAATCGAGAGCAGGACAAAATGAATTTATTCATTTTTCATGCCGAGATGCACTTTACCTTCGTTTTGCAAAAAAACAAAGGTAATAAAAATCGAGTGCAGAACAAAATGAATTAATTCATTTTTCATGCCGAGATGCATTTTACCTTCGTTTTGCAAAAAAACAAAAGAAAAGAATGAATTATTTTCGTTCTGCTCCCAATTTTTCGTAACTTTGCATTTTACTCACAAGAACGTCAAGGAAAAACTAAAAAACACATAAAAACTCATGCATACCAAAGAGGAAAAAATGGAGGCTTTCGGCAGATTCCTCGATGTGCTCGACCGACTGCGGGTGGAATGCCCATGGGACCGGAAACAGACCAATGAGAGCCTTCGTCCTAACACCATAGAAGAGACTTTCGAACTGTGCGATGCCCTTATGAAACAAGACAATAAGAACATCTGCAAAGAATTGGGCGATGTGCTGATGCATGTCTGTTTCTATGCGTTGATCGGACAAGAGAAAGGAGACTTCGACATCGCCGACGTGTGCAACAAAGAGGCCGACAAACTCATTTTCCGCCACCCACATGTCTATGGTAAGGAAAAGGCAGAGACCGCCGAACAGGTCTTGGAAAACTGGGAGCAAATCAAACTGAAAGAAAAAGATGGCAATAAGACCGTGCTCTCTGGCGTGCCCGACGCACTGCCAAGTCTCATCAAGGCTTACCGCATACAAGACAAAGCACGCAACGTGGGTTTCGACTGGCAAGAGCGTGATGATGTGTGGCAGAAAGTGAGAGAAGAACTGGCCGAACTGGAGGCTGAGTTGAAGCGCAGCGACAAACAAAAGTCGACAGAAGAGTTGGGCGACTTCCTCTTCAGCGTCATCAATGCCGCAAGACTCTATCACCTCAACCCCGACAATGCGCTTGAGCATACCAACCAGAAGTTCATCCGTCGGTTCAATTATATTGAGCAACACTCCATCAGAGCAGGCAAACCGCTCACAGAGATGACCCTTGAGGAGATGGACCAACTATGGAATGAGGCTAAACGCCTGGAGAAAGAATAAGACATTTTCATACAATCATATAAAAACTTCATCATGAGACACTTAAGATATTTCCTCGTCTTCGCCGTGACACTCCTCTTGGTCATGGGATGCAAAGAGAAAAAAGAGGCTAATGTGGCCAGCCTCCAGTTAGACGAAAACGCAGTGGAAGAGGTCGACTCCACGGTGTATGGCAACTGCTATGCGGCGGCCATGCATTCCTTCTCGCTGATCACCAACAGCGGAGACACCATCTTCTACTCCCTCGACGAGGGAGACCTCAATGCGGTTGAGGATGGGGCCGACATGGAGATGCCGCCGTCGGATGTGCAGGGCGGACTGCTCGATGGTGACAAACTCGCCGTCATCGCCACACAAGTGGATGGGGAGGATGTGGCCAAAAAGGTGCTCAACCTCACCACACTGCTGGGACGCTGGACCAGCCTGGACAAAAACTTTGAAATCAAAGATGGTGGACTGGTCGAGTCGCATGTCTCAGCCGAGTCGAAACCTTACACCTCATGGAAGATACACAACGGTAAACTAGTACTCGCTCCTGATACCTTCGAGGTGCTGACTCTCGGCCCCGACTCGATGTATCTGGAGAACGAAAACGGCATCTTCGAATTCAAAAGACAGAATTAGGCGACATGGAGCCTTTCAGAGTACATATCCTGGGATGCGGAAGCGCCAAACCCACTCTGAGACATTTCGCAACCTCGCAGGTGGTGGAAATCAGAGGAAAACTGCTGATGATTGACTGCGCGGAAGGCACACAAGTGCAACTCCTGCGCTACCATATCAACCACAACAAAATCAGTTGCGTTTTCATCTCCCACCTTCATGGCGACCACTGCTTCGGACTGATAGGCATGATCTGCTCTTTCGGCATGCTCGGACGCACCGCACCCCTGCATATCTATGCACCCGAGGCATTGGAGGACATGCTCTGCCGGCAAATCGACCTATTCTGCCATGGACTGGAGTTTGAGGTCGTGTTTCATGCCGTCGACACCACCGTGGCACAAGTCATCTACGACGACAGGAGCCTCACCGTCAGTACCATCCCTTTGGAGCACCGCACCCCCTGCGCAGGGTTCCTTTTCACGGAGAAACCGACACTGCCGCATATCCGTAGAGAGATGATCGACTTCTTGCACGTCCCCGTCAGCCAGATCAATAATATCAAACTGGGAGCCGACTGGGTGACCGAAGAGGGGGAGATTATACCCAATGAAAAATTGGTCGCTCCCGCCGATCCCGTGCGAAAGTATGCCTATTGCTCCGACACCAAATATTTGCCACAGTTGCATACCCTCATAGAGGGTGTCAACCTGCTCTACCATGAGAGCACCTACTGTGAGGACAAAATACAAAACGCCGCAAAATACTGCCATAGCACCGCAGCACAGGCGGCCATGGTGGCACGCGACGCCCACGCACGACAGCTCCTTTTAGGGCATTACAGTGCCCGCTACAACAACGAGGAAGTGCTGCTCGAGGAGGCACGAAAAATATTCCCCGACACCATCTTGTCAGACGAAGGAATGGTGGTTGACATCTTATAGGATACAAATACGCGTTAAATTATGTTAATTATACAATAAGTTTGAGAGCGAAAACTCCTCAACTCAATTATTTTTCCTATTTTTGCAGAAATAAAATGTATATTCGGATATGATGAAGAGATTGTTTGCCATAGTATTCAGCATGGCTTTAATGCTTGGCGCACCTCAGGTAGTCACCGCTGGCACCTCTATCGAAATCATTGACAATGATTTCCAGAGCATCGCCGTGTCGGTGAGTGAGCAGGTGCTACATATCACCGGCGCCAACGGACAGGTGCTTCAGGTATACAATGTAGCGGGCGTGAGAGTGATGAGCGTAAAGATAGATTCACAGGATAAGCGCGTAGAACTTAATCTGCCCAAAGGATGCTACATGGTGAAGGTAGGAAAGTTCGTAAGGAAGATTTCCGTCAAATAGGCACCTTACACATTTTAATATAATAATAGCATAGTTTCCTTGATGTCTCAATGGCTCGGAAAAGGAAACAATGCTATTTTTTTTCAAGCATTCAAAACCAGCTGGAATGATGCAGTATGATGAGAAAAAAGTAGTGGAGATGCTGGCCGACCCTCAGACAAGACGAAAGGCATTCGAGCAAGTCGTCCGCTATTATAGTTCACCGCTCTATTGGAAAATACGACGGATCGTACTCGTACACGAGGACGCTGATGACGTATTGCAAAACACATTCCTCAAAGCATGGGCCAACCTCTCCGACTTCAAGAATCTCTCCAAAATTTCCACTTGGCTTTATAGTATCGCTGTCAACGAAGCACTCGACTTCCTCCGCAGGCAAAAAAACAAGAAAACCACAAGCACCGCTGATGCCGCAGGGGTGGCCAACATGCTCATGGCTGACACCTACTTCGATGGCGACAAAACCATGGCCCTCCTTCAAGAGGCCATCGCCACACTCCCCGACGTGCAGCGCACCGTCTTCACTCTCAGATATTTCGACAATATGAAATACAGCGATATGAGCCAGATGCTCAAGACTTCAGAGGGAGCACTCAAGGCCTCTTTTCACATCGCTTCACAGAAAGTGACAACTTATGTTAAAATGAGAGAATAAATCAACCTTTTTCCGCGCAAGATTAAACTTTTCCTATGAATATACGTCAAATATAAAAAACAACAACAAATGCCTAACGAAGAATTTCAATTACCACCTAGCCGCAACCCTTTCACCGTGCCTGAAGGTTATTTCGACACACTGACAGAAAGAATCATGCGGCAGATTCCAGAGGAGACCACGACACAAAAGGCCGTGACCGTTCCTTTGTGGAGGCGTTATGGCTTCAGAGCAGCCGCTGCCGTGATAGGAATCATCATGGGATTAGGCGCACTCGCTCTTTTCAATCAAAATGCCATACTGACACCTCAGGACAATGCTACAGCCACTATAGAGACAGTAGGCACCTCACAGCAAACGGATGCCATCGACCAAGTGGCCGACTATCTCATGTGTGACAACCACGACATGTACGCTTACTTATCAGGAGAATGAGACAATGAGACTAAAATGTATGATTTTGACACTCCTCATGGCCATGAGTACCACCATGCTGATGGCACAGGGGAAACCTCAGTTCAACCCCGCCAAATTCAGGGCCGACCTGGAGAAATTTATCACAGCGGAAGCAGGACTCACATCGGCTGAGGCCACCAAGTTCTTCCCATTATATCATGAGATGGGGGAGAAGCAAAGGGCACTGTACAATAAGATGCGGCAGCTCAGACAGTCAAGGCCTGTGGGCGAAAAAGAATGCAAAAAGGCTATCTCCGACATGGACCGCTGCGAACTTGAGATCAAGCAGATACAGTCTAATTACCACAACCGCTTCCTCAGGATCATCTCAGGCGAAAAACTCTACAAAGTCATCGCCGCAGAGGAAAATTTCCACCGGCAAGCCATGAGAAATGCCGCACGAAGAAGATAAATAGACATCTAGGATAACAATCGACATACAAAAGGGCAGAGAGACAATAGACTCTCTGCCCTTTGACGTACACAATAGTATGTAATTGCAATGCGATAACCGGATAAAAAATCCTGATATTCAGCACATCAGAATTGCAAATCCCGATGCGCATCTCTCTTCATAGTGCGAATACGGATGATGACTCAGTAATTCTGACAACCCAACATGAAACCTAATAAAATTTAAATTTTCTAAGATTTTTAGACTTTTGCTTTCGCGTATCGTCAAATAGTTGTAATTTTACACCTTGAAAACGAGGCAAAATCGCTCAAAAGGCGTTTAAATGCCCTTTACGGCGATTTCAGCGGCAACCATGCAAGCTGACGCCGACATAACAACAACATCAAACTTGACAATACGAAATGGACGAAAATCAAACCTTTGACCAGGACAGAATCATCAAAATCAACATCGAGGAGGAGATGAAGTCATCGTATATCGACTATTCCATGTCGGTCATCGTGGCTCGTGCACTTCCTGATGTGAGAGATGGATTTAAACCGGTGCACCGTAGAATCCTTTATGGAATGATGGGAATAGGCAACACCAGCGACAAACCGTACAAAAAATGCGCACGTGTCGTGGGTGAGGTGCTCGGTAAGTACCATCCCCATGGAGACAGCTCAGTATATGGAGCACTGGTGAGAATGGCCCAGAACTGGAACATGAGATACACCCTGGTCGATGGACAAGGTAACTTCGGAAGCGTTGACGGTGACTCGCCGGCAGCCATGCGATACACAGAGTGCCGCCTCTCTAAAATGGGAGAGCACATCATGGACGACCTCGACAAAGACACCGTCGATATGGTCAACAACTTCGACGACTCGCTCACCGAGCCTTCCATCATGCCTACCAAAGTGCCCAACCTGTTGGTCAACGGTGGCAACGGCATCGCAGTGGGTATGGCCACCAATATCCCCACACACAACCTCGGAGAGGTCATCGATGGGTGCTGTGCTTACATCGACAATCCTGACATCGACACCGACGGGCTGATGGAGTATATCAAAGCTCCTGATTTCCCCACTGGCGCCTATATCTATGGCATACAGGGTGTGAAGGATGCCTATGAGACCGGACGTGGCCGTATCGTCATCAGGGCAAAGGCTGAGATAGAGAGTGACGACGCACACGACAAAATCGTGGTGACGGAGATACCCTACGGTGTCAACAAGGCACAGCTCATAGAGTATATCGCCGACCTTGTCAAAGAGGGAAAGATAGAAGGCATCTCCAATGTCAATGATGAGTCAGGCCGACAGGGCATGCGTATCGTCGTCGATGTGAAGAAAGACGCCAACGCCAATGTCATCCTCAACAAATTGTTTAAGATGACCGCCCTACAAAGTTCATTCTCAGTCAATTGCATTGCGCTCGTAAAGGGTCGTCCAAGACTGTTGACACTCAAGCAGTGTGTGGGCTATTTCGTTGAGCACCGTCATGACGTGACCATTCGACGCACCAAGTTTGACCTGAAAAAGGCACAGGAGAGGGCGCACATCCTCGAAGGACTCATCATCGCCTGCGACAATATCGATGAGGTGGTGCATATCATACGGGCATCAAAGACACCCGTCGACGCCCAGCGCAACCTGGAGAAGCGATTCGACCTGGATGAGCCCCAGTCAAAGGCCATCGTCGACATGCGTCTCTCACAACTCACCGGCCTGCGTATCGAGCAACTGCACGCTGAATACGAGGAACTGGAGCGTCAGATTGCCTATCTGCAGTCGATCCTCGACGATCCGGAGTTGTGCAAGAAGGTCATGAAAGACGAACTGCTGGAGGTCAAAGAGAAATACGGCGACGAGAGACGTACCGAGATCAAATTCTCCTCCGAGGAGTTCAACCCCGAAGACTTCTATCCCAACGACCCGGTGGTCATCACCGTCAGTCACCTCGGATATATCAAGCGCACACCGCTCAGCGAGTTCCGTGGACAGGCAAGAGGCGGCGTGGGCAGCAAAGGCGCCAGGACACGAGAGCAGGACTTCACAGAGTTCATCTACCCGGCTACCATGCACAACACGATGCTCTTCTTCACACGCAAGGGCAAGTGCTACTGGCTCAAGTGCTACGAGATACCTGAGGGTGGTAAAGACTCCAAGGGCAGGGCGATACAAAATCTGCTCAACATCGACTCTGACGACTCGGTCAACGCATTCCTCAGACTGCGTGGACTGGATGACGAACAGTTCCTCAACTCACACTTCGTCGTCTTCGCAACTAAGAAAGGTATTGTAAAGAAAACATGCCTCAAAGCATACAGCCGGCCAAGGGCCAATGGCGTCAATGCCATCAACATCCTTGAAGGTGACGAGGTGGTGGATGTAAGACTGACTAACGGACGCAACGAACTGGTGCTGGCCAACAGAAACGGACGCGCCGTGAGGTTTGAGGAGAGCGCCGTGCGTGAGATGGGACGTGTAGCCACAGGTGTGCGAGGCATGAAACTCGACGAGGGCGATGACGAGGTCGTGGGCATGATCGTGGTCAACCATGCTGAAAAGGAAACCATCATGGTGGTCAGTGAGAATGGTTACGGCAAACGCTCGCAGGTGGAGGACTATCGTAAGACCTCACGTGGCGTCAAGGGTGTCAAAACCCTCAACATCACCGATAAGACAGGACGTCTCGTCTCTATCAAGAACGTGACCGACGAGAACGACTTGATGATCATCAACAAGAGTGGTATCACCATCCGACTGGCCGTGGCAGAGTGCCGCGTCATGGGAAGGGCCACACAAGGGGTCAGACTCATCAACCTCACCAAGAAAAACGATGTCATCGCCAGCGTATGCAAGGTGATGGGAGCCGATCTCGAGGCTACTGTGGAGCAAATGAGCCGTGCGGAATGGGCCCAGAAGAGTGACTCCATCAAGCGCGACACAACCGCTGACAGTCCGGTGGAGGAACCGGAGCAAACCATTGATGATGATGATATAGAAGTCTCTGAAAATGAAATTGATACAGTGGAAGATTAAAGCAAACATTTAACAATACTTTCTAGACAAAATCAGTTAGAAACATTTAAACCTTTTAATATTAATGATTATGAAAAAAATGATGATTGTGGCTTTGATGGCAGCAGCTGCCTCAACAGCCTTTGCGGGTGACTCTGAAACCCTCAAGTCAATCTTGAAAGCTAAAACCTACGCCGAGGCTGAAGGCCTCGTGAAGTCTGGTCTCGGACAACTTGCCGACGCCTCTGAGAAAGCACGCGCTTACAACAAACTGGTAGACCTGGCCATGCATAAAGTGTCTGAAGTGCAGGCTGTGATGAATGCCAACCAAGTGGCTGAGCAGATGAAGCAAGGCAAAGTGGAGGCATACGACACCATCGGTTTCTATACCGCACTGGCACAGGCTTTCGACGCCGCTGAAGAGTGTGAGAAGTATGACCAGATGCCTAATGAAAAAGGAAAGGTAAAGGCCAAATTCCATGACGCCAACCGCGACCGCCTCTATCCACTGCGTGGCAACCTGATCAACGGTGGTATCACTTATCAGGACAAGGGCGATATGAAGAAAGCTTATAGGTATCTGGCACAGTATGTCGACACTCACGACGCACCTCTCTTCGCTGAGGCCGCTGCTAAGACTCCCGATGACAACCTCACACAGATCGCTTATTATGCTGCCCTCTTCGCCTATCAGAACAAGGACATGAAGAATGTGGCCAGATATGCCGACATCGCAGCACAGGAGGCTAAGTTTGCCACTGACGCCAACAACCTGAAACTGGCTGCCGTGCAGGAGAGCCTGAAGACTCGTGAGGACTCTGTAGCATACGTCAAGACCCTCGAGGCAGACTATGCCGCTGATCCCAACAACGAGGTGGTCTTCGGTACACTGGTCAACATGTACTCCAGCCTCAAGATGGATACTGAGATGAACGCCCTCTTCGACAAGAAACTGGCCACCGACCCCAACAACTTCACCGTGTGGGCCATCAGAGGACAGAATGCCATGATCGCTCAGAAACTGGAGGATGCCATCGACTGCTTCAAGAAAGCACTTGGCACACAGCCTGACAACGCACAGATCCTGACCTATCTCGGCGCATGTCTCCTCGACCGTGGCGCTGAGGCTGAGAACCGTGCCGCTGGCAAGACCGGTAGAGTGCCCAAAGAGGCTATGGACCAGATCATGCCTATCTTTGAGGAGGCTCTGACTCATCTCCAGAAAGCCAAGACCCTGGATCCCAACAGAGAGAGAGCCAACTGGGCATATCCTCTCTACAGATGCTGCTACCAGCTCTATGGAGCTGAGGACGCACGCACCAAGGCCGCTGAGGCTGACACTCAGAGATAATTACGCTGTCAATAGAATGGGGGAGGGGATACTCTCCCCCTCTTTTTAAAGGATGAAAAGATTGTTTTTGATATTTACTGCACTGCTCTGCTTTCTCGGTGTCTCTTTTGCCCAGAAGAAAGTGATCAGTCAGGCACGTACCTACGTGAAAAGCGGAAAAGAACTGGCAAAGGCGGAGAAGATGATGTCCGACCTGCTGAAAGACTCCGTCTCCCGCACCAATGAGAAAGTATGGCTGACATTGTTTGACGCCGTCAAAAAACAATATGAGCAGGGAAATGAGAAACTGTACCTGAAACAGAAATACGATACAGCCTCTCTTTTCACTACGGCACGCAAAATGTTCACCATACTTGAGGCTTTCGACAGTCTCGACGCAAGGCCAAACAAAAAGGGTGAGGTGGAACTGAAATACAGGGACAAGCATGCTGAGTTTCTCAACACCTACCGTCCCAACCTGTATAATGCCGGCTCGTACCATCTGCGAAAATCCAACTTCCAGGAAGCATACACTTATTTTGACACCTATATCGACTGTGCGGGGCAGCCGCTCTTCGAGAAATACAAATATGCCGACAGCGATACGCTCCTGCCTCAGGCGGCGTTTTATGCGCTCTATGCTGGCTACCGGCTCAAAGACGCTCAGAAGGTGTTCAAATACCAGACTTTGGCAGAGGGCGACTCCGCCAGGCTCGACAATATCATACAGTATCTTGCTGAGACACATCTCATGCAGAAAGACACGGCGGCATACGTCAAAGAACTGCTGCGCGGATTTGATACCCATCCGTCACATCCGTTCTTCTTCCCCCGACTCATCGACTATTACAACGGCAGGGGAGAGACCGATACGGCCATGGTCTTCATAGACAGGGCGTTGGCCACCGATAGTGTCAGTCAGCTCTATCTCTTTGCCAAGAGCTCCGCCCTCCTCAATACCGGAAGGTATGAGGAATGTATCAACGTCACACAAAAGCTGCTGGCACTCAACGACAGTCTGCCAGAAGCCAACTGCAATATGGGGCTGGCCTATTACAACAAAGCCCTGCAACTGGATAAAGCCACCCAGCGAGGGCGGAAAAACCGCCGCGCTGCCAATGAGATGTATGCGAAAGCACGCCCCTATATGGAGCGGTACAGGCAGATGGCGCCCGAGCAGAAAGCTAAATGGCTTCCGGCTCTCTACACCATCTATCTCAATCTCAACATGGGCAAGGAGTTTGAGGAAATCGACCGGCTCAGAGGGCAGTGACGCGATGTGTCACTATGTATCGCTATGTATCGCTATGTATCATAAAGTGTGGCACAAACAGCAAAAACCGCTCATATTATTTGCAGTATTCAAAAGAATAGAGTAATTTCGCAGCCGTAATGAAAGATGCGTTCGTTACGACCTTTTATAAACATAAATTTTTAAATAATCAAATGAAGAAGTACAATTTTAATGCTGGTCCGTCCATCCTCCCCCGTGAGGTGATCGAGAACACCGCAAAGCAAATTTTAGACTTCAATGGCAGTGGTCTCTCATTGGCAGAGATCAGCCACAGGGCTAAAGATTTCCAACCCGTCGTCGATGAGGCCGTAGCCCTCATCAAAGAGTTGCTTCAGATTCCCGAGGGTTATTCTGTCGTATTCCTCGGTGGCGGTGCGTCTCTTGAGTTCTGTATGATTCCTTACAACTTCCTGGTCAAGAAAGCTGCTTATCTCAACACAGGCACCTGGGCAAAGAAGGCAATGAAAGAGGCCAAACTCTTTGGTGAGGTGGTAGAAGTGGCTTCTTCTGCTGACGCTAATTATACTTTCATCCCGAAGGGCTGGACATGCCCCGACGATGTGGATTATCTGCATATCACTACCAACAATACCATTTATGGCACAGAGATACGCAAAGACCTCGATGTCAATGTGCGTCTCATCGCCGACATGTCATCCGACATCTTCAGCCGTCCGATAGACGTGGCCAAATATGACTGCATCTATGGTGGCGCTCAGAAAAACCTGGCCATGGCCGGTGTCACCCTCGTCATCGTCAAGGATGACGCGCTGGGCAAGGCTCCACGTCCCATCCCCACCATGCTCGATTACCGCACCCATGTGGAGAAAGGCTCTATGTTCAATACTCCTCCTGTGGTGCCTATCTACAGCGCCCTTGAGACACTGCGCTGGCTCAAAGCCAATGGTGGCGTCGAGGCGATGGATCGTCTGGCCAAGCAGCGCGCCGAGATCGTCTATGGCGAAATAGACCGCAACCGTCTGTTCCGTGGCACCGTGGCCGAGGAAGACCGCTCGCTCATGAATATTTGCTTCGTGATGAACGATGAGTACAAAGACCTGGAGAAGCCATTCTTCGAGTATGCCACCTCACAAGGTATGGTGGGCATCAAGGGTCACCGCTCAGTAGGTGGATTCCGCGCCAGCTGCTACAACGCCCAGACCATCGAGGGCGTAGAGGCACTCGTGAAGTGCATGAAAGAATTTGAGGCTAAAAACTAAGAAGACATGAAAGTATTAGTTGCTACAGAGAAACCCTTTGCCCCTGTGGCCATCGAGGGTATCAGAAAAGAGATAGAAGCCGCCGGACATGAGCTGGTGCTGCTGGAGAAATATACCGAGAAGGCACAGTTGCTCGACGCCGTGAAGGACGCCGACGCCATGATTGTCCGTTCCGATAAGATCACACCCGACGTTCTCGACGCTGCCGCCAATCTGAAGATTGTGGTGCGTGCCGGCGCTGGTTACGACTCTATCGACACCGCATACGCCAAAGAGAAAAACGTGGTGGTGGAGAACACACCGGGTCAGAACGCCAATGCCGTGGCCGAACTGGTCTTCGGCCTTCTGGTCTTCGCCGTGCGCAATTTCTATAACGGAAAAGCCGGTACCGAACTGAAAGGTAAGCGTCTTGGTCTGCTTGCCTTCGGCAATGTGGGCCGCAATGTGGCACGTATCGCCAAGGGATTTGGCATGGACATCTATGCCTACGACGCTTATTGCCCTGCCAGTGTGATCGAGGAAGCTGGTGTTCATGCAGTGGCCAGCCAGGACGAGTTGTTCCAGGGCTGCGACGTGGTGAGCCTTCACATTCCTGCCACACCTGAGACGAAGCAGAGCATCAACTATGCCGTGGTCAACCAATTGCCCAAAGGTGGCATCCTGGTCAACACAGCACGCAAAGAGGTCATCAATGAGCCAGAGCTGCTCAAGTTGATGGAAGAGCGCGCCGACCTGAAGTTTGTCACTGACATCAAGCCTGATGCCGATGCCGACTTCGCCAAGTTCGAGGGACGTTACTTCAGCACACCGAAGAAAATGGGCGCTCAGACCGCTGAGGCCAATATCAATGCCGGCATTGCTGCCGCCAAGCAGATCAACGCTTACTTCGCCGACGGATGCACCAAATTCCAGGTGAACAAGTAATACGCGATCCATTTGATATCACTCCAACCCCTTCAGGCACTACCCTCCCCATATGGGGAGGGGCTGGGGTGGGGGTATACCCTTTTTTAGTGCCACCACCAACCTCTCAACCTTGTAAACCTTACAACCTTATAACCTGACAAACAATCCAACTCAAAATGGCAATTATCAAACCATTCAAAGGCATTCGCCCCCCGAAACAGTATGTCGAGGAGGTGGAGTCCAGACCCTACGACGTGCTCGACTCTGAAGAGGCGCGCGCAGAGGCCGGCGACAATGAAAAAAGCCTTTACCATATCATCAAACCCGAGATCGATTTCGCCCCTGGCACCAGTGAGTATGACCCTAAAGTGTATGAGCGCGCCGCCCAGAATTTCAAGAAATTCCAGGAGAAAGGCTGGCTCGTGCAGGATGAGGATGAGCATTACTACATCTATGCTCAGACCATGAATGGGAAAACCCAGTACGGACTGGTGGTGGGCGCATACGTCGATGACTATATGAATGGGGTCATCAAGAAGCACGAACTGACACGTCGGGACAAAGAGGAAGACCGAATGAAGCATGTGCGTGTCAACAATGCCAACATCGAACCGGTGTTCTTCGCCTATCCTGACAACGAGACACTCGACAGCCTCCTCCGCAAGTATGCCGCCACGGAGCCGGAGTATGATTTCATCGCTCCGATAGACGGGTTCCGTCATCAGTTCTGGGTCATCTCCGATAAGGAGGATATGGAGACCATCACCCGTGAGTTTGCGGCTATGCCAAGCCTTTATATCGCCGACGGGCACCACCGCTCTGCAGCGGCCGCATTGGTGGGTGCTGAGAAGCAAAGGCAGAACCCCTGTCACAAGGGCGACGAGGAGTATAACTATTTCATGGCGGTGTGCTTCCAGGCATCACAGCTCACTATCCTCGACTACAACCGTGTGGTGAAAGACCTCAACGGGTTGACATCAGAGCAATTCCTCGATGCCTTGCGCAAGAATTTCGAAGTGGAGGACATGGGCACTGATATCTATAAACCACAACGCCTGCATGAGTTCTCATTATACCTCGACGGCCATTGGTATCGCCTGACGGCCCGCACCGGCACCTTCGACGACAGCGACCCCATCGGCGTGCTCGATGTCGACATCTCCAGCCGCCTGATTCTGGATCAGATCCTGGACATCAAGGACCTCCGTAGCAGCAATCGGATTGATTTCGTAGGTGGTCTGCGTGGTCTGGGTGAGTTGCGCCGACGTGTGGACAGTGGTGAGATGCGTGCTGCGCTCGCGCTCTATCCTGTCTCCATGCAGCAGATCATGGACATCGCCGACAGCGGCAAGATCATGCCGCCTAAAGCCACTTGGTTTGAGCCTAAACTGCGCTCAGGACTTGTCATACACAAGTTATCATAAAGAGTAGAAGATGTGTCAAAACTAATAATGACCATTTTCCAATGATGTGTTCTCCTCTTGAACACACTACCCCTTACACTCCCCCCAACAAATAGGGGGAGTTGTTCTTCACTGAAAAGCAATGACTCCTCTTTTCTTCAATATGCAAAGCAACGACGAATACCAGACCATCACCGCAAAGACTGGTGAAGGATATTATACAGAGAAGCGCAGCAAGTTTCTCGCGTTCGCCCATCATGTGGAGTCTGCCGACGAGGTCAAAGAGATCATCGACGAATACCGTAGACGCTACTATGATGCGCGGCATGTATGCTATGCCTATATGCTGGGCCCAGACCGGAAGGAGTTCCGCGCCAACGACGACGGAGAGCCCAGCAGTACGGCGGGCAAACCCATCCTTGGGCAAATCAATAGTCTGCTGCTGACCGATGTCCTTGTGGTCGTCGTGCGTTATTATGGGGGTGTGAATTTGGGCACCGGTGGTCTTATCGTGGCTTATCGCACCGCAGCGGCTGATGCCTTGGCGCATAGTGAGGTGGTGACGCGTCAGGTGGAGGAACTCGTCACATATGAGTATCCTTATGTCATGATGAACGACGTGATGCGCATCGTCAAGGAGATGGCGCCGCGTGTCGTCTCACAGCAGTTTGACAATACCTGCAGCATCACTTTGGCGATACGTCGCTCCGCTGCCGACCAACTGCGAAATCGCCTCAATAATTTGTCTTTTGCGTAATAATTTCCACAAAAGCCTTTGACGTATCAAAAAAATGTCTTACCTTTGCACCCACGAAGGAAAGTTGGCAGAGTGATCGAATGCGCTGGACTCGAAATCCGGTATACCCATTACGGGTATCGGGGGTTTGAATCCCTCACTTTCCGCCAAAGGAGCCTCACTCTCCGCTGAATGAAGAAGGAAGTCGCAAAACGGCTTCCTTCTTTTTCGTTGACAATCAAGCATTTAGGCTTGTCAAGAGAGTCGTGTACAAGAATCCCAGTCGGGTTGCTGGCCAATAATCGGATGCTCCGCAAATACATCAGGTGAATAAATCCCTGTATTTTCTGTTTTTTTGTATAAGTCGCAGAAAAGTATTACCTTTGTAGCCGATAAACGAATCATGCTAAAAATAGACAGACATGAGAAAAACTATTATGCTATTTTGCTTGTTTGTCTGCGCTAATCAGATAAGAGGACAACGGCACTGGACGGTGGCCGACGGGTTGCCGACTGGAGAGGTGCAGCAGATAGTGGAACTCCCCAACGGACAGATGCTTGTCAACTGCGAAGGGGTGTTCTGTATTTACAATGGCAGGACGTTTGACGTGGTGCCTTGTGACCAAAACAAGGCATATCAACTTCCCCGATACACTAACCGGTATGGGTTGTTGTGGGAGGGCGACTCTGTGCTATGGCTGCACGACTTCTATAGAATATTTTGCTTCGATGCCCGCCAACGCCTGTTTGTGACCAATGCCGCGAGCAGGCTGAACGACCATCTGCTGGAAGCCATCCTTTCCGACAAGGCAAACACTCGGCAGCCAACCCTGACACAAAGGAGCATCATCAACTCTCTCCATATTGGCGACATAACCCTTGCCGTCAACGACCGCCAAGGGGGGTTGTGGATAGGAACCCGCTCCAGTGGTATCTTTTATCAGCCTCCTCACAGGGCAAAGCCTGAAATCCACACTGGCAATGACCCGCTGATAGGCATGGCACGCAGCAGAAGCCATCGAAGCGGGCAAACTACTTTTGTGTTGGAACTGCCTGACGGACGACAGTTGCGATGCGACAGCCTGTCACACTTGGGCTACTTCCTGCCGGAACAACAAACTATCATTTCACTCAACGAAAAACTACCATCCTTGAACCAATACCGCTATATGGTGGGAGCATGCCATACGGACGGGGACTGGGTGGCGGTCTATACGCAAAACGGCATATTCATGCTCAACACGAAAACAGATACGCTGACTTCTTTTCCCCATGCCAATGAGATAGAACGATACAGCAGTAAATACAACTGCATGCTCAAAGACCATGAAGGGAGACTGTGGATAGGAACACAGAACGGACTCTTCGGAACCACCCCGGCTGACTCATCCGTCTTTCGTGTCACTGGGATGACAAACAACTGCATACGCAGCTTGGTATTGGACGACAAAGGACATGTGTGGGCAGGCACTTCGTATGGCGTTTCACGCATCACGCCAACAGTTGTCAACTTGGGAGCGGATGACGGCATACCTGCCATATCGATGATGGACAGGGCGGCGTGCCTGACCGACGACGGACGTCTGGTATTCGCCATTGGCGGCGGAATGGCAGTCGCTTTCCGACCTGACGAATTGATAGGCAGTGAGAAACCACTCACCGTGGTGCTCACACGAATGGAACTGAATGGAGAACATGTTACGAATTTGCCTCATTCGCTCTCCTATATGCAGAATTACCTTACGTTCCAGTTTTCCACGCTCAACTATGCCACCCCTTCCCACGACCGCTACCGTTACCGCTTGGGGGGACTGGAGCATGAATGGAACACTTGCAGCGACGGAAGCGGACTGTGCATTGCCAGCTACAAGGCTTTGCCGCCAGGCGACTATATCTTTGAGGTACAAGCTGCCACGGCATCAGGTGAATGGGGGCCGGTGACAAGACAGGCATTCGTCATCTGTCAGCCATGGTGGCTTACATGGTGGGCCAAATTGCTTTACTCCTTCCTCGTCTTGGCTATCGGAGGATGGCTCATTGCCTTTTACCTGAAGAAAAAGAAGGCCAGGATGGAGTATGAGAACGACCAGCGTGTCAATCGCTTGTTCGAACTTCGTGAGGAAGCCCGCCACCAGTTTGCGGAGTCTGCCAACATCGCCCCCGATAAAATCACCATCAATGCCGAGGAAGAAAAGATGGTGTCACAAATGCTGAAAGCCATCGAGGCTCATATTGATGACGAAGAATACAACGCTGACAAGTTGGCTAAAGACATTGCCATGAGCCGCGCCTCACTATATAAAAAAATGCAAACCATCCTCGGCATCACACCTACTGACTTCATACGCAACGTCCGTTTGAAACGGGCCGCCCAATTGCTTGCCGACACTCAACTAACCATCAATGAAATAGCTGGACGTGTTGGTTTTGTCACACCACGCAACTTCTCTTCTCAGTTCAAAAAGATGTTCGGGGTCACCCCTTCAGAGTACCGGGAACCCCAATGAGAGGCCTCACCAACCACCCCCGATGGGGAGGCTTGACCGATGAAACAACTGCTTGATTTGTCTAAAACATACGTCCGAATTGTCTATGTGGTCACTTGGACGAACGAAACGCATACCTTTAGACGGGAGGAATGTGTCATATATGAAAAGAAAACATACCTTTGCACCAATGTTACAATTTTTTTATTCTCTTTTTTTGATTATTTGCTGATTATGAAAGAAAGGTTATTGGTGCAGCTGCTCCTTGTCGGACTGACTGCCTGGCCGGGGAATGCACACTCTGCACAGAGTGACAATCTTCCATCGGAGAATCTGAGAATTCATTTCGATTTCTCGAACGTGTCGGGGACAAATGTGACAGACGATGTTTCGGGTGTGACAGCCAGTCTGAAAGGTGCTGCCAAGGTAATAGAGGTGGGACAGTATCACATTCTCGACTTAGGTAATGCCACAGGCTATCTGGACATGACGCGCAACGCAGGCGCCATTGTAAAGGAGTTGCAGGACTTCACGGTTTCGGTGTGCTATCGTGTGAACGCGTCGGCTTCACTCTCAGGCCAGGGCTATTTCCTCTGGTGTTTCTCCCAGTCATCAGCCAACACAGCCAATGCTTCACCCTATACGGCATATCGCCTGAACGCACAGCGAATGGCCACCTCGACAGGTGGGTACAACCATGAGGTGGGGATGGAGACGGGCACACCCTCGTCCAAGGGCAAGTGGATACACATGCTCTATCGTCAGAAAGGCCAGTGCGGCGAACTGTTCATCGACGGACATCGTGTGCAGACCAATACACAGATGCCCGTGCTCAGTGCCACGTTCACTACTGTGCCTGCATACAACTGGATAGGCCGTCCGCCGTTCTCTGGCGACAACTACCTGAAGCAGACACAGGTCGCCGACTTCAGAATTTACGATGCATGTGTCAGCGATGATGCTGCCCGCCAACTTGCTGCCGAGGCACAGTCGCTGGAAGAGGAATACAAATATGGTACGCCGGGTGATTTCACATCGTTAGAGGCTAAGGTTGGCGATTGTCTGGCCTTCATAGCTTCTGCAGGTGACAATTATGCCCCTAATGCAGTGGCTGAGCTGAAAGACGAGGTTCACATCTGCCAGATGGAGTTGCAAGCCCGCCGCGCCTCGCAGACGCTCATCGACGAACATGTCAAGACACTCTCATCGCTGCTCGCAAAAGCCAAATCAACCATCAACTATACTGCCAAGCAAGTATTTGGAGCAACAGCCGACCATGGCTTCGTGCATCCCGGAGGTGTTGTGTCACAACAGGACATCGACCGTGCCAGGCAATTGTTGGCCAGTGGCGACACACGCATCAAACGGGCTTGGGAAATCCTCTGTGCCAACGAATACAGCAGTTCGGGCATTGCCACTTGGCCCACGGAGACTGTCGTTCGTGGTGGCAGCGGTGGTCAGAACTATATGAACTGTGCACGTGGGGCTGCCATGGCCTTTCAGAATGCGTTGCGTTGGAAGATTGGCGGGACTCGGGCCAATGCCGATGCAGCGGTCAGGATTATGATGCAGTGGGCCCGGGAGTGCAAAGGTCTTGGAGGTGACACGAACGTATCGCTTGCCGCAGGCATCTATGGTCACGAGTGGGCAAACGCTGCAGAGCTGATGCGCGACTACGACGGTTGGAGCCGAGAGGATTTCGAGACGTTCAGGCAATGGATGGTACGTGTGTTTTACAACCCCGCCATCGATTTCCTTCGCCGCCGCCATGACACGTGGCTCAACGCCCGCTATTCCAACCTTGGCCAGCGCCCCGGCCACTACTGGAGCAACTGGGGACTGTGCAATGCCCTTTGTGTGATGTCAATCGGTATTCTGTGTGACGACGTACACATGTACAATCAGGGGGTCAGCTTCTATAAATACGACCATGTAGGCACCTATAAAGACCATTCCAGTCAAAGTGTCATATTGAATGATGGCTGCAACGAGTTCATCGGTAATCTTGTTCCCGTGGTGCTGCCCGACGAGCGAGGGCCTTTCGGCTATCTCGGACAGATGCAGGAGAGCGGCCGTGACCAGGGACATTCGCTGATGGCGCTCGGACTGGCCGTTGACCTCTGCCAGGTGGGGCTCAACCAGGGCGATGATCTCTTTGCCTATATGGACGACCGTATCGCCGCTGGCGCTGAGTTCGTAGCGGCTACCAACTTCGGAGGCGTGGATACAGGCTCCCTGCCATGGAAAAACTACAACTATGCCGACTGCCGCGGCACGATGGGTGCAGGATGGCTTATGACAGGAGTGAACACTGGCGGTGCGGGTGAATACCGTCCCTACTGGGATCGTCTTATTGGCTACTATGAGGGTCTTCGAGGTGTAAAGATGCAGTATTCCGAAGCAGCCAGTGCCAAAATCTGTCCTGATGGGGGTGGCGGCAATTACAGTCAGAACAGCGGTGGCTTCGACCACCTGGGGTTCTCCACGCTCACCAGTTGGCGGCCAGCTGCCTGTGCCGAAGAAGGTATCACCCCGCTCTCGGGCAACATTATTTATAAAGGTGTGACATACGTTAACC
This sequence comes from uncultured Prevotellaceae bacterium, assembly GCA_902780635.1. Taxonomy (GTDB): domain Bacteria; phylum Bacteroidota; class Bacteroidia; order Bacteroidales; family Bacteroidaceae; genus Prevotella. The sequence goes on from CACZGH010000033.1 coordinate 32,346, forward strand.
AGACCAACCTGGGAGGACTGAAATACAACTACAGCGTGTGCCCCTCTAAGGGAATACCTGCCGATGGCAGCGAAATCACCCTTCAGCCGCAGTTGCCTGAGGGAGTGACCGACACAGGACAGTGGCTGTGGAACACAGGCGAGACCACACGGGAGATAACCGTCAGGGCCGACCATAGCTATATCTATCGTGTGAGCTACACCGCTGCAAACGGAACCGTGAGCCAGCAGGCTTTCGCCATTGCCGTGTGTGGTGATGCCCCCGCAGACGTGATGACCAATGAAATCACCGTCGAGGGCGTCATCGAAAGGAGCACCGAGAAGACTGTCCTGGAGGGTACCAGTGTCATACTATATGCCGGTGCCGCCACTGGCTGGACTGACGACTACCTGTGGGACAATGGGCAAAAGAACAGTGCCATCACCATCCCCACCATCACCAGCAGCCGCACCTACACCTGCCAGTATGCCAACCAGAGCGGAGCTGTCAGCGAGAGTGTGTTCCACCTGAATGTTGTGCCGGCCATGCAGACCATCAATGATACCGAAGGCTCGGAGATTGAAGTTCTCTCTGGAAGCAGCGTCACGCTCCGGCTGGTCATCCCTTCCTATATGGATAGTGACGGCATCGTGTGGAGTGATGGCACAAAAGGTAATACGCTCATTCTTGACCATGTGCAGGACGAGACCGAAGTGACGGCCACCTACCAGGGAGACAGCTACTCCTACATAATACATGTGAAGGCTTCGGATTACACCTATTATAATCTGCTGACGACAGACAAGGGTTATCAGCTCGTCACTTCCGCCGACTATTTGGTGCAGCTCTCCGATGACCACTACTTTGTTTTGGCCAGCGATGATGCCGATCTGCTCATTGGTCTCGCCAACGCTCCTTTGAACGGCAACAAGGCCCTGTTCTATCAGACGCCCGCCGACCCGCTCTCCGACCTCTCGAAGGTTTTCACTTTCGAACCCTTTGACGGCGGTTTCTGCCTGCGCAACATCGACTATGATGGCCTACTGCTACAGACGGAGATGAATGCGCCCCACAACCTGCGCACCCACGACCAGCCATATCCCATATCATGGGCAAGGCTGCTCATGAGCTACGCTGATGCGACATGGACGGTTGAGAACGGCACCTACCCAGGCAACTGGCTCGGACTGTGGACACCCGCCCATGGATATAAGGACGGCGAGGAGATGGCACTGAACAAGAAGGGCGACGACATCGGCCATCTGCAAATCTTCGCTATCAGCAAAGCTCTTTTCCATCAGCAATGCTTGGTGAATGCGAGTGAGGAGGCACCCGTGAGCGCCACGCCGTTCGTCGTCAATCCACAATTTACGGGCAATGGATTTGGATGGAATATGAATGGCACATGGGGCAACCAACGGTTCAATGGTGCCGTAGAGGTGTGGCATAGTTCCGATTTCGACTTCTCGCAAACCATCAATGGCTTGCCAAGTGGCCGTTACAGCGTGGCTTGCCAGATGGCAAACGGTGAAGGCAACAATACGGGGTTCCTCTATGCATCCTCTGGCACCGAGACAGAAAGGGCTGTTGTCACGCAAAGTTGCAAGGGCAGCAACTTCGATGCTGAGCGCAACAAGATGTCGGCCAATGCTTCATACGGACGTCTGTCGCTTATGGTCGAAGTCACCGACGGTGCGCTCACCATCGGCATCAAAGAGCCAGCCACAGGCACAACGTGGCTCGTTTGGGATAATGTCACGCTGACATATCATGGCAATATGCTGTCAGGTATAGAAGACCTGCAAGAGGAAGCATTGGACTTCAGAAGGACATCTTATAGACCAAATGCCATATACGACCTCCAAGGCCGGCGGCTGAGTGGCGTTCCGACAAAGGGAATCTACCTTAGAAACGGGAAAAAACATATTGCCAGATGAAGATTGTACTATCATTTTTGTGTCTCTTCTCCACCTCGCTTATAGCGATGGCTCAGACTGAATACAAGCTGTCGGGGCCCTACGAGGTGGTGGCCCGAGACGGACAGTATGCTGCTTCGAAACAAGGCAGCGAGCGCGACATGAAAGCTGCCTGGGATTTTGCGAAAGTCGGCAACTGCGAAGATGCAGCACGCATTATCAATGCATACGCCGAAAGACTGCAACGACTGGACGGGCATGATGCACCATTGTGTCTGATTCAAGGCTACTGGTTGTGCAGGGCAATGATGATTGTCAAATCGGAAAAAGAACAAGGACGCTCCGCCATGGACTGTGACACAAAAGCCTGGGACGCAATGCTGAAGCGGGCAATGGTGCCCACGATGGACCGGTTCGAGCAAGACAGCCCTTACGCCAACGGCAACTGGGGAGCCATTGTGAACCGCTTCCGTATGGCGGCCGCGCCATGTATCGGGCTGCCATCGACTACTATTTCAGGGGTTACGACAATGGCTCACTGCCCTGTTATATCAGCGCGACGGGACAGTGCCAGGAGACAGGACGCGACCAAGGGCATGTGCAGCTGGGGTTGGAGGCGATGGCAGACGTCTGCGAGATGGCCTGGATGCAGGGCGATGACCTATGGGGAGCGCTCGACAACAGGCTGATGAAGGGCTTTGAGTATGCTGCCCGCTACAACTTGGGTTACGATGTGCCTTTCAAGACGTGGAAAGACCTGACCGGCCTATACTGTGACTGGACAGAACCGGGCGCAATGGGGCGCGGAAAGCTATGGGATATCTATCAAAAGCCTTACAACCACTATGTGAAAGAGAAAGGGTTGAGCATGTCATATACCGAGAAAGTGCTCGCGCTGCAAGCCAAGGCTGAAAAGAAAGGCGGAAGCCGTGAAGTGCAGGCACCACGGGGGAAAGAGGGGGAGAAGCTGCATCAGGTGTTCACCTATCCTGCCCCCAATGGCGCTCCCCTGAAGCACGACTACGACGTCTTTGTCCAGCCGCGTGGCCGAAAGGAATGGACGAAGGTTGACACCTATATGGCCAAAGTGAATGCATCGGTGGGCGGTGGCAAACACGCGGTCAGTGAAATATCCTACTGCATGTTCGACTTCACGGGGGATGTGTTCGTGAAGGTTGTCAGCAAGAACAGGAATTTCAGCTCGGCACGCATCCGTCCCCACTATCGTGGAACAATGGCCAGGGTGCTCAACGACACAACGGTGCAGTTCCTGCTTTTCCAACCCGAAAATGTCAGCGTGGAGCTGGATGGCGACATCACCAACAATCTTTTGGTGTTCACATCAAAACCACCAGTGAGCAAGGAAGAGGCAGAACGCGAGGCTAAGCGCAACGGACGAGAGTTCAAGTACTATGCTCCAGGATTCTACGACGAGCAGGATACTCTATTTGTCGAGTCAAACACTACGGTTTATCTGGCAGGAGGTTCTTACTTCACAGGCACCTTTGCCATCAACGATGCCGCGAATGTGAGCATAGTGGGGCGAGGCATCGCCCGTCCGCCACGAGGGTATGAGGGCTGCCATGTGCATCGCTCGAAGAACGTGCTGGTGGAAGGTATGACACTCAACACTTGTCCCGTGGGGGGAAGTACCGACGTCACACTACGTGACATACGCAGCATCTCACATCCCGGCTGGGGCGACGGGCTGAATGTGTTTGCTTCCTCGAATGTCCTTTACGACCGTGTCTTTTGTCGTAACAGTGATGATTGCACAACCGCATACGCCACCCGAAAGGGATTCTCTGGTTCGACACGCAATGTGCGGATGAGTAACTCCATCCTTTGGGCAGATGTGGCTCACCCCATCTTCGTCGGTATACATGGCAACCCCGAGGTGGGCGACACCATCGAGCATCTTGTCTATGAGAACATCGACATCCTCGGGCAAGCCGAACCGCAAGTGGACTATCAGGGATGCCTGGCCATCAATTGCGGCGACGGCAACCTGGTGCGCGATGTGCTCTTCGACAACATCCGTATCGAACAGATTGAGGATGGCTGTATCGCGCAGGTGAAGGTGGGCTACAACCAGAAGTACTGCACAGCTCCTGGACGAGGGGTGCAGGATGTGACGTTCAGGAATGTGAGATATGACGGCGAAAGACCTAACCTCTCGATTGTCAATGGTTACGATGCGGACCATAGTGTGCGCAATGTGACCTTTGAAAGACTGAAAATCAATGGGCAGCCCATCTATGACGACATGCCCGGCAAGCCCCGATGGTATGCCACTGCCGACTACGTGCCCATGTATGTAGGCAATCACGTCAGTGGGGTGGTGTTCACCAGGGATATTGCACAGTTTCATGCCAACCAGCAATTGTCATACTGCAGCAGCCAAGTGGATCGCGCATTGGAAACCTTGCGTCCATACGACTTCACAATGATGCCAAGAAACATACTTGCTGATGGGCGGACTTGGAATCTCCGCAAGGCCAAGGCCGAAGAATGGTGCTCTGGTTTCTGGCCAGGCATCCTTTGGATGACATACGGCTACAACCACAGCGAAGCGGTGATGAAAGCAGCTGCTGGCTACACCGATACCATCACACCCATCATCAGACAGCCTGTGTTCGACCACGATCTCGGATTTATCACCATCAACTCGTTGCTGCAGGGATATGAACAAACCCACGACCAGCGCTACAGGCAACTCGCCCTTGAAGCCGCAGACTCCTTGGCAACCTTGTTTGATGATAAGGTGGGAACCATGCTCAGTTGGCCTCGCCACGTGAAGGACTATGGTGGCCACAACACCATTATGGACAATATGATGAATCTGGAACTGATCTATTGGGCGGCAGAGAATGGCGGTGGGCAACAATTGAAAGAATTGGCCACGCGTCATGCCGAAACGACGATGAAGAACCACTTCCGCAAGGATGGCAGCTGCTATCATGTGGCGGTCTATGACACCCTCACGGGACAGTTCATCAAGGGTGTTACGCACCAAGGCTACAATGATCAATCAATGTGGAGTCGGGGCCAGGCATGGGCCATCTATGGTTACACGATGGTTTACCGTTACACCCGAGATACCCGATTTCTCGTCTTCGCCCAAAAAGTTGCTGACATCTACTTGAAACGCCTCAACCAGACAAGCAACGACTGGGTTCCCCGATGGGATATGGACGACCCTCGCAGTGATGCGCCAAAAGATGCTTCTGCTGCCTGCGTCACAGCCTCCGCCTTGCTCGAACTCTGCCAATATGTCGACAAGGAGAAAGGTCAATACTACCGTGAAGCGGCCATTTCAATGTTGCGCGACATCAGCACAGATAGCTACCAGAGCCGCAACAGCAATGTATCCTTCCTGATGCACTCCACGGGCAATCTCCCTGCAGAGCCAGAAATTGATGCCAGCATCGTCTACGCCGACTATTATTATATGGAGGCCCTAATACGTTTGAAGACTCTGCAATAGTTTCATCACAAATGTTTTGAGATATGAACAACGAACTTGATAGCATATTGAGCAGCATTCAGCAGAAGGACACCTCCGTACTGTGCCGGGAGGTGACTTCCATTGGTGACACGATGGACGTATTGTGAGCCAAGTGGAACATGGAGATTCTGACTGCCATCCTCTGTGGGCAGACACGGTTCAAGGATATGCTGTCGGCTGTAAAGGGTATCAGCGAGAAGGTGCTCTCCGACCGTCTGAGGCAGTCAGCCGATGACAAACTCATTGAGGAGCAGGACTGCTACGGCTATCCTCCACGGGTGGAGTACCGACTCAAAGCTCAACGAAACCAGAGCGACGTGCTCAACATAGAAGGCAGCAAACTGAGCGGTGCCAAGGCCGACGACAGACAACCTATATGGTCTAACTGGCAACTAATATCGTTATAAGAATCAGAATAGGTAAACACTTTTAGTGAGATAGTAATTATAGTAATAACCAGTTAAGTTTAACTCTCCAAAAAGTGACAACCTTTTTCAGTTGAGGTCACACATTAGTGATTGTACCTGATGTATATCATTGGGATTTTTCGATTCAAAAAGAATTATTTGTTTGGGTTTATTTATTTTTAACTGAGATTATTTGTTTGGATAATTTGATTTTTGTATCTTTGCGGTCGAATTTAACAATCCGAATACGCTCAAGAGATGTATTACGAACGAATCATTGACCAGTTTCTTAGCGAGTGGGCGGCACGTCCCAGTCATAAACCCGTGTTGCTGCGAGGTGCCCGACAGATTGTGCCTCAGATGGCTGCCATACATGGCACCCCCATCCTTCCCGGGCAAACGCTCTTGTTTATCGACGAGATTCAGGATTGCCAACAGGCCATCATGGCCTTGAGATACTTCAAGGAAGATATGCCCGAGTTACATGTCGTTGCAGCTGGTTCGCTGCTGGAGTTCGTATTAGATGACATACCAACGTTCGGTGTGGGCAGAATCCATTCAATGTATATGTACCCCATGACTTTTGACGAGTTCCTGCTAGCCAACGGTGAAAAGCTTCTGATGGAAGCCCGCAACCAGGCCTCACCGTCATCTCTGTTGCCAATGCCGCTACATGAAAAGCTGACAAGTCTTTTGCGAACATTCATGCTTGTGGGCGGAATGCCGGAGGCAGTGGTAAAGTGGGTGGAGACACACGACTACCTGCTGTGCCAGGAGGTACAAGACGATATTATAACCGGTTATGAAGCCGACTTCCCCAAATACAAGAAAAAAGTAGACCCACAACTACTGAGGATGACCATGAGGAGCGCTGCCCAACAGGCCACTAAGAAATTCATGTACTCTCAGGTACCTGGTGAGTACAAGACGGCCGAGGTAAAGAAAGCCCTTGAATTGCTCATCAAGGCCAATATCATCTTCCCCGTCACCCATACAAATTCCAACGGTTTGCCATTGGGCGATGGAAGGGATGACGGTATTCGCAAGATGCTGTTGTTGGATACCGGTCTGATGCTGAGACTACTGAATATGGCAATGGGCAACATC
>CACZGH010000034.1 GCA_902780635.1 uncultured Prevotellaceae bacterium
AGTTCAGAGGGGTCACCGACATCAAGTTCTTCATGTACAGACTCGCAATGCTATACTCTTGACCGTGCAGCCTGCCAACCAGGTTTATCCGCTGACCCAGTTTCATTACCAACGATATTTATTCTTGATTTGTTTGAAAACTGGGATGTCCGAGACAGACGCAAAGAGCAAGATACAGGCACGAAACTTGATGGTGTCTGCCCCGAAGATGCTGTAAGCGGAATGCTCGTTGTTGAGAACGGCCTCACAAATCTCTATTAGCCTCTCTTTCAGTACGGGATGCTCGATATATGCCCTGGCCTCTTCGCGTCCGTTGATGCCATAATACTTTGCCATTTCAGAATGTCCCAGCCCTTTCATCTGTGGGAACACGTACCACATCCAATGTCCACGCTTATGTCCTGCCTTCACTTCTTGAAGAGCCTCGGCATAAGTCCCTGTGCCTTCATAAAGGCCGCCGTTGTCCTGAGCATGGATGAATCGCAGTAGGTTGCGATTTCGCGCTTCTTTCTGTCTGTCTTCCATCATATAGATTAGTTTACTTGGTCATTTTCTTGTTGTTCTCTGAGTTTGGCCATTTCGTTGCCTACCAGGCGGTGGGCATTAAAAAAATCACCTAGCTCACTCCGCAAATAGATATCCAGATTTGGCATCTGAGACATAAAAGGGAAAGTTGACTTGCAATGTACATCAACAGTATTTCCTTCTTCATTAATGGTATAGACTGTCATGGTTGCACAATTGAGGTTGGAATGATTAATCGCCTTTCTCAATCTGGAGAACTCGTCAACGTCATACAACTCCACCTGCCCCCAATAAGTATCCCAAACGTGTACATACAATCCCTGATTAGTGGCACTGGCCACAAAGTTCTCTCCTTGATACCCAAAGCAAATATTACCATCATCAGGGACGATTTCGTATTGACAACCGATTTTGGTCAGTGTTTCAAGGAATAGGTCTCTTGTGCCTATTATTTCTTCTTTTGGTTTAACCTCAAATGATTCCAACATAATTTTGATATCAATTATTTTTTAACAATAAACTCCGAAGCAGGGCACCTTTTGTAGATTTAAAGTGCACTCAAATAGTATTCATAGGCTTTATCATGGTCATTAAGATTTCTCTTGTTATCTGCCTTTAACTTGAAAGATAATATAATACAAATGATTAGCTCAAAATATTCCAAAAGGATGCGGGAAGGGTGACATTCTCCATGTTGGATGTTTGGATGATTAACAAGACCTATTATAGAACAAAGAAAGGACAGCCCCATAATGTAGAAAACCGTTGGGCGTCACATATAGCATCGTGCCGTTCTTTTCAATGTAATGATTGTTCAGTAAGAAACCCAACTCCTTTTCAAATACCACGTAAGGATCAGCATGAAGTATTTTCTCCATTACAGACAAGTCTATCATTCCGCAATAGCCACTGATGGCAACATATTTTGAGAGTAACTCTCTTGGCGGAAGCATGTATGAGTCACCTCCTTTTTCAAAAGTGTTCTCAGAAAGGCAGCGTTCCAGCGACTCACCATTTTTTCCGATATTGTATGAAATACCGGTGTCGTTTTTGCTCTGTGCAGCTATGCCGAACCCTTTATAGGAGCCATTTTCCATCATGCGATGCTGAAGGTATGACGACAAGCCATAATCACCAATCAATGAAAAGGTATTCATTCCAAAACGTCCTTTATATCCCAGCCCCGTTATTAACTCATAAAGGTACGAATACTGCTCAAAACGTTGCTCGGCAGTGGCAATGGGATACCTGTTGAGCATATTTGTTCGCAGTTCGTAGACAGTGAGATGTTCGGGCATCAACCGTTCCACAACCTTCATGGTTGCTTCTATTTCTTCTTTCGTCTGATGAACAAAGCCATACATCAAATCCAGGTTGATGGTGCTGATACCTTGCTTTCTGCAGCTGCGGAAGATGTCGGCCATCCTTTGTGTCTGCCCATTGTCTCTGTTGTTATCTCGCAGAAAGGCACAATTCGTGCTCTGCAATCCGAAAGAGATCCGGCTGAAGATATCAGAATGGCCGCTAATGATGGCTATCTTGCTCTCGTCAATCGTGTTAAACGTCGCTTCAATGCTGCCCATAAAGTGTTCTGCCCTTTTGAAGCGTCTCGCATATTGGGCAGACATTTCGATCAGCTTTGCGAAGTTTTCAGTGCTTAAGACTGTAGGAGTGCCTCCTCCTATGTCAAATCCCCGCAAGATTGTTTTCCTGGTCGCAGTTTGCTCAGCAAACTCACGCATATCGCCTTCGACGATATCCAGATATTTGCGTTCGATGGACTCTGATGTCTTTTTGTATTTGATGTATTCGCAATATCTGCACAAACTCTGACAGAAAGGTATGTGTATGTAGAACGACAAGTCCTCGACGCCATCAAAAGAGAGCCTATCGGATGTCTTCCACGAACTCCAGTCGGAAGGATGCAAAGGATAGGAAGTGTTGTATTCATTAATATCTTTTCTGGTCTCAAAAAGTTCTTCAGTCTCCGTCATTATCAGTAAATAATATTGTTATCGTGAAACCCCTGTCTAAGATGCTGGCCGTCGAAGACAACCACCGATTCGCAATAGTTCGGGTTCATATAATTGCGCATATAGATTTCCAGTATTTTACCGTCTCTATTATAGAGGTAGTTGCTGCATTTGCAATTTTTCCCTCTATTCTTGGATTTGGTAAAGTAAACGTGCGGAATGCTGTCAATCCTTATCTCTTCAAGATCGATGAAATGTTCCTTGCAGTATTTGTTGACAGGCATAAGGCCGACAAATCCTATTCTGGGAATGCCAATGTCAATGGTCTTGTCGAGCATCTTCCTGGCCTCCTCGGGTGAATCTATATACCCCCTGATGAGGTTGCAACTCAGATTTATTTTGCCGATGTCTATTCCTTCAAAATCTATTGCCCTTGAAGGTATGTGGCAGTTGTATATCTCAGAGAGAACACTCAAGTCGTAATGGTGCATCGAAATAGATATAGAATCGAAACGTGCTTTGCGCATCATTTCCTGCGACTTTGGCAACAGGCCATTCGTGTTCAGATGTAAGTGAATGTGTTGATATTTTGGTGATGTATTAAGCCTCTCTATGATTCGGTTTACAGTTTCCGGCACAATCGAAGGTTCGCCTCCTGTGATGTTCAATCGGTTCAGGATAATACGCTGATTCAATATTTCATCAATACAGGCGAATAGTTTATCCACATCAAACAGATGTCGGTCCTGAGTGTGGCCGGCATTTGAGCAGAAAGGGCAGCTCGCATTACAAGCATTCGTCACCTTGACGAAAAGATTGAGGCTCGGAGGAATGGGGGCTCCCATGGAGTCCCCGTTTCCGCATCCCACACGTTTAATCAAGATGTTTCGACCAAACAATTTATACTCAGTCATTGATGAAGATTTAATCCTTTGCTATTACCATTATCCCTAATCTTGATCTGTGTCCGAAGAAGAACTCCCTGATTCTTTGGTAGGAATGCTCTGAAGTAATGCCTGCTCATACCAATACGGATATCGGTTGGGGCCTTTACCTTCGCCACAAGATTCTATGAATCCTCTCTGGCTCTCTACTGCTACCAGAACCGGCCCATAGAATTCTTCCGTATTTGGGAAAAAGACTTCAGGATGGCAAGGTCCGTCGTCTGAATAATGAGCTTCTACTAAAGCTTCAAGTCCCATTTCCTTTCTGCACTTCTGATATTCGTCAACCATCTTATTTTGAAGTTTCTCGTTATCGAGAACACCGTTTTCATCAGATACATATTCCCATAGGGATTCAAGAGCCCAGAAGAATGAAAAATAAGGATATGCATGTCCGCCCATAGGAAAACAGAAAAATAATTTGTCATTGAGACAGCTTTTACTAAGGTCTCCATCGGGCTTTTCTTCATCGAACAAGTGTAGACAGAAGTCTTCACGGATTTGTTCAACTGAAGTATATTTGCGAAAACAGTTGAAATACATCAGTAACCAAACAAATTTGAAAACGTCCCGTTGGGCCATTATTCTTTCATACTTGTCATCCTTGTCAGTCGTGATGCTTTCAAGAAGCTTCTCTCTTAGCGCATCACAATCAAGTTGCCCATCACGGAAAAGGCTTTCGTCATTTAGCAATCCCGCATTAATATGGTGCCGCGTCAACTCCCCGATAGTTCCCCGTTTTATATATCTGTCCATGATAGGGGCAATACCATCAAAAACTTCTTTAGTAGATTTGAAATGTTTTTCTTCGTTGGCTGCCTTAATGATATCGCAGAGAGTCTGTACTTGACCATATTCCTCTTGTGTCGATAAGCGGAGAGAAGTAAAATGTTTTTGTTTCATATTCATTATTTTAAGTTTTTATTGTTTGTTTCGTCTACACTATATTACCAAATCTCGCAAAAAAGTAACCAATCATTAATCATTGCCACCTGTATTTGTTCTTGATTTGTATCATTCTTGGCCCATGTTTTACACTTCAAAGATATGAAGGCTTTATAGTCTTCATATCTAATCCAGCATTCGAATCCGAGTTTACCCTCTTTGATTTCTTTCAAAGCCAGTTCATACAAGGTGTAATCACCTCTTTTGCCATCCTGTGCCGTTAGAAAACGGCCTAGCCCTTCATTGTTTATGTTACTTTCTGTCATATGATTTAGTTAAACATTGCTCTATATAATGCCAAAAGATCAAAAAAGGTAAACAGAAGATAGAAAAGTCTCTATACTTTTTTTTGCATTATCGAATCGCTGACCATGGAGCCCCCGAATAATAGCATAGTTTTTCTTTCGCTTGACGAGTTGCTCTTCACACATGCGAAAAAACATCTCTCTTTCATTAGGACGGTAACGATGAATGTCGTTCACCCAAGGCAAATCGACATCAAGCAGCAGGTAATAGTCAAATTGCTGTCGTGCGATGTATTCTTCGATGACGGGCGATTCCTTTCCAAACAGTTCGTTCGACCATAGTTTAGAGATAATGGCATCTGTGTCGACAAACAGCAAAGGGGTGGTTTGCTGTAGCGCATCTTCTATGGCCTTATGGTGTCCTTTCACGATGGTTTCCATATCTTCAAAACAAATGTCACCAAGCTTTGAGTCGATTATGTGTTTCGCATATTCCTCTACGTATGGCATCTCGTAATAGTCGGCAAGTTGCCTGGTAAGTGTTGACTTTCCAGTTGACTCCGGGCCGTAGACGCATATCACTTTCCGCAGGTCACGCTGAACGGCTGGTGCGAGATACTTCCATTGTCCCAGTAAGTCTTCGCGGATGCGTGTAGCGGAAATTGGTACGGCTTGTCTTTCGGGATCGACCATCACGATTTCCGCCGACAGTTCTTTTGCCAACCGTTTGCCATATTGTTCAGAAGCAAAGACCGCATCAACGGGCTGGGGTAATAGATGTTGCAGCGTATTGCGCCAGATGTCCCAGAAACGAGGAGTCTCCGATGGGTCTTGTGGCAGCGGGTGTTCCTGGGTCAATACTACTGCTGTAGGGTATTGCTGTCTGACCCATTGCATACGACGGCAGACGGGTATGACTTCGTCCATGATATTGTCAACGACGATGTAAACAGACTCACATTCGTCGAGTGCATGCTGGATGAGCAGCATGTGTCCTCTGTGTAGCGGACAAAATTTGCCTAAGACAAAACCAGTTCTATAATGTTTCATACGATTGTCTGATATAGCGTTTGATGAGTTCTTTGTCATATTTGCATCGATGAGGGGTCGCAGTATGGGTGTTCGTCATGTCGAATCGGATACCTGTGGCCTGGAAGAGATCCATGTATCTCATCTGCTGAAACAGCGTGGCGTCCATCCTGCACAACCCCATGCGCAGGGCCTGAACATCGGCATGATCCCCCGAAGTGCTGATGGTTTTCAGCCACTGGCCATAGTCCACAATGTCGTTGATGACGCCTTCTTCCTTCATCAGCGTGCATAGCTGGTTGTAGTTCAAAGGATTTTCTGCAGCAATATGATAAACATCAGGTTTGTCTCTTTCGATAATATCAGCTACGATTTGTGATGCTTGGTCTATAGGTGTGATATCCACTGCCATGACATTGGTTTTGTCATAAGGAAGCGAACCAACAGCTTGGACCCCACGGAAGAACATGCCAAGAAAATCCTTGGGCGCCGACAAACCTTTCACCGTATCGCCGCACAGAAGGCCATAACGATAGATGAATTTGTCACAGTAGGCGGGGTTGACGCTCAAAACCATTTTTTCTGCCACGAACTTTGTCTGTCCGTAGCCCCCATAGATGTTTGTTGATACACTTAAATCATCACTTTCAAATACCGTGCCGCAGTTTCTGTCGGTTGACACGAATACCGAAAGAGTGGAAGCATAATGTAGCTTTTTTCTTCCTCCGGCTAGGCAGAAATCCAAAATATGCTTGGTTCCTGTGACGTTGGTTTCTTTCAACGCATCGTAGTTGGCCAGCATATTGACGGTCGCTGCACAATGAAGCACATCGGTCACCTCCTCTGACAGACGTTTGTAGTCGTCTGCTGAAAGACCGAGGTGTGGTAATGTGATGTCACCAGCCACGATGTCGATTCCTTGCAATGGCTGTGTGTCTAATCCGAATCTGCGGAAAGTATTTGTGACACGTTGCAATCCATTAGCAGTTGACGAACACCTTACGAGACACTGGACTCGTTGTCCCCTTCCAAGCAGTTCGTTCAGCATATGAGAGCCTAGAAACCCTGTCGCTCCAGTAAGGAGAAAGCAACGGGCATCGCTGGTGGAAACATCCTGCCGGGCAGGAATAGCCGTGTACTTCCACAGACTCTCTAGTTGAGATGAACCAATACACATTGAAGCGCCCTGCCCCCTCATATGTGCCAATAACCGGGGGGTAGGTGCCTGGCGCAGTTCCTCTGAAGTGACTACTATACCCATTTGCTGAAGTCTGGAAATCAATATGATGGTATCGAGTGAGTCACCTCCACAAAGGAAGAAATCGTCGTTGGGTGACATGATGGGAAGTTTGAGGATGTCGGCCATGACACGGGCTATTGCCTCTTCCTCTTCCGATGTGTATTGACAGCAGCCCCCATTGACTGTCTTTCTCAATACGATCGTAGAAAGAGTCTGTAGGTCTGTTTTCCCAGACGGGGTAAGTGGCATACGCTCGATGAACTCAAAGAACGATGGCATCATCCATTTGGGCAGATGGTACTTGCAGCATTGGCGTAGCTGCTGTTCCAAATCGGCTTGTGACATGCTGTTGTCCATAGGTTGGATGAAGGCAACAATGGCTTCTTTTGCGTTTTCTGCATCAATGCTTCTTTTGATGACAGCCACACTCCTTACATTCCTGTTGGTACGCAACTTGTGCTCTATTTCTTCCAGTTCTATAAGTTGACCATGGTACTTTACCTGGCGGTCCATCCTTCCCACAAAAACAAGTCGCAGGTTGTCGTCTTTCCTGACGTGATCTGAGGTTCTATAATAACGTACGCCGTTAATAACAGGAAATTTCCTTCGCGTCAGTTCCTCGTCTTTGTAATAGCCTATAGCAAGGCCAATGCCGGAAATCCATAACTCTCCATCGGCTGCATCCAGACGACCATCGGCATATACATGATATTGTGTAGCATCGAGCACATCACCTAAGAGTGGGGCATCCCATTCCGCATCGCATTGGCACATACTAGTGCATACGGTGGCTTCCGTCGGACCGTACACATTGATGAGCCTGAGCTTCCTGCTCCAAAGTCTGACGGTGTCGATGTCGGCAGGCTCCCCGCCTATGACGATCGTCTGTAGGCAGTTTGGACATTGATCTGGAGGAAGCATCTTTAGCAGTGATGGTGGAATGTCCGTGTGGGTCACTCCTCGCTTTTCCACCACGTCAAACAATGTTGAGGCCAGTTCTTCCTTAGGTACGGGCTCTATCACCAACGTGGCTCCCGATGTCAGGGTGACCAGTATGTCGGAAATGGATGCGTCGAAATTGACAGAGAGAAAGAATAAATAGCGTGAATTGCTGTCGACATCAAAGGACTTTTGCTGGCATTTGGCCAAGTTACAAAGCCCGGCATGCCCCACGAGTATGCCTTTTGGAGTGCCTGTGGTACCTGAGCTATAAATCATGTAAGCCAGTGTGTGTGGACCGCACGAGGCAATTGTGGTTGCTGTGGGGCAGGAAGTAGCCTCACGGAAAGTATCCTTGTCCAAACAGAGTTTGATGCCTGCATGGTCGATGATAAATCTTTGGCGGGCTAGGGGCAGGTCGGTACCGATGGGAACAAATGCCTTTCCTGCCATCCAGCAACCTATCATGCTGACGACGTAGGCCGCCGACTTGGGCAGGTTCAGGCCAACGAAGGAGCCTTCGCCACAGTTGCACTTCACATATTGCGCCACGCGTAGAGCCTGTTGCCACAACCGTTGGTAGGAGAGCACAATATTGTCGCCCTCTACTACAGCGGCCTGCCCAGGGTAGGTTTGGCAGATATGCTGCAAGACGGAAAGGATGTCGCTACAGTCTGTGCCCATATAATATCATACTTGGATGGTCTTCGTCGTAAGGGGAAAGGGAGATGTCTCCATAGACTTGCTCAACATAAAGCCCATAGCGCAGGAACATAGCCTTGAATTGCTCTAAGCTGTAGAGTTTTGTTTGTCCGTATGCTGTCTCGCGGTGCCCGTCTGGATAGACGATGAGCCAGTCAGACTTCATCATGCCTTGCTCAATTCTGCTTTCGCGGATGGTGATGATTGTACTGTCGCCAGAAGGAACCTGCTTGACTATAAACCGTTGGAAGTGTCGGTTGATGAACAAAGGGTTCATTGTCGAGAAGAAGAACTGTCCGTCCCCCTTCAGGTTTTTACTGAACGGCATCAGCATCCGCTCGTTTTCTTCGTCATTCTGATGATAACCAAAGCTGGTGTTCCAGTTGATAGAGATGTCGAATTCGGCAGGCCTTAGGTAGGTCTCCGCATCGCCTAACACAAATTCAGTCCGCTCAGAAGACAGCTGGGTGCGGGCATATTCGATATACGGTTCCGAGATGTCAATGCCTGTGACAGTCAGCCCCGCTTTGTCCAGCTCGTGTGCCAAGTAGCCTTTCCCACAACATTGGTCAAAGGCTTTCATACCTGGCAGCACCTGGCCTATCTGCTTCATGAAACTCACGGTTTCTGCCGCTTGCTGATTGAGTACCACTTCCGTAAAGTCGCCTTTAAAGAAGTCTATCCACCATTTCTCTTTGTTGCTATTTGTTCCCATTGTTTCCGTTCATTAGCGTTTGGTTCATATAGTATATGGTAAGCATCAGCATCACTACAGGCTCATAGGCGGTCTGCTCCAATATGCTCATCGTGGGAAGTGACTTCAGGAGTGCAATGACAGCATCTGAGTTGAAAATGCCCATACTCATCATATTGCGGGATGTCAGTTCGTCATAGATTTGCGAATAGTCTGACTGTGTAAAGTATCGCGTCAGTGGTGGGGCCTGGAAGGGATGTTTCTGCCTTTGGTAAACATGGTTGGTGATGTAGGGATAAGCAGCTTCTTTCAGAATGAATTTCTCGTTGACATTATCTTTAATCTTCATCTGCATGGGTAGCCTTGCGGCATATTCAAAAAGCTGGTGGTCGAGGAATGGCAGACGCCCCTCCACTGAAGCCGACATCTCGCATCCGTCGCCAAGCGTACTCAATATGTAATTGCAGAGCGCATGTTTGTTCCATAGGTACAGCGACTTGTTGACAGGGTGCACACCATGAAGTCTTACGTCAGCATGATGATAGTCTGCCATCTCAGACAAGAAGTCGTGGCTACTGCAACGCTGAAGCATATCGTTGCTGAGAAGACGGTACATCTTATGGCCTATGCTGGCCTTGGCTGCAAGAAAGGAGGGGAGGAAACCAAGACGATTGGTCAGATTGTGACAGTCGAGGGTGTCACCGACAGCGATTTCCGTTCCCGTTATGGATAGGTTCGTGCTGTAGAGTTTTTTTGTGAGTACTTCTTTCTCTTCTGTCGGCAACATGGCGAAAAGGTCTTTGCGCAGATGCGGGTAGCCCGCCAGACATTCGTCTGCTCCTTCGCCAGTCAACGCAACTTTGAATCCAGCCTTGTTGATCGCCCGATTGAGAAGATATTTGCAGGCGAGATGTCCATTCACCGCCAGCCCTTCGCTATGGAAAACAGCTTCTGGAAGATAATGCAGGATATCATGCTGACTGACCTCTACCCGGTGCATCACAGCGCCACATCTTCTGGCGGTCTCTGTGGCATACACGTCTTCGTCGTATTCGGCATCTGCCTGTGGAAAGACGATTGAGAAGCAGTGAACGGGCTCGTCGGTCAGGTGCGACATGATTCCCACCACGGAACTGGAGTCAAGGCCGCCACTGAGATGACAGCATATGGGTACGTCGCCCTGAAGACGCAAACGGACGGATTCGAGCAGCAGGTCATGGAACTTATCAACATATTGCTTCTCTTGACTTGTCGTATCAAACTTAAGGTGATGGTTAAGGTTAGTGTTGACGTTGACGGGATAGTGCATGTCCCAATATTCAATGTCTTTCACTACTGAGTTTGTCTGCCATACAAGCAAGTGACCTGGCTCCAACTGCCAGATGTCCTTGAAGAATGTCCGATTGGTAGGCTGGTACTGTATCGACAATGCCTGCATTAGACTGTATTCGTCCCACTCCGCCTTAATGCCACAGGCATGGATGGCCTTGGCCTTTGAGGCGATAATCAGTTTTTCCCCGTCATCATACCAACATAAAGGCTTGATGCCAAAACGGTCTCTTCCTGCAACGACAAGACGGTTTCTTTTGTCATAAAGAATGAACGAAAACTCACCCCTGAGATGTTTCATCATCTCCATGTAGCCATGTTTTAGGTAAAGAGGTATCAGCAGTTCGCTGTCGGAATTTGTTTGGAAGCAATAGGCATCGGAAAGTTCTTGTCTGAGCCGCTTGTGGTCATAGAATTCTCCGTTGACCACTGCGACAATCATTCCGTCAGACGAACAGATAGGTTGGTGACCATGGTTTACACCGACGATTGACAGCCGTCTGTGGCCCAGGGCCACATGCTCGTCGTGCCACATCCCGCTATCGTCAGGGCCTCGAAGCACCAACGTGTCGAGTGCAGCAGCGAGACTGTTGAGGTCTGGCGCCGCCCCACGATGAATCATTCCTACTATTCCGCACATATTCTGAAAAATGTCTTTTTGCTGTCAGGTTGTTCCGCTTCTGCAAAAGCTGTTTCAAACTCTCTAAGCTCATATACATTTCCAAACAGAGTGCCCGTGTCAAGAGTATTGGTAACTTGGCCGGCGGCATCCGACAGGATGTGGCTTGCCAGATGGAAATCGCCATACCGTGCACCTTGTATGCGCAGTTCTTTCATGGCAATGGTGTTGGCTGTGAATGAACTGAGGGAGAACGACCTGGACTTCAGCACCAACAAGCCCCCAGGTTTCAAAGCGGCGGCGTATGTATCAATGTTGTTGGGTTCCGTCTCTATAATGCAGTCATAAGTAGAGACCTGAAAGTCACTTATACGAGTGATTCGCTCAATGTGGTTAAACCCCATAGTCTTTGCCACTTGGTACGCTAGCTCTGCAATCCTGGTTCTGCCAAATATGCAGGTCCTGCCGCAGACATGCTTCAGCGGAGCAAGCGCAGCCGCAACAGGTTCGAGGAAGGCTCCTAAGGGTGTAAGCAGATGGGGTGATAAAGCAATCAATGCAGCGCTCGGAACAGCGATATATTCTGCAAAAGCACCATCGCAGTCTTTGCCACACATCGTGTCATCATCATTGCCAAAAGCCATGGGATTGGCACTGACAGCGTCGCCAACCCTCCAGTTGTCCATCTTTTCCTCCCCAGTCAGGAATCCTGCTATCTCGCCACAAAATTCATGTCCTAGTATGAAATTGTCCTTAGCAGGTACGGCACCTTTGGTTATGCCAATATCGGTCCTGCATATTCCTGCATAATGAACCTTAACAAGCACGTTACGAATACTTGTCAGTTTTGGCATTTCTGCGTCAGTTTTATATATGACGTTCGTATGATGATATAACAGTGCTCTCATTCTTGCGACTTCTAAACGTAATTTCAAAATTCCAGGCGGAAGCCTTTTTCCTTCATCTCATTGTAGTTCTCCGGGTTGAACTTGTAGAGGAATGCCACTTTCTTGTTGGGCATGGGGAGGGTTTCGTCGAGTTGGGTCAGAATGCCCAGTTTCAGCATCTTGTTGCTGAAGTTGCGCCTGTCGAACTTTACGCTGAGGATGGCCTCGTAGAGGTGCTGCAGCTGGGTCATGGTGAACTTCTCAGGCAACAGTTCGAAACCGATGGGTTCGAAATGAATCTGACGACGCAGTTCGTTGGTCGCCTCACGAAGAATTAGGTCGTGGTCGAAGGCCAACGATGGCACCTTGTCTAGCGGGAACCATTGGGCCTTGGCGGCATCGTCGCCAGCCTTTACCTCGCTGATTCGCACCAAGGCGAAGTAGGCGATGGTGATGACGCGCTCACGAGGGTCACGGTCCACGCCAGAGAATGCATGGAACTGATGGATATAGGCATCCTTTAGCCCCGTCTCTTCGAAGAGTTCACGCTTGGCACCCTGCAGTGCTGTTTCATCCATTTTCAGGAACCCTCCAGGGAAGGCCCAGCGTCCTTTGAAGGGTTCAATGCCCCGTTCCACGAGAAGGACATTCAGTCGTGTCCCATCAAATCCGAAAATCACACAATCCGTTGTCACGCTCGGATGCGGATACTGGTAATGATATTTTAGTTCTTCCATTGTATTTACTTGTTATTATTGATTACAAACCTCGTTGAACCGCTCAATCACATCAGCTAATGGTGGTTCAAGCCTGTCAAGACATTCGTTAAGAATATAGTCGGGAACTTCACAGACAGCTGCTGCGATACCACCTGCAATAGCCCCTTGGGTATCTGCGTCGCCACCTAGTGAAACGGCTTCCCTAACTGTGTTTTCGTATCCCATAGGGGAGGAGATATTCTTCATTGCACAATAGATAGCCTCTGGAACCGAACCTTGACACGTTACGTCAAAATCGTAGTCTCGCTGTATGGTTTCCCAATTCTCACTTATTTTGTCAAGGTCATAGAAGCAGTGATTCTTAAGAAAATGTCGATTTAACCATAATTTAACACAACCCTTATGCAACCATGGGCAGATCTTTAAAATCCGCCCTGTCTTGCATCTCTTTTATTTTCATCAAAACCCTTTTCTTTTTACTCTTCACACTATTTCCATTCTTATATCCAATTCTCTTCGCAATCTCCTCCATTTTACATCCTTCCAAATAATAACTCTCCAAGATCATCTTATCCACTTCCTTCAACTTACTCCAGATCCTTTCCAACTTCTTATATCTATCATCTTCATCCCCTCTCTCATCCATCACATCAAATATCTCCTCAATTCCTCCTTCATCATCCTCACTCACTCCAAATCCTCTTTCCATTATCCTATCCAAACTCACACTATCCTCATTCACCTTCCTCAAATAATGCATACCAATATTTCTACAAATCCTCATCAAATAACCCACCATACTCTTTTCCATCAACTTAAATTCCTTATCCATCATCTTCTCCCACAATACCAAACATCCATCATTATAAATCTCCTCCAAATCCTCAAAACTCAAAACCTTAAATCTTCCCTTTAACCACAACAACACATTCTCCCTCTCATATTCCACCACCTTATTAAAAATAAGGTTACTCACGTTCAGAAGTCCACTCTTTTCCTCCTTCAGAGTCAACTTCTTATCACACTCTTCAAAACCACTCACCATAATTTTTACTACCATACCCTTCATTTTAAATTATTGCGTAATTTTTACGCTGCAAAAATAGAATAATAAGTTGAAACTTCCAAATTTTTCTGCGTATTTTTTACGCAATAGATTACTTTTTTTGGTTTTTGGGCAATATATGATGCCTGATGTTGGGTAAAAATGTTTTTAAATGGTTGTTTTATGATGGAAATTAATGTTTATTCAGAGAAAAGTGGTAATTTTGAAGCAGATTCAGAAAAGAAGCCTATGATTATCATCGAGTCAAGAAAAAAGCCGCTCTTACCTGGTAAGAAAGATAAAAACGGCAAACCGATTTTATCGTTGAAAGAAAAATATCCCGATGCTATGATTATCGACGTGACGAGCAAGGCCAAGGACGAGTTCGTCAAGTTCAGTCCCTTTTATCCCAATGGTGGCATTCCTATTCCCTTTTCTGAGGGGTTGTTCGCTGCATCTGTTGAGGGTATCTGGCAAGGTCTGAAGGTTTTTGAGGATGTTGACGTCGACAAGTCATACTTCTCTAAGCGCGACATGAAGAACCTGAAACGTACCACACGCAAGTATGGCCCATGTCTCGGACATCGCAAAGGCGTTCATGGTGAGGAACTGCTTGGCTATCTCACTGCCCGTAAGCAGATTTATCTGCCCTGTTACAAATGGGTGTTGGAGAACAAGCTCCAGAAGCTGGTAACTGCGATTCGTATCATATCTAAGAACAAGCCAGTGGTTCTACTTGACTACAACACGAATCCGGATGTTTACAATGCTAAGAGTCCTCTCTCGCATGCCTCACTGATTAAGGCTTACATCGAAGGCAATTATCCAGAATAGTTTTTTGATAAAACAAGAAAAAGAAGACCAAATTCTCCAACCTTGAAAAAAGGCAAAGAATTTGGTTTTTTTGTTATTGATATTTGTCTTCAACAATAATTATTTCACGGGAAGCAGTTGTTTCTCATTTTTTATTGTTATCTTTGCAATGTATACTAAGGTTTGTTCTATGGTTTGGTGCCATTAAAAAGTGCCATATCTGAAATGGAAGTCAATGTGCAACTTGTTCATATACGACTTAGGATTCAAATAAAAAGTATTAAATCGCCCAATAGTCTACAGAAATAAAAAAACGAATGCATCAAAGTCTACAACAACGTATAGATCGAGCCGTTGATCTTTTCATGAGCGGCTATGGCTGTTGCCAGTCAGTCGTGGCGGCCTATGCCGACATGTATGGCTTCACTGAGGAGCAGGCACTGCGTGTAGCGGCAGGTTTCGGTGGTGGAGTAGGGCGGCTGCGCATGATGTGCGGCGCTGTGTCGGCTCTCGTCATCCTGGTGGGCATGGATTGTGGACAGACCGAGGGCAGTGACCGTGCTGGCAAGGCCGCTTGCTATAAAGTGGTCAGAGAATTGCTCGAATTGTTCGAGCGGGAGAACGGCTCCCTCATTTGTGCGGAGATTTTAGGGCTGAAAGGCGAAAAGGCTCGCTGTTCCTACGTACCCTCAGAGCGCACACAGGAATATTACAAGACCCGGCCTTGCGCTGCCAAAGTGGAAAGTGCGGCGCGCATCTTTGCCGGATATTTATCTCAGAAACAAAGTTCTAACCCTTAAATTTTTAGAAGATGAAAAAAATGAATCTTTTTAGCCAGGCTTTGCTTTGCCTGTTGTTGATGTTGCTTGGTGGCTCCAATGCCATGATGGCCAATACCACGACCAAAGTGGAGAGTGTGCAACAGTCCAATCAGGTGGTCACTGTGACAGGCACCGGTGTGCGTCTGCGTTTTGGCCCCGGACTTAATTATGACTTCTTGAAATGGAAGGATGGCACCGCACGTTGCCCCAAGAAAGGCGAGAAATTGCAGCTCGTTGGTCAGTCGGGCGACTGGTATCAGGTAAGTTATGCAGGTCAGGAACTTTACCTTTTCAAGCAGTATGGCGTCGTGGGCAAGGGTGCTGTGGCCGCTCCTGCCAAGAAATATGTGAAGATCACCGGTAAAGGTGTGCGTCTGCGCTTCGGTCCTGGACTTGACTACGGCTATCTGGTTTGGAAAGACGGCACCACCCGTAGTCCGAAAGTGGGCGAGAAACTGGAACTCCTAGGTCAGGAGGGTGACTGGTACAAAGTGAAGTATCAGGACGCAGAGTTTTATGTGTTCAAGCAGTATGCTCAGAAAGTGAAATAAAGGATTCGCCCCTCAATATTTTCACCTCTCTAACATGAGGAAAGCGAAACTTGAAATATGATGAAAAAGAACATTATCACCACATTGTTGCTGTCGCTGACAGTCTTTGTGGTTCAGGCTCAGCGCACCACCGACCTGCTTGACCGCGGGTTGGTGGCTGTGCCTTCTGGTACAGGCAGTTTCGTGAGCTGGCGTATTTTTGCTGAGGAATATTATGACACGCAGTACAATCTCTATCGTGACGGTGTGCGTATCAATCCCTCGCCGCTCAGTGTCTCCTGTTTAGTTGATCCATCTGGCACGGCAGGAAGCAAGTATCAGGTGGCCGCCGTGGTGCGCGGTGTGGAGCAGGAGCGCTCCGCCGAGGTCACACGACTCTCATCACAGTATATACAGTTTGCCGTCCAGCCGATTCTCTCCCGCCGCGGCACCGACATCTCAGGCGACTACAGCATCAATGACATCGCCTTGGCTGATGTTGACGGCGATGGCGTGTCGGAGTTTCTTGTCAAGCGCAACTACAACCTCGACTCCGACGCCACAGGTCCTTGTCCCGTGGCCAATGACTCTGCTTTCAATTTTCTGGAGTGCTATAATATCAAAGGCGACCGGTTGTGGTATATCGACCTCGGTCCCAATATGTGCAGCGGTCCTGATGAGCAGTATGACATCGTGGGTTATGACTGGGATGGCGACGGCAAGGCGGAGGTGCTTATGCGTGGCGCAGACAACATGATTATTTATCACCCTGATGGCACGAAGACAGAGGTGGGAAATATGAATGTCAACACCCGCAACACAGTGACCCATACCGCCAACATGACCTATACCAATACAGGTGCTGAATATCTGCTGTATATGGAGGGCGCCACCGCCAAACCCTATTCTATTGGCCCCAGTGGCGCCAAGTGGATGTCTTATCCCTTGCCACGTGGCGATGCCAACGATTGGGGAGATGGCTATGGCCACCGCTCTACGAAGCACTATTTCGGAGCACCTTTTCTCGATGGACGGCATCCCTACATTTTCCTGGGGCGTGGTTGCTACACCAAGCATCATTTCAAGGCGTTCTCCGTCAATCCCCAGACCCATTTGCTCACACTTTACTGGGAATGGAAGAGTGGCAACTCTGGTCCCTATTTCGGTCAAGGATACCATAATTACGGTATAGCCGATGTCGACTGGGACGGGCGCGACGAGATCGTCTTTGGCTCGATGGTCATCGACGACAATGGCCAGGGACTTTCCACCACAGGTCTTGGGCATGGCGACGCACAGCACTGCAGCGACTTCGACCCCTACCGTCATGGTCAGGAGATTTTCACATGCAACGAGAGCAGCCCTGCTATGAACTACCGTGACGCCACCACCTCCAAGATTTACTACCGACTGCAGTCCACCAGTGATGACGGACGTGCCCTCTGTGGCAACTTCTCCAATGATTATCCTGGTTGTATCGGTCACTCGTCGCAGTCGGGTGTGGTCTCTACAGTTGCTGATAAAGTGATTTCTGGCGCACCATCGGGCTTTACCAACAATTTCCGCATCTACTGGGACGGCGACCTCCTCGAAGAGGGACTCGACGGAGCCAGCAGCCGCGAGGGTGCCAGCCGTGTTTGTAAGGCCGATGGCACCACTGTTTTCACGGCCACAGGCACAGCCAATTGCAACTGGACAAAGAACACCCCCTCAGCCACCGGCGATATCTTAGGCGACTGGCGTGAGGAGATTGTGGCGCGTACCAGCGACAACCGATACATCCGTGTCTATACCACCAACCTGGCGACCCCCTGGCGCAATTACACCCTTTGGCATGACCATCAGTACCGTCAGGGCATGGTGTGGGAGTCGATGGGTTACAACCAGCCGCCGCATGCCAGTTACTTCCTTGGCGAACTGGAGAAGATCACCGTGGCACCACCGCCCCTCACTATGACCGGCCGCACCGAGATAGCCAACGGCGGCGTCATCGACGCATCGTATGACGGCCAACACGTCATTGTATGTGAAACCAACGACACCCATGTCTCCGTCTCTGAAGGTGCAAAACCCTGGGTGGCCACGTTCAACGTGCCGTCATGGGTGCAAGGCACCAACAGCACCAACACCGCTGGCAATCCCAAGATCAATTATGTATACTACACCTGTACTGTTGAGGGTGGAGCTTTCGATGGAAAGACACGTCTTGTCAAACAAGGCGATGGTATCCTGCGTCTGCCTAAGGTGGAGCAGAAATACACTGGCAACACAGACATTTGGGCCGGTGTGGTCGAATTTGACGGCACTTTGCTCCAATCGACCTTGTGGCTCAATCGCTTTGCTGAGTTGAACAGCGATGGTGGCGCTTTCCGTAGTATCAAGATGGACTATGACGCCAAATTGCGTCCAGGCCACTCCGACCATAAGGGCACGATCAGTACTGACTCGCTTATGCAAGGCTTTGGTTCACGTGTCATTTTCGATCTCTATGACGACCTCACCGCCGACCAAGTCAACGCAAGGTTCCTCTCAATAGAGACCAAAGACTGGAAATACGGTCCGGAATACCTCACCCCCGTTTTCGAGTTTGTCTGCCATGACAGCGACACCCCACAAGTTGGTCGCTATCTGCTGGGCGAGGTGGGAAAGGTGGAAGGCAATATTGACGACATCCGCATCCTTGGCTTAGGCACCAAGATGAAGAGCGCGCTCGCTTATGAGGATGGACGGCTTTATCTTGATATCAGCAGTATGCGCGACAATGGCGACATCTACTGGACGGGTACGGTAAGCGACACCTGGGATGTGGCTGCCACGGAGAATTTCACCAACGTCAGTGGCGAGCAGGATAGTTTCGTCTCCGGCGATAATGTCCACTTCACTGATAACGCATCACAGTTCAATGTGGTCTTGTCAGGTGAAATTGAGGCCGACAGCATTATCGTCGACAACAATGACAATCCTTACACCTTCAAGGGCTCTGGCTCACTGGTGGGTAAGACCACTTTGGTGAAGCGTGGCACCGGTACTCTCAATGTCACTACCGACAACACTTACACCGGTGGCACACGCATCTCGGGCGGTACCGTCTCCGTCTCATCCTTGTCCAACGCCAATCAGGCGAAGGGCAATCTGGGAGCGGTCTCCACCCTGGCCTCAAAGTTTGTCATTGAGAATGGAGCCGAGTTGCGCACCACGACAGCAGTCACCAACGGTTCTTCTATCCAGTTGCTCGGTGAGGAAGGTGGTGTCATCTCCAACTTCGGCGATTTCATCGTCGACCGTGCTATGACGGGCACCACACTCACCAAGAAAGGCTCTGGCTGGATGAAACTCAATGTCTCCAACAGCCAGTTGCAGCGTCTGGTCATCGCAGGTGGCACGGTGCAGTGTGTCAATGCTAATACACCGGCACAGACAGTGGAATTCCAGAATGGCACACTGTATGAGAACACCAGTTCGAGCTACGCCATCGATGTGCCACAAGGCAAGAAAGGCACTTGGCGTTTGGTGGACCGTGGCTCATATAGCAACAAACTGACAGGCAAGGGCAATCTCACCGTCTATTGTCCCGTCGTTGTGGGCAGTGGATGGAATGCTACTCGCACGCAGATTCAGGGCAACTGGTCAGCCTTTGAGGGCACCATCACTTGTACGGTGCATAGCAGCGACAGCCGCTTTACCCTCGACAATAGTTATGGGATGCCTCATGGCACCTTCAATATCCCAAGTGGCGTGGAACTGCAGAACAGTGGCAAGACCTATCATATAGGAAAGGTCACAGGCACGGGCAGCCTGGGAGGCTCCTGTACATTCAGCAATGGGTCTTCTGCCGGCGCCAACACCTGGCAGGTGGGCGATGACACCAACTGGACATGGGGTGGGAAAGTCACCTCCAATGCCAACTTTGTGAAAAAAGGGCAGGGGAGAATCACCTACTCGGGCACCAGCGACCACACAGGATTTGTTACGGTCAGCGAGGGCGAGTTGTTGCTTTCATCAGGCGTCTTAGGCACAGGTCGGCTCACTGTGGCCGAGGGAGGCATCTTGTCGGGCACCAATACTACCACCCGTCCGCTCAAAAATTCAAGTGTTGTGGTCAATGGCACTCTACAACCTGGAGCTTCTGCCACCGCATACACTGGCACCCTCTTCTTTGGGGGCAAGAATGTGACCTTCAATGCC
Source organism: uncultured Prevotellaceae bacterium (assembly GCA_902780635.1). Classification (GTDB taxonomy): domain Bacteria; phylum Bacteroidota; class Bacteroidia; order Bacteroidales; family Bacteroidaceae; genus Prevotella. The sequence continues at coordinate 20,185 of CACZGH010000034.1, forward strand.
AATAGTGTCTACGAGGTGAAGGCTCATCAATGTGCCACGTCTTATTCCAGTGGATGTACCACCATTTCCGACATTGGCACCCTGACGATGAATGGTGTGCTGCGTGTCACCGTCACCACCACACATACCTTGTCACCAGGCGACTCCATCCGGGTTTGGAGCGCACAGGCCATGAATGGAACACCCATCCTCGACATGCAGTCGGGTATCGAGTGGGATACCTCCCGCTTGTCCGAGGGACTACTCTTTGTAGTCTCGGTCTCCGATGGCATCGACTCTATCACCATGCCTCGTACAGATACCAATGATCTCTACGACCTTAGCGGCCGTCTGATCCGCAAGAATGCCACCTCCATGGAGGGACTTCCTGCCGGTATTTATGTCCGCAATGGGCGAAAGATTGTGGTGAAGTGATATATTAGAAGTTGAGGAGTTCAGACAATACTTCTGAACTCCTCAACTTTTTTATTCTTTTATTCTTTTTCTCCTGGACTTCTGAACTCCTTCAATCAATCATTCTTCTATGATTGTCTTGAATTTCTTCCAGTTTTTTGCTTTTTTGTATAGGCTGGCAAAGCCTCTTGGCACGTAGAGCGGTATTTTCTCGCTGCCGTTGCTTTTCAGTGTCGGTGGCTGTGCGCCACGGCAGACGATGCGCTGCAACTGCTCACATTTGATGAAGGGTTTGTTACCTATTTCAGTCACTGAAGCGGGGATGACAAACTCGCGCATCGCCGAGCAGGAGCGGAAGGCCTCGTCGCCGATGGTGAGCAGCGAGTTGGGCAGTGCCAGATGGGTCATCGTGAGACAACCTCTGAACGCCTCTTTGCCGATGCTGGTGATGCCGTTGTGTAAAGCGACGGTCTGCAGCCCATTGCAGTTGCGGAAACAGCTTTCTGGTATTTTGGTCACGAGCGAAGGGATGGTAAGCATCGTAAGAGAGCCGCATTCCTGGAAGGCATGCTCTCCGATGGTTGTCAAAGAGTTGGGTAGAATGAGTCCCTGCAGCGACACACAGTCTCGGAATGCCGAAGCGGCTATTAAGGTGAGATGCATCGGCAGATGGATGCTACGCAGATTTTTGCAACCACTGAAAGTAGAGGGAGAGATCCTGTTCACCGCTTCGGGGATCATCATTTGCTGCAATTGGGCGCAATTCATAAAGGCACCTTTCTCGATGTTATTGACCGAGGCTGGCAGCGCCACTTGTGACAGCTGGCAATAGGCGAAGGCGTTCTCAGCGATAGTGGTGATGCCATGAGGTACATTCAGCATGCCATTTTTCGCTTCCGGACAGAGCAAAAGGGTCGTCATGTCATAGTCGTAGAGCACGCCTCCCACACTGGTATATTCACGGTTGCCTTGCTCCACGTCGATCTGTTGCAGGCTGGGATTGTTACCAGGCTGTCCACCGTCGATATGTGTGTTTCTAGGGATGTAAATCTCTGTGAGGGGATTGTCGGCCAGAGCGTTCCAGCCTAGTGTTTGCAGTTGGCTGTTGAGATGGATGTCTGTCAGGCCGCACCCTCTGAAGGCCTCCTCGCCGATGATAGTGAGCGACTGTGGCAGTACGACGTGTCTGAGACGCTTGCATTCCGAGAAGGCTCTCCTTCCTATTCTTGTCAGTGAGCGTGACAAAATGATGGTCTGCAGACGATCGCAGCGGCTGAAGGCCTCGTCGCCAATGACCCTCACGCTGCCTGGCATGTCCACTGTCTCCAGTTTTCCACAGTTGTAGAATGCATGGCGGCCAATCTCACGTGTGTATTCCGGCAGACGGATGGTCCGCAGATGGTCCATGGCAGAAAACATGTCATTGCTGATGATGTCGCGGTCGGTGCTGTAGCTGTTCACGAAATTGGCTCTCGTGAGATCCAGATCCACATAGTTGTCGATGGAGCGCCCATTGTCATTCTTACAGGTGGTGCGGTCGCAGATTCTTTTGATGATCTTGATGTCATCTCCGTTGAGCAGACCCTCGATGGTGAGTCGCCTCACCCTGTTGATGGCATCGGGACCGATTTTCTCTTTCAGCAGACCGGGCTTGCTGTTTCTCACATGCAGCATATCGCCCATCATGGGTGTGGTCTTCGGATGTATTGGCTTGGGTTGGGGCTGTTCTTTTTTGCCGAACGTGCGCTCTTGTGCCGCAGAGGGCATTGTCAGCCCACAGACGAAGCATAATACAATAAGGAGTCTCATGATTTTCATATCCATTCTCTTTGTTTTTCTATGACTGGTGGACACTGATAGTGCCTATCCAAAAAGAGGCATCCTCTTCATGGGATGCCTCCTAGTAAGGTATATCAATTTAAAATTTGGCCATCTTGATGGCAACTACTGCACATTCATCACCCTTATTGCCCATCTTGCCACCACTACGGTCGCGGGCCTGGTCAAGGGTGTCGGTGGTCAACAGACCATAGATGACAGGTATCTCGCTCTTGGCATTGAGCTGTGCGATACCGGCGGTCACACCCTGGCAGATGTAGTCGAAGTGAGGTGTCTCGCCGCGGATGACGCTACCTAAGATGATGATGGCGTCATAGCCGCCGTTGAGGGTCATCTGGTGGGCACCGTAGATGAGCTCAAAGCTACCGGGCACGGTCTTCACATGGATGTTCTCAGGCAGAGCGCCGTGCTTTTCGAGCGTGCTGACCGCTCCCTTGAGCAGTGCGTCGGTGATCTCGCTGTTCCATTCCGACACGACGATGCCGAAGCACATATTGCTGGCGTCGGGCACTTTAGACTCGTCGTAGGAGGAGAGGGGGTGAAGTGCTGTAGCCATTATTTTGTCAGATATTCTATGTATTTGTCCACATCCTGCTGTACAGGTGAACCAAGATATTTGGCTTTGATGTCCTGGAAGATTTTCAGGGCCTCATCATTCTTCTTCTGGTCGATCAGGATGATGGCGGCTTTCTGAAGAGCGATGGGAGAAACAGTGTTGTTGTAGCCAGTTGTGGTGGCTTTGTCTGCCATGCTGGCGGCTTTCTTGAAAGCGTCGATGGCTTTGTCCAGCTGCTTCACGTTGGCGTAGGCGTCACCCACAGCCACCATGGCGAGGGGGCTCACCATCATGTCGTCTTTGGTGTCGAAGTCATCAAGATATTTCACAGCCTCTTGCCACTTGTCCTGCTTGGCATAGCAAAGACCTGCATAGAGCTTGGCCAGGTTGCCGGCCTTGGTGCTGCTATAGTCGTTGGCTATCTGGATGAAGCCGGGAGCACCCAGACTGTCACCCTTCAGGGCCTTGTCAAAGTTTTGCATCATGAAGAGCTCCTGACACTTGGCCAGAGCGGTGCTGGCTTTCTCGTTGCGAGACTCAGCGTAGTTGTTATACATGGTGATGGCTACGATCAGCACGACCAGAGCCACCAGACAACCAATAATAGCCTTCTTGTACTTCTCAAAGAAGGCTTCCGACTTGTTAAGGGCTTCATTCATCTCCTGATTGCCCTTTGTTGCTTTTTTCTGTTTTGCCATTATTTTTTTATTAAGTTTTGTATTCAAAATAGGGGTGCGCAAAATTGCGACGCAAAATTACTTATTTTATCCCATATACTGAAATTTTTAAAGACTTTTTTCATTTTTATCCATAATTCTTGTACCTTTGCTGAGAAAAACAGCGAGGCAAGGCATCAGCATGACACTTCAGCGTATTTCCATCATGAACTATAAAAACATCTTGGCGGCAACGGTCGACTTGTCGCCGAAGATGAATTGTCTCATAGGAAGCAATGGGATGGGGAAGACCAATTTCCTGGACGCCATCTATTTCCTGTCCTTCTGTCGTAGTGCTTTCAACGTCATCGACTCGCAGACTATCACCCACGACCGCGACTTCTTCGTCATCGAAGGCTTTTATACCAACGAACGCGGTGAGGAAGAGCAGGTCTACTGTGGGATGAAGCGCGGACAGAAGAAGCATTTCAAGCGCAACAAGAAAGAGTACAAACGACTCTCGGAGCATATCGGACTGTTGCCGCTCATTCTGGTGTCTCCCTCCGACACGCTCATCATTGATGGAGGCAGTGAGGAACGGCGCCGGTTGATGGATGTGGTCATCGCACAGTATGACAACACTTATATCTACGCGCTCAACAATTACAACAAGGCGTTGCAGCAGCGCAATGCCCTGCTCAAAATGGAAGAGGAGCCCGACCCAGAACTGCTCGACATCTGGGAGCGGCAGATGGCTACTGAGGGCGAACGTATCTATGCGCTCCGCCATCAGTTCATAGAAGAGTTTATTCCTGTCTTCCAGCAGATCTATCAGACCATCTGCGACCAACGGGAGGTGGTGTCGGTGGAATATATCTCTCATTGTCAGCGCGGACCGCTCTTGGAGGTCATCCAGCGTGACCGTATGAAAGACCGAGCCGTGGGCTACTCGCTGCATGGCATTCACCGCGACGACCTCGACCTGCGCATCGGTGGCTACCCGATGAAGCGGGAGGGCAGTCAGGGGCAGAGCAAGTCGTTTGCCATTGCCCTCAAACTGGCGCAGTTTGACTTTCTCCGCCGCACCAACAGCCGCACCACACCCCTGTTGCTGCTTGACGACATCTTCGACAAACTCGATGCGCATCGGGTGGAGCAGATCGTTAAGGTGGTGTCGGGTGACGACTTCGGACAAATTTTCATCACTGATACCAATCGTGATCATCTGAATCAAATCTTACACCATTACTCTTTCGACTATAAAATATTCTCCGTGGAGAATGGTGACATCACACTCAAAGAGTCCAACGATGTTCAGACGTGAGGTACAACCCTTCGGGAGCTTGCTCGACCTCTATTTGCGAGAAGCAGGCCTGGAGACACCGCTACTACAGCGGCGCCTGCTCGATGCATGGCCCAAGGTGGCTGGCGATCTAGTGGCTCGCTACACGGTGGAGAAGCACATCTACAACCAGACCCTGATGGTGAAAATAAGCAACCCGGCTCTCCGTGCCGACCTCTCGATGATGCGCACACAGTATGTCAAACAACTCAATGCCGCTGTCGGGGCCACCATCATCGCCGACGTGAGGTTTTATTAGAGACCTCCCCCCGGCTCGATACCTCCCCCAGTTCTGTTTGTTGCTATATCATAGCAACACCCCTTACATCAAAAACTCAAACCCATAAAAAATAAAGACTCATGCCACAAATTAGCACAGAAAAGGCTCCTGCAGCCATCGGTCCTTACAGCCAGGCCATCGAGGCCAATGGATTTGTTTTCGCTTCAGGTCAACTGCCTATCGACCCGGCCACGGGTGCCTTCCCCGAAGGTGGTGTCAAGGAGCAGACCCGCCAGTCGATTCTCAATGCACAGGCAATCCTCGCTGCAGCTGGTCTCTCACTTTCCAATGTGGTGAAAACCACCGTCTTCCTCGCCGATATGGGCGACTTCGCTGCGATGAACGAGGTTTATGCCTCCTTCTTCACCAGTCCCTTCCCAGCACGCTCTGCCGTGGCTGTCAAGACATTGCCTAAAGGTGCATTGGTGGAAATAGAATGTATCGCAGCCAAATGAGTGAGAAAGACTCTGTCATTATCGTGAGCGGTGGGATGGACAGCATCACACTGCTCTATGAGATGCAAGACCGTATCGCATTGGGTGTCTCCTTCGACTATGGCAGCAAGCACAACAGCCGTGAGATACCGTTTGCCGAGATGCATTGTCGGCGTCTCGGCATCCCTCATATCACCATACCGCTGAGCTTTATGGCCGACTATTTCAAAAGTTCGCTGTTGAAGGGTGGGGAAGAGATTCCCGAAGGTTCCTATGATGAGGAGAATATGAAATCTACCGTTGTGCCTTTCCGCAACGGTATCATGCTCTCTATCGCCGCAGGTTTGGCGGAAAGTAATGGATTGAAAAATGTGATGATGGCCAACCATGGAGGCGACCACACCATTTATCCAGACTGTCGCCCCGAGTTTGTCTCTGCCATGGATGAGGCGATCCGACAGGGCACTTTTGTCGGTGTGCGCCTTCTCGCCCCTTACACCCACATCACTAAGACCGACATTGCCCTCCGTGGCAAAGCCCTCGGCATCGATTATTCTGAGACATGGTCATGCTATAAAGGCGGTGAGCATCATTGCGGCCGCTGCGGCACCTGCACGGAGCGCCGTGAGGCTCTTGCCGGAGCTGGAATAGTGGATAAGACGGTGTATGTAGAGGACGTGTAGTGCTCTTTCCTATAAGGACGATGCAGTGATTGGCATTCTTCGTTGAATGAATGATGATGTTTGGGTAGGTAAAACTACCCAAACAATTCTCTTAGCGCCTCTTCCACTTTCCTTACAGGGTGCAGTTGTATCTGCAACTTTTGGGTGTTGAGGCCACTCAGATTATATTTCGGGATGATGATATGGCTGAAGCCTAACTTTTCGGCTTCGGCTACCCGTTGTTCGATGCGGTTGATGGGACGCACCTCACCACTCAGACCCACTTCTCCGGCCAGGCACCAGCCTGGCTCGATGGCGGTGTCGACATTGCTTGACAATACAGCAGCGATGACACTCAGGTCCATCGCCATATCGGTGACACGCAAACCTCCTGCGATATTCAGGAAGACATCTTTCTGCACCAGTTTGAAACCCACCCGTTTTTCCAGTACTGCCAACAGCATGTTGAGTCGCCGCTGGTCGAATCCCGTGGCCGATCGCTGCGGTGTGCCATAGGCTGCCGTAGAGACGAGAGCCTGTGTCTCCACCAAGAATGGACGTATGCCTTCGATGGCCGATGAGATGGCGATGCCCGAGAGCCCCTCATGATCTTGTGTGAGGAGCAGTTCCGACGGATTACTTACTGGTCGCAGTCCTGAGCGCTGCATCTCATAAATACCCAGTTCGCTGGTGCTGCCGAAGCGGTTTTTGATGGAGCGTAGGATGCGGTACATATAGTGCTGGTCGCCCTCAAACTGTATCACCGTGTCGACGATATGCTCCAGAATTTTCGGGCCAGCCAATGTGCCCTCCTTGTTGATATGTCCGATGAGAATGACAGGGATGCCACTCGACTTGGCGAAGCGTAGCAGTGCAGAGGCACACTCCCTCACCTGTGTCACGCTGCCCGGCGAACTCTCCACATCCTCCGTAGAGATGGTCTGTATGGAGTCGACGATCACCAGGTCGGGTTTCTCCTCTTTGATATGAGAGAAGATGCTCTCCAAGGAGGTCTCGCAGAGGATGAGCACCTGTTCACTGTCGCCCTTGCCGATGCGCTCGGCACGCATCTTCAGTTGGTGGGCGCTTTCCTCACCACTCACGTAGAGTGTGCGTTTCTCAGGCATGTTGAGGATGGTCTGCAGCGTCAAGGTACTCTTGCCTATACCCGGTTCGCCGCCTAAGAGCACGATGGAGCCGGGCACAAGGCCACCGCCCAGCACGCGATTGAACTCCATGTCGTGCATGTCGATGCGTGGCTCCTCACGGGTGGAGATGTCTTTCAACTGCCGTGCATGGTTTTTGTCTGTCAGTGACCGGCGCACGGTCTGCGCCGCCGACTTGGCCGCCATTGTGCCACTGTCGTTGCTGATGCGTATCTCTTTGTAGGTGTTCCACTGCCCACATGCGGGACATTTTCCCACCCATTTGGGCGAGTCTTGTCCGCAGTTGGAGCATACATAAGCGATTTTGTCCTTGGCCATAGTTTGAGGGGTGTTTTATCTCATTATTTCATTTTTCAATCTTCATCTTTCATCTTTCATCTTTAATCTCTCCCAGATCCACTGCGCAATGTCGGTCTGGCGGATGGAGTCTTGCCGCGCTGGAGTGATGCCGGCGCCGTAGGCGATGAAAGTAGTGGCGTCTTGACCACTGATGAAACCGTGAGTGCCACCTTTCCGTTGTGCCACCACCTCGCCAGTGCGATTGTTGGTGACAGCAACACCCACCACAGGCTCCAGGGCCAGGGCTGCAGCAGGGTCGGCACCCTTGGCGGTCAGTTCCTCTTTTTCTGCGATACGAAACAGGGCCCGCTCTTCTGCCGGCAATTGGTCGAGCATCCGTCTGATGCGTCGCAGCGTCTTGGTGTCGTTGGCTTTGCGCAAATACAGAAAACTAGTGTTTCCCCCACCGTAGAAGCAGGCTTTCCATTCGCCGCCTGGCTGTTCGCTGAGCAGTCCGGCGCGTGTGAGCCATACGTTGGGGCTGAGTGTCTGACTGTAGTCGCAGAAGCCATGGTCGCCAGTGACGATGACCACGGTGCTGTCCATACGGTGTGTCAGACGCAGATTTTCGATGATGGTGCCCACTGCGTGGTCGGCACTCGCCACGTCTTGCAACAGTCGCTCACTATGGGTTCCCAGTGCATGCTGACTGTAGTCGGTGGTGATGAGGTGGATGGTCATCAGCCGTGGCTGGTAGTGGTTCATCAGGTAGTTGGCCATAGCCGCCGTGCGTCCGTCACGCTGCAGCGACCCTGCCTGATAGGTGATGGTGTCGAGTCGTCCGCAGGCGTTGCGCTCTAGCTCGTCGAGGATGCCCGCAGGTGTGCAGTAGGGTTTGATATACTCCATTTGGTCGCAGCTGTAGTCGAGCGACCAGAATTCGGGCACGTTGTAGTCGATGTATGGGCTGCCTGTCGACACGGGCCAGAAGAGTGAGGCGGTAGTCATCCCTGCCTCGTGTGCCCGCTGCCAGATGGTGGGCACGGCGATGCTGTCGGCATACCAATAGCTGATGCGTGCAGTGTCTTTGTTCCACAGAAAGGGCCGGTTGTAGAATACCCTGTGGCGCGCAGGCACCTCGCCGGTGACCAGCGTGGTGTGCGAGGGGTAGGTGGCAGCCGGTGGTACGCCTATCACGCGGCCAATACGCAGTCCGTCGCGGCTCATCATTTTCAGAAATGGCGACGGCATCAGTGGGTCGTCGATCATCTCTGCACGCAGACCATCGATGGTGATGAGCATCACATAGCGCGCTTTCTCCTGCGATTGCGCATGGACGCTGATACTCAGCGCCATGGCCAGCACCATGGTGATCACAAGCCTATATCTTTCAGAAGACTGTCTTTCTCTCATCCTTCAATCTTCATCTTTTAATTTTTCATCTTTTATCTTCAAACGGTGCCACGCTGGCAGAGTGCGCGTTGTCTACGATGACACGGTTCATATTGTATTTGATGGTCACCGTTTTGGCGGCCTCGTCCACCGTGAAGTCATCCAATCCGTAGTTTTGTGGTATGAAAGAGGGTATCCACGCCTCGGTGTAGGCGGTGGGATCTTTCTGATTGGCGGCTTCCACCTCACAGAGTGGCAGACGGATGCCTAAGTCGGCAGGACGGCGCCCTTCGGCGAAGAAAATCTCCTGACGCATGAGATAGACGAGTTCGAGTGCGCTGTCATGGTCGCGCAACCCATCAATCATGTCTTGGGTGACAGAGGTTCCTGAGATATAAGCCACGTTGATGAGGCAGGGTGGGCGGCGGTCGATGATAAGTCCGCTGCGCAGCGTGTCGTTGGGTGACGCCTGCACACGATAGACAGGGTCGTTGGGGAATGCTTTCAGTCCGCCGTTGTAGCGTCCTTCAAGTTGGTCGTTGATGTCTGTCTGCACTGGGCGGTTGCTAACCAGCCGCAGGAGGGTGGTGAGCTGGGCTTTGGCGTTGGCCAGGTCATTAGTGGCCACTGCAGCCTCCGCTAAGATGAGGTAGCTCTCCTCAGCCTTGGCGATGGTGATGGGGCGTTGGTCAGAACTGCTCAGCTGGAAATATTTGGGGTCGAGGAAGTCGAGTCGTGGCAGCGGTTGAAACCAGTCAGTCCAGATGGCCTCCTGGGCGGTGTTGAACACACCGTTTTTGCTATCGAATTGCACCTGACGGCACAAATCACCGCTGAGAGACAACGCTTGCCGAGCATGAGTGACAGCTACGTCGCGGAAGCCTATTCGATGGGCGGCGCGAGCGTAAAGGGTGTGGATGAGTGCGCGGTCGTTGTCATCTTGTGCCAACGGGAGGGCTTCGTCGAGCACTTCCATGGCTCGCTGCATCTGTCCGTTCCATTCCACGGCTTCGCCTCCATTCTCTGTGGGCAAAGCGCGGAAGAAGTCGCCGGCCAAAATAAAAGAGTAGGCCTTGATGTAGAGTAGCTTAAACCGCTGTGCATTGGTAGCGTGAGGGTCGGCCTCGGCCACTTTTGTCAGTCCATAGTCGGCCATCTCACGCAGTGCTCCCACATGGCGCTGCAGGTTGGTCACGTCGGCATCGGTATAGAGCAATTGTGGTATGTCGAACACCTTGCTCGAACGGGTGAAATTGTTGAAATAGTTGTCAGAGAGGATTTCCATCATCTCCACGAAGTCTGACAGATGGAGCGCCAACTCTTTTTCCGTGCCGTTCACCCAGGTCTCCATGGGGTTGTCTGAGCGAAGGAAGGCCTTCTCATCTACATTGGGGTTGACAATCTCGTCAGGGGTCACCAGGTCGCAGCTGCCCATCAGTGCGGCTGCCATGATCAGGGTGATATATCTTCTGTATCGTGTCATATTTCTGTGATATCAGGTGGTGTACAATCAGGTTAAAAACTCACTTTGGCCGTCATGACATATTGACGGGGCTGGCTGTAACTGCTGTAGCTCAGTCCGCCAGTAGCGATGGAACCTTGGGTTCGTGCTCCACTCAGCACGGCTTCTGGGTCTACGCTGCTGCTGGTCCATGAGAGTGGGTTGTAGCAGTTGAGGGCCAAGAAGAGCTCGTGGATGCGGCACTTGGGGAATCGGAAGGTGTAATCGACGCCGATGTTGCGCACTTTCACGAAGTCGGCTTTCTCTACGAAGAAATTGGTGAAGTTGAGCCATGTCTTGGCTTGTGTGGTGCCAGCGAGGGCCGCCTCGGGGATGGCTTCGTCTTTGATGCCCTTGGCAAAACGAAACTGTCGGTCGAAAGAGTGGACGTAGGCTCCGGCCTGATAGTCACCGCTGATAGTGAGGTTGAGTTGTCGCCAGCGGGCTGTTAGGGTGAAGTTGCCATAGAGTGTAGGCACGGTGCGACCCAGGTCTTGATTGTAGAACGTCTTGTCTACAGAGCCGTCAGCATGCAGGGTGGTGGCAGTACCTCGTAAGAAACCCACCGACTTGCCCTCCTCCACGACGGTGACGATGGTGCGTGAAGAAAAACCTCCGATGGCGAAGGGTACGAGTCCTCCTGTGGAGAGCACTTTGTTATAGTTGGTGTTGAGTGACCCTCTGACGGTCAGCCCCCAGTCATGGGTGTTGATGATATGGGCACCAACAAACATCTCGACGCCGTTGTTGCGTATCTTGCCGATGTTGGCCAAGTAGGAGCTGCTCTGGCCTGAGGAGGGCAGGGTGGGCACGTTGAAGAGAGCGTCGTGTGTGATGGCTAAATAATAGGTGAGGCCCAGGTCGATGACACGTTGGAAAAGGGTGGCCTGGAAACCGGCCTCGTAGGAGTATTTCCTCTCTGGGCCGAGGTTGGGATTGCCGTTCTTTCCGAAGGTGTTGGCCTGACGGTCGAGGTAAGAACTCACGTCGATGGTACGCTGGTATTCAAAAGCGGGAGGATAACTGCCGGCCACACCGAAGTTGGCCATCAGTTTCAGAGAGTTGACCCATCCCTCAAAAACAAGGGGACGCATCCATGGCTCATCAGAGAGGATGTACGACAGTCCTATTTTGGGATAGGCCTGCCAACCCACCTGCTCGCCGAAGGCGGTGTTGTAGTCCAGGCGCAGTCCTAAGTCGAGGAAGTATCGGTTGTTGATGCCGAGGTTGTCCTGGAGGTAGCAGCCATAGTTGTGCAGATAGCTGAGCCACTCGTCGGCTTGGATGACACCTGCTCCCGACATGATGCGTGCCCCGTCGCGTACGTTTTGCCCTTTATACAGGCTCTGGTGGTCATGGGTGCTGAAATACTGAAACCCTCCTGTGAGGATATTGCTGAGCCATTCGGCATGGTACACTTTCCACTGGCCGTTGATCTCACCGGTGATACCGTAGTAGTTGCGGTCGTAGTTGCCCACGGAGCCAGCATCGGTAGTACCTTCGGGCTTCATCTGGGTGTGGATGAGGTAGTGGTTGGTCTCCACCAGTTTGTCGGTGTTGTAACGGTAGTCGAGGCCAAGGGTGGCGTGGAAGGTCAAGAAGCGTGTGGGCTTGAACTCTAACTGTTGTGAGGTCTGAAAACGCTTCACTTCCTCCCGGTGGTCTTGCAGGGCCTCTGCCTTGGAGACGAAGTCTTTCATCTTGTTGTAGACGTAGGGGGAGGCACTATCAATGTCGGCCGGGAAGTTCTGCAGACTCCCGTCCTCAGCTTGATAGGTGAAATTGGCGGCAGCCGCGCCTTCGGCAAACCACAGTCCGGTGTAGAAACCTTGGTTGCCGTTGCGGTTGCGCCGGTAGTCTTCTGCCACGAAGCCAAACGAGTTGGTGTATTTCAGCATCGAGTTCATGCGGATGGAGGATCCGAAACGCAGGTCATATTTCCGCTGCTCGTTGCCGTCGTGGATGAGTGTCCCAGTGTTCTGGCTCATGCTGGCTCCAAAGGAGTAGCCCATGCGCTCGTCGCCACCAGAGAAGGCCAGTCCGTATTTCTGTTCAAAGCCAGTCTTGTGCAACAGGTCTTTCGTGCGGTCGAAGTGATAGTATTGCGAGTTGGCCACATCGATGCCCAACTGAGTGGTCACGGAGGCATTGAAACGCCCTGCGCCATGGTTCTTGGTGAATATCTGTATCACACCATTGGCAGCATCAGAGCCGTAGAGCGTTGTGGCGGCTCCACCTGGCACATATTCTATATGGTCGATGTTCTCCATGGGGATGTCGCCGATGGCGCTTGAAGCAGCGGTCTGTCCGTTGATGGAGCCGTAGGCGTTGTTCATCACATTGAAGAGTTCCGAACCGGTGTTCATATTGTCCACTCTCACACCGTCGACGTAGATGACGGGTGTGGAGTTGGTGAAGGCGGACGACATGCCGCGCGACTTGATGATGGAAGTGGTGCCGGGTTGCCCGTTGGTGAGTGTGAACTGCACGTTGGGCAGTGCGTTTTGCAACATTTGGTCAATACGCCCTGTGGGAAGTTTGTCTAGTTCTGCTGAAGAAAGTTTGGTAATGTTAGACGAAAGACGACGTTTAGAAACGGCTCCACCTTGTCCTGTCACGACGATTTCGTTGAGGTTGTTGTTCCACACATACTGTGTGTCTACAGGTGTGACATCTGAAGCTACAGGTCCGTTGTCAGCCATGGCCCCAACAGGGGCGAAGAGGATGGCGACAAATAGAAACAATAGTTTTCTCATTCTGTTTTTGTGACTGATGTGAAAATATATTATTAAAACACATGGGTCTTTGTTTCAGCGTGCAAATGTCGGCATTTATTTTTTAACACAATAAGACTTTAACCACTTTTTTCATAATATATCCAAAATAGTATGTAAATAAGCAAAAAAAAGGCTCGTACCCCCGCATTCCTACACCGTAATACGCATATGGTCGCTTCAAGAGGACAACCTTCCAAGGATGATAGAGGTGCAACCTTCACCAAAAGAAAAGTGAAAATCTTTATTGTACGTGCTTATGATATCGGTTTTTTATATAAATTTGCAGCATTGAAGTGGAAACAGTGAAATTATAGACGATGCCAAATACTTTTTTCAGATTCAAACGCTTTGTGGTCTGGCAAGACCGCTGTGCCATGAAAGTGGGCACCGACGGTGTGTTGCTGGGTGCATGGGCTAGTGGTGGCAGACGCATTCTCGATATCGGCGCTGGCACAGGCCTCATTGCCCTGATGATGGCTCAGCGGTTTCCCGACGCTCATGTTGAAGGCGTGGAGATTGATGAAATGGCCTACGCGCAGGCTCTTGACAATGTGAGCCGGTCGCCTTTTTCAGAAAGGATGAAACTAGTGAATGCGTCTATTCAGGCGTTTGCCGGGGCGGAGGAGCATCTGTCGTATGACGCCATCGTCAGCAATCCGCCCTATTTTGAGAATGCGTTGAGAAATCCTGACACGCAACGGATGGTGGCGCGTCATGCAGACACGTTGCCCTTTGCCCAATTGTTTGGCGCTGTGGTACGGCTGCTCTCCGACGACGGGGTATTCTCTGCTGTCATTCCGGCCGAGTCGAAGAGCCGGTTCGACGAGGAGGCTTCTCTCTGTGGGCTCTTCACTGTCAGGCAGACCGCTGTCAGAACCACGCCTCGCAAACCTGTGAGGAGGTATCTAGTGGCCTACGCCAAGCATCCCGCCGCCGTGGTGGAGACCGACGAGGTGGTGCTGGAGGTAGCGCATGGGGTGCGCTCAGAATGGTATGGGGGTATCACACGCGACTTCTACTTGTAGGCAGAATGTGTGTGCTTATCGGGTAAGTTTGCGCCACAACCGTTTGTTCATGGCAAGAATGTTTCGGCTCTGATGGGTCACGCTGCTGCGCACATCGCTGATGTCGTTGAAAAGGTTGCACATGGCATTCTGCACCGCATTGGGTGCCACCAGACTTTCCGTCTCGCTGTTGCAGACCATCTTGATGCCTTTTTCTACCACCGACACTTCTATCTCTGTGCCCATGATGACGGGGTCACCGTCGAAATGCACCGGTCCCGGCTCCTTGCGCTTGATCACGGCTTTCTTGGCTTTGAAAGTCTTCACCTTGCTGCTCTTGTCGAGGGTCTTGTTCATCAGATCAAAACTCACCTGTGCGGCGTCGAAGATGTCGAAAGGCTCCATGACGATGATGTCGAGCAGTCCGTCGCTCATCGAGGCCTGGGGGGCAATGTAGGCGTTGTTGCCATACTGAGACGCATTGGCGCACGACACTAAGTAGGCTGAATAATGATATCGTCCGCTCTCGTCTTCTATCGTATAAGTCTCGGGCTTATATCGCAGACCTTCGATCAGCACATTTTCTATATATTTAATAGGGCCACGGCGCTTGCCCTCGGCGAATTTCTGACTGATGAACGCATCGAAGCCCATTCCGCAAGTGCAGAAGAAGGGATGCTCATTGATCTTACAGTAGTCCAGATCCTTGATGATGCAATTGTTGAGGATCTCAATCGATTTCTTGATGTTGACAGGGATGCCAAGATGACGTGCCAGACCGTTGCCCGATCCACAGGGGAGGATGGCCATGGCAGTGTCTGAATGGATGAGGGCCTTGCCCACCTCATTGATGGTACCATCGCCTCCTACGGCCACGACCACGTCATAGCCGTTGTCACGTGCCTCTGCCGCCAGTGTGGTGGCATGGCCTGCTCTCTCCGTATACATTATATTATAATCCCATCTGTCATGGTCGATGTACTGGCCAATCAACTTAGGGATGCCGGATTTTTTTACCGAGCCGGAGATGGGGTTCATGATGAAGGCAACTCTCATAGCGTTTTGTTTTCAATCGGGTTGCAAAATTAATAATAATTGATGATTTTTTGACGTAAAAGGATGTTTTTTTCGATTTATTTGTTTTTTCTGGGTAAAAAGGCACTTTCATTTGTCTTTTTTTTGTAACTTTGCAGCCTAAATAAAATTTCGCAACCAATATTACCTTATTTGAGTAATGGGATTATTACAGGAAAGATACAAGAACTATCGTGAACCTCAGAAGTTTATGGAGATGGGAGTGTATCCCTATTTCCGTGCCATCAGCGGAAAACAAGGCACAGAAGTTGATATGGAGGGTCAGAAAGTTCTTATGTTTGGCTCCAATGCATATACAGGCCTCACCGGTGACGAACGCATCATCAAGGCAGCAAAAGACGCACTTGACGTTTATGGATCAGGATGTGCTGGGAGCAGATTTCTCAATGGTACGCTCGACCTGCATGTGCAATTGGAGAAAGAGTTAGCCGAGTTTGAACATAAAGATGACGCACTGTGTTTCTCCACAGGTTTCTTTGTCAATTCCGGAGTTCTGGCAGTGATTTGTGGACGTGAGGACTATATCATCTGCGATGAGCGCGACCACGCCAGTATCGTAGACGGCAGACGCCTCTCTTTCGCAAAGCAACTGAAGTTCAAGCACAACGACATGGAGGACCTTGAGAAGCAATTGCAGAAATGTGAGCCGGGCGCCATTAAACTGATTGTGGTGGACGGCGTGTTCTCCATGGAGGGCGACTTGGCCAATCTTCCAGAGATTGTCAGACTGAAGAAAAAATACAACGCCTCTATCATGGTCGACGAAGCTCACGGCATCGGCGTCTTTGGAAAAGAGGGCAGGGGAGTGTGCGACCATTTCGGTGTCATCGACGATGTCGATATCATCATGGGCACATTCAGCAAGAGTCTCGCCAGCATCGGTGGTTTTGTCGCAGCTGATTCTGATACGATCAACTATCTGCGCCATACCTGCCGCACCTACATTTTCAGCGCATCGAATACACCAGCAGCTACTGCCGCTGCCCGTGAGGCACTGCACATCATCCGCACTGAGCCTGAGCGTATGGAGAATCTTTGGAAGACCACTAACTATGCACTCAAGCGTTTTCGCGAGGAAGGCTTTGAGATTGGTGACACCGAGAGCCCCATCATTCCTCTTTATGTGCGTGACGTGGACAAGACGTTTATCGTCACCAAACTGGCTTTCGACAATGGCGTCTTCATCAATCCTGTCATCCCGCCGGCATGTGCACCACAAGACACGCTCGTGAGATTTGCCCTGATGGCTACTCATACCGAAGAACAGGTGGAAAGAGGCGTGCAAGTGCTCAAAAAAGTATTTAAAGATCAAAATCTCTTAAAATAATCCACAGATTATTTGCAGGGAACAAAAAAAGTTCATACCTTTGCACCGCATTTCAGAAATGGGGTAGCATTCGGGGTGTAGCGCAGCCCGGTAGCGCACCTGGTTTGGGACCAGGGTGTCGCAGGTTCGAATCCTGTCACCCCGACAAATCGGAAAGTCAAGTGCTTGAAAATCAGGCACTTGACTTTTTCTTTATACCGATTTGCACAACATTTGCACAACATCGCCTTGGACTCGACCGCAACCAGATGGAACGGCTGCTCTCGCTTGACTTCGTGAGCCAGGGGCAGAACCTCTTCATCACAGGGTCGTCCGGCACAGGCAAGAGCTTCCTCGCCACGGCCATAGGCTACCAAGCCTGCAAGAGCGGCATCAAGACCCTGTATTCGAACATGTCGAAGCTTCTGGGGGCACTCAAGGTCGCCAAGGCAAAAAACACGTTGGAGAACGAGCTGAGGAAGATTGAGCGGTGCAAGCTGCTCATCCTCGACGATGCGTTCCTCACACCAATAGACGCAAAGGAACGGCCAATCCTACTTGACATCATCGAAGACCGGCACGGACGAAAATCGATGGTCATAACATCACAGCTACCCGTACCCAACTGGTATGACGCCATCGGAGACCCTACAGTGGCTGACACAGTGTTAGACAGGATAGTCCACACCTCACACAGGATCGACCTTACGGGTGAAAGCGTCCGAAAAATGAATGCCAGGAAGTAACCGGGCAAAATAAAAATGACCCCGTCGGCCAGGAATTAGCAGGGGTCAAAATAAAAAAGTTTTCGGGGGTCAACTTCGCTTTGCCCTCGAGGGTCAAACGCACGCGGCTTTTCCAGTATTACCTATTGTTGACTGTTGGCCTTAATCAGGTCTGCCAGACTGACGTTCGGATTGCGATAGCGTGCATTGCGGTTCGGCTCTTGGGGTTCTGGTG
>CACZGH010000035.1 GCA_902780635.1 uncultured Prevotellaceae bacterium
GCTCGACGGGTGGCCACGTTGTCGGCAGGGCTTCACACCCAAGGGTCGCCCCTCACGCATGCCTGCCTAGGCTACTGCTGACGGAACAGCAGATTCAGACACCTCCTCCGAGGGCTGAATAATTGCTTTTGCGACTTCTGGTCGCACATGATATGCAAAAATACAAAAACTTGTCAATTCTCACAACAATCTACTATTTTTTTATAATCTGTGTCTCGTTAATGGGTAAAAGAATTCAAGTTTCTCTACGCTCAACTTGCTGGCCATTCGCAGTTCGCAGTTCGCAGTTCGTGATATTTGCGCTGCTGATGTTCGTCTTTACAACTTGACAAAGTTGAGTTAAATAAATAAAAACATTTCTCACTAAGAGTGTTTTTATATAATTTTGCTTTCAAATGCGTCACATCATGAGAAAAACGATCACCCTCCTCCTCCTATTATCCATTTGTTTGTTGGCAAATGCCAAATTTTACATCACCAAGACCACCTGCAATTATCAGAACGGTGGGATGGTTGTGGTAGACGAAGGACTCATCAGAGTGGGCTGGCAATACGAAGATTTCGAACGCTGGCCTGTCTCACAGAATGTCTATCAGATAGAGGTTCATGAACGTGTCACCGGGCGTTTGATTTACGACAGTGGAACGGTTCGCTCCAGCGAGAGCCAGTTTATATCACTGCCCCATCTCGTTCCCAACCAATATGGTTACGATTGGCATGTCAGAATCGGATATGAGAGCAAAAACAAAGACGATGTGCGATGGAGTCATTGGTCGGACTGGAGCGCGACGCAGTCTATCCGTGTGGTGCCCAATGATATCCGTTCGATACCCTTCTATCATGGTTCTGGCCAGAATATCTCCACCACGCCCCAATGGATAGGCGCCATCACTAAGAAAGACGCACGGATTCCCGACGGCAGATGGAGCAACGAAGTGTTCAAAAAAGACTCGGTCAAGACAAAATGGGAACATGTGGACACCCTTTCGGCCAAAAGCATCATCCTCCGGAAATCATTCCGCACTGACCGTGACATTGCCGACGCCGTGGTCTATGTGTGCGGCTTAGGACACTATGAGATGACCCTCAACGGCCGACGCGTCGGCAACAGCGAGTTTGCCCCTTTATGGAGCGAATACAGTCGCAGCGTCTATTACAACACCTTTGATGTGACCCGTGAAGTGCAACAAGGCGACAATGCCATCACCGTGTTACTGGGCAACGGCTTTTTCAATGTGCAGCGAGGAGAGCGCTACAGCAAGCTCCAAGCCAGTTTCGGGCCACCCCAGTTGTTGTTGCGAATGGACATCACCTACGCCGACGGCACGACGGAGCATATTCTGAGCGATGAGAGTTGGCATTGGACGCTCAGTCCCATCACCTTCAACAGCATCTACGGTGGTGAGTCGTATGACGCACGGATGGAACTACCAGGTTATGATCATGCGCAGTATGATGACAGCAAATGGCTCCATGCGGTGGTGACAGAAGGACCTGCGGGCCTATTACGCCCAGAGACGGCACCACCAGTAAAAATCATGGAACGATACACGGTCAAGAGCGTCCATCCTGTAGATCAAGACTCTCTGGTGGCAGCTTCGCAGAAAACCAAACGCACCGTCAGCCCCACGGCACTTATCTATGACATGGGACAGAACCTTGCCGGTTATCCAGAAATCACCTTGTCTGGGCAACGAGGCCAGAAAGTGACGCTGCTCGTCTCGGAGCGGCTCACGCCACAAGGGGTCTGTGACCAGTCGCAGACCGGTAGACAACACTATTACGAATACACCCTCAAAGGTGAAGGCATAGAGACATGGCATCCACGTTTCTCCTACTATGGGTTCCGCTATATCCAAGTGGAAGGTGCTGTCTTGCAAAAGAAGAACAATCCTGACAGTCTGCCGGTGATACACCGACTGCAGAGTTGCTTCATCTACAACTCTGCACCTGAGACCTCCACCTTCTGGTGCGACAATGAACTGATGACCAAGACCCACCAGCTCATCGAGCGCGCCGAACGCTCCAACATGCAAGGTGTGCTGACCGACTGCCCACAACGCGAAAAACTGGGGTGGCTGGAGCAAGACCACCTCTGTGGTCCTTCGCTGTTTTACAACTACGACATGACCACCCTGGTGCCAAAAATCATCCGCGACATCGTAGACACACAGAAGCCCAACGGCATGGTGCCCACGACCGCCCCCCAATACGTGTCGTTTGGCAATCTTTTTGACGACTCACCAGAATGGGGTTCCACGCTCATCATCCTGCCGTTCATGTACTACGACATGTATGGCGACAGCACCCTCATCACCGATCATTACGAACCGATGCGACGCTATGTGGACTATCTCACCTCACGGGCTGAAGACGGCATCGTCAGTCATGGTCTCGGCGACTGGTATGACTACGGACCTCGTCGGCCCGGATTTGCCCAAAACACGCCGGTGCCTCTCGTTGCCACGGCACACTATATCTACGACCTCCAGCTCATCACTGATGCTGCCCGGATGACCAATCGTCTTGATGACGCGGTGAAATACAAGGCATTATACGAAGAGACTGTGGTATCTTTCAACCGCCACTTCTATCATCCCGACTCCTGCTATTACGGCACAGGCAGCCAAACCAGCAACGCACTGCCGCTTTTCCTCGGCATCACCGGCGAGAACAAAGAGGCGGTGCTGCAGTCGCTCATCAATGACATCCATGCCCATGGCGACCGGTTGACCACGGGCGACGTTGGCAACCGCTACCTCTTCCGTGTACTCGCCGACAACGGACAAAATGAGTTGCTCTTCAAGATGCTCAACCACTATGAGACACCCGGCTACGGATTCCAGATTGCACAAGGAGCCACGACGCTCACTGAACAATGGGACCCGCGCCAAGGTTCTTCGGAAAACCATTTCATGCTGGGCCAGATCGACGAGTGGTTTTTCCGCACCTTGGCGGGCATCCGACAGAAGCCAGGCACCCACGGCATGCGCCACCTCTTCATCGACCCACAGGCTGTGGGAGACATCACCCAAATCTATTCCTCCATTCAGACCCTCTATGGCACAGTACGCATCGACTTCAACAAAAAAGACTCTACGCTGAATGTTGTGGTGCCCAAGGGGTGTGAGATAGAGCACCCTGTTATGAAGAGGGAAAAAATCCAGACGGCACCTCATCTGCTATTATTCTGTACAAGTTTGATGTGTGGTGTAGGGGAAGCGCTGGCATTATATGACTACGAATTATATGACCCGCAATTGCCCACCATATGGATGGGCTACGACCATCTTGCCAACGGCATCCTCGGCAGTTCTGACGAAAGTTTCCACCTCCAGTCTGGACTCTTCAAAAAAGCGGAAGTAGGCTGTACCTTCTTTCAGATATCCAAAAATTTATACAAAGGAATCGCTGGCGTTTCCACCGCCCTGCAGGTCGCTGGTGAGATCTATCAACTAGACAATCACTGGATAGCAGAAGGAAAAGGTAAAAAAATCGGTTTCCGATATGTAGAAGAAAAGGTAAAGAACAACACATTCCCAATCATATCCATCCGCATCCCACTACTAGCAGGTCTTCAGACATACAACAGGAAATGGTCTATACAGACAGGACCCGTGCTACATGCAGACTGGACAGGATATCACTACCGTATTCCTGGGCATGACGAACAAGAGGAGCCTCATCTCCATGTCAATCATTTCAGGGCAAGTTGGATGGTATCAGCCGGCATAGGACCTCTGACCCTCTCTGTCTCCCAAGACCTGGTTCCTGCATTCCAACTCACCAACGGAGTCAAAGGATACACTACCTCATTCAGCATCGGTTTTGACATGTGGTATCTAGACCGCCGCACTTTCCGTCCAAGGAGAAATCATTAGGGTGGAGGAGTTCAGGAGTGGAGGAGTTCAGGAGTGGAGGAGTTCAGACATTTGCACTACTCCTCGTACTCCTCTCAACATACAAAATTTATAAATAAACAACACCAATGAATTCATTACAGGCACTTCTCTTCACCTTGATAGGGTGCTCTTTGGCTTCTCCTACCATAGCACAGACAGCAGTGACCGACGGTGTAAGCCATGAGTTGGCCATCACACGACAGACACAGGTCAACAATGTGACTTATGCACTCCGTTTCGAGATTCCCTCCAAGAAGGAAGCCTCCGTCACGGGTGTGGCAGACATCACTTTCAACTGGGCTGGCGGAAAAGAGGACCTGCAAATAGACTTCCAAGGAGAGGTCACCGCACCTGTCAAAGTGAATGGAAAAGTTGTGGCTGCCGTTCATCAGAAGGAGCATATCCTCATACCTGCCAAGAAACTATCCAAGAAAAAGGCTAACGATGTGAGCATCTCATTCCGCAGCGAGGACAAAGCCCTCAACCGCAACGCCGACTACCTATACACACTCTTTGTGCCCGACCATGCCCGCAGTGTGTTTCCCTGTTTCGACCAACCAGATATCAAGGCCCGATACCAACTCACGCTGACATTGCCCCAAGATTGGACAGCCATCAGCAATGCCCCCCTCGTCCAGACCAATGGACAGACCTTGCAATTCGCTATGACCGACCCATTGCCCACCTACCTGTTCTCCTTCACAGCGGGACGGTTTGAGACACAGACCGCTGAGCGCGACGGCAGGCAACTGACCGCTCTCTACAGAGAGACAGACCCAAAGAAAGTAGCGCAACTCAGCACGGTGTTCGACCAAATAGCACTTTCACTTCAATGGCTGGAGAAATATACTGGCATCCCACAACCCTTCCAGAAATACGGATTTGTCGTGCTGCCCGGCTATCAGTTTGGTGGTATGGAGCATCCTGGCTGCATCCAACTGCGCGACCAGACCATCTTTCTGGGTGAGCAGCCCACTCCAGACGAAGAGATGAACCGCCTGCATCTCATCGCCCACGAGACCTCGCATCTGTGGTTTGGCGACCTCGTCACCATGCGCTGGTTTGACGATGTATGGACCAAAGAAGTCTTCGCCAACTTCATGGCCGACAAAATCGCCCGTGAACAGTTTCCCGACATCAACCACGACATCAACTTTCTCAAGACTCACTACCCGCTCTCACTGAGCACCGACCGCACTGAAGGCACCCACCCCATCCAACAGCCATTGGACAATCTGAAAAACGCCGGATTGCTCTACGGCAATATCATCTATCACAAAGCCCCCATTATGATGCGCAAGCTGGAAGAACAGATGGGTAAAGAAAAGTTCAGGACAGGACTGCAAAAATACCTACACACCTATGCCTTCGGCAATGCCACTTGGGACGATCTCATCGCCATTCTCGACCATGAATGCCCAGAGGCGACCATCAGCGCCTTTGACCAACAATGGGTCAAACATCAAGGTATGCCAGAAATCACCGTCGACGTCAACGATGGCCTCTTCGATCCATTCGTTTATGGGCTCTATCGCCTCAACGAGAAAGACCAGCCATGGTTGCTCACCAACTGGTATACGTTGCCGGAGACTCATCGTTTCGCTGCCATGATGTATCTGTATGAAAGTTTTCTACAGCATCACATTGACAACAGAACTGCTTTCGAGTCTTTGTCACAAGGTATCAGCCAACAAACGAACACGTTGATTCATTCCACCTGTATCAGCAATCTACTGAGCATCCTCTCCTATGCCACCCCTGACGAAAGAGATGACTTCGAAAAAGTGCTCTGGTCTCTTGGCCATCAATACGATAACCCTGTTCAGCGAAAAATCCTTTTACAAGGCATCACACAAAGAGCCACGACCCCAGAGATCGTGAATGAAATCTACGAACTATGGAAAGACGGGGGCGACAAGACCTTCAACGAACGCGACTATATGCGCATGGCATACCATCTGTCCATCGTCATGCCCAACCAATGGCAGGAAATCATCAATACCCAACGCCAACGGCTCACCAACGACGACATGAAGCGTGAGTTTGATTTCATCAGCCGAGGTTGCAACCCTGACACCGATGTGCAGCAAGAATTGTTTGCTTCACTGCTGAAAAAGGAAAACCGCGCCATCGAGCCCTATGCCGCCGCACTGCTTGCACTGCTCAACGACCCTACTCGTGAACCTCGCAACAACCGCTACATCACACCAGGGCTGGAGGTGCTGGAAGAAATACAGCGCACCGGCGACATTTTCTTCCCCCTCGACTGGTGTCAAGCCTTGCTCGGCAGTCATCGCAGTGCAGAAGCCGCACAATTGGTGCGCCAATTCTTAGAGCAGCATCCCGACTATCCCATCCCCCTGCGCAATAAACTGCTGCAAGCAGCGTGGTATATTAGAGGTGAGAGGTGAGAGGTAAGAGGTAAGAGGTGAGAGGTGAGAGGTGAGAGGTGAGAAGTAAGAGGTGAGTAGTGAGGGGTGAGAGGTAAGAAACAATTTTTTCGCAAACGTTTTCGAGAGAAAGTGTAGCTCGGACAAAGAAACTTTTGGCCGTCTCATTGATTTTTATTAATTTCGCAGACGAAATCAATTTCAACCTACGTATCAGGCAATAACACTTATCATCAATACTAACACCCTACAACAAATGAGAAAATTTCTACTACTGGTTTTCACCATCATCTTTCCAATAATCACACTCGCCCAGGCACCCGCTTTCCCGGGGGCTGAAGGACATGGACGCTATGTCACTGGCGGACGTGGAGGTAAGGTCATCCACGTCACCAACCTCAAAGACAGTGGCACAGGTTCGCTGAGAAGTGCCGTCAGCGGCAACAGCAAGAAAATCATCGTCTTTGACGTGGGCGGCGTTATCGCCCTCAACAGCGACCTGAACATCGGCGACAACACCACCATCGCTGGCCAGACAGCCCCTTACCCTGGCATCACCATTCGCTACCGTACGATCCGTACTGGCGGCAACAACATCATCCGCTTTATCCGCATCCGACGCGGACAGGAGAAAGATGTCAACGACGGCGCTGATGCCATTTGGCAGCGTCAGAAAAACAGCATCATGCTCGACCACTGTTCCTTCAGCTGGTGCATCGACGAGGTGGCCTCCTTCTATGACAACAACAACTTCACCATGCAATGGTGTACCATCGCCGAAAGCCTCACCAACGCCGGTCACAACAAAGGCGCCCATGGTTACGGCGGTATCTGGGGCGGTAAGTTGGCCTCCTTCCACCACAACCTGCTCGCACATATCCAGAACCGTGTGCCCCGCTTCAATGGTGCACGTTATCAGTGGACTGGCTATAAGAACAATGCCCTCTATAGCACTTACAACTGGACCAACTACGTGCAGGCAGAGATTGTAGACTTCCGCAACTGCGTGATGTACAACTGGGGCACCGGCGGCTGCTACGGCGGACCGGGCGGAGGATATATCAACATGGTAAACAACTACTACAAAGCTGGTCCCGCCACCAAGAACAAGACACGTGTGACACAAGTGACAGTCGGTGCATCTGGCAACAGCACCCCCGACGCACTCATTGGTATGACCAGCCGCTATTACATCAACGGCAACTACGTGAGCGCAGCCCCTGCAGGACAGAAAGAAAATTATGACTGGAAAGGTGTCATCTATGACAACGGCACTTACACCATCAACGGCGAAACGTGCTCACTCGACCCCAACCACTATTATGGCAACGACGTGACCTATCTGAAAAACGCTGCCGGCAAAGACTGTGTCACCATCAAAGTAGACGAGCCATCCCCTGCCGGAGAAGTGACCACCCACAAAGCTGAAGACGCATTCACACAAGTGGTCGGCTATGCTGGAGCCTCCCTCTATCGTGACGATGTGGACGCCCGTTATGCCAACGAAGCCACCAATGGCACCGCCACCTACACTGGCAGTGTGACCAAGCAGGCAGGCATCATCGACGTGGTAGCTGATGTCAACGGCTACACAGAGGCAAACTTCGGCACAGGCTCCCGCCCCGCCGGTTTTGACTCTGACAACGATGGCATGGCCGACGAATGGGAACTTCTCAACGGACTCGACCCCAACAATGCTAATGACGGGGCACTCTTCACCCTCGACACAGAGAAGCAGTGGTACTCCAATCTTGAGGTGTATCTCAACTCCCTCGTTGAAGACATCATGAAAGCCGGCAACGCCGAAGCACAAAGCAGCATAGAGGAGTACTACCCAGCTTGCCAAAAGTTGCCCACCGGCATCCAGACACCAGTCTCCAGCACGGTCTCAAGAACAGAGTACTTCACCATCGATGGCAAAAAAGTGTCCACACCCTCTAAAGGCATCTACATCCGCAGACAAATCCTGACCAACGGACGTGTTGTCAACAGCAAAGTGTGCTTTTAAGTAAAGCCGATCATGTAGCAATTTACAACTCAACCCATGAGAATAGACATCATCACCGTTCTGCCCGAAATGCTGGAGGGATTCGTACATGAGTCCATCCTGGCACGGGCTCAGAAAAAAGGTTTAGCAGAGATACACCTGCACAACCTGAGAGACTATACGACCGACAAATGGCGCCGTGTGGATGACTATCCATACGGTGGGTTTGCCGGTATGGTCATGCAATGCGAGCCTATCGACAGGGCCATTTCCGCCCTGAAAGCAGAACGGACCTACGATGAGGTCATCTTCACTTCTCCTGACGGCGAACAGTTCAACCAGCCCATCGCCAACGAACTGTCGATGCTAGAGAATATCATCATCCTCTGCGGCCACTACAAAGGGATTGACCAGCGCATACGCGACCATCTCATCACCCGCGAAATCTCCATTGGCGACTATGTGCTCACTGGCGGCGAACTGGCTGCCGCCGTCATGGCCGACGCCATCGTCAGACTGGTGCCGGGTGTCATCAGCGATGACCAAAGCGCTCTCTCTGACTGCTTTCAGGACAATATGCTCTCCGCTCCTATCTACACCCGGCCGGCTGACTACAAAGGATGGAAAGTGCCAGAAATCCTGCTCAGCGGCAATGAGGCCAAAATCAAGGACTGGGAGATAGAGCAAAGCTACGAGCGCACCAAGCGCCTGCGCCCAGATCTTTTGAAATAAGCTGATTCAGGTTTTAGGAGTTAAGGAATCAAGGGAGTTGTGATGAAAGCAACTTTGCCCTTATTTTTGAATGCACTCCATATAAGAACACACTCCCCCTAAGCTTAATTAGGAATTAGTAGGTAGGAATTAGTAGATAACACACTCCCCCTGCCCCCGGGGGCAGGGGGAGTGTTTAAATGTAGGAAAAAGAGTCCCGAAAGTTAAGTGAACGAAGTCATTTTTTGTTTGAAGTTTTCAGTTATATTTATTTTTTTATTACTTTTGCAAAAAATATAGAAAAACTTCAAACGAACACCATGTTTAGCAAAGAAACATACATCAGCCGACGGGCGGAACTGAAAAAACTGGTCGGCGAAGGAGTCATCCTTTTGTTTGGCAACAATGAGTCACCCTGCAACTACCCTGCCAATGCGTATTATCCTTTCAGGCAAGACTCTTCATTCCTCTACTATTTTGGACAAAAGCGCGATGGACTGGTGGGAGTCATCGACATCGACAATGACACAGAGACACTCATCGGCGATGACATTGACATCGAAGACATCGTGTGGTATGGCAGCGTAGACTGTGTGAAAGACCTCGCTGCACAAGTTGGTGTCAGCCATACGGCACCCATGAGCCAACTCAAAGAGATCTGCGACAAGGCACGGGCCGCCAAGCGCACCATCCATTTTCTGCCACCCTACCGCCACGACATCAAAATCCAGTTGATGGAACTGCTCGGCATCCACCCCAGCCAGCAAAAACAAGCTGCCTCCATGCCGCTCATCCAGGCGGTGGTGAAGATGCGCTCCACCAAGGAGCCTCAGGAGATAGAGGCACTGGAGAGAGCCTCCGTCATCGGCTATCAGATGCACACCACGGCCATGCGCATCGCCCGTCCCGGTGTGACAGAGAAATATGTGGGCGGTCAAGTAGACGGCATCGCCTTCTCTCATGGTGCCATGCCCAGTTTTGCCACCATTTTCACTCAGCACGGCGAGATCATGCACGGCAATCCCTCCTTGGCATTGCTGGAGGAAGGTCGTCTGGCTCTCTGCGACTGTGGAGCCGAGACCATCGACCACTACTGCAGTGACAACACCCGCACCTTCCCCGTAAGTGGACGGTTCACACAACGTCAACTTGAAATCTACTCCATCGTCGAGGCTTGTCATGACTATGTGCTTGACGTGGCCCGTCCGGGAGTGAAATATATGGATGTGCACTTCGCTGTCTGTCGTCTGATGACAGAAAAGCTCAAAGAACTGGGATTGATGCGCGGCGACACCGACGAGGCTGTCAAGGCCGGCGCACACGCCATGTTCCTGCCCCACGGCCTGGGCCATATGATGGGCATGGACGTACACGACATGGAAAACCTCGACCAGATCAACGTGGGCTTCGATGCTGAGACACGTCCCAACCTGGAGCAATTTGGCACCAACTGCCTGCGCATGGGCCGGCGTCTGGAGGAGGGTTTCGTCGTGACCGACGAGCCCGGCATCTACTTCATCCCCGCTCTCATCGACGACTGGCGCGCCTCCGGCCATTGCAAAGAGTTTCTCAACTTCGACCTGCTGGAGACCTACAAAGACTTCGGTGGCATCCGTATCGAGGACGACGTGCTCATCACTGCCGACGGCTGCCGCTTCATCGGCAAAGACCGCATCCCCTACCACCCGAAGGATATAGAGGCTTTCATCGCCTCCCGTTCATAACGCGACACCCATTCTGTCTATTACACAACAAAATAATCATTAAAAACCAAATTATGAGAAAATTAATGTTGATGGCCCTGATGGCATTCATTGCCATAGGCGCAAATGCACAAGAAAAAAACAAACCCGTATTCACCGTTGTCAAGGAGAACAAAATCACCAGTATCAAAGACCAGAACCGGTCAGGCACCTGTTGGGCTTACTCCACACTCAGCTATTTTGAGGCAGAGATACTGAAAGCCACTGGCAAGACCTACGACCTGTGTGAGAGCTTCGTGGCCAACAAGACCTATATGGACCGCGCCATCCAGGTGGTGCGCCTGCATGGCGACTGCCAGTTCTCACAGGGCGGTAGCGCCTATGACGTGCTCTATTGCTTGAAGAACTATGGTATCTGCCCTGAAGACGCCATGCCTTTCCCCGGCAGTCTCTATGGCGACTCTCTCAACAACTTCAACGAGTTTTTCAGCCTCATGGAACCCTACGTGGAGGCTGTGTCGAAAAACAAAGCCAGCAAGATCTCCAACCAGTGGAAACCAGGTCTGCAAGGTATCCTCAACGCTTATCTGGGCGAGTGCCCCAAAGAGTTCACCTATGAGGGCAAGAAATACACTCCTGAGACCTTCGTCAAGAGCTTAGGCATCAATCTCGACGACTATGTCTCCATCACCAGCTACACCCACCGCCCATTCTACACACAATTCCCCGTTGAGGTGCAGGACAACTGGCGCAATCCACTTTCATGGAACCTGCCTATGGACGAGATGATGCGTATCATCGACAATGCCGTGATGAATGGTTACACTGTGGCATGGGGTGGCGACGTGTCAGAGGACGGCTTCACCCGCAAAGGCGTGGCCTACTCCATCGACTCCAAGAAAGCACAGAGCCTGGCAGGCAGCGACATGGCCCGCTGGCTGAAGCTCACCCGAACAGAGAAGAGCAACCTGCTCGACTCATTAGGCTGCAACGTGCCTGAGATCATCCCGACACAGGAGTTGCGTCAGCAGCGCTATGACAACTGGGAGCTGACCGACGACCATGGCATGCTCATCTACGGCATCGCCAAAGACCAGAACGGCAAAGAATACTATATGGTGAAGAACTCTTGGGGTGAGTCTGGTGACTACAAAGGCATCTGGTACATGACCAAGAACTTCATCGCCGCCAACACCATGGACTATACGGTCAACAAGAACGCCATCCCCAAGGACATCCTCAAGAAGATGACCGACGCCCGCAAAAACCAGCCCTTAGGCGACTAAGCAACAATTGACCATTCATCATTATAAGAATTTCAAGTTTCGCAAGTACTCAACTTGCAGGTAGTTAAGGAGTTAAGTAGTTATCGCTTCGCTAAGGAGTGAAGCCAAATGAATCGTAGGCTGTCTATCTTTAGCCATCAGATGTAATGGCTTAACTCCTTAACTACTTTAACTTCTTAACTTCTCTCAACTTGAGAAATTTGAGTAAAAATCCCCTCTTTGCGGAAGAGGGGATTTTTTATTCTTTCGCTGTCATCCGAAGAAAAGGCAAGCGTCGGCAGTGCAAACGTCGCTAAAACGAAAACCGAAATGCCAAAAGCCAACAAGTTGAGCCCAAGCGAAACATGGAGTCATTATATAAATAATCTAAAAAATAGATGGAATTTGCAATAATATGAGTTTTTATTTGTATCTTTACACGCAATTTGCCCTTATATGGGCAAATTCGAGCGTAGTGCCCACCGCGCTACCATCCCGAAGACAGGAATAAAAACAAATATAAATGCACTTTAAATGGAATTACGAACCACCTACATCAGACCAGAAGAAAGCAGCTGAAGAGCTGGGAGCGAAGTTGGGCATCAACCCCATCCTCGGCTTATTGCTCATCCGGCGCGGTATTACTACCGAATCGGCTGCACGTAGGTATTTCCGACCGCAGCTTGCCGACCTCATCAACCCATTCCTCATGAAGGACATGGACGTTGCCGTAGACAGGCTGAACGATGCCATGGGCCGGAAAGAGCGCATATTGGTGTATGGTGATTATGACGTAGACGGATGCACCGCGGTGGCACTGGTGTATAAGTTTCTGCAGCAGTTTTACTCCAACATCGACTACTATATCCCCGACCGCTATGACGAGGGATATGGCATCAGCGAGAAAGGACTGAAATATGCGCAAGAAACAGGTGTGAAACTCATTATCATTCTCGATTGCGGCATCAAGGCCATCGAGGAGATAGCGTATGCCAAGAAATTGGGCATCGACTTTATCATTTGCGACCATCACGTCCCCGACGAGGAGATGCCTGATGCTGTCGCTGTATTAAACCCCAAGAGAGAGGACGACCCCTACCCCTTCAAGCATCTCTGTGGATGCGGTGTAGGGTTTAAGTTTATGCAGGCTTTTGCCAAGAACAACGGCATCCCGTTCTCTCGTCTCATCCCCCTGCTCGACTTCTGTGCTGTGAGCATCGCAGCCGATATTGTGCCGGTGACGGAGGAGAACCGTATCCTCGCCTTTCATGGGCTCAAACAGCTCAACCAGAATCCGAGCATCGGTCTGAAAGCCATCATCGACATCTGTGGACTCAACGGGCGCGACATCTCCATGAGCGATATCGTGTTCAAGATCGGTCCGCGTATCAATGCGTCGGGACGTATGGAGAATGGCAAGGAGAGCGTGGACCTGCTCATCGAGCGTGACTTCGCGTCGGCCCTGCGTAAGGCGCGGCATATCAACGAGTACAACGAGCAGCGCAAAGACATCGACAAGCAGATGACCGAGGAGGCCAACCAGATTGTGGCCAAGCTGGAGAGCCAGAAGCACCAGCCCAGCATCGTGCTCTACGATGAAAACTGGAAAAAAGGCGTCATCGGCATTGTTGCCTCCCGTCTCACCGAAATCTACTTCCGCCCCACTGTGGTGCTCACCCGTGACGAGAACCTCGCCACCGGCTCCGCCCGCTCTGTGGCTGGTTTCGATGTCTACTCCGCCATCAAGCACTGCCGCGACTTGTTGCTCAACTTCGGTGGCCACACCTATGCCGCCGGTCTGACCCTGCGTTGGGATGACATCAAGGAGTTTAGGCAGAGGTTTCAGAAATATGTCGAGGAGCACATACAACCTGAGCAGACAGAGGCCATCCTCAATATTGACGCACAGATAGACTTCAAGGATATCTCCGGCAAACGCCTTTACAACGACCTGAAAAAGTTTGCACCCTTCGGTCCCGGCAATGAGAAGCCCCTCTTCTGCACAGTGGGCGTCTACGACTTCGGCACCAGCAAAGTGGTGGGCCGTGACCAAGAACACATCAAACTGGAGTTGGTCGACTCGAAGTCTAACAATGTGATGAACGGTATCGCCTTCGGTCAGAGTGCCTCCGCCCGTTATATCAAGTCTAAGCGCAGTTTTGACATCGCCTACACCATCGAGGACAATATCTACAAGCATGGCAGCGTGCAGCTGCAGATAGAAGACATCAGGCCCGCGGAGGAAGAGGATGGACACGTATCGGCAGACGCTTAGGAAATACTGGGGTTATGACGACTTCCGCGGCATACAACGCCAGATCATTGAGAGCATCGACCAGGGTCACGACACCCTGGGACTGATGCCCACGGGTGGTGGCAAGTCCATCACTTTTCAGGTGCCTGCGCTGCTCAAGGAGGGTGTGTGCTTAGTGGTGACCCCACTGATTGCCCTGATGAAAGACCAGGTGGCCCATCTGCGTGCCAAAGGCATCCTTGCCTCCGCCATCTACTCGGGCATGACCCACCATGAGATTCTGACTACCATGGAAAACGCCATCTACGGTGGCGTGAAGATTTTGTACGTGTCGCCAGAGCGGCTTTCCTCCCCCTTTTTCATCAAGAAGATGACCAACGTCAATGTGAGTTTCATCACTGTCGACGAGGCTCATTGTATCAGCCAGTGGGGTTATGACTTCCGCCCGTCCTATCTCAAAATCAACGATATCCGTCTGCTCAAGCCCGACGTTCCCATCCTGGCGCTTACCGCCACAGCCACCCCCCAGGTGGTCGATGACATCCAGGAGCAACTTGGCTTTGCCGAGAAACGTGTCTACAGCATGAGTTTCGAGCGTAAGAACCTCAGCTATATCGTGAGAGACGCCCCCGACAAAGTGACCGAACTGCTCCATATCCTTCATGCGGTGAAAGGCTGTGGCATCGTCTATGTGCGCAGCCGCCGCAAGACCAAGGAAATCGCCCAGCTGCTCAACGACCATGGCATCACCGCCACCTATTACCATGCCGGACTGGAAGCCGCAGACAAAGACCAAAAGCAGAAAGACTGGCAGCAAGACAAAGTGAGAATGATGGTGGCTACCAATGCCTTTGGCATGGGTATCGACAAACCGGATGTGCGCATCGTCGTTCACATCGACTGCCCCGACTCCATCGAAGCTTATTTCCAAGAAGCCGGCCGCGCCGGAAGAGACGGTGAGAAAGCCTATGCCGTGTTGCTATACAACAACAGCGACCGCCGTAAACTCACCAAACGCATCAGCGACAATTTCCCTGAAAAAGACTATATTCGTCAGGTCTATGACCACCTGGCAGATTTCCTGCAAGTGGGTATAGGCAGTGGCGCTGGAGCCACTTTTGAGTTTGACATCGAGAGATTCTGCCGTGTCTTCAAGCACTTTCCCATACAGGTAGACTCAGCCCTGAAAATCCTGCAGCGCGCCGGTTATGTCGAATACGACACGGATCCGGGCAGCAATCCAAGGCTGATGTTCAATCTGGAAAGAGAAGACCTGTATAAGCTGAAACAACTGACCAAGGTGCAGGACACTGTCATCACCGCTTTGTTGCGACTCTACGGTGGGTTATTCACCGACTATTGCTTTATCGATGAGAGTTACGTGGCGCAAAAAGCCGGACTTGACTCCCACACCGTCTACGAAATATTGAAAGGGCTGAGCCGGCAACAAATCATCCACTTTATCCCACGCCGCAAACTCCCCACCATCACCTACACCGAGCGGCGCGAGGACGGATGCCGTCTCTCCATCCCTCCATCGGTCTATGAAGAGCGCAAAACCAGCTTTATCGACCGTATCGAGTCCATGGTCGGTTATGCCACCAACGACCAGATATGCCGCAGCCGACAGTTGCTCAGATACTTTGGAGAAAGCCGTTCGCGTGACTGTGGCCACTGCGACGTATGCATCGCCCATCAGCGTGATGCCGGAGCTTCCGCCAAAGAATCCACCGTTAGGGAACGTATTCTTCAGTTATTATCCGACCGGGAAAAGCATCATCTCTCGGAGCTTCACACCTTAGGCATTCCCAAGGCACCATTAGACACCGCCCTCGAATACCTCATCCATGAAGAGGAGATTTGTATCGAGGGTGGATTTCTTCAAAAGAAATAGTCAGGCTCTCATTCTCTCACCAGCCGATAGGCAAAGGCAGCCACCACGGCATATCCTATGAGCGGTATGATGAAAGGCAAAGACATGCTGCCCGTGCTGTCGGCCAGAAGTCCCATGAGCATAAACCCACAACCGCCTACGGGGGTCATCATCAACAGCGATGAGGCGCTTTTGGTGAGAGAGCCCAGTCCGCGCAACGAGAGGGAGAAGATGGTGGGAAACATCATCGCCTCAAACAGATAGTTGAGCACCAGCGCCACCATCGACACTTTACCCAGGTCGAGCATGACAAGCACCATACAGAAGAGAGTGCCCAAGGCGCAATACAACAACATCCGCTCCGCCCTGACACTGCGCATGATCCAGCTACACACGAAACGCCCCACCATAAAAATCACCAAAGCGAGACTGATGACCACCGAGGCGGTATTCTTTGACATGAGTCCCTCGCCGGTCATGAAATTGACAAAATAGCTGTTGATGGAAATCTCCGCCACCTCGTATGCTAATAGAGCCATCAAGCCAAAGACAAACATCCGATGGCTGAACAACTTGGACCAGCGGGAGACGGTCCCTTCAGACTGGTCGTCTTGTTTCTGTGATGACACCGCCGTGATTTCTGGCAGCTTCACGAAAGAGAAGACGACAGCAACAGCCAGCACCACCACACCCATCACCATATAAGGCACGGTGACATCGCCACTGCTCCCGTCGGTGCGGAACAGATACTGCCCCACAATAAAAGTGGCCATAAAACATCCCATCCCATTGAAAGTCTGAGACAGGTTGAGGCGGCTCGACGCCGTAGCCTCCGGCCCTAACTCGGTGACGTAGGGATTGGCGGCTGTCTCTAAGAACACCAAGCCGCAACCAATGACAAAGAGCGAGGCCAAAAACACATTGAAAGTGCCCACCTGCATGCCCGGCACAAACGACAACGCCCCGACGCCAAACAGCACCAGTCCGAAGACCACCCCTCTGCGATAGCCAAAGCGGTTGATAAACATCCCCGCCGGAATAGCCATGAGGAAATAGCCCAGATAGGTGGTCACCTGTATGAGCGACGACTGTGTGATGGAAATATGCAACTCGTCCTGAAAATGCTTGTTGAGCACATCAAGAATGGCACGGGCAAATCCCCATAAGAAAAACAAAGTGGTGATCAGTACAAAAGGCACGACATACTGTCGGTCTATCAATTGATGTTTTTTAGAGGTCATATTTGGAGACTTTACAATTTTCCTGCAAAGTTACGGAAAAACGAGAGAAAAGCCAAACTTGTTTGAGCTTTTCCGAGTGCCCAGTAATTTCGGCGAAGCCAAAGTTACGAAAAGTCGAGTTCCTTTTTTGTGTGTATAATCCTAAAGGGTTGTTAATAAATCTAAAAAACAGGAGGGGCAGAATAATAATTCATTTCTTTGTAAAGAAAAATACGATTATTACGATTATTATATTTTTTTGATTATGGGTATGCATCAGAGAATTCGTCCACGTGTTGTGGCACACGGGAGAGCAGCTGCGTGGTCTGCTGTTTATCACTCTGCTGGCATGACAGATTGCACCTCTTGCTCCCATTCGGCTTCGCTCACTTTAGCATAAGAGTACAAACCATATTCTTGCGCACCCTTGGGTAAATATCCCGTGAAAATACGCCCATAGCACACGATGCTGTCGGGGAATAATTCCTTCACCACCAGCTTGCCGTCCTCCGGACACGGAAACCTGTCACAGTAAGGGGGCATCATGAGCAGATTGCTTTGATCGTCATAACTGCAACTGAATTTAACCGTCTTTCCTGTATACAAATACATAAAATTCATATCATGCATTTCTACATCCAGGTCTTTGCCCACTTTCAGTATGCCATTCAGCAAACCATCAATCCTTGGCAAAATGCTATATATGTCTGCTCCGGTTTCAGACGGCGTGGCCGACGCGGGTACCATACGGCCATCGGCATCAAGAGCATAAAAGCCATCGCACCTCCAGTAATGGTTGGAGAACACCTCTAGTAAATCTTCCTGGGCAATCTTTTTCACAGGCGTTGTGAGGAGAAACACATTCTCGGCATAGACCGGTGAGGCATCCTCGGAACGGGCATCATCATCATTCGAGCATCCCACTGTCGTGAGAAACAATACGGCCATACAAAAAAACATCTCTTTCATTGTCGTAAATAGTAAGCATAAATTCCGCAGCAATTTAGTTAAACATTTTTTATAAGTTACTGAGCAACAAAAAGTTGCTCAAGATTTTGCCATGTCAGATTTTTCACTTATCTTAGTGCTGCAATTCAAAACAAGTAAAATCATCAATGGCATGACAAATATAGCATTAAATCTCAGAAAATCTCTCCTTTCGGTGGAATTTTTCACGTGATGGAGAAATTTGACCGTTATATCGGTCCTGTTGTTGACGGCGAGCTGGGGCTTCGTTGTACCACTTTCGGCTACCAATACAGCGAAATAGCACGCTCGCTGATGAGCGTATACTTCTGTGGCGGTGACTGCGTCGAAGACGTGACAAGCCATTTGATGCCCCATCTCTCGCTCCATCCCACCCAGTCTTGTTCATTTTTCCACAAGTCATTTGTCTTTCTAATGTAAAAGGCGGCACATCAGATACCAGATGTCCACTCCGACGGTGACAGACGACAGATAGGCCTTGGTGAAGGAACAGTTGCGGTAGGTCTGGTGGAAGGGAGGAAACGTCAAAAATAATGGATAGCTATCTTTGTGTCACCTCACACACTTCTGTCTGTTCTATATGAATTGCAAGTTTCTCCATGAAAAAAAACGTTGAGGGTGCGTTCAATGCAAGACGCACCCTCAACGTATAAGGGGGTAATAACTTAACTTCCAAAACTTTAGTTAATTATTCTCTGGACGCAGTTTGCGAACGGTTTCTCCAGCACGCCACATCTCCTTGTTGCGCATGGCCTCCAGTTCCTTGTTCAGACCGTCACGGTAGTCGGCCTTGGAGTTGGCGTCGATGGAGATCTGAGCCTCCTTACCTGTCTGTACAGAGAGATAGAGCCACTCCATCACCGGCTTGATGGCCTCGCGGAAACGAGGTGCCCAGTCAAGCGCACCGCGCTGAGCCGTCGTAGAGCAGTTGGCATACATCCAGTCCATACCTTTCTCGCCGAAGAGCGGGCCTAAGCTCTGTGTCAGTTCCTCAACAGTCTCGTTGAAAGCCTCTGAGGGAGAGTGTCCGTGCTCACGAAGCACCTCATACTGTGCCTCCAGCAAACCCTCGATAGCACCCATCAGAGAGCCGCGCTCACCGGTCAGGTCGGAAGTAGCCTCACGCTGGAAGGTGGTTTTGAAGAGATAGCCGGCACCGATACCTATACCGAAAGCGATGGTGCGGTCCTCAGCCTTTCCTGTGGCGTCCTGATAGACAGCGTACGAGCAGTTGAGTCCGCGTCCCTCAAGGAACATGGTACGGAGCGAGGTGCCCGAACCTTTAGGAGCCACCATGATGACATCCACATCCTCAGGTGGTATCACCCCTGTGCGGTCGTTCCAGTTGATGGCAAAGCCATGTGAGTAATACAATGCCTTTCCTTTTGTCAGGTAGGGCTTGATGCGTGGCCATACCTGTATCTGTCCTGCGTCAGAGAGCAGCATACACACGATGGTGCCTTTCTCCGCAGCCTCTTCGATAGAGAAGAGTGTCTTTCCAGGCACCCATCCGTCAGCCACAGCCTTGTCGTAAGTTTTTCCCTCACGCTGGCCAACGATGACGTTGAAACCATTGTCACGCAGGTTGCAGGCCTGACCCGGTCCCTGTATGCCATAGCCGATGACGGCGATGGTTTCGTTTTTCAGCACTTCACGTGCTTTCTCCAATGAAAACTCACTACTGGTGACGACTGTCTCGATGACTCCACCAAAATTCATTTCTGCCATAAATTTTTATTTTTTTATGTGGCCATATCTGTGCCACTGGTTGGTATATTTCGGTATTTGCTGTTCGCTGTTCGCTTTTCGTTGTTGCTGCCTACCGATAAAAGTGCGGCAAAATTACAAATTAAAAGCGAAATAGCCAAAACAACTTTCAATCTTTTACAAATTTAACCAAACTTCTGCAAATCTCCACTTCATTTTCTCCCTCGCTGCTCTTTTTTACCATTCTGATGCGGAAAGTCATATCTTCCTGTTCCTGATACATAAGCAACGTGTCGCCACAATGAGCTTCCGCCACGTAAGCCACCTCAAACCTACCGATACGGTAGTGTCGATAGACGTCTAAGGGGAAGAGATCGAGCACATGCTCTATATATTTCACGCTGTTGACATGCCCATTGACATCGATATCGCTATAATGGGTCGTGATACTCGCCACCAGGTCTCCGGGAGTCTCCATTCTCACCCTGCTACACTTCTCTATCGGACAGGCATAATCTTTCTCCACATATTTCAACAGGGCACCATCGTTGATCTCAAAAAGGTTGGCAGGCTGTCGTGTCTCTGTGTCGATCATCGCCCAGATAGAACGACCATAACCATAGACCTGACCCGTGTCACTGTCCACCACTTTGAAGCTACGGTTGGTGAAGAAGCGGAGAGCGCTCTCCACCCACGTCTCCACATTGAATTTCGCATATGCGCGGGGCATCTCTTCCATCTCTATCACCAGTCGTGACAGTACCCAAGTGCGCTGGACGGTGTTGAGATAAGTCATGCCAAACCCACGGTCGTGAGAGTGGTAATCGGCAGCATTGAGCAGATGGTTGCCTAGATGCCCCATCATCAGCCGTCCGTTGAAATCGCAATGAAACGGTTCTGCCAGAAAAGGATAGCGCCCTATCTTACTTAGCTCCATCTTGATACTGTTTTTCTCGTTGCTCCAAAAAAGCGCTCACTTCTTCCTCTGTGCTACGGGTGATAGCGATACGGCCACTGCGGGTGTATTGCAGCACGCAGCCGAAGGTGTCGAGCGCCCGATACAGCGACACAATATCCTCTGTCTTGCCACTTTTCATCACAGCCACGTAAGTGGGGTTGACTTCTGTGATCTTGGCGTCATAGCGCCTGATGACCCTCGACACCTCCGGATTTTCCAGTACGATCTGTGTGGAGAGTTTGAAAAGTGCGGCCTCACGGATGAACAACTCCTCATCGACATAGAATTTGGCCTTGATCACATCTATCTTCTTCTCTATCTGGCGCGTGATTTTCTCTATCTGGTCGGGGTAACTCCATGCGGTGATGGTGTACTTATGCACCCCACTGATGCTTGACGCCGACACATTGAGGCTCTCAATATTCACCTGACGGCGTGTAAAGACGGCAGTGATCTGATTCAGGATACCAGCGATATTCTCTGAGTATACCAATAATGTATAGAATGTTTTTTCCACTGTTCTTGAGGTTTTGAGTTTTCTCACATTTCCAACAACATCTCATCCACACTCTTGCCCGGAGGTGTCATTGGCAACACATTGTCCTCTTCACGGACTGCACACTCCAGCAAGAAGGGGCCGTCGGTGGCGAGCATTTCGGAAACGGCTGCATCGAGTTCAGCACGGTCGACAACCAGTCGGTATGGGATGTTGTATCCTGAGGCTATCTTTTGATAAGAGGGGTTGAGCATCCGTGTGAACGACTTGCGGCGGTCGAAAAACATGTCCTGCCACTGACGCACATTGCCCAGATAGTTGTTGTTGAGCATGATCATCTTCACTGGCCGTTGTTGTTCCATGATCGTTCCAAGTTCCTGGATACTCATCTGGAAACCACCATCGCCACAGAACATACACACGGTGCGGTCAGGTGCCCCAAAAGTGGCTCCTATGGCCGCCGGGATGGCATAACCCATAGTGCCCAAGCCGCCGCTTGACGCCAGCGACCTGCGGTGACGGAACTTGAAATAGCGACAGCTGAACATCTGATTCTGCCCCACATCGGTCACGAGTATCGCCTCGCCCTGGGTCGCCTCGGCCACCTTGTTGATTACCTCGGCCATCAACAGTGGTCCGTCTGCAGGGTGAATGGCAGGACGGATGACCTTCTCCCACTCCTTCGCAGCGAGGGGTAGGAAGCTGTCTCGCCACTCCTGATGATTGTTTTTCTCCAACAATTTGGTGATGGCAGGAAGGCTCTCTTTACAGTCGCCTATCACAGCCACGTGAGCCTTCACATTTTTGTTGATCTCTGCCCTGTCGATATCGAGATGGATGATTTTGGCCTGACGCGCATAGGTGTCAGTACGTCCTGTGACACGGTCGCTGAAGCGCATACCTATGGCGATGATCACATCGGCTTCCTGCTCCTTGACATTGGGAGCATAACTGCCATGCATGCCTAGCATGCCCACATTCAGCGGATGGTCAGACGGCAGTGCCGACAACCCCAGCATAGTGCGTGCCGCAGGGATGTCGCCTTTCTCCAAAAAGGCCACCAATTCTTCATTCGCATTAGCCAGTTCCACACCCTGCCCTACGAGGGCAAGTGGTTTGCGTGCGCTGTTGATAAGTGCCGCCGCCTGTGCCACCGCCTCCTCGCTGATGGCTGGATAGGGCACGTAACTGCGTACAAAATCGTTGTGAACAGGTTTCCACTCTGTCGTGTGGACCTGCGCGTTTTTAGGGAAGTCGAGCACCACAGGCCCGGGTCGCCCGCTCCGGGCGATATAGAATGCCCTGCTCACAGCCCAGGCCACATCCTCAGCATGGCGTATCTGGTAGCTCCATTTGGAGATAGGCTGTGCCAAACCCACAAGGTCCACCTCCTGGAAAGCGTCGGTACCAAGGGCGCCGATGCCCACCTGGCCTGCGATGACGACGATAGGCGTAGAGTCCATCATCGCGTCGGCCACACCCGTCAGGGTGTTGGTCACACCGGGGCCACTGGTCACCAGGCATACCCCCACCTCGCCGCTCACACGGGCATATCCCTCGGCGGCATGTGCCGCCGACTGCTCGTGCCGCACGAGTATATGGTTAAAGGCTTGCTTTTCTCCCCTTGTATAGTCATACAAAGCGTCATAAACCGGCATGATGGCTCCTCCAGGGTAACCGAAGATGGTGGTCACCCCCTCGTTTTGTAATGAGCGCATCAAAGCCTCAGCGCCTGTTATCATCTCTTTCATGTTCTTCTCAGTCAATCATTCTTACTCCCCCTTTGTCAGCAGAGCTCACACTCTGTGCGTATGCCCGGAGGGCTTTAGACACCACGCGATTGCGCCGGAGCGGCTGTTGTGGACGGGCAGCCAGTTCCTCGTCGGTGAGCTTCACAGAGATGGAACGGCTGGGGATATCGATGATGATGATATCGCCATCTTTGATCTTCCCGATATTGCCGCCAGAAGCTGCCTCTGGCGAGATGTGACCCACACTGAGTCCAGAAGTGCCTCCCGAGAACCGTCCGTCGGTAATGAGGGCACACTCTTTGCCCATGTGCATACTCTTGATATAACTGGTGGGATATAGCATCTCCTGCATGCCGGGACCACCCTTTGGACCCTCATGGGTGATGACCACACAGTCGCCTTTTTTCACCTTGCCACCAAGGATGCCCTCGCAAGCGTCCTCCTGTGAGTCGAACACGACAGCCGGGCCCTCAAAATGCCACAAGCTCTCGTCCACTCCTGCGGTTTTCACGACACAGCCATCAGGGGCGATATTGCCAAAGAGCACCGCCAGACCACCATCGCGGGTGTAGGCATGAGCAATGTCACGTATACAACCATTGACACGATTCTGATCGAGGGGCCATGTGTTGTCCTGGCTGCCCATCTGGGTGGAGAATTTTCCACCTGGTGCGCTCTCATAGATACGCCGGGCCTCATCATCGATGTCACCCGACATGGCCACCTCGTCCACGATAGAAT
Organism: uncultured Prevotellaceae bacterium; assembly: GCA_902780635.1. GTDB lineage: Bacteria > Bacteroidota > Bacteroidia > Bacteroidales > Bacteroidaceae > Prevotella. The sequence continues at coordinate 23,946 of CACZGH010000035.1, forward strand.
ATTTTGACATGGCCTCAGAGAGCGTCATGCCATCAACGCGGATGGCGTCGCCACAAATCAGTCCACCCTTGTCCAGTTCGTAAAGGATACCAAGGATACCGCCGGCACGGTTGCACTCCTGCACACTATACTTCTGAGTGTTGGGAGCCAATTTGCACAGACAGGGCACCCTTCGCGACAACTCGTCGATGTCCTTCATCGTGAAGTTGACCTCAGCCTCTTGGGCTACGGCCAGCAAATGGAGCACCGTATTGGTAGATCCGCCCATGGCGATGTCGAGAGCCATGGCGTTGAGGAAGGCCTCACGCGTGGCGATGCTGCGCGGAAGCACGCTCTCATCGCCCTCCACATAATATTTCTTGGCATTGGCGACAATCAGTCGGGCGGCGTCTTTGAACAGACGCACACGGTTGACGTGTGTGGCGAGAATCGTGCCATTGCCTGGCAATGACAAACCGATGGCCTCGGTGAGCGAGTTCATCGAATTGGCGGTGAACATACCAGAGCAACTGCCACAGCCCGGGCAAGCACAGCCTTCCAACTCACGCATATCGGCATCGCTCACCGTAGGGTCGGCACCCTTCACCATCGCGGTGACGAGGTCGGCGTTTTCTTCTTTCCACCTTCCAGCCTCCATAGGGCCTCCACTGCAGAACACAGCGGGGATATTGAGTCGCATGGCCGCCATCAGCATGCCAGGTGTCACTTTGTCGCAATTGGAAATGCAAATCATGGCGTCGGCTTTGTGGGCGTTGACCATATACTCCACAGAGTCGGCGATGATGTCTCGTGAAGGCAATGAATAAAGCATGCCGTCATGCCCCATGGCGATGCCATCGTCGATGGCAATCGTATTAAACTCTGCGGCATAACAGCCCAGGCGCTCAATCTCCTGCTTCACTATCTGTCCTATCTCATGCAGGTGGGTGTGCCCAGGCACAAACTGTGTGAATGAGTTGACGATGGCGATAATGGGTTTGCCAAACTGTTCTTGCTTCATACCAGCAGCGACCCATAGAGCCCTGGCTCCAGCCATCTTACGGCCTTCCGTACATACGGAACTTCTCAAAGGATGTTTCATTTTCTTTCCCTACTATAATCTATTCACGTTTTGTATACGCTCAACCTCTTGGAATCTGGGAGTTGAGGAGATGTTCTCTCTTGTCAATCGGCTACAAAGGTACTCAGTTTTTAGGCATTTGGCAACATTTTGACACTAAAAATGCACTAAAAAGCACAAAATCGCAACCGCTAAAAAAAACACGAAAAAGGAGACGCCTCTTAACAGCGCCTCCTCTCTTCTTATATGCGATAATGATGTGTTGGTTGGATGACGTTGCAAAGATACATCATAATTATGATATCATCGCAAAATCTCTCATACAACATTTCTCATTTTTTTTGTCCAAATCGGAAGTAATCCATTCTTAGAACTTCAAATGATAGCTCAGTCCTATCAAATGGCGGTTGGCTTCATTGTCATCGTCGTTGTTAACAGTCTGATAACGGTAGAAAAGGCCTACGGTATGCTGTTTATTGATTTTCCAGTCATAGCCAAGCGTATAGCGCACTTTCTCTAAGTTCCATGCGTTAAACAATTCCACATGAGCATAGGGGGTGCCCGGGAAGCCTTTTACCTTATATTCTGCCTGCAGACGGCTGCGCAACACATTTTTGCCTTTGCCTCTATAGGTATGTTCCTCGCCGTCGTACTCATCGTCGAAATAGCTCCAGCGCTCATCGACGGTATATTCCGGACGGTAGGTGTATTGCCAACGCTCACGCAGTGACAACTCCAACTTGCCCAACTTATGACTGCCTGTGAGTGAAACCTGGAAACGGTGACGTGTGCCCCAGTATTGGGCACATTTCTTGGGGTCGCCTGCATTGACAACACCTCTCTTCACCTTGCCATCACCCTCCTCATAATAGGAGATACGCTCATTGTTGTCATAAAGGAAGGAATAGCCAGCCGACGCTTTCAGCCATGAGAGCAGTTTGTAAGAGACCTGGAGCCCTGCCGACCAACGGTCCACGGTTTTCACGTCGTCGCGCGTGCGCATCTCCGCATCCAAGCTCACTGTCAGCTTTTTGTTGATCTTTTTGTCAGCCTCGACCGACAGAATCGTACCAAAATCATCACTCTGTGCATGACCTAAAAAGGGCAACATAGAGGCGGCTATAACCAAAAAAAACTTTTTCATCGTACCGTATCAAATGAAATTGAAAAATGAATAATCAAACAACTCGTCTACTTGTCAACTTGTCAACTTGTCAACTCCCAAAATCTAATACTCCGTATTTTTGATTTTCACCTTATTGTCGACAGAATTGCTGCCCCGGTTTTTTTCAGTCTTATAATAGACTTTCAACACGGCCATGTCTCGTAGCAAATCCATCCCGCCAACTTCCACCTTGATGATGTCGAGACCAGTGCGCTTTTCCAGGTCTGCCACCAGTTCCTCGCGACACTCCGGCTTGACGAGTTCAATACGGTCATACTGGATGAGTTTGCACGGTTCCAGTTTCAGTCTGCTCTCACACACCCACACCGAAACCACAATGATGGCATCAGTGATGATCAGCTCGGCAAAAGTCATGGTAGAAGCCAGTGCATTCACCACAGACAGACAGATGAGCAAGAAGAGATAAGTCATCTCACGCACAGGCATGGTGTCTGTGCGGTAACGCATAATGCTGAAGATGCCAAACAATCCGATACCCACACCGATGCCTGTCTTGCCTTTCATATCCTCCAACACGAAGATCATGAAGAAGACGATGAAGAAGATCGCCACACCGATGAGCATGAATGTGAAGTAGAAGTCGCGCCGCTTGCTTTTCTGATAATACAGACGGTCGACGATAAGCCAGTTGACCAAAGTGCATATCGCAAAACGCACCAGCATATGGAAAAATTCCGGTGAGATCAGATTAAATATTGCATCCATTATTATATATATATTATGATTTATGAATTGTCAATCGTGACTGCGCAGCTGATGAGCTTGCGAATAATTATGAATTGTCAATTGCGCTGGGCGATTTTGTTGATTTCGATAATTTTACGTTTGAAACGGTTCACCCGCAATTGATTGTTGGTCAAGGCACTGCCAATGCAGTATTTACTAAAGCCATGGGGAAAGACTCTCAGCTGACGGAGCATGGCCAGCACTGGTGAATAACATAGGCCATCACGCTTGAGTTCGACGATCACCAATGGATGCATCATTTTGTCCACGCCCGTGACAGGATTGTGGAAAGACAGATGTGTATCGATGGTGAGACGCTCCGTCTTGGCCTTATTGACCAGTGTCACCCTGTCGAAGCTGTTGTCTAAAGAAGGAATCAGCGACTGTATGTCATAGTGCAGATGAGTGGCGATGAATGCCCGTTTCTCCTCATCGTCCAGAGACATATCTGTCACTTTCATTCTTTTCTTCTTCGTCCGCCCGTGATTGTTTTTGGTTTTCACCTCCATAAACTGCAGCTGACTACTGACGTAGGTGCGGAAACGCAGTTTCTGCCTGTTGGTATGCCCATTCTGATGCACACGAAACATATCGAAATCGTCGGTATCGTAGTAGGACGTCTCATAGCGCATATTACGCTCGCCATTGATATCTTGCACCCAATAAGCGTCCCTGGCCATCTCAAGCAGTTGCATGAGTACCGGCATGGTGGTCACGAACTTGGTGTCGATGCGATTCATCAGTCTGATGCTACTCATCTCCTCAAGTGTGATGGGGTCATAATGCGCCAGGATGTCGTTCATGTTGCGGCTGTTTTGAAGTACACAATGGGTTGTTGACAGTGCAAAGATAGTCTCTGCGGCCTACTGCTGCAAAAAAATTCAGCCAAGCTGCCGGAATACTCAGCAAACACCCCCATAAGGGCTATTTGCCTGATCCCACGTTGCCTACACTGACCAAGTATTCGGCTATCTGCACCGCATTGAGAGCGGCACCCTTACGTATCTGATCACCACTAAGCCACAGTGTCAGTCCATTGTCATCAGCAATGTCTTTGCGGATGCGTCCCACGAAAATATTGTCTTTTCCTGCGGTGTCAAGAGGCATCGGGTAAACCAGATGAGTGGGGTCGTCACAGAGCGTACATCCTGGAGCGACAGAAATGGCCTGCTGAGCAGCCTCCACACTGATGGGTTGTTCTGTCTCAATCCATACGCTTTCAGAATGAGAACGGAGCGAACTGACCCTCACACAGGTGGCCGAGCAACGGACATCGGAATGCATGATCTTGCGGGTCTCATTATACATCTTCATCTCCTCTTTGGTGTATCCATTGGGCTGGAAGACATCAATCTGCGGGATCACATTGTAAGCCAACTGGTAGGGGAATTTGTTCACCGTGACAGGTTGGCCCTCCACGATATCGCGATATTGCTGTTCAAGCTCTGCCATGGCAGCAGCACCGGCGCCACTGGCACTCTGATAACTCGACACATGGATGCGGCGTATGTGCGACAACTGCTCTAAGGGTTGCAGCACCACCACCATCATGATAGTAGTACAATTGGGATTGGCAATGATGCCACGTGGACGGGTGAGCGCATCCACCGCGTTGCACTCTGGCACGACGAGAGGCACATCCTCATCCATACGGAAAGCGCTGGAGTTGTCTATCATCACCGCACCATATTTCGTAATGGTTTCGGCAAACTCCTTGGAAGTGCCTGCACCTGCTGAAGTGAATGCGATGTCCACCCCTTTAAAATCATCGTTGTGCTGGAGCAGGCGCACCTCATGCTCCTTGCCCTTGAATGTATATTTACGTCCTGCACTACGTGATGAGCCAAACAGCATCAGTTCGTCAATGGGAAAATCACGCTCTTCAAGCACCCGGAGAAACTCCTGACCGACTGCTCCACTTGCTCCTACAATCGCTACTTTCATCTCTTTTTTATTTTTGAATTCTATTTTGAGTTGCAAAATTACAATTTTTCAGCCGATTTGTCGAATAATCGATTGTTTTTTTGTGTTTTTGATAAAAAAAGAGAAGCGAGGATGCCTCTTTTCACAATCTTTAGATAAGACAGGATAGATAAGACAGGAGGCGCCTCAACAATGAAAACAAAAATGGCTTTTTGTTTTGCATTGTCTTCGGCTTTCACTATCTTTGCAGAACAAATGTACGTGCATGCCACATCTATCAACATATTTCCCTATCACCGACCCTACACTGATCTTTCTTGTCGTGCTGTGTGTCATTTTGTTTGCACCCATCATCATGGGCAAACTGCGCATACCACACATTATCGGCATGGTGCTCGCCGGTGTCATTTTAGGGGAATTTGGATTTAACATCTTGAAGCGTGACGACTCCTTTGAGCTTTTCGGCCGGGTGGGTATGTACTATATCATGTTTCTCGCCGGACTGGAGATGGACATGGAGAACATGAAGAAGACGAAAAACAAGATGCTTGTGTTCGGTCTCCTCACCTCAAGTGTGCCTTTCCTCATCACCGTGCTCATCGCAAGATGGTTTCTGGATTATTCCATGGCGGCATCGCTGTTGCTCGGATGTATCATGGCCTCCAACACACTGATAGCCTACCCCATCATAGGGCGTTTTGGCCTGCAGCAGCATCCGGGTGCCTCGCTGAGCGTTGGAGCCACCATGGTGGCACTGCTCCTGTCGCTCATCATCCTTGCTGCCGTGGCCAGCACGTTCTCCACAGAGAGCGGCATCCTGTTCTGGACGATATTCTGCGTCAAGATCTTGCTCTTCTGTGCCATCCTGTTCCTTTTTATTCCAAGGACAGCGCGCTGGTTTCTCAGAAGATACTCCGACTCCGTGATGCAGTACATCTTCGTCATCGCCATCATGTTCACCAGTGCTGCCCTGGCCGAGGCTGCCAACCTGGAAGGCATCCTCGGAGCGTTCCTCTCTGGTTTGATCCTCAACCGTTACATTCCACGACTCTCGTCGCTGATGAACAGGATAGAGTTTATCGGCAACGCCATCTTCATCCCCTATTTCCTCATCGGTGTGGGCATGCTCATCAATGTGAGGGTGCTGTTGCAGGGTGGCGACATCATCTGGCTTGTCCTCCTCATGGTGTTCATCGCTGTGGCAGGAAAAGCTATCGCCGCCTATCTGACCTGTCTGATTTACAAATTGTCCCTGCTGACAGGACATATCATGTTTGGACTCACATCTGCCCACGCCGCAGGAGGTATCGCCATGGTGATAGTGGGCATGAGGATAGAGACATCGCCCGGACACTACCTGGTCGACGACCAAATGCTCAACGGGGTTATCTGCATGATTTTGTTCACCTGCATTATCAGTACCATCATCACAGAGAAGACCGCCCTGAAAGTCATCGTCAGAGGTCATATGAAATACGCAGACAAGCATCATCAGGATGATGAGAAGATATTACTCCCCATGAAGTATCCCGAGTTGGCAGAAGGTCTGCTGAGTGTGGCCCTCGTCATGAGAAACGAGAAGCTCAACCGAGGACTAGTGGGACTCAATATCGTCTATGACGACCAGAAACGGCATGAGAACCAAGAGAAAGGCCGTCGGCTGCTCGACCACATGGCCAAATTGGCCAGCGCTGCCGACGTGCGGATGCAGACACAAGTGAGAATCGCCGCCAACATCGCCAATGGCATCAAGCACGCCTTCAAAGAGTTCGATGCCTCGGAGATCATCATGGGCCTGCACATACACCACGATATCAACCCCAAATTCTGGGGTGAGTTTGCACAAAGCCTTTACAATGGGCTCAACCGCCAGATTATCTTCGTCAGACTCAAGCAACCCATCAACACCCTCCGGTGCATCCAGGTGGCCGTTCCATCAAGGGCAGAGTTTGAGCCCGGCTTCCACAGATGGCTAGAGCGGCTGCTCCGGATGGCAGAGAACCTCGACTGCCGCATCCTTTTTCACGCACGCAAGGAATGCAACGAAATGATACGTGAATACGCCAGGCGCAAGCATCCCAGCGCCAGAAGCGAATATGCACTGATGGGGCACTGGAACGAACTTCCCCATCTGGCTGAGCAAGTCAACGACGACCATATCATCGTGTTTGTCATCTCACGTAAGGGTAATCTGTCGTATAAGACTGCGTTTGAGAAACTGCCCTTGGAGATAGAACATTTCTACGTCGGCAAGAGCCTTATGATCATCTTCCCCGACCAATATGGCGACCGCATGGACTCCATGACCTTCGCTGAGCCGCAGCATCAAGAAGAGAAGAGCGCCTACCAAGACATCAAAGAATGGATACAAAAATAAACCAGATATGATAGACATCAAAGACATCACAAAAAGCTTTGGAGCCTTGCAAGTGCTCAAAGGCATCAACTTGCACATCAACAAGGGCGAGATCCTGAGCATTGTAGGCCCCAGCGGTGCCGGCAAGACCACACTGCTGCAAATCATCGGCACCCTCGACACGCCCGACAACGGCTCCATCATCATCGACGGTATCGATGTCAAAGGTATGTCTGCCGACAAATTGGCCGAGTTTCGCAACAAGCATATCGGCTTTGTTTTCCAGTTTCACCAACTCTTGCCTGAGTTTACGGCGATAGAAAACATCATGATACCTGCATACATCGCCGGTAAGTCTACCTCAGAAGCACAGAAGAAGGCTGTCGAACTGTTGGAGTTTATGGGGCTGACCGACCGTGCGCATCACAAGCCCAACCAACTCTCCGGTGGTGAGAAACAGCGGGTGGCAGTGGCCAGGGCACTGGTCAATGAGCCTTTGGTCATCCTCGCCGACGAGCCTTCAGGCAGTCTCGACACCAAAAACAAGGCAGAGCTGCACCAACTCTTTTTCGACCTGCGCGACCGCTATGGCATGACCTTCGTCATAGTGACACACGATGAAGGGCTCGCTCAACTGACCGACCGCACCATCCATCTGAAAGACGGACTGATCGTGGATGACACAGACACAACTACAAAAACAGAGGAGGAGACCCTATGAGACACATCCAACTTGGCGACTACAACACCCTCACGGTGGTCAAGACCGTCGACTTCGGCGTCTATCTTGACGGTTATGATGACGGGGAGATCCTGCTCCCCACAAGGTATGTGCCCGATGGCGTCGGTGTAGGCGACACCATAGAGGTATTCATCTACCTCGACCAGGACGAGCGACTCATCGCCACCACCCAACGTCCGCTGGCAAAAGTGGGCGACTTCGCCTATCTGGAAGTGGCTTGGGTCAACCAATATGGGGCTTTTCTCGACTGGGGACTGATGAAAGACCTCTTTTGTCCTTTCAGAGAACAGAAGAGAAAGATGGAGAAAGGGATGAAGCATATCGTGCATGTGCATCTCGACCCAGAGAGCTACCGCATCGTGGCATCGGCCAAAATAGAGCGCTTCATCGACCCCGATGCACCTCTCTACCGGCACAACGAAAGTGTGGACCTGCTGATATGGCAAAAGACAGACATGGGCTTCAAAGTCATTGTCGACAACCGCTATCAAGGACTGATCTACAAAGACCAGATATTTAAGAGCATATACACTGGCGACAGGATGAAAGGATATGTCAACCAGGTGCGCCCCGACGGCAAGATAGACGTGATGCTGCAGCCCTCAGGCCGGCAACAGACCAAAGATTTCGCCGATGCGCTGCTCGATTACCTCATCGCCCACCAAGGGTTCTGTCCTTATGGCGATAAGACCGACGCCGACGTGATCAGCCGCGTCTTCTCCGTCAGTAAGAAAACTTTTAAAAGAGCCATCGGCGATTTATATAAGCGCAGAATCATACAAATAGAGGAAAAAGGCATCCGACTCCTCCAATAATGTAACCAATTTGGGTAAAATCGATTTTATAGCCATTTTTAATACAAAAAAATCATTGTATATCAAATTTATTGTATACATTTGCGACGAAATAATTAGCCCATTATGGTAAGGAAAAAGCCCTCTATAAGAGAGTTAAGCCATATCTATCCGACAGAGGGCAATACGGGGGCGTCTCAAGTGTGAGGCGCCCTTATTTTTTTATATTGGTGTCCGCTAAAAATGAATAACAGACCGAACACGTGTCCGCATTGCCGATAAACAGGCATTGCGGACTCGTGTTTCAAAAAGTAAGCCCCTTAG
>CACZGH010000036.1 GCA_902780635.1 uncultured Prevotellaceae bacterium
AGGGGCTTACTTTTTGAAACACGAGTCCGCAATGCCTGTTTATCGGCAATGCGGACACGTGTTCGGTCTGTTATTCATTTTTAGCGGACACCAATAATAAGAGATACAAAGAAAAATCCCTCATTTCGCTGAAATGAGGGATTTTTGTTGGTATGATTCTATCTAGCGCCGAGGACATCAAGATTTCTTCCTTGTGGTGCATTCATTGACGAGATAGACGATGCTCAAGTATGGTATGCCTGTATTGGTTTGGAGTCCGATCTCGCAGGTGCGGCTGTTGGAGTAGCCCACCTCGATATGATTTTTCTCTATCTGCGGACGCAGTTTGCGCAGAGCATATTTGTTCATCTCTGGGAAGGTGAAGCCTCTGTCACCGGCGAAGCCACAGCATCCGACTCCTTCCGGCAGATAAACATTATTAGAGCACAGTTTTGCCAATGCGATCAAATCCTTGTCCACGCCCATTTCCCTTGTGGAGCAAGTGAGGTGCAAGGCGACGTGCCGGTCGATCGGATGGAAGTCGAGGCGGTCTTTGAGATACACCATGATAAACTCAGCCGGCTCGTAGAGTTTCATTTTCTTCATCACCTTCTTCATGCGGTGCAGGCACGGGCTTTGCGCGCAGAGCACAGGATAACGCCCTTGCTCACTGGCTTTCCATAACGCCTCCTCCAATTCGCCGCTCTTTCGGTCAGCAATGTCAAGCATACCTTTGCTCTCCCATATCTGTCCGCAGCACATCTTATCCATATTCTCCGGGAAGATCACCTCATAGCCAGCCTTATTGAGCAGATGGCATACCTCGTCGACCAGAGGATGTTCCACGGGTGCTTCCTTTGCCAATCCCATGGTCTGATTGATACAGCTGGGGAAATAGACCACCTTGAGATCCTCGTTCTCCGCCTTTCCGACGTGCGATCCAGGTTTGGGTTGTTTCTTTTTCTTAGGCATGGCAGTGGTCCACAATGGCAGACCCATCTTATTCATTCCCCGGCATATACTTGTCATCATTGACGGTCCAAGCGTGATATGGCCGAGGTGTGCCACGTCGAGTACGAGACGGAGTCCCGACTTGATGCCCGCCATGTGATTGGCAGCGAACTCACCCACTTTGTAACCCATTTTATTATTGAGCATGTCCATCTGGCGGATGAGGTGTGTCAGTTCACCTGTATTGATTTTCATCGGGCATGAAGTAGAACATAGGCCATCAGTTGCACAAGTCTGGTCGCCATAATACTTATACTGTTTTTTCAGTGTGGCAAGGCGCTGCGGATCGGCGCCAGTGTTCTCCAGTTCCCTGATTTCTCTCTGCACGGCGATACGCATACGTGAAGACAGCGTGAGACCACATGACATACAGTTGACCTCGCAGAATCCACACTCGATACACTTGTTGGCCCGCTTTACAGCCTCTATGGTTTCCTTGGCGGTGGAAACTTTTCCTCCCTCCAGTTTGAGATATACTCCACCATCAGGCACTTTGTCGAAATCGAAATCAAGTACAGGCAGTGGTTTGAGACACTTGATGAAGCACTCTGGGTCGTCGTTGAAGATCACCCCCTGGTTGAGCAAGCCTTCCGGGTCGAAGATGTTCTTCAGTTCTTTCATCACCTCGTATGCCTTTTCACGCCACTCATACTTCACAAACGGAGCCATATTACGCCCTGTTCCATGTTCGGCCTTCAGTGAGCCATCGTACTCTTCGACCACGAGACGTGCCACATCACGCATCATCTCCTCATATCTTTTCACCTCACTCTCGCTCTTGAAGCTCTGATTGAGAATAAAATGGTAGTTGCCTTCAAAGGCATGTCCATAGATACATGCGTCGGAATAGCCATGGTCGGCGATGAGTTTTTGCAGTTTGACTGTGGCCTCTGGCAGGTCGTTAATATGGAAGGCCACGTCCTCTATCAGACAGGAAGTGCCGATAGGCCTTGTGCCACCCACTGAAGGGAAGATGCCCGACCGGATGGCCCAATACTTGCCATAGATAGCGGGGTCTTCAGTAAACTCTGCCGGAATATACAGTCTGAAGCCGTCGAGGCATTTCTTGATTTGCTTGATTTTCTCCAGCAACTGCTCATGAGTGATGCCCTTTGTCTCGGTGAGGATAGCTGTCAGGTTGTGATAGTCGCCTGGTTTGACGCCCTCTATTTTGCCTGCGTCTACATCCTTTTTATATTGTAAGTAGACAGGGTCGTCGACGGAATTGAGCGACATATAGTCGAGCATCTCCGCACTTTTGACCACCAGGTTTTCGGCACTCATGCGCAAGTCCTCTTCTCCCGTCTTGAGTTTTTTCATCGCCACCACTGCCTCGCAACTCTCTTTCATGGTAAGGAAATAGAGCATAGCCGAAGCCTTGTAAGGATAGTCGTGGAGCGTCTTCATCGTGACCTCAGAAAGGAACGCCAAGGTGCCTTCTGAACCGACCATACAATGCGCCATGATATCGAAAGGATCGTCGTAAGCCAGAAGAGGTCGTATATTGAGACCCGTCACATTCTTGATGCTATATTTCGTGCGGATACGGTCTGCAAGTTCCTTGTCAGCCCTCACACGGTCTCTCAGACTCTCAATCCTCTTAATCATCTCAGGGTGAGACTTGCGGAACTCCGCCTTGCTCTTCTCATCGCCTGTATCGACAATGGTGCCATCGGTAAGGATGAGTCTGGCGCTGACCATCATACGGTCACTGTTGGCATGTACGCCGCAATTCATGCCCGAGGCATTGTTGCATACGATGCCGCCCACCATGGCGCTGCCTATGGATGCTGGGTCGGGAGGGAAAACTCTGCCGTAAGGTTTGAGAATCTCATTGACCCTGGAACCTACGATACCCGGCTGCATCTTGATGGTGTCTTGACCGGGACCTATCTCGTATTTCTCCCAGTGCTTGCCGGCGACGATGAGCACGGATTCGGTGCAGCTCTGCCCTGAGAGCGATGTGCCTGCAGCCCTGAAAGTGAATGGAATTTTGTATTGATGGCAAGCCTTGACCAGTTTTGCCACTTCTTGCTCTCCGTCGCTTCTGACCACTATTTTAGGTATTTGCCGATAGAAACTAGCATCGGTGCCCCACCCTAACGTGCGAAGCTCGTCGGTATAGATACGGTCATCGGGTATGAACCGTCTGATTTCTGACAAAAAGTCACTATAAGCTTTAGAAAGCTGTGCATTTTTTGGATCCACGGAAGTCGTCATAGTAAAGATGTAATTATATAAGTTTTTAACAAAGTGCTATTACAGGGCAAAGATAATCAAAAAAACCATAACAGCGACATTTTGGGCACTTTTTTTTATAAAAAAGCAGAATCTCTGTAAGCCGGGTTCTGTCCTTTCAGGAAATCCTGAGAGTGTCTGTCATTTATCTACGACACCAGTCACCTGTTGCCTGAAGCGTTCTACCCTCCATCGGAGTAAGTCGGGCGGGCAACCCTCAGACGATGGTATACGCGAACTTGCAGCCTCCAGCCGACACAGCCCGACGATCACCCGCCGGCTGGTGGTCTCTTACACCACCTTCTCACCCTTACCAGGACGAGCCTGGCGGTTGTTTTCTTCTGTCAGCGCCTACTGTCACCAATAGCTTCTATTTTCGGAAGTGGAGTGCCCTGTGCTGCCCGGACTTTCCTCTCGCACCGAAGTGCCAGCGACAGACCGAGATTCTGCTTTTGTGCTGCAAAATTAATGCAAAGGAAGGGAATGGCAAAAGATTTTTGAGGTTTTTTGGTTTTTGAGGGGTATGAGAGAGACGATGGGTGGACAAAGAGAGGGGCAAAGGGAGGGACAAAGGGAGGGGCAATGAGAGCCGCAATGAGGGCCGCAACACTGTTGCGGCACAGAAGACAGGGTGGCGACAAGAGGAGACACTGACGAGGAGACAATGGGAGACACAGACAAGGCGACAAGAGGAAGAGGTGACATGGGTGGTAAGGCATAGATATGACATGGTGTCAGTATGGATTAGTAAATAAAACTAAAAATCTTGTCATTTCACGCAAACACTCGTTAAGATGTGTCAGTTGATTGTTAAAAGAGGACAAATATTTGCACAAAATGAGAGATTAACATTTTTTGCGTCTAAATTTGCATTGTCTTAAACGGAAAGTTAAACAACAAAAAAAAACATACATGACAATGAAAAGCAACAAGACATTTCTGACAGCGGCAGCTTTTGCCCTTACACTCAGTCTCACTCCTGCGTGCACCAACGCAAGTCAGTCGCCAGCCGTGCCCGGTGGCCAGGTAGACCTCACTTATGCGGCAGAGAAAGCGCTGCCTGCAGTGGTTCATATCAAATATGTGCAGAACTCAAAGATTAAGACAGTGGAAGTGGAGTCGGACCCCTTCAGTGACTTTTTCAGTGACCCTTTTGGCTTCTTCGGTACTCCCAACAATGGTGAACGTCAGCGCCGCCAAGTACAGACTCCAAAGCGTGAGGCCAGTGGCTCAGGTGTGCTGATTTCGTCAGATGGCTATATCGTGACCAACAATCACGTGGTGGAAGGCGCCGACGAGCTGACCGTGACCCTCAACGACAACCGCGAGTTCTCCGCCCGCATCATCGGCAATGACAAGACCACCGACCTAGCTCTTATCAAGATAGACGGCAAGAACCTGCCCTCCCTTCCTATTGGCGACTCAGACAAGCTGAAAGTAGGTGAATGGGTGATCGCCGTTGGCAACCCCTTCAATCTCAATTCTACCGTCACAGCTGGCATCGTCAGTGCCAAGGCCCGCTCACTCTATGCCAATGACCTGGAGTCGTTTATCCAGACTGACGCCGCCATCAACCAAGGCAACTCCGGTGGTGCCCTTGTCAACACCCAGGGTGAACTGGTGGGTATCAATGCCATGCTCTACTCCCAGACGGGCAGCTACAGTGGCTACGGATTTGCCATCCCCACCACCATTATGAACAAAGTGGTGGCCGACCTGAAGCAATTTGGCACCGTGCAGCGTGCTGTGCTGATGATCCAAGGTATGGACGTGCACAACTTCATCGACTCACAGAAGGCCAAAGGCCAGGAAGTGGACTTAGGGACGAATGAAGGTGTCTATGTCAAGAAAGTGGAAGATGGTGGCGCTGCTGCTGAGGCCGGCATGGAAGAGGGCGACGTGATCATCGGTATCGACGGTAAGAAAGTGGGCAAGTTGGCAGAGCTTAATGAAGTGCTTGCTGGCAAGCGTCCTGGCGATAAGGCGAAGGTCACTTTCCTGCACAAGAAGGAGAAAAAAGAGAAGGTCGTGACTCTGAAAAACACCCAGGGCAGCACCGACGTAGTGAAGACTGCCGATCTGGATGTGCTTGGCGCCAACTTCAAGGAGATCAGCGATGCCCAGAAGAAGCAGCTGGAGATTTCCTACGGTCTTGAGATTACGAAGATCAACAATGGTGTGATGAAAGACGCCGGTCTTGCCAAGGGCTTTATCATCCAGAAGATCAATGACACCCCAGTGAAGACGCTTGATGACTTGCAGAAAGTGGTGAAAGATGCTTCGACCAGCAAGGAGCCAGTGCTCTACATCCAAGGTTTGTGGCCTACAGGCAAGAAGAAATACTTCGCTGTTGATCTGAGCAAGAATTAATCCTAAAAGTAAACAGCTTCTCCCGAAAAACAAGCGAATCTTCAATTAATTGTTGATTTGCTTGTTTTTTTGTAAGGAAATTAGTATTTTTGCAGCCACTTAATATCTTTGCCGCTATGAGACAGCTGAAAATCACAAAATCGATTACAAATCGAGAGAGTGCCTCTCTCGATAAATATCTACAGGAGATAGGCCATGAAGACTTAATCACTGTGGAGGAGGAGGTAGAACTGGCCCAGCGAATCCGCAAAGGAGACAAGAAAGCGCTGGAAAAGTTGACCAAGGCCAATCTTCGTTTTGTGGTGTCTGTAGCCAAGCAATATCAGAACCAAGGACTGAGTCTGCCCGACTTGATCAACGAGGGCAACTTTGGCTTGATCAAGGCGGCAGAGAAATTTGACGAGACCCGTGGTTTCAAGTTCATCTCCTACGCTGTGTGGTGGATTCGCCAAAGCATACTTCAAGCGATCGCCGAACAAAGTCGTATCGTACGTCTTCCACTCAACCAAGTAGGCTCTGTGAACAAAATCAACCGTGTGCTCAACAAGTTTGAGCAAGAGCACGAGCGACGTCCAAGTATCGATGAGATAGCAGACTCCGTTGATATCCCAGAGGACAAGATAGAAGATGCCCTCAAGGTGAACAATCGCCATATCTCTGTGGACGCTCCGTTTGTGGATGGAGAGGAGAATAGTCTGCTTGACGTCCTTCCCAACGTGGATGCTCCCACCACCGACTATGCGTTGGTGGCAGAATCGCTTAGAAACGAAATCAATCGTGCTCTTCTGACTCTTAACGAGCGAGAGCGTCAGATCATTGAGGCATTTTTCGGTATCAATCAGCCCGAGATGACCCTTGAAGAGATTGGCGACAAATATGGGCTTACAAGAGAGCGTGTTCGCCAGATCAAAGAGAAAGCCATCCGCCGTCTTCGTCACAACACAAAGAATAAGTTGCTCAAGGCCTATCTTGGGTAGTAAGACCGACAAGGAAGGTCTCAACACTTTATCAAGTAAAAAAAAGAAATGAAATTTAAGTCTATTATTCTTGTAGCAATACTGATATGGTGCGGCATCATGCCGGCTTCTGCCAAATCGTATTGTACACCTATTTACATGTTCGGACTTTCCGCGTCATTCAATGACTCTGTCGTTTACATCACCAATATTCAAATCATAGACAGTGCATGGGTAGACGTAAAGACCCATTTTCTTGTCAACCGCAATGAGTATTCCAATCAATTCAAGAATTATTTCACTACGAAAGGCCTGTCGAACCGCACCTGTGTGGTAGTATACGCCGAAAAGGAGAAAGACATTCTGAAGAAATACTCGAAAATGAAGTCTCGCTATACCCCGTCGAA
This sequence comes from uncultured Prevotellaceae bacterium, assembly GCA_902780635.1. Lineage (GTDB taxonomy): Bacteria > Bacteroidota > Bacteroidia > Bacteroidales > Bacteroidaceae > Prevotella. The sequence goes on from CACZGH010000036.1 coordinate 6,962, forward strand.
GAAGAAAGTGAAGAATTTCGACTTACGCAGCCTGGACGAGGATGACTATCGATTTGAGATGATCAAGCCCTATTTTTCTGACGAGACGGAAGTGGTAGAGAACAAGAAAGCCGCTCAGAAAGCAGAGAAAGCGAAAAAGAGGAAAGAGAAAGGCAAGCTAGACAAAGAAAACAAAAAGCCATCAGCTTCGGGCACACAGGACTCTGAAATACTGTCCCTTCCACCACGACACTAATTCAAGCACCATATCAAGAAAATAAAATGAATACTGAATCACGGATTTTCTGCATAGCAGAACATTATATAAAAATCACCTTCATAGACAACCGTTACAACAACCTCTCCTTGATCCGCTCTTGCCTACCCTTTATGGTAGAAGAAGCCAAAGAGCCCTTATTGTTTGAGTTGGTGGTGGACGACGACCTAACCCCCGCCCCCAAGACAGAGCGTCAGCGTATCCGCAAGTTTGAGGGAGGCAATGGTGATATCGTTGTCGATGTGTTGCCCGATGGCGGTTATCAATTTATCTTCAAGGATTTGTCAGGCAATGAATGCTCAATGATGAAGACCAGCAAGAAGTTTGACAAATGCTATTGTGCGCTGAAAGGCAACTTCGACATGCGCGTCTTTGGTATCAACAATGTGCTTATCATCGCCATGGCCATGGCAGGCAGCTGGAAAGACACGGTTTTGATTCATGCCTCACTGGTGAGACAGAATGGTTACGGCTATGCCTTCTGCGCCGCTAGTGGCACAGGCAAGTCAACACAAGTGAGTATGTGGCTTCGCCACCTTCCCGGCTGTGACTTGATGAACGACGACAACCCCATCATCCGTGTGATAGACGGCAAGGCATACATCTATGGCACACCCTGGAGTGGCAAAACCCCGTGTTATCGCAACACTAAAGCTAAATTAGGTGCTTTGACACGCATCGACCGAGCTAAGGTCAACTCTGTGGAAAAGCTGAGTCCAATAGAGGCTTTCACCTCTGTGCTTCCTTCCTGCTCTTCGATGAAATGGGATGTCGACATTTTCCGCAACCTTTGCGATATTGTGACGAAGATTGTGGAAGTGACAGGAGTGTATATCCTTCACTGCCTCCCCAACAGAGAAGCCGCTGAGGTATGCAACTCGGTGATCGCTGTCAAATGAGATGAACCTGTGATTTGAAAAAAACAGAGTAAGATGGCTTCAATGAATGACAGACAGGCCACACGGCCAAAGATGCATCAGATACAATTTGAGAACAGCAAACTGTTTCCTATTATCATCGATGAGATCAACAAAGGTCATACCGTGACGCTCAACTTGCGTGGCATCAGTATGCGCCCGTTTCTGGAGGACCGTCGCGACCAAGCCCTGCTGACGAAGCTCAACAACCCACAGGTGCTTGACCCTGTCTTGGCAGAGATAGGCCCCGGGCATTACGTCCTCCATCGTATCATCAAAATGGAGGGTGATGACGTGACGCTTTTAGGCGACGGCAACTTACGCCCCGAATATTGTAAAAAAGACGACCTTCGAGCCAGTGTCGTGGGTTTCTACCGTAAAGGCCGCAAGACCCTTGACCGCACAGACGGTTGGAAATGGCGCACCTACTCATGGATATGGATGCGTCTGACTCCTATCCGCCGCTGGCCACTGGCATTTCATCGTAGGATATGGTTGAAAATTTTTAAACCCAAAAGAATATGAAAGCAAAAAAAGGATTTAACCTTCGTGAAGTCTGTGGTGAGCAGATCATCGTAGCAGAGGGATTGGAGAACATCGACTTCACCAACATCATCAGTATGAATGAGTCGTCCGCATTCCTGTGGAACAGCATTCAAGGCAAGGAGTTCACTCCTGAAGACCTGGCAAAGATTTTGTGCGAAAACTATCAGATAGACGAGAACACACCTCTCGACTATGACCAAGCTCTGAAAGACGCTGAGGAAGTGTCGAAGAAGTGGGTTGAAGCAGGAATCGTGGAAGAATAATTTACTGAAGTTTCGGAAGTCAGAAACTTCTTGACTACCGAAACTTGAGATAAAGGAGGATGAGCCATAGACTCATCCTCCTTTAACATTATCTCGGGTTGTTTTCTTCGAAGATAGCCATCCGCTCTTCGAGCAGAGCGTATTGATGATCTTTGACAAATGAGGTGCAAACCCTCAAACCCTCTTGATGACTTCCTGTTGTGATCAAGCAGATGGCGCTGACCCCATAATACATCAGTTCGTGAGCCAACTGACCACTGGTCATGCCGGGATAGCCGATGGTGAAATAGAATCCATCAGCCACAGGGTCGCCCAAGTCATGGTCGTAGACCACATAAAAGCCATGCCTGCAAAAGATTTCCTTCATCTTGTGTGCACGCTCTCCATACACAGCCACTTCCTTTCGGAAGTCATAGGTGCCGTCGGCTGCCGCCTTCATGATAGCTGCCAATGCCAGCTGAGCACTGTGAGAGGTGCCCGAAGAGAGCGCATAAAGGATGCGTGTGGAGAACACCAAGCCGAAGGGCAGTCCCTCGTATCTGGCATCGAGTGCCTCGTAATGCCGATGGAAAAGCCGGTCAGATATAGCGACCACTGCGATGCGCTCTCCCGCATAGCTAAACGCCTTTGAACCACTGATCATCAAGATATAATTGTCCGTATAGCGTGCAACGGTGGGCTGATAAGGCGGTTGGAACGGCACACTGAGCGACTTGCGGAAATCCATGGCAAAATAAGCCAGGTCTTCCATGACGATGACGTCATAGCGTGTGGCGAGTTCACCGATGCTCTTCAACTCCTCTTCGTTGAGGCAGATCCACGCCGGGTTGTTGGGGTTGCTATAGACGATGGCACAAATATTGCCTTTTGTGAGGTAGCTCTCCACTTTGGGTGCCAACTTTTCGCCCCTGTAGTCATAGACATCGAAAGTCTCATATTTGACTCCCTGCACCTGCAGTTGCATTTTCTGCACAGGGAATCCTGGGTCGATGAAAAGCACCGTATCCTTTTTCTTGTCGGCCTGAGCACAAAGCATGAACGATGCGAATGTGCCCTGCATAGACCCTACAGTAGGGACGCAACACTCTTCATTGACGTCCACACCAATAAAAGCCTTGACGAAACGGCTGGCCTGATGTTTCAATTCCGGGTTGCCCTGGATGTCAGGATAGCTATTGGCGATCCCCCCTTGCAGCGCCTTGATTTGCGCCTCCACACCTATTTTTGACGCTGGTAGTCCCGGTATGCCCATCTCCATCTTGATGAACTCCACGCCAGCTTCTTTCTCAGCGTACGCCGCGATTGATTTCACTTCACGTATGGTGGCTTTGGCAAAATCTTGGATGCCGAAGTCGCGTATCGCATCATCTACTAACTGTTTTGGTATCGGTGTTGGTCTCATCTTTGTGCTTCCTTTCCTATGGCGAGCGCCTTGATGTTAGCGGCTACGATTGCCTCGCCCTTTCTGCCGAATACCCGTGCGATAGCAGCCTCCAATTTTTCATAGTCGATGCCAAGTGCGCGCTGTGCGGCTCCGAGCAAGATGACATTGGCCGAGCGTGGCACTCCATTATCTTTTGCCAGTTTCTCGATATCCAGCATGATGACATTGTCGAGTTTGTCATATTCTGCCATGATGTCGCTCATGTCGGGATAGTTGGGTATGTTGACAAATGGTGTGGATGAGGTGATGATCCATCCGTCTTTGTGAAGATATGGCAAATATCTCAGGGCCTCCATCGGTTCCATGGAGATGATGACATCACACTGTCCAAGTCCGATCAAGTCGCTGTTGATGGGTGTTGACGAGATACGCAGATTGCTCTGCACGTCTCCTCCACGCTGTGACATGCCATGCACTTCAGCCTGTTTGATATAGAGGTTTTCCTTCATGGCTGCCTCTCCGATGATAGTAGCGATAGACAAGATGCCCTGTCCGCCGACGCCACACAATATGATATCCGTTTTCATTTGTTTGCCTCCTTAGCTTTCTTTTGTTTAAGATGACGCTGCAATGTCTGCATACACTCTCTACGCGGAATGATGACACTGAGTCCGCGATACTCGATTTCCTCACGGATGATGCGTGTGATTTCGGGCATATTCTTTGGCAGAGGCACCACGACACGCAGATGAGCGTCGTCGACACCCAGTCCGCGACAGATGGCCTCAAACTTGTTGGTGCCAGCAGAATCTTGACCACCCGTCATGGCTGTTGTGAGGTTGTCGCTGATGATGACCGTGATATTGGCATTCTCATTGACAGCGTCGAGCAGTCCTGTCATGCCAGAATGGGTGAAGGTGGAGTCGCCAATGACAGCCACAGCGGGCCATTGTCCTGCGTCAGCAGCACCTTTAGCCATCGTGATACTAGCACCCATGTCTACACAAGAGTGAATGGCTTTATAAGGTGGCAAGAAGCCCAGGGTATAGCATCCGATGTCGCCGAACACCCGAGCATTGGGATATTCGAGGAGCACTTGGTTGAGTGCAGCGTAGACGTCACGGTGTCCGCATCCCTGGCACAGTGCCGGTGGTCTGGCGGCCACTTTGTCAGATGGTGCGAAGGTCTCTTCAGAAGCGATGCCGAGAGCCTTTTTCACACAGTCGGGGTTCAGTTCGCCAGTGCGTGGCAGTTCTCCTGTAAGCCGTCCCTTGATGATGGCATTGCCCGGCATGATACCCCGAAGCATGTCCTCAATAAATGGCTGTCCCTCCTCGATGACAAGTACGGAGTCACACTCCTCGGTCATTTTTCTGACCAATGCTTTCGGCAGAGGATATCTGGAGATTTTGAGAACCGGGTATGGACATTTTTCCGGGAAGCACTCCATCAGATAATTGTATGCGATGCCACTGGCGATGATGCCCATGCTATGGTCATCGCCCTCGATGTATGCATTATATGGAGAGGCGGCAGCGTCGTCTTCCAGTTTCTGCTGCTGTGCGGTCACATAATTATTGCGTCGGCGTGCGTTGACAGGCAACAGCACCCAGTTGGCAGCCACAGAGTCATAGTTGAGCTGATTTTCTGCTCGTGGAGAGTCTTTCACCTCGACCACAGCCCTGGAGTGCGCCATACGTGTGGTCACCCTCATGAGCACCGGCAGATGCTCCCTTTCGGAATAATCGAACGCCACAGCCATCATGTCGTAAGCCTCCTGTTGTGAACTGGGTTCAAATACGGGCACCATGGCAAATTTGCCATAGAAGCGGCTGTCCTGCTCATCTTGCGACGAATGCATTGAAGGGTCATCGGCAGCCAGCACCACCACCCCGCCATTGGTGCCTGTCATGGCAGAGTTGACGAAGGGATCGGCACAGACATTGAGCCCTACATGTTTCATACAGACGAGAGCCCGCTTGCCCATATACGACATACCCAATGCGGTCTCCATGGCCGTTTTCTCATTGACACACCATTTGCGGTGCACATTTCTCTCCGCGGCCAGAGGCGAGTTTTGTATGTACTCCGTGATCTCGGTAGAAGGTGTGCCAGGATAGGCATAGACACCGCTCAGTCCTGCATCGAGTGCGCCCTGTGCGATGGCCTCGTCACCTAATAAGAGTCTTTTCATGTTGTTGTTTTTATTATTGTATGATGATATTGAGTCATTATTATTTAACTGCCACCTCAAGCGGACTGTGCAGTGCGTCGAGGAAGCCGTTGATGCGTAGGATCCACTCGTCGAAGGTGCGGACATCGTTCTTGCTCCATGCCGAGCCGAAATAGTAGGTATATTTCTGTCCGCTCTTCAAGGACTTCTGGATGCCTACTGCATGTCCTGCAATGCCATTTTTCACCTCGTCGTTGAAGATGGCTTTGGTCTCATCGGCGCCATCAGGGAAGAGTGCTGCCACATAGATTTGGAAATTCTGATTTGCAGGAGCGTCGGTAGGGTCGGCATAAGCGAGATAGTCGCGTCCGAACTTAAGACTTTGTGTGTCCTCCTCATGTATCACAACGCCAGCTGCCAGGTCGCATGGTTTTTCCAATCCATCGTACCATACCACCATCTTATTGAAGTTGGCCCCTTTGTCAAGGCTCAGCAAGCGATGCTCCACCACCTGTTGATTGTCTCCCACCACAGAAGGATTGTACACCAGTTCTACGGTGAATCGCAATGGTCCATTGTCAAGTATTTTATACTCCTTATAACTATAAGGCATGACGAGACGGCCTTGATCCATCAGGGCCGGTGCGCCGCACCCCAGAGATGGCCCCACCTTGTAGCAGTCGAGTCCGTAGCCATGGTCGAAATGATAGGTGGTCTCTATCTCCACCTGTCGTGCCTCTTTGTCTTTGCCGGCTTTTCTCAGTTCTTGTATTTTGTGATGGTTGGCAAGCTCCACCTCATAGCGTTTCTCCACCTCCAGATCGGGAGTGTTTTTCAGCCACACGTCGATACCATAGGCTTTCTCACCCGACCGCTGCAGTGCTGGCCCATAAAGGCGATAAGCAGTACGGTCATTTTCCCATGCGATGTCGTCCACACGCTCTGGATATTGCCGTCCTGTCACAAAAGACTTCATTTTCTGAGGCTCTCCTTGAGAGACCGTAAACACGGCACTGCCACAAGGTCTCACAGCGGCGTCGATGAGGAGTTTGCCATCATAGGTCAGCTGATAGTTTACCGGTTGGCCGAGTGAGTTTTTCACGATCAACTGGCTTCCATTTTTGATGCCCATGCTTTTATATACATCAGCAGCGTTGACCTCCACCAGTTCCTGTCTCTGCACCCGCTCATTGTTATTCACTACGATTGTGATGTCCTTTGCCTCAGCCACAGTCGACATCATTGCGGCGAGCCCGATGGCCAAAATCCATTTATTTCTCATAATTTCAGGTATTTAGTTATTTTAAATGTTCGAAGAAAAATTGTGCGATTTGTCGCAACAGATGATTTCGGGTATTGCCTCCATAAATACTATGATTGCGGTTGGTGTACAACAACTCCTTGAAATCCTTGTCAGCCTGCACGAGCGCCTCATGGTACTCAAAAGTGTTCTGTGGATGCACATTGTCATCGGCCATGCCATGACAGATGAGAAGAGCACCATGCAACTGAGAAGCCCTCACGATGGGGTTGACCGCATAGCCCTCGGGGTTCTCCTTTGGTGTGCGCATGAAACGCTCGGTGTAGATAGAATCGTAGAACCTCCAGTTGGTGGGAGGTGCTACAGCCACCCCTGCCTTGAACACCGGTCTTCCCTCACTCATACTCATCAGTGTATTGAATCCACCATAGCTCCAGCCCCATATACCGATGTTGTCAGCGTCGACATAAGGCAGTGAGGTGAGATAGAGGGCCGTCTCAACCTGGTCTTTCGACTCAAGGTCGCCGAGTCGCAGGTAGGTGCATTTCTCAAAGTCTGTACCACGTCCGCCAGTGCCTCGTCCGTCTACACACACGATGATATAGCCCCGTTGTGCGAGATAGAAGTCATACATGCCGCCCTGCCCCATCGAGCCGATGCTCCAAGAGTTGACCACCTGCTGGCTGCCAGGGCCGCTATACTGAAACATGATGACAGGATATTTCCGACTCGGAGTGAAGTCGGCAGGCTTGATCATCACGCCATTGAGCGCCACGCCTTCAGAAGTGGTGAACGAGAAGAACTCTTTTGTAGGAAGTTGATATGCCGCCAATTTCTCTTTCAGTTTGGCATTGTCGACCACCTGTCGCAGCACTTTGCCTTTGATATTGCACACCATGCTCTCATAGGGAGTGTTCATATCGCTCCATGTGGAGACATAATACTGATAATTGCCAGAGAACCTAGCCGTGTTCCACCCACGTCTTGGTGTGAGGTTGCGAGTCTTTCCCTTGCTGTTGGTGGCATAGACTTCCCTCTCCAAAGGCGAAATGTCGGCAGCCTGATAGAAAAGGGTCTTGGTGCGCTCATCATAACCATAAAGAGCGCTGATGCCATACTTGGCTTTTGAGACCTGAGTGATCAGTTTGCCATTGGTATCGTACTGATAGACTTGCATGAAACCATCTCGGTCGCTGGACATGAAAATAGCCTTATTGGTGAAAATGATGCCTGCTAACACTTCCTCCTTAATATATTTAGGCACGCGCTCACTGATTAAGAGGCTGCAATGCCCCGTATTCGTGTCAGACTTGTAAATGCAGAGCTCATCCTGATGCCGGTTCATCGTACAGAGCAACACATCAGCATCATTGTATCCACAGAAGATACGAGGGATATAGCCATCCTCATCCAATGGGAGGTCAAAACGTGATATCTTGGCCTTGTCGATTTCATAATACCACGCAGAGACCTTTGCATTGTCTTGTCCAGCCTTGGGGTATTTGTAGGAATACTCTCCCGGGTAATCGGCGAACTCCTCACGTGTGGGTTTCATGCCAGAAAAGAGTTGAAGCGAATAGGTTTTCACTCCCGACTCATCGTATTTGATCCATGCGATGTTTTTCCCGTCTTTTGTGAACGTCAAAGAGCAGTTGAAAGAGAATTCCTCCTCATTGACCCAGTCAGGTATGCCATTGATGATTTCGTTGAAACGTCCGTCAGTGGTCACCTGTGTCACTTTCATGTCGTCATCAAGAGAGACGATAAATATATTATTGTCACGCACGAAAGCGATTCTCTTACTGTCGGGCGACCAAATAGGCACCTGCTCCTTACCTTGGCTAGTAAGTGGTATCAGGCGTTTGGAGTCCAACTGGTATAAATACGTGTCGGCTTTGTACGAACGGCGATAAATGCGCTCTGTGTTGGTCTGGAGCATCAGCCATCTGCCATCAGGACTGAACTGGTAACCATCAATAGAGGTGATTGAGTCGCCTACAGCTTGTGTGGCATCGAAGACCACTCCCGTCATCTCGCCCGTCTTAAACGAATAAGAAAGAATCTTGTCACCGTCGGGACTCAACTGAGAGAAGTTTTCTCCATCTGGTAGCGGCGCCATTGAACGCAGATTATCAGCTGCAAACTTGCCACTTGTGATATCTTCCAATTTGATCATGTCGTCAGCAGACACTGTCGTATTCAACAGCAATAACGACACACAGAATAATAATACTCTCATAGGATGGTGAATGTACATATGACACATGGTAATAAAGACGGTGCAAATATACTGATTTTTTCTCAAATATGACATTTTTTAGGCAAAAGAAACAGAAGTTTTGGAAGTTGGGGAGTGTAAGCGGTTCGCTTTTCGCGATTAGCTGTCAGCTGTTGGCTTTTTGCCTGTATTTTTTCTATTTTTGATTTTGTTTTATTTAATTTTGCATCGGATTCAATCATCTCGAAATGAAAAAGAAAAGATACAACGACTATGGCAACTGGCTGAAAAGGCAGTTTCCGTTTCATGTGCAGAAAATCATGGTCGACGCCGGATTTACCTGCCCCAACCGTGACGGCAGCAAAGGCACTGGTGGATGTATCTTTTGCGACAACCGCTCATTCAGTCCCTCCTATTGTGACTCGGCCCATCCCATCACCCAGCAGGTCAATGATGGGAAAGCGTTTTTCGGAAAGAAGTACCCCGACATGCGTTATATCGTCTACTTCCAGTCATACAGCAATACCTACGCCGATCTCGAAACCCTGCGTAAGAGATACGAGGAAGCCCTTTCTGTGGAGGACGTCGTGGGCATCATGATAGGAACCCGCCCTGACTGTGTGAGTGATGACCTGCTTGACTATCTCAAAGATTTGAGCCAGGATGTATTCGTGGTCGTGGAATACGGCATAGAGAGTGTCAATGACCGCACGCTTCGCGCTATCAACAGACAGCATGACTTTGCCTGTACACGAAGAGCCATCGAAGCAACAGCATCAAGGGGTATCTATACAGGCGGTCATGTGATATTAGGTCTGCCAGGCGAAGACCATGATGACCACCTCCAGCAAGCGGCTGTGCTCTCATCCCTACCCCTTCATGTCCTAAAAATCCATCATCTACAGGTACTTAAGGGCACGCGCCTTGCTCAAATGCACGTCTCGTCGCCCCTCCCTTTGTTTCAGGTAGAAGAATACCTGACCCTACTGGCAGACTATATCTCAAGACTGCGTGAAGACCTTCTACTGGAAAGATTTGTGACCCTGTCGCCAAAAGAGATGGTTGTGGCGCCACACTGGGGACTGAAAAGTCAGGCCTTCACAAAAATGCTGGAAGACTATATGGAGAAAGAAAACTTATGGCAAGGGAAAAACTATCGGAAAGATATGGTAAAAGATGATGTCAGCGTGTAGGATACTTGTCATAGTCGAGGTCATTGAGTATTTCCTCTACCGACATTCCTGGGTTTTTGGCCGTGAAACGGTTGATGATATTGACATAAGGTGACTTAAAAAAATGGTTGCCGATGGTTTTGTTGACCACCCATTGTATCTTTGCGATATGAAGGTCGCGCACACGCTGCTCTGTGGTTCTGAAATTGGGCAATGGATACTGGCTGAGGAGATAGAAAGCCAGCACATCGGGCACAATATACTGCCGTGTCATGGTCTTACGTTGCTGCTCATCGTAAAACCTTTTGTACAATCCATAATCTGCTCCGAGGTATTTGTCGAGACAGATGCCAACTGACGCATCGCCTACCACAATACTCTGATCGAGGGCACAGATCTGCGCATAGAGCATAGGCACTTTCAGCGATGGCACCCAGACGGTGAGGCGGTGGAAAGCATCTGTCAGGTCTTTGTTGAGATCATCCATATTGGCGTATTGCACCTCAGCATCGGAAATCATCACCTGCAGCACACTGTCCTGGAAAAAGCGGAGCAAGCGTGAATTGATCTCAGGGTCATCGACGGTGCCCAACCCCAGCACATTCTCAATGAGCGTACGTGTCTCTATAGGATAATCGGTGCTCATTTGCTGCAACGCGGAGAAGTCGCCTGTAGTGAGATACAGGCTCTCCAGTCTGTCATAACGCTGGATCTTAACCTCTTGCACCTCTGCGACGACTTCGTCGAAAGGCTTGAGTTTAAAATCGCACGCCGTAAGGAGACAGACAGCGACAATGCATCCTATAAAATAACTAATTCTCACCAATTTGACTTGAGTTTTGCACTATTCATACTGATCCTAAAGTGACATTTCATCAATAAGAATCACCCATAATACTTCATTTTGCAAAATTAGCAAAAATTATCTTAATTTCCAAATATTTTGCTAAAAATTTTAAAATTATTGTGAACAAACAGCCTAAAACGAAGCTATCTGTTAATCAATTTTCACAAATAGAAGTTGTGAGAAGACCAGCTAAAAGCTTCAATGCAAGAAAAACAATCAGATAAAATAGTGTTGATGATGGAGATATTTATTTTTTTGATTATATTTGCATGGAAAAACCTCTACTTAAACAAATCCTATCAGCAAGAAATGAAAAGAGCATTATTGACCACCCTACTCATGGCTGTCATCAATGGCCTGGCAGCACAGACCACTTTTGACGTGGAACTGGTGAACAACAGTAAAATGGATGCAGAGAATTATCCTGTCAGCATTGACCTGCAACCGTTTGGTCAGACGATCAAAAGCGCCAAGGTGACCACTGATGGCATGGAAATACCCTGCCAGCTGGATGACCTGAACGGTGACGGCGTGTATGATGAACTGTTCGTTCTGACCAATATAGGCAAGAAGAAAAAGAAGACGCTGCAAGTGTCGCTATCTGAGACTGGTGCCCCCATCACCTATCCCGCTCAGGTGTATGTGGAGATGATGCTCACAAACAAGAAAATCAAAGAGAGCAACAAACAAGACCTGTATATCTCTCAACTGACGGTGGACCGCAACGTCAACCCTTATTCTATGCTCCATCATCATGGCGCCGCCTTCGAAAATGACATGGTGGCCTATCGCATCTATTTCGACCACCGTCAGACTGTGGACATCTACGGCAAATACAAAAAGGGGCTGGAATTGAAAGAGACACAGTTCTATCCAGACAAAGACCAGAAAGCCGCAGGATATGGAGATGACATCCTTTGGGTGGGTGAGACATTAGGTCTCGGCACCCTACGTGGCTGGGATGGGCAGCGCCCCACGATGATCAAAGACGTGGAGCATAGAGGCCAGCGTATCATCGCCCGTGGCCCCCTGCGCACCATCGTGGAAGTGAGAGACGAGGCCTGGCAGCAGGAAGGTAACACCCGTCCTGTTGACATGACCACGCTCTATACGCTCTATGCCGGCCGTCGTGACTGCAGGGTGGATGTGAGTTTCAGCCGTCCTGTGAATGACCTGCAGTTCGCAACAGGTGTCATCAACGTCAAGAACTCAGTGGAATTTAGTGACCATCAAGGTCTTCGCGGTTGCTGGGGCATCGACTGGTCTGTCTCGGAGAAAGACTCTGCCGGACATAAGAGAGAGACAGTGGGCTTAGGTATCTGCCTGCCTTCCTCCAATATCACGAAAGAATTGCCAGCCGACAAAGACAACTACCCCTTTGTGGTGAATATTCCCTCCGACCACTTGACCTATTACATCACGTTTGCCAGCGACAACGAAACCTTCGGCATGCACTCTGCGAAGGAGTGGTTTGCCTTTTTAGAGGAATGGAAGAAAGGGCTCGGAGTGAAGGTTGATATACGGCGGAAGTAGTATCTTGTATACCGCTCCCTCCAACGCTGGAATAGAGCTTCGGCAAAGCCGAAGCGTACTGAGAAGGGAGGTTGTAGAGATGCATATTCTCTACTCCCTCCCTTTATGCTACTCTGTCATTACTTCAGGCCTAACTCCTGATACTCACGCTTTCTCACCCCTACTCCACTTTGATGATGCAAGAAGCTTGGTACTTTCCTTTCTGGTCAGAAACGTTGAGGGTGAGCTCCCCTTTCTGATTGGAAGCCTGGACAACGACCACCAACTGGCCATGGAACAATCTCATGGTAGGCTCGACAAAGGACTCCAGCGACGTGGCGTCGCCATTGCAAACAGCCTTGAACGCACCACTACCTGTCACATTAAATGTCAGTTGGTCGACAGCGTCAGGTATCAAGTTGCCATTCTCGTCTGTCAGGCTGACCGTCACAAATGCTAAATCCTCGCCATCGGCCTTGATGACATTGCGATCTGCCTCCAACTTGAGACTGGCAGGTTTTCCAGCCGTGAAGACTTCCTTCTCGCCCACCTTTTTGCCTTGCTCATCATAGACCACTACTTTTATACTGCCAGGCTGGTATTTCACGTCGTTCCATCTGAGACGATAGCGGTCGAGACGAGCGGACGAGTCTTTATGGATGCGCCCCTGACTGACCCCATTGACGAAGAGTTCCGCCTCGGGATAGTCGGTATAACAATACACCGGGGTGACCTGACCCTCACGCCCTTTCCATGTCCAGTGAGGCAACAAGTGAATGGTATGCTCACGCTGATTCCATTTGCTGCGATAGAGGTAGTAACGGTCTTTGGGCAGTCCTGCGAGGTCGCAAATGCCAAAATAGCTGCTCCGTGACGGCCAGTAGCCATCATATGGCGTAGGCTCACCCAAATAGTCATAGCCTGTCCACACAAACTCGCCGATGACCCAGTCGTAGTCGTCTTGCATACGCCAGTCGTCATCCGGCAGATTGCTCCAAGAACAATACTCCGTATCATATGACGAACACTGCCCGTCGGGGTAGACCGCATGGTCGGAGACCACTACTGGAAATTTGTATACACCACGCGAGCTGACCGTGGAAGCCGTCTCCGACCCGAGCAAGAAGCCTTTTGGCAACTGCTTGATATTGTTTTCGTACTTATGCACGCGGTAGTTGAATCCCGGCACATCCATCACCTGAGCGAAACCTGACTTCAAGGCCTGCTCTGCCCTGTCCATGCCCTGTGTGACAGGACGCGACGGGTCGAAACGATGGCAGAGGTCCTGCAGATGGCGGGATATCTCCCTACCCTCCTCGCTCCACTGCTCAGATATCTCATTGCCAATGCTCCACATGACGATGGAGGGATGATTGCGATGGTGACGCACCAGGTTTTCGATGTCACGGTCGGCCCACTCTTTGAAAAAGCGCGCATATCCATTCTTGCACTTGGGATAAATCCACATGTCGAAACTCTCGGCCATAACCATCATGCCCATCGAGTCGCACACCTCCATCTGCATAGCCGACGGCATGTTGTGCGCCGTGCGTATGGCGTCGCATCCCATCTCTTTCATCGTGCGCACCTGACGTATGAGTGCCGCACGGTTGACAGCCGCACCCAGAGGCCCCAGGTCATGATGGAGACAGACACCCTTGATTTTGCGAGTCACGCCATTGAATTGGAATCCGTGCTCTTTGCTGACAGCGATGGTGCGTATGCCCACTTTGGTGACTTTTTCGTCTATCAAGTCATTGTCACAATAGAGCCGTGTGACGAGACTATATAAATAAGGTGTCTCAGGAGACCACAACTGAGGACGACGCACATGCATCGTGTACTGGCATTTGCCCTCGGCATCCAACCCCGAATGACATGCGTCCACCTGTCGTCCGCGTTGGTCTTTCAATATCACCTCGACAGCAGTCACCCCACTGTGTGCATGACCTCTCACACCACACGAAACCTTAACGACAGCAGAGGCCGAGTCGGCCTGGACAGTCTGGAAGAAAGTGTCCCAGTCGTCGAGCATGAGCGGGCCTCCGAGAATGAGTTTGACGGGGCGATACAGTCCACCACCTGGATACCATCGGCTGCTCTCCTCCACATTGTTGAGCGACACCTCTATCAGATTGTCACCCGTGTGGAGCAACGCGGCAGCGTCGATTCGGAAAGCATTGTAACCATAAGCCCATCCACCGGCGACGTGTCCATTGATGCGCACCGACGGTTCACTCATGGCACCATCGAAGACCAACAATGCCGAAGCAGGTTTCTCATTGAGAGATACGGTGGTGCGATAATACCCCCGCCCGATCCAGGGCAAGGCTCCTGAACGTCCTGACTTTTCCGACTTCTCTTTCTCTCCATTCTGTTCGATAGCCACCACCTGCAGGTCCCATTTCTTGTCGAAGGGACCGGAAATGGCCCAGTCGTGAGGCACGGTGACCTCCTGCCATGTGACACTGTCTCTGGAGAACTGCCAACCATGGGTAAGTGTTAATTCTTTTCTTCCATCCGCAAAACTGAGTGAAGCTATGGCAAGGCATGCCAAAACCAATTTGATTCTCATCATATAGTTTGTCTTGATTATGTTGTAGATAAGTTGGCACAAAGATAGTAATAAAGAGTTAAAAATAAGCCGACTTTTTCATTTTTTTATCGATAAGCAAACGTTTACGCAAAGAAAATGTATAAAATATGTTAATTTTATGATTGTGTGGGCGCACAGAGAAATATGTTAAGAAAAATTAGGCAATAATTGTTTTGTCTGTTAAAAAAAATAGTTTACCTTTGCAACGTTATCCTGAAAACAATCTTTTTACCTTAAAAAAAACTAATACCTATTGAAGATTCGAAGCGGTCGCCTGAGAAGGTCATCGCTTTTTTTATGCCCTTAAAAAACGATTATTAGGATCTCTCACCTTTCTCAAGTTGATAGGCTGTTGGCTATTTGCCTTACGCCCTTCGAGAGATGACTATGCCTGTTATCCGTTGTAAAGATAAAGATCAGCAGCGCAAGTATCACTAAGAGCGAACATTAAAATAGTTAAAATCAATTAAAATATGAAAATATTTAAAATGGCAGATATCAGAATTACTCAAAAAGTAGTAATTTTGCAGCCGATTTAGTCCGTAGGGGCTTAGGAAAGAGATGACACGACGCCATCCGCCTCGCGGAAAAACCCGTTATACAATATAATAAATGTACGCAATTGTAGAAATCAACGGTCAGCAGTTTAAGGCTGAAGAGGGCAAGAAATTGTTCGTGCATCACATTAAGGATGCAGAGAAAGGCCAGTCTGTTGAGTTTGAGAAGGTGCTTCTCGTAGACAACGAAGGAGCAGTGAAAGTAGGTGCGCCGACAGTAGATGGCGCCAAAGTAGTGTGTGAAGTGCTTGAGCCACTGGTAAAGGGTGAGAAAGTCATCGTCTTCAAGATGAAGCGCCGCAAAGACTCTCGTAAGAAGAACGGTCACCGTGCGCAGTTCACCCAGGTAGAAATCAAATCAGTAATTGGTTAAAACAAGGAGGACAAAGAAATGGCACATAAAAAAGGTGTAGGTAGTTCTAAGAACGGCCGCGAGTCGGCTTCACAAAGATTAGGCGTAAAGATCTGGGGTGGCCAGAAGTGCGTCGCCGGCAACATTATCGTTCGCCAGCGTGGTACAAAGCACAACCCAGGCACTAACGTAGGTATTGGCAAGGATGACACGCTGTTCGCATTGGTCGACGGCACTGTGAATTTCCACAAAGGAGTTCACAACAAGAGTGTTGTCTCCGTTATTCCTGACGCAGACGCCGAAGCATAAATTAAAAAAAACTTATTCCAAACAAACACGTCCCATCTTTCCAAAAAGATGGGATTTTTTTTGTATAACGACATTTTGCTTAGTTTTTCTGTGAAATGGCCGTACTTTGCTTGATAAATCAGGCGAAAGTACTCACGTTCGGCAAAAAAATGAAAAAATTGTTTTGTTTTGCTCTCACTTAATCGTACCTTTGCAGTTTAAATAAAAAAAACGGCAAAAGACTTATAGAAAAAAGAATAAAAACGGATTTTTATGCTAACACTCAAACTCATCAGTGAGGAAACTGAACGCGTAGTAAAAGGGCTGGAAAAGAAACATTTCCAAGGAGCCCGTGAAGCCATTAACCAAGTACTGGCAGTAGACAAACGCCGGCGCGCAGCCCAGCAACAACTCGACAACAACCTGTCGGAAGCCAAGAAGATGGCTTCGCAGATAGGCCTGCTTATGAGACAAGGCCAGAAAGAGGAAGCAGAGAAGATCAAGGCTACTGTCTCTGAGATGAAAGAGACCAACAAGCAGCTGGAGCAGGCCAAGAGCGAAGCAGAGGAAGAAATGACGACACTGCTCTGCCAGATACCCAACATACCCTACGACGAAGTGCCTGAAGGTGCTGCAGCAGAGGACAACCATGTGGTGAAGAGCAACCAGAAAGAGTGCGTGGAAGGCGACACCGTGGGCAACTGGACAGCCGTGCCCTGCAACGGAGAGGCTCTTCTGCCCCACTGGGAACTGGCCAAGAAATACAATCTGATAGACTTTGACCTGGGTGTGAAGATCACAGGCGCAGGTTTCCCGGTGTATATCGGCAAGGGAGCCCGTCTGCAGCGCGCACTCATCAACTTCTTCCTCGACGAGGCCAGAAAATCCGGCTACACCGAGATTATGCCCCCTGCAGTGGTCAACGCCGCCTCAGGTTACGGCACAGGCCAGTTGCCCGACAAAGAGGGTCAGATGTATCACTGCGAAGTGGACGACTTCTACCTGATACCCACCGCAGAGGTGCCTGTGACCAATATCTACCGTGATGTCATCCTCGATGAGAAAGACCTGCCTATCAAGAACTGTGCCTACACTGAATGTTTCCGCCGTGAGGCCGGCTCGTATGGCAAAGACGTGCGTGGCCTGAACCGCCTGCATGAGTTCTCCAAGGTGGAGATCGTGCGTATAGACACCCCTGAGCACTCGAAGGAGAGCCACCGTGAGATGCTGGACCACGTGGAGGGACTGCTGAAAAAGCTGGAACTGCCCTACCGTGTGCTGCTGCTCTGTGGCGGCGACCAGTCGTTCACCTCAGCTATCTGCTATGACTTTGAGGTCTACTCCGAGGCCCAGAGCCGCTGGCTGGAAGTATCGTCGGTGAGCAATTTCGACACCTATCAGGCCAACCGTCTGAAATGCCGCTACCGCAGGAGCGACACCAAGAAGACAGAACTCTGCCACACGCTCAACGGCTCTGCCCTGGCACTGCCTCGCATCGTGGCCGCCATCCTCGAGAACAATCAGACCCCCGAAGGCATCCGCGTGCCCAAGGCACTCGTACCCTATTGCGGGTTTGAGATGATCGACTAAGAATATACCGAATCATACACTCTATACACATTGAATTATGAATAAAATCGTTAGAAAAGAACAATTCTCTGAGAAAGTCTTTCTCTTTGAGATAGAAGCACCCCTTATCGCCAAAAGCCGTAAGGCCGGCAACTTCGTCATCGTGCGTGTAGACAAGAAAGGTGAGCGTATGCCGCTGACCATCGCCGGTGCCGACATCAACAAAGGCACTATCACCCTCGTGGTGCAGCAGGTGGGCCTTTCCTCCAAAAAGCTCTGCATGCTGAACGAAGGTGACTTCGTGGCCGACGTGGTAGGCCCACTGGGCAACCCCACCCATATTGAGAACTTCGGCACCGTGGTATGCGCAGGCGGTGGCCTGGGCGTGGCCCCTATGCTTCCTATCATCCAGGCGCTGAAAGCTGCCGGCAACCGTGTGCTCTCCGTGATGGCCGGCCGCTCCAAGGACCTCATCATCCTGGAAGACCAGGTGCGTGCCAGTTCCGACGAGGTCATCATCATGACTGATGACGGAAGCTACGGCGAGAAAGGTGTGGTGACCATCGGCATTGAGAAATTCATCACTCAGGAGCATGTGGACAAAGTGTTTGCCATCGGTCCTCCCATCATGATGAAATTCTCCAACCTGACAGCCCAGAAATATCAAATACCTTGCGAGGTGAGTCTGAACACTATCATGGTGGACGGAACCGGCATGTGTGGTGCCTGCCGTCTGACCATCGGTGGCAGGACCCGCTTTGTGTGTATCGACGGACCAGAGTTTGACGGTGCCCTCGTAGACTGGGATGAGATGTTCAAGCGCATGGGCACCTTCAAGCGCGCTGAGCAGGAAGAGCTGGAGCACTTTGAGGAGCATCTGGGCAGCAACGAAGAGCAAGTGGTGACAGAGACCACTGACATCGTGATGGACGATGACCCGACCAATGACACCATCGAAGTGCTGACCGACCGCAACGCCGAATGGCGCAAGGCCTTGCGCGCCTCGATGAAGCCAAAAGAGCGGACGGCCATCCCCCGCGTCATCATGCCTGAGCTCGACCCTGTGTACCGTGCCACCACACGTCTGGAAGAGGTGAACCAAGGTCTGACGAAAGAGATGGCCCTGACGGAAGCCCAACGCTGTCTCGACTGCGCCAAGCCCACCTGTGTGGAAGGTTGTCCGGTGAATGTCAACATTCCCTCGTTTATCAAGAATATAGAGCGCGGCCAATTCCTCGCCGCTGCCAAGGTGCTGAAAAACACCTCTGCCCTGCCCGCTGTCTGCGGTCGTGTCTGTCCGCAAGAGAAGCAATGTGAGGCTAGGTGCATCCACCTGAAGATGAATGAGCCCGCCGTGGCCATCGGATATCTGGAGCGCTTCGCTGCCGACTACGAGCGCGAGAGCGGCAACATGAGCATCCCCGAGGTAGCTCCCTCCAACGGCATCAAGGTGGCCGTCGTGGGCAGTGGTCCTGCCGGACTGAGTTTTGCCGGCGACATGGCCCGCATGGGTTATGACGTGTATGTGTTTGAGGCTCTGCATGAGATAGGCGGTGTGCTGAAATACGGCATTCCAGAGTTTCGTCTGCCCAACCGCATCGTGGACGTAGAGATAGACAACCTGAGCAAAATGGGCGTACACTTCCAGACCGACTGCATCGTGGGCAAGACCATCAGTGTGGAACAACTGGAAGCCAACGGATTCAAAGGCATCTTCGTGGCCTCGGGAGCCGGACTGCCCAACTTCATGGACATCCCAGGCGAGAATCTGATCAACGTCATGTCGAGCAACGAATACCTGACCCGCGTGAATCTGATGGACGCTGCCAACCCAACCACCGACACCCCCATCAACTTAGGCAAAAACGTGATGGTGGTAGGTGGTGGCAACACCGCCATGGACTCGGTGCGCACTGCCAAACGACTTGGCGCTAAAGTGACACTGGTCTACCGCCGCAGCGAGGCAGAGATGCCCGCCCGTCTGGAAGAGGTAAAACACGCCAAGGAAGAAGGTATCGACTTCCTCACCCTGCACAACCCCATCGAGTATATCGGCGATGAGAAAGGCGCCGTGAGCAAGGCCGTGCTGGAGGTGATGAAACTAGGCGAGCCTGACGCCAGCGGACGTCGCCGTCCAGAGCCCACCGGCGAGACCAAGACCATCGACGTGGACCAGGTGATTGTGGCCATCGGCGTATCGCCCAACCCCCTCGTACCCAAGAGCGTGGCCGGACTTGAACTGGGCCGCAAGAACACCATCGCCGTCAATGAGCAGATGGAGTCGTCGCACCAAGGACTTTTCGCTGGCGGCGACATTGTAAGAGGCGGTGCCACCGTGATACTCGCCATGGGTGACGGACGTACGGCTGCCGCCAACATGCATCAACAACTTTCAACCAAAAAATGAACGGACTTTATACCATCATCCTGCTCATCACCAGCAATGTGTTCATGACACTGGCATGGTATGGGCACCTACGTTTGCAGCAATCGGGCGCCAGCCAAAACTGGCCCCTGATTGCTGTCATCGGTTTCTCCTGGGGTATCGCTTTCTTTGAGTATTGCTGTCAAGTGCCCGCCAACCGCATCGGATACATTGGCAACGGCGGCCCATTCAACTTGGTGCAGCTCAAAGTGATCCAAGAGTGTATCAGCCTTGGCGTCTTTGCCGTCATCGCCAACATCCTCTTCCAAGGACAAAACCTCCATTGGAACCACATCCTTGCGTTCCTGCTTATTATCTGCGCCGTCTATCTGGTCTTTATGAAATAGAAATGCCTCTACCCACACCAGAGCAACTTCTCGATAAGCGCATTCACGACCGCTTCGTGAAAGCCATGGCCACCTATCATCTCATTGAGGATGACGACAAAATCCTGGTGGGGCTGTCAGGCGGCAAAGACTCGATGTGCCTGACCGAGATACTTGCCCGAAGGAGCCGGATACACCATCCGCGCTTCGAAGTGGAGGCACTTCATGTGAGGATGGAGAACATTGAGTATGAGAGTGACACCCAGTATCTGGCGGATTTCTGCCATCAACTGGGTGTGAAACTCCATGTGCGCACCACTCACTTCGACCCCAGCACTGACAAGCGGAAGTCGCCTTGTTTCCTCTGTTCTTGGTACCGCCGCAAAGAGATGTTCAACCTAGCTCAACAATTAGGTTTCAACAAGATCGCACTGGGCCATCATCAGGATGACATCCTCCACACCACCCTGTTGGGTTTGTTTTATCAAGGTCAGTTTGGAGGCATGCCGGCTCTGCTCCGTATGCGCAAGATGCCGCTGACACTGATCCGTCCCCTGTGCATGGTGGCAGAGAGCGACCTCATACAAATGGCTGAGATGAGAGGCTATCAAGAGCAGAAGAAACGCTGCCCTTACGAGCACGACTCACACCGTACAGACATCAAACGACTCTTTGCCGAAATAGAAGCCATGAATCCAGAGGCCCGTTCATGTGTCTGGCGTGCACTGACCTCGGCCGGAAAACTCATGGAGGAGTGAAGAGCCATTTCTGCATGAGCAAATTTTAGTTAAAAAAAAGGGCAGGGAAACAACAATATCAATTTTTTTCATATCTTTGTATTTTAAATGGCCTGGTGGCATCCCTCCCTATTTTCAGCGAGGATCAGGTGCCAGGTGTACCTTTGTTGAACAAAAACAGAAGATCATGAAAAAGTTTTTTCCGGAATCAGAACTTATCATCAATGGAGACGGCTCGTGCTTCCACTTGCACCTACGTCCTGAGCAAATGGCAGACAAATTGGTTCTTGTGGGTGATCCTGCCCGAGTCAATACTGTAGCCGACCATTTCGACACCCGCGAATGTGAGGTCAGCAGCCGCGAGTTTCATACCATCACCGGTACTTATAAAGGCAAACGTATCACCTGTCAGAGTCACGGCATCGGCTGTGATAACATCGACATCGTAGTCAATGAGTTGGACACCCTTGCCAACATCGACTATACGACACGTGAGGAATACGACGAGCATCGCACACTGACCATGGTGCGCATAGGCACCTGTGGCGGACTACAGCCGTATACGCCGACTGGTTGTTTTGTGGCCAGTGTGAAAAGCATCGGTTTCGATGGACTGCTGAACTACTATGCCGGACGCAACGTCGTGTGCGACATACCCATGGAAAAAGCCTTCACGGAACACATGCAGTGGGATCCTATCAAGGGCGCTCCCTACGTCGCTGTGGCCGATGAGGAACTTATCAATCAAATAGCACAAGACGACATGGTGCGCGGCTATACCATCAGTTGCGGCGGCTTCTATGGCCCGCAAGGCCGCGTGTTGCGTGCTGACATCGCCGATCCTCGTCAGAACGAGAAGATCGAGTCATTTGAATACGAAGGCCTGAAGGTCTGCAACTTCGAGATGGAAAGCTCCGCCCTGGCCGGCCTCGCCTCTCTGCTAGGCCATCGTGCCATGACCTGCTGCATGGTGATTGCCAACCGATACGCTAAAAAGATGAACACCGAGTACAAAAATTCCATAGACACACTTATAGAAAAAGTATTAGACAGAATATGATAATGGTATGGACATTCAGTATTCTGCATGGTCATTCCGCTCATCGTAATAGGAATCTGTAAAATAGATATCCTATTGATATCATCTATCTCATCGATTCTTGTCATAGCTATCATAATAATGACAAACACATGGGCAAAGAAATAATCACAAACAACGATACTATCTGTGCACATGCTACCGCCCCTGGCGGTGCTTTAGGAATCATCCGCATCTCAGGTCCCACGACCTTTGATGCGGTTTCATCAATATGCTCCCTGGACTGCGCGAAGTGCAAAGCAAACACAGTACATTTTACTCGTATCACAGATGGGAAAGAGATCGTAGACGAGGTACTGGTGAGCATCTTCAAAGCACCGCATAGTTACACAGGTGAGGATAGTATTGAGATCAGTTGCCACGGTTCGCACTATATCTTAAATAAAGTGATAGAATTGCTCATACAGAATGGATGTCGCATTGCCGATCCTGGCGAGTTCACACAAAGGGCTTTTTTAAACGGCAAGATGGATCTCTCTCAAGCAGAAGCAGTGGCCGATCTTATAGCATCTACAAATAAGGCAACACATCAAATAGCTCTTTCACAACTAAGGGGAAATTTCTCATCTGAACTATCAAAATTACGCGATCAGCTCTTGAAAATGACCTCGTTACTTGAATTAGAACTTGACTTCTCTGATCATGAAGATTTGGAATTCGCAGATCGCTCTACGCTATTAGAACTTGCGAAAAAGATTGACAATAGGATTACTTTCCTCGCCCACTCCTTTGAAACGGGCAATGCGATCAAACAAGGAATTCCAGTCGCTATCGTAGGAAAGACGAATGTGGGAAAGTCGACCTTACTCAACAGATTTCTACATGAAGAAAAAGCAATAGTATCTTCTATTCATGGAACGACTCGTGATGTCATAGAGGATAATATACAGATACATGGTATAACATTCCGTTTTATTGATACTGCAGGATTAAGATCCACTGACAATGAAATAGAGAGAATCGGCATCGAAAAGGCTTATCAAAAGATGCAAGAGGCTAGGATTATATTATGGGTTGTTGACCGATTGCCTAATAAATTGGATATCAAAGAATTTAAGAAGCACACTGAAAGTAATACTTTAATTATTGTTAGGAATAAAATCGATTTGGAAGAATCGCATAAGGAGGATCATATTTCAGGAGACATTGACAACACGGTCTACCTTCATGTATCCGCAAAATACAACATCAACATCGACCGCTTAGAAGAAGTCATCTATCAAGCTGCTAACATTCCTGCCATCACACAGAATGATGTCATCATCACATCCGCCCGTCATTATCATGCCTTGCTCCATGCAAAAGACAGCATACAACGAGTCATCGACGGAATGGAATGTAACCTCAGTGGTGATCTTCTGGCGGAGGACCTCAACCTCTGTATAGAACAACTCGGAACCATCACTGGTGGTACCATCACCCCTGAAGAAACTTTACAAAATATATTTTCCCATTTCTGCGTGGGCAAATAGCCCCTTATAAACAACTCTGAACAACTTGGAGTAATTTGAACTAAGTCCCTCTAAATGAGGGACTTTTTGCATTTTAACACTTCAAGTTGCATATTTGTTAGTTACAGTTTTTCCAGTTATTTTTGCACCGTATTTCTACCGCGAGTGTAAAACAGAAAGTCGATTTCAC
>CACZGH010000037.1:0-6758 GCA_902780635.1 uncultured Prevotellaceae bacterium
CGGCATAGTGCGCCTGCGCACCATCGACACCGACGGCACCGAGCGTGTCTATGACCTGCAGGGCCGAAGGGTGAACGAAAGCACCAAGGGCATCGTCATCAAGAATGGAAAGAAAGTGATTAATAATTAGTGGTGAGAGGTGAGAGGTGAGAGGTAAGAGATTACCCTTGCCAACACCTCGTCACTTTGTCAACTTCTTAACTTCTTGACAACTTGCAACTTGGGTTACAAAAAAATATTAATTTAAAATAAAACAAAAAAATGAAGAATCTAAAATTAATGAGTATGTTGCTTGGGGGCCTGCTGGCTCTCGGCAGCCTTTCCTCCTGTGGTAGTGACAATGATGATGAAGAGCCGTTACCCGAAGTGATGAAACCCACGAGCGCCACGGCAGAGTATGTGGTGACCCTGGGGCAGGGTCTGCTCGACGTTGCCAACGTCACTATCTATTATATTGACAGCAAAGGTGAGCAGGCGCAGGAGACCGTTACCTCGACCAACTGGACGAAGACTGTGAACTTCGCCACACTGCCGGCAAAGACTGGCTTCAGCGTGCAGCCCGTCCTGAAGGGACAACCCTCACAGGAGGAGTACACCATCGTGGCCTCAGGCCAGATCAAAATCACCGTGCTCGACCAGAAGGGCGGTACTTTCGGCACTCCTTATGTAAGCAACTTGAAGGAGCTGAAGGGCCTGCTCGGACCCGACTTCATTGGACAGTTTATGACGCGCATCAGCATCCGACTGATGGAGAGCAAGGCCATCAGTGCCGACGGCTCCATCGCCGACACCGCCATCACCTGGGGTGGCAATGCTGACAACGATGACCCCAACCGCGACACCAGCATCTCTACCGAAGGTGCCACAGGGGAGACGAGGTGAAACTGACACCTCCCCCAACCCCTCCAAAGGAGGGGAGATAGAAAGCTAGACCCTCCTTCTGACACATGTCAGGGGGAGGGTGTTTTTTTCGCTTTTCGCTTTTCGCCTTTCGCAGTGCTAATCTCTAGGAGGTCGGGCCTCCGAGCCCGACAAAATAACTGATTGCGAAAAAAATGCGAAAGGACGAAAAAATGCGAAAATTTTTCTCTCTTTTTTGAGGGTGCCTTGGCACTTTTTCCTCCTTTTTCTTCCTTTTTCCCCCTTTTTTAATCTTTATTTTTTTTAAAAGTCACTAAAAAAACAATATATTGGAGATCCCATCATTTGTCGGGCTCGGAGGCCCGATCTCCTACATTCACTACGCATTTAGTCGTCATCGCAGATGACAAAAGGTTTTTGCATTTTTTCGTCCCTTCGCATTATTTTCGCAATCAAACAAACTACTCGTTTACTAAAAGACAAGCAACTTGTATACTATAAAAACTTATTAACTTAATTTTAAGCAAAGTTTAGAGGGGTATTTGCAATTTATATTAAAAAACAGGAGGGGTTGGTAGGATGTCAAAAGGTTTGACTTATTTTTGCCCTCAAAAATAAGTTGTATGAGATTTTCACATCTGTTTCTGGCCTCACCCATGATGCTGATACTTGTCGTGTGGGCACCGGTGTCGCATGCCTGTGCACAAGCACAGTGCGTGATTGTGGATAAGGAGACACGCACCCCCATCCGAGATGTGAAAGTGGCAACAGACAAAGGCGAGGTGGCTGTGACCGATTATCAGGGCAGGGTGAGGGTGGAAGGAGCCTTCAAGAGCGCCACGATCTCCCATGTGAGTTATCTGCAGCGCAGGGTCGATCGCCAGGAACTGCGTGACACCTTATGGCTGCTGCCCAAGGAGAACCGCCTCGGTGAAGTGGTGGTGGTGGGAAAAGACCCCAACAACCTGGTCAGCGATGTGGTGAAGAGTGCTACCGCCGACGCGCCGATGTATGCGCCGCCAAAAGCTTTGGCAGAGTTTGACTTTTTTAAGATGTTTGAGAAAAAGCCGCTCAGTAAAAAGGCAAGAAAGAAAAACAAACAGATACTGCAAGACTGGGACCACCTTTATGTCATGCCGCCAGACAGTGTGAAGTGAAGTCAGTGGGTGGCGCGTATCACTACGGGCCGAGAAATAAAATACCGTTTCATGTATGAATAACCCTCTGACTTTCAGAACTATACACAAACATTATGAATCTTATTCTACCTGTTTTTCTGTTGACAATGCAAAGATAGGCATGATTTTTCTTGTCTGCAATACCTAAAAATGGGGTTTTTTATCTTCCCAAAAATATTTTCATCATTACAATATGTTTTTTCAATTATTTTGTGTAAGTTTGCAGTCGTATCAATCAATGTGAAAAAACATGTCATATTCAAGTAAAAACATGATGGAGGGAGAGCAGATCATCTGCGAGGCACGTTTTCATTACATGCTCTATTGGCTGCCAGCACTCTTGTTGCTGATAGCGATTGTCCTTCCTTTCATCTCTATCGGTGAAGACACGCTGAAGTACCGGCTGATTTTTAGTGGTATCTTCATTGTATTGGCAGCGCTCTGGGCCGTGGTCATCAACAATGGCAAGCGTTTTATCCTCACCAATAAGCGCATTATCCTCAAGACAGGCATCATCATGCGCGAATCCAATGAGCTGATGCTGCGCAAATGCGAGGGCATCAAGGTGTCGCAGTCGATCATGGGCAGGATTCTCAACTATGGAGATGTGATGGTGACCACCGGCGAGGTGGTGGATGTCTTCCAGTATATCTGGGACCCGATGGGTTTCAGCACGAAGGTGAATGAGCAGATAGACAAGATCAATCAAAGCATCGCTTCTGCCTCGGCCCAGCCCGAGCCCCAAGAGGACAACAAGCAACTGGCAATCACTAAAAAATAGATACATATGAAAAAAGTCAATCATTTACTACTGGTATTGGTGGTGCTGATCCTCGCTTCTTGTGGAGCCACCAACATAGTGCCAGTCACAGGCCGCAAACAGCGTATCAACGTCAATAGCACTGAGATTCTCAGCCTGAGCAAGACGGAATATGATAAGTATATCTCGTCGTCTAAACTGTCGACCAACGCCACCAATACGGCGATGGTGAAGCGGGTGGGGCAGAAGCTGGCCACTGCGGTGGAGACCTTCCTCAGAAACAATGGTTATGAGCAAGAGGTCGCCAACTACAAGTGGGAGTTCAACCTCGTGCAGGGCAACCAAGTGAACGCCTTCTGTATGCCCGGCGGCAAGATTGTGGTGTATGAGGGCCTGCTGCCCGTGACCCAGAATGAGACTGCCCTTGCCATCGTGCTGGGCCATGAGATCGCCCATGCGGTGGCCAACCACTCGGCAGAGCAGATGACCAAGCAGCAAGACCAGCAGCTGCTCGGCAGTGTGGTGGGAGGTGTGCTTACCGCCGCTGGCGCCGGTGTCAACACGCAGAACACCATCGCTACGATCTATGGTCTGGGTTCTCAGATGGCCACCCTGAAATACTCCCGCAACCATGAGAACGAGGCCGACCACATCGGTCTGATTTTTGCGGCCATGGCGGGCTACAATCCCCAGGAGGCTCTCACCTTCTGGCAGCGCATGGCTGCCAGCAACCAGGGCGGCCAACCGGAGTTTCTCAGTACCCACCCCTCTGACGCCAGCCGTATTGCCAATATCCAGAAGCTGTTGCCAGAGGCCATGAAATATTACAATAGCGCAACGGGTACAGCCACGACCACCTCTAAGTCGGCAAAGACCCCGAAGACGACAAAGACCATCCGTATCAGATAGCAGACTATGATCACCGAGTATTTATCCAATAATGTGTGGTTGGTGTGGATTTTTATATCTATCATCTGCCTTATCATCGAGTTAGGGTCGGGCGACCTCTTCTTGCTGTGCTTCGCCATTGGCGCCCTTGGCGGTTCGGCGGCTGCAGCTTTAGGTTGGGGGTTGATCCCCCAGCTCATCGTCATGGCGATCTGCACCTTGCTGAGCATCTTCTTTGTCAGGCCAGTGGCCCTGAAATATCTGCATCGCCATGATGACAACCGTGTGAGCAATGCCGACGCCTTGTTAGGCCGTAAGGGAAAAGTGACCCAGACGATCACTGCCGGCGGGTTTGGCCGTGTGGCCATTGACGGCGACGACTGGAAATCGGTGTCTGACGATGGTCTCGCCATCGAGCGTGGCACGAAGGTGGAAGTGGTGGGGCGTGAGAGCATCATCCTCACGGTCAAAAAAATAGATCATTAACCTTCACAAACTATAGCATATGTCAGTAGCAACAATCGTATTATTGGCAGTCATCGTACTGCTGATCGTCTTCGCCAAAAAGACGCTGGTCATCATCCCGCAGTCGGAGACGAAAATCATCGAGCGTCTCGGCAAGTATCATGAGACCCTTCAGCCAGGTATCAATGTCATCATCCCCTTTATCGACAATGCCAAGAGCATCGTCACGCTCAGTCGTGGGAGATACATCTACTCCGACACCATCGACCTGCGTGAGCAAGTGTATGACTTCGACAAGCAGAATGTGATCACCAAGGACAATATCCAGATGCAGATCAATGCGCTTCTGTATTTCCAGATTGTAGACCCGTTTAAGGCTGTCTATGAGATCAACAACCTGCCCAATGCCATTGAGAAGCTCACCCAGACCACCCTGCGTAACATCATCGGTGAGATGGAGCTGGACCAGACCCTCACCTCACGTGACACGGTGAACACCAAGCTGCGTGCCGTGCTCGACGATGCCACCAATAAATGGGGTATCAAGGTGAACCGTGTGGAGCTGCAAGACATCACGCCGCCCCAGAGCGTGCTCCAGGCGATGGAGAAACAGATGCAGGCAGAGCGTAATAAACGTGCCGTCATCCTGACCAGTGAGGGCCAGAAGCAGTCGCAGATCCTTCAGTCAGAAGGTGACAAGGCTGCGACGATCAATCGTGCCGAGGCACAGAAACAGCAAGCCATCCTCGAGGCAGAGGGTGTGGCACAGGCCCGCATCCGCAAGGCCGAGGCAGAGGCCATCGCTATCCAGAAAATCACGGAAGCTGTGGGCGACACCACCAATCCCGCCAATTATCTGCTGGCACAGAAATACATCCAGATGATGGAAGAGTTGGCCACTGGCGACCAGTCTAAGACGGTCTACCTGCCCTACGAGGCTACCAATCTGCTGGGCAGCTTAGGTGGTATTAAAGACTTGTTTAAACAATAGAAGATGAATATTTGCATTGTAGCGGGTGCGCGCCCCAATTTCATCAAGGTGGCACCCATCATACGAGCTATTGAGAAAGCGAGGACCTCACAGCGTGAAGTCGGCTGTACGTTGGTCTATACGGGTGTGTCGGATGACCCCTCTTTGGAGCAGTCGCTCTTCGACGATCTCCAGATGCGCCGCCCCGATGTCTATCTCGGTGTGGACTGCGTGAGCCTGAATGAGTTGACAGGCCGCGTGATGGGGGAGTTTGAGAAATATCTTGAAACCCATCCCACCGACGTGGTCATCGTGGTCGACGACCTGGCCTCCACCATGGCTGCTGCCATCGTCACCAAGAAGCAAGGCATCCGTCTGGCACACCTGGTGGCGGGTACCCGTTCGTTTGACATCACGATGCCCAAGGAAATCAACCGTCTGGTCATCGACGGCCTCTCCGACTTGCTTTTCACCGCTGGAGAGGGCGCCAGCCATACCATCTCACGTGAGGGTGTGCAAACCTCACAGGTGTATATGGTGGGCAATATCCTGATGGATACCCTGCGCTTCAACTACCCACGTTTTGTCAGACCGAAAGTGGCGGACGACCTGGGACTTGCTGATGGGGCATACCTGGTGTTCACCCTCAACCGCAAAGCCCTCATGGCCGACAAAGACAACCTACGGCAGATGCTGAAGGCGCTGCTGGAGGCCGCCAACGGTCAGCCTATCGTGGCACCGCTGCGTGGGATGGCCCGCAAGGCTGTCGCCAGTCAGTTGGCCACCATCAATGCTCCTTTGGCGTCTTTCCATCTTGTAGACCCGCTGAGTTATCTTGAGTTTGGCTATCTCACAGCCCATGCCAAAGGCATCATCACCGACTCTGGCAATGTGGCCGAGGAAGCCACCTTCAACGGGGTGCCTTGTATCACCCTCAATAGTTACACCGAACATATCGAGACGGTGCGTCAGGGAACGAATGTGCTTGTAGGCGAGGATGCTGCCCGCCTGAGTGAGGCTGTCGCTGATATGGTGGCAGGGAAGTGGAAACACAGCAGTCTGCCCGACCGGTGGGACGGCCGCTCCGCCGAGCGTATCGTGCAGATCCTGCTCTCGTGATCTTTGCTCAGCTGATGGCAGGCTTTGCACTCTTCATCTCTCGAAAAACGAATGACAACAGCCAACAGGCTAAAAACTTGAGTTAATATATTAGCACACTCCCAGAACGACGGGAGTGTGTTTTTTTTTTTGATTGATTGCGGGAATATTTTGATTGCGAAAAAAATGCGAAGGAGCGAAAAAATGCGAAAACTTTTGTCATCTGCGATGACAATTCCTATCTTGCAGAGGTAATCTCTTTCCATAGGAGGTCGGGCCTCCGAGCCCGACAAAAATAACTAATTGCGGAAATAATGTGGAAAAGACGGAAAAATGCGGAAACCTTTGTCATCTGCGATGACAATTAATAACTGATTTTTCTTTCCCTTTCCCTGCAATTAACACACTCCCCCTAAGAGGGTGTGTTCAAAATGAAGTGACTTGAACGCGCAACTTACAGATTGTAAGGAAGGAGAACGGCCTGAAAGGCCAGCATCTGTTAGCCCAGGGCAATCGCCCTGGGTATAAGGCAGAGTAT
>CACZGH010000037.1:6771-44168 GCA_902780635.1 uncultured Prevotellaceae bacterium
AAAAACCCAGGGCGTTGCCCTGGGCTAACCGCTCATTGGCCCTTCAGGCCGCCATAATGATTACAAATTGTAAATGCCGGCAATGAAAATCTACATTTTAACACCCCCCCCAGTAATTAGCACTGCGAATGGAGAAAGGTTGTGCTATAGGCCGTGGGTAATCTCTAAGTTAGAGGGGGCCAGGGGGAGTGTGTGATTTCCGCATTTTCTGTCTTTTCGGGCCTTTTTGGAATCTTATAATTCTAAGGAGATAAGGAGAGAAGGAGTGCTTATATTCTCGGATGATTTCGCAATTTATGAGACGCAAGAGGTCAAAGGTGAAAAAAACTCCTTTCCTCCTATTCTCCTTAGACCAATTGATTCTCTAAAGAGTCAAGGAGTTTCCGCATCATTTCCGTCTTTTCCGCAAAATTTTCGCAATCCATTTATTTGTCGGGCTCGGAGGCCCGACCTCCTACATTCACTTTGCATTCAGTCGTCATCGCAGATGACAAAGGTTTTAGCATTATTTTCGTCCCTTCGCATTATTTTCGCAATCAAATAATTCTAAGGAGGGAAGGAGAGAAGGAGCGTTCATATTCTCGGATGTTTTCGCATTTTTTTCGCAATCAAACAAATAACTTGTCTACTCGTCAACTAAACAAACTACTTGTCTGCTAAATAAAAAAACTAATACCCTGGAGGGAGCATATTCATATACGTCTCATGAAATGAGTCGCGGTGGGGCCAGTGGCCACGCTCTACGGAGACTTGGATGCTGAAGGAAGGATTGAAATTGTATTTCACGGCTGCGCCGATGCGGTCGCCAGTCTCTGCCATGCCATAGAAAGAATACGGGGTGAAGCCGTTGGCTACGATCGACTTCTGGCCATAGAGATAAGCCTCCCAATGTTCGTCGAATTTGTAGCCCAGCACAGCAGACAGTCCTGCGTCGTGCATGGCGTTGTGTTGCCAATATAGATGGTTCATATAGCCACCCACAGCCACCGACAGACGGTCGGTGAGCGGAACGGCATACATGGCAGAGAGGTGCTGGCCAAAACCGGCTCCGTGGCGGGCATGGCGGCCAAACTCAGCGAAGACCGACGCCCCCAGACTCACATTCAGACCCTTGTGGAGGTCCCAGGAGTGCCACCCTCCGAAATACCTGCCAAAATATCCTGGTGACATCACTTTGCCGTTGTGGTTGAGCCAGGGCAGATGCAGTGAATCACGCTCTGCGAAGTAGGGGTCAGCCTCTCCAATGGGCGCTGCATATTCGTAGTGAGCAGCAGCAGTTGCAGGCTGCTCACTCTGAACATCCTGTGTGTTCTGAACATCCTGTGTGTTCTGAACATCCTGCGTGCTCTGAACATCCTGTGTGCTCTGAACATCCTGTGTGCTCTGGATGCTCTTTCCGGGCTCTTGCGCCTGTGCTGCGATGCTACAGAGCAGAAATATGCAGAAGAATAAACGTTTCATTGTTTGAGAAAGTTGAGTCGTCATTTCATCAGCGACATAATACCCACTACTCCTAAACCGGTGAGGCTGGCGGCACCGCCATACATCAAGATAGAAGTGAGCAGATTGTGCTTTTTCTCGATGTGTTCAGAAAACTGGTACGTCGTATGCGACTTGTACGGCTTGCCCGGACGGAGCACCGTGGACGGAAACTCGGGGTGGTTGGGACTGTCGGAGAAGTGCATCGTCTCTAAGCAGATGGCGGCATTTTTCTGGTAGGCGATGCCGCCCTTTCCTATCATACTGCCGTTCAGGCCGTTGGCCGTGTAGACTTGTACTGCGGGCTCTGTGGTGTAGACGGTGAGCTGCCGCCCACTTTTCTCATCATAGAGGATGGCGGCAGGCTTTGATGACTTGCCGGCGTGTCGCAGTGCGAAGGCATGGTCATAGCCTCGTGTGATGCTCATCTGCTCGTCGTAGATTTCGATATCGGCACCGATTTTTTTCATCTGGCGGAAGTCAAAAGGTGTGTTGCGCACCCGCATGAAGTTGCCGTCCAGGTTTTTCTCTTTGTCGTAGGTGGCGATGTATTTGCTGTCCACAAACAGCAACTGATTGGTGACAGGGGTGGAGGGGTCGCCAGAGATATTAAAGAAAGCGTGGTTGGAGAGATTCACCACCGTAGGTTTGTCGGTGGTGGCCTCAAAATTGACGGTCAGCGCGAGGTCGTGGGTCAGGCGGTAGGTGACAAAGGTGGTCAGTGTGCCAGGGAAGCCATTCTCGCCGTCGGGTGAGACATATTTGAGGCGCAGCGTACTGTCATTGTAGAAGACGATATCCCACACCCTGTCGGAGAAGCCGGGCTGGCCTCCATGTGAGATGTTGCCGTTGGCTGTTTGCTGCAATTGATATTCTTGCCCGTCGAGGGTGAAGTGTGCGCCTTTGATTCTGCCGATATACCTTCCTACGATGCTGCCAAAGTTTTGTTTCTTGAGCCGGTAGGCATTGATATCATCAAATCCCAGTACCACATCCTCCACCTTCCCCTCTTTGTCGGGCACCATCAGTGATACGAGCCTTGCGCCATAGTTGGTGATGCAAGCCTCCATGTTGCCGTTGTGGAGCGTGATGAGCTTCGTTTCCTTCCCGTCGACAGTGGTGATGAAACGCTGGGGGTCGAGTCCAGATTTCGTCTGCGCTACACTCAGCAGACAGTGTACAGTAAGCAGTACAAAGAGTGTAAAAATATGCTTGTTCATTGGTGATAGCTTGAATTTGACCGCTAAGTTACAAAAAACAATTATAAAATGTCACATTTCTCTATTTTTTTCACATCTTTATAGTTTTTTTCAGTCAAGAGATTGGAAAAAATAGATTTAGGAGTTCAGGAGTTGAGGAGTTGAGGAGTTCAGACAGAAGGGCCAATGAGCCATTAGCCCAGGGCAAAACCCTGGGATACGGAGAAAGGCTTTCTCTTCCTCCCTCCTTTCTTTTCTTTTCTTTCCTTCCTTCCTATTCTTGTGTATTTTTATTATCTTTAACTATAAAAACGTTTTGCGTTTCGGCTTTTTGCCTATATTTGCAGCGTGTTAGTTTTTTAAATATAAGCGTGTTAGTTTTTTAAATGAAAAAGATGATGAAAAGGATAATTGTAATGATGCTGACAGTGGTGGCGATAGCCATGCCGTCGAGCGCACAGATGACAAAGAAAGATACGGGCAATGGTCCGTTGAGTGAAAGAGTGTCCAAATTCTGGAAGAAGACCAAGAAGACTTTGGACCAGGCAGCCGATCAGGTGCGGAAAGAGTTTGATGCGACGAACAGCGGTCTTCGCAAGGTCAATGGTTCTTTTTACATGAACATCTACGACACCAATATCTATAAAGGAGAGGATGTGGACGAACTGTGCCGCCTTTGCCGAAAGGAGTTTTCGGAGAAATACCCCAATGTGGATATCCGCTCATGCGCCATCCCGCAGACCGACTGGGAGACAGAGACGGTGAAAAAAGAGGAGAAAGTGACGGGCTACAGTCAGACGCTCTTCTGCTATATCTTAGGACGTGATGGCAACGAGGGTTTCATCAATGCCAAGTTTGTCTTTGAACGCCAGAAGAAAGTGGGCGGCACCACAATG
Source organism: uncultured Prevotellaceae bacterium (assembly GCA_902780635.1). Taxonomy (GTDB): domain Bacteria; phylum Bacteroidota; class Bacteroidia; order Bacteroidales; family Bacteroidaceae; genus Prevotella. Next base: position 10,346 of record CACZGH010000037.1, read on the forward strand.
ACCAGAATAAAATGGCCGCTGTGGATACGCACTGACGTGCTGACCAATGAGGTGTATCAGAAGCTGATTGTTAATAATTAGTAGTAAGAGGTGAGAGGTGAGAGGTAAGAGATTACCCTTGCTAATGACTCGTCCACAAAACGTAGGAGGTCGGGCCTCCGAGCCCGACAAAATAGCTGATTGCGAAAATAATGCGAAGGAACGAAAAAAATGCGAAAACTCCTTGACTCCTTGACTCCTTAGAGAATAATCGGTCTAAGGAGGATAGGAGAATAGGAGCTCTTTTCACCACTTTCTCTATTCACACAGTGGCCACGGCCTATAGCACACCTTTCTCCATTCGCAGTGCTAATCTCTCCCCATAGGAGGTCGGGCCTCCGAGCCCGACAAATAAATGGATTGCGGAAATATTGCAGAAAAGACGGAAATGATGCGGAAACCTTTGTCATCTGCGATGACAATTCCTATCTGTGTTAAAACAGCTTGTCAACTAAAAACAACTTGTCAACTAAAAATAACTTGTCAACTTAAAAAAATATAATGGGCTTTTTCAAGACATTGTTCGGGGGGAAGGAAGAGAACCCCGAGGAGAAGAAAAAAAGAGATGACGCGCGCGACTTTGAGGTGCTGCGTGATGATGGTGTGCGTGCACTGCGTTCCGGTCAGGCGGCTTATGCCGTGAAATGTTTCCGTAAGGCATTGGAGATCAGGGATGAACTGCAGATACACGACTACCTCTCGCAGGCACTGATACGTGCCGATGAACTGCGCCCCGCCATGCAGGAACTGCACCTGTTGGCCGAGGCGGAGCCGGACAATATCCAGATTTTTATCACCATGGCCCGGGTGGCCTATATGATGGAAGACTATCAGGCGATGAACGAGGCTTGCGAGAAAGCCACCCTGATAGACAGTGACAATGCCGAGGTGGTGTTTCTGTATGGACGTGCCTCGCTGGGTCAGCAAGATCTGGTCAATGCCGTGGCAATGTTCACCAAAGCCATCATGCTCAATGACAAGCATGGCGACGCCTACCTGCAGCGTGGTGAGACCCTGTTGCGGATGGGCGACTTGGAAGGAGCCGAGGAAGACGCCGACCATCTGTTGGCAGAGGTTCCCGACCATGAGGATGTGTTGCTGCTCAAAGCCCGTGTGCTGATGGCCCAGAAGAGATACGAAGAGGCCACAGAGGTGTATAGCCGCGTGATCGACGGCAACCCGTTCTGTGTGGCGGCTTATAAGGAGCGTGGCGCCGCCTATATGGCACTCAATCAAAAAGACGCCGCCGAGGCCGATATGCGCAAGATGCTGGAGTTGAGCCCCAATGAGTTGGCCGATGTCAGTGGGTCGTTCTCTGCCGAGGGTGTGGAGCAAAAAGTACGCCAGATCTACAAGAATAATGACGTCTTCGGTATTTTTTCCTCATAAACGTAAATTTTCTTTCAAATTGTTTGCTTAATTCGGCAATAAGTTATAAATTTGCAGCCGAAAACAAGAAAATCAATCAAAATGAACATCAAGAGCGCATACTTCTATTTTTATTTTTACTTTGCAAGTAATTGTGAAGCGGGAGTTTGCGCATAGTCATTACTCAAAGAATTATCAAGCCAAAGGTTCAAGATAAATTCCCGCTTCACAGAGAGGCGGGAATTGTTTTTTTGACCAAAGAGAAGTTTTAAACCGAAGAGAAGTTTTAGACCGAAGATGAAGAGAATCGCCATACAAGGACAGAACGGGTCGTTTCACGACATTGCCGCCCACCAGTTTTTCGTGGGTGAGCAGGTGCAGATTATCTGCTGCAACACTTTCGAGGAGGTCTATCAGCAAATCAGCCACGACCCCACCATCGTGGGTATGACCGCCATCGAGAACACCATCGCCGGCAGTCTGCTTCACAACTACGAATTGCTGCGAGACTCCGGCACGACCGTGGTGGGCGAGCACAAACTGCATATACGCCACTGTCTGTGCTGTCTGCCAGAGGATACGTGGGAGACCATCGACGAGGTACACTCACACCCCGTGGCCCTCATGCAGTGCCGCCAGTTTCTGGCTGCGCACCCCCACCTGAAAGCTGTGGAGACCGACGACACCGCCGGCGCCGCTGAGAACATCATGGCCCGTCAGTTGCGTGGCAAGGCCGCCATCTGCCATGCCACTGCTGCCCAGTTGAATGGTATGAAAGTGCTTCAAGACTCGATAGAAGACAACAAGCACAACTTCACCCGTTTTTTGGTGGTGTGCGACCCTCGCAAGGCCGACTTTATGCGCCCTCTGGAGAAGTCAGACAAAGCCAGTCTGGTCTTTTCGCTGCCCCATGAGGAAGGTTCTCTCTCCAAGGTGCTGACCATCCTCTCTTTCTACAACATCAACCTCACCAAGATCCAGTCGCTGCCCATCATCGGCCATGAGTGGGAGTATATGTTCTATGTGGATGTCACGTACAACAATCTCACCCGCTATCGCCAGAGCATCGACGCCATTATCCCATTGACCAAGGAACTGAAAATATTAGGAGAATATCAGAATGGAAAACAGACCAATTGACATCCACCCCGCAGACAGACTCAGTCTGGTACAAGAATATTATTTCAGCCGCAAGCTGAAAGAAGTGGCCCGTCTCAACGCCGAGGGACGAGACATCATCAGCCTCGCCATCGGAAGTCCTGACATGCCGCCGTCGAAATCTACCATCGACCGCCTGTGTGAGGTGGCGCAGCGTGACGACGCCCACGGCTACCAGCCCACGATGGGCACCCCCGAACTGCGTCAGGCGATGGCCTCCTTCTACCAGCGGTGGTATGGCGTGACCCTCGACCCTGCCACAGAGATCCTGCCGCTCATCGGCAGCAAAGAGGGCATCCTGCATGTCACGCTGGCCTTTGTCAATCCTGGCGATGGGGTGCTAGTGCCCAATCCTGGCTACCCCACCTACACCTCTCTGAGCCGCCTGCTCGGCGCGCGCATCGTGAACTACAACCTGCGGGAAGACCAAGGGTGGCAGCCCGATTTTGAAGAACTGGGCAGGATGGACCTCCGCGGTGTGAAGCTGATGTGGACCAACTATCCCAATATGCCCACTGGCGGCGACGCCAACATGAAGACCTATGAGCGGTTGGTGGACTTCGCCCACCGTCATGGCATCGTGGTGGTCAATGACAACCCCTATTCTTTCATCCTCAACAAGAGTCCCAAGTCGCTGCTGCAAGTGGCTGGTGCCAAAGACTGCTGCATCGAGTTCAACTCGATGAGCAAGAGTCATAACATGCCTGGCTGGCGTGTGGGCCTCTGCGCTACCAATGCCACGTTCATCTCGTGGATCCTCAAAGTGAAAAGCAATATCGACAGCGGTACGTTCCGTGGACTGCAGCTTGCGGCTGCCGTGGCGTATGACAATGCCGCCGACTGGCACCAGATGGCCAACTACGACACCTACCGTCGGCGCCGAGACCTGGCAGAGCAAATCATGCGTCAGCTTGGTTGCACGTACGACCCTCAGCAGGTGGGCATGTTCCTATGGGGAAAAATCCCCGACAGCTATGCCAATGCGGAGCAGTTGACCGAACGTGTGCTCCATGAGGCAAGGGTGTTTATCACCCCAGGTTTCATCTTCGGCTCCAATGGCGAGCGCTACGTCCGCATCTCCCTTTGTGCCAAAGACGAAAAAATCAAAGAAGCGCTGGAGAGAATAAAAGCTGTAGTTTCCCAACCTCACAAATAACGTAAAAGTTTTATTTATCCCGAATTTACGAGATTTGTCGAAGACCCACGAGGAACGCAGTAATTTGAGAATTCATAATCAGATGAAAAGAATTTTGAAGATAGAGTTAGGAAATGACTTGTCATTTCATCTCAAATTCCTATCAATTCCATCATAAAGGATCATTCTCTGATTCGATAATTCGTGATAAAAAGGGTGGAAAAGTTTAGTAAAATAAGATGTAAAACAAGAAAAAAAATACGATCATGGAATTAGAATTACAACCCCTCCATCTTCCGAGCGACAACGAGCGACCCGTCGTCATCGCCGGCCCGTGCTCCGCAGAGACCGAAGAACAACTGATGACCACCGCCATCCAACTGGCCACTAAAGGCTGCCACATCTTCAGGGCTGGTGTGTGGAAACCCCGCACCAAACCCGGTGGGTTTGAAGGCAACGGCGAGATAGCCCTGCCCTGGATGAAACGCGTGAAAGACGAGACGCGTATGCTTGTCACCACCGAGGTGGCCACGCCAGAACATGTGGAGCTGGCGCTGAAATACGACATCGACATCCTGTGGATCGGTGCCCGCACCTCTGCCAACCCCTTCGCTGTTCAAGCCATCGCCGATGCCTTGAGAGGCGTCGACGTGCCTGTGCTGGTGAAAAACCCCGTCAACCCCGACCTGGAACTCTGGATCGGCGCCTTGGAGCGCATCAACCAAGCCGGTATCAAGCGGATGGCCGCCATCCACCGCGGTTTCTCCAGCTATGACAAGAAGATCTACCGCAACCTGCCTATGTGGCAGATACCCATTGAGTTGCGCCGTCGCATCCCCAGTCTGCCTATCTTCTGCGACCCCAGTCACATCGGTGGGCGCCGTGAACTGATCGCCCCGCTCTGCCAGCAGTCGATGGACCTGGGCTTCGACGGACTGATCGTGGAGTCACACTGCGACCCCGACAACGCCTGGAGCGACGCCAAACAGCAAGTCACACCCGATGTGCTCGACTATATCCTCTCGCTGCTGGTCATCCGTGACGAGCGAGTGACCACCGAGGGCATCACCGAACTGCGCAAGCAGATCGACGAACTGGACAACCAGCTGATGGACCTGCTGGCCAAAAGAATGCGGGTGTGCCGTGAGATCGGACAGTATAAGAAAGAGCACAACATGACCGTGCTGCAGCCCGCCCGTTACGGCGAGATCCTCGACAAGCGCGGCGCACAAGGCTCACTCTGTGGCATGGACGGCGAGTTTGTGAAGAAAGTGTTTGAGAGCGTACACCAGGAGAGCGTACGTCAGCAGATGGATATTATCAACAGAAATTAAACACAAAGACTATGAGAATTCTGGTACTTGGAGCCGGCAAGATGGGTAGTTTCTTTCTCGACCTGCTCAGTTTTGAACACGAGACAGCCGTCTATGAGAAAGACCCGAAACGGATGCGGTTCACCTACAACACCCAGCGTTTCACCACCCTGGAGGAGATACGTGAGTTCAAGCCCGAACTGGTGATCAACGCCGTGACGGTGAAATACACCCTCAAGGCTTTCGACGAAGTGCTGCCCAGTCTGCCCGCCGACTGCATCATCAGCGACATCGCATCGGTGAAAACCGGACTGAAAGAGTATTATGAGCACTGTGGGCACCGCTATGTGTCTACTCACCCGATGTTTGGTCCCACCTTTGCCAATCTGCAACAGCTCAGTGAGGAGAATGCCATCATCATCACCGAGGGCGACTACATGGGGCGCATCTTCTTCAAAGACCTCTATCAAAAACTCGACCTCAACATCTACGAGTACACCTTCGAGGAGCACGACCGCACGGTGGCCTATTCGCTCAGTATCCCCTTTGTCAGCACTTTCGTCTTCGCCGCTGTCATGAAGCACCAGGATGCGCCGGGCACCACCTTCAAGCGCCACATGCGCATCGCCAAGGGTGTGCTCAGCGAGGATGACTACCTGCTGCAGGAGGTGCTCTTCAATCCCTACACCATCGACCAAGTGGCGCAGATACGCACAGAGCTCAAAGACCTCATGCAAATCATCGACAACAAAGATGCCGACGGCATGAAAGCCTATCTGAAAAAGATACGGCAGAATGTGAATAGTTGACAGGAAAGATTGCGAAAATAATGCGAAGGGGCGAAAAAATGCGAAAACCTTTGTCATCTACGATGACGACAAAATGCATAGTGAATGTAGGAGGTCGGGCCTCCGAGCCCGACAAATGAATGAATTGCGGAAATAATGCAGAAAAGACGGAAATGATGCGGAAACTTTTGTCATCTACTATGACGACTAAATGCATAGTGAGTGTAGGAGGTCGGGCCTCCGAGCCCGACAAATAAATGGATTGCGGAAATAGACGGAAAATGCGGAAAAGATGCGGAAACTCCTAGACTCTTTAGAGAATCAATTGGTCTAAGGAGAATAGGAGAAAAGGAGTTTTTTCACCTTTGGCCTCTCCCTTCTAATAAATTGCGAAATCATCCGAGAATATGAATACTCCTTCTCTCCTTCTCTCCTTAGAATTATAAGATTGCGGAAAAATGCGAAAGGACGGAAATGATGCGGAAACCTTTGTCATCTGCGATGACAATTCCTATACTTGCAGGGGTAATCTCTCACCTCTCAGCCCTACCTCCCCTCCTTTGGAGGGGTCAGGGGGAGGTATCACTACTAATTCCTAATTCCTAATTATTTATGCCCCTCCTCACTCTCCTCCTTACCTCTTGGCTCACATTGGTGGAACTCAACTGTGAGAATCTCTTCGACTGTTTGCATGACGAAGGGAAGAACGACTATGAGTATCTGCCGACATCGCAGAGGAAATGGGACCATGGGAAATATTGGACGAAGCTGAACCACGTGGCCCAGACCCTCCTCTCCTGTGGTGGCGAGGGCGATGCGTGGCAACTGCCCGATCTGGTGGCGCTGTGCGAGGTGGAGAATGACACGGTGCTCAACGACTTGGTGAAGGGGTCGCTGTTGCGCAATGGTGGCTATGAATATGTCATGACCCATTCGGAAGACGAGCGCGGCATCGATGTAGCATTGCTTTTCTCACCCTTCTCCTTTCGCTTGCTGAACCATTACGCCTTGCGGGTGGAACCACCCGAAGGGCGCCATGCCACCCGTGACATCCTCTATACCAAAGGGCTGGTCATCAGCGGCGACACCTTGCATGTGATGGTGGTGCATGCACCCAGTCGTGTGGACGGGGAGAAGCAGACGCGCCCCTACCGGATGAGAGTGGCAGAGCGTATCGTAGGTGCCGTCGACTCGCTGCGGAGCGTCGACCCCCAGGCACAAGTCTTGCTGGCGGGCGACTTCAACGACTATGCCACCGACAGTGCCTTGGTTTATCTGTCACGGCATGGGTTGGCCGATGTCTCCGAGGACGCCAGCGGCAGTCATGGTGCCAAGGGCACGTATAAATATAAAGGGAAGTGGGGGAGTCTGGACCACATTCTGGTCAGTCTGCCCCTGCAGGAACGGCTGGAAAGTTGCTATATCCACGACAGCCTTTTCCTTTTGGAAGACGACGAGCGGTATGGCGGCGTGCAGCCCAAGCGCAACTATGTGGGTATGCGCTATCATCGTGGGTATAGCGACCATCTGCCATTGGTGGCCCGTTTCCGTCTCACCGAATAAGCCGAAACTCTTCTTTCTTTTTCTGAATCACCTTAGACACATCTTCCTCCCGGGGTGTGAACACATGTCCCATGATGCCCAGCGACACAAATTCGTCTTTGTCGCCGAGGGTGTATTTGCAGGCCGAGAAAAACACATAGTTGTGATAAGTGAAAAGTCGGTCGAACACTTTCTCCACCATGCCCGCATTGAACATGGCGCCGCTGATGGTCGCATACTTCCCGCCTTGGAAGGCGGCGGCTTCCTTTTGTACGGCTTTGCTCAGTACGCCCGAGAGCGCTCTCTTGTGCTGTAGTTTGTCGGGACAGGTGGCGGCCAGTGCTATAGCCAGTGCAGCTATGACGATGATGCTGATGAGGCATCCGATCTTCGTTTTTTTGTGTCGCATATTTTTGATGATTGGTGGGTTGTTAATCTTTGACGGGCAGGAGGTAGAAAGGACGGTCTTTTTGGGGGTCGATCATCCATTGGTCTACCACGATGTGGTCGTCGAGTGCTTTGATGGTGAGGGTGTGAGTGCCTGTGGTGAGATGAGTGCGCAGTGTGCGTCGGGCTTGTCCACGAAGCACGTTCAGTTTCCATTGTTCAGAGCGGAAAGGTTCTTTCAGGGTATAGACCACCGGCTCGTTTTGGTCGACGGCGACGCTGTAGCGCAGGTCGCCATTGTCGTTGGGCTGTGTGGGAATGAGGGCGGTGAGCAGGGTGTAGTCGCCCTCTGCGGCAACCTCGAAATCGTAGGAGAGTGACGCGCCCTTTGCCAATGCCACGGCCTTCATGCTATGCCCCAGCATCTGTATGACCTGTGTGTGCCCATCAGCGCGGTCGTAGGAAGCGGCATGGCGGGCGATGACCCTCTCTTCGGTCTGTATGGGATGTCGGGGACTGGATGGTCTGGGCCGAGCCATCAGTTCTTGCGCCTCCGTGTCGGTCAACTGGATAGGCAGGAGGGGTTCGTCAAAGACGGGCAGGTCACGAGGATGTGCGTTCATCAGTCCTTTCCATTTGCCGTCTGCCATCTCGTTGTTATAGTAGTCGGTCAACTGCTGCACCTCCTGGTAAGCAGCCTTGCTGAATACGGCGGAGATGCTGTCATGGGCGGTCTGTCTCGCCTTCTGTGCCAACAATAGTTTGTAAGCATGATCGGCGGCTGCCAAGACAGGATATTTGATGGCTGCAAAGTAGGCGTCTTGCAGTTCGGGGCGTATCACGTCCTCCGCCTCTTCTACCGTGGCGATGATGTCGCCATACTGTTCTAAGTACCTGTCTAGTTCGCCTCCGAAGGCTGTCAAACTGAACTCGGTGTCGGTCACCGGACTGATGCCCCGGTTGTATTTTTTCTTGTCCAGCTCCACCTGATTCCAGCCCATAAACTCCGGCTTTCGCTCGCCGCAGAGTTTGTAAAACTGAACCATGGCCGGGAAGATGGCCTCGCCGGCAGAGGGTCCAAACTGTCGGCACAGCCAGGCCCGATAGTGGTTGGCGAGGGTCTCGCCACCGACGCTGTTGATGTCCCACGCCATGTCGAGAAACAGTTCCAGGTCATACCCCGCCACTTTGGGGTCATGCACATTGGCGATCCAGAGTTTGCGCACGTTGTGGTCGTACGCCTGACGCAGTTCGTTGTAGATGAGGCCCGGCTGCGTGGTGGTCAGCCACAGATAGTCGTGCGGGCGTCCCCAGTAGCTCAGGTGGTAATAGACCCCGCCGCCGCCAGCGCGTTTTTGCTCAGCGCTGTCCGACAGGCGCGTCATGTAGCCATAGTTGTCGTCACACCACATCAGCGTCACATAGTCGGGCACCTGCAGTCCTTTCTCGTAGAGTTGCAGCACTTCTTTGTAGGGCACAAACACCTGTGTCTGTTTCGACGGGTCACCGATATGTCGGCGGAGCAACTCCTGTTGGTCGTTGATCACCTGTTGCAAGGCATCATATTTCTCCTGTTCCGTGTTATAACCCTCCATCGAACTGTCGTGTATGCCTCGCATGCCGATCGTGAACATATTGTTGGAGGAGGCGCTCACCTCTTTCAGACGTTCTGTCCAGTAGTCGACGACCGCCTGGCGGTTGGTCTTGTAGTTGAAGCGGCCTCGCGCATCGGCATCCCACTCGTCCACATTGTTGCGCAGGAGCGGTTCACAGTGAGACGAGCCGATGACGATGCCAAACGAGTCGGCCACGGCTTTGGCTCCAGGTATCTTGAAGAAGGCGGTGGTGCCGGGGTGCATGCCCGGCCAGATGGCATTGCCGCGCAGGCGGAGCAGCAGTTGGAAAATCCTGCGGTAGGTATCGGCGGAGATGGTAGGTTGGCGCGAGGTGTCAGCCCCCAGGCTCCACGGCCGTGTGCTCCAATCCTCGTCATTGATAAAGATGCCCCGGTATTCTACGGAGGGTGTCTGCTCGGTGTGGTAGTCGCTGTCGATGGTGAGGCGGTCTCTACGTGCGGGAACGACATCTCCCCACCACACCCAGGGCGACACGCCGGCCAGTCGTGACAGATGGAGTATGCCATAGGCCGTGCCCCTGGCATTATGTCCCTCTACGATGATTTTCCCTTTTTTCACCTCAATGCGGAAACCATCGTCGGTGCCGTTGCCTTGCACGATCTTGATGACACCGCGGGAGGAATAGCGTGCCGGCAGGCCTGTCACCTGTCGCATGTCATCAGAAAACAGACTGAGGGCGGTTTTCACCACAGGGGCCGCCTTTTTGTCGACTGTATAGGTCACGGGGTTGTGGCCGTCAAACCACACCACCTCACTGGTATGGCCGCTGAGGCAGAAAAGGCAGCAAATGCCCGTCAGCCATATCTTGCTGTAGGGTGAAAGCATCTTGAAATAGGGTGAAAGCATATCATTTACATTTTCTCGGCAAAGTTAGTGAAAATGGAATGCAACGCAAAATAAAGTGGTTTGTTTTTTAGTTGACGAGTCGTTTGTATGATTGCGAAAACTATTGGATTGCGAAAAAAATGCGAAAGGACGAAAAAATGCGAAAACCTTAGTCATCTGCGATGACGACAAAATGCATAGTGAGTGTAGGAGGTCGGGCCTCCGAGCCCGACAATAAAGGGATTGCGGAAATAATGCAGAAAATGCGGAAATGATGCGGAAACTCCTTGACTCTTTAGAGAATCAATTGGTCTAAGGAGAATAGGAGAAAAGGAGTTTTTTCACCTTTGATCTCTCCCTTCTAATAAATTGCGAAACCATCCGAGAATATGAACGCTCCTTCTCTCCTTCCCTCCTTAGAATTATTTGATTGCGGAAATATTGCAGAAAATGCGGAAATGATGCGGAAACTTTTGTCATCTGCGATGACGACAAAATGCATAGTGAGTGTAGGAGGTCGGGCCTCCGAGCCCGACAAATAAATGGAATCTCCAATATATTGTATTTTTTAGGGACCTTTAAAAGAATATAAAGATTAAAAAAGGGGAAAAAGGAGGAAAAAGGAGGAAAAAGTGCCAAGGCACCCTCAAAAAAATGATAAAAAAATTCCGCATTTATTTATAGTTGACAAGTAAACAAGTAGACGAGTTGACAAGTTATTTGCAAGGGTAATCTCACACTGTCATCGTAGATGACAAAGGTTTCCGCATCCTTTCCGTTTTTTCTGCATTATTTCCGCGATCAGTTAATTTGTCGGGCTCGGAGGCCCGACCTCCTACGTTTTGTTGACGAGTTATTTGCAAGGGTAATCTCTCACTTCTCACCTCTCACCTCTTACCTCTCACCTCTCACCACTAATAATCTAAAAAACCAGGTGAATGTAGAAAAAAATGCTGTGATGTTTGGCTATACCAAACAAATGCATTAACTTTGAGGATTCATGTAAAAAACACAGCAATCGTGAAAGGGAGAACATATTTAGCAGCCGATCTGGGTGGTACAAAACTGCTGATCGGCGAAGTGGATGACACCGGCGCGGTGGTGCGAGAGAAAACCTATCCTTCTGGTTTTCTGAACCAACAGCAAGCCCGTCAACTGCTTTTTACTTCGATAGATGACTATCTGGCCACCGTGTCCAGCCCGTCGGAGCGCCCTGTGGCCTTGGGTGTCGGCCTGCTAGGCCGTGTGGATGTTGACCGTGGCGTATGGGAACAGATTGACCCCAGTCGCACCTGGCCCGTCCCTTTGGCCCATGAACTGCAGGAGCGCTATGGCATGCCCTGTGGGATAGACAATGACGTGAAGAGCGCTGCCCAGGCTGAGATGCTCTGGGGTGTAGGCCGACAGTCGAAGAACTTTGTGTATATCAATGTGGGCACGGGCATTGCAGCCTGTACGGTGGTGGATGGCCGTATCTTGCGTGGAAGTCACTACAATGCAGGTGAGGTGGGCCATACGACCGTCGACCTCGGCGTAGGCACCCAATGTGCCTGTGGTCGCCGCAACTGCGTAGAGACCCTGGCTGCCGGGATGGGCTTTGACCTGTGTGCCCGTCTGCTCAGAGACCGCTACCAGACCCGCCTCACGATACCATCAGACGGTACCCGCGTCGCTGTGCGTGAGGTGTTCCGGCTGGCGCGCGAGGAGGGCGACGCCCTCTGTGAACAACTTGTCGCCAATGCCGCCGAGGCGCTGTCGCAGTTGGTCATGAATTTGGTGCGCGTGAGCGACCCCGACACGGTGGTGATGGGCGGCAGCATCATGTCAGATGGCTATATGCTCGAGCGGATGCAGCCCCTCTTGCAAGCCGAGACGATGCGCTTTGTGACCAACGGTGTGCAATTGACAAAACTGAACCCCCACTATATCGGTCTGCTGGGCGCAGCCGTAGTGGCTATCAACCAAATGCGATGAAAAACTATTGGATTACGACAGAGACCGACGAGTGCAGCTTCGACGACGCTGCTGCGAGACGTATCGTGGAACAGTTGAAAAGAAAGCCCGACAGCGTGGTGGGACTCTCTACCGGGCGCACCACGGGCAACATGCACCGTAGGGTGGTGCAGCTGTGGAGTGAGGAACCGTTTGCCGTCGACCGTGCCACGTTCTTTGGCGTCGACGAGGTGGTGGGTGTGTCGCCAGACTACAGCGGAGCCTGTTACACCATGCTCAAGACCGAGATTATCGGTGGGCTGGGTGTCGATGACGAACACTTCCTGATGCTTCCAACCGAGAGCGACGATTTCTCCCAGGCCTGCCATCGCTTCACGGAGGCGTTGCGGCAGCGCGGCGGCATCGACCTGCTCATACTGGGACTGGGCGAGAACGGGCATCTGGGTTTCAACCAACCCGGCACCCCCTTCGAGAGTCGCGCCTGGGTGACAGAGATGAACCCAGAACTGGAGCAGCGCATCCGTCGTGAGACACAGACCCCCGCTGAGAAATGGCTGGGTGGTGTCACCCTTGGACTGGCCGATATCTTTGAGGCACGGCATATCGTTCTGGTCGCAAAAGGGGAGAACAAAGCAGCGGTCGTCAGGCAGATGCTCCAAGGCCCCGTGACCCCCTTGTTGCCGGCTTCGATGCTACAGCATCACCCCAATTGCGAATTCCTGCTCGACCGTGCGGCAGCCTCGCAGCTCAACTGAAGTTAAGGAGTTAAAGGAGATAAGGAGTTAAGGAGTTAAAGGAGATAAGGAGTTAAGGAGTTAAAGGAGATAAGGAGTTAAGCCAAATGAATAGCAGGCTGTCTCCCTTTGGCCACAGATGTAATGGCTTAACTCCTGAGCGAAGCGATAACTTCTTAACTTCTTAACTACTTGAAAGTTGAGCGAATGCGGAACTTTAAATTTGAATAACTCATATCATACGCGATGAAACAGAGACAGACAAACTATGTAGGCCCTTTCCTAGCCATGGTCTTCCTCTTCCTGGTGGTGGGCTTCCTGACCACCGTCAACTCCCAGTTGCAGGGACCCTTGCAGTCGGCGTTTCTCTCTCAGGCTGAAGGTCTGAAAAACACGCTGGCCACACTCATCACCTTCTCATGGTTTTTGGCCTATCCCCTCTGCGGAGGCATCGGCTCACGGTGGATCAACCGCCACGGCTACAAGGGTACGCTGGTGCGCGGACTCATCGTCATGGTGGCAGGTCTGATCCTTTATTTCCTCTCGGCAGCCTATACCGTGGCATGCCCATCGTCGGCAGTGACCATAGGCTCCTATGCCATACCCGTGGGTTTCTTCATCCTCTTGGCCGGCTCCTTCGTGCTTGGCAGTTCGGCCACCATTCTGCAAGTGGTGATCAATCCCTATCTGACCGCCTGCCATGTGGAGGGCACACAGCCTATCCAGCGATTGGCCATCGGTGGGTCGGCCAACTCGGTGGGTACCACGCTGGCCCCCTATTTCGTCTCCGGCATCGTGTTCAGTGGTCTGGCTTTGGAGGATGTGAAGGTGGAGCAGTTGCGGCTGCCTTTCCTTGTGCTCACGTTGGTCATCGTGGTGGTGCTTTTTGTGGTGATGCGTCTGACCCTGCCTGACATCGAAGGCACCCGCACGACGGAGGGCGAGCGGCTGGAGAAGAGCGTGTGGAGCTTCTCGCACCTGACACTGGGTGTGGTGGCCATTTTCTTCTATGTAGGTTGCGAAGTGTGCATAGGTGCCAACATCAACCTCTATGCCCGGGAAGATCTCGCCCTGGATGTGAAGACCATCACGCTGATGGCCACACTCTACTGGGGACTGATGCTCGTGGGGCGCCTCTGTGGCAGTGCGCTCAGCCGCATACCGCCCCGCGTACAGCTGACCTTCACCACCGTCATGGCTTCACTGATGCTCATAGCGGCTATCATTTTCAACCAACCGTGGCTCCTGGTGGCCGTGGGTCTGTTTCATTCCATCATGTGGGGTGCCATTTTCACCCTCTCCGTGGCCCATCTGGGCAAGTACACCTCCGTGGCCTCCGGTGTGTTTATGATCGGTGTGGTGGGTGGTGCCATCCTGCCGCTCGTGCAGGGTGCTCTGGCCGACATGGGCGGTTGGCGCTGGTCGTGGTTGCTGGTGCTGGCAGGCGAACTGCTGATGCTGCTCTATGCTCAGGTGGGCTCGCGTGTGAGACAACGTGCTGATGAATCCACACTTTGACCTCTTCGTGATACTTTTCTCATATTATTTGATACAAATGACGGAGCACGAACCAACCAAAAACTGTACCTTTGCACACATCATGAAATCATGTCCGTAAAAATATGAAAAATAGATTATTTTTTGTTTTGTCGCTGCTCCTGATGGGTGGCGTCATCTCCGTCAATGCCACGGAGCGAGAGTTTAAAAGCCCTGATGGGAATATCAGTGTGCAAGTCAATGACGAGGGCGGCAAGCCCAGGTATCAGGTCAGTTTGGGTGCTGCCACCTTCCTTGAGACCTCACCCCTGGGTGTGAAGCTCAATTGCATCGACCTGACCGAAGGACTCACCCTGAAAGACTGCGAGGCCAAGACCGTGACAGAGGAGTATATGCTGAAGACCATCAAGCAGAGTCATGTCAACTATGTGGCCACCGAGGCCGTCTGTCAGTTTGAGAAAAACGGCCGTCGGGTGCTTGACATCATCTTCCGTGTCAGCAACCGCGACGTGGCCTACTGCTACCATATCTACCCCCTCCGCAACACCCTCGCCGCCGTCATCGAGTCGGAGACCAGTGGCTTTGTCCTGCCAGAGGGTTCCACCACATTTTTCTGTCCCATGTCGAAGCCCATGGGCGGCTTTGCCCGCACCACGCCCAGCTACGAGACCTCATATAGCCTCGACGAGCCGATGGGCAAGAACGGTTGGGGCGAGGGCTATACCTTCCCCTGCCTGTTCAAGGTGAACAGTGGAAATGGCGGATGGCTGCTCATCAGCGAGACCGGCACCGACGGCAGTTATGTGGGTTGCCGTCTGCTCAACGACCATGACAACCACTACCGCATCGGTTTTCCGCAGGCCGGTGAGATGAACGGTGTCGGCAGCGTGTCGGCCGCCGTCAGTCTGCCCTTCACGACCCCCTGGCGCACCATCACCCTCGGCGAGACCCTCGCCCCTGTGGCAGAGACCACCGTGGCCACCGACCTGGTGAAGCCCAAGTACAAGGCCTCTCGCGACTACACCTATGGCAAGGGTTCCTGGTCATGGATCATCGGGATGGACGGAAGTTGCAATTTCGACGAGCAGAAGCGCTATATCGACTTCTCCGCCGCCATGGGCTACCGCTCCGTGCTGGTCGACGCCCTCTGGGACCGCCAGATAGGCTATGAGAAGATGGCCGAGCTGGCCCGTTATGGGAAAGAGAAAGGCGTGGGCCTGTTTTTGTGGTACAACTCCAATGGTGCCTGGAACGACGCGCCACAAAGTCCGCGTGACAAGATGGACAAGTCGGCACCACGGCGCAAGGAGATGCAGTGGATGCAGCAAAACGGCATCTTAGGCATCAAGGTCGACTTCTTCGGCAGCGACAAGCAACCGATGATGCAACTCTATGAAGACATCCTGACCGACGCCAACGACTTTGGCCTGCAGGTCATCTTCCACGGTTGCACCTTGCCGAGAGGGTGGGAGAGGATGTACCCCAACTATGTGGCTTCAGAGGCCGTGCTGGCCAGCGAGAACCTTCACTTCGGCCAGGGCGCCTGCGATGCCGAGGCCCACAATGCCGCCATCCACCCGTTGATCCGCAACACGGTGGGCTCGATGGACTTCGGTGGCTCCACCCTCAACAAGCGTTACAATGCCGACAACCAGTCGGGCACCACACGCCGCACCAGCGATGTCTTCGCCCTGGCCACGGCGGTGCTCTTCCAGAGCAGTGTGCAGCATTTCGCTTTGGCTCCCAACAACCTGACCGATGCTCCCGCTTGGGCCGTGCAGTTTATGAAAGACGTGCCCACGCTATGGGACGAGACCCGTTTCATCGACGGCTATCCTGGCCGTTACGTCATCCTGGCACGTCGGAGTGGCAGCACGTGGTATCTGGCAGGTATCAATGCCGAGGCTGCGCCGCTGAAGAAAACCATCATGCTGCCCATGTATGACAAGAACGCCGCGCTCACCCTCTATCAAGACAGTGAGAAACTGGACGGCAGCGTGAAGACCCTCAAAGGCAAACATGCTAAAATCAACGTGACAATCCCTGAAAATGGCGGTGTCGTCATCGTGGGTGAGAGCGTGAAACTATAAAGTTGACAGACAGTTTTTGCACAGAAGGGGTGGCATTGAGCAATTTTTGCATTTCCTCCAGTGGAAAAAGCGAAAAAACTTGTTTCAAATAGCGATTTATTCTGAAAAATTATCTAAATTTGCAATTCAAATCAACGACGAGTTTGAAAGTAAATACAGTAAATATACAAAATTAAATCATGTTTGAAAATCTTAGCGACAGATTAGAACGATCGTTCAAAATCCTCAAGGGTGAGGGAAAAATCACTGAGATCAATGTGGCAGCTACGCTGAAAGACGTGCGCCGCGCTCTGCTTGACGCCGATGTCAACTACAATGTAGCCAAGACCTTCACCGACACGGTGAAGAAGAAGGCGATGGGTATGAATGTGCTGACGGCTGTGAAGCCTGGACAGCTCATGGTGAAATTGGTGCACGACGAGTTGGCCGAACTGATGGGCGGCGAGACCGTAGGCCTCAATCTGAAGAGCCGTCCTGCCATCATCCTGATGTCAGGTCTGCAAGGTTCTGGTAAGACCACCTTCAGTGGCAAGTTGGCCAATATGCTCAAGAAGAAACAGCGCAAGAACCCCCTGTTGGTGGCCTGCGACGTGTATCGTCCCGCTGCTATAGAGCAGTTGAAGGTAGTGGCCGCACAGGTAGAGGTGCCTGTCTATTCAGAGCCCGACAACAAAAACGTGGTGGAGATCGCTAACCACGCCATACAGGAAGCCAAGTCAAAAGGCTATGACGTGGTGATCATCGATACCGCCGGTCGTCTCGCTGTCGACGAGGACATGATGCGCGAGATTGAGACGCTGAAAGCGGCTGTACAGCCCGACGAGACCCTCTTCGTGGTCGACTCCATGACGGGTCAGGACGCTGTCAACACCGCCAAGACCTTCAACGACCGCCTTGACTTCGACGGTGTGGTGCTCACCAAGCTCGACGGCGACACCCGTGGTGGTGCAGCCCTGTCTATCAGGACCGTGGTGACCAAGCCTATCAAGTATATCGGTACCGGCGAGAAGATGGAAGCCATCGATGCTTTCCACCCCTCCCGTATGGCCGACCGTATCCTCGGCATGGGCGACGTGGTGAGCCTCGTGGAGCGTGCCCAGGAGCAGTTTGATGAAGAGGAGGCCCGCCGTCTTCAGAAGAAGATCCAGAAAAACAAGTTCGACTTTAACGACTTCATGGGTCAGATTCAGCAAATCAAGAAGATGGGCAACCTCAAGGACCTCGCCTCCATGATACCGGGTGTGGGCAAGGCCATCAAGGACATTGACATCGACGATGACGCTTTCAAGGGCATCGAGGCCATCATCCAGAGTATGACGCCCAAGGAGCGCACCAACCCCGAGATCCTCAACCAGAGCCGTCGCATGCGTATCGCCAAAGGTTCCGGCACCTCCATCCAGGAGGTGAACCGACTGCTGAAGCAGTTTGACCAGACCCGCAAGATGATGAAGATGGTGACCAACACCTCAAAGATGAATATGATGATGGGTGCTATGAGGGGCAAGATGCCCAACATGCCCGGAATGCCTAACATAAACGACTTGAAATCATGACATTGATAGATGGAAAGGCCACTGCTGCTGCCATCAAGCAGGAGATAGCCGAAGAAGTGAGAGCAATCATCGCCCAGGGTGGCAAGCAGCCCCATCTGGCAGCCATCCTTGTGGGGCACGACGGTGGGTCGGAGACCTATGTGAAAAACAAGGTCATCGCCTGCGAGGCCTGTGGTTTTAAGTCGACCCTCATCCGTTTTGAGGATGATGTGACCGAGGAAGCCCTGCTCGACCAGGTGGCACAACTCAACGCCGATGATGATGTCGACGGATTTATCGTGCAGTTGCCTCTGCCTCGTCATATCGATGAGCAGAAGGTCATCATGGCCATCGACTACCGCAAGGATGTCGACGGTTTCCACCCCGTGAATGTGGGGCGTATGGCCATTGGTCTGCCATGCTTCGTATCCGCCACTCCTCTGGGCATCCTGACGCTCCTGCGCCGCTATGGGGTGCAGACCAGTGGCAAGAAGTGTGTGATATTGGGCCGCAGCAACATCGTGGGCAAACCCATGGCTCAGCTGATGATGCAGAAAAACTATGGTGACTCCACCGTGACCGTCTGCCACAGCCACTCTGCCACGCTCAAGGAGGAATGCCGTCAGGCCGACATCATCATCGCCGCTATTGGTCAACCCGACTTCGTCACCGCCGATATGGTGCGTGAGGGTGCCGTGGTGATCGACGTGGGCACCACCCGTGTGCCTGATGCTACCCGCAAGAGCGGCTACCGGCTGAATGGCGACGTGAAGTTTGACGAGGTGGCTCCCAAGTGTGCGATGATCACTCCGGTGCCGGGTGGTGTAGGTCCGATGACCATCTGCTCATTGATGACCAACACGCTCGCTGCCGCCAAGAAGAAGTATTATATTTAGCTGTTGGCTATTCGCTATTCGCTATTCGCTGCGAACGGCGAACCGCGAACGGCGAACCGCTAATCGCTAACACCGAACCAATGACTGCAGAGGAATATTACAAACTGGGTAATGAATACCGGCAGAAGGGCAACTGGCAGATGGCCATCAACAATTACTTGGAGGCCATCGCCCTCGATCCCGACAGTCCTGCCGTGCACGCCAAGCAGATGCTTGACGACATACTCAGTTTCTATCATAAAGATTATTACAATCCTTAACCGCCATCATGGCGCTTAACAAATCTTATAGTGTTATGGGTAAAATCAAAGGTCAAATTCTGGTAAACACGAACAGATGCAAAGGATGCTCCCTGTGCGTTGTCGCTTGCCCCAAGGGTGTCATCGCCCTTGCCGCCAAGAAAGTCAATGTGTCGGGTTATCCTTACGTAGAGGCTGCCAACCCCGACGACTGCATCGGATGCGCCTCATGCGCCATCGTATGTCCTGACGGATGTATCACTGTCTACCGTAAAAAAATGGAGGGTTAACTATGGCTGAACAGGAAGTAACCTTAATGAAAGGCAATGAGGCGATCGCCCATGCTGCTATCCGTTGTGGAGCTGACGGCTATTTCGGCTATCCTATCACTCCGCAAAGTGAGGTCATAGAGACACTGTGCGCACTCAAACCCTGGGAGACCACCGGCATGGTGGTGGTGCAGGCTGAGAGCGAGGTGGCTTCTATCAATATGGTGTATGGCGCAGCCGGTGCCGGCAAACGTGCCCTCACCTCGTCGTCAAGTCCTGGCGTGGCGCTCATGCAGGAAGGCATTGCCTACCTGGCTGGAGCCGAACTGCCTGGCGTGTTTGTCAACGTGCAGCGTGGCGGTCCCGGTCTCGGTACGATCCAGCCCTCACAGAGTGACTATTTCCAGGCCACCCGTGGTGGTGGCAACGGCGACTACTATGTCATCACGCTGGCACCGTCGTCGGTGCAGGAGATGGCCGACTTTGTAGGTCTGGCTTTCGAACTGGCATTCAAATACCGCAACCCGGCCATGATCTTGAGTGATGGTGTCATCGGTCAGATGATGGAGAAGATCGTGCTGCCTCCCTACCAGCGTCGCCGCACCGACGAGGAGGTCATCCGTGAGTGTCCTTGGGCTTCGACAGGCAAGCCCCGCACCCGTGGTGTGAATGTGATCACCTCGCTGGAGCTGAAGCCGGAGATCATGGAGGAGCGCAATATCCATCTTCAGAAGAAATATCAGGAGATCCGCGACAAGGAGGTGCGCTATGAGACCATGCAATGCGAAGACGCAGAGTATATCATCGTGTCCTTTGGCAGTGCCGCACGTATCTCGGAGAAAGCCATCGAGCTGGCACGTGCCGAGGGCCTGAAAGTGGGTCTGCTGAGGCCTATCACCGTGTGGCCCTTCCCCTCCAAGGAAGTGGCAGCGCTTGCGAGAGGCAAGAAAGGTGTGCTCGTGGCAGAAATCAACGCTGGCATGATGGTGGAAGACGTGCGTCTGGCCATCAACGGCGAGGTACCTGTGGAACACTTCGGTCGTCTGGGCGGCATTGTGCCAGAGCCGGAGGAGATAGTAGAGGCATTGAAAACTAAATTGATGAAGTGATGGAAACAAACGATATCATCAGCCCCGAGAATCTGGTTTACAAGAAACCGACTCTCTTGAACGACACCCCTATGCACTATTGTCCGGGATGCTCACATGGTGTGGTGCATAAACTCATCGCAGAGGTCATCGAGGAGATGGGCATGGAGGAGAAATCCATCGGTATCTCACCGGTGGGATGTGGCGTGTTTGCCTATAAATATATAGACATCGACTGGCAGGAGGCTGCCCACGGCCGTGCACCCGCTGTGGCCACCGGCATCAAGCGCCTTTGGCCCGACCGTCTGGTGTTCACCTATCAGGGTGACGGCGACCTGGCATGTATCGGTGCCTGTGAGACCATCCATGCGCTCAACCGTGGCGAGCACATCGTCATCATCTTCATCAACAATGCCATCTATGGTATGACCGGCGGTCAGATGGCTCCCACCACCCTGCTCGGTCAGAAGACTTCCACCTGTCCTTACGGACGTGAGCCGGCTTTGCACGGCTATCCGCTCAAGATGACGGAGATCGCCGCCACCCTTGAGGGCACCTGCTATGTCACCCGTCAGAGCGTGGAGAATGTGGCTGCCATCCGCAAGGCCAAGAAGGCGCTTCGCAAGGCTTTCGAGGCATCGATGGCAGGCAAGGGCTCATGCTTGGTCGAGTTTGTCAGCACTTGTAGCAGTGGCTGGAAACTCACTCCGCAGCAGGCCAATGAGTGGATGCAGGAGCATATGTTTAAGTTCTATCCCAAGGGCGACCTTAAAGACACCACTGGGGAATAGTCATTTTCTAACCATCAAACGACGCGTATGAAAAAAGAGATCATTATTTCAGGTTTTGGAGGTCAGGGCGTGCTCTCCATGGGCAAGATTCTGGCTTATTCAGGTCTTATGGAAGGCAAGGAAGTGACATGGATGCCAGCATACGGTCCGGAGCAGCGTGGTGGTACGGCCAACGTCACCGTCATCGTCAGCGACGACCGCATCTCATCGCCCATCCTCAGTAAGTACGACATCGCCATCGTGCTCAACCAGCCCTCTCTGGACAAGTTTGAGCCGAAAGTGAAACCGGGCGGCATACTGATCTACGACAGCTATGGCATCATCAACCCGCCGAAGCGCAAGGACATCGAGGTGTACAGCATCAATGCCATGGACAAGGCTGCGGAGATGAAAAACGCCAAGATATTCAATATGATTGTCCTGGGCGGTCTGCTCCATGTGTGTCCTGTGGTCACCAGTGAGGGTCTGGAGAAGGCGCTCAAGAAGACACTCCCCGAGCGCCATCATGACATGATACCTATCAACATGCAGGCGCTCGCCGAGGGCGGCAAGATCATGAACAAACAATAGACTTATCAACCCTTCATCATGAATCCCATACATGCTACCATGTCTGGGATTCATTGTTAAGTGTGAGTAGTGAGAGGTGAGAGGTGAGAGGTGAGAGGTGAGAGATGACCCTTGCAAATAACTCGTCAACAAAACGTAGGAGGTCGGGCCTCCGAGCCCGACAAATCAATGGATTGCGGAAATAATGCAGAAAAGGCGGAAATAATGCGGAAACCTTTGTCATCTGCGATGACAATTTCTATACTTGAAGGGGGAGTGTGTTATTTCCTAACTGAAGTTTTCCACCCTCGCAAATAATGCTAAAGTTTTATTTATCACGAATTTTAGAATTTTAGAATTCATAAGCAGATGAAAAGAATTTTGAAGAATTATCGTCGCAAGCGACGCGAACATTACGTAATAGAGTTAGGAAATGACATGTCATTTCATCTCAAATTCCTATCAATTCCATCATAAAAGAAAATTCTCTAATTCTCTAATTCGTGATAAAAAAGGGTGGGAAAGTTCAGTTCCTAATTCCTAATTAAGCTACATCCTACTTTTTACTTCTAATATTTAGATAGATGACAGAAAAGAAATCTGACAGAACAGAGCGCCTGAAGGCATCATATAGTTATCGGCTGATGCAGAAAGTGGCGCGATATATGGACCAATACTACCTCGATGGTGTCGCAGGACTGGTGCCTGGCGGCATCGGCGACATCGTGACGTCGCTTTTCGCATTGGTCCATATCTATTTCTGTATGTTCAGGTTGCGCTCCATCCCCCTGACCCTTGCCATCATCAACAATGTGATGCGAGATGTGCTGATGGGTATGCTCCCCTTCTTTATCGGTGGTGTCATCGACTTTCTCAACAAGGCGCATACCAAAAACATGAAGCTGATCGACGGCTACATCAACGACGACCCTGCCGTCGTGCAGGCGGTGCGTCGCAAGGCATGGCAATCGGCCGCCGCCCTCGTTGTCCTTACCTCAGCCATCGTAGGTATGGTCTGGCTTCTGGCGTGGCTGACGCAGAAACTGGGCACGATGGTGTTCTCGTAAGATCAGTTTTGAGGTGTTTCCTTCCGTACTCACACCTGCTTGGATAGTCGTAAAAAGAAAGAAATCTCGATATATCTCTTACCAGTACCGCGATTTGAACGACCTATGTCATTAAATCCTGAAAGATATCATTCTTTTCGTCCACTGCATAACTGATGACAATATCGACCTCCTTGATGAGATAGCGACAAAACTTCGATTATACAAATTTGCGTAACGCATTTTTGTATAATTGGTGAAAAATCCCAGGTATGGTCTGGCTTCTGGCGTGGCTGACGCAGAAACTGGGCACGATGGTGTTCTCGTAAGAGATCAGTTTTGAGGAAGTCTACTTGGTGCGGATGCCCGTGGTGGTATACCACCTGCCATTGCGGATGATGTAGATTGTTCCGTCTTTTACCACCTTACAGTCTACGCTGTGCTGGTCGTCACTGATGGCGTTGACAGGTGTCAGGTCATACTCATACGTGTAGTCTTCGGTCGTAGCCTCTCCTTCCTCGTCGTATATGGTGACACTTTGTCCCGTGCACCATCCCATGTCGTTGTAGTGATAGGAGATGACGGTCACATTTTTCAGATGCTGATCATCTGCCTTTCGGGGTGCATGGGCGGGAGCAAACTCAATTTCATGAAATTCTTCGATATCATCATACCAATATTCTTGCAAGATCAATCCGTTTGGCATGGCAACGAAAGCGGGTCTGTCGTAGATATCGTAGCATACCACTGATTCGCCTTCATGACGCACATCGAAGTAGTAGTCTTTGCTCATGTTGACGTACCACATATATACCGAGCCGTCGAAATAGTCGTTGGTTTCTTCACAGAAACCATGTTTTCTGACTTCGTAGTTGTTTTCCGGGGCCACTACAGCCACACGGTCTTTCACCGAGATGGGCGTGAGAAGATTGGGGCAGAATCCGTCGAGGTCTTTTCCTAGGTTAGGATGTGTGATGGTGAAGTCCTCTTTCTGGATATCGCGTACGAGGCGGTAGTCAATCTCTTCCTTGCCATTCGTGTAGCTCAATCCCTGTTCATCGTATCGTCTGTCCTTCTCGGTAATGGTGATGAGTTTGTAGGTGTTGTTGATCTCGTCGTAACGGTCCCACATCTTCATGGTGCAGGAGCCGTCACCATGGGTGTACTCAAATGTTTCTATGTTTCTTTCATCATCGCCCTCGTTTTGACGATTGCCTCCCCGTGTCATTTTCGTCATCTCCTCGCCCTGCCAGTTATAGGTAGCGACGTCCTCGTTGGTGATTTCTTTTTCTGTATCCCAGTCTATACTTGTCCATGTGAAAGTCCGTTTCGTGATGTGACCGTTGTCGTCCACGGTATAAGTAGCCACCCCTCCGTCATCGCTGTTTTCATTATATTCTTCCACGCTAAGGATTTTGCCTTGTGCATCACGATTGAAGGTCTGCTCAAAGACTATTTTCCCATTCTCTTTGCCGACCACCTTTGTGAGAGGACCTTCGAAGAGGAATACGTCGCGCCAACTGTTGCCTATGGGGTAGACCTCATCATTGAAATAGGTGTAGGTGATTTCATACACCACATCATCCTCATCCCATGAGCCTATGTACATCTCTTTGGCCTTCGAGATACGTCCGAATGGGTCGAATTCGAATGACGAACTTCCTGTATAGCGGCCATAATCCTCAGTCACTGTATACTCAGCCAGTCTGCCAGTCTTGACATCGTAGCGATAACGCTCGGTGTCGCCATTGTGGAGGATAAACGTAGAGTCGTTCAAGGTGCCGGTGCGACGGAAGTCTTCGCCTTCACTGAGTTCACCCAATAACTCACCATACTCACTGTAATAGCTTGTATAGCGTCTACCAGTGTACGTAGCCAGTGCTCCGTTGTCGTAGCAAGTCCATTCGGCCACTTGTTGATAGTTGGCTCCATCTTTCTCATATCTGGTATAGCGCACGGGCGATTCGGCATAGTTGGCTATGATGCGATACGAGTGAATGTTCTCCATTTCGTAGGTGACTGCTTTCACTTTCACGCGACCTTGTGTGTCAAACTCATAGCTGTAGTGGCCGATGTCACGCAGTTGCTCATTCTCCCATTTCCCGTCGTCGAAACCGGCGTAATAAACGAACTCCGACTTGCGCCAACCATCCTTGTCATAGGTCAGTTCGTAGCGATAACGTCCTTCGATTTTGCCCCAGCTGTTACGTTCCAGTTCGGTGTAATTCTCGATGGGATTACCTTGCGCGCATACCATGACCGACACCACGGCCATCATCATCATCAAGTAGATTCTCATCATAACTATTCGTGTTTACTGTACTTTCGTAATTTTTCAATATCAGGGCAAATATACTAATAAAATGTGAACATTCCAAAAATGCAAACTTTTTTTCACAAGATGTTTTTAGTAATAGGGATTGGTTGGCATGTTTGGAGAACCTGATTTTTCCGTTTCATTAGACTTCGGTCGTAATCCTTATATTCTATTGAAGATAGACATTCTAAATGCTCCTTTTTATTATGATTCCTCCTCCTTATTCCGCTTCACAACAATCGAAGCTTCCATCTCTTTTGGGGTGCAATACGATGAATATAATTCTTCATGTTCTTCTTTAAAAGCTTTGCTATCAAATTGTATAACAGTTCTTGCTGGGTAGTATCTAATGCTGTATTTAGTTGAATCAATTTTATCTAGACTCCGTTTTTCCATTTCACCCAAGATCTGTGCTCGGATGGCATTAATTTTTACCTCGATTTTATTCTTCTCAGATTGGAGCTTAAATAACTTTTGCTCATATTCATCAAACCAAATTCCCAATGGTTTTGTTTCTTCATTGGAGATTTTAAGTTTGTTTATTCTCGACTGAATCGCCCCGTTATTTCGTTCCATTAATGAGGCTATTTCGCTAATGGTCTTTCCTTCCAATACGTATTTGCGTAACTGGCTATCATCTTCTTCTCCCCAGGGTGCATAGGCTTTAGCGTGCAACAGCTTCTGCCGTTGCATATATGTAATGGCTTTCTCTGAGATTGTAATCGTAGAATCTTCCTCAGGAAATGGCATGCTACCTTGTGAAGTCGTGTATTCCCTAATGACCTTTATAAAATCCGCTCCAAAGCTATCTCGTTTATGTTCACCAATGCCAAATGTATTGCCAAAAGATGTAAGTGTTGTGGGACGCTCTATGGCAAGGAGGTGTAAAGATTGGTCAGACAAAACGACGTAAGCTGGCCATTGATGCTCGTCGGCTATACGTTTGCGAAGTTCTTTCAATTTGTTGAAGAGTTCCATATTTTCATTCTTGCCCGCCGTTTCGATAACCTTTAGCTTTTCTTCACGCAGTCTCCTCCTCCTAGCTCTCACGCTGAAATCTTCACGGTTAATTACAGCAAGTTTAACTGAACGTTTGCCATGCAGCACCTCTTTTCCTAAGTCCGTGATATGTATATGTCGGTCTTCGTTATATGCTATCTCAATGAACCCCATTTGGAGCATTTGCAACAGATAGTCGTGCCAGTCTCGAAGTGAAATGTCACGACCAACAGCAAAGGTTTTAAGTTGGTTGTATTGGTGCGAAATCACATCGGATGTCATACTTCCACGAAGTATGTCGATGGTCGTGATGAATCCCACACTCTCTCCTGTTCGCTTGATAGCTGATAAGGCTTTCTGCACAATAATCGTTCCATCAAAGGACTGTGGCGGCGTACGACAAACATCACAGTTGCCACATTCCTTATCACTTGTCTCGCCAAAATAGTTTAGCAGAATTCGCCGACGACATACTTGTGCTTCGGCATATTCTTGCATACGTTGTAGTTTTTCAAGGTTTATTTCTCGTTGCCCGCTCTCGTCAATAAACTTTCGCAGGGTAATGATATCTCCAAGATTATAGAATAAAACAGTCTCGCAGGATAAGCCGTCGCGTCCGCCACGGCCTATCTCTTGATAGAAACTCTCAATGCTCTTGGGCAGATTATAGTGTACGACAAATCGTACATTACCCTTGTCGATGCCCATGCCGAAGGCAATTGTGGCACACATCACCTGCAAACGGTCTGCCACAAAATCATCCTGTACCTGATCGCGTTCCGAATTGGGAAGACCTGCATGGTAGACACCTACTGTAAAACCTTCTTTCCGCAACTTTTTAGCAATGTCTTCTGTCTTCTTACGAGTCAAACAATAGATAATTCCACTTTCATTAGGATGTCTGCGGATAATATCTACGATGGAGCGGAACTTCTCACGAGCCGAATAACCACGCCTCACATCTAGGCTTAGGTTTGGTCGGTCGAAAGAATCGATAAATGTCCGCGCTTCTTCTATGTTCAGATGCTTCAGAATATCCTGTTTTGTTATCTTATCGGCTGTTGCCGTAAGGGCCATAATGGGTACTGTAGGAAATAATATGCGCAATTGTCCCAACTGAGTATACTCTGGTCTAAAGTCATGCCCCCAGTTAGATATACAGTGTGCTTCATCGATGGCAAAAAGCGAGACTTTTACTTGCTGTAGTAACCGCATCATCCCTCCCACTAGTCGCTCTGGTGAGATGTAGAGCAGTTTCACCTTCCCTTCTAGACAGCGGTTGATAATGTCACGATTGAGGCCTTCATCGTTGCTACTATTCAATGCTTCTGCCACAATTCCATTAGCTCGTAACGCATCTACTTGGTTCTTCATTAGCGATATTAGTGGAGACACTACGACAGCCAACCCTTCCATGACTATTCCTGATAATTGGAAACAAAGAGACTTTCCACCGCCTGTAGGCATTAATACCAACGAATCTCCACCATTTATGGTATGATCAATGATTTCCTCCTGCATCGGGCGAAAGGAATCATATCCATAATATTTTTTTAGTGAATTTATTAGTAATTTACTTTTCATGCTTGTTCTAAAACTTTTTCTTACTTGGAATAACGCCGCGTACCTCGCCTTGGGACTGGGCACGTCGCCCTTGTACCTGGAGTCAAGGTGCATGTGGCAATGGAAGACAGACTGGTCCGCGGCTTCGCTCACATTGATAACCACATTTTAACCATCGAGATGGAAGCTCGTAACGCTCATTTCGTTGAGTCGACATTTGACCAAGGCACTACAAAAATAGCAAGAAAAAATGGGAAAAGCAATGAAGGTATCATTTTTTTTCATCTTTGGTCTACCTTTGTCGCATACGAGCATTATTCACAAATCAATACCTGGTACGATCATGAAATTCTAATTATCTTATTGGCATGCATGCTGATACCTTATACGATACAGGCACAGGCCTTCGAATATCCCGAATACGAGGACAACAACGAGAAGATAGCAGTGAAATATCAAGGCAGCCTCCTAAGTATTGCTCAGAGTTACACGTTATTTGCTTTTTGCTATCCAATCGCTTTGTACTGACTTGCAAATGCATAAGTAGCTTCTGACATCGGAGTATTTAAATGCCATACAATCTGCATAGGTCTTGAACCTTCGATGCTTTTCATCGTTACTTGACCAAGATAAGTAAAGCCCATTCTGCAACCATAATCAGGATGGTCAGCTTGTTGACGAACAAATAGAAGCATATTGTTATCACCATTGCGATAAGCCTCTGCTTCACGACTACCCTCGCGGACACGATTCTGTGTTTCCCAATGAAAAAACTCACGATTCTGAGCAAAATCCTTGTAAGCAGTCAAGGAACCTTCCTCGCGTTTTTTAATAATATCAACGTACATGGCTTCAAGCTTTATTGACTTTAATCGTTCAACTCCTTCACGAGAAGAAGATTTGTGCTCGAGAGTAGAAAGACCTAACGCAGCCTGAATTTGAGCCTTAGTGTAAACACCATGTAGATGCAGAGGATTCCAATCGTTAAAAACAGAGTTATCTTCTTTTTCTGGCGCGGAACATCTCTCCCGCAGATATTCTATCACTTCTTTTATCTCTTGTATAAACAATTTGTCATTTGCAAGATCTCGAAACATACCAGCAATACTCGCATAATTGCCTGAAATATCGAATAAATCATAATAAAACATGACCGCACAGCGTCTTTCTCGTTCACTAAAGGCATCCGTGTCGCAGTTAAATCCACTTTCTACGAACCTCAATAATTGAGTGAAGTATGAATACGAGTCCGTTGCGAGCCATTTTTTCTTCACAGCAAACCTAATGAGATAGGCATGCGGTGAAACATCATTTTGCACACCTGCCAAATGACATAATTCTCCCCAACTAAGAGTGTTGTAAATTTTGTGGAATGGCACATGACTATAAGCAATAAATTTTTTTAGAGAGAAGGTATCCTTGTTTTCTTTATAGTATGCAGCTATCTCTTTGATGATCCGATTCTTATTCAAACTGCGCATGTAACCTTCGATATTTGCTATTACCTCTTCCTTCGCTTTTTCTTCGAGGATAATCTTGCAACCAAATGGGGCATTCTGAAATCCCTCTTTTATCTCAGTAAGAATAGAACGCGAATGGCGTCCAATAAGAGATTCAAAACGTTCCTTATAGTTAAATTCTGCACGTGAATGTCCCACAAAGTCAAGAACAGTAAGGTGTTTTTTGCCCTTGTGCAAACGAAGTCCGCGACCAAACTGCTGAAGGAATACAGTAGCACTCTCTGTAGGGCGTAGGAAGAGAATGGTGTCAATTTCAGGGATATCAACACCTTCGTTAAAAAGATCGACTACAAAGAGATAATTAATGTTGCCTGTTTGTAACTGTTTCTTCACACGTCGGCGATAATCATCATTATCATCACTCGTTAGTACAGACGTTTTCAATCTTGCCAAAGTAAACTTGGCATTCATGAACTTAGCATGCTCTTTGTCTACACAGAAACAAAGTGCACGAACTTTATGCAAACGACAATCACCAATATATTCTTGCATCTTCTTCAGAATGAGCCCTGTACGAAAGTCGTTTTGTGTATAGATACGCGAAAGTTCTGCTATATCATATCCATTACCACTCCAACGAACCTCTGACAAATCCACGTTATCTGGAATGCCATAGTAATGGAATGGTGCAAGCAAACCCGCATTCAAGGCTGCTGGTAGGCGTATCTCTGCTGAAATATGTCCATCAAAAAAAACTGTAATATCCTCTTGATAATTAGTTCGTTCTGGTGTTGCGGTCAAACCTAGTAGAATCTGCGGTTTAAAGTAGGTCATCAGTTTGACATATGTGGGCGCCACAATGTGGTGAACCTCATCCACCACCATGTAGTCGTAATAATCCTCAGCCAGTGGTAACTTATCTATGCGGTTGCGCAATGTATCCTTGCTTGCAAAAACATGTTGATAACTTGAAGGCTCGTTGTTACCATCCCACACACTACCGAAGTTAGGATCATCTAGTACTATTCGGAAAGTCTGCATTGCCTGACGCAGAATCTCTTGGCGATGAGCAATAAAAAGGAAATGACAGTCAGGGTGAGCCTCACGATAGCGTTTGAAGTCGAAGGCCGCTATTACGGTCTTTCCTGTTCCTGTAGCAGCCACAATAAGATTACGATAATGACCATGCACCATGCGCTCTACATCTAACTTTTCCAGAATCTCTTGCTGATAGTCCTTAGCACGCATCAGGTCGAGAGCAGAGAAATCAAGCAATGGCGTTTCCCAATCTACTCCTAAAGCTTTCTTTAATCGCTCATTACTCAAACCAGGTACATAACTCTCAAAAGATGTGTCACACCAATAGGATTCAAATGAATTGCGAATCTCCTCAATAACCTGCGGAAGCTCAAACTGGGTAGCTTTAAAATTCCATTCCTTACCATCTTTCAAGGCATAACGAGAAAGATTACTTGATCCTATATAAGCACAGTGAAAGCCCGAATTACGAAGGAAAATATATGATTTGGCATGCAAACGATCTTGCGTACCATCATATGAAATTTTAATCTCCGTGTTAGCCAATGTTCCCAATCTAACTATAGCATCATAATCTGTTGCTCCAGTGTAGGTTGTAGTAATAATGCGCAAGCGCTTTCCTTCACTCGTAAACTTCTTCAAACTATTCCATAGAAGATTTAACCCGCTCGTCTTGATGAACGAAACCACCCAACAAATCTCATCAGCGCAAAGTATCTCTCGGTTCAGTTCACTCTCCATATCAACAGGACCTATTCCTCCGAAAAACAAAGCACTCCGACTGAGTGTCGTTATAGGAGTAATAGCGCTCAAATGTTCTTCAATATCTGGATATTCACAATTGGTGCGGTCAACGACAGCAGTCAATATATTTTTCTGAGCATCAATCAAATCGAGTTCCGTATCATCTACATTGAATTCTCTGCCCAACATCTTGATTACAGAATTGACAAAATCTGTATATTTATCAGCCTGTTGATCTTCAGGTGTCCCAATAAATGCCAACTCTATTAGATGTTGTAAATATTTGCTCAAAATATAAACGGCATCATCTTTAGTAATTTGTTTTTTGCCAATATAGAAACGATTAGCATCTACTTCATTCAGTTTCAACTGAAAAAGACGTGTGATAATCTGTTCATATACACCAGTTGGAATATTTTGATTACGCATAAGCACTTACTATAAATAATAATTTTTACTAAAAATATCCTTCCTGAACTGTGGGGACAGAGTTTTTGATTTATATTCTCTAATTACTGAAAGAATTCGCTGCTTCTTTAAAACTTGATTTCTTTATCACTCCGTCCTCCTTGATTCAATCTGGCCATTATGCACAACTATCTTTCGCCATAAAGAATAAAAGCAACTAATAATACAATTGCAAATTCCTTTAAAGTTTATATGTTTTGAAGTGTTATAAGTCTTCGCCGTTAGCATGGTTATATTCATTGTCATAGTACATCGTAATGTAATACTCGCCATACAATTCAGATATACGGAACCACACGGGCTTCTTGAAAAGCATGTCCATAGCCATCCTAAGTGTTATACTTTGTACCTCATTGTTGATTTCATCAGTACGATTCTCCAATTGCTCTGGGGAGTATTTCTTTAGAAGTTCATTCCTGATCTGTTCTTGAATAGCCAGAGTGTCTACCTTTTCCATATCAGGAATTTGGTAAAACAATGCTTCATAAATCTTGTTGTTAACAGTCATTTCATAGGATATATCCTCAGATTCGGACAATGTAAAATCATCAAAGGTTGTATATCTTTTATTGTTCTTAAACTGGCTTACAAGTTTGTTAAAACGAATCTTAATATTGGCTTCACTTTGATTATTTGCGTCACAAAGCATAATACGATATACTTTATTATTGTTTGTGACAATGGAAATTTGTACATCTGTACCATTGAACTCACCTTCAAGGATCTCATTATCTCCAACCTTTTTGGGCACATAACCTTTTGCAATGAGTTTCTTTCTCATCTCTGATTTAAACCCATCTATTGGAATACCAAGAAAAGTGGTTACGTCTTTTTGAGCGTATACAGCAACAGTTAAAAGCGTTATTATACAACATGCTATTATTCTTTTCATATCATGTATATTATTAGTAAATATTGATTAAGGTTCAAAAAATACTGGAACATCCGATACATGGTCAGAAAATCTATCGCGTTTTTTTGAAGGATTTTTAATGGCACAAATATAGATAAAAATTCGGATTAATAAGCAAGTTGAGATAAAGAAATTATTTTCTATAGAGAAAAAATACCAAGAAAAAATGGGAAAAGTAATGGGGATATCATTTTTTTATTTATCTCTGGCCTGTCTTGTTCGCAGACGAGCAATATCCACCAATCAACACCTGGTACCATCATGAAAAATCTGATTTTCTTATTGGCATGTAAGCATAGGGAAACTTGACCTTTCCAAAATGGCGAGAAGCGAAAAGCGAATGGCGAAGAGCTAAATAACACACTCCCCCTAACTTAGAGGGGGAGAGGATAGCATTACGAATGGCGAAAAAAACACTTTCTATGGATATCATTCGAGCAACCATTTCCATATAGGAACGACTTCGATCTTCTTACCATTACCCAAAGGAATGCTTCCTTCTTCATCGAAAGTAACAATTACCATACGTTTCAGTGAAAGAAAAGCATCAAGTTGTTTTAATGCTTTGGTTTCACGTTCAAAAGTGTCTTGCATACCTTCACCATAAATAGAATAAGAGGCTTGCACGGCATAGCCTTCCTCCACCACAAGGAAATCAACCTCTATGTTCTTGTTATAGTAGCATAATTCTTCTCCATAACGTTTGTGCAGATATATGGCACAAAGGTTTTCCAATAGTGCTGTTTCTCCATTGAACAGAAAGATACTCAGCAGACCATTATCAACAAAGTAATGCTTCTTCACTGTCTCTTTCTCTACAAACTTCGATGCATAGTTTTCCAATGAGAATAAAATGAAAGCCTCCTGCGCATAACGCACATAGTCGCTAACTGATGATACGGCAATATTTGTTCCCGTAGAGCGTATCAGGTGGGCAATACGATTATATGAAATAGGCCGCAAATCAGGGTACGGAATGTTTCTTTTGTTACGGCCATGATATATCTATAATTGTACTAAAAGTATGAAAAGTATGGGCAAAGATATAAATTTTATTTGTTGATAGCAAATAAAATTAGCGATTTTTGTTTGATGGCAGCAAATAAAAACATATTTGTTACGATAAAATTCTCGTTTCCCGGAGGAGGGCAACTCTCTAATGGGTAAGAGGTGAAAAGAGCTCCTATTCTCCTATCCTTGACCAATTTATTCTCTAAGGAGTCAAGGAAGGAGTTTTCGCAATCCTTTTATTTGTCGGGCTCGGAGGCCAGACCTCCTATGTCCAGAGTCTCAGCAATCGAATAATTATCGTATTTTCCGTTATTTTTCGTAATAAAAATATTTCTGCATTTATTCTGCAAAATAATAAGATTAAAAAAGGGGGAAAAAGGAGGAAAAAGGAGGAAAAAGTGCCAAGGCACTCTCAAAAAAATGATAAAAAATTT
>CACZGH010000038.1 GCA_902780635.1 uncultured Prevotellaceae bacterium
TGTAGCAAAAACAAAGGTAACAAAAAAGGTCGAGTTCCAAGCGAGGGACTCGACCTAAATTTGTATAGGGCTCAAAAAGGTTTAGCGGACACCAATAATCTCTTATAAATCTTATCCAAGATATTTCATCAATATTTTGGCGTTGCCGCTGTCACGGAGCTTGGCAATGCTCTTCTCACGGATCTGGCGCACACGCTCACGGGTGAGCCCCAGCTGGTCGCCGATTTCCTCCAGACCTTTCTCTGGACGACCGATGCCGAAGCATTCGCGGATAATGGTGATCTCGCGGTCTTTCAGCACTTTGTTGAGCACGGAATCCAACTCGAGAGCCATTGACTCATGGTCCACATAACGGTCGGTGCGGCTGTCATCACCGCTTGGCATGACATCAAGCATGCAGTTGTCCTCTCCGTCCTGGAAGGGGGCGTCAATAGACACATGATGACCATCTGCCATCAGGCTCTGACCAATCTTCTCTTCGTCGAGTTTGGTGGCGTCAGACAACTCTGATACAGACGGATGACGCATGTTCTCTTGCTCAAACTTGTTGATCTCATGGTTGATTTTGTTGAGCGAACCCACCTGGTTGAGAGGCAGACGCACAATACGGCTCTGCTCGGCGATAGCCTGGAGGATACTCTGACGAATCCACCATACAGCGTAAGAGATGAACTTGAAACCACGGGTCTCGTCAAATTTTTGAGCGGCTTTGATCAGGCCGATGTTACCCTCGTCGATAAGGTCGGTCAGGGTCAGACCTTGGTGTTGGTATTGCTTGGCAACTGACACGACAAATCTCAGGTTGGCGGTCACAAGTTTGTCTTTTGCTCTTTCGCCCTCAGGGCCACCTTTCTTGATCTTTTGTGCCAATTCTATTTCTTCATCAATCGAAATGAGCGGAGCCCGGCCTATCTCTACAAGATATTTGTCTAAAGCCTCACTCGAACGGTTCGTAATACTCTTCTGAATTTTTAACTGTCTCATCTTATCTACCTTAAATTCTTCTAACTATCTGAAAATCAACCAAATACTAAAATATGTGCCTTTTTCAGTGCAAAATTACAAAAAATATCAATAGGTTGTTACACTCAACCTTCGATTTTTTATTAAATAAAGTTAAATACACCTCCTTATCGTTTTGATACTCAATATGATTTTGCATATTGGTTATAGCAAATATTGTACCAATTTTGAAAAGACTTGTAAAATCTTGACCGAAGTGTCATTCTTGACACCACCTTGTATGTCAAACGGCATCGAAATAGCAGTCGTTCTGCTTCGTATACGCTATCAACTGTCTGAACACGTAGTTGTGAGCGAGCAGGGTGGGGTTGCCTATCAGGATGAGATGTTCACGGGCACGTGTCATGGCAACATTGAGTTTGCGGTCGATGATGCTGCCCTCCTCGACAAAAGATTGACTGGTGAGAAATTCTAGCTGATAATATCTCTGGATGGTGAATCCGTAGATAATATAGTCGCGCTGGCTGCCTTGATAGCGCTCTACAGTGTCGATGGTGATGTCGCGCAGGGCAGCAATACCAAATTCTTCTAGACGGTTCCTCACCTCCGCTATCTGGTTGCGGTAGGGGACGATGACTCCGACAGTCTGTAATGGGTCGAATGTGGACTTGGTCAACTGATAGATTTTGAAGACATGGGTTGCGATAACTCGAGCCTCGGAAGTGTTGACTTTGTCGGAGACATGTTCTCCTGTGGAGGGTGTGGCGATAAAAGCGACGCGGCGTGTGCACAGGATAGACGTAATGTCATCATCGCAATGGGTAAGCGAAGGAAGCTCCAAACGCTGGTGGGGAAGAGGCACTTCCTCCAATTTTCCCTGATAGAAGGCCTTGCTCGGAAAATCGGCGATGTCATGGTGCATGCGCCCTTGACGGGTGAGCATATATACCACGTCGGGTTGGTCACGATAAGATCTGAGCAATCGTTCGAAAAGGGACAAACGGCAGTTGGTGAGATGGATTTGTCGTAGAGCGGGGATGGTCACTTCTGATTCCTCATCTTGTTGCTGCACCACAGCGGGCAACTGTTTGTGGTCGCCAATCATGACGATTTTCTGAATGGCACAGGTGCCTTCAGGGGTGGTGGCGCTGAGCAGTCCTAAAAGATGGGGCTCTAAGATTTGTGATGCTTCGTCGATAATGGCCAGACTGAACTGTTTCAGGCGGAAGAGGGCGAGATGATTCTGAAACGAAGCGGTGGTACCTACAAACACACGGGTGCGGTCAATAAGGCCATTTAGTTGGCTCACCTGCTGACATTCTTCCACTTTGGAACTCAATAAGTAGGGACGGTAGGCTTCCTCGCAGGTGAAGACGCCACCCACACGGATGAAGTCAATATCTTCTTCCAACAGTTTGCTGCAGATTTCATCCACTGCTCTGTTGGTGTACGACAACAAAAGTATGTTGCCCTGAGTGGAGACTAACTCTTCTTTCAGGGTATTGAGCAGACCAAAGGAGGTCTTGCCTGTGCCGGGTGGGCCGATGATGAGAAAGAGGTCGAGTGCCTGACGGGTTTTCAGGACCAACTGGTTGAAAGGACCATAGTCGCCAGTGAGCTGAAGCGTTTTGTCTTGCCGTGGCGGTCGTTGTAGCAGAAGCAGGTCGCGACGCTCCTTGGTCGCCGACAAGAAAGCGTGCATACCACGGTAGAGTGCTGTAAACGACGACTCGAAGAGGTCGTGCTCAATGGCCCATCTCATCTCACCATGATACCAGAAGACCTGAGCATTGGTCTGTGTGGCTCTGAGGTTGAGCACGATGTGGTCATCGGTGATGCGGGTGATGGTGGAGCGGAAGACCATTGTCTGACGGGCGTCAGGCTCTTCGCCAGGTGCATAGGGGTAGAGTATCACGATGTCACCTGGCCGGAAATTGGAAATCTCATGCTCTTCGTGGTCTGTAAATTCAAGTACCACCTGGTCGACTCTCCCTTTTTCTGATGGGGATGGACTGAGCAGTTGCAGGTCGCAATAGATATTGCCTGCTGCCAGTTTTTCTTCCAGCGTGCTGTACCACTTGTCGGCAAATCCTGAGTTCTCTTTCGACTGATGTCCCACTTTCGACAATAGATGCTCCGTCTCAATAAAGGTGAGGAAACGCAAATAGTAGGCTCTCTCCAATGGTGACGCCATACGGATAGGGGCCAACAATCCCTCAAACTCTGGCTTCTGATAGCGTTCCCAAAGAGTGCCTGCCGTACCTTTTGTGTTGAGTTGGTCGGCGGTGAGCTGTGGCAGGATGTTCAGTCCCTGATGGGTGTAGCGGTATTCCAGGGCCACGATCTCGTTGCGCATTTTGATGGCTGAGAATATCAAGTGGGGGGCAGACCCTAAACGGATCAGTCCATTCTGATATTTGGAGTATAAAAGCAGGGGGTGCAGTTTGTGATGGTTCTTCTCATAGATTTCATGGAAATTGTATCTAATGAGCAGCATATAGAGGAGAAGCTGGACGTAGTGTTTCTCTTGATAGACAGGGGTCTCAGGATCTTTTTGTGGAAAACCTCCTTTGCCCGACTTCTGTTCAATGAGCACTTTGTAGTCCAACTGTAGGAAGTCCATACGACCTTGAAGTCCCAGCATCTCAGAGAAGAAGGACGGCTCGACCATGATTTCAGAGGCGTCATAGCGTATTCCTTCATTCTTAATCAGGGCAGGAAGTTTCTTCTCCAGCGTGTCTTTGATGATTTGTCGCTGCCGTTGTGCTTGCGCATGAAAGTCTTTGTCTATGTCTGCGGTCAGAAGATTGAAGGCATTGCTCTTAAAAAACTTCATCACGCTCTCTGCATAGGTCATTTCCTCAGAAGGGGCATTGAGCTGCTCGTCGAGAAATTGGCTGGCGAGGTTTCCAAGCAGAATGGCTGAAGAGTTGGGCTGCGGCTTGAGCTTGTTGAGAAGATGTAGATAAGGCGAGGCGCCGTATGTCTCAAAGCAGGCGGCGATGGAGGAAATGTCTACCAGATAGTCGGGTTCCCAGATAAAGAGTTCGGGGTAGAGCACGCCTTCGTGGGCTCTGGGACGGATGAGGTTGAGCTGGCATCCTTCTTGCAGCAGTGGCCGCAGATAACTCCAGTCCCAGTCTTGATACACGGCGTAAGGACTTTTCCCTCCATAATGTATCCTCACCTCGTCAGTATAGGCTTGGTCGGCATGGGCATAGAGATATACGTCATCCCAGTGACTGACAATGACGCGCAACGACTGGGCCTTGAGGTCTGATGGGCGCTCCGCATCATCCTCTGGAAAGAGAACTTCTAGCGTGGCTGGGACCGGCGCATGATAGACCAGTGCCACCAACTGACAGACGGCTTTGAAGTCGTAATCAAAATAGGTTGTCAGGTCCTCCACGCTCAGACTGTTCTGACGACGCAGATGGATGCGGGCAGCATTGACACTCCGCTGAAGGGCAAGGGGGGCGTTGTTCTCCTTAAGCAGATAGTCGGTCTTGGAAAACGAGCCACTGAACCTCACTCCTGTGATGTGGGTGTTCTGAAACAGACATTTCTGAAAGAGACGGTTCAATGCCAAATATGCCTTGCGTATTTCCTCTTTCAGCCTATAGATCTCTTGCAACTGCTCGTAGAGGTCGGCTGCCGTCTCTGGGGCGTATATTTTCTCTTCTTTCATCCTGGGTGTAAAGATAATACTATTTTTTTTTGCAACAAACAAAAATATTCGTAAATTTGCAAAAACAATCTTTTGTTATGCCTATTAACATGATAGAAGAACCAGAAAAGAGTGTAGCAAAGCAGACGATCGCATCAGATATAAGAGAGATCAACCTCATCAATAAATGTTCAGAGGTGGATAGACTGTACGATTTCATCATGGCTTTTTGCAAAGATCACTCCATCAGTGACAAGTGTGCCAAGAGTGTCTGCCTTGCCCTGGAAGAAGCGGTTGTCAATGTCATCAACTATGCCTATCCTCAAGGTACTCAAGGAAACATTTTTGTGCATGTTGAGGGTGGGAAGGATGTGATCTCATTTATCATCAAAGACAGCGGCGTGCCCTTTGACCCCACCAAGGCCTCAGAGGCGGATGTGACTTCGGATGTGGAGAACAGGCCTATCGGTGGACTGGGCATCTTCTTGATAAAAAGTATGATGGATCGGATGGAGTATCAACGCACTCCCGACGGTTTCAATCTCCTGCGTCTGGAGAAAAAAATCAGTTAGTACCTACCCCCAATACCTTAATATTCAACGCATGTACCAACTCAAATACTAAAGCACCATGTACACCAAGCAATTGTCCATCTTTCTAGAAAACAAATCAGGCCGACTGACTGAAGTGACGGAACTACTTGCAGCTATTGCTGTCAATCTCTCTGCCATGAGTATAGCCGACAGCTCAGATTTCGGCATCTTACGCTGCGTCGTTTCCGACCCTCTTCGTGCTGCAAAATGTCTTCGGCAGCACGGTTTCGCAGTGAAAACCACGGATGTGATAGGTTTCTCCACTCCCAATGTCTGCGGCTCGCTGGCCGTGATATTGAAACATTTGTCCGAGGCGGGCATAGAGATAGAGTATATGTATTCCTTTAACAATGGACAGACTGCCAACGTCATCATTCGCACCGTCGACATGGAAGCCTGCTTACGCATCCTGAAAGCCAATGGGGTGAGACTGCTCAGTGAAGACGAGATGTATCATCTCTAAAAACTAGCTCTCTAAAAACCTTGCTCTCTACAAGCCTTGCTCTCTCCAAGCCATATCTTCAAAATGTCCCGTTTGTCGCTGCGTGCTCTCTCCAAGCCACTTCAAAATGTCTTGTTTGTCGCTGTATCACAGCGACCTTCATTCATCATAAGATCCTATCGATAATAGGATAAATCTCAGCCTCATCCTCATAAGGATGGATAGCAAAATAGGTGTCACCTGTCAGCATGGCAGACAATTGGCATTTACCCTTGTCATAAAAGATGTGGCAGGGGACGCCATGGCTCTCCGCATAGGCCAACTCATAGCCTACACCCAACGAGGGACAGGTACATTCTGCTATCAGCACCTCCGACTGTCGAAGCCATGCAGTGTCTTGCTCATAAATCTCCCGGTCACGGTCGGCGCCTTGCTCATATACACTCAGTTCCGGATGTCCCACATGTTCTGTGAGCACTACAGCGGTTTGCTGGATATAGGAGATCATCCTGCGATACAATTCTGCATCCACTCTTCCGCCGCGGATGGAACCGGCAAAGTAGACTTTCTTTTTTCCTGTTTTCATATCCTTGTCTTTATTCTTGTCCTGCAAAAATACGTTTTTTTCCTGAATTGACAGCTTCATAAAGTGCGATTTCTTTTCATGAGTGATACGATTTAAAATGTGATGTACTTTTTCTTGAAATAAAACAGTTGTCTTGAAAAATATTTGTATATTTGCAAGCATTTTTCGACCATGGGTGGAGAGATGTAGTAGATTGACATAGTAAAACGATAGGATATCTTTATGAGAACATTTCAGACTTTATTGATGGTGTTGTTTGCGCTGCAAACGATGGCAGGGTCTATCACTCCCGAGAAAGCAATGAAAAATGCACGCGACTTCCTGAGAAAGAACAGCCGCGCTGACATCTCTGCAGACCTGCGACTGGCATACCGCTGTCAGAGAGAAAACAAAGTTGATGATGCTTACTATTATGTATATAATGTGGGGCAGGACAAAGGCTTCATGATCTTGTCGGGCGTTGACAACACCGAAGA
Organism: uncultured Prevotellaceae bacterium; assembly: GCA_902780635.1. Classification (GTDB taxonomy): domain Bacteria; phylum Bacteroidota; class Bacteroidia; order Bacteroidales; family Bacteroidaceae; genus Prevotella. The sequence continues at coordinate 6,728 of CACZGH010000038.1, forward strand.
GGTGTTAGGATACTGCGACCACGGTAGTTTCGACCAGACGCAGATGCCCGACAACCTCCGTTGGTGGATGCAATATTATGAGGAATGCTTGAAGTATGCCGCCGACCATCCATCGGCCATGACTTCCACACAGAATAGGCCTACTGAGGTGGTGCAGCCCATGATCAAGACAACATGGAATCAAGACTGGCCTTACAATGACCGTTGCCCAACATATAATGGGGTCAAATGCCCTACAGGGTGTGTGGCTACGGCTTTGGCTCAGTTGCTCTATTATCATAAGTATCCAACAACAGCGACTGCTGACATTCCAGGATATCAGTGCCAGTCCATTAACAAGTGGATGCCGGGACTGCCCGCTATTACTTTCGACTGGGACAAGATGAAGCGCTCCTACAATAGCTACTCCTCGCAGGAGAGCATCGATGCCGTGTCTCTGCTGATGCTTTATTGTGGCCAACTCGTGGAGATGGGTTATGCGTTAGAAGGTTCTGGCGCCAATACCTATACGCTGCCCCAAAAGCTTCCTCAATATTTCAACTATCCCCAAACCATTCATGAGGTGTCAAGGGTAGGATATTCCATTGAACAGTGGGACAGCCTTTTGATGAATGAACTGACCAACGGCAGGCCCGTGTTCTATTCGGGGTATACCTCAGCTTATGAGGGACATGCTTTTATCTGCGACGGATATGACGGCAAAGGGATGTATCATATCAACTGGGGATGGGGCGGCGCTGCCGATGGACATTACCGCATCTCTGTGCTTGATGCCACTGCCAACGGGATAGGTGGTAGCTCTACCTCTCTTAGGTTCTCTTTGATGCAGTCTGCACTGCTTGGCGTGAAGACAGAGGGCGAGGATGAGTTTGTCGCTCCTGCTGAAAAACTGACTGTTTGTGGAAGACCTAGCCTCAAAGAGGGACGAAACTACCAGCGCAATGCCACAACGCATAATTTTAATGGCATCACGATCTCTTACGATGCAGTTTCACAACAGGGGGGATGGAGCATACAGGCTACACATGGCCTTTGCTTATATGATGACCAGGGTGAGATGGTAAAAAATATCGTAAAGAAAAGCGACAACTTCTGGGCACAATATCCCGATGAGGTGGAATATAAAAATGTCAGTATCAGCAGTGATATTGCTGACGGGCATTATACATTGCGTCCAGTGTTTTCCTCTGGCGGCAAATGGGTGCTGATGGCTGGAGCTGACAAAAACTATATCGATGTAGTGATTGACGGTGATAACTTGACGCTGACACCTGTGCCAAAGGCTGATTTCGAAGTCAGCAAGGTGGAAAAAGTAGGGCGGTCCGTGGCCGTCACGCTGACCAACCCTGACGAGGAATACAATGGAGCTCTCGGACTGTGTAAAATGAATTTGAAGGGAGAGATCGAATTGGTGACATATGAATATGTGGCCATAGAGGAGGGGGAGACCCGCACTTTCTTTCTTTATATACCCGACGGCGTGTCTCTGAACCTGGAAAAGGATGTTTTCTTCCTGACTGTCGACAATTATGAAGAGCAATATTTCTATAGCAACGTCAACAACAGCGGTGCGGAGATAGAGAAATCAGTGAGGGTGCTCAACCTCAAGGAAGACGGCCAGACTATAGTCGGGGATAAGGTGATGACAGAACTGACCATCACCAACAAGGGTACAGGGGAATACCATCATTTCATTTACCTCTCGCTTTGTGATGAAGACGGAGTGAACGTATCGGATGAATATAGGGAGGTTGTTGATATACAACCGGGTAGCACACTCAAGCAGAGAGTCGACCTGTCTATCAATGACTATACCAGGATGGCAGCAGTTAATGCGACACATTATGTGGGCAAGAAAACTAGCAAGTCTGTGATGTCAGACATGCTTGCGTTGGAAAAGGGTGCCGTCTATTGGAACGCCGAAGGAACACTCTTTACAATGCCTGCAGAAAAAATCTTTGTGGTGCCTGACGACGCGTTAGCCATTAATCTGAGAACTGCATACACGGCTGATGTCAGACCCAATGCCAACCCTAATACGATTTACATGCTCAACAAAAGCGTGCCCAAAGGATTGAAAGGACGTAATGTCGTCAACTTTGAGAACAAAAGCGGCAATCTCATCCTGACCGATGGGTATGACTTCTTGATTCCTGAGACGCTGACAGCCACCAATTCCGTCAAATACATACGCACTTTTTCTGCCGAGGAGTGTGGCTCATGGTCTACGATGTGGCTGCCTTTCAAGCCCACAGACATCAACATCGAGGGACAAAAGGCTGTCTGGTTCCACAATGCCTCAGAGTCCAATCAGGCATTCTGGATACAGACACTAAAAGATATTGAGCAAGACCATGCGGTGTTGGAATATGCCGATACTTTGGCAGCATTCACTCCCTATTTCATCGCCATCAATGAGGCCATCATTGGAAAAACAGTGGAATTCGTTGCAGGGCCCACTATCCTCAATCCCACCAACGAGTCTCCTTGCGAGGTGACAGTGGGAGGGTATACTTTGACGGGAGCCAACAGGCTGATGTCTGGCACAGGTGTATTCACACTGAAAGACAACCTCTTGGTCTATTCCGATGAACCACAGATAGTGGTTCCGTTCAGGGCTTACCTTGAGAAAGAGGATGGTGACATGGTGGATTATCCTGCCATCTCTCTTCAGGGACCGGACATCACCGATGGCATCAGAGCCATCGCCAATGACCACCTGACGCATTCTGATGAGGTGTATCACCTCTCTGGCGTCAAAGTGGGCACCACTGCCACTCTTCATACGCTGCCGAAAGGCGTCTATATCATCAATGGACAAAAAACGATCGTGAAATAAAATGCCTGAAGATAACAGAAAACAGAGAAGAAGCAATCCCACCCCGATAGACCCGGGGCTGGGACATATACCTCCACAGTCGGTCGAGACCGAACGACTCGTACTCGGCGCACTGATGATCGACCGCGACGCGTTCACCATCGTGAGCGAGATACTCAAGCCGGAGACGTTCTATGAGCCACGCAACCAGTATGTCTATGAAGCCATACGGTCACTAAGTGTCAATGAGCGCCCTGTAGATATCGTCACCGTCATTGAAGAACTTAAACGCAAGGGTACATTGGAGAAGGTGGGCGGACCGGTTTATCTTTACGACCTCACTGCCAATGTGGCCACGTCTGCCAATATAGAGTATCACTCGCGTATACTCGCACAGAAATTTTTGGCACGGCAACTCATATCCCTGACCAGTCAGATTCAGACCGACGCTTTCGACGAGAGCAACGACATCGATATCGTGATGCAGCAGGCGGAAGGAAAACTCTTTGAGTTGTCGCAGACAAACATGAAGCAGGACTACACCCAGATCGACCCCATCGTGGCACAGGCTGTGGAGATTATGCAGAAAGCGGCGTCCAACACGGGAGGACTCACAGGTGTGCCCAGCGGATTCACCAAACTCGATGACATGACGTCGGGATGGCAGCGAAGCGACCTCGTCATCATCGCAGGACGACCGGCAATGGGTAAGACATCATTTGCTCTCTCCATCGCCAAAAACATCGCGATAGACCAGCGCATTCCCACTGCTTTCTTCTCACTTGAGATGAACAATGTGCAGCTCGTCAACCGTCTCATTTCCAACACCTGTGAGATAGAGGGAAAGAAAGTGATGAACGGACAACTGGACGATGCTGAGTGGAACCGCTTGGACAAGAACATCCGCAAACTTGAAGGGGCTCCTCTATATGTGGATGATACACCGGGTCTATCTATCTTCGAACTCAGAACCAAGGCAAGACGCCTGGTCAGGGAGAAGAAAGTGGAGATCATCATGATCGACTACCTGCAACTGATGAATGCCAATGGCATGAAATTCGGCAACCGACAGGAGGAGGTGTCCACCATCAGCCGGTCGCTTAAGTCAATGGCAAAGGAACTCGACATCCCTATCCTGGCGCTCTCACAGCTCAACCGTTCTGTTGAGCAACGTGATAACACCAACAAAGTGGACGGTAAAAGACCGCAGCTGAGCGACTTGCGTGAGTCGGGTGCTATTGAGCAAGACGCCGATATGGTGCTCTTCGTTCACCGGCCTGAGTACTATCACATCTACCACGATGATAATGGCAACGACCTCCATGGCATGGCACAGATTATCATCGCCAAGCACAGAAAAGGCGCCGTGGGCGACGTGCTCCTACATTTCCGTGGAGAGTACACCAGATTTGCTAACCCGGAGGATACCTATATACCACCTACTGCAGGAGGGGAAATCATCGGATCGAAAATCAATGGTAGTTTGCCAGGAGGATCCCCCTCCGATGACAATCCTTTCGACAGCGATATTGAGTCAGACATCCCGTATTAATTTCGGTGTTCGCTTTTTGCTGTTGGCTATTCGCTGCCAATAGCGAAAAGCGAATAGCCAACCCCCAAAAATACACCAAACTATGAGAAAATTCTTATTTACTTTAGGTCTTGTCGCAAGCATATTAACGTCCAGCGCGCAGACTGTCGCCATCTTGGGCGACTCTTACTCCACATTTGAAGGATTCGTCACGCCCTCAACCAATGAAATGTGGTATTATGCCAAGAATGGCAATAAGACCGATGTGTCTGATGTCACACAAACATGGTGGTGGCAAGTCGTCAAAGAGGGGGGCTATCATTTGGGAATCAACAACTCTTATAGTGGGAGCACCATTGGCTATTTAGGATACGATGGAAACGACTACTCAGCACGCTCTTTCATTACCAGAATGGATCAACTGGGAGACCCCGATATCATTCTCATCTTCGGAGCCACCAACGACAGTTGGGCAGGAGAACCTGTTGGTGAGTATAAATATGATGGGTGGAACGCAGGTGATTTCTATACCTTCCGACCCGCGATGGCTTATATGCTCAATCACATCTTGCTGAGGTATCCAAACGTGAAGGTCTATTTCCTGCTCAATACCGAATTGCGAGACGATATCACGTCTTCGTGCAAGGAAATCTGTGCTCACTACAACGTGCCATGCATCGTTCTGAAAGACATTGACAAAATCAATGGCCATCCTTCTGTCAAGGGCATGAAGGCCATTGCCCAGCAAGTGTTGGCAACATTACGAAATTAAAAACGGTCAAAATGATAGATCCTGATCTGTTAAATAATTGATTTTAATCAAGAAATTGCCTGTTTTGTTATAAATCACAATTAAAAGTCTTAAAAATATTACAATTTATTTGTTTTAATACCACATATTGCTTACTTTTGCAGCCGATAACAAACAAAGTTATTCACATGAATTATCAAATGAATAATATTTTGGGCATTCTGATTATTCGACTGCAAGTAAGTAGCCGGAAGTGACAGGGTGCGCGCATGTAAAAGTGATATATATCATACAAGACCTTCCTCACTTCCAGATGTGAGGAAGGTTTTTTCGTGATGATCAACAGCCGACAGGCAACAAATAAATAAAAGATGAAAGACAGATTATTCATTTTCGACACCACACTGAGAGATGGGGAACAGGTGCCAGGGTGCCAGTTGAACACAGTGGAAAAAATACAAGTGGCTAAGCAACTTGAACTGTTGGGCGTAGATGTCATCGAGGCGGGATTTCCCATCTCAAGTCCAGGTGACTTCAACTCTGTGATAGAAATATCAAAAGCCGTGACATGGCCCACCATCTGTGCCCTCACAAGGGCGGTGGAGAAAGATATCGACGTGGCGGTGGAGTCACTGCAGTATGCGAAGCATAAACGCATTCATACCGGCATCGGTACCAGCGACCCACATATCATTTATAAATTCAACTCAAACAGAGAGGAAATCATAGAGCGCGCCGTGGCAGCAGTGCGTTATGCCAAGAAATATGTGGAGGATGTGGAGTTTTATGCCGAGGACGCAGGACGCACCGACAATGAATACCTCGCAAGGGTCATCGAGGCCGTCATCAAAGCGGGGGCAACAGTGGTCAATATCCCTGACACGACGGGATACTGCCTGCCTGAAGAGTATGGCGCGAAAATCAAATATCTCATGGAGCATGTTGATGGCATCGACAAGGCTATCATCTCCACACACTGCCACAACGACTTAGGACTGGCCACAGCCAATACCTTCAGCGGGGTGGTCAATGGAGCAAGACAGGTGGAAGTGACCATCAATGGCATTGGTGAGAGGGCGGGAAACACCTCTCTGGAGGAAATCGCCATGATCCTGAAATGTCACAAAGGCCTTAATATAGACACCAATATCAACACCACCAAAATATACCCCATCAGCCGTATGGTCTCGGGACTGATGAACATGCCGGTGCAGCCCAATAAGGCGATTGTGGGGCGTAATGCTTTTGCTCACTCCAGTGGCATCCATCAGGACGGCGTGCTGAAGAACGTACAGACATATGAGATCATCGCCCCCAAAGACATCGGTCTCGATGACAACGCTATTGTGCTGACTGCACGCTCTGGAAGGGCTGCACTCAAATATAGGTTGCATGTGCTCGGTGTAGATGTCGATGACGACAAGAGGATAGACAAAATCTACGCCAAATTCCTCAAACTGGCCGACCAGAAAAAGGAAGTCAATGATGCTGACATCCTCATGCTCGCCGGAGCCGACACGGCGGAGGCGCATGCGGTCAAACTCGACTTCCTGCAGGTGACCACTGGAATGGGGGTGAGGAGCGTGGCCAGTATCGGACTCGATATCAGCAATCAAAAATTCGAGGCCGCTTCTACAGGCAACGGACCCGTTGACGCTGCCATTAATGCGCTGAAGAAAATCATCCAGAAGAAGATGACACTCAAGGAGTTTACCATCCAGGCCATCTCCAAAGGTTCCAATGATGTGGGAAAAGTACACATGCAGGTGGAGTATGACGGAGGATTGTATTATGGCTTTGGTGCCAACACGGATATTGTCACCGCATCGGTGGAGGCATATATAGATTGTATCAACAAATTTAAAAAATAGATATGAATACGCTGTTTGATAAAATATGGGACCGGCATGTGGTGCAGAAAGTGGAGGATGGGCCTACACAATTATATATCGACCGTCTCTACTGCCATGAGGTAACATCTCCACAGGCCTTTGACGGACTGAGGGAGAGAGGGCTGCAATGTCTGAGACCGCAGAAAATCATTTGCATGCCCGACCACAATATACCTACTCACGATCAGGATCAACCCATCGTGGACCCTGTGTCAAAAAAGCAGGTTGATACGCTGGAACGAAACTGTAAAGAGTTTGGGTTGACACATTATGGTGTGATGTCGCCCGACAACGGTATTGTACATGTGGTGGGACCAGAGAAAGGTCTTTCGCTGCCTGGAATGACTATCGTGTGCGGTGACTCTCACACATCCACCCATGGGGCAGTGGGGGCCATCGCATTTGGCATAGGCACCTCTGAGGTAGAGATGGTGTTGGCCTCTCAGTGCATCTTGCAACAAAAGCCTAAGTCAATGAGGATCAACATCAACGGACACCTTGCCAAGGGGGTGACTGCCAAAGACGTGGCACTCTTCCTCATGGCCAGACTGACCACGGCAGGTGCCACAGGATATTTCGTGGAATATGCCGGTGATGTCGTGCGCCAATTGTCGATGGAGGGCAGACTGACTCTTTGCAACCTAAGCATCGAAATGGGTGCAAGAGGAGGATTCGTAGCACCGGATGAGACCACTTTTGAGTATCTGAAAGGCAGACAACATGCACCGAAAGGGGAAGAGTGGGACAAGGCGTTGGCATACTGGAAAACGCTAAAAAGCGATGAGGATGCGATGTTTGATAGGGAGGTATCGTTCGATGCCAAAGAGATCGCACCACGTATCACTTATGGTACCAACCCTGGCATGGGTATTGACATCAACGGAAGCATACCCCAACTCAACGAAATAGCGGAGGCAGGAAGGGCATCATTCCTCAAGTCTCTCAACTATATGGGGTTTCAGCCAGGAGAGACATTGATAGGAAAACCTGTCGACTATGTATTCCTCGGTGCCTGCACCAATGGAAGAATAGAGGACTTCAGGGCTTTTGCCGCTTTGGTGAAAGGCAGAAAAAAACACCCTGCAGTGATCGCATGGCTCGTTCCTGGAAGCTGGAGCGTATATCATCAGATATATAACGAAGGACTTGACCAAGTACTACAGAAGGCGGGATTTGAAATCAGACAGCCTGGCTGCTCTGCATGTCTCGCTATGAATGATGATAAGATACCGGCCGGAAAATATTGTGTTTCGACGAGCAATAGAAACTTTGAGGGACGACAGGGGCCAGGTGCACGCACCATGCTCGCTAGCCCTCTGGCTGCTGCTGCCGCTGCCCTTACTGGACAAATCACTGACCCAAGAACCTTGATGTAAACAGAATCCTCATGAAACAGAAATTTGACATCATCACAAGCACATGTGTGCCTATGCCGATGGAAAACATCGACACCGACCAAATCATACCTGCACGCTTCCTCAAGTCGACTGACAAAAAAGGATTCGGCCAAAATCTTTTTCGTGACTGGAGATACAATGACGACGGAACTCCAAAAGCTGACTTCGTCCTCAATGACCCTACCTACTCTGGTTGCATCTTGGTGGCCGGTAAAAATTTCGGATCGGGTTCTTCGAGGGAACATGCGGCATGGGCCATTGCTGGATATGGATTCCGGGTGGTCATCAGCTCATTTTTCGCAGATATCCACAAAAACAATGAACTCAACAACTTCGTACTCCCGGTGGTGGTCTCTGAGGAGTTTCTGTCAGAATTGTTCGAGTGTATATACCAAAACCCAAAGACAGAGGTGGAGGTCAACCTGAAAGAGCAGACCGTCACCAATCTCTCCAATGGCCGACAGGAGACGTTTGAGATCAATGCTTATAAGAAGCATTGTCTGATGAATGGTCTCGACGACATTGATTTCCTGATGCAGAGCAAAGACTTAATTGAGAAATGGGAACGACAGAACAACTGATCAACGGCAACCAACTTCATCCGCACGTCGAAATCATGGACAGTACACTCCGTGATGGTGAGCAGACCAGCGGCGTGTCTTTTCTTCCCCATGAGAAACTTATGATTGCCAAAATGCTGATGAGTGAGGTCAATGTTGACCGAATAGAGGTGGCGTCGGCAAGAGTTTCGGAAGGGGAGAAAGAGGCGGTCAAAATGATTTGCCGATACGCCGAACGGGTGGATATGCTACACAAGGTGGAGGTGTTGGGATTTGTCGACGGAAAACTCTCTCTCGACTGGATTGACCATTGCGGATGCAGGAACATCAACTTGTTGGCCAAGGGGTCGCTCAAGCACTGTACACAGCAGTTGCACAAAACGCAGAGGGAACATCTCGATGACATCCTTTATTCCCTCGATTATGCCGACCGCCTGGGCATCGGAGTCAACCTCTACCTGGAGGATTGGAGTGGGGGAATGTCACACTCGCCTGAGTATATCTATCAAATGATAGATACGCTCGCCGACTCCAATATCAAGAGGTTTATGTTGCCCGACACCCTCGGCATCACTAATCCTCTGCAGGTGATTGATTTCTTCAGGAAGATGAGACGAAGATACCCCGAACTGCATTTCGACTTTCACGCTCACAACGACTATGACTTGGCTGTATCCAACTCGCTGGCAGCAGTGCTCTGTGGCGCCAAAGGCCTGCATGTGACAGTCAACGGCCTGGGCGAACGGTGCGGAAACGCACCCCTGGCCAGTGTTCAGGTGATTCTGAAAGACCAGTTCCATGCCAGCACAAGCATCCATGAGGACAAACTCAACGACATCAGTCGATTGGTGGAGGAGTATAGCGGCATAGCTGTGGCTCCCAACCAGCCCATCGTGGGCGACAATGTCTTCACACAGGTGGCTGGAGTACATGCCGACGGGGACAACAAGGACAGCCTCTATTGCAACGAGCTGGTGCCTGAACGTTTTGGACGCAGACGCGAATATGCGTTGGGCAAAAACAGTGGTAAGGCCAACATCGAAATCAATCTCCAGGAACTGGGACTGGAACTGACTCCCGAACAAATGCAAAAGGTGTCACGGCGCGTCATCGAATTGGGCGACAGAAAGGAAATCGTGACACAAGACGACCTGCCTTATATCGTCAACGATGTGCTGAAACATACCACTCCTGAGGAGAAAGTGAAACTGCTCAGCTACATGGTATCGCTCTCTTATGGTCTGAAACCCATCGCCAGTATCAAAGTGGAAATCAATGGCAAACAGTATGCCGCCGATTCAACAGGTGACGGACAGTATGACGCCTTCGTCAAGGCATTGAGAAAGATCTACAAGACTTACTTAGACCGTACCTTCCCCATCCTGGCCAATTATGCGGTGTCCATCCCACCAGGAGGACGTACTGATGCCCTCGTGCAGACCGTCATTACCTGGCGCAATGGCAACAAAATGATCCGCACACGCGGCTTGGATGCCGACCAGACCGAGGCGGCCATCAAAGCCACCTTCCGTATGCTCAACATCTTCGAAGAGCAATACTCCGAAACCCAATAAAAATAAATATAAATAAAGAAAAATGTCCCGTATGTTGCAATATCATTGCAACCACCCCTCAAAAAAATGTCTTGTATGTTGCAATATCATTGCAACACTCACCAATAAAAACCCTCACAAATATGAAACTAAGAATAGCCGTCCTGCCAGGTGATGGTATAGGACCTGAAATCATGAGACAAGGAGTGGCCGTCATGGATGCCATCGCGGCCAAGTTTGGACACCAAGTGGAATACCACGAAGCCATCTGTGGAGCACACGCCATCGACCTCGTGGGTGACCCTTTCCCCGACGACACCTTCCAGATTTGTATGGAGGCGGACGCCGTGCTCTTCGCAGCGGTGGGCGACCCTAAATACGACAACGATCCCACCTCAAAGGTGAGACCAGAACAGGGGCTCCTCGCTATGCGCAAAAAACTTGGCCTTTTCGCCAATATACGTCCTATCCAAACCTTCAAATGCCTGCTCCACAAAAGCCCGTTAAGAGCGGAACTGGTGGATGGAGCCGATTTCGTGTGTATCCGCGAACTCACTGGTGGTATGTATTTCGGAGAGAAATACCAAGACAACGACAAAGCCTATGACACCAATGTCTATACACGTCCAGAGATAGAGCGAATCCTGAAGGTGGGCTTTGAGTATGCACGCCGACGCCACCATCACCTCACAGTGGTGGACAAGGCCAACATCCTCGCGTCTAGCCGCCTTTGGCGACAGATTGCCAAGGAGATGGAGCCGGCCTATCCCGACGTGACAGTAGATTATATGTTTGTGGATAATGCTTCCATGAGAATGATTGCCGAACCCACATTCTTCGATGTGATCGTAACGGAAAACACCTTCGGTGACATCCTCACCGACGAGGGAAGCTGCATCTCTGGCTCGATGGGGCTGCTGCCCTCTGCATCTACCGGAGAACACACGCCGCTCTTCGAACCCGTACACGGCTCATGGCCGCAGGCTACAGGGAAAAACATCGCCAATCCGCTTGCACAGATCTTGTCGGTGGCCATGATGCTGGAGCATTTCGGCTTGAACGAAGAGGGTGCACTGGTGCGCAAGGCGGTTGACGCCAGTCTGGATGCCAACGTGCGTACCCCTGAGATACAAGTGGAAAACGGACCACTATATGGCACCAAAGAAGTGGGTGAATGGATTGTGCAATGGATTGGACAAAACTGACATCAATGCGCGTCATCTTTGTGCTGATGGCGATGATGACTTGGCCAACATCTGTTTTGGCGCAGACTTACGACGAAATGCGTGATTCGTTGGAGGCTGCGACAAAACTGGTGGCCAAGTTTCCGGATGACAACGATCTCAGACTGAAAAAAGCATCATGGAACATGCTGCTTGAGCAGTGGAACTATGCCAAGAACGAGTATGATATCGTCTTGTCAAAAGATCCTGCCAATATCGCGGCGCTCTACTACAGGGCATACGTCAATGAAAAACTCAACAGGTATAAATTTGCGCGCAAAGACTATGAGGCCATGCTCAAAATCGTGCCGCAACACCTGAATGGGCAATTGGGGCTGGCGCTTCTCAACCAGAAAGACATGCACTACACCGAAGCCATGAACATCATGAACAGGCTCGTGGAGCAATATCCCGACAGCGCCATCGTCTATGCGGCACGAGGCGGAATGGAGGTGGAACGCAAAATGTATGATGTGGCGGAGTATGACTACACGCAGGCCATGCGACTGCAACCTGATAACACCGACTATATACTATGCCGGGCAGATGTGCGCATCAGGATGAAACATCTCAAAGAAGCACGACAGGATCTTGACCTCGCTTCCAGCAAAGGTATCCCCAGGGCAGCCCTCACTCAACTGTACCAGAAGTGCTCAAAGTAGTCTTCAGCTCTATCCAGTGGTCTATCAGTTTGCGGGCAATGGACAGTTTCTCTGGGATATGTGGCAATTGGTCGTAGCGGTACCAACCGCCTTTCGACAACTCTGAGCGTTGCAGATGAATGACGCCACCATCATACTCGGCGTAGAAACCTACCATTAGTCCACAGGGGTAGGGCCAAGGCTGACTGCCATAATATCGGATATTCTTGATGCGAATGCCTGTCTCTTCCATCACCTCACGCTCCACACACTCTTCAAGTGTCTCGCCAGTCTCGACAAATCCGGCTACAAGACCGAAAAAGTCTCCCCTGAAATTGCGGGCGTGTACAAGCAAGGCCTCATCGCCTCTTTCTACGAGGCAGATGACGGCAGTGGCTAACTGCGGCCATACTTCCTTGCCACAACAGGTGCATCGTTTGGAGATGTCGGTATGAAGATGCGTCGGACCGCCACAGACGCCGCAAAATTTGGTGGTACTGTCCCAATAGAGAATCTCGGCGCATTTACCGGCTTTCTGATAGAGCGACAGGGGGATTTTGGCATACGACTGCCGTAGTCCGCACATCTCATATCGTTCATCACCGACGACGGGATGGTCGATGGCGTAGGTCTTCACTTCGTCAGCGTCCAAAGGGGTGATGTTGTGTATGCAGGTCCACGACTTGACGGGCACGGGAGGGTCTTCCTGGTAGGGGATGGTATAGCCCCCATCAGGAAGACGCTCCAATAACACGTCAGACTTGCAAAAGACAAACCAATATTTCACGATTTTTTTGTTTAATTACCAAACAACAGGGCTCTGTCGCGCTCAATAGCTGGCTTTGCCCACTCTTCAGGCACTAAACGCCAGTTGCTGTGAGGCTGTGGGTTGAGATGCCCGGCTTTTTCTATTTCTTGCATCAGACAATAACGCAGGTCTCTGTCTGACTGGTAAACGATACGCTTGTTGATTTCCTCCATGCTCAGGCCAGCGCCGCGGGTGAGCAGTTCACCACCACCCTGCGCGCGATAACTGTTCATCGCCACTTTGTACATCTTGGATTCATCAAACGGCTCGCCGTTGCTCATCCTCAGGATGTGCACTTTCTGACCGTTAGGCTTCGTCACATCCACCTCATAGTCGATGCCGGACGCACTGTCGAAATTGAAGGCGAGGTTCTTAAAACGGAAGCGTTGTTGGTCGTTGGTGTCACCTTCGTTGAGCAACATGATATGGTCGTCGGGGGAGGTCATCGTATTCACCCACAGGTCGTAGCTCATCTCCAGATGCTTGCGCACTTCCTCACCAGTCATCTTTAGCACATACAGTTCGTTTTCGTATCTATAGAGATTGAACATGTCGCTCACGTAGAGAGGACCTTCTGAGATGCATACATTAAACGACAAGGGTGCGTTGAAGGAGATGTCGGCACCGGTGGCTTTCAGTTGGAAATCATGAATGAAATCGGCAAAAGCAGAGTTGCCAAAATAACAGTCGCGGGTGCAGATGGTGGCTTCAAAATCTCCGATTTTGCGGTTCACAAAAGCGTTCACCTCGTCGATGACGGGCTGGAAATGACTCATAAAGGCGGCATCCGGCTCATAATCTGTGACTTTCACCAGTTCTCCTTTGACTTGTTTGGAGATCACACGGTGACGCTTGCCGAGTTGTATCTCTATCTGGGTGTCAGCCACATAGATGGCATTGCAGGATGGGTCTAAGCACAACACGTCTTTTCCCTCCACATTCTTGACCACGTCTTTGCGGAGGGTGTGGTCATGGCCATAAAGCACAAGGTCAAAACCAGGCACCTCACGGGCCACTTTCACCGAGGCGTCTTCCTCGTATTGGTCGGTGACGATGCCCCCGTCTTTACCTGAGTGGAAGAGTCCGATGACCACATCGGGACGCTCCTGCTCCTGTATGTGTTTCATCCAATATTTGGCACAGGAGACCATCTCGTCAAATCGCAGTCCACTCCATATCTTTTCGCTGAGCCAGTTAGGGATGGCTGGGGTCAGCATGCCTAAAATGGCGATTTTCACACCCTCCCGCTCGATGATGGTATAAGGCTTGACGTATGGTTGTCCTGTCTTGGTGTCTATAATATTGGCGCCAAGCACCGGACACTTCAGGTCGCGGATCCATTTGTCAAACACGGCATGGCCTGGCTCCACGTCATGGTTGCCGAAGGTCTGGGCGTCGTAGCCCATGTAGTTGATCACCTGCGCGGCCACATTAGGCATGTCGGTATTGACAAAGTTGGAGTAATAGCAGGTGGGCTGACCCTGAAGGATGTCACCATTGTCAATGAGAAGGAGGCGGTCGCCATAGCTTTTACGCAAATCTCTCACGTAGGTCATCACGCGGGCCATCGTACCTTCTTTGGGCTTACGGTTGATAAAGTCGTAGGGGAAGAATGAGCCATGTACGTCGCTGGTCTCAATGACACGAAGTTGAACGGTCTTGTTTTTTGCGGTCATGATACTTGGCATGAAAAGTAATAATAGGGTGATTGCTAAGAGTAGTTTTTTCATTTTATTGGATTTTTAGTTGTTTATTATTGCTTTTTCTTCGTCTCTTTCTTGTCTCTTTTTCTCTGTAAACCAAAGAGTTCTCTCCATCCGTTAAAGTCTTTCTTCATGATGAGTCCCACACCTTGTGTGTTAAGACTGTTTTTGATGAAGTAGCGGTCGTTGGTTTGGTTGTATACTTTTACAGCCAGGTTGCCGTTGGGGTTGAGCAGATACCTGATGTCGAAGTCGCCGATGAAACTGGTAGTGGCGTTAGGATTGTCACGATAGCCAAACTGTCCGTTGATGAGTAGACGATTGTCAAGCAGTCGGCCGGAGAGTAGACCTTCATACTCTGCGTTGTTCCATCCCTCATCGCCGGTCGAAATGTTGGCGCCGAAGTTCCAGTTGGAGGTTTTCACAAAACTGCTGAGCAGGTTGTTGATCTGCTGACTAATGGTACCACTAAGCAGACTTTGCATGGCAAGGCTGGTCTGGCTTTGCCCTTCTTGGTCCAAGTTGTTTTGGTTGTAAAACCTGCCGATAGCTAGGAGGTAGATAACTTGCTGATTGAGTTCTTCTTCACTGTTGATGAGACTTCTGATCATCTGCTGGGCATCGCTGTTCACGGTGGGCAGTTCCATGTCGAAGTCGACACTGGGATGTTCTGGAGTGCCGGTGATGTTCATGATACAGTTCACTCGGATATTGTTGGTGTTGAAACCGCCGCCGAGGTTGAGGTCTGACAAAGAGACTCCATTCACCGTATAGAGGGCTTTCAGGTCGAGGGCTGCGTCGTAGGGATTGCCTCCAAAGCGGATGCTACCACCTTCCTGAAACTGGAAGTCTTTTTTCACTACATTCTGGATGGTAAGTTTATAGACGCCATGGTCTACCACATAGTTGCCGAAGAGATGGAAGGAACCTTTGTTGAAATAGGTGGCTCTCAACGTTCCATTGCCATTGAGGGCGATATAGTCACCGCTCTCTTCATCCATCAGAAGACGAAGGGTGGCATCTGGGGTGGCATTGATGCGGAAGTTCATGTGCAGATTGGAGGGGATATCGACCAGGTCATTCTGAGGCTCCTTGGAGACAAACGCTCTGCGGGTACTGCTGGCGGAGGGCAGGTCTTCATAGTCGGAGGCTACAGGGGTGGCATCATGCCAAGTGATAAACTCCTGGTTGCTGAGGGCATCTGGACTGGCCGCATTGTAATAGAATATGGTGTTACGGTTGGGGGTGGCGTCCACATCGATGGTCACCTCACCACTCTCGCCTTTGATATGGCAGTCTCCTGTAGCGTAGACGGTACCACAGAAGGTTTCATTGCCAAAGTCTGGGAAGTCGTATGCCAACAGGTTGTTGGCTTGTACCATCAGGTCGTAAGTGAAGTTGCTGAGATGTCGATGACGCACTTCGCCATTGACGAGACCGCGATGGCCATGACGGTCCAGAATGGTGTCTGCGGTGAAGTAGATGTGGTCGGGCTCCAGCCTGATCGTGTCGTGGTGCAGCGTGTAGGTGGTGTTGAGCGATGAGATTGACAGATCGCCATCGGCTACCACTTTCCCTTCCATATTGATGTTACTTAGAGGACCAAAGATACGCACATGACCATAGGCGCGGGCTTTTACGTCTTTCATAAAACTGCCACAGAATCTCTCCACAAATTGCAGCGGTGTGCCATCAACACCGATGTTAAGTTCTAACTCTCCTGGCGAGAGACCGATGTGACCGTCTACTTGGGTTTGATGACCTTGGTCATCAGCTAGTCCGTGGAGCAATATTTGGTTGTCTTTGGAGTTCCAGGCGGCTTTCAGGTCCATTTCTCCTATCCTGCCGTCGACAAACCTGAAATCATCTATCAGCAGGCGGGCCTCTGCCTCGGGAGAGTCATAAACAGATGAAACACTGGCCCTGCCACTGATATAACCTCCAAAGTCCACGCCCCTGACGTTGAGGATGCCGCTGAGAAACGACAGATCGATGTTGCGAAGCTGGGCATGGATAGAATCGGAAGGGTTGTCGGTGATGGCACCTGTCAGAGTGAGTTGCTGTTCGCCGTTGCCAACGGAGAAGTCGTCTATCTCAATACGTTTCTTTGAGAGGAAAAGCTCTGAGGGCTGCACTTCCCATGAGGTGTCATAGAGATGGATGTCGGAGGGCAGAATCTGGATATGGGTGGTCTGACCATGCTGGGCATCGGTGAAAAAGTCGGCGTTGGCAAGCAAAGCACCTTTTAGAGAATGCCGGCTTTTATTGTTGTCAAACAGGATTTCTGACTCGACATGCTGGTCGATGGCTTTGGAGTGAAGGGTCAGGTTCAATGGCCGACCGTCATTTTGCATTTTAGAGATGCTGGCATGGCCTTTCAGGGTGTCGCTGACAGTCTCCAACTGCAGGATGGCGTTCTGGTATTCATTCCCTCCATAAGTGAAAGCTGGTAGGCCACAAGATAGCTGGATGGAATGGTTGCCCTCGTCGAGACGTCCTTCTAAATGGAGAGGGTGGGTGAAGGTCAGGTCGAGGTCGGTGAAATGTCTGAGCCAGTCGTCTTTGGTAATGTCAACTTTGAAGTCGACTTCGTTGTGTTGATTGTCCGTGGCGCGTGCAAGCAGGGGTTGGATAGGTATCTTGCTGCTGATGATGTTGATGATGCTGTTAAGCAGGGTCTCGTATTTGAAATGACCGCTCACTTCGGTATGTCCGAAGTCACTGTCTATCATGACATATTTTCCATCAGTGTCGGAGCCGGTATCAACATGTAGGTTGTCTAAAGTATAGGTGTCGGTCGGAGTAGTGTGGGTGAGGTGGCTCACATCAAGCTGACCCTTCAGGTTTTGAAGGTTGGTGCCCTGCAGATTGGCAGTGACGTCAAAATCGAAGATTTGGTCTTTCAACTTAGGAGCAATGCCAAAAGCTTCGGGATTGAAGTTTCTGGCAGACGCCTTCAAATCGGCTGTGGGGATAGAGGAGGAGAGGTTCATCATACCGTCGATGTCAATCTTTCCGTTGGGGTCATCAATGCCGATACTGCCATTGAAAGTGTATTGGTCGTAGATGCCGTCGACTGTGATGTTGTTGTAGGTGTGCTGATTGTAGTCGAGCCTGGAGATATGTCCTTTGGCATTGACTGACATCGACTTGCTGACAGGCAAACGTCCCTCCAATTGTATACTGGTGGCCAACTGACCTAAATGGTCGTTTTGCAATAGACGTCCAACATCCAAACCATCGGTCTCGATATGACCGGAGAATTGCTGACCAGTGACACTGGCTAAAAGGCCAAGGTCGCCAAGGTCGGTGCGGAGTTGACCGGAGAGAGCGGTCTGATGGTTCTTTTGCCCTATTTCACCATGGTAGGCGATATTGCCTAGCCTTAAGAGAGGGGAGGGCAGGGTGAAGTCTTCGCTGAAGTTTTTGGCGATTTTATGCAACTCCTCGGCTTTGACCGAAAGACGGTCTACATGGGCAAACCATAGGGGGCTGTCGCCGTTTTTAGAGTAGTTGCCGTTGGCCGACAATGTGAGGGCGTTGTTGTGCGTATAGACGCTGATGAATGGGACAGTGAGCTGTTGCTTGTTGCCTGAGATTTGTAGGTCCAGAAAGAGCGGGTCGTTGAAATCGCTGAGGGCACGATGAAAGGCTGAGAAATCCGACGGTGTCACCTTGGTGTCGCTCATCACAAGCTGATAACTGAGGTCACTCGTGTCCATTTGCCCGTTTTTGTAACTGAGGCTGGAATGAAGGCTGTCAATGGTGAGATGGGTGTGGGGCATTTCCAACAACAAGTCGGTGATGTCTGAACCCTTGGGGGTCACAGACAGTTGACCGGACAACTTTTTCATGTGGACGCCGGAGCGCTCATTCAATGACAGCTTTTTGATCTTTGCATGGATGGCGTCGTCACTCAGTTCATAAAGCATTAGATGACCGCTGAGGTTACTCACGTCGATATGATGAGGACTGAAACGGCCTGCAAGATAGGGCTGGTCTTTCTGGTCATATTTGACGGCACCATTGCGGATAATCAGGGAATTGATATTCAGATGAAGCGGTGTCTTTTCTTTGTTGTCTTTGGAGGATAAGGAGTCGAGCACAAACTGATAGTTGGGCTGTGCGTTGGCTCTGTCTTTGTAGAGACAGGCTTTCATACCAAAAATCTGGGCTGAGGGAATCGAAATAGAGCCTTTAAACAACGGCAGGACATCCACCTTGGCGGATAAACGGGTCGCCGTGAGCATTTCGGCGCCGCTTTGGTCCTTGATGCTCACATCGTCGATGATGACACGGTTGAGCAGGCCTACGTCCACATGCCCTACACTCACTTCCGTTCCCAATTTCTTCGACAGCATCTCTGAGGTCTTGTCACCAAGATATCGCTGTACTACTGGCAGTTGCAGCAGCACATAAACAAGTGCTATAGTGCCCAACAAGCACCACAACGCTCCGCTTATGATATGTCTGAAGGTCTTTATTCCGCTATTTTTTGGCAAATTTAGATAAAAAATCGTATTTATGAGTCATTTCTGAAAAAGAATTTGTTTTCTTTAATCACTTTGCCGACCGTCTGGCGGATATTTTGCAATGCCACTTCTTTTCGCATGACTTCTTCGAGGGTAAAACCGTGACCAACCCTCTTTCTCAGTACATGGCTATTTTATAGCCACCATCCCGATATCCAAACAAAAGACGGCTCATCAAGAAAAATCTACAAAATAATCTATTTTTTTCATTTGATGTCGGTTTTTTTGAATAACTTTGCAAATGAAAGTGTGTCACGAGAACAATCGGCCGTTTGTAGGGTCGTAGTTCGTAACTTCAGAAGAGATGGTAGTAGGCCTACCGCATACGGTGTACAGGCACTGT
>CACZGH010000039.1 GCA_902780635.1 uncultured Prevotellaceae bacterium
CTGGGGCGAGACGACGACGAAGTCGACCTACAGCTGGAGCAACTACAAGTACGCGAGCGGCACCGCCGCCAGCGCCACCTACATCGGCAACTTCCTTCCGAACAACAACAAGGTGACGAGCATCCAGGGCACGCAGTATGACGTTGCGAAGGCCCAGTGGGGCAGCGACTGGGTGATGCCCTCCAAGGACCAGATCCACGAGTTGATCAACAACTGCTCTGTGAGCGCGAAGACCATCAACGGCGTGAAGGGCGTGCAGTACAAGGGTCCCAACGGCAAGACGATGTTCCTTCCCTGCGGTGGTTACAAGTATGACTCCACACATGCCGGCAAGGGCACCGAGGGCTATTACTGGTCGGGCACGGGCGACGTTTACGACCTCGACAAGTCGAAGGCCGTGGCCCTGTATAACAAGAGCAGCTCAGTGACGACGGCGAAGAACATCCAGCGCCGCACGGGAGCCAGTGTCCGCGCGGTCCGCGCCTCCGGCGGCTCCACGGAGCCTGAGGACACCGATCCCGAGGAGGTTGACCTCGGCCTGAGTGTGAACTGGGCCACGTTCAACGTGGGCGCCACTTCTAAGGAAGGCTACGGAACCTATTTCGCCTGGGGCGAGACATCGAAGAAGAGCACTTACACCTGGGCCAACTACCAGCACGCCAGCGGGTCCTCGACGACGTGCAAGAACATCGGCTCGGACATCAGCGACACGCAGTACGACGCTGCCAGGAAAGCCTGGGGCGAAGGGTTACACGGTGAAGGGTCCCTCAGGCAAGAGCATCTTCCTGCCCTTCGCGGGCTGCAGTTATGACGGCAAGACGGTCGGCACTGGCAGCTACGCCTACTACTGGAGCTCGGAGGTGAGCGAGGGCGCGACGGGCGCGAAGGCCTACGCGCTGTACCCGAAGAGTGGCACGTCTACGACGAAGGTCTCCATCCAGCGCCGCACCGGTGCCGTGATACGTCCGGTGAAAGGTGAGCAGATCGAAGTCCCCCCGACCCTCGTGGAGTTTGACGGTTTCGAACTGGTGGACCTTGGCCTGAGCGTGAAATGGACCAATAAGAATTTGAAGGCAGAAAGCTCGGAGTATGCGGGCGACTATTACGCCTGGGGTGAGACGACCAAAAAGAGCACGTACACCTGGGCCAACTATGCTTATGCCAACGGCACCCAGGCTACTGCGCAAAACATAGGCAGCGACATCAGCGGCAGCACGCAATACGATGCGGCATACGACTGGAGCATGGGGCATTCCGACGAGTACCCGTTCACCTTATGTCTTCCCACTGCGGAACAGTGGAGTGAATTGGTGTCAAAATGCACCTGGACCTCGGAGACGAACAACGGTGTGAAGGGATACACGGTGAAAGGCCCGTCAGGTAAGAGTATCTTCCTGCCACTCTCGGGCTGCAGCTATGAAGGCAAGAACTATACCGACAACAGTTACTACTGGACGTCCAACAACGACGCCAGCACGGCTTACAAGGCCAAGGCTGCCCATCTCACCGCCTCGGCGAAGAGCGTGGCCTCCATCCAGCGCCGCACCGGCGCCGCCATCCGCGCGGTGGAGTACATCGAGGCTCCGTTGCCTCCGACTCCTTCTGGCCCTACGATAAACGTTCCTGCTGACGAGGTCGACCTTGGCTTGAGTGTGAAATGGGCCTCCTATAACCTGGGCGCCACTTCTAAAGAAGGTTACGGCAACTACTACGCATGGGGCGAGACCTCGAAGAAGAGCACCTACACCTGGGCTAACTACCAGCACGCCTCTGGCTCGTCGACGACCTGCAAGAACATTGGCACCGACATCAGTGACACGCAGTATGACGCTGCCAGCGAGGCTTGGGATGATGACTGGCGCATGCCCACGGCAGAAGAGATAGACGAACTGCGGACGAAGTGTACATGGACGGCTGCCACCGTCAACGGAGTGAAGGGCTATACGGTGAAGGGTCCCTCAGGCAATAGCATCTTCTTGCCTTTCGCAGGCTGCAGCTATGAGGGCAAGGACTACGGCGTCGGCTCCTACACGTATTATTGGAGCTCGGAGGTGAGCGAGGGCGCGACGGGCGCAAAGGCGTATGCGCTGTATCCGAAGAGCGGTACGTCTACGACGAAGGCTTCCATCCAGCGCCGCACCGGTGCCGTGATACGTCCGGTGAAAGGTGACTTGAGTCCTACTCCACCTCCAGGATCTATTTTGCCTCCTCCTGCGTTTGAAGCTGAATTAGTGGACCTTGGCCTGAGCGTGAAATGGGCCGATCAAGATGTGGGCTCGTTCTGTCCTGGGCTATTCGGTTATTACTTCGCCTGGGGCGAGACTTCGAAGAAGAGCACCTACACCTGGGCCAATTACCAGCATGCCAACGGCACGCAGGCCACCGCAAAGAACATTGGATCGAATATCAGCGGTACCCAGTATGATGCGGCATATGCTGATGACAATCAGATGTGTCTTCCCACCGTGGAACAATGGAATGAGCTGATCAGCAAATGTACGTTCAAGCTTGTCGATCAGGAACAATGGGACAATCAATTGAACAAATATGTCCCCGGCAAGGCCTATAAGGTGACGGGCCCCAACGGCAACTCGATTTTACTCCCACTCTCCGGCAGCAGCTACGATGGTAAGGTGAACGGAGTAAGCACCAGTGCTTATTACTGGACGGCCAACAACGATGCCAGTACGGCCTACAAGGCAAAGGCCGCCTATCTCACCACCTCCTCCAAGAGCGTGACATCTATCCAACGACGAACAGGTGCCGCTATCCGGGCGGTGGAGAAAAAGACCGAAAAAGAGGCCTATGCTGTGCTCTCCACTGATAAGACGACACTCACGTTCTATTACGATTCTAGCAAAGCCTCACGCTCGGGTACGAAGTATGCGATGAACACTGGGACTAATAAGCCTGGCTGGAACGAACAGAAAGACAATATTACAAAGGTTGTCTTCAACAGTAGTTTTGCCAATGCACGACCTGTTACTTGTCGCTTTTGGTTCTGGAATTTTAGTAAACTGACAACCATCACCGGGATACAATACCTCAACACCTCACAAGTGACGGACATGTATTATATGTTCTGTGGCTGTGAGCAACTGAAATCGTTGGATCTCAGTAAATTTGACACTTCTAATGTTAAAGACATGGGTTGTATGTTCAGCGGTTGCTATAATCTGGGAAGTCTCAACCTGAGCGGCTTCAATACCTCAAAAGTCACCAATATGAGCGGGATGTTCCTTTCTTGCAAGAGTCTCACTAGCCTTAACCTGTCTAGCTTCAACACCTCAAATGTCACCAATATGAGATATATGTTCGAATATTGTGAGCAGCTCAAGAATTTGAACATCACCTCATTCAACACCTCAAAAGTGAAAAACATGAGCGAAATGTTCTATGTATGCAAAAAGCTGGAGGAACTCGACCTTTCCCATTTCTCATGGATGTGTGTGACAAACTCTGACAATATGTTCGCTCAATGTCCTTCGTTGGAGCGTCTGTACTTAAACTGGAGTTTCAGTCTTTATCAGTCCAATCTGTCTGCAAGCACTTTCAGTGGTATTGGCACGGCCTCCAATCCTTGCAAACTCTATGGATTTGCTGGATATGTAAATCAGTGGGAGTATGGAAAAACATATTACACATTATTAGGAGGCTATTTCACCACCGACTTTGTCGACTTGGAACTGCCGAGTGGTAATTTATGGGCATCCTGCGATCTGCTCAGTGACCATCCGCTTCAAAAGTACATGATCAGTCAATGGGGTGGTCTCAGCAAACACATCCCCAGTTCGCCCATCTTATACAAGGGTAAATATTACTATTTAGGACTGCCGAGCCCATCTGATTTCGATGAACTGAAGAGCCGCACCAATCCTTTTGTTGGCAAAATAGATAATAGGGAATATGTGGGGTGGCTCCCAACGGGTAGTGGTGGCTTTCTCGTGTTCGCCTTCAATTCAGGGTGGACGTACTTGGAGTATTGGAGTACTTCCTATGACACCTATAATGCCTATGCATGGATCTATACCAAAGATGTTGGATGTAGCACTAAAGTGGAACAGAAGAACACCGCCTTGGCTGCTCGTTTAGTCGCACGTCCGGCATCCAGCGCCAACGGTGCTGAGTTTGACACCACAGAGACCGATGGCATCAGCAGGCCAGAGATGGTGGATACCTTCGATGACGCACCCGTCTACAACTTGCAAGGTATGAAGGTGGAGGGCGCACTCAAACCGGGTGTCTACATCCGCAATGGCAAGAAGTTTGTCGTAAAATAAACGAGATGTATTCATAGTAATGGGGGCTGGCATTGATGTCAGCCCCTTTTATGATGGAGGATGAGTGGGTATAATAGCAGTGCCATTATATTTTTGGCAGAAACAGTGTGGAATGACGGAAAAAAATGTTATCTTTACCACCTCAAAACCCAATTCAAAAAACACTCTATGAAAGATTTTAAAGTAGGTATTGTGGGCACGGGTTGGATAGCCCGTAAGGCAGCCCTGACGTTGAAGGACGTGGACGGTATCACATGCTATGCAGTCGCATCACGCAGTATGGACACGGCGCAAGCATTCGCCGCAGAATGGGGCATCCCACGCTGCTACGGTTCTTACTCAGCCATGCTTGACGACCCCGATGTCGACTTGGTGTATGTGGGCACTCCACACTCCCATCATTATGACGTGACCCGTGAGGCTTTGGAGAAAGGAAAACCCTGTCTGGTGGAGAAGGCTTTTATGGCCAATCACCGACAGAGTGTCGAAATCGTCAATCTCTCACGCAAGAACAAAGTGTTTTTGGCAGAGGCTATCTGGACGCGTTATCAGCCGGTGGTGAAAATCATCCGCGACCTGATGGCGGAGGGGCGCATCGGCATCCCGCGGCTCATCACGGCCACATTAGGTTACAGTATGGGCGACAAACCACGTATCATGCGGCCTGACCTCTGTGGCGGTGCCCTGCTCGACTTAGGGGTCTATGCGCTCAACTTCGTGAGGATGTTCTGCGACGCACCTATCTCACATATCGAGTCGCAGTGTGTGAAGTCGCACACAGGCATGGACTTGAGCAATGCCATCTCCCTCTCCTTTGACAACGGTATGCTGGCCAACGTGCAGTCGTCGGCCTGTTGTGTGGGCGACAATATCGGAGTGATAGCAGGAACGGAGGGCAACATCATTGTCGACAACATCAACAATCCGCAGCGGGTGCGTCTCAACACTCACGACCGTGAGTTTGTGAGTGAGGTGGCTGTGCCGCAACAAATCACTGGCTATGAGTATGAGTTTATTGCTTGCCGTGACGCCATCGCCGCAGGCCTTATAGAGCCGCCTCAGATGCCACTCGACGAGACGCTCTACATCATGCAACTGATGGATGATTTGCGCATGGCCTGGGGGGTGCGCTATCCGATGGACTGACCAAGGTCAGATAGTCACATGATGTAAAAAAAACTCCAGAGAAACGAGTTTCTGAGTTTTTTTTGCTATTTTTGCCATGCCTTAGTCAGGATGGGATCAGACTTGGAATTGCACCACTCAGGTCCGTGATATTCCTGACGTGGCAAAATCTGTGCAACTTGCTGTAGCTCAGTATTCTTTATTATTAACAAATGAGAGTGGTGCGAATTTTGGAAGTAATGGATATCTCTTCACTGAAAAAAGAAATGCAGGATGTCCTTGAACAGAACATCCTACGTTTTTGGCTCGACAAGATGATAGACGAGACAAACGGCGGTTTCCTTGGCCGCATGGACGGCCATGGTGTGATTCATCCCGAGGCAGAAAAGGGCGCCATCCTCAATGCCCGTATCCTGTGGGCCTTTTCCGCTGCTTACCGCGTGCTGAGAAAGCCGGAATACCTGGAGGCCGCCACGCGGGCCAAGCGCTATATCATCGACCACTTCTTTGACTCGGAGTATGGCGGCTTGTATTGGAGCCTTGACAGTACGGGTCAGCCCAAAGATACCAAGAAGCAGTTTTATGCCATCGGATTTGCCATCTATGGACTGTCGGAGTATGCCCGTGCCACTAGCGACTCCGAGGCGCTCGACTATGCCTTGGAACTCTTTGACTGCATCGAGGAACATGCGCTGGATCATGAGCACAATGGATATATAGAGGCATGTACCCGCGAGTGGGGAGAGATAGCCGACATGCGGCTGTCAGACTTGGATGCCAACTATCCTAAGTCGCAGAATACTCACCTGCATATCATTGAGCCCTACACCAACCTTTTCCGTTGCCTGAAAGAGATGCGCGAGGCCAGCCTGTGCAACTACGTGCCCTCTATCGGTGCCGTGATACCCGTGGGCATCACCGTGCCTCATGAGACCTTCGACCGTGTGGCCGCAGCGCTTCGCAACCTCATCGGCATCTTCACAGACCGTATCCTCAATCCTGAGACCCATCATCTAGACCTCTTCTTCGGCATGGATTGGACACGCGGTGCCGGCCAGCTCGAGAGTTACGGCCATGACATCGAGTGCTCTTGGCTCATGCACGAGGCCGCTTTGGTACTGGGTGACAAGGCTGTGCTGCAACAGGTGGAGCAGGTGGTCAGAATGGTGGCCAAGGCCTCGGAGAAAGGTCTCAATGCTGACGGGTCGATGGTGCATGAGGCCAACCTTGATACGGGTGAGGTCGACACCGACCGCCACTGGTGGGTGCAGGCGGAAGCTGTGGTGGGTTTCTACAACCTCTATCAGTATTTTGGAGACGAGGATGCTTTGCAGAAAGCTCTTCGTTGTTGGCAATACATCAAAGACCATCTCATCGACTGGGATGGTGGCGAGTGGTGGTGGAGCTGTGACCCAGAAGGGAACATCAACCGCCGTGACGACAAAGCCGGTTTTTGGAAATGCCCCTACCATAATTCGCGCATGTGTCTGGAAATCATGGAGCGGAAATAGCTACAAAAGTGACGAAGCCCCCGCACAATTGCCAGAATAAGCATAAACAAAAAGCAAGTATCTGATTGCCAGATACTTGCTTTTTGTTTTTATGAAAGTCGGGATGAGGCGACTCGAACGCCCGACCCCTACGTCCCGAACGTAGTGCGCTACCAACTGCGCTACATCCCGATTTTGCGGTGCAAAGATAGATGATTTTTGGGAGGTGGGCAAATTTTTGAGTACTTTTCTTTTGAAATGATGCGGATATGCATCAGATAGAGTGCCTATAGGTATTCTGGCAACTGATAGAGTCGTGTGAAGTTGCTACCCTTGATGAGGATGTGGTATCCTTCAGGACGCTCGTGGGCGAGTGCAGACTTGACCTCTTCCACATCCTTGAATTTGCGGTACTCGCATGGCGTGTTTCCAAACTCCTTTCCCACCAGCCATACGTTGTCAAATTGGCAGGTGTTGAGGAAGTTGACCACCTTTTGGTGCTCTTCGGCGCTTGATTCCCCTAGTTCGCCCATGTCGCCGAGGATGACCATTTTCGGTTTGACATCTATGGCCAGGAAGTTGCGCAGGGCTGCGTCCATACTGGTGGGGTTGGCATTGTAGGTGTCGACGATGAGTTTGTTGTGGGCGGTGACGGTGAGTTGCGAGCGGTTGTTGCTGGGTATGTAGCCAGTAAGAGCATGGTCGATTTGTTCTGGCGAGAGACCGAAATACAGTCCGATGCATGCAGCGGCCAGCATATTATATATATTGTAGGTGCCGATCAGGTGTGTCTGCACCTCATGCCACGTGCCGGCACCGTGACACCATTTGAACCTGAGCATCGGCGAGCAAGAGAGCACTTGTCCGCGTGCGCAGAGAGTGTCATCGTCAGCAGTGCCATATTTGACGAGGTGAAGCCCTTGCGAGATACCCATCAGATGCTCGTTCTCATTGTGGATGAATACGGTGCTTCCCTCTTTGGTGCGGAGATAGTCGTATAGTTCCCCTTTCGTGCGGATGACTCCCTCGAAGCTGCCAAAACCCTCGAGATGAGCCTTGCCCACATTGGTGATGATGCCATCATCGGGTTCGACGATGTCCACCAGTGTCTTGATCTCACCTGGATGATTGGCACCCATTTCGATGACGGCTATCTCATGTTCAGGGGTGAGCTGGAGCAATGTCTTGGGCACGCCGATATGGTTGTTGAAGTTGCCCTGCGTGTAGAGCACCTTGTATTTCTCGCTGAGCACAGTGGCTATCAGTTCTTTGGTGGTCGTCTTGCCATTGGTGCCAGTGACACCGATGATCTTGGTGCCCAGGGCCCGGCGGTGATGGCGTGCCAGCTGCTGCAGGGTGGTGAGGCAGTCGTCGGTTAGTATGTACCTGTCGTCGTCGGCGATGGCATACTGAGGGTCATCGATGACGGCGAAAGAGCAACCTTGTTCCAGTGCTTTTGCGGCGAATTTGTTGCCGTCGAAAGAAGTGCCTTTCAGGGCAAAGAAGATGGAACCGGCAGGGCAGTCGCGGCTGTCGGTAGTTATCGTGGGATGATTTTTGAAGAGGTTGTATAATTCTTTTATCTCCATAGCTGTGTGTGATTGGTGTGCAAAATTAATGATTTTATTTCTTATTTTCTTTCTTTTTATGATTTTTATGTTTACCTTTGTAAAATGATGTCTTATAAGGATCGTATCAACGCGCGGGAGACCCATCGCATGATGGGTGCCCCTACTATCACTGTGCGGGGCAGGCTGCTTGACCTCACGTCGCCACAGGTGATGGGGATACTCAATGCGACCCCCGACTCGTTTTACGAAGAAAGCAGGACACTCAGCGAAGAGACCATCGCACAAAGGGCAGACGAGATTGTCGGTCAGGGTGGGGCGATGGTTGACATTGGGGCCTTCTCCACCCGTCCGGGCGGTGAGGAGGTGACACAGCAAGAGGAGATGCGCCGGCTGCGCCTTGCCCTTTCGGTGGTGACAAGACGCCATCCTGATGTCATTGTGAGTGTGGACACCTTTCGCCCCGATGTGGCCCGTATGGCTGTGGAGGAATATGGCGCGGCGATGATCAACGATGTGTCAGAAGGTGGCATCACCGGTGTGGCCGGTGTGGCTCGCCGTGAAAAACGGGAAGAAGTGCCTGCCATGTTCAGGACGGTGGCAGACCTTGGCGTACCTTATATCCTGATGTCTGTCAGGCCAAGACTTCACGACATGATGAAGTCTTTTGCTGAGGAGGTCGGGCTCCTGCATTCCCTAGGCGTGAAAGACATCATCCTCGACCCTGGTTTTGGTTTCGGCAAGACGCTGGACGAGAATTACCAGCTGTTGTCGGAGCTGGACGGCTTGCAAGTGATGGGACTGCCGGTGCTTGTGGGCGTGTCGCGTAAGTCGATGATTTACCGTTTGCTGGACGGCACACCAGCTGATGCCCTCAACGGCACGACGGTGCTTCATACCATTGCGCTGCAAAAAGGCGCTTCAATCTTGCGGGCGCATGATGTGAGAGCCGCTGTGGAGGTTTGCCGCATCGTAGAAAAACTGACCTCCCCCTCACTATCTATTAACTCCTAACTACACACGACTATGTTTCTGGATTTCGGAGTCAAAGACTTTATCGATATTTTCCTGGTGGCCCTGATGCTTTTTTACAGCTATCGGCTGATGAAGGAGTCGCGCTCGATGAATGTGTTCATCGGCATCCTGGTGTTTATACTCATCTGGCTGCTGGTGAGTGTCATTTTCGAGATGCGGCTGATGGGCAGCATCCTCGACAAAATGGTGAGCGTGGGTATGATAGGAGTGATCGTGTTGTTTCAGAGCGAGATCAGGAAGTTTCTCTACAGCCTAGGAGCTCATCAGCGTTTGCAGCCTTTATTGAAATTCTTCACCGGCAAGCATAAGAAAGAAATTGACCGCAACACCATTATGCCCATTGTGTGGGCGTGCAAGAATATGTCGAAGGGCAAGGTGGGTGCACTCATCGTCATAGAGCGTGCCATCCCTCTCGACGACATTGTGAGTACTGGCGAGACCATTGATGCCAATGTCAACCAGTTGCTTTTAGAGAACATCTTCTTCAAGAACTCGCCGTTGCACGATGGTGCGGTGATTATCTCCAAGAAGCGGATCCGTGCCGCCAAATGTCTGTTACCTATCGCACACGATATGGACATACCCAAAGAGCTGGGCACCCGTCACCGCGCTGGCCTGGGTATCACCAAGTCGAGCGACGCATTGTCGGTGATTGTGTCGGAGGAGACCGGCCGTATCAGTGTGGCTCTTGATGGCGAGTTCAGGCTTCGCCTTTCGTTGGAAGACCTGGAGAGTATCCTGATCAATGAAATGAGCGCATAGGGGTTGCAAAAAAAACATAATTCTTTGCAAAAGACTATGTAATGTCGATTATTTTTTGTAAGTTTGCGGACTTAACTTTAAATTTCATTTTTTGAGTTAATCTATTAAAACACATATTATCAGTTATGGATTTAGTACAACAAATCATCGAGCGCGCTAAGAGTAACAAGCAGCGCATCGTGCTCCCAGAGGCTACTGAGGAGCGTACATTGAGAGCCGCCGACAGAGTGCTTGCCGACGACGTGGCCCACCTGATTCTCATTGGCAATCCTGATGAGATCCATCAGCTTGCAGACCAGTGGGGACTGAAAAACATCGACAAGGCAACATTGATCGATCCAGAGAACAACCCGAAGAGCGAGGAGTATGCAGAACTCTTGACCGAACTGCGCAAGAAGAAGGGTATGACCATCGAAAAAGCCCGTGAGCTGGTGAAGAACCCGCTGTATCTCGGCTGTATGATCATCAAGACCGAGGGTGCTGACGGTCAGATCTCTGGTGCCTTGAGCACCACTGGCGACACCTTGCGTCCAGCTTTGCAGATCATCAAGTGTGCGCCCGGCATCACCTGCGTGAGCGGTGCCATGCTGTTGGTGACCAAGCAGCCTCAGTTTGGTGAGAACGGCATCTTGGTGGTGGGCGATGTGGCCGTCACTCCTATGCCCGACGCTGCCCAACTCTCACAGATTGCCGTCTGTACAGCTCAGACAGCCAAGAGTGTGGCCGGTTTTGATGACCCGCGTGTGGCTATGCTTAGCTTCTCTACCAAAGGAAGTGCCAGCCATGAGGTGGTGGACAAAGTGATCGAGGCCACCCGTCTGGCCCGCGAACTTGACCCGACACTGAAGGTGGATGGTGAGTTGCAGGCTGATGCAGCCCTGGTGCCGTCGGTAGGTGCCAAGAAAGCTCCTGGCAGTGACATCGCCGGCAAGGCCAATGTGCTGGTGTTCCCATGTCTGGAGGTAGGCAATATCGCTTACAAACTGGTGCAGCGTTTAGGCGACGCCGAGGCTCTGGGTCCCATCCTTCAGGGTATCGCCCGTCCTGTCAACGACCTGAGCCGTGGCTGCTCTGTCGACGATATCTACAAGATGGTGGCTATCACCGCTTGCCAGGCTATGGACGCCAAAAAATAGGTCTTTTAATGTTTTAGTGGAATAAAAAAACAGAAAGAAATGAAAATATTAGTTTTAAACTGTGGCTCTTCTTCTATCAAGTATGCGCTTTATGACATGGACACCAAAGAGGTGCTGGCCTCTGGTGGCGCAGAGCGTGTGGGTCTCGACGGCGCTTTTGTCAAAGTGAAGTTGCCCAATGGAGAGAAACGTACCATCATGCATGAAATACGTGAGCACACCGAGGGTGTGAAATTCATCTTCTCATTGCTCACAGACCCTGAGATTGGGGCTATCAAGGATCTGAAAGAAATAGACGCTGTGGGTCATCGCATGGTGCATGGCGGCGAGAAGTTCAACAAGAGTGTGCTGCTCAACGACGAAGTGCTCGATGCCTTCGAGCAGTGCATTGACCTGGCTCCGCTGCACAATCCTGCCAACCTGAAAGGCGTGAGGGCTGTGAGCGAATTGCTGCCCGACCTGCCACAGGTGGGTGTGTTTGACACCGCTTTCCACCAGACCATGCCCAAGAAAGCCTTTATGTATGCCATCCCTTACCGTCTGTACAAGCAGTTTGGAGTGCGCCGCTACGGCTTCCATGGCACCAGTCACCGCTATGTGTCTCAGAGAGTGTGCGAGTTTTTGGATGTCAATCCCAAGGGCAAACGCATCATCACCTGCCACATCGGCAATGGCGGCTCCATCGCTGCCGTAAAGGACGGCCAGTGTGTCGACACTTCTATGGGTCTCACTCCGCTTGAGGGTCTGATGATGGGTACCCGCAGTGGTGACATAGATGGTGGCGCCATCACCTATCTTGCCAAGAAACTCGACCTGGACGCCGACGGCATGTCCAACCTGCTCAACAAGCAGAGTGGTGTGCTTGGCATTGAAGGCGAGAGCAGCGATATGCGTGACGTGGAGAATGCCGCCGCTGAGGGCAACGAGCGTGCCCGCCTGGCCCTTGATATGTATTTCTATCGTATCAAGAAGTATATCGGAGCCTACGCTGCCGCTATGGGTGGTGTGGACATCATCGTCTTCACCGCTGGTGTGGGTGAGAATCAGATGGACATGCGTGAGGAAGTGTGCAAAGACATGGAGTTCCTCGGCGTGAAGTTTGATGCAGAGAAGAACAAAACACGTGGTGAGGAGGCAGTGATCTCGGCTGATGACTCCAAGGTGACGGTGTGTGTGATACCTACCGACGAGGAGCTGATGATCGCCACCGACACGATGAACCTGTTGTAAGTATTGACACCTCTCTATATCCGGCCATCTTAGCCATGCTAAGGTGGCCGGTCTTGTTTTGCGTAAGACGAAAAAAAGAGACAGCTATTTCACAATAACTGTCTCTCAACTTAACTTGATTCTACAAACCTGATTTTTGATGTCTATATTGCTTCCTATTGAGAAAAATTTACTTCTTATTCGTTTGCAAAGTTATAACATTTTTATATGTTTTCCAAATGTTTTTTCCCCTTTTTTGTCTATTTTCGGCAAACCATCCGTTTTTATCTGCAAAAATATGCATTTTAGACCATTTTTAAGGTTTGCTCTCTCCCTCGACGTACTCCTCAAGGAAGATGTGCTCACCGTCGTAGACCACATAGGTGAACTGTGTGATCCAGTCGCCGATAATCATCATGCGTGTCTTGCGTGAGAGCATCAGGTCGAGCTCGATGTGGCGGTGACCATAGATGAAGTAGTCGATGTCTTTATGACTCTTCATGTATTCTTTGGTGTAGAGCACGAGATACTCCTTGTCCTCCCCCTGATAGGGTGGCTCCATACCGTCTTTCCGTTTCATCCTGCTGTGCTTGGCCCATTGCAGTCCGAACCACAGTCCCCATCGTGGGTGGAGGCTACTGAAAAGTACTTGGCAGGTACGGTTGTGGAAAATACTTCTGAGGAGTTTGAAATTCTTATTGGGGTCGCCGAGACCGTCGCCGTGTGCCAGATAGAACACTTTGTCGTAGATCTCGGTGGTCAGTGGTTGCCTGTGTATGATGACTCCGCACTCTTTCTCCAAGTATTCGTAAGCCCAGATGTCATGGTTGCCCGTGAAGAAATGCACCTCCACGCCCATATCGGTGAGTTCTGAAAGCTTGCCTAAGAAGCGTGTGAATCCTTTTGGCACGACATACTTGTACTCATACCAAAAGTCGAACATATCTCCAAGGAGATAGATGGCCGCTGCTTTGCTTTTGATGCTGTCGAGAAATCTCACCAGTCTTCTCTCTTGCGTGCGTGCGTGCTCGATGGCCAGTGAGCCCAGGTGGGCGTCAGAAAGAAAATAAATGTTTTTATGCATCAGTCAAATCCTAATTCCACTCTTGCTTCCTCACTCATCATGCTTTGGTTCCATTCAGGCTCAAACACCATCTGCACATTGGCAGCGGCCACTCCCTGTATGCTCTCCACTTTCTGCCTCACATCCTCGAGGATGAAATCGGCGGCTGGGCATGAGGGTGCCGTAAACGTCATGTCGATGTCGAGCGTGCCGTCATCATGCATCTCGATGCGGTAGATGAGTCCCAGGTCGTAGATGTTGACCGGTATTTCCGGGTCGAACACCGTGCGCAGCACGTCTACTACTTTTCCTTCGATGGTGGTTTTCTCTGTTGGTGTCATATTTTTATGATGAGTAGGGTTGATATGTCCGTGCAAACTTACATATTTTTTTCCATATAAAGAAAGAGTGCGGCCAAAAATTCACAGTCTGCCGTTTTCGAAATAGGAATAATAGTTGCCATCAGCGACGATGACATGGTCAAGAAAGTGTATGCGCATGATCTCACAGGCTTTTTTGAAGCGCTGTGTGAGTGCGTCGTCTTGTTTGCTGGGTGAGGTGTTGTTGCTGGGGTGGTTGTGGCACAATGCCAGTACGGTGGCATTGTTGAGCACCGCCATTTTCATGGCCTGCCTGACGTCGACGGCGGTTTCGCTGATGCCTCCCGATGAGAGCATCTCGGCTTTGATCAGTTTGAAGTTCTGGTTGAGCAAGAGGACCCATGCCTGTTCGATGTCCAGGTCTTGCATGAGGGGGTGCATGTATTGATAGATGTCTAAGGAGCTTTTGAGTTGTTGTCGTTCCTTGACCTCGTCGAGTTGCCTCCGTTTGCCCAGTTCGCAGGCGGCGAGCACAGAGATGGCCTTGGCGGGTCCCATGCCGTTGTATTGTGTGAGGTCATTGATGCTTTTCTTGCCAAGGGTGTTGAGGTTGTTGTCGCAGTCGTTGAGGATGCGCTTCATGAGGTCGATGGCGCTTTCCTTGGTCGAACCAGAACCGATGAGAATGGCGAGCAACTCCGCTTTTGTGAGGGCCTCTGCTCCCAGCCGCATGAATTTCTCTCTTGGGCGGTCTTCCTCAGCCCATTGGTTGATGTTGAGTTTTTCGGACATGGTTTCGCTATTTGCTATACGCTATACGCTATTCGGTGTCTATTTATAGAAGGTGTGCTCAAAGGCCTGAAACTCGTCTTTGCCCAATATGCATCGTTTCCACCAGGCGGTGATCAGTCCGCTGCCATACCCCATCAGCTGGATGAAGGAAGCCACGATGCTCAGCAGGCCTATCTTGACACTCTTGTGTCTGACGGCCGCATCGATGAAGATGATGGCGCAGAAAGCGATGATGGGCAACCATGGGATGGCACAGACCAGATACCACTGATGGAAATGTGTGGGGTCATAATGCATGAGTGCCCGTCCTACGGCTGATATGAGCACCAGGAGGATAACCCCCACGGTGAAGATGCTGGGCAGGAGGTGTACCAGTTTGAGCGTGTCGGGGTATTTCTTATAGAGGTTGATGCGTGCGATGCCGCTGTTGAAGACTTGTCTGAAGAATTTGCGGAAGTCAGTGCGCCGTTTGTGCCACACCCATGAGGAAGGGAAAAGCCTGCATTTATAGCCTCCTTTGAAGATACGGATGCTGAAGTCGATGTCTTCTCCGAATCTCATTTTTGAGAATCCTCCCAGTTTTTGGTAGACGTCCCGCCTGATGCCCATGTTGAACGACCTGGGGTAAAATTTGTCGAGCTTCTTTTTCCCGCCCCTGATGCCTCCTGTGGTGAGGAAGCTGGTCATCGAGTAGGAGATGGCTTTCTGGGTGTCGGTGAAGGAGGAGTGTGCGCTGTCAGGGCCACCAAAGGCATCACAGGGGTTGGCTTCCAGTTCGCGGTTGAGGCTCTCCACATACCCTGTGGGCAAGACCACATCGCTGTCGAGTATGATGAGGTATTCGCCTCGGGCCCTCTCCGCCCCGTAGTTTCTGCTTTGTCCCGGACCAGAGTTGCGTTTCAGATAGTAGTGCAAGTCAAGGCTGTGGGTGTATTTGTCGCAAACCTCTTTACATGTGACTGAAGAGCCGTCTTCTACGATGATCACCTCAAAGTCGGTGACGGTCTGTTGGGTGAGGCTCATGAGCAGTTCGTCCACTTCGTCGGGCCTGTTGTATACTGGAACAATGATGGAGTATTTCATGTGGATGTGGTGGTGATGGGGTAGGGGGTGGTGCAAAAAAGCCGGAAGCGATGGCTCCGCAGGCAGTGGCGCTTGCGGGGGTGCCATCGCTCCCGGTCGTCTCAGCAGAAGTTCTCTAAAATAGAGTTTACTATTCTTTCATACGCTGCAGATAGCTGCCGTCGCGTGTGTCGACCTGGATGAGGTCGCCCTCGTTGACGAAGAGAGGCACTCTCACCTCCACGCCGGTCTCCAGTGTGGCTGGCTTGGTGGCGTTGGTGGCGGTGTCGCCTTTGACACCTGGCTCAGAGTGTGTGATGCGCAGTACGGTTTTCACTGGCATTTCAGCATAGAGAATGGTGTTGGTGTCGGCGTCGCTTACCACCTCCACGATGTCGCTCTCTTTCATAAAGTCCACACCTGTGATGAGGTCTTTTGCGATGGGTATCTGGTCGTAAGTCTCTTGATTCATGAAGATATAGTCTTCTCCTTCCTGATAGAGGTATTGATAGGCGCGTCTCTCGACCCTTACGTCTTCGAGGGCTTCACCGATGTTGAAGCGTTTTTCGAGCACACGTCCGCTGACTACATCTTTGAGGGTGGTGCGCATGATAGTGTTGCCCTTACCTGGCTTTACGTGCAGGAAGTCGATGCAAAAATACAGCTTGCCATCCATGCGGATGCAAGTACCTTTCTTGATGTCTTGTGATTTGATCATTGTGGTTATCTATTAATAAAGTGTTTAAAATCGCCTTTTTACGTTGCAAAGGTACGATTAAGTGAGAGCAAAACAAAAGAAATTATTCATTTTTTTGCCAAATGTGAGTACTTTCGCTTGATTTACCAAGCAAAGGTACATCTTTTTTAGAAAAATACATTGTTTTTAGCACTAAAAATCACATAATTCTTGGTTATTTAAAAAGAAATGTGTACTTTTGCACCCCAAAAGGTCGAATTGGCGGCTTTTGCTGTAGAAAATGACAACAAATAAATATTATTAAAAAATGAAAAGAACATTCCAGCCCCACAACCGCAGAAGAGTCAACAAGCACGGTTTCCGTGAGAGAATGGCCTCAAAGAATGGTCGCCGCGTGCTTGCTTCACGTCGTGCCAAAGGCCGCAAGAAGTTGACGGTTTCTGATGAGCATCACGGAAAGTAATCCGTTATGTGATGTAAGAGAGAGGACAGGAAAAGCAG
Organism: uncultured Prevotellaceae bacterium; assembly: GCA_902780635.1. Taxonomy (GTDB): domain Bacteria; phylum Bacteroidota; class Bacteroidia; order Bacteroidales; family Bacteroidaceae; genus Prevotella. The sequence continues at coordinate 17,041 of CACZGH010000039.1, forward strand.
TGCTTTTTCCTGTTTTTTCGTTTTTTGATGTATCACTTCTTGGAGTGATGGCGTGAAGGTGGCACCTGAAGGATCCCGTCGTGATGAGTGCCCATTTTGCATTATCTTCAACCTAAAGAAATTTTTCTTTACCCGACAGGCATATAATTGCCGATTTTTATCTAAATTTGCAGTCGAAAAGGCTGATGGCCATTATCTAAAGTATATGATCTGATGACAGCAAAGAATTTCTTTAAAAAAATATTTAGTCTGTATCTGTGGGGCAATATCCTTGCGATGATTGTCATCGTGGGGTTGTTGGCCCTCGGTGTGAAATACGGACTGGATCTTTATACCCACCACGGGCAGAGTGTGGAGGTGCCCAACATCATCCACAAGACCTATAATGAGGCAGAGGACATCCTTGATGATGTGAATCTGGAGATACTGGTCAGTGACACCGACTATGTAAAGACCCTGCCCCCTGACTGCGTTCTGGAACAGTCGCCCACGGCTGGTGACGTGGTGAAGCCGGGCCGTGCGGTGTATGTGAAGATCAATGCCTCGCACACCCCACAGAAGCCGCTTCCCGACATCATCGACAACAGCTCTTTGCGCGATGCTCAGTCCAGACTGATGGCTATGGGCTTCCAGTTGGGAGAGCCAGAGTATATCCCTGGTGAGCGTGAGTGGATCTATGGTGTGAAATGCCGTGGCAAGCAGCTTTCTGCAGGCGACCTAGTGTCTGTGGAGGACCTGTTGATCATACAGGTAGGCGACGGTCGTCGCGACCTCAACGATCAGGTGACACTGGTGGAGAACACCAATTACTATTATGATGAGGGAGAGGATGAAGAGGAGAAGCCCGTCAGGACACGCACACACTACAAGCGTCAGGAGCCACAGGCTGCTCGTCCCACCATCGACCGTCGTGAGATAGCGGGTTCTACCGAGGCCCCGAGGGAATCATCTGCTCCTGCCCCAGTGGCGGTGCCATCAGGCGATTGACGACATGGTGGAGACCCCGATGGACATAGAGGAGCTGGAGGTACCCCCTCTCTACGAGCATTATCGTATCGTGGTGGACAAAGGACAAGAGCCACTGCGCATCGACAAGTATATGTTTGAGAAGTTGCAGCACAGCAGTCGCAACCGCATCCAGAAAGCCGCTGATGCCGGTTTTGTGCATGTCAACGACCGTCCTGTGAAGAGCAACTACAAGGTGCGTGCTGGCGATGTGGTCACGCTGATGCTCGACCATCCGCAGTATGACACCACGATAGAGCCTGAGGAGATACCCCTTGACATCGTCTACGAGGACGATGCGCTGATGGTCATCAACAAGCCTGCCGGCATGGTGGTGCATCCTGGCTGTGGCAATTTTCATGGCACCCTTGTCAACGCTATCGCCTGGCACCTGCGCCATCATCCCGACTATGACCCCAATGACCCTGAGGTGGGACTCGTGCACCGCATCGACAAAGACACGACGGGGCTGCTGGTCATCGCCAAGACACCGGAGGCCAAGAGCCATCTGGGGCTGCAGTTTTTCAACAAGACCACACACCGCAGTTATTGTGCGCTGGTGTGGAGCAATTTTGTTGAGGACGAGGGGCGCATAGAGGGTAATATCGGCAGAGACCCGAAAGACAGGCTACGTATGGCCGTCTTCAGTCCTGACAGTGAGACGGGCAAACCGGCGGTGACCCACTACCGCGTGCTGGAGCGTTTCGGCTATGTCACAATGGTGGAATGTGTGTTGGAGACAGGGCGCACCCATCAGATACGAGCGCACATGCAGCATATCGGCCATCCGCTCTTCGGCGACGAGCGCTATGGCGGCACCGAGATACTCCGTGGCGAGCGTAGCAGCACCTACAAAGCATTCATCCACAACTGTCTCAAACTGTGTCCGCGTCAGGCCCTGCATGCGCAGACATTGGGCTTTGTCCATCCTGTGACAGGGCAGCAGATGGATTTCACATCGCCCCTTCCCTCCGATATGCAGCAATTGTTGGAGAAGTGGCGTGTTTATATGTCAAATACCGTTAAGAATAATATACTACAATGATTAACTTAAAACGTACAATAGCCATCGTCTGTGGTGGTGACTCCTCGGAGCATCATGTTTCTATCCGCTCCGCCCGTGGTCTTTATTCCTTCTTTGACAAAGAACGTTATAATATATATATAGTAGTGGTAAGAGGTCTGGACTGGCATGTGGAGTTGCCTGACGGCACGACTGCCAAGATCGACCGCAACGACTTCTCGTTCATGCAGGATGGCAAGGCTGTGATTTTCGACTATGCCTATATCACCATCCATGGCACCCCGGGCGAGAATGGCATCATCCAGGGCTATTTTGAATTGCTGCATATCCCCTACAGCACCAGCGGTGTGCTGGTGGAGGCGATGACTTTCGACAAGTTTGTGCTCAACCAGTATCTGCGCGGCTTCGGCGTGAGTGTGGCCGAGAGTCTGCTTATCCGCCGTGGGTATGAGAACCAGGTGTCTGACGAGGAAATTATGACTCGCATCGGCATGCCCTGTTTTGTGAAGCCTGCCAATGACGGCAGCAGCTTCGGCGTGTCGAAAGTGAAAAATCTGGACCAACTGGCGCCGGCCCTCCGCAAGGCGATGATGGAGAGCGACGAGGTGATGGTGGAGTCGTTTATGGATGGCACTGAAGTGACGGTGGGCATTTACAAGACCAAGGAAAAGTCGGTCGTGTTCCCCATCACAGAGGTGGTGACCCACAATGAGTTTTTCGACTACGACGCCAAATATAATGGAGAAGTGGAGGAAATCACGCCAGCCCGCATCCCTGAGGACACCGCCCGTCGTCTGGGTGAGTTGACGAGTGCCATCTACGACATCCTGCATTGCAACGGCATTATCCGCATCGACTATATCATCACCAAGAACGCTGATGGTGGCGACAAGATCAACATGCTGGAGGTGAACACCACCCCGGGCATGACGGCCACCAGCTTCATCCCGCAGCAGATACGTGCCGCCGGACTCAACATCAGCGATGTGCTGACCGAGATAGTGGAAAATCAGTTTTAAAGATAGCGGTTCGCTTTTTGACTTTCGCCATTAGAGCGAAAAGCGAATCGCCAACAGCCCTAAGACCATGCATATACCCAGTGAATTTGACACCATCCGTCCTTTCGAGCCGGAGGAGCTGCCCGAAGTTTACGACCGCCTGCTGGCAGACCCACAGTTTCAGCAGGTGCTCGCCTATCTGTATCCTGGCGTGAGTTTGGATGCAATCGCCGCCAAGATGCGGTCTTGCAAGACCAACTTTGACTTTCAGCGCGCTTTCTGCTATGGATTTCTGGAGCAGTTGCTCGCCAAGGCTTCGAAGGGCTGTGACATGGACACATCGGCTGTGGACAACCAATGCCGATATACGTTTATCAGCAATCACCGTGACATCGTGCTCGACTCGGCTTTGCTTGACAAGTTGCTCATCGACGCAGGTTTTTCGACCACTTGTGAGATAGCCATCGGCGACAACCTGCTGTCGCTACCCTGGGTGAAAGACTTGGTGCGTGTGAATAAGTCGTTTATCGTGGAGCGTAGCCTCAGTCCGAGAGAGATGCTTCTTGCCTCCCGGAGGCTGGCAGAGTATATGCATTTCGCCATCGCTGTGAAAAAGGAAAACATCTGGATCGCCCAGCGGGAAGGCAGGGCCAAAAACTCTGACGACCGCACTCAAGAGGCCATCTTGAAGATGATGTCTATGGGGGGAGAGGGCACCCTGATCGACCGGTTGGTGAGTCTGCACATCGTGCCGCTGTCTATCTCTTACGAGTACGACCCCTGTGACTTTCTCAAGGCGGCAGAGTTTCAGCTGAAGCGCGACGTGCCCGGATGGCGTAAGAGTGCCACCGACGATGTGGTGAGTATGCGCACCGGTATTATGGGCTACAAAGGCCGCATCCACTACCATTGCAGTCAGTGTATCGACGAGTGGCTGCTTCAGATGGACACTTCGGCTGGTAAGCAAGCCGTCCTGCTAGCCATCGCCCACCATATCGACGAGGAGATACACCGCCACTATCGGTTGTATCCCTGCAATTATGTGGCTCTTGACCTGATGCAGGGCACGACGGACTATCGCTGTCATTACACCGCTGATGATCAGTCTGCCTTTGAGACGTATCTTGAGGGGCAGTTGGCGAAAATTGATATACCTAACAAGGACGAGGCATTCTTACGCGCGCGTATAATAGAAATGTATGCCAATCCTGCCAAAAACTATTTTGCTGCCCAACGATGAAAGGCCGATGCACCATATCCGCACTGTGGGCGGCGTTGTCCATGCTGGCACTGTCGTTTGGTTGGTGCTCTTGCACTACGGAAGACTATGAGACGGGCGATGGCAAACTGTCGTATCTCAGGGCAGATTTCGTAGAGGTGCATACACATGCCGCAAAGACTTTAGACTATGCCCTCTCTGACGACGGCGACTCACTCGTCTTTGAGCCGATGGCGAGTGCTGAGTGGGCCACCACCCCCGACTCCATCTATCGTGCGCTCCTCATGTACAACCGGAAGAGTGATGACCGGCGTGTGACGGATATCATCTCCGTCAGTCAGGTGTTGACACTCTGGATGGCGCCCGCTTCACGTGTCAAAACGATGCATACCGACCCTGTCGATGTGGAGAGCGCATGGCTGAGCCGTAGTGGAAAGTATGTGAACATGGGCATCTATATCAAGACCGGTGTGACGGAAGGCGTCGACGCCCGTCAGACGGTGGCGATGGTATGTGACACGGTGATGAATGGCGCAGATGACACCCGGGAGTATCACCTGCGTCTGTATCACGACCAGAACGGAGTGCCGCAGTACTACTCCAGCCGCATCTTTTTGAGTGTACCAATAGGTATGCTGCGGCGTGGCGACGCCGTTATCATAGAGGCCAACACCTACAAGGGGGTGGTGACCAGAAGGTTTACGATGGGGGAGTGAGGCTGCGACGATATCACAGCATAGGCAACAGCTTTTCCTCTTTTTATTTTTCCTCTTTTATTTTTTGTGAGAGTTTATTGAGCATGTCGGTGGTCATGGAGCGGATGTCGTAGATGGGGCTCCATCCCCATTCACGTCGTGCGCAGGTGTCGTCCATCCTGTCGGGCCAGCTCTCAGCGATGCTTTGCTTGAGGGGGTCTACGTCATAAACCATCTCAAACTGGGGTTTGTGTTTTTTGATTTCCGCATAGATGGTCTCTGGTGCGAAGCTCATGGAAGCCACGTTGAAACCATTGTGATGCACCAGACGGTCGGGGTTGGCCTCCATCAGTGTGATGGCGGCTTTCAGTGCGTCGGGCATATACATCATGTCCAGAAGTGTGCCTTTTTTGATGGGGCAGACAAATTTCTCACCCTTGACAGCGGAATAGAAGATGTCGACAGCATAGTCTGTGGTGCCTCCACCTGGGGGTGTCATATACGAGATAATGCCAGGGAATCGCACCGAGCGTGTGTCGACACCATATTTGTGGAAGAAATAGTCGCTAAGCAGTTCGGTGGTCACTTTTGACACACCGTAGATGGTGCGTGGGCGCTGTATGGTGTCTTGTGGGGTGCGCACATGAGGCGTGCTCAGTCCGAAGGAGCCGATGCTGCTGGGTGTGAACACTGCACAATGGTATTGGCGTGCCACCTCCAGGATGTTCCACAGTCCGTCGATACCTATCCGCCATGCCAAGCGTGGCTTCGACTCGGCAACGACAGAGAGGAGTGCCGCAAGGTTGTAGATGGTGTCGATCTGGTGCTCTTTCACTACCGATGCTATCATCTCCCCGTCGGTGACATCAGCCAAGGCTGCTGGTCCCGACTCTTTGAGTGTGCCTTTCGGCTCAGCCCCTTTGATATATCCGGCCACTACATGTTCATTGCCATAGAGTTCGCGTAGTTTCATAGTGAGTTCCGATCCAATCTGGCCGGTAGACCCAATCACCAATATGTTTTTCATACTGTCTGTAAAGTTTTGCAGGTTCAAAAGTATCTGTTTGCAAAATAAACATTTTTTTTTCACACTACCATCAATTCATCGAATAAAAAACGCATATTTTTCACAGGATTTATAAAAAATAACATTCGAGATGGCTCATATTCCGAATTTATTTGTTTATTTTGTGCATTCTTATCGTCATTCTTAAAATCTAATGTTATGTTTGGAAAAATGCAGGAACATCTCAGGTCGACCCTAACTGAGATTCGTGAGGCCGGTCTTTACAAAGAGGAACGTATCATCGAGAGCCCTCAGAAAGCCGCCATCAGTGTGAAAGGAAAGGAAGTGTTGAATTTTTGTGCCAACAATTATCTGGGTCTTTCCGACCATCCCCGTCTGATTGAAGGTGCCAAACGTATGATGGACCGTCGTGGCTTTGGCATGTCGTCCGTGCGTTTCATCTGTGGCACACAAGACATTCATAAAGAACTGGAGGCAGCTATCTCCGATTATTTCAAGACAGAGGACACCATCCTCTATGCAGCCTGTTTCGACGCCAATGGTGGTGTGTTTGAGCCGCTCTTTACTGAGGAGGACGCTATCATCTCCGATGCACTCAACCATGCCTCCATCATCGACGGTGTGCGTCTGTGCAAGGCCAAGCGCTACCGTTATGCCAATGCCGACATGGCCGACCTGGAGCGCTGTCTGCAGGAGGCGCAGGCCCAGCGTTTCCGTATCATCTGTACCGATGGCGTCTTCTCGATGGACGGCAATGTGGCTCCGATGGACCAGATCTGCGACTTAGCCGAGAAGTATGACGCCCTGGTGATGGTTGACGAGTCTCACTCGGCCGGTGTGGTGGGTGCGACTGGTCATGGCGTAAGCGAGCTTTGCAAGACCTATGGTCGTGTGGATATTTACACCGGCACGTTGGGCAAGTCGTTTGGTGGCGCGCTGGGTGGTTTCACCACAGGCCGCAAGGAAATCATCGAGATGTTGCGCCAGCGCAGTCGTCCGTATCTGTTCTCCAATTCGCTTGCACCCTGTATCATCGGTGCCAGTCTTGAGGTGTTCAAGATGCTGAAAGAGAGTAATGAGATACACGACCGGTTGGTGGAGAACGTCAATTACTTCCGTGACAAGATGATGGCGGCAGGTTTTGACATCAAGCCCACACAGAGTGCCATCTGCGCAGTGATGCTCTATGATGCCAAATTGTCTCAGATCTATGCCAACAAGTTGCTCGATGAGGGCATCTATGTGACGGGCTTCTACTATCCTGTAGTGCCTAAGGGACAGGCTCGTATCCGTGTGCAGATCTCTGCCGGTCACAACCGTGAACAACTCGACCGTTGCATCGAGGCATTTGTCAAGATCGGGCGTGAGTTGGGCGTGCTGAAATGAATTAGCACAACTTTTGCAAGCTCAATTTGTTGGGCTTTTGGCTATTTGCCATTCGCTTTTCGGAAGTCCGAAATTTCTTGGAGTGAAGGAGTTAAGAAGTGATTGCTTAACTCCTTCACTCTTTAGTTTCTGAAACTTGTTTTAAAATAGATTCCAAAGCCAGTAGGTCTTCATCTGTGGTGGCCCAACTGGTGACGAAGCGGCAAACGGTGCTATCGTCATCATAGGGCTGCCAGTGAATGAACTGCACCTGCGACTCCAATCGGTGCATGAGCGCATTGGGGATGACGACAAACTGTTGGTTGGTAGGAGAGTCGATCCACAGTCGCAATCCCGCCTGGGTGAGGATACTTTTCATCCTTTCGGCCATTTTGATAGCATGGTGGGAGATGTTGAAATAGAGGTCGTCGGTGAAGAGTGCGTCGAATTGTACACCGGTGAGTCGTCCTTTGGCTAAGAGGGCACCATGCCGCTTAATGATGGAAAAGAAGCAGCGGGGTGCGTTGTGGTGTGTGAACACGACAGCCTCGCCGCAGAGCGCACCAACTTTGGTTCCACCTATATATAATGCATCGCACAGACGGGCGAGCTGGGGTAGGGTGATGTCGCATTTCTTCGACATAAGGCCGTAGCCCAGGCGTGCACCGTCGACAAACAATTGTAATTGATGCCGTCGGCAGGTGTCTGAAAGTGCCTTCAGTTCGTCAGCACGGTAGAGCGTGCCCATCTCGGTGGGGAAACTGATATAGACCATGCCGGGCTGTGCCACATGGTCACGGCTCTCGTCGTGCTCAAATACATCCATGAAGTGCTCCAGCGTCTCGGCCTGCAGTTTTCCGTCTTTTCCTGGCAATGCGATCACCTTATGACCGCTTGCCTCCACCGCTCCTGCCTCATGCACGCTGATATGTCCGGTGTCGGCACAGACGACTCCCTCATAGGAGCGGAGTATGCCGTCGATGACGGTGGCATTGGCTTGTGTGCCGCCTGTGAGGAGAAAAACCTCTGCATCGGGGGCGTCACAGGCTTTTCTTATTTTCTCTTTTGCCCGTTCCGTGTAGATGTCGAAACCGTATGTCAGTGTAGGCTCGTCATTGGTTTCGACCAGATGACGCAGCACAGCGGGGTGTGCCCCGTTGTTGTAGTCGCTTTCAAATGATATCATACTGCAAAGGTAATGCAAATCTCAGCAAAAAAACAATGAGCTCGCTCATTTTTTTGCTGAGATTTGCATTAACTCACTTTTGAGCCCGCCATTCTGTTATAGGACATACCTTAATGAATTTATTGGTGGTACAAAGTTACGTATTACAATAGTACATATATTTGTCTTTCTATCTTTTTGTGGGTGCTTTAGCACCTTTTTTCCTCCTTTTTCTTCCTTTTTTAATCTTTATATTCTTCTTGGTGTCAAGCTGTTAGCTTGCGATGGTCACAACCACCCCTCCCCCTCCTTATCCTCCGGTCGCTCGTACATTAAGGTATGCTCGACCCATCAAAGGGTCGGCATCATTTCTAACGCAACAAAGTTGCGATTGTTCATGCGGGCAAGCCCGCCCTTCTGGTGCAAAATATTGGTAAATGGTGAGAGAATGCCCAGGCAAATAACTTGTCAATTCGTCAACTTATCTACATGTTTTTTCTTCCTTTTTGTGGGTGCTTTAGCACCTTTTTCTTCCTTTTTCCTCCTTTTTCTTCCTTTTTTAATCTTTATATTCTTCTTGGTGTCAAGCTGTTAGCTTGCGATGGTCACAACCACCCCTCCCCCTCCTTATCCT
>CACZGH010000040.1 GCA_902780635.1 uncultured Prevotellaceae bacterium
AAATTTTTTATCATTTTTTTGAGAGTGCCTTGGCACTTTTTCCTCCTTTTTCCTCCTTTTTCCCCCTTTTTTAATCTTATTATTTTGCAGAATAAATGCGGAAATAATTTTATTACGAAAAATAACGGAAAATACGAAAATTATTCGATTGCTGAGACTCTGGACATAGGAGGTCGGGCCTCCGAGCCCGACAAATAAATGGATTGCGGAAAGTCTTTGACTCTTTAGAGAATCAATTGGTCTAAGGAGAATAGGAGGGAAGGAGCTCTTTTCACCTTTGACCTGTTTGACTAGCGTCCAAGATAGGCTGCACCTCAGGAAAGAAAATAAATAGGAATTTATTTTGCTTTCCATTCGGTTTGCACTATCTTTGACTAACGTCCAAGATAGGCTGCACCTCAACAATGAAAACAAAAAATGACTTTTTGTTTTGCATTGTCTTCGGTTTGCACGTAGTTATTTTATTGGGGGTGATCGCTGCGCTCACCTTCAGTGTTCAGATGTGTGCAAAAAGCCCAAAAGCGCCTTCTGGTAAATTAGTGAATTATCTTTTCTCCCGAGGTGGAGGAATGAACCCGATGGACTATACAGTCTATAATCTTCGGTATGATGAGAAGTCTGGCAAGCCACTGCTGACCATCAGCGGAGACTGCCAAGGTGAGGAAATCACGGTGGAAGTGGGAGAAGAGGTGTTCGCACATTGTCGGGACCTGATCATCCAACACAAAATGTATCGTTCAAAAGGATACTATGAGTCATCCGTTGAATTGCTTGATGCCCCGTCTTGCAGCTTTTCCGCCTTTTTCGAGGATCCTTTTGAAGATATCGGCGGCAGTGGTGAAATGCCCGATTTTTTGTGGGAGGGGATTAGCGACATCAATCGCTATTTCAAGAGTATTGTGGGCGACCGTAAGGCCGAAGGACATGTAGACCGTATCTATGGGGCCGAAGGCGTGACCGGAATGCGTTGGACGGATGGAATCCATCACTATACGACAGCCAAGGAGTCGGTGACGGAACTGAAAAGGGCGACCAGAGGGTTGACAGGAGATGGTGACACTGAACCGGACCAAATGGGATTCTCTCGTTTTCATGACGGTGATCAGCACTTTGTGTTGATTCATGATTATCAACTGGACCAAGCGCGTCTTTTCTATAGTTTCGATGGTCAGGACGTCACCCGTGAACAGATGGTGAGGCGGCAGTTGGCCGCTTTGCTTTGCGGAACCTACACGGATGGCAGCGGACGGCAATATGTCTTCACCGCCGACGGCTCTTGTCAGGGGCCTGGTGATGTGGCACCACAACCCTTTATTGTTTTCCGGGATGGAAACAGTACCAAACCTCAGTATCGTTGGGAGGGCAAAACCGTCGCAGGGTTCAAACTGACGGCCGATGGCGCCGACATCTTAGGGGTGCCGGCCACCAATGGCACAAAGAAGACGTGCCATCTCAAGCGTGTGAATGAAAACAATGAGATTTGGCCCGTGGTCAACGAGCGTTTCCTGAGTCAGCCCATGATGGATGCACTCTCATTGGAGCAGTTGGAGCAGATGCTCAATAGCATCCGCGTGCGTCAAGACAGCCCCTACAACAGCATGCCCTGGTATACCGACATCGGGGGCGTCAACCGCGAATTGCTCACTTCTGAAATCAACAAGCGAAAGAAAAACTAAGGCAATTTTTCAGGTTATAAGGGTTTAGGTGACTGAACTTTCCCACCCTTTTTTATCACGAATTAGAGAATTATCTTTTATGATGGAATTGATAGGAATTTGAGATGAAATGACATGTCATTTCCTAACGCTATAGCGTAATGATCGCGTCGCTTGCGACGATAATTCTTCAAAATTCTTTTCATCTGCTTATGAATTCTAAAATTCGTAAATTCGTGATAAATAAAACTTTGGCGTTATTTGTGAGGGTGGGAAACTTCAGTTAGGTGATTTGATACCTGAGAGCATCCATGACTTGCACATACTATTAGGACTGCTATTTACAAGCCTCTGCCACTAACCATTGGATATATTGGTTGGTGACATTGTCTATCTCGTTCTTATCGTAAATGGTGAGTAGTGTCACTTCAGTGTCACCACTTACTAGTACATTTAGTGTCAACACTCGGGCACCACCACTCTTACCCTTGCCTTTTGAGGTAATGGCCATGCGAACCTTCCGTACTCCGTTGCCCAAATCATCGCCTTGGAAGGGATTGTCTTTTAAGTTCTGGCTGAATGTCAGATAGTCCTGACGCAATGATTTATACTTCTTTGCCAGCCTTTTAAATTGGCGATAAAACTCATCAGAGGGGATTATTGTTACTTTCATACAATACCGTCCTCATCTAACTTCTTGAAGAACTCCTCTTCTGTCATTAGCTGGCTTTCTCCCATCTTGGCTCGTTTCACTTCATCTAATGCACGGTACAGCGATTCCTTTACGAAAGATTGCTGTTGGGCTATTTCTTCTTCTTTGGCAGTTGGTTCCAAAAGTTTAGCGGCCAGCCATTCGCGGTCTTTCTTAGCGAGGCTCAGTCCCTGTAGATATGTCCACAGATTGTTTAGTGCCATTGTAGTCATCATCTTAACATATTTAGTTACGGGGCGAAGTTACAAAAAAAATATGGATATTCATGGCCAATCATTAAAAAAAAGTTACTTTCATCATAACTCATTCATAATGAATATAGTATAACATTCGCTATGGTGGGAAATTGCAAGTTGAGCACTCGCGGGACTTGAATTAGTTGAAAAACACATATAGCCCGATCATGACGAGTGCAAGCGCTGTCCATAGCGTGATGACCAGCTGGGAGCGGCGGATGCGGATGGGCTGTGGTATCTCATGGATGACAGCGCGGCGGTCGAGGAGCGAGATGGCGACCATCATGACAGCTAAGATGACGAAGAGCAGGAAGGAGAGCATCATGAAATGCGGCCACAGCGTGCTCTTCGGTCCCCATAGATAGAGGATGCCCACGATGAGGCAGAAGGCCGTGCCGGCTGTCAGCGCCACATTGGCCGCGCGGGTGGTGGTGCGCCGCCAAAACACGCCGAGCAGGAACACCGCCGTCATCGGTGGTGCGATGAACCCTAACACCGACTGGAAGACGTTGAAGAGATTGAGCCCCTTGATGCTGTCGATGGCAATGGTGAGCACGATGGCGATGGCAGCACCTACCACCGTCACGATGCGCCCCACGTGGTTGATATGCGCCTGCGAGGCGTCGGGCTTGAATTTCTTCACATAGATGTCCATGGTGAAGACTGTGCTCAGCGCATTGAGCGCCGACCCGATGGTGGACACTAAGCAGGCGGTGAGGACGGCGAACACCAGTCCCACCATGCCCACCGGGAAGAGATTCTCCACCATGGTGAGGTAAGCCTCGTCGGGATTCTGAAGGGTAGGGAAGAGGGCGAAACAGATGACACCCGGCAGGATATAGAGAGGCACATCGAGAATCTTCAGCCAACCGGTGAAGTTGGTGCCCAGTTGTCCCTCACGCAAGTCGCGGGCGGCGAGCACCGGCTGCACCATCGACTGGTCGGTACACCAGAACCACACGCCCATGATGGGATAGCCCAGCACGATGGGCAACCAGGGGAACGCCTCGTCGCTGTTGGGCTTGAAGAGTATCCAGTAGTCGCTGGGCACTTTGGCGGCCAGTGCGCCGATACCTCCCACATGATATAGACCCACGATGGTCAGGGTGGCAGAGACCACGATGAGGAGAATCATCTGATAGACATTGGTGTATGCCACGGCTTTCAGTCCGCCCATCATGGTGAAAAAAGCTGAGATCATCAACAGGATGAGCGCCGACATCCACATCGGTATGTCGAACACCTGACGGATGAGGATGCCACCAGCAAAGAGGGTGAGTGCCAGCCAGGAGATGATGATGGTGACGATGGTATACCACGCCAAGATGTTGCGGGTGGACTGTCCAAAGCGCAGCCCCATGAACTCGGGCAATGTCTGCACCTTGGCACCTAGATAGCGGGGGGCAAAGACGAAGGCCAACAGTGCGATGAACACAAAGGCATACCAGGCGTAATTGCCCGACACGATGCCGGTGGTGAAGCCAGCACTGGCACTGGCGATGAGCATCGACGGACCCACGTTGGTGCCCCACATGGAGAAACCGATATGATGCCAACGGAGCGAGTGCTCTGCCAAGAAGAGGCTGCTCTCTTTTTTACGTCGCATACTGGCCCATACACCGATGGTGATCAGGATGGCGAAATAGACCGCGAGGATGAGCCAGTCGAGGCCCTGCATGTAGTGTGTGTTCATGTGATAGGTGTGTTTTATAGGTTGTATCCTTTAAATTCGTCGTTGATTTCGAGGGTGATGGCTTTTGAGAGGTCCATCTCGTCGGTGCTGTCCACATCGGCGGGATAGAGAGGGATGCGGGCGCCTGGCCTTACGAACACGGGCATTTGGTCTAATGGATAGGACGCGTCCATGTACCAACAGCCTCCGTGATGACGCTGGCCGGTGAAGAAGTTCACCCATTCGCCCTCCGGCAGGTAGATGTCGCGCTTGCCTTCACTATTCATGACAGGGCATATGAGGAAGTGGTCGCCGAAGTAGTATTCGTCGTCGATGTGCCAGCACTGTGGGTCGTGGGGGTGGTGCAGGAGCAGGGCCCTAACCAGCGGCATGCCACTGCTGCATGCTTTCTCGCCCTGTTGGTAGACATAGGGAATGAGACGATAGCGCAACTGCCACCAGCGTTTCACGATAGGAGCGATGGTGGGGTAGTGCCAGGGCTCGCGCTTGCAGGTGCCGTGATAGCGGATGTGTGAGGTGAACACGCCAAACTGGGTCCAGCGCACGTAGACATGCTCATCCAGGGGCGAATTCATGAAGTCGGGTACGGAATGGAATCCCGGCACGTCGTGGCTCCAGAAAGCGAAGCCGCTGAGGCCGAGATGCAGTCCGCCACGGAGTGAGCCGGCCAAGCCGTCCCAGGTGCTGGCGCTGTCGCCGCCCCAGTGCAGGGGGTATCGCTGACAACCTGCCCATGCCGCCCGTGCCCATACGATGCCTTCGCCGGCCACCTGCCGTGTGATGTCGTAGGCGGCTCTCTGATAGAGCAGGGCGTAGAGGTTGTTGAGCCGTTCGGGTGCCATGCCATGATAGATGGCGTCCATGTGGATATTCTCGCCAAAGTCGGTCTTGATACATTTCACGCCCATGTCCAACAGTTCTTTCAGCAGCGACTGATACCATGCCGTGGCAGCGGGATAGGTGAAGTCGATGGTGCCGGCATAGTCGAGGGCGGAGAAGTTGCTGCCCTCACCTGCCTGTTCTTTCAGCAGCGGTCCGATATACTGGTGTGCCTGGGCTTCTTCCAGTTGTTCGGCTCCCTTTGCGACGTAAGGCAGTTGCCAGAGCGACACTTTGAAACCTTTCTCTGCGAGTCGGCTGATGAACGCTTTGGGGTCGGGAAACCGCTCAGGATTGAACTTCCACTCACAGAGCCAGTCCTGACGGAACCAACCGGTGTCGAGATGGATGACATCGCAGGGATAGTGCTCCTGGCGCAGGCGGTCGCAGATCTCTTCCACCTCGTCGGCGGAGAAGTAGGTCATACGACTCATCCAGATGCCGAAAGACCAGAGCGGTGGCATGGCTGGAAACCCTGTCAGCATGCGGTATCCGCGCAGAATCTGTTCGGGTGTCGTGCCGCCTATGAGGAAGACATCGAGGGTGGCGTAGTCGCATAAGAACTGCACCGAACGGGTGGAGTGGTCGGCGAGCGAGAGTTTGCAGTAGTCGCTGGTATGGAAGAAAGCGCCATAGAGGCGACTCGACAGGTAGAAGGGGATGTTTTTATAACAGCGCCGGTTGTTGACGCCCTGTCCGTCCTGATTTTTTAGTTGGAAGGTCTGTCCGCTGAGGTCCATCTTGCGGAAACGTTCGCCGGTACCCACAAAACATTCGTTGGGTTTACACTTAAAACTGATGGTGGCACGTTCGGCAGCATCGCCGGTGGTGACGAATCCCAAAGGCAGCGCATCATAGCGTGGCGGCGAGAAATGGTCATCGCTGAGGGTGATGGGTTTGTCGCTGTCTGCGTCGGGATAGAACGTGATGAAGGGGGCGGGCTGGGGTGGCGGCAGGAGGTCGCTCCAAGGGTCGAGTGGGGGTGGGGTCAGTTGTAATTCGGCTCTTATCCGCCCCGTCTCGTCTACGATTTGATGGCCTTGCAACAGGAGGGGGCGCTTCTGCACCTGCATCTGCAGCATGTCATCCTGCTCGGTCATCTCCTCGCCGGTCATGCTCATAAAGAGCCGCAGGATGTCGTGCTCATAGGCCCTGATGATGAGGGTGTACTCCCGTTGTGCAGCATCCCTGTCAGGAGCCATGTCTTCCTGGTGCAACTGTTTCTGGAAGGGGATGGTGATATGGATGTCGCCTTCGTGCTCCCGGATGGTGGTGGGCGCCCAGGCTTTCCAGAGCGCCTCGTCCCGTTGCAAGGTGGGGTCGAAGTCCATGAAGTCGAACAGGTGGTAGTTGGTCTGTTTCATATCGTATGGGGAATCAAAAATGGTCTAACGAAAGATGAGATGGTCGCCTGGATGGTTGAAGCCGGTCTGCTCCCGGCCGACAGGCTGCGCGTCGTGGTGGTTGCCCTCGATGGTATAGCCGTCGGTCTCGGCGTCTAGATAGATATAAAAGGCGCGATCGTTGGTGGCATAGGGGGCAGGGTGAGGGGCGCTGATCTCATTGTGGCGGATGGTGGAGCCTGGCTGGGAGGACAGGGTGTAGATGCCGCCCGCGTCATAGAGTTGGCGGGCGTAGTCGGTCACGGTATTGTTGTCGATATGGTTGCGCTCCATGCCCGTGTAGAGGGGTGTCCAGCCCCATCCCACACAGATGCCGGAGTAGTTGACGTGGCTCACTCGGTTGTTGGTGATGACGACATCACGCACATAGCCGCAGCCGATGCCCACGGCTCCCCAGTCCTCTGAAGAAGCTCCAGTAATCTGATTGCCGCTGATGGTGAGCCGTTGGCAGAGTGGCGCCAGGTGAGCGTATGGGCGGTGTACCTCTAATGGACTTTCGGCAAATGACCCTGCGAGGATGGCGGTGCCCCCAATGTCGGTGAAGACGTTGTCGCGGATGGCGCAGTCGGTGATGCCGATGACATAGTCGAGTGCGGTGCTGCCCAACTGACGGAAACGGCAACTGGTGAAGTCGACATGCTGTGCCCAACTCACGCTGACGGCTGCTGCGGGGCGCTCGATCCAGGCTTGGTTCTCCAATGAGGCGGCCCAGGGCAGTCCCTCTTGCTGCAGTTTATAAGCGTCGATGATGGGGAATCCGCCTTGCAGGGTGACATGCCCTTGGTGGAGCGGACGGTTCCAGCAGGTATGCTCAAAAGTGACGTTCTCAAAGGAGAGGAAGCACACGGGGTGCTCTTCCGTACCACTGATGGTGATGAGCTGTTCGATGCCGTCGTACTGTTCGGTGGTGCGCAACAGAAAATGGCTGTTGCCTTTCTCCCCACCGATGACAGGTTGCGGCCAGGGGTGCTCAAACTCCAGACGGCTCTCGGGCTCCAGAAACGAAACGACGGTCTCTTCTCCCTGCACTTTCATCTCTTTGACACGCAGGATGGCGATGGCCCATCGCTGGTGCACCACCATCTCTATGTTTTTTTGTCTGAGCACGCTTTTGGGAGGGGTGGGGATGGTGATGGTGCGGTGCTCCAGGTCGAAAGCCGAGAGGGGCAACATACCCTCTTGGGGAAACAACTGCGTGTGCCGCTGTGTGGGGTCGCCGCAGATGATGGCGCCCTCCTCGCCACGAATGACGGTGGGCGAGGTGGGTGTGCCACTGTCTTCTGGACGGATGAAGAGGGGTTCATTCATATAGTAACGGCCTGCCTGCAGGATGATGTGGATGCCGCCCTCGCAGCGGGGGTCGGACAGTCGGCGCCACTCTCGTGCTTGTCGGAGGGCTTGGAGGATGCTCTCGCCGTCGTGCACCACGATCTCACCGGCAGTCGCTGTCATGGTGAGGGTGAGCAGGCTAAGGATGATGAGTTGTTTCATAGGTGTTGATGATTTTCTGGATGATTGCTGTCTCGTCTTGATGGGCACGATGGCACGCCACACGGATGCTGGTGTCGCCCAACAGACCTTTGATCATATAGTGATGATGTTCGATCTTGAAGAAGGGCTGGCGCAGGCGGTCGAGCAACACAAGCGAGCCAAGAGGGCGCAATGCGTCGACCAACTGGCGGCTGACCACCCCGTCGAGATGGTATTGTGAGGCGCTCCAGCCTGCTTCTACGCAGGGCTCTGGCGAACGGGTGATCGCGATGATTTTCATAGGCTGTCGCAGATTTCCCCAACGGCACGGACGAAAGCCTGTAGTTCGTCGGGGGTGGTGTGATAGGACAGACTGGCGCGCAACGTGCCCCATGGCGCAGTGCCCAAGTCTTGGTGGATGAGGGGTGCGCAGTGGAGACCAGAGCGGAGGATGATGCCGTAGGTGTTGAGGAGGATATAACTGGCGTCGGCGGGTTTCAGACCGTCGATGTTGAAGCTGACCACCGGCCCTTGCGATGCGCCTCCCTCGCTGTACAACCTGACCTTTGGGAGTGTCCCCAACTGACTGATGAGCCAGAGGGAAAGTTCCTGTTCCCGCCTGAAGATGTTCTCCACACCTTGGTGCAGGATATATGCTACCCCGACATTCAGGCCGGCCAGTCCGGGAAGGTTGGGGGTGCCCACCTCATATTCCCAGTCGTCAGTCTCGTATCTGACGATACTGCTGTCGCGCCCGGTGCCGCCATAGACGGTGGGGCGCAAAGGGAGACCGGGACGGACGTAGAAGCCTCCTGTGCCTTGCGGTCCGAAGAGTGACTTATGACCCGTGAACACCAGTATGTCGACCTCCCATCCGTCGGCATCGATGGGGACGCATCCTGCACTTTGGGCGGCATCGAGCATCACGAGCCATCCACGGTCATGTGCCTGACGACAGATAGACCGCATGTCGTGTAGGCGACCGGTGACGTTGGAGCAATGGGGCAGTGCCAAGAGGGTGGTCCTGCCTTTGCTTTTCGGTCCTTGAGAGATGGAGTCAAGTTGTCGGCTGTCAATGACGCTCACGGAAGCTATCTGGGGTAAGTTGTAGGCGGGTCGCAATACGCTGTTGTGACAGTCGGATGATACGACCACCTCGATGGTGCCCAGACCTCCCATGATGCGATTGACGGCGTCGGTGGCTCCGCTCGTGAAGTAGATGCGGTGGCCTGCCTGGATATGAAACAACTGCCCCAGTCGCTGACGCAGACAGGACAGCGTATCTGATGTGGAAGGATACGAACTGCGCTGGCTGCTTTCAGGCACAGCCTCCAAAGCCTCTGTCATGGCGGCGATGACCGACGGAGGTTTCGGAAAACTGGTGGCGGCGTTGTTGAGGTAGATCATCGGTGTTCCATCACTTTGAATCCCATCACCTCACCGATGAGGTGTAACATACGGGTGTAGTCGCCGAAGACAAGCACCTGGTGGTGGCCAAAGCCAGCCAACTGGTGCATAAATCCGCGGGCATCGTCCATCTTGATATAGTAGAAAGGTGAACAATAGACGGCTTCATACTCCGACTTGATCACCTCGCCACGCTTGATGCTGATGGTGTCGGCCAGCGGGTTGAAGCGTCCGAGGGTGATATACTGCTCTTCGTTTTCGGTGAAGTCGACCTGCATCTTTCCGCCAAAACCCTGGCCGGTGAAAGCCCATAACTTGTATTGCAGGGGCTTCTTGCCGTAGCCGTTCATGCAGAGTGCAGGCACAGCGTGGTGGATGCGCAGCAGTTCGTCGGTCTCCATATTGGGATTGCCCATGAATGCCGGACGGTTGGCGGCGGCCTGCATGATGGTCATGGCGAGCAGTGCGTTGAGGTCTTCCTCGCAGCCGCTGGGGTAGCCCTCGTCTTTGAGGAGAGAGTGGCAGGTGCATGGGGTGAACTTGCGGCGCTGGGGTATCTCGCTGGTGCACAACTCATGGCAGGCGGTGGAGAAGGCGTTGCAGTCGTAGGCCTCCATCATCTTCTTGGCGGCTAAGTAGTATTTGATGTCGTTGACAAACCAGTCTTTCCTGATCTTGGTCTCAAGGGCACCGCCATAGATACGTTCTGCGATGGGCATGGCCTCTTCGTCGGTCACCTGGTCCATGTATTTGAAGATATCTTGATAGGGCATCTTGACGATCTCCATGCCATAGCGCTGACGGATGAGTTCTGGGTCGCGGATGACGCTCTGCAGGCCGAAGGGAGGCATAGAACCGTGGGTCAGCACCAAGGCGCGGGTGTTTGCCACCACTTTCTGCACCCACAGGGCGTGGGCTATCTCGTTGAGGTCTTGCAGGTCCATGCAGACGTATGCCTCGACACCGATCGACCGGCAGTAGGCGGCGAAGTCGATGCCTTCGTTGCCGTTTTGCATGATGACCACTGGTTTGCGATAACGCTCCAGTTTGGGGATGCGCCAGTTCATGCAAAGGAAGAAGTCCACCTGGTCGATGTCCTCTTCTATCTGTGCATAGATATCACGGCTCACGACGAACGTCTCGTTATAGCGGGCGTCGATGGTTGGCAACATGGTGATCTCGGGGGTGGCTTGCCGCAGCACGGCCTTGGCGGCCTCAAATGCTTCGTTGGCGGCTCGTGTCTCTGCTTCGGGTGTCATATCCTCAGCGTAGCCGGCGCGGCAAGGCCCTTCCCAGAAATGGGTGTGGGTCAGGCAACCCACGATGGGTCTCACCACTAGTTTTAAGTTCATTGCTTTTGTGTTCATTTTTTTGTTAGTTGACAAGTTGACAAGTAGAAAAGTTATTTGTTTTTTAGTTGATAAATAGACAAGTTGTTTGAAAGGGAAATCTCTTATCTTTTCTCCCCTCCTTTGGAGGGGTTGGGGGAGGTTCTCATTTTCTTCCCTTGATGGATATATATGCCGTGTGAGGGTTGGGTGATACGTCGGCCGGAGAGGTCATAGTAGGTGTCGTCTGCTGTTTGGGTGAGGTGGGGGCTATGGATGCCATCGGTGCCTTTTGGATAGGCAAAGTGGAAGGTGCGTATGAGGCTGGCACCATCTGGAGCGGTGGCCTGCACCTCGATGCTGAAACGTTTGGGGGTGGCAGACGTGGGTTCTATTGTGAGGGCATAATGGACGGTGTAGGTACTGGCATCTACTGTTCCAACAGATACGCCTTTAACTGGTGTGGTGAAGTTGACGATGAAGTCTTTGTAACCGGCGAAATAGGAGTTAAGGTCAATTCCTATGATGTTATCCTCCAGTATGAAATGGGGTTGTGCCATCCAGTTGAGATAGTCTTCCAGGTCGGTATAGCCGTCGCCATCCACGTCGGCGTTGTTGTTGGCTTGGGTGGGGTCGGTGCCTGTAAGGGTTTCAAACCAGTCGGGGATGCCGTCTTGGTCGGTGTCCCATCCTGCCTCACGGGTGGCCTCGGTGATGTTGAGTCCGTCGAAGCCCTCGGCGTCCATTTCCCGGTCGATCAGTCCTTTTTTCTTGGTGTAATGACCTGTGGTAGAGGTGGTGCCGGTGAGTGTCTCCTGGATGATGCGCTCGTCGTGGTTGCTGAGTACGGGCATATTGCAGCCTACGTCGGAGAGCACATTCTTGAAGGCGGCCTCTGCGGTCTCGATGGTGGCGTAGGAAGGAAAGAACGGTTCTTTCGCCCAAGGCTCCCAGTCAACGGTCTGCCCGTTGGAGGTCTCGTATTTATAGGTGACCCCTTCTTTGTCGTAGGTCAGTTTGCCATTCAGTTCCTCGCGGATGTTGCCGCTTACATAGGCACTTTGGGTGCCTTTTCCTGTCCCCTCAAATTGGTGGCGCAGCAGCATGTTCTGTGAGGAGGAGGGACCCTTTTTGTAGTAGTTGTTGACGAAGTTCAACTCATGTGTGCCTCCGTCGCTGGTACGTCCACCCCAGTTGTACACCACGTTGTTGAAGATGTCGTGATGACCGTCGTAGAAACCGCCACCGTCCAAACCACCAGAGATACTCCAGTTGCGGCCCTCGTTGTGGGCCAACAGGTTGTGGTGGAACGAACCTACGGTGCCCTCAGCCTGCCCGCCTCCGATGGTGGCGGCATAGCCGTGTGAGACCAGTTTTCCCTCCTCGGCATAGTGGCTGTGACCGCAGTAGTTGAGGGCCTCGCTGATGATGGTGCGCTGCAGGGTCAGGTTCTTGGCATTACGGCTGGAGAAACCTTCGTCGATGGTCCAGGCGATGGAACAGTGGTCGATGATGGTGTGGTTGGTGCCGGCGGCACCGATGCCGTCGGAGGTATGAGGGTTGGGGCTACTTCCGTCCCAGTCATCACCTCCACCGAGGTGCAGGCGTATGAAACGTGCCACCGACTCATTGCCGATGCCCAATGCACAGCCTTTGAAGAGGATGCCGTTTCCGGGTGCTGTCTGTCCAGCAATCGTGATAAAGGGGTCGGAGATGGACAGACGGGCTTTCAGGTCGATGACACCACCTACATCGAAGACGATGGTGCGTGGTCCCGACAGGCGTGTCACGCCATAGCGGAAAGTACCAGGCTGTGGGTTGTTGGCGTCGTCGTCGAGCGAGGTCACATGATAGACGATGCCGTCACGTCCTCCTGTGGCAAAACGGCCATAGCCCTCGGCGCCTGGGAAGGCGAGGTGACGGGGGCGGAACGACCATAACTCACCTTTGTGGATGTTGCCTTCTGCGTCCTCCTCATCGACTCGCCAGTAGTAGGTGGTATGGTTGTTGAGGTCGTAAAGGGTATAGGATGCTTCAGTGACCACCCCTGCCTCTTGGAGGCCCGTTTCGCTGTCGCCGAAGTAAACATGGTGCTTGACGGCTGTCGTGGCGGGCAACCATTGCAGGGTGATATGGCCATCGTCGGCATCAGCGTGGAGATCGCCTTTGGCGGGTACAGGGTCGAGGGCCACCTTGGTGTTGTCTGCCTCATTGAAGACCAGTGCGTTGATGCTCACGGTGGTGGAGCCATAGTTCACACCGGCCTCGGGGGTAGTGACGTAGGAGACGACGATGGTCTCACCCTCTGCGACATCAAACTCGACGTACGACTTGCCGCTGGCGGAGGCTGTGGTCTGACGGTTGGTCTGCTCCACCCCTGTCAGTTGTCGTTGCCCATTGACGTAGACATCGATACGTGGTGGGTCGAAGCCATCGATATTGTTGTGGAAGGCCTGCAGGGAATGCCGGCCTGCCGATAAGCCGCTGACGGTGACATCGAGTTTCACGGAGCCAGAGGTGATGTTGGCGTGGTCGTCCTTATAAGCGATGACGGCGTCGCCCACTAGTTTGGCGCCATTGGTCACCCCTTGTTTCCAGTAGTTGGACATGACGGTCTCGCCCTCGTAGGCGGGGTCGCATGACAGGGTGATGGTGACGCCGTCGAAGGTTTCGGTGGCAGAGGTGGTCTCGTTCACCACCCAGGGCGTGTAGCCCTCCTCCAGTCCTTCACTCTCAGGTCGGCCGCCTTTATTGAAGTCGATTTTCTGTGCTGTCATGCTCAAGGTGCTTAGCAGCAACAGGATGGTCAGTAGATTTTTCATTTTTATGGTGTTTGTTTGATGCTCTGAGGTGATAGGGTGTGTTTCACAACCCCATTCTCGATTTGCGCCTCCACGATGCGCCCGTCGGTGGCGCGCAGACGGAAACTGACATTCCACTCTTTGGGCCAGGCAGGGAAGAGCAGCAGTTCTCCAGCAGGTGTTTCCTGAAGGAGCATCTCCTGCAGACCGATCATGGCAGAGCCGCCACGGTTGAGGTCGGGCGCCCAGTCGAAGCCCGGCTCCCAGAATGCTGGAAAGCGGTACGGGCCATCGGCGAATTTCTCTTGGCAGAGGCGTTGCGCCTCTTCGGTCAGTCCGAGGCAGGCTGCCCAGATGGGGTCTTGTTTCCATCCTTTGCTGCTACGCATAGCAATGGCGTGAGGGTCTTTGAGGTAGGTGTTGCGCGCGGTTTCGAGACCGCTTCTGCCCAAACCGTAGATGCGCCAGGGGAAGACGGGGTAGAGTTGTGGCGTCTCCGTGTTTTGGATGCGTGCCCAGGCTTTGGCGGGAGCGATGCAGGTGTCACCATTGCTGAGGCTGAGTGGGATGTCGGGGATACGCTCTATCGGCAGGGGCGACCTGGTGTATGCGCTGGCCACGGCTTTCAGGGCGGCGATGGTGCTGGAGGGGTTGTAGGCCATTTTGTAGGTCTCGCATGCCGACCCTGGATAGATGATGAGATGGCCGTTTTCGTCCAGCGCCTTTGCC
Organism: uncultured Prevotellaceae bacterium; assembly: GCA_902780635.1. Classification (GTDB taxonomy): domain Bacteria; phylum Bacteroidota; class Bacteroidia; order Bacteroidales; family Bacteroidaceae; genus Prevotella. The sequence goes on from CACZGH010000040.1 coordinate 14,314, forward strand.
CCCATTTTTTTTGCCTGATACTGATAATGCTCGTCGAAGAAGCGCAGACACTCCTCCACTAAGGGATAGTATTGAGCGTATCGGAGCGTGTCGCCCTCGTATTTGGCGGCCATGAGGGCCATCATGCCAAATTCCAGGGCGGTGTCCCATTCATATTCCAGCCAAGCGTTGCGCTCCACACCGTAGTCGCTGCCCTCGGCATGCTTGCCGTATTCTGCGGGGTTGGGCAGTCCGAAATTCTCCAACTGTTCGGTGAAGGAGGCGCCGCCATGTCCCCAGTAATGACGGGTGCGTGCCACAACGGTGGGCAGGAGTCGCAGGTAGGTGTCGAGCTGGGGGCGCAACAGGTCGTAGTCACCGCTTTTGAGCAGGGGCCAGTAGAGCAACCGCTGGTTCTGGGCGGTCATGGTGCCACCGCCCCATTTGCGATAGTCGGGGGTGAAGGGGTTGGCCGCTGTGCCGTCATCCTTAGCAGGTTCGGCATATTCAGGGTCGAAAGTGAACAGGCCGCCATTGAATTTCATAGGCCACTGACCATAGGCATTGCAGCCGAGGAGGAAGCGCATCAGCTCATAGTTGCGCAGGATGCGGTGGAGGTCGGGGTCGTCGCTGTCGGTCTGTATCCAACTCCGCTGCCAGAAGGCGTGCCACCAGTGAGCACTTCTGCGTTGCGACTCTTTGACGTAACGGGGGGTGGAGACTGACGCTGTCTCGCCGTTGTCAAGGGTGAGGCTGACGGTGGCGTGGCGGAGTTTCTGATGCTCGTAGCGCCAAGCTTGATAGTCGGTCGAGGCATAACGGCCCTCTAGGGTGCCCGTGTAGGTGAATCCAGGCAACCGCATGCTGCCGCACATCTTGCGCTGACTTAATGGATTGTACAGCTGACTTTTGATATCGTCTAAACGCTCATAACTGACGGTGAAGTCGAAGATGGTCTCACTGCGATTCTGATGGCTGAAGGTCAGCCGGTCGCTCTGGGGCATGATGCTGTCGGCGTATGTCACACAGTCGGAGGGTATGAGCCATTTCCAGGAACATTGCTGACATTCGGCTTTGGTGACCTTTCGGTCACGGTGCCGCCAACTCTCATAACTGACGGTCGCCGTGCGGGCTGTCTTGCTCGTCAGGTCGATGAAGACAGTGGGGTGATACACATCAGCCCAGATCCTTACCGCTACGCCCCCTCCCTTGATGGTGACGGCCCCTTGGTCGAGGCAGAGCCTTTGTTCGAAGTCAGACTGGTCGAGGGGCTGGCCGTCAAAATGCACACGCAGTCTGCCGGCTTTCAGCAGGGTGTTGTTCTCGTCAAACCATCCGCTCTGTGAGAGGTAGATGAGGATGTCTCCCTGCTCCACCCATATGTTCATGCCGATGTCATGGCCTCCGCAGGGCATCGACTCGCTGGAGTTGCGGCTTTGGGTGGTCCAGACATAGTCGCTCGGTGTGTAGTCTCCGGCGTTGAGGGCCAGAGAGAGTGAAAAAAGGAGGATGAGCAAAGAGGTTTTTTTCATTTTATTTCGCTTTTTGCTATTTGCTATTCGCCGTTCGCTATTCGCCTTTCGCCTTTCGCCTTTCGCCTTTCGCTGCGAACTACGAATCCCGAACGGCGAACAGCGAACCAACTACCAATCATCACTTCTGAATGAGCTGACGGGTAGTCCGTCGTGCATCAAGTCGCCCTCTGCCCAGTCATGAAAAGCATAGCGCACGGCAACAGGATTCTTCACCTTTTCGCTGCGTACGTAGACACGGTTGCGTGAGACCCAGGCTTCGGCCGGGTAAAACACCTTGTCGGCACCTGCTATCTCAAAGTTTTGGCTCTTCGGACCATGCTCGAAGTAGACCCACTCCTTGCTTCTGTCGAAGGCCACCACGATGGTGTCGCCTTGGATTTCTATGTTGCTGTAGACGGCGAAGTCGGGCAGTCCTTGCACACCGTAGGTATTGCTGAGGGCGAGGATGGCGAGCCGTTCGCCGGCCTGCCGTTTCTTGCGTGGATGGATGCCATACTCCAGACCGGCGTCCATCAGCACGGCCATACGGGCATTGGGAATGAGCGTCTCAGCTTTCATCTGTTGCTCACGGAGCAGTTGGCTTCCGCTCCACTCAATCAGGCTGTAGTCGTAGGGGGCTATCTGACAGTAGTAGAAAGGAAACTCTCCTTGTTTCCACTCGTCGCGCCAGCCTTTCACCATCGCGGCCATCAGGGGGGCATAGTAATCGTAGCGTGGCACATTGTCCTCGCCTTGATACCAGATGGCACCGCGCAGGGTGTAGCCGATGAGCGGATGCAACTGCCCATTGTACAAGGCTGTCGGACATCGTTGCTGGAGCTTCTTGACATCGTCTTCGGTGATGTGTTGCTGCACTTTTGGGAAAGCTTTCAGCCATTCGGCCTGCATCCATGCCTCGCAGGCCGACCCGCCCCAAGAAGTGACGATGAGGCCTACCGGTACGCCCAAGGTTTGTCGCAGGGCGCGCCCGAAGTAGTAGGCTGTGGCTGAGAAATCGCGCACGGAGGCGCTGGTTGCCTCGTCCCAGTGGCCAGTTACATCGTCTTCGGGAGTCAGCGAGGCGTGGCGCTTCACCGTAAAGAGGCGCAACTGTTGGTCGCGGCAGCGCAGCAGCTCCTCTGTTGTCCCTTCTACGGGTTGCTGTTTGAAGCCCTTCATCTGCATCTCCATGTTTGACTGCCCGCTGCAGATCCATACCTCGCCGATCATGACGTTGTTGATTTGCACGTAGTCCTGGTCCTTGAAACCGATAAAATAGGGTCCACCAGCCTCAGGGGTCTTCACCTTCAAACCGAAGAGACCATCCTTACGGGCAGTGACCATGTGGCATTTCTTGTCCCATGATGTGGTGATGCTGACCCTCTTGCCAGGCTCGGCCCATCCCCACAGGTTGATCTCCGATTGTTGCTGTAGCACCATTCCATCGGAGAAGAATTGTGGCAGACGGACTTTCGCACTTGCTGCGAGGGTGGAAAAACAAATAATCAATGATAATACGATGCGTCTCATAGGCTTATTTTTCTGTGATGATGATGGGTGGTGCCAACAGTCCGGCAGGCAACAGGTCTTTCTCGGCGCGGCGGTATTTGCCATTGGTCCAGATGCCGTCGAAGGGAGGCATGCCCTCATCGGCTCCCTGGAGGGCGTTGGCCCAGGTGTTGACCACTTCGATGCAGATATCGTTCTTGCCTTTGCGCAGGGCATGGGTGATGTCGATGCCGTAGGGCTCGGTCCATACGGTGCCGCAGCAGATGCCATTGACATAGACGGTGGCGATGTCGCACACCTTGCCGAGTGTCAGCCATGCCCTCTTGCCTTTGCCGCGGTATTTGAAGGAGTTGGTGTAGGTGGCGTGTCCAGAGTAATAGCGCATCTTGGGGTTCTCCATCTGCTCCCATCCTATCAGCGGGGTGTCAGCCTCCAGTCCATTCTCCTCAAAAGTGAGGTGCCATGGCGTGTCGATAGTGGTCACTGTGGCTTCTGTGCAGTTGAACCTCATGCTGGTGGTTGTCGCTTGGTCGGTGAACCGACAAATGACGGAACCCCATGGAGCCAGGGTGATGGCTCCATCATATGCTGTCGTCTCGTCGGCCACGGGGTCATACAGATAGCTATAGGCGTTGTGTGCCCGGCATTGGGGCGAGAAGGTGATGGAATGAGCGGTCTGGTTGCTGAAGAAGTAGATGTCTTCGCCGTCGGCCTGGCGGTGGGCGTAGTCTACACCTGGAGGTAATACCACATCGGGCAGGATGCCGATTGACGACAGGTCAGCCTCCGTCCAAGGTTGTTCGATGATGCGTGCTCTTTGTCGGCGCAGTTGCTCGAGCTTCTCTTTGCCTGTGTTGATGTTGTCGGGGTTCATGATTCGTGCCTGCGGGATGACCAATGCTTTGTATCTCATGCCGTCGCGAGTGACGATGTTCCCGTTTTCCACCCTCATGCCGTCCAGCACATCGTGGTTGAATGAGTCGTATTTGTAACCGTGCAGGGGATTAATCCAGTCTTCCGCCTTGGTCATGTTGCGGGTGTGACTGACACCTACCGGACTGGTCTCCATCGGCTGCCCCTCGTTGCGTAGTCTGATGGCCTCACGTCGTAAAATCGAGTAGCCCAGCAGACCCGGAAGGATGCCTGTCAGTCTCTCTGGCAGGATGGCGCGGCGTGGCACCTCATCGCCGATGTAGACCGCCAGGTCGACCACTGGCGCACCCTTTTGCAAGTATTGTTGGCAACGTTGTATGTATTGTGTGAAGGCGGGCATTTCCCTCCACCAGGTGTTGTCGCGCTGGAAGAAGGTACCGATGCCGTCGAGGGTCATGCCGGGTCGGCGGTCGGTCCAGGGGTTGTGGGTGCAGACATGGAAGACGATGCTGTTGATGCCTAAGCAGTAGTTGCGGTCGAGCAGGGGTTTGAGCATGGCGGGTGTCTCGTCCCAGGTGCCTCTTACCTCTGTGAATCCCTCTGCCTGTATGATGCGCTTGCCATAGATGTGGGCACCGCTGATGGCATCGAGCATGTCGTTGGGTTTGTCGTGGGTGGGTGAGTGGAGCCAGAACTCGCCCATCGGGTAGTTGGCATGACGGTAGTGGAGCAGTCCGTCGCTCACCATGGTGGGTGCCACGCACTCTGTTGATAATTCCACCCCGTAACGTTTGGCGGCCTGTTCTATCTCGTCGAAGAACACCTCGTCGATGAGTTCTGCGATGGTCTGGCGGATGTCGCGCAGCACTTGGTCGGATTTCTGACTGGTCTCCATGGGGATGCCGGCATAGACAGGGAGCCACGGCAGGAGATCGTAGCCTCTGCGCTTCTGAAATGCTGCAGCAAAGTTGTTGCTCCAATTTTGTGAGCCGCACTCCCAGCTGTCCACATGCAGGCGGCGCAGCACCTGACGTGGCGCACGCTTGTAGATGGCACCAAACCAGTGGGTGAGTTGTTTTTGGATGGCAGGGCGTGAGAATTTGTCACACTCCAGACCTCGGCCTCCACCGCCGGTGGCGTTGGTGTGCCCGGTGGAGGTGTGCCCCATGCGTAGGATGCACCAGTAGCCTTTGGGGAGGGTGACCTGTCCGTCGGCGCAACTGAGACGGAGCATTTTGTCAGGTGCTATACAGTCTTCATCAGCGAGGGGGAATGACTTGCTCACCCGCCACACGGCGCCTGACTTGCCCTCATAGCCGTCGATGACAGGTTGTGAACCGAGGATGATGTCGGCCACTTTCAATACAGGTCTCCATTTGGCGGCGTCCATATCCTCGCTGCCGGGGTCGCTGCCTTCGGGTGTCCAATGCAGTTTGAAATACCGGGCTTGGGTAGTGGGTATGGCGTAGGTAGCGTAGGCATCGGTGTTCTGCCATCCCTGGCGTGCCGGCTCGATGTCGCGGATAGGGCGGTAACTGATACCGTCGTCAGAAGCAGAAAGTTGCCACCGATGTGCCTGGTAGTTGTTGCCACCGGTGATGATGCGGATATGGCGCAGGGTGAAGGGACTGTCGTAGGCAAAGATGATGTCGCAGGGGTCGGTGCTCCGGAAGGGGAACTCAACAGAGGCTTGCGGCTTTCTGTTGTCCAGCGGTCCTGTCAGAGGGATGGCGTAGGTGGCGATGTCTTCATAGTAGCCTTCTGTGGTGGTGGGCTGGGGGAGGGTGACGACTTGGGTGCTGTTCTTGCAGCTGATGACCGTGTCGCTCCATACCACACGCTGCATTGACTCCTCGGGGGTGATCCACGGACCGCCACCCAAGGCGAATCCGTCGGAGAAGTGGATGCCCATCTCCAAACCCAGGCTATCGGCCAGATGGAAGACGGTGTCCATCCGTTTCCACCATTCGTCAGACAGTTGTCGTGCCGTGCCGCCATACTGCTCTCCGTCGCTCACATCCTTGATGGGCATGAGGTAGAATCCGCCGATGCCAGCGTCGTGCATAGCCTGTAGGTCGAGGCGGATGCCCTCATCGCTCACGCAACCGTACATCCAGTACCAGAACGTCCAGGGGCGAGTGGTGTCGGTGGCTGAGACAGAGAGGCTGCAAAGGACAGCTATGAGGAGGAGCAACGTTTTTTTCATTCAAACCAGAGTCTTGCGGAGTAGACATGCATACCTTGTGCCCAATAGGGCTGTGCTGACGGTCCGTTGAGGTCGGTGGTGTTCACCTTGTTGCGCACGGCGGGGATGGCCTCCAAAAGCGAGATGCCTGTCTCGGGCAGGTCGTAGAGGATATGGTCGCGCCCATCGCGGGGTTGGTAGACACCGACGTAAAGATGTTTTCCCGAATGGGGAAGGGTTGGCTCTATGCCTATCTGTCCCTCATCGGTGCCCAACTGCATCCATTTCACGTGAGAGAAATATCCTTTGAACTCAGGATATTCGAAGGTCTCGCCTGGGATGGGGTCGTTGTAGTCGTTATGCCAGAAACCATATTGTGGACCTTCCAGACGGTTCTGCCACACACGGTAGGGGCCGTTGCCCACCCACTGCTTGCTTTTCAGGTGAGCCTCTGGGTAGTCGAAAGAGACGCCCATCATATCGACCACGCCGTTGAAGGCGCAATAGGCGGTGAAGCAGGCGCTGCCATCCTCATGAAACTTCCAGACCACCTGCGACAAACTTCCGTGTTTGTAATGAGCTTTCAATACCCCATCCTCGAAAGTGAACCCCTCAAATAGGCCTTGGTCTTCGTAGGAGGTGTATTGGGTCTTTTTGTCAAAAGCCTCTTTGTCGTCATGGTTGTAAAAGCCATCTTGTGAACGGTCACTGCGCTTGACGGTGATGAAGCGTGGACCCTGGCCGAGAGAGATGGTGCGTGAGCCGATGCCTACATGTTGTAGGTGACCGTCTTTTTTGGAGAAGACGTAGGTTCTGCCAGCGGAGGCGATGGTGAGGGCATCGGTGGTTTCTGTCATCGTGGCAGCGGTGGGCAGGACGCAGATGCGAGGACCTCCATTGATGGCCGTACTCCAGGTGAAGATCTCCTCGCCATGAGGGTCGGTGGCGGTCACCTGCACCACATCGCCCGTGCCTTTTGGCAGATTGATCCATCCTGCCTCGCCGGGTTTGATGTCGGGGGAGGGGAGGGTGCCTTGACTGGTTGTGGTCACTTTCGACTGTCCGTAGCCAGGCATTTGGAGGTATTGGTAGGTGAAACTGCAGTCTTTCAGGTTGGTGAAGTCGTAGTGGTTTTGTAGTACGACCGTGTTAGCTCCTTGCCATTCCAGTTGCACGGGACTCCACACTTCTTTGATGGTATAATACGACCCTTCCTTCTCGAAGTGAGGACCTACGATGCCATCGGCTCCGAAGTTGCCCATACAGTCGATGATGCCATCCTTGTCGGTGCGCACGACACCTTCGTCGGCGAGGTCCCAGAGAAAACCACCAGCACAACGCCTGTTGGACATCATCAGTTTCCAGTAGTCTTTCAGTCCGGCGCCATGTCCGCCGTCATAGAGGCCGTGCAGAAACTCTGTCGGCATGAAAATCTCTTTCTGGCGCATAAACTCGGCGGTCTCTCCCCACGACCGGTAGTGCTTGGTCTCAAACCCGTTGCGGTTGGCCCAGGGGTAGAGCACCACCCGCTTCTGTGGGTCGAATTTCTCAAAGAAGGGTTCCAGTTCGTAGTTGAAACCACCTTCGTTGCCGTTGCTCCAGAAGATGACGGAGGGATGATTGACGTCACGGGTCACCATCTCCTCGACCAACTGCTGTCCGATGATGGTCTCATGAGCCCAGTGCCAGCCGCTGAGTTCGTTTTCCACATACAGTCCTAAGGAGTCACAAGCGTCTAAGAATTCGGGGTCGGCAGGATAGTGTGAGAGGCGCACGGCGTTCATGTTCATGCTCTTGATGAGCCGCACGTCTTCGATGTTTTTGGCTTTGGAGAGGGTGCGCCCGCTCTCAGGACGGAACGAGTGGCGGTTGACACCTTTGAAGATGACTCTCTGGCCGTTGATGTACACACCGTCAGAAGCACGGTATTCGATAGTGCGGAATCCAAAACGCTCTCGCTCCACATGGAGCGCTTTCCCGTGCTCGTCTTTGAGGGTGAAGACGGCGGTATAGAGATGAGGGGTCTCGGCAGTCCATAGTGCGGGGTGGCTCACGGTGAAGTCGGCGTGGCGGGTGTCGGCATGGCCGGTGGCATGGCCATTGCCTACTGTTTTGCCTTTATTGTCCACGATCTCCACCTCCACCGTAGCGCCGTCCATGGCACGGCAGAGGTAGATGTCGGCTTGGAAACGACCGTCCATGTCGGCGTTGATGGCCACCCTACTGATGTTGCGCGACGGTTTGCTCACGACAAAGACGGGGCGTATCAGTCCGCCGAAGTTCCAGTAGTCGGCGCGGCGCTCGGCCATGTTCACTTGTGTGTTCTCACTCTCTTTGCTCACCTCCACTTCCAAGCGGTTTTTCTTCTTGCCGCAGAAGATGCGGTCGGACACGTCGTATTGGAAACGGTAGAATCCGCCATGGTGGGTGTTGCCTGCTTTGCGGCCGTTGATGGTCACTTTGGCGTCGGTCATGGCAGCCTCGAAGACGAGGAAGATCTGTCGGTCTTGCCACGACTCGGGCAGGGTGAATTCATATTTATAAAGACCTTTTTCATCAGCGATGCCCTCCGGTGTGGGTTTGCCATAGAAGCGCATGCCATATTGGTAGGTGCCGAAACCCTGTAGTTCCCAGCAGGAGGGCACCCCGATTTTCGTCCATTGTCCCGCGTTGTGTCCGTCGGTGCATAGGAAATCCCATTGCACCATGTCATCACAGCCCGTGCCACTCAAGTATTGGCGCTGGGTGTTGATGTCACGAGTCTGTGCCTGCACACCTATTGCGCAGACAGTCATGATGGCTATCAGTAGTTTTCTCATTCGTCAGTGTTGATCAACAGTTAGAATCAAGGCATTCAAACATGCGTATGCCCTCTGACTAAAGACTCTTTTCTCCTTGTTTTGTAACCAAAAATTAGCTTATAAGATGATGTCATCATTTTATTGACGAAACAAAAATGTTTTTTCTTTTGGCAAGTTGGCATAATTCCATTATTTTTGCAGGAAAACCGTTGTTTTCTTTTCTATGGACATGACATCTTCACCAAGCCTTTTTCTAAGCTCGGTATTCTCAGCTTCCAATTCTTTTATTCGTTCAAGAAGTTGCTGTCGTTCTATTAACCATTCTTGGACTTACACAATTTGGAATGCTTTAATCCTTTAAGCAGCCTATGGGGATGACATATACTCCATCTTGTCTTTGATAGGCATACTGTCCAACACCGATGATAACTGCCATAAATGATGGTGCTGGCATTTTATCAGTATCTATATTCCTGGCAAGTTTTATCATACTGGCTGCGCCAGCATTAATATGATCTTCTCCTCCCAGTTTTACCTCAAGCAGGGCGTAGCTACCATTTCTTCTATGAAGAACTGTATCACATTCAAGGCCATTGCCGTCTCTGTAATGATAAAGCTGGCCATCCAAGGCTTCTGCATACACACGCAGGTCTCGCACGGCCATGTCCTCAAAGAAAAGTCCAAATGTATCTA
>CACZGH010000041.1 GCA_902780635.1 uncultured Prevotellaceae bacterium
CGTTGCCCTGGGCTAACCGCTCATTGGCCCTTCAGGCCGCCATAATGATTACAAATTGTAAATGCCGGCAATGAAAATCTACATTTTGAACACACCCTCCTGTGGAACTGCAAGTTTTATGCTCACTTAATTACGACCTTTTTTCCATTATGGATGGTGCCGGAGGTAGCCTCGTCGCCGCCACCGATGCCGGCGGCGTATTTGTAATCGGTATTGTCAGCAATCAGTTTGCCCTGGCTTTCGCCGTCGCTCTGGCTAAAGATGGAGAGCGAGTGTCCCGTTTCCAACTTCACGTGCTTGCAGTAAAGCGTCGCCTCGTCTTCGAGGATGAGGTGTACGTTGCTGCCAACGATGTTGAGCACCTTATAGTTTACGCCACCACGAGCCACATAGTAGCCGTTGTCAAGGTCTATCCAGTCTTCAGAGTGATCACCCTCCAATACTGCGCAGTTTTTGGTGTCTGTCCTTGTCACCACTTCTTTGTTTTCCTCGCTCCATGAACGAGTGTTGAACGTCACGTTCTCAGCATTCGCAGTGCCTGCTACAATGAGCAGCATGGCAAACAGACTGAATAAAAAAATCCTGTTCATCTTTTTTATTATCATAGTTGCTAATTATATTATTCAAGTTTCGTAAGTACTCAACTTGCAGGTAGTTAAGGGGTTAAGTAGTTATCGCTTCGCTAAGGAGTTAAGCCAAATGAATCGTAGACTGTCTCTCTTTAGCCATCAGAAGTAATGGCTTAACTCCTTAACTCCTTTAACTTTTTAACTTCTCTCAACTTGCGAAAGTTGAATTAAATGTGATATTTAATGTGTCAATTAGTTTTTCTGTCAGTGAATCGTTAAAAATCTCACTAATAATGTATATCTTTGCAGGATAAATGATTCTGTTAGTTTCAGAGATTTGATTCACCGGGCCATCACCCGACGAATTGGCTCTATGTGGGCATGTGCCCAGACAGAAGTTTGCTAACTATGACGCAAGAGAACAAAGACATATTGCTACGATTGATAGCCCAGCACAAGAAATTGGGCATATCAGAGCAGATAGACTATGAGAAGTTCTATCTGTACTCTATCATCACTCACTCTACCGCCATCGAAGGCAGTACGGTGACAGAGGTAGAGGCACAGCTGTTGTTTGATGAGGGCATCACATCGAGCAAGCGTACTATCGTAGAGCAGAACATGAACCTGGACCTGAAAGAGGCATACGAATATGGGCGAGTATGGATAAAGCGTCATGAAGACATAACGACCGACTCGCTCATTACACTCGCTGGTAAGGTCATGGCCAGAACAGGCTCAGAATACAATACTCTCAGCGGTAGTTTCGACGCTTCAAAAGGTGAGCTGCGCAGGCTTAATGTATCGGCTGGTGCCGGTGGCAGGTCATACATCAACTATCTGAAGGTACCACAGAAACTGGACGCGTTCTGCAAAGAACTGAATGCACGAAGGAAGGCTCTTGACAAAACCGACATCGCTGCTATCTACGAACTCAGTTTTTGGGCGCACTTTGTACTTGTCACTATTCATCCTTGGGCCGACGGCAACGGACGCACCTGCCGACTGCTGATGAACCTCCTGCAGATGGAATATGACGTATTGCCAACAAAGGTGCTGAAAGAAGACAAGGCGGAATACATACAGGCTCTAATAGACGCAAGAGAAGAAGAGGACATAGAGGTGTTCCTGAACTGCATGGCACGACTGCATTGCAGTCACCTGAAACAAGACATTTACCAATTTGTGAAGAATGTAGCATCGGAAATGGTCGATAAACACGATTGCATGAAGGAACTGGTCGATAAATGGTCGATAAAGCCTTCTTTGGCCGATAAACTTTCCGATATCCTTTTCTTCATGGTCGATAAAGAAGAAATTACGACCGAAACCATCATCCATCAGTTCGGTTTTACTGCTACCACCGCAAAGCGCTATTTGCGTCAGCTTACAGAGTTTGGTTATCTGGAAGCAAAGGGCGGTAACAGAAACAGAACGTACATCATTTTAAAACCAATATCATAATGAGAAAGTTTGTTTTCTTCATCCTTTTGGCTTTTTTTGCAACGGTGTCAACGGCCTTGGCGCAGAATGCCGACTATACCAAGATGTCGTCGATGGTGCGTAAGCTCACGATAGAGAATCGCGCCGCCATGCGTCGGTCGCCCGCCCATGGCGACAGAGAGGTATGTGCCTTTGTACGCATCACCAGCGACGGTCCAGAGGTCTTGAGCCGTCACCATTGTCGTCAACTTGCACGTTTCGGCAACATCTATATCGCCAGCATCCCCTTTCGCAGTCTGGCGCCCCTGTCACTTCATCCGTCAGTGACACGCATCGAGGCCAACCGTGGCTGTTCGGTCACGATGGACACCACCTTGGTGGTGCTGGGCGGCGCTAAGGCCCATGAGGGTGTGAGTCTGCCCCACGCTTTCACGGGCGAGGGTGTCGTGGTGGGCTTGCAGGATATCGGTTTCGACCTCACCCATCCCAATTTCTATGATGCCAGCACCACCACCTATCGCATCAAGCGTTTTTGGGATTTCCTGTCTGTCGACACGCTCGACAGTCGGTTGTATGTAGGTGCGGAGTACACCACCGAGGAGGCCATCAAGGCTTATGCCCACTCACGTGACGGACTGGTGCAGACCCATGGCACCCATACGTTGGGCAGTGCTGCCGGCAGTGGCTACGACTCCCCCTACAAAGGCATCGCTCCAGGCAGCGACATCTGTCTGGTAAGCAATGTGGTGAATGAGGACATCGAATTCATCGACTCGGCCGACGTTTATAAATATACCTATGCCACCGACGCCTTGGGCTTCAAATACCTCTTCGACTACGCCGACGCGGTGGGCCGTCCGTGCGTCGTCTCCTTCAGCGAGGGGTCGCCGATGGATTTCCGCGGCGACGACGCCCTCTATTATGAGATCCTCGACAGTCTGGCAGGTCCCGGTCACATCCTTGTGGCGTCGGCAGGCAATTCGGGGTTGCAGGTCAACCATGTCCGTAAGCCGCAAGGCACCGAGACGGCATCCATGCGGTTGTATACCAGTGCGAGTGGCGTCGTGTTTGCGGTGAAGAGCCGTGGGGAGTATACGATGCGGCTTCATCTCACCGGCAACGAGGGTGAGGTGGCAGACTATGACATGACCCCTTCGCAGATACTGGCCTGCGCCGACTCCACGCTCACCGACACGCTGTCGGTCAAAGGCAAGCCCTATATCATCACGGCCAACTGTTACCCCTCCTGTTTTGACAGTACGGAGCAAGTGGTGGAGACCATCCTGGAGACCGACACCATCCTGGGGCTTGACCGTATGGTGACCCTTGAACTCATCGGCCAGGAGGCAGATGTGGAGTTCTTCCGCAGTTCGGGCTATGTCACTCCACTGGGGACTACCGTGGGTGACAATTCCTACACGCTCCACTCACCGTCGAGTGCGCCGTCGGTGATCAGTGTGGGCGCCAATGGCTACCGCACCGGGTTTGTCAATTACAAGGGTAAGTACCGGTCATACGACAAGGGCACCAACGGCTGGCGGAGTGACTATTCCTCTGTCGGTCCCACATACGACGGACGTATCAAGCCCGATGTGCTGGCCCCCGGCACCAATGTCATCTCGTCGTACAGCAGTTTTTATCTTGAGAACAACCCCGACGCCAACGACATCAAGTCGGATGTGGCGCATTTTGAATACAACGGGCGCACCTACGCCTGGAATGCCAACAGCGGCACCTCCATGTCCACCCCTGTGGTGGCCGGTGCCATCGCCCTGTGGCTGCAGGCGAAACCCACCCTCACCCCCGGTGACGTGCTTGGTGTGTTGCAGCGCACCAGCCGTCATGTCGACCCCCAGCTCACCTATCCCAACAACCAGTATGGCTATGGCGAGATCGATATCTATTATGGTCTGCTCGACGTGCTGGGCATCTCAGGCATTGAGGGACTCTCACATCATCAGCCCTCTGGGGTTCGATTCTCCCTCCACGGCCGTCGGTTGTTGATGACATTTGAGGGTGCAGAAAACCGCCCTGCAGAAGTGCGGGTCTATACTACCGCGGGGCAGCTGGTGCATACCGAGCGCACTGCTGCGGTGGACGGTCTGCTGACGGTGCACCTGGATGCTCTTCCTTCCGGTGTCTATGCCGTGCAGGTGAATGGGTCCACTGCCCTTACCACGGGTTCCACGCTGGTTCGTCTCTGACAATGCAATATCCTAACGACAATCTATTATCATGCAAGAATTTAGCAAACGTTTCACATTATTTATCTGCCTGGTGTCGGCCATGGGCGGTCTGCTCTTTGGTTATGACTGGGTGGTGATTGGCGGTGCCAAACCCTTTTATGAACTGTATTTTGGTATATCCGACTCGCCCCTGCTGCAAGGTGTGGCCATGACCACCGCATTGGTGGGCTGTCTGATCGGCGCCATGGTGGCAGGAGTTGCCGCCGACAAGTATGGCCGCAAGCCATTGCTGATGATGTCGGCCGTCTTGTTCACCGTGTCAGCCATCGCCACAGGTTTGTTCAATGACTTCACCCTGTTCAATATCGCGCGCTTTGTGGGCGGTGTCGGCATCGGTGTGGCTTCAGCGCTGTCTCCGATGTACATCGCTGAGGTGAGTCCTGCCGAGATACGCGGTCGGATGGTGAGTCTCAACCAGATGACCATCGTGCTGGGCATCCTGTCGGCACAGATCGTCAATATGCTGGTGGCACGAGACTCCACCGTGGCAGCCAACATGACATGGAATGTGGAATGGGGCTGGCGATGGATGTTCTGGGCAGAGACGTTGCCCGCCGCTTTGTTCCTGTTCATGAGTTTCTTTATACCAGAAAGTCCTGTGTTTCTGAGACTGAAAACAGCGATAGCCTCGGCGCCCGCTGAGAAGAAGGCAGGGCTCCGTGAACTGTTCCAGCACAAATACAGCCGTCTGCTGCTTTTAGGCCTTGTCATCGCCGTGTTCCAGCAGTGGTGCGGCACCAATGTCATCTTCAACTACGCACAGGAGATTTTCGTGGGCGCAGGCTTCAATGTCGATGGCATGTTCATCAATATTGTCATCACAGGCATCGCCAACGTGGTGTTCACGATTGTGGCCCTTTACACCATCGAGAAGTGGGGTCGCCGCACCCTCATGTTGTTGGGCGCCGGTGGTCTGGGTCTTATTTATCTGACACTCGGCACCTGCTACTTCATGGGCGTGACCGGCATCATGATGGTGGCACTGGTTGTGGCAGCCATCTCTGTTTATGCCATGACCCTCGGCCCTGTCACCTGGACGCTTCTGGCAGAGATCTTCCCCCATCGTGTGCGTGGCATCGCCATGGCCACCTGCACCTTTGCGCTCTGGGTGGGCTGTTGTACGCTGACGTTCTCATTCCCCTCGATGAATGCGGCGCTCGGCAGCAGCGGCACGTTCTGGATTTACAGTGCCATCTGTTGCTGCGCCTTTGTCTTCTTGATGCGCAATTGTCCTGAGACCAAGGGTAAGAGTCTGGAGCAGTTGGAAAGCGAACTGGTGAAATGAGAATAATTAGGAGTGAAACCTCCCCCTGACCCCTCCAAAGGAGGGGAGATAGGGCTGAGAGGTGAGAGATTAGCACTGCGAAATGCGAATGGCGAAATGCGAATGGCGAAAAGCGAAATAACACACTTTAACTCCTAAAAATGGAGCGAATGCAAATACAAAAGTTGAACAACCATCGAAAAAAAGAAAATAGAAGATGAAAGAGACGGTGAAAGCGTGGAGAGCGTTGGTGACAATCCCCACCTACGAAGTTGGCAAGCCAGAGAAGAACCCGATGTTCTTAGAGAAACGCGTCTATCAAGGCTCAAGTGGCGTGGTGTATCCTTATCCCGTCATAGAGGCCATCAGCAATGAGAAGGAAGACAAGGAGTATCTGGCTGTCTGGCTGGAGAACGAGTATATCAAAGTGATGATACTGCCGGAGTTGGGCGGTCGTGTGCAGATGGCATACGACAAGATCGCCAAGCGCCACTTTGTCTACTACAATCATGTCATCAAGCCCGCCCTTGTGGGTCTGACCGGCCCGTGGATCAGTGGTGGTATCGAGTTCAACTGGCCGCAGCACCACCGTCCATCGACCTTCATGCCCGTCGACACCGCAATAGAGGAGCACGCCGACGGTTCTGTGACGGTGTGGGTGAGCGAGATGGAGAAGATGTTTCATCAGAAAGGCTCCGCTGGTTTTACGCTTCGTCCTGGCTGTGCCTATCTTGAGATACAAGGGCGGCTTTACAACCGCACCGACCTGCCTCAGACCTTCCTTTGGTGGGCCAACCCCGCCGTGGAGGTGAACGACTACTACCAGAGTGTGTTTCCACCTGACATCAACGCCGTGTTCGACCATGGCAAGCGTGCTGTCTCGTCGTTCCCTATCGCCACGGGCACCTATTACAAGATGGATTACTCGGCAGGAGTCGATATTTCCAACTATAAGAACATCTACGTGCCGACGAGTTATATGGGCGTCAACTCACGCTTCAACTTTGAGGGAGGCTATGAGAACGACACCCAGTGCGGTATGCTGCATGTGGCGAGCCATCACTTCTCGCCCGGCAAGAAGCAATGGACATGGGGCAATGGCGACTTCGGTCGCGCATGGGACCGTAACCTGACCGATGAAGTGGACGAGCAGACCAGTGGAGAGATCGACCAGTCGACCCAAGGACAAGTAGACGGCGCGTCACTCCGACAGGGATTCCGCCCCTACATCGAACTGATGGCCGGTGTCTACACCGAGAACCAGCCCGACTTCACTTGGCTGATGCCTTACGAGGAGAAGCAGTTTGTGCAGTACTTCATGCCTTACCGTGAGATCGGTGTGGTGAAAGAAGCCTCCAAAGACCTTGTGTTCAACATTGATACCTTCCCCAACCCCTCCAAAGGCGAGGAGATGGTCACTTTCAAGGTATTTGCCACCTCAAAGCAGGAGGTAAGCATCATCCTTAGCCATGATGACGGCGAGGTGTATTACGAGAAAGAGCTGACCCTCTCGCCAGAAGAGGTGCTTGTCGAGACCGTGGATGTCAAGGGCGCCCGCTTTGATGAGTTGACCTTCGAGATCAAGAAGACCTTTGTCTATGGTCAGCGCACCGTGCTATGCTGGCATGCCGAGGCCGATGAGATACGGCCTATCCCTGACAGTGCCGAGGCCGCCCTGCTGCCAGAGCAGGTGAAGACCAACGAACAGCTCTACCTGACCGGTATGCATTTGGAGCAATACCGTCACGCCACCTGGAACCCTGTAGACTATTACGAGGAAGCCCTTCGCCGTGACCCCCATGACATCCGCTGTCTGAACGCCCTCGGCCGGTGGTACATCCGCAAGGGCCGTTTCCAGCAGGCAGAGGACTATCTGCGCACTGCTGTGAAACTGTCGCAGAAGCGCAACCCCAACCCTTATGAAGGTGAGCCGATCTACAACCTCGGTCTTGCACTGAAGTACCAAGGAAAAGTAGACGAGGCTTACGAAAGGTTCTGGAAGTCGACGTGGAACAAAGCCTGGGCCGACGCAGGATATTTTGAGGCGGCTAAGATCAGCACGGCGCAAGGCCGCTTCGAAGACGCGCTCGATGAGCTGAACCGCTGTCTCGTCTTCAATGCCCACAACCAGAAAGCGCTGGCCCTCAAAGCCGCCGTCCTGCGCAAGATGGTCCGTTCTGACGAGATGCTGTCGGTCTGCAAAGAGACACTTGCCTTCGACCGCTTCAACTACGGTTGCCGTTACGAGCAGTATCTCTTGACCGGCAATGGAGAGGGGCTCCACGAGATGCAGGAGATGATGCACGACATGCCCAACAATTACGACGAGACGGCGCTCGACTATTGTGCTGCCGGGCTTTACGACGAGGCCATCGCCCTCTGGCGGATGGCCATCGACCGGAAGGCCACAACGCCGATGACCTATTATTATATCGCATGGTGCCTGCTGCGTCAGGGAGATGCCGTGGAAGCCAACGCATGGTTTGAGTTAGCGGAGAAACAACAGCCCGACTATTGTTTCCCCAACCGCATAGAAGATGTGCTGGTGCTCCAGATGGCCAAGGTGATGAATCCCGATGGCGCACACGCACCCTATTATCTCGGATGCTTGTACTATGCCGCCCGTCAGTATGGCCTCGCCATGGACAACTGGGAACTGTCGGCCCGTCTCGACCCGTCGTACCCCACGGTGTGGCGCAACCTCGCTTTAGGGCGTTTCAACAAACAAGGTCGCCAGCAAGAGGCACTCGAATATATGGAGCGTGCGTTCCGTCTCGACGAGAACGACGAGCGTGTGCTCATGGAGCTCGACCAACTTTACAAGCGTCTGCACAAACCCCACGCAGAACGTCTTGCCTTCCTGCAGCAGTATCCAGCGTTGATCCAGCGCCGTGATGACCTCGTGCTGGAGGAGATCACGCTGCTCAATGAGACAGGCTGCTATGAGGAAGCCATGCAGAAACTCGACGCCCATATCTTCCATCCATGGGAGGGCGGCGAAGGAAAGGTGCCCACGCAGTATCAGATCTGTAGGGTGGAGTTGGCCAAGAAAGCCATTGCCGCCAAGGAGTATGAGAAGGCCGTCAAATGGCTCCGCGAGTGTCTGGAATATCCGCATCACCTCGGCGAGGGCAAACTCTATGGTGCCCAGGAGAATGACTTCTACTATCTGCTTGGCGTGGCCTACGATGCCATGGGCCAGAGAGAAAAAGCGGTGGCGTGCTGGGAGGAGGCCACGAAGGGTCCGCAGGAGCCTGCCGCCGCCATGTACTACAATGACGCCAAGCCAGACAAGATCTTCTATCAAGGTATGGCGCTTCGTCAACTCGGTCGTGAGGGCGAGGCACATGGACGGTTCTACCGTCTCATCAACTATGGCAAGCAGCATCTTTTCGAGAAACAGGTGATGGACTACTTCGCTGTCTCACTGCCCGACCTGCTGATCTGGGAGGACTCACTCGACACCAAGAATCTGATCCACTGCAAGTATATGCTTGCCCTTGGCTATTATGGCATGGGCGACACGGAGCATGCCCTGAGATACCTGAAAGAGGTGGAAGCCCTTGACAACAATCATCAGGGCATCCAGCAGTTTCGCACGTTGATAGAAAGAAAAAACACGATATGATAGGAAAAATGAGTAGTAAGTTGATTTTGACATTGTTGTTGACAGTGGTGCTTTCGCCTGTCTATGCACAGAAAAAGAACCAGCCGCTGCAGAAACGTGATAAATTTGAATACACTTTTGATTTGCCAGTGTATGTGGAGCAGTTGAAACGCGAACTGACCTATCCGTTGGCTTGGGGCAACAGTGAAATCAAGAATTTCGACCGCTGGCGTGCTGCTGCCCGGAAAAAGGTATTTGAGTGCATGATGACCCCGCCTCGGCCTGCAGCGGTCTTCGACATGAAAGTGGTGGCGGAGGAGCGCAGGGAGGGCTATACCGCCCAGCGCATCGAGTTGAATGTCAATGCCTACTCGCGTGTGTCAGCCTATCTGCTGATACCCGATGGCGAGGGACCTTTCCCCGCCGTCAACGCCCTGCACGACCATGGTGCCCATTTATATATAGGTAAGGAGAAGATGATACGTCCGTTTGGCGTGGAGCAAGAGGTGCTCGACGATGCACAGGCATGGGCCGACAATCTCTACGAAGGGCAGTTTGTGGGCGACTATCTTGCCCAGCATGGTTATGTGGTGTTCTCGATGGACGCGCCACTATGGGGCGAGCGTGGCCGTGAGGAGGGTGTCGACCGCAGCAAGTATGACATCATAGCCGGCAACATGATGATGCTGGGTCGCGACCTTTGTGGCTTCATGCACTACGACGACATCTACAGCACCGACTTTCTCGCCACCCTGCCGATTGTTGACAAGAAGCGTATCGGCTGTATGGGGTGCTCGATGGGGGCTTACCGGGCCTGGATGCTCTCTGCGCTGACCGACCGTATCAAGGCGGGTGCTGCCATCTGTTGGATGGTCACCACCGACGTGCAGATGTCTACCGCCGACAAGAAGCGCGAGTATGGAGGCTTTGCCAACTGTCTGCCGGGCCTTCGACAGTATCTCGACTATCCGCATATCGCCAGCATGGCCTGTCCCAAACCCATGTTGTTCATCAATGGCACGCAAGACCATCTTTTCCCTGTCCGCGGCGTGGAGGCTGCTTTTGGCATCATGCACGACACCTGGAAGAGCCAAGGAGCCGGGGAACGCTTAGAGACGGAGCTATGGGACATCCCACACTCTTGTGGCCTCAAAGTGCAGGAGCGCATCCTTGAGTTTTTTCAAAAGAATCTTTAAATCAACTTGAACGTAGAGAAAGTCGTTTGGCTGTTGGTTATTTGCCATTCGCTTTTCGCTTTTTGCTTTTCGCAGGGGTAATCACTCTCCATAGGAGGTCGGGCCTCCGAGCCCGACAAATAAATGGATTTGGTGCTTATGCGGGCTCGGAGGCCCGCACTCCTACAGTGATGGATTGCGAAAATAATGCGAAAGGACGAAAAAAATGCGAAAACTTTTGTCATCTGCGATGACAATTCCTATACTCGCAGGAGTAATCTCTCCCCCTCTAAGTTAGAGGTTGCCCTCCCTCGGGAAACGAGGGAGTCGGAGGGAGTGCAGGGGGAGTGTGTTTATTGGATTGCGGAAATATTGCAGAAAATGCGGAAATGACGCGGAAACTCCTTTACTCTTTAGAGAATCAATTGGTCTAAGGAGAATAGGAGGGAAGGAGTTCTTTTCACCTTTGGCCTCTTGCGTCTCATAAATTGCGAAACCATCCGAGAATATGAACACTCCTTCTCTCCTTTTCTCCTTAGAATTATTTGATTCCGAAAAGGCCCGAAAAGACGAAAATGATGCGAAAACCTTTGTCATCTGCGATGACAATTCCTATACATGCAGGGGTAATCTCTCACCCCTTACCTCTCACCTCTCACTACTAATTCCTACCTCCTCATTCCTAATTAAACCAGGGGGAGGTGGCAAAATGTAATGAAAAAAAGGTGAAAAACAGAGGCTATTTCAGTTTTTTGAGCACCTGTTTGGCATAGTCGTCACCCATGATGGCGGCTTTGTTGATCCACTCGCGGCCCAGGTCTTTGTTTTTCTTCACGCCATTGCCGTAGTAGTAGCAAAGGCCTAAGCCCGTCTGTGCGGAGGCGTGACCCTGGAGGGCGGCTTTCTCCATCCATTTGAAGGCCTCGTCGTAGTTGCGCTCGATGCCCATGCCGTTGTAGTACATGTTGCCGATGTTGTATTGTGCGTCGGCATTGCCTTGGTTGGCGGCTCGTAGATACCATTTGGCAGCCATCTCATAGTCTTGCTCGACGATGATACCAGAGTCATAGTAGCGGCCAAGCGCCATCTGTGCGTTGGGGAAACCCCTCTCTGCCGACTTGGTGTAGTATTCGAGGGCTTTGGCATTGTCTTGTGCCACCCCCTCACCGTTTTGGTACATTCTGGCCACTTCAAACTGTGCGCGGGCATCGCCGGTGTCAGCCAGTCTGACGAAATAGCTGAAGGCTTTCTCTGGATTGGCCTCCACGCCCTCTCCTTTCATGTAGCAGTAGCCGAGGTTGTAGAAGGCTGCGGCATTTCCTTTGGCAGCTGCTTTCTCCCACCATTTGATGGCCTCCTTATAGTCGAGGTCTACACCCTTCATCAGGTAGTAGCAGTTGCCGAGGTTGAACATGGCCGGTCCATAGCCTTTGTCAGCGGCTTTGCGATACCATTGAGCGGCTTTGGCGTAGTTTTTGTCGAAACCCTCACCCCCCGTGTCGTAGCAGTTGCCAAGGCTGTTCATTGCCGACAAGTTGCCTTGGTTGGCGGCTTTGGTATACCATTTGACGGCCTCGTCGAGATTTTTCTGCACCCCATAGCCCTGCTCGTAGCAGTAGGCCAGGTTGAACTGTGCCTCAATGTTGCCTTTGTTGGCAGCTTTCAGATACCATTGCACGGCCTCAGCATGGTCGGTCTTGACACCTTTTCCTGCCAGCAGCATATTGGCAAGGTTCACTTGCGCCTTGACGTTTCCTGCCTGGGCGTTTTTGCGGATAGTGGCCACGTCGGTGGCTGTCTGGGCGTTGATGGTCATGGTGGCCATCATCGCCATCATTGTGATGATCAAATGTTTGATGGACATATTCTCAATTGATTGTATTTCATTAATAGGACCCACCTATAAATTTGCAGGTGGAGGACTGCCGGCTTTCTGTCGTGGCTTTCGCGATGAAGCATCCTCTGCCGAGCGATCCGACAGGTATTTGGGCATAGCCATCGTGCAGTTCAGCCGTTGTGGTATATACGAGTTGTCCTTGCACGGTGTAAATAGAGATGTTGGCTCTCTGCTGACCCTTGGCAGTGATGGTCAGCCAGTCGCCGGCATAGCGCAGACTGACGTTACGGTCGGCGTGGGCGTAGATATCGCTGATGCCTTCCGTGGTCGACATGTAGAGTTCGGCGTAGGTGGACAGCATGTTGGGCTTGCGGATGGTGGGCGTGCTCAGCACATAGATGTCATTGCCGCCGTCGGGATATCTTCCTACGGTGGAGTTGCCGTCATGGCTGGGATAAGGCATTTTGTCTGTCCAGCTGTCATCGGCGGCTGTCAGTGTGACGGTGCCCCCGTCGTTGGCGAGTTTGAAGTCAGCGTGCAGTTCGTTGGCGGTGGGCTGTTTGTCACACCATACGAGCAGGTGGCCGTATGCAGGGATGACGGTGCTGGCACCATGGTCGCCCCCTGTGATTTGGAATTTGTGTGGATCGGATTCCTTGTCACTGAGATACATGCCAGCGATGTCGATGGCCTGGTCGGTGGTGTTGTACAACTCTATCCAGTCAGCCTTTTTGAAGTAGTCGTTGATGTAAGCACCATTGTCGGCGCTCACCTCATTGATACGTATCGGTGTGATGCCCTCGGCATGCAGTTGGCTGTCGCTTTTCTTCTCATAATAAGCCATCAGGTTGAAGTTCTGGCTGGGCAGGTCTATTTCTGTGTCTGTGGCGTAGAAGTCTCCATCGATCAACGTACTGTTGTAATAGAGATTGGCGTCCCAGTAGATGTCAGAAGAAGAGCCACTGTTGTTGTGTACCTCTACAGCGATGATGTTGTTGCCTTTTTTGAAGAGATGGGCGGGTAGGGTCATCTCCCCGTCGTCGGGATTGCCAGGGGCATAGGTGGTGGAGAAAGTGTTGTAGCCCACATTGCCAGAAGGCATGTTATAGCGTCCTGCCTCCTTTCCGTTGACATAGATGATGAAGCCATCGTCGACGGTGAACTCCAGGGTGAAGGCAGCGTCGTCAGAAAGCGTCTCGTCGAGGGTGACGAGTTTGCGGAAGTAATAGGTGGGATATTTGTTGTCGCTGTTGTTGCCGTAGCCGATGGTGGTGTTGAGGTCCGACTTGCCATAGCCCAAGGGCGCATAGCCGGTTTTCCACCCGGTTGTCACATAGTCTTCCGCCATCCAGTTGTTGGTTCCGATGTTGCCCTTGTCATAGTAGATCCACGACTCTTTCCTGCCGAAGACCGTTTTTTGCTGGCTTTTGGTGTTGACCCATCCTTTGAAGTTGTAGCCGGCGGGTGCTACGGCTTTGATTTTGACGGGAGCGAAGAGGTTGCCGTCGAAGTAGCCGGTGGGCACTTTGGTGTCGTTGACATAGATGGCAGCGCTCTTGACATTGCTTCTCAGCACGCCTCTGCGTGGGGTGGTGTTGGTGAGTCCCATGGGCGAGTAGTTTTTGAGCGTGTTGGTCATGATGCTCATGCGCTTGCTGAGGTTGTTTTTCAGTTCGTCGGCCATGTTCCAGGGGGTGCCCCACTCCAGGTGTTGCAGCGGATAGGCACGGTTGGCCAGCGAGTCGATGACCTGTGCGCTGCGTGTGGGCTCAAACACGCTGCCGCCCATGATGCAATAGGTGTCGATAAACTGGCGTCGGAAGTTTTTGTTGGTGAGCAGCCGCACGAAGATGGTCACCATTTCTATCTCCGCGGTGATGTTGGTCTGCTTGTCGTAGAGCCAGTCGAACTGATGGGTGCGCTTGTTGGAGAAGTCGGTGAAGCTGTTGGACGTGTTGAAGGCGAAGTCGAGGTCGAAGGAGATGAACCTGAACTTGCCATCGGGGCGGCGCTTGAAGCCTTTGAGGTTGTTCTGGGGCCAGTCGGTGCTGCCAAGATACATCTCCATCGCCATGTAGTTGATATACTCGTCGATATCAAGACATTGCTTGATCTGCTCGTAGTTGTTGTCGATGGAGGCATTCTTGCAGAGGTTGTAGAGCTCGTTGAACGACTCTTTGGTGCCGCATTTCTGCACGTAGGCCGAGTCGGGGTCCATCTCAAACTGGTCTATCTCGTCATCGTCCCAACCGTAGTTGGCATAGATATAGTGCTTGTTGTTGGGCTCGCGCAGGTTGAGCATACCGATATACTCACCGTTGATAAACTCATGCACGGGCAGATAGGACTGCACGTCGAGGTCGATGCCCGAGGTGAGGATGATGGTCTCCAGTGCAGGGTCTTTGAAGCGGTTCCAGTTGTCGTTGCCACCGTTGCGCACTTGCAGGGTGCGGTTGCGGATGTAGGGTTTCTCGGCGAAGAAAGGATAGTCGAGGTTTTTGTTGCCGCCATACTCTTTCTGGCCTTTCAGCTTGAAGGAGTGGGGCTCCCAGGCGCGGCTCCATCCGCCGCACATCTCCAAGTCGACGTCGCGGTTGACGGCCGACACGCCGCCTGGCAACATATATGCGAAGTTGACGGGGCGGTCCCAGTCCATGTTCCAGTTGCATTTGCCGCTCTGTCCATGTCCGGGCTTGCCGTTGGTGCCTCTCACCATCACACCGTGCTCATTGCCGTAGAGGAAGTCGGGGTCTGCCACGACCGATACGATATGTCCGGTGTAGTCTCTGTCTTTCTTGATGTAGGAGCGTGTGACCACCGGACTGGGCAGGCGCCCTTCGGCAAAGAGGCGGAAGCGGTAGCAGGTGGTGTTGCGCACGTTGAAGAGTCCGGTGCTGATGGTGAAGCCGTTGGTCAGTGTCGGCAGGGAGCCATCGGTGGTATAGCGGAGTGTGCATCCCTCAGGAATGTCCACCCTGACCACGAAGGAGTTTTCGAAGAGTTGGTCGGGCTGAGACACTTGTGGCGCATCAATCGGGTCGCTGGCAAACTTAGAGGTAGTGTTGGTGGCGCCCGGTGTGGGGTCGGCGGTCAGTTGCCAGTCATCGCCGCCGTCGGTGGTGCGTGCGTATGCCACGCGCTCTATGGCCTCGGGGAAGGTCTGGCTGGTCAGGAGATTGCCGCTGGCATCACTGATGTAGATGGTGCCGCCATCGAGGTCGAGTTTGAAGGGCACGTTGGTTTTTGCCAACTCATTGTTGTCAAACCATACGGTCTTGAATCCCTTGGCAGGGATATTGCCCATCAGCGATGGTGCTTTCCATTTTTTCAGGTTGCTTTCGTCATCGCTGAAGTACAAGCCCCCGAGAGAGACGACTTGATCGGTGGGGTTGTACAACTCGATCCATCCGTCAAAGTTGACCGAAGGACTGAAAAACTGGTCTACGTTGGCAGACATGATTTCGTTGATGATCAGGGTGTCATCATTGCTGCCGACAGCTCCCGCGCCTGTGAAGACACAGGCCAGCAAGGCTGAGAGTATGCTTTTTTTGTTCATGTTCTTACATTTCAAACACTCTAAACGAATAGGGAGGCAATACGAGGGCTCCAGATGCTGCCGTGCCTTTTTGGGTCATGATTTTCTGGTCGGCGGGACTGCCCTCAAACCCCTCATACGGCATGTTGTCTTTGACCTCTGCTCCCTCTATGTTCAGTGTGAGGCTCACGGGCAGCGCGTTGACCAGTTTGAGATATTTCTTTCCGGTCTTGCTGTCTTCCACCACGCTGGCGCTGATTCTGCGGCTGATGTTTTCATCGGCGGTGACTTCCGAAGCGATATAGCGGTCGCCGCTATGGGTGGAAAAGAGCCGTTGGGTCTCATAACTGGGGGTGATGCGCACCTCGGTGTTGGTGAAATAGATCATGTCGGGGTTCCAGTTATGATGTTTGTCTTTAGCCAATAGCGGTGCATACGAGGTCATGGCCACCACGTCGGCGTTGCGCTCGATGTTGCACAGATGGATGGCCTCGGCCAGCGCGGTCTCCACATTGCTGCGTTTCTCACGTGTGCTGGCGGCATATTCGCCCAGATACACCTTGGGTGCCTGGCGGTCGTAGTCATCGTAGTAGTCTTGATGGTTGATAAACCATCCTGTGCTCTCATAATAGTGCTCGTCGACCATGTCGATGAGGTCATGGTGCTTTTTGGCAAACTCCCAACCCTCGATATAGTCAGCAGAGGGTGCGTGGAAAGGACCTACGGTGCCGCAGACGATGATGTCGGGGTATTTCTCCTTGACGGCTTTGCAGATCATCTCGCAGCGCTCTTCGAAGACGGTGGAGATGATGTCCTCATTGCCGATGCCGACATATTTCAGGTTGAAGGGTGCAGGGTGCCCGCCGTCGGCGCGCATCTTGGCCCATCGGCTGGTGGCAGGGTCGCCGTTGGCCCATTCTATCATGTCGAGTATTTCCTGGCAGTAGGCAGGCATGTCGTCCATGGGGATGCCCCCCTGCTGTCCGCCGAAGCCGTTTTCGTCGTTGGAGGAGTTTTGGCAGGGCACACCAGCTGCCAGCACGGGCAGAGGTTCAGCGCCGATATCCTCGCAGAACTGGAAATACTCCATGAATCCCAGTCCGCGGGTCTGATGGTAGTTCCAGATGTTGAAGTCGGGTTTGCGGTCTTGCAGAGGTCCTACGGTGTGATGCCAGTGGTAGATGTTGCCGAGGCCGTCGCCATGGCTCATGCATCCTCCTGGGAAGCGTACGAACTTGGGATGCAGGTCGGCGATGACCTGTGCCAGGTCTTTTCGCAGGCCGTTTGGATGTCCTTTGAAGGTCTCCTCCGGGAAGAGGCTCACCATATCAACGGCCGCCTGTCCTTTCTTCAGAGGTATGAGCCGCAGTTGGCAGTTGGCGTCTCCGATGCCCATCTTGGTGCGCACCTTAGAGGCTTTGGTGTTGAGTGCGGTCTCGTATTTGCGCCATCCGTTGCCCGTGGTGGTCAGTTTGCTCTCTGCCAGCACGTGTCCGTCCAGGGTCACGAGTTGTATTTTCCATTGTTTTTTCTGGCAGTCGATGTTGCGGGCATAGAAAGAGAAGCGGAAATTCTGTCCTGGAGCCGGGTCGGCGATGCCGTCCCATCCCTCATTGGTGAGGGTGTCGGCTTCCAGCACGGCATAGTGGGGGTTGTTCTCACTCAGCGGGTCGCTGGTCTCGATGCGGATGGGGTGGGCGGCGTGCCAGGCGGTGGTGGCGTTCCACTCCCGGCGGTCGCGGGCGTTGTATTCAAAGTCGCGGTTCTGCACCAGTTCTGCATAGAGACCGCCGTCGGCGGCATAGCTGATGTCCTCGAAGAAGATGCCGATGAGCTGGTCGCTGATGGCTTTTTTCTCGTTAGGGTGGATGGTGAGCTTGGCGGTGGCAGAAGAGAGTCCGGCAAAGCGCTCGCCATCCTGAGCCATGCGCTCGGAGCTGCGCTCGCCGTCGCGTCGTAGCATCTCAAAGTGGGTAAGGATATGGATCAGTTCTCCCTGTGTGATGTCAAAGATCTGTCCGTCGTGCCGCTTCCCGTTGACGGTGGCGGTGTCACCTCCCCATGCGACGTCGGAGATGCTGCTGGGTGAGTCTTCGGAGAAATGGCGGAAGTCTTTGGATGCCTGCATATAGCGCCTCTCTTCTCCTGACTGGAAAAAGATGTCGAAGGTGCCGTCGTCGCCCTCAAAGACGATAGGGCGCAGACAGTTTTTGGTGCTGACGCGTGGATAGTCTTGTGGTCTCCAGGTGATCAGGTCGCTGCTGTAAGCCGCGGCGAAGCAGGGTGAGACATCATTGAGTTGCCACACGGCGCGCCAGGTGCCATCATGAGCCCTGACGATGTTGGGTGCGTACATCCGTTTCTCCGCTCCCCACCGTCCGTAGTCAGAGGCGCAGAGCTGTCCGATCTCTTTCCAGATGCCGTCGAAGTCCATGTATGCGGCGTGCAGTCCGGCATTGGGGGCAGGTGAGTAGATGAAGATTTCTCTTGAAAGATTGTCGCTGCCGTCGTCGGTGTCAGTGTCCTGTGCTGTAGAGTGTAAAGGTATGACCGTCATGAGGGCGCATGACAACCAAGTGATGATTTTTCTCATTGTTATCATGATTTTGAGCTGTTGTTCGTTTGACACATGCATGTGGGAAATGGGGTAGATACCTATTTGGAATGATGCTTGATGTTCAGGCGGAGTGTCTATTTTGTTACTTGGCTGCAAAATTAGGTATAAAATGCGAACTTTCCAAAAATGCTAACCTTTTTTCACAAGCCTTTAGATAATTGAAATTTCCCACCCTTTCCTTACTATTAACACACTCCCCCTGGCACTCCCCCTGGCTCCCTCGTTTCCCAAGGGAGAGCAATCTCGTTTCCCAAGGGAGAGCAATCTCGTTTCCCAAGGGAGGGCAACCTCTAAGTTAGAGGGGGTAGGGGGAGTGTGTTAATTGACTCTAGTGGAGTGTGTATCTACTAATTCCTATCTACTAATTCCTAATTAAGCTTAGGGGGAGTGTGTTTATATGATTGCGAAAAAAATGCAAAAGGACGAAAATAATGCGAAAACTCCTAGACTCTTTAGAGAATCAATTGGTCTAAGGAGAATAGGAGGGAAGGAGCTCTTTTCACCTTTGACCTCTTTGACTAACGTCCAAGATAGGCTGCACCTCAAGGAAAGAAAATTAATAGGAATTTATTTTGCTTTCCATTCGGTTTGCACCCTCTTTGACTAACGTCCAAGATAGGCTGCACCTCAACAATGAAAACAAAAAATGACTTTTTGTTTTGCATTGTCTTCGGTTTGCACTATCTTTCTTCTAA
>CACZGH010000042.1 GCA_902780635.1 uncultured Prevotellaceae bacterium
TACTGATAATCAGCCACTTAACCAAATTTTATTAGTTATATTACGTTAATTAACTCCTTCATTTTCAAACGATTACGTTAGAATTAACAGAGTATTGTAGAATACAAAAGCAATCAAGATATGAAAAGAAAACTCATCATCAGTTTATGTATGAGCGCTGCCATGACGCTGCTGCCCACCATGGCATTGGCACAGAGCAGGACGGTGAAAGGTACCGTGCTCGACGAGACCGGCGAGCCAGTAATCGGTGCGACCATCAAGGTAGCAGGAGTGAGCTCTGGAGGCACCGTCACCGACTTAGATGGCAATTATGAACTGGAAGTGCCCGGCGACGCCAAGATCACCGTCACTTATATCGGCTATCTGCCCCAGACCGTCAAACCCGGTGGCGTGATACGCCTTGCAGAAGACAACCAAAGCCTTGATGAGGTGGTGGTCGTGGGATATGGCACCCAGAAGATGAAAAACGTCACTGGCGCCGTGGAGACCATCTCACCCAAAGAGATACAAGACCTCTCCGTGGGTAGCTTGGGCGACGCCCTCGTGGGTATGTTCAATGGCGTGAGTGTCAGTGCCAATGGCTACCGCCCCGGCCAGAGCCCCTCGCTCAATATCCGCCAAAGTGATGTCTTCGCCAGGAGCACCACACCTGATGCCACCCGTGGCGGCGACCCCGACCCCACGCCACTCTATGTCATCGATGGATTCATCTCGACAGAGACCGCTTTCAACAACCTCGACATCAGTGAGGTGGAGAGCATCACCGTGCTGAAAGACGCCTCGGCTGCCGTCTATGGTGCCCGTGCCGCCTAC
Organism: uncultured Prevotellaceae bacterium; assembly: GCA_902780635.1. Taxonomy (GTDB): domain Bacteria; phylum Bacteroidota; class Bacteroidia; order Bacteroidales; family Bacteroidaceae; genus Prevotella. Next base: position 814 of record CACZGH010000042.1, read on the forward strand.
GGTGTGGTGCTGGTCAAGACCAAGCAGGGTGAGAATAGTGCGCCAAAGATCAGTTATTCTGGTCAGTTTGGATGGACCGACGCCCTCTTCACACCGAAGATGCTCAGCAGCTATGATTATATGAAGGTGTTCAATACCATGCGTGCCGCCAACACCTCGACCCAGGACAATATCGAGCTGCGCACCCAACTGTTCCAGGCCGATGAGATGGAAGCCGTGCGCCACATCAACTACAACCTGCTCGACAAAGAATGGAGTTCAGCGCTGACACAGCGACACAATCTCAATATCAATGGTGGTAATGACAAAGCCACCTACTTTGCTGGTGTCTCTTACTACAACCAAGAAGGTAATATCGGCCGTCTAGACTACGACCGTTGGAACTTCCGCGCTGGTCTGAACGCCAAGATTGGTCAATATGTGAAAACCACCCTTCAGATCAGTGGCGACTGGGGCGAGCGCAACAACTCAACTACCCCACAAGGTGGCGGCACCGACTACGACTACCGTTGGCTGATGACGCACCTGCCCTTCGTGCCCGACTATGCCAATGGTTATCCCATCGTCTACAGCGGTATGGAGAACGGCATCCCGACCAGTGCCACCCAGCTGTACAATTTCGTTGCCGTGCAGAACCACAGCGACTACACCCGCAACCAAACCAACAATCTGACCATCAATGGCAATCTGGAGTTTGACCTCGGTTGGATCAAGCCACTGAAAGGTCTCACCGCCAAGGTGTCCTACTCCAAGACCATCAGCAACTCCAAGAACAACACCGTACAAACCATCCAGGATGTCTACCGACTCCTTGACAGAGGCGGTTCTGGCAACCACCTCTACACTGGCCAAGATGTCGTATACGATGACAATACCCTGAGTGTGCTGCGACTGGTCAGCAACGGTGGTCTCATCAGCCGCAACTTCGCCCGCAGTGACAGTTATCAGTTCAACTTCACCATGCAATATGCCCGTCAGTTCGGCTTGCATGACGTGAGTGCCTTAGGGTCCATCGAGAAGACCGAGGCATGGGGTGAGGACCTGTATGGCAGCATCACCCAGCTGATCGCCTATCAAGACGGACAGTTCAGTTCGGGCACTGGCGACAAAGACGCCTCCGGCAACCGCACCGAGAGCGGTATGCTCTCCTATGTAGGACGTCTCAACTACGCCTACGCCAGCAAATACCTCTTTGAGTTCCTTTTCCGTGCCGACGCCTCCACCAAGTTCGCACCCAAGAACTACTGGGGCAAATTCCCATCAGTGAGTGCTGGCTGGGTCATCTCAGAAGAGAACTGGTTCCAGGAGAAAGTGAAGTGGGTAGACTTCCTTAAGCTGCGCGCCAGCTGGGGTCTGATGGGCCGCGACAACATCCGCGCCTGGCTCTGGACACAGCTCTATGAGCGCAATGCTGCCAAGGGTGCCATCTTCGGCTCCAGCGGTATCAACAGCAATGTGGGCTATGCCCTTGTCATGCCCAAGGCTGGTGTCAACTCCGATGTGCACTGGGACAAGAACTACAAGACCAACTTTGGTATCGACGCCCACTTCCTGCGCAACCGTCTGACTTTCGACTTCAACTACTACTATGAGCGAGGCCGTGAACTCTTCGCCACCCGCACCGGCACCTCGCAGTTCCCCACCACCGTCGGTACCCAGGCTACTCCTGAGAACTATGGTGAACTGGACGCCTGGGGCTGGGAGCTCAACGTGGGTTGGCGCGACAAGATCGGCAAGGACATCAACTATTGGGTGAAGCTCTCCACTGGTTTCAGCGACAACAAGATGTTGGTGACCAATTTCCAGGCCATCCCCGAATACGACGACGTAGTCTATGGCGAGCGCACCGACCGCGGTATCTGGGGCTTCAAGTGCCTCGGTATGTTCCGCAGTTATCAGGACATTGAGGAATACTTCGACAAATACGGCATCACTGAGTATCTCGGCATGACCAAGAGCGAGGTGCGTCCCGGTATGCTCATCTATGAGGACCTGCAGGGCGACAACAACGGCGACGGCACCTACGCCGCCAAAGACGGCAAGGTGACAACCGGCAACGACTTTATCCGTCTGTCAGAATACTCCAGCAACCCCTACGGATGTACCCTCAACCTCGGCGGCAGCTTCAAGAGTTTCTCGCTGCAGGCACAGCTGGGTGCCAGTTGGGGTGCCAAGACCTTGGTGGGCAATGACTTCCGTCAGGCTGCCAGCAGCAACTTCGGTGGCTATGAGTATGAGAACATGCCCTCCTCTTTCAGCGACATGTTCAACTACGAGGACATTTACGACGCATCTGGCCGTGTGACAGTTCCCGCCAACCTCAACGCCCAAATGCCCAACATGCGCTACAGCAACGTCAACGCTCAGGCTTCGTCTTACTGGCTCATCGACGCCAAGAACGTGACGCTGCGCAATGTCACCGTAGCCTATACCCTGCCCCGCACCTGGGTGAAGCACTTAGGCATCAGCAGCGTGCGTCTGAACCTCACCGTGCAGAATGCCATCAATTTCATCAACAACTACCCCGACAAGAGTTGGGCTTCATGGGCCGGCAGCTATGGCCGCTATCCCAACCTGCGCAAATACACCATGGGTATCAATGTTTCGTTCTAACCTAAACAATGAGGAGATATAAGATGAAAAACAAGAATATATATGCAGCTGCCCTTGTGCTGACCTCCATCGCCTTTGGCATCACCTCATGCAGTGACGAGTTTTTGGAGGAGAAGAAAAACTACGGCAACTTCAACCAGACAACGGCCTACAGTGACTATAATGGTGCCCAGGAGCGTCTGAACAACCTTTACTACTGGATACTGCCCGTCTCTGACGGCGGCGACGGCAACGGCACCAACAAGCCCAACGACTGGACACCAGTGGGCAATCCCGACAAATGGTCGAAAAGCACTGAGGAATACGGCGGATTCTCCATCTTCGTCAATCCCGAAGAGGAAGTCACCTACAATTTCTCAGGCGCCAATTTTGACTTTTTCTATGTGGCCAACGATGTGTATAGCCCTTGGGGACATATCCGCAACTGCAACGACGTGATAGAGAATGTGACGAAGTCAGAGGCCCTCACCAACGAGCAGAAAAACGAGTTGCTCGGCCAGGCCTATTTCTTCCGCGGCTATATGTACTACCATTTAGTGACCATCTATGGAGGCGTACCCCTTATCGATCATGTGCAAGACCCCATCTTAGGCAAGGGTGGCGACGGAACCGACCTCATCGTGCCACGCCAGACTACCAAAGACTGTGTCGACTTCATCTGCGCCGACTTCCAACGCGCCGCTGATATGTTGCCCGCCCGCTGGAGCAACGAGGCACAAGACTTCGGACGTATCACCTCCGGTCTGGCCCAGGCCATGCTAGGCAAGATGTTGCTCTACTATGCCAGCCCTGTCTTCAACCGCAACGATGACCAGACCCGCTGGACTGCCGCCTACGAAGCCAACAAACTTGCCCTGCAGAAACTGCAGGAGGGGCATTTCGGTCTTGCCTACAACGGCAATGGCGGTGCCAACAACGGTGCTAACTGGGCAAAGATCTGGATGGACTACACGGGTAGCGACGGCAGCACCAACGAGGCCATCTTCATCACTCTGCACAACACCAAGGACAATGTCTCTGGCCAGCCCGACTACGGCAAATACAACCGTTGGGAGCACAGCATTCGTCCGAGAAACACCAATGGCGGTGGCGGTTACACCCCGACAGCCGAGATGGTGGACCTCTTCCCGATGGCCGACGGCCTGAAACCCGGTGAGAGCAGCATCAAGTACGACAAACTGAAATTCTGGCTCAACCGCGACCCACGCTTCTACCGCACCTTTGCCTTCCCTGGTGTGCAGTGGCAGTGGAGCGAGGGAGGTGTCAGCCTCACCGACCCATCACTCAATGGCATTATCCCCTCCGACGTTTATACCACAGGCAAGAATTACGCCCTATGGAGCTATATGTGGAACGACAAGGAAGAGGACCTGGACAAAGTGACCACCTCCAGCGGCTACTGGCCCGAGTTGCTCACCCAGACCACTGACAAAGCCAGCAGTCACTCTATCTATGTGCGCAAGCGCAGTGATGACCTGCATCTGCACAATACACCTTTCTACGAGTACATCAACAGCCAAAGCAACCCCAAAGGCTTCATGAAGAACGCCGCACCGCTCATCTCCATGCGTTATGCTGAGGTGCTGCTCAACTTCGCAGAGGCCGCCTGTGGCGCTGGCCATAATGAGGAGGCTGTGCAAGCCCTGCAGCAAATCCGCGCCCGCGTGGGCTACACCTCCGCCAACAACTACGGCCTGCCCGCCGGCATCAATGGCGACCGTGCCCAGCTCTTCTCCGCCATCCTCTACGAGCGCCAGATAGAATTGGCTTTCGAGGGCAACCGATATAGTGACATGCATCGCTGGATGCTCTTCGACGGTGGCGTGGGACAGGCAGCCATCAAACCGTCATGGGCGCTCACTGGCTTCGGTGGCAACACCTGCACTTACTTGGGTGTGAAACCTCTCAATGGCACCAAGCGTCATCAGATTGTGCTCTACTGTATCGACCCCAGCGAGACCGATCCGACAGAGGGCAACCGTCCGGAGCCTATCACACTCGACGAGGATCTCACCAGCACGAATGGCATCGCCGACGCCAAGGTGCGTGAGTTGGCCGACTTCTACGACATCTTCCTCATGCGCAAGGATGTGAACGCCGACGGTAATGACGACGCACTGACCATCCAGTACCGGCCCACCTATTATTTCCTCGGCCTGCGTCAGAACGCTATGCAGACCAACCCCACCCTGCACCAGACAGTGGGATGGCACGACTTAGGCCGCAATGCCGATGGTCTCTTCGACCCACTCTCCGACACATTGCCATAAGAAAGTTGGACTTATAGCTCAAGACATGATATCGTGGCGCATCTTGAAGGATGCGCCACGATTTTCGATATACATTTGCGTTTCCCGCAAGATGCTTATTATCAGATATTTTTCCCCTTTTCTTTCCTTATCAACCGATAGACAAGCCATCACAGGCTATTGTTTTTCCTAAAGTTTCATACTATCTTTGCAAAAAAAAGAAGAAGAAAGTATGAAACATACATTTTACATATTGACAATGCTTTTTGTAGTCATCACAGCCTGTGAACCATCAAGACAGAGGATGGCATACGATGGCAAAGACACGACCGAAATGGTGAGCCGTCTGCTCGACACCAGCGAGATGCTGTACAAGCAACACGAAACCGACAGTGCGCTCACCCTGATGCTCACAGCCGCCGACTATGCCAAGGGATGCCACGACCCACAAGTCAACTACCAACTCTTCCAAGCATTGTCATCTGCTTACGAGAAGAAAAATCTGTTTCATCTACAAGAGAAATACCTCGTCCGGCAATTGGAAGCAGCACAGTCGATGGATGACACAGGAAAAACAGCCCTCACCCTTTTCACACTGGGTGTGTCGCGCTACACACAAGGTGACAATGACCAAGCCATCTCCTATTTAGACAAGGCATTGACGCAGGCACCATCCGACTCTGCAGAATTTCGTGCCAAATGCCAGTTGATGCGTTGTCAGGTGTTTTTGCAAACCGACGCCACCGACTCGGTGGTCTCCTCCCTCCGTCAGGCACAAGCCATCTACCCACCCATCGCACAAAAGGACATCTTCCATCTCTCCGAAGTGTATATGCTGAACAACATCGGTCGTTACGATGAGGCAGAGAAGAAAATCAACCAGTACGCTCAAACCGACAGCCTGTATGCCAGGATCGAAGAGCTGAGCCTCCTTCAGAGCATCCATGAGCGACGGGGACAGACCCTGCAAGCCTTCAAAGACGCCAAACTGCTGCTCGAACTCAATGACTCCGCCGCCCAGCGTGAGGCATCAGAGGCGATGACCAGCATCCACCAGTTGCAGCATGAAGAGCAGATGAAACTGGCCTCCGCACGCCAACAGACGATGAAAGCACAAGCCCAGGCCCGAATGTGGGGGCTACTGGCCGTCAGTGCCATCGTACTGGCGGGTGCCGTGGTCGCCATCGTGGTGTTTCGCCGCAGGGCTGTAGTCGCGCATCAAGCCGAATTGGAGGCCCTTCGTCTGGCCGAGGATGCCCAAAGCAGTGAGGCAGAGGTCAGGGCGCTCAACGAAGACTTGCAAAGAAGGTATTACGAACATCTCTACGCTATCCTTCTGCCCATTCTCAATGCCAAGCGCACCCACACCGGCCACATCGACCTGAACGAGAAGTCGTGGCAACTGATAGAGGAGAACACCAATCTAGTGCTTCCCAAATTCACCTATCACCTGCGTAAGAACCATTCCTCTCTCAGTGACGAAGATGTTCGCTTCTGCTGTCTGGTCGCTATGAAAGTGCCCAATCCCGTCATTGCCAATATCTATTGCATCGCCCCCTCTTCTGTGGCTGTCAGAAAGCAACGCATGAAACGCAAATTGGAAGAGAGCGTGATGAACGAGACCTTAGAAACCTATCTGTCAAAATATAGTCTATGAAAAGATATCTCATACTGCTATTGTCAGCTCTGCTGATGTCGATGTCTGTTTACGCTCAGGATGTGTGGCGAGAAGGCACACGATGGGAGGTGGAATGCCTGGATGAAGAGACGGTCGTAGATTTCATCTTTGAGCTAAGCGGCCACACCACGATAGACGGTGTGGACTACCTCAACCTCATTGACGTGAAAGAAGGCTTGACGATCGGATACGTACGCTCCGAGAGAGGCGACACGGTGGTCTATGCCCGGCTATGCAAGAACGGCATCTCCGACGAGTTCGTACTCTACGATTTCGGCACTTTCGAGCCAGGCAGTCATTTCCTTTACTCCCTATTGGATAGTACATACAATGACACCATTGTTGTCATTTCAACAAAGACCGACACCATTACGGCAGAAGGCCTGACTTACCATCATGACGTGATAGTCGAAGGTGATATTCTGCCTTGTTGGAATAATGTATTGTTCAAAGTGGGATGTCTTGACGGACCGATGGCATATTTATACGATCCTCTCTTAGTGTCTCCAATAGGTACTGAGGCGACAGAAAAACCCAAACGCAGGAATGTGAGCCACACGGTGCTCCAACTGGCCGGACGATCGGTGACACTGACACCCGATGGCATCATTGCCATCCAAAAGACGCCCCTATCTGTCAATGAATGCCACAACCTGATGGGAATGCGAGTCAAACCTTTCCAAAAAGGCATTTACATCATCAATGGGAAAAAACACCTCAAATAAAAACCTCAAACACCAAATGATATGAAAAAGCTATTGTTTTTAATGGGCATGCTGACGACAAGCATGAGCATGATGGCTCAGGAAAGTTTGCAGCCGCTGGAGACCATCTACCAGAAGTTCTCTTTCACATTGTTCGACAAAGTGGCCGAGGATATCGACGAAAACGTCATTTTCTCCCCTCTCTCCGCACAGATAGCCCTCTCGATGCTGGAGAACGGAGCTGGCGGCAACACCCTTTCTGAGATACGGGAAGTACTGGGCACAGCTGATTATGACATGGAGCAAGTGAATGTCTACAACCAAACGCTGACCAAGCAGCTCACCTATCGTCCACCCTACGAGTGGAATCCCCGATGGGGCCAGGAAGAAGAAGATTACAAGGAATTTTATGATGCACAATACCCCATCTGCGAAATCGCCAATGGCCTATGGACAAGATGTGGAACGCCCATGCATGACAGTTTTCTCATCGCCCTTCGCTCCTATTATGAGGCAGAAACCGCCCAGGTGGACTTCGGGTTGCAGGAAAGCATTGATCAGATCAACAGATGGGTGAGCGAGAAAACCCACCAATTGATTCCTTCTATCCTTAACGAGCCCAATGACGACATTTGGCTGTTGCTTGCCAATGCGCTCTATTTCAAAGGCTCTTGGAGCAACCCCTTCAGTGAGGTAGACACTCATGTTGAGCCCTTCCATCTGACCGATGGTACAAGTATTGACGTGGACATGATGCAACAGAGCGACAATTTCAAGACCACCACCACCCAACATTTCAAGACCGTGACCCTTCCCTATGGATCTGGCGACTTCTCGATGACCATCTTCTTGCCTATCGATGAGCAGGCATTCCCCTCACTGACTTACGATGACTGGCAGACAGCTGTCAGCAGCAGTACGAATCTTTACCTCAAACTGCAAATGCCCAAATTCAGCATCGAAGGAGAATACAATCTGAAAGACATCCTAAAAGAGTTAGGCATCACAGATGCTTTCAAGACAACAGCCGACTTCAGCAATATGACAACTAAAGGAGGTGGTATCGATCAGATTTTCCAGTGTGGCAAAATCATTGTAGACGAGAAAGGCACAGAAGCGGCTGCCGTCACCGTCATTGAGGCTACGGATTGTGTGCCTCCTGAAGCAGACGAAACCTTTGTCATCGACCGTCCTTTCTACTTCACCATCGAGCACAACATCACCCATACACTATTGTTCATGGGACATATGGCTTACGTACAAGAGACCAACAAGTCTCCCAACGGCATCAACGACCGACCCATCATGTCGCCTACCACCCGCCATCAGATATACGACCTCTATGGGCGGTTGCTTCAGCAGGCTCCCTCAAAAGGTGTCTACATCCAAGACGGAAAGAAATACGTGAGATGAGTAGTGCCGCACTTCTGAGTATTCAAGTTGATTCTCAAAGTTCATCAGTAAGCAGTCGCATGTACTCAACTAGCAGGTAATTAAGAAGTTAAGTAGTTATCGCTACGCTTAGGAGTTAAGCCATTTCCACAGATTATCTGAAGTAATTGGCCTCAATGGCATCAATTAGAAATCATAGGATAAAAGGAATAAACAAAAGAATCATTTGGCTTAACTCCTTTAACTCCTTAACACCTCTCAACTTGAGTAAGAGTACATTTTAGCAGCCCGAGCGTCTTTACATATCATCCTTTCACTTGAAAATATGTATTTCAACAGATGCCTCCCATTGCTGATGAGCCTATGTATATGCTTCAGCATCGACATAAGTGCTCAAAAGAAGCCGAAAAAAGAAATGTATGTGCCTATGGACTACTCCACCTGCGGCTATTGTGCTTCAGGGGCGCCGATACCCGATGTCGGTGTGGCTGTCTTTGTGGCATGGCAGGAGGGCGACTGCTCTGCGCTCATCCAACAAGCCATCGATCAGGTGGCCGCCCGGAAGGCAGACGTCCACGGCCATCGTGGTGCGGTGCTCTTAGACGAGGGGACGTTCCATCTCAGTCAGCCGTTGCGCATCCAAGCATCGGGCATTGTGCTGAGAGGCATGAACAAGAACAAGACCACCCTGCTCAAAGAGGGTGTGGACCGGGGTGCCATCATCTATGTGGAGGGAGACAAGTGGTCTGTCTCTGAAAAAGACACTCTTTTTATCTCTGACGACAAGATACCAGCCGGCAGCACCACCCTTACGATCGACCGACAGATGCGAGAGCCACTGAAAGCGGGCGACCGCATCGACATTGTACGCCCCTGTACCAAAGCCTGGATAGACCACCTAAAGATGGATGACTTTGGCGGTGGTCTCGACTACACAGGCTGGAAGCCCACCGATATCGACATCACCTGGGACCGCACCATCGAATATATCGTGGGGAATGCCGTCCACATCGACGCCCCCATCACCACCACCCTTTCACAGGCATACGGTGGCGCTTATATCATCAGAAACCCTCACATCGGCGAGATCAAGGAGTGCGGCATTGAGAATATGACTCTCATGGCCGCCGTCAACGACTGGAATCCCAAAGACGAGGACCACTGCTGGGATGGCATTTTCATTGACCATGCCCGCGACTGCTGGGTGCGCAGGGTGAACTTCAGGCACCTTGCCGGTAGTGCCGTCAACCTCCAAAAGAGCACTTCACGTATCACCGTGGAGGACTGCGTCGCCCAAGAGCCTGTCTCAGAAATTGGTGGTTGGCGCAGAAACGTTTTCCTCACCCGTGGGCAACAGACCCTCTTCCAGCGTTGTGTCTCGCGTGAGGGCATCCACGACTTCGCTGCTGGCTATGGTGCGGCCGGTCCCAATGCTTTTGTACAGTGCGAGGGTGAGCACTCACTGGGTTTCAGTGGCAGCATCGGTTCCTGGGCAACGGGACTGCTCTTCGACATCGTCAACATCGACGGTCATGACCTGCGCTTCGCCAACCTTGGACAATTTCAGTTTGGCACTGGCTGGAACACAGCCAACTCTATGTTCTGGCAATGCACTGCCTCGACCATCGACTGCTATTCGCCCGATGAAGACAACCGCAACAGTGCCCATGGTTGCTGGGGCACCCTGACCGGCGACGGCGAATGGACCAGCAGCAACGACCACGTCACGCCGCGCTCCCTTTTCTATGACCAACTGTCAAACCGCTATGCCCTTTATCTGTCCAGTTATGTCCCCGGAAGCGAATTTCCACCCAAACTGGTGGAGCATGTGGCGCAATTGAGTCATCTTCTCCCCCGCTCCACCAATGCCACCAGTTCACCGACTGTCGAGCAGGCCATGTCACTGGCCCAAGAGTCACTCACGCAGCCCCGTCTCACCCTTGAGATGTGGATAGACAGCATCCCTTATCACGCAGACACCACACCCACCAAACCCATCTTATACCACCCTACCACCAAGCGGCCTACTCAGGCCGTCACCGTCGCCATCGACCATGGTCACCTCACGGCTGACGGAGGCCTCCTCACAGGGTGCCCATACGATATACCCTGGTGGAGCGGCCGTGTGAAAGACAATTTCGTGGCCCGAGAGGCGAAGCCTGCCATCACCCGTTTTGTGCCAGGACGAGAGGGCACAGGCTGGACTGACCGTATCGGCTCTGTGGTCTCCTCTTTGAGAGGCCACCACTTCTCTGCCCTCGACCACCATTATGGCCTGTGGTACGACCTGCGCCGCACCGATCATGAGCGTGTGCGTCGTGCTGACGGCGATGTCTGGGCACCCTTCTACGAGCAGCCCTTTGCCCGCAGTGGACAAGGCACAGCCTGGGATGGCCTGTCACGTTACGACCTCTCTCGCCCCAACCTATGGTACTGGGACCGTCTGAACCAATTTGCCTCACAAGCCGCCCCCTACGGCATGCTTCTTTTCAACGAGCATTATTTCCAGCACAACATCCTGGAGGCCGGCGCCCACTGGGTAGACTGCCCCTGGCGTCCTGTCAACAATATCAACGGCACCCTGTTTCCTGAGCCAGTGCCTTTTGCCGGCGACAAACGTATCTTCATGGCAGAGCAGTTTTACAATGAGCAGGATCCTGTGCTCCGCCCGTTGCACAAACAGTATATCCGGATGTGCCTCGACCAACTGAAAGACCAGCCCAATGTGGTGCACTTCATCAGCGCCGAATATACCGGTCCGCTTCACTTCACCCGTTTCTGGCTGGAGACCATCGCTGAATGGGAAGCAGAGACAGGCCATCACCCCCTCGTCGCCCTCAGCTGCACCAAAGACGCGCAGGACAGCATACTCACCGACCCTGTGCTGAGCAAGGTGGTCGACATCATCGACATCCGCTACTGGCATTACAACACCGACGGTCTATGGGCGCCCGAGGCGGGTCGCAACCTGGCTCCCCGCCAATGGATGCGCAAGATGAGAGTGGGCAAGACCGGCTTCGACGAGGCCTATCGTGCTGTGAGGGAATACCGAGAGCGTTTTCCAGAGAAAGCGGTGACTTTTCACTCACAGCAATATCCCGAATATGGCTGGGCCATCCTCATGGCAGGAGGCTCTCTGCCCAACATTCCACTTCGGGCTGACTCTACCGCCCCCCTGCAACAGCAACTCTTGCACGATCTCCCCATGATGACACCCCTTGACGGCAAAGGCTGTGCGGCCATAGGTAACGACCAGTCTGGCTACCTCGTCTATGTTTGCGCCGACCACTTCAGCCTCCCCATTGTGCCAGGCAAGTACACCATCCATACAGTAGATGCCAAAAGTGGGAAAATCACCATGTCCTCAAAAGCCACTGCCCTGAATCATCTTTTTGAACGTTCAGGCGTAAAAGCCCATACCATTCTGTGGCTACGCAAGAAATAACGGGTAGCGGATTCCGTACGATTCGGAGGCTGAAAATGAAAAACGTATCAAAAACTCCGTCCCCTGTATTCAGAAGGGCCCGTCCGCTAAGAAAACCTAAACGCCAAGAGGTGACATTTTCACGCCTGTTTTAAAGGTCGTCGCCAAGGGGCGGGGTGTTAGCCGATGCAAACATAGTAACTGTGATTCAATTACATTAAATATATTCAAGATGAAGAATAATTGTATAGAATCTCCTCATGTTTGGTTATGCATGATTCTATTAGCCTTGGTTGTATCCTGCCAGGACAGGAATTCAGCTAAGCACACCAAACAAATGTTTGACTACTCATTGGTATTTGTGGTGGACAACTATCCAGAAGGATACAAGCAGCAACAAGTTGCCAATGTCATTCCAAGGTCTATACTATTTGTGTACAAGATTAAGAACAACTTGTCAACACCTGCTTTCCTGCCCATCCATTCTGACAATGCAATTGACAGAAAGAAGCCATCGGAAATAAGCCTATTTATCGACACTTTTAGAATCGGGTCGAAGACGACGGTGAGACTCTTTCAACAAGGGGAGGGTGAGCCATTTGTGTATGATTTGTCCTTCAACGAATATGGGAATGTTGTGGAGAACAGGAAAAAGGCCCGCCCCTACATTCACAAAGACGGATGGCTGCATCCTGGCGACTCCATTTTTGTCAGCATAACGGTGGCAGATAGCCTTCTTGAAAAAGCAGGGATTCCTTCAGATATCAACATCTACGATATGATGGACAGAATGCAGGTCAAATATACCCCGGACTCTGTATACGAGTGCCATGTGGCTCAGAAAATAGCCAATGTCAGACTATGCGCCAATAGCGTTATTGCATTCTGCTTCAGGATGGAGACCCCTGAAATAATGGATGAATCCACATCAGACTTACAATGGAAATGCAACGACAATGAGACAGATGAAAAAAGACGGTACCACCACTTCTTTTCTGGCATGTCCTGCTACTACTAATCTCCTCCAAATTTTAATATCACCTGTTATGAATCGATTATGAAACAAAGCCATTCTCTAATACTGTATATAGTCATTTTAAACTTGACAGTAGCATTTCCTTCATGCACAAGGACAAATGAAAAAAAGGATGATTGTGTAGTTCTTCATTTAGCGAAAGTAAATGACATTTGGAGATACAACAACCAGCTCTCTGATGAAAGGTTCTCTTTTGAAAGGGACATTTATCTCGACACATATATTAAAAACGACAGGCAGTTAGATGTTTTTGTCCCAATACACGATAACACTTCGCTAAGTGTGGACACCAACTATCAATCAAGATTGATTCTTAGTATTGATGGGCATGAAATTGATTGTGAGATTGGTGTGGATCGTAATTGGACTATTAGCTCGGTACCAAATGCCATTTATCTCCGTCAATATCAAGTAGATGATTCCAGACATCCTCAAATCATCAGGGAAAAACAACTGTACAGTGGTGACCTTAACAGGAAAATCTACACAGGAGACAGTGTCGCAGTATTCATCCATATTAATAAAAGGCAGCTGCATGAAGCTGGTATCAACGAAGCCATGGATGTTCATGAAATTATCAAAAAAATGCAGTTAAGATATGAAAAGAATCTGGAAGACCTGAAGTTCGATGATCTTCACATCTCCGACATTTATTTTGATATAGAAAAGCCTATTGTTAAGATAGACAGAAGAATCAAGAATGAAATGAAATGAATAACTCTTTTTTAATATAATTATAGCTCACATGACCCAAGACGGCCAGGACCGCCTCACGGCGGCCAACTACGGCGAGGGGTGGAACCTGACGGCCTACCACACGAAGTACGACGAGAAGGCGGAGTACGACGTGATGGGCAAC
>CACZGH010000043.1 GCA_902780635.1 uncultured Prevotellaceae bacterium
AGGATGGCACGCAATAGGGTCTCTGATTTCATGCCACAAAGGTAACGAATTACTCTTGACCGTGCAAGCCTTGCCAACCAGGTTTATCCGCTGACCCCGAAAAGCTAACAGCGAACAACGAACCTAGCTCCAAACAATTGTTAATTCGGCGGCAAAATTCTTAAAATTGTTCAATAACACCCTAAAAATACCCATTTTGTGCACTTTTTTTATTACCTTTGCATCGTGTTAGTTAATGAATGAGTTTTCTTTTGTTCTGAAGACCATTCAGATTATTAATCGGAGCCCAACCGATAGCAGATCAGTATCGGATTTACGTGTTTTTTTTGATGAGGCTCCATAAATCGAAGGATAATGAAGATTTTTATGAAGTATGTATTTCTGTTGATGGTTACATGGTTTTCTGCAACGACTACAATCTCTGCCCAAGAAGAAGCGTCAAGCTTTGACTGGACACCTGTTATTAATGCAATCATGCAAGTGGAGAGCAGGGGTAATGTCAATGCAAGAAATGGCATCTATTGCGGACCGCTTCAGATTTCTCCGGGATTGGTCAAGGAGTGCAACAACATCCTTAAGCGTCGTAATGTGAGCAAGAGATTCTCAATGTCCGACCGTTTCAGTAAGGAGAAATCATTTGATATGTTCACCATCATCCAGTCTTATTACAATCCCAGCAACAATGTGGAGCGTGCCATTCGTATGTGGCAGGGAGGTATCAACTATAAAGTGCGCAGCACACAGCGCTATTATGAAAAAGTGATGAGTTATATGTAATAGACAAAATAAAGAATTAAAAGCCGTCGTTAAGACGGCTTTTTTTGTGCTGGTAGTAGACTTCCAATAACGAAAAAACCATCCCTAAGGATGGTTTCATTGTTGCGGAGGCAGGACTCGAACATGCGACCTCCAGGTTATGAGCCTGGCGAGCTACCAACTGCTCCACTCCGCGGTTTTAATTTTGCGAGTGCAAAGGTAGTGCTTTTTTTTCATTCCACCAAATATTTTAGTGATTTTTTGCATGGAAACATCATAAAGATGAAAAAAAGATTAATCTGCTGTATTTCATTCGTAAAAATTTGTGCAAGTCAAATAATTGCACTATTTTTGCACATGTATTAATCACTGTGCAAATTAGAGTTTATTATGTCCATTTCAAAGACACGGCAGAAGCTCGTTGATGTGGCAAGACAGCTTTTTGCCAAAAAAGGCATAGAAAATACCACAATGAATGATATCGCTGTCGCTTCAGGCAAGGGACGGCGCACGCTTTACACTTATTTCAAGAGCAAAGAGGAAGTATATTATGCTGTCATCGAGTCAGAGCTTGAAAGACTGTCTGACAAACTAGATGAAGTGGCTGCCAAGAAAATTCCACCACAGGACAAGGTGATAGAGCTCATTTATACTCATCTGAGTATGATCAAAGAGACAGTGGTGCGCAACGGCAACCTGCGCGCTGAGTTTTTCAGGAATATATGGATGGTGGAGAAAATGCGCAAGCACTTTGATGAAGACGAGATAGAACTATTCCGAAAAGTCTATGCAGACGGCAAGGCGGATGGAGAGTTTGACATCGATGATGTAGAGTTGGTGGCTGACATCACTCATTATTGTATTAAAGGGCTTGAAGTTCCGTATATCTATGGCAGACTGGGGCATGGTCTCACACCAGAGACCAGTAAGCCGTTGGTGGCAAAAGTGGTATATGGAGCCTTGGGAAAGAGTTTTAATAAATAATAACGCTGTATGCTATAGTGTGTTCAGCGCTTGAAACGATCAAAAATAGCAATAAAAATGGGATTATTAACAGGAAAGACTGCCCTGATCACAGGTGCAGCGCGTGGTATCGGTAAGGCTTTAGCCATTAAGTTTGCCCAGGAGGGCGCAAACATTGCATTCACAGACCTTGTGATAGACGAAAATGGTAAGGCCACAGAACAGGAAATCGCTCAGTTGGGAGTCAAGGTGAAGGCTTATGCCAGCAATGCCGCTGACTTCGCACAGACTGCCGAGGTGGTCAAGCAGGTGATGGAGGATTTCGGAAGGATTGACATCCTTGTCAACAATGCCGGTATCACCAAAGACGGCTTGATGCTCAAAATGACTGAGGCACAGTGGGATGCTGTCATTAATGTCAATCTGAAGTCGGCATTCAACTTCATCCACGCATGCACTCCCATTATGATGAGGCAACGTGGCGGTTCTATCATCAATATGTCTTCCGTCGTTGGAGTACACGGCAATGCGGCACAGTGCAACTACGCAGCCTCAAAAGCCGGTCTCATTGCCCTTGCCAAGAGTATCGGTCAAGAGATGGGTAGCCGTGGCATTAGGGCCAATGCAATAGCCCCGGGATTCATTGACACACCGATGACACAGGCTCTGCCAGAAAACATCCGCGCAGAATGGATCAAGAAGATACCACTCCGTCGTGGCGGCACTGTGGAGGACATCGCCAATGTGGCCACCTTCCTCGCCTCTGACTTGTCTTCATATGTTACAGGGCAAGTCATACAGGTAGATGGTGGTATGAATATGTAACACCGTTGTTCACTGATGGAAGTCGTCTACGAAGACAACCATATCATCATAGTCTCTAAGCGCAGCGGCGAGATTGTCCAAGGTGATAAAACCGGAGACACGCCGCTCTCAGAGACGGTGAAGGCCTATCTCAAGACGAAATACGACAAGCCGGGAAACGTTTTCCTCGGTGTCGTCCACCGACTTGATAGGCCTGTCTCTGGACTGGTGGTTTTCGCACGCACTTCCAAGGCTTTGGCACGCCTTAACAAGATGTTTCATGACGGGGAGGTTCATAAGACTTACTGGGCCATCGTCCAGCAACGCCCTGCTGTCAGAGAAGCGAGACTGACAGGATGGATTGTCAGAAATGAACGCCAAAACAAAAGCTATGTCTATGACCATGAGGTGCCGTCGTCAAAGAAAGCCGAACTGATATACCGCATGATAGGGGTCTCTGACAGATACTGTCTCTTGGAGGTCAAACTCCTCACAGGGCGGCATCATCAGATCAGATGTCAGTTGGCGGCGATGGGCTGCCCCATCAAGGGCGACCTGAAATATGGTGCGCCGAGATCCAATCCTGACGGGGGCATCTCGCTCTTGTCACGTAGCATCGAGTTCGTGCACCCGGTGTCGAAGGAGATGGTCCATGTCGAGGCACCGCTGCCCGACGAAAAATTGTGGCATGAAATGGTGAAATGCTGAATAAGCCTATGAGAAAAGCCATCAAGTGGGTCCTTCTGGCCATACTGATTCCTATACTGCTCTTTTTTTTGCTGACGGTGCTCCTTTATCTTCCGCCAGTACAAAATTGGGCAGTAAAGAAGGTGGCTGCTTATGCTTCTGAGCAGACGGGCATGGATATCTCAGTTGGTCATGTGTCTCTGAAGTTTCCCCTCGACTTGGTCATCGATGATTTTAAGATGATCAAAGACAATGATTCTATACCGGGTCTCAGAGATACGATTGCGGATGTGGGACAGTTGGTGGCCAACGTACAACTGAAACCGCTCTTCAAGAAAAAAGTGGAGGTCGACGAACTCAGTCTGCGACAGGTGGGTCTTAACACCAATGGATTTATCCCTGACCTCAGAGTGAAAGGCTATGTCGAGTCGCTCTCATTGGAGTGCCATGGCATCGACCTTGAAAAGTCGTTAGTCAATGTGGACAAGGCGCGGCTGGACAGCGCACGCCTGGAGATTTGTCTCGCTGATACGGTTCCTCCCGACACAACAGAGACCGAAAACAAATGGAAAATACATGTCGATGACCTAAACATCGCACGAGCTGACATCAAGGTGAGACTGCCGGGAGACACCCTTACTGCCGGCGCCTATATTGCCGACGCACAGGCGTCGGATGGTGATTTTGACCTTGAGAAAGGTGCCTATCGTCTGAAGCAACTTGCCATGAACGGTGGGCGGCTACAATACGACAACACCTTTGAGCTTCCCGTCGATGGCCTTGATACCAACCATCTTGACGTGAGTCAGCTCAATTTACAACTCGACTCTCTCTCTTACAGCGATGCGGGGCTAAAAGTCTCTGTGCGCTCTTGTGCTTTCAAGGAGAAGAGCGGTTTGCAGATTGACAACCTATCAGGTGTCGTGGCGCTCGACTCGACACGTCTTTCCTTACCCTCGGCTCGCATCAAGACTCCCGACTCAGACCTATCTGCCAGTGTCGAGATGGATATGAATGCCTTCGACGACAAAAATCCTGGAAAAATGTTTGCTGATGTCAATGGTTATGTGGGCAAACAGGATATCATGCGCTTCCTCGGCGGTATGCCGCAGGATTTTGTCAGGAAATGGCCCAACCAACCCCTATCGGTTCATGGCAAGGTCAGTGGCAACATGAAGCATGCCGATATACGTGGACTCAACATGTCGTTGCCATCAGCATTCCGTCTCCAGGCAGATGGATATGTTTCCAATCTCAATCAACCTGGACAGATGAAAGCAGATGTGAGATTGGAGGGGCAGGCAGATAACCTCGACTTTGTTGCCGCGTTGCTTGACAAGGAAATCAATGAGACGGTGACCATCCCCCGAGGTATTGCGCTGGATGGCAACTTCAAGGTCAATGGTAGCCAGTATGGCGCAGATTTTGTCGCCAAAGAGGGTGGGGGAAACGTGAAGGCGAAGGTGGCATTGGATGCCGACCGTATGAAATATTCCGCCACCATCGACGCAAATCAATTCCCCATGCAGCATTTCTTACCGAAAATGGGGCTGAGTCCGCTTACCGGACATATTGAAGCCGACGGTGAGGGCACTGACTTCCTTTCGCCCTCCACTTCGATGAGGGCAAAGGCTAAAATTGATAAGTTTCATTACGCTGGCTACGACTTGGATGGTATGACCGCCAATGCTCTGCTCCACAAAGGTGTTTTGAGCGCTGACATTAATAGCCGTAACCCCTTGCTGGATGGAAAGTTATCCTTCAATGCTTTAATGAATACTTCAAAGGTGAAGGGCACTTTTTCTTGCGACTTGCAAAAAGCTGACCTTTATCGCTTGAAAATAGCCGATGAGCCTCTCACCGCATCTATTTGTGCCCATGTCGACGTGGATACCGACTTAAAGGATAACTTTAAAGTAAATGGGTATCTCTCTGATATGACAGTATTTTACAAAGATACCTTTTATAAGCCTGATGATACCGTCTTGGATATCATGTCACGTCGTGACTCCACCTACGCCAAGGTGGAGAGCGGTGACTTGTTGTTGGACATGACAGCGGGGGCAGGATATAAACGACTCTTGTCTGATGTGGGCAAATTTACCGACACACTCAACAAACAACTCAAAGAGAAACGTTTTGACCAGGCGGAACTACGCAAGCGACTTCCTAACGCGAATGTCTATCTTACCAGTGGCGCAGAAAATGTCTTCGCATATATTCTCTTAGAGGAAGGCATCTCATACAAAAGTCTTTATGTAGACATGAGTTCGTCGAATGATGAAGGACTTAATGGCACGATGAGCGTCGATTCTCTCATCGCCAAAGACATACAGATCGATCAAGCCACTTTTATGGTGGTCACCGACAGTCTCGGTTTCAACTACAGTGGGCAGGTGCGCAACGGCATAGACAATCCGCAGTATGTGTTCAATGCCATGTTTGACGGGTCTATTCTGGAGCGTGGCGCGGATATCAACTTGGAGTTGTACGACAAATATAACAAATTGGGTCTGGATATCGGAGCCGAGGCCATCATCGAGGAAGATGGCGTACGGATGCGACTTGTCAAAACCAACCCTGTCTTAGGCTATATTCCATTCGAGGCCAATGAGGACAATTATATCTTCCTTTCCAACGACAACCGTCTCTCTGCCGACTTGAAGCTTATCGGACAAGACGGAGCAAGGCTGCAAGTCTACACCGACGACACCAATATGGATGCCCTGCAGGACCTCACAGTGAGTGTGCACCAACTCGACCTGGAAAAAATCATGTCCATCCTGCCGTATCTGCCCAAGGTGTCGGGTGTGGCCAATGGAGACTTCCATATCGTTCAGGGCACAGACGAACTGACCGTGTCTAGTGACCTTGCCATCTCAAAACTCAACTACGAGGGCTCTTACCTCGGCAATATGAGCTCCGAGTTTGTGTATATGCCTAATGAAGATGGCTCACATTTTGTGGACGGGATACTTTATCAAGACGGCGAGGAGGTGTGCAAGCTCTCTGGCACTTACAATCCCGAGGGCAAGGGCAGTCTTGATGCTCGCATGAACATGAGTCGCATGCCACTGTCGATGATGAATGGTTTTATCCCCGACCAGCTCGTTGGATTCAAAGGTTATGCTGAGGGAGAACTGGCCATCAAGGGGCCTGTCTCACAACCGATTGTGGATGGCGAATTGTACCTCGACTCCACCTATATCTTCAGCCTCCCATATGGTGTGGAGCTGCGCGCTGCCAATGACCCTGTGCGCATCGTGGGCAGCAATCTGCTTTTCGAGAATTTCGAGTTGTTCTCGCACAACAACAAATCGCTGGAGCTGAAAGGACATCTCGACTTCTCCGACTTGGACAAGATGTATCTCGACCTACGTATGCAGGCCCGTGATTTTCAGCTCATCAATGCCAAAGAGAACTTGAAGTCGGAAGCATACGGCAAGGCTTTCGTCAATTTCTTCGGACGAATGCAAGGACCACTCGACGCTCTTAACATGCGTGGACGGCTTGACGTACTCGGCTCTACCGATATGACCTATGTGCTCCGCGACTCACCCCTCACCGCCGATACACGCCTCAACGAACTGGTCAAGTTTGTCGACTTCAAAGATACTACCGAACATGTCGTGCAACGGCCACCGCTCACAGGCTTCGAAATGGATCTCACCATGAATGTCGACCAGGCCGCTCATATCAAGTGCGACCTCAATGCCGATCATAGCAACTATATCGACCTCATCGGTGGCGGTGACCTGCGGATGCGCTATAATGTGATTGACAATCTGCGCCTGACAGGCCGGTACACCTTGAGCAACGGCGAGATGAAATACTCGCTGCCGGTCATACCACTGAAGACGTTCACCATCCAAGACGGCAGCTATATTGAGTTCAAGGGCGACCCGATGAATCCTGTGCTTCATATCACTGCCACGGAAGACCGGAAAGCCACTGTGGAGGATGACGGAGGAAGCACTCGCAGCGTCGACTTCCGGTGCGGAGTCATCATCACCCAGACACTTGATGACATGGGACTGGAGTTTCTCATTGAAGCCCCCGACGATGTCACGATTGGCTCTGAACTGGCTTCTATGACCACTGAGGAGCGGAGCAAAGTGGCTGTCACGATGCTCACCACGGGCATGTACCTGGCTGACGGCAACACCAGCGGCTTCACCATGAACGGTGCCTTGAGTTCGTTCCTCCAGAGCGAGATCAACAATATCACTGGCAATGCCCTTCGCTCGCTTGATATCTCGGTGGGTGTCGACAATGCCACCGATGCCACTGGCTCTATGCACACCGACTATTCTTTCAAGTTTGCCAAGCGTTTCTGGAACAACCGCCTGCGTATCGTGTTGGGTGGCAAGGTGTCCACAGGCACTGAGACCACTCAGAACCAGTCATTCCTCACCAATGTCACGTTTGAATACCGACTCAGTCCCACCTCCAACCAATATGTGAAAGTCTTCTACGACCGCGACTCATACGACTGGCTCGAGGGTGATGTCGGTGAGTATGGCGTAGGTTTCCTGTGGCGTAGGAAACTGCAGCATTTCAAAGACATCTTCAGTTTCAAGAACGACAACAGCACGCTCATGTTGCGGCCACGCAATGACACCCTGCGTGTCGACTCTGTGAGGAGAGTCTTATTACCCAACGATTCAATCAATAACAGAAGGCCATGAGAAGTCCGCGAATACATATCCACGTCTGTGTCTCGCTAGTGATGACCGCGGCCCTGTTCGCCGCCTGCTCTACCACCAGCAGTGTGCCAGAAGGCGACCAACTCTACACGGGCATCGACAAGATCAAATATGAAGGCTATGAGCGCAGCGACCATTTCACCGCCACACAGGAGGAGATTGAGGCTGCTCTTGCCTGCGAGCCCAATGGTGCCTTGTTTGGCAGTTCCTCTTACCGCTCGCCTTTCCCCATCAGCCTGTGGATTTACAACAGATATGCCGACTCAGAGTCGAAGTTTGCTAAATGGATGACCAAATCCTTTGGCAAGGCACCTGTGCTGATGAGCAATGTGAATCCCGAACTGAGAGCCTCCGTCGCGCAGTCCACGCTGCAGGCACATGGCTATTTCAACGGATGGGTGGAGTCGAAGGAAGTGCCGACAAGCAATCCTAAAAAGGGAAAACTGGCCTACAATGTGTATATGGGTCCTCTTTATACGCTCGACACCATCACTTATGAGAATTTCCCTCATGATGCTAAATTGTTGATAGACAGTGCGGCGACAGAGGCAAAGATTCATCCCGGCGACCCCTTCGACGTCTCTACCCTCGATGCGGAGCGCAGCCGGATTGCCACGTTGTTTCGTGACAACGGCTATTTCTACTATCAGCCCAGCTATGCATCTTATCTGGCCGACACCTTCGCCGTACCTGGGAAAGTGCAGTTGAGAATGCAGATGGCCGACAGCCTGCCAACACAGGCGCTGCGACAGTGGTATATTGGCAAAGTCGACATCTATCTGCGCAAGTCTTATTTACGTCAGATAGAGGACTCCATCAAGCGCCGTCGCTACACCATCCATTTCAGCGGGTCGCACCCACCCATCAGACCTGGTGTCATCGTGCGTGACCTGAAACTGAGGGCTGGCCAACTCTATAACTACACAGACTATTTGGAGTCTGCCAACAAACTTGCGGCCAATGAGTTGTTCAGCCGTGTTGACTTCACTTTCACGCCGCGTGACACATCAGCCACTTGCGACACTTTGGACCTGAGGCTCAACTGCACCTTCGACCGACCCTATGATTTCTATATAGAATCCAACCTGAAAGGAAAGACATCGGGATTCTTAGGGCCTCAGTTGGTCGTCGGTCTCACCAAGCGCAACGCATTCCGCGGAGGCGAGAAACTGGATATTAACCTGCACGGATCCTACGAGTGGCAGACCGGCCATGCCTTCGACAGCTCCGACTCAGAGATCAACTCTTATGAATATGGCGGCGATGCCTCCATCGAACTGCCCCGGCTCTTCAATCCTTTCTCCAAGCGCACTTGGTTTCCCACCAAGTCGTTGCAGCAGTCGACCCAAACACGTCGAGATGCCAATGGCAATCCCGTTCGTCGCCGCCGGTACCTGTTGCAGTCCACTCTCATCAAGGCGTCTACCAATGTCGTCAACCGTTCTGGCTATTTCAAGCGTCATATTGTATCAGGTGAACTGACCTATAAGATGCAGAAGTCTCCTCAGTGGATGCATCAGTTCACACCACTGATGGTGGAGTACAACTATCTGAAGAATGGAACAGAAAAATTCTTTGAGATGCTCACAGAACATCCCTATCTCATGGCGTCGATGATGGATATGTTTATCCCGAAAATGAAATATACCGTGATGTTTTCAAGTCCAGCTCGTTACCGGAACCCTATTTTCTGGGAGACATCAGTCAGTGAGGCGGGAAATCTCCTCTCGCTAGCCTACATGGCCAATGGTAAGAAATGGGATGAACACTACAAGGAACTATTCAAAAACCCATACGCACAGTTTCTGAAGATAGAGACCAATTTAACCAAGACCTGGAGCGTATCGGAAGATTCCAAACTAGTGGGGCATCTCAATGCAGGTGTGATATGGTCGTATGGTAACAGCGAATACGCTCCTTATACAGAGCAGTTCTGGGTGGGAGGAGCCAATAGTGTCAGAGCTTTCACCGTGCGTAGCATTGGCCCTGGCAACTTCCGTTCGCAGGAGCGGAGGTGGAGATATATCGAGCAGGTGGGCGATATAAAGTTTCAGGCCAACTTGGAATACCGCCCGCGACTGTTTGGCAATTTGTATGGCGCCTTATTCCTCGATGCAGGCAATGTATGGAACTTCGACGAGTGGTATGATGAAGATGACTATGATACCGATTTCAAACCTTCACATATCTTCAAGCAGATGGCATTGGGCACGGGCATTGGATTCCGCTATGACCTTGACTTTTTCGTGGTACGACTTGACTGGGGTATAGGTCTCCATGTACCCTATGAGACTGGCAAGAACGGTTTTTACAATATACGTAAGTTTAGCGACGGACAAAGTATCCATCTCGCTATCGGTTATCCTTTCTGAACGTTATCAACGCCAAAAACGTTGGAAATCATTGCAAAACAACGTATTTCCTACGTTTCTGTAAAAAAGGCACCCTCAAGTTTGTCAGTTTTGTTTTTTTTACTAATTTTGCAAAATAATAACTTGTTCAGTGGATTGATTTTAGATTGGGAAATAGATAATCTTATTTTATATATTTTTTATTCACTTAAATTATTAGAACATGAAAAGATTTCTTATTGTAGCAGCTGTCATTTTGGCATCGGCCACCGCTTTTGCACAGCATGAAGCAGGTGAGTTTACAGTTCAGCCTCGTATCGGTTTTAGTGCAGCCGACTTCAACAATACCGAAGACACCAAAGCTCGCGTAGGTTTGATAGTAGGTCCTGAGTTTGAATATTATCTCACCAATAAGTTCAGCCTCGCAGGTGGACTCAACTATTCTCAGCAGGGTGCAGAGATAGACAGCAAACAACTTGATGCCACCTTTAAGCTCGATTACCTCACAGTGCCTATCGTTGCCAACTTCTATGTACTGAAGGGTTTGGCCTTGAAAGCTGGTATTCAGCCTGGTTTTAATCTCTCTGGAAAAATCGAAGGTGAGGTCGGATCGGTCAAGGTTTCCGATGACTTGGACCACGTGA
The DNA here is from genome assembly GCA_902780635.1 of uncultured Prevotellaceae bacterium. Classification (GTDB taxonomy): domain Bacteria; phylum Bacteroidota; class Bacteroidia; order Bacteroidales; family Bacteroidaceae; genus Prevotella. The sequence continues at coordinate 10,912 of CACZGH010000043.1, forward strand.
AGAGTTTCGACATGGCTATCCCAGTGGGTCTGTCTTATGAATTCAAGAATTTTGTACTCGACGCACGCTACACTTTTGGTCTCACCAAGATCTTCGAGGACAAGTCGTCCTTCCACTCTCTTGACAGCAAGAACCTCACATTCCAGCTGACACTCGGCTATAAGATCACACTTTTCTAAGGAGTGTTTTGATCACATCAACGGCCATTTCATCGTTTTATATGTTAGAGACGACGAAATGGCCGTTCTTTTTTCTTAATAAAAACGCCATTTGTTCAAAAAAACAATCTAAAATTTGGCGGAATCAAAAAAAATGCCTACCTTTGCCACTCGAAATAGGAAATGGACGTTTAGCTCAGCTGGTTTAGAGTATCTGTCTGACAGACAGAGGGTCGACGGTTCGAATCCGCCAACGTCCACTTTTTTCATTTCAAGGGGGTGTTTTCCAGAGTGGCCAAATGGGGCAGACTGTAAATCTGCTGTCTTTCGACTTCGGTGGTTCGAATCCATCAGCACCCACGCAAGAGGAGACTTTTCAAGCGAAAAGTCTCCTCTTGCGTTTTAGTTAAATGCTTTCACGGGTCCGCACGATAAGGTCATGCTCTAAGTTTCATGGGTCAGCGGATAAACATGGTTGGCAGGCTGCACGGTCAAGAGTAATTCGTTACCTTTGTGGCATGAAATCAGAGACCCTATTGCGTGCCATCCTCCCCGATGTGCTTATAGACAATTTCGACGTGAT
>CACZGH010000044.1 GCA_902780635.1 uncultured Prevotellaceae bacterium
TAGTGAAGAAGCAGATTTAATATATTCAGGAGTCGTTCTTCACGGATGTGGTGGCAAAAGCACTCCCTCCAAACCTGAGTTCAGCAATGAGATAGGCAGCAACTGTTCTTCACTCGGTAAATATACCCTCGAAGGAATTGTAAAAATGAAAAACGGCATGGAAGCCATCAAACTCAAAGGATGGAGCGACACAAACTCTAATGCAGAGAAACGGGGTATATACATCCATCCTAGCATAATGGCCACTTTACTGCCGTTCAATCTGCCAGGTGTGAATTTTCCATTAACTAACTCTAGTGAAGGATGTTTTGCTGTAAGTTATCATACTTATGAAGCAATTAAGTTTTACATGAAATATAACAAAATAATTCTTTATGCGTATAATTGAAAAACATTAGGTGGGAAAAATATTATCTTTAATAAAAAAAGGAATAGGTGTTGCAGATTGGTTTGTTCCAACCCATCTTGATATAGATAGTAAGCCTATTCTAGAATATCGTGAAAACAGAGCTAGAAACAAATATAAAATGCATAAAATAGGAACATATCCTTTAAAAGAATGTGCATAGTTTGTAAATAAATATTTTGGTATAGATAAAGGAGGAGGAAGTGCTTGGTCTCATAACTATATTGTTCCATATATAAATGGATATGAAGGAATTGAAAAAAAAATAGATCTGGAAACTCATACTTTTTACAGCGGCCCATCCTTCTTGAATGGGCCGCTGCTTCTTTGTGTTATTCTGTTACCAAATGAAATCCTGGAATGAATTCCTGGTTCAGAACTCAGTTGATGATGATTTTCTTTCCGTTTCTTATGTAGATACCTTTGGCGCTAGGCTGTCTGCAAGGACGTCCCTGCAGGTCGTACATCACGTTGTTCTCACAGCGTTGCCCCTTGGAAATGTCACTGATGCCAGTACCCTCATTGAGCACCATCTCGAGTCCGCGCTTGGCGTCGATCTTGCCTTTGCCGAATTGGTCAGGTTTGGCTTCGCTAAACGCATCAGTGCGGGCGGAGCGGCAAACGATATCCTTCACCTCGGCACATGTCAGCTTCGGGTTGGCTTCCAGCCACAGGGCGATGGTTCCTGCCACGGTAGGCGCTGCCATCGACGTGCCGCTTTCGGAGTTATAGGGGAAGCCCTGCCAAGTCATCTCGGAGCGGTATGGCATCGGTTTGTCATTATGGTCGTATTCCACATTAAAATGGTTCACGGCTGCCACCACATTAATGCCAGGGGCACAGATGGTGGGCACATGCACGCCATTGAGGCCGGTGCCGTAGCTGCTCAGGGAGGCAATGTCGTTGAGTGTGTCCTCGATTGACGTCGTTGGCTCGACGTAGAGGGAGCGAACCATCGTGTTAGCGGTATAAGCGCCTACGGAAATGCAGGATGGCGCTGTGGCCCAGTCATTCAACGTCATGGAATTCACACTGCTCAAGTAGCCTTCCCGTCCCTGAGACGTCAGCTCGGCATTGAAGATGTCGAGGGCCACGCCCTGCTTGCTGCCAACGGTCAATTCTAAGAAGTAGTCTTCTTCCAGCGAACCCAAACCGCAAACTTTCATACGCACTTGGTCGGGCTCCCGCGACATGCCTAAACGCAAAATGCCACTGTAGCCCTCCTTCAGCTCAGGCAGTTCCTCGCTGATGAAGTCGGGCAGGATGCCCGTCTCGGGATTGAGCATCGGCGATTGCCATATAGTCATCCATTCGTCGTCGATGTCTTTTTTGACCAGCGACAAACGCATACAAAGGTCAGCATCCTTGGGCACGAAACCTTCGATGTTCTCAAATTGCTCTTTCATGGCTATCATTGCCCGCAGGGTATCTGTGTCGTTTTCGAAGTCCTTATGAAGATACATATTCCTATCTCCCTCGTTACCGGAAGAGATGACCAAAGGCACGCCCTCCTGGCAGATAGCCTCTACAGCTTCTGTTATCACGCCCTTTCCGTTGTGAGAACCATTGTTCGAGCCAAGGCTCATACTTACTACAAATGGCTGTCCGAGCTGTTTGGCATATTCCTTCAGGAACACAAGGTCGTAGAAAGTGCTCTCCGTAGAGAGTATCTTGTCGAGGGTCATGTTTTCTTCGGTTACATCGGGAGCATAGAGGGTCGAACTGGCACAGGTATCCTTATCAGTGTTTGAGACCGACGCGTCTACCGATTCCGCCATCGGGGCTTAACCAGGTGCAAAGGTAAGAAAAAAAGTTCATAGTCGATAGTTTCATATTTTTTGTTTTACTATTCTTTTTACGCTTTTCTCCTTCATCCGTCCGATAGTGCGCCAAAGAGCGCCATGCAGTGGTTGGGTATTCCGAAGAATGAGTGGCCAAGTTCACTTTTTAAACATAGCATAGCAAATGATAGCATACGATAGCAAAAATAGCTGTTAATGATAATGATAATGGTATTGTTAATTATAATGATATATAAAAAAGAAATTTCCATCATTTGTCGGGCTCGGAGGCCCGACCTCCTACAATCACTATGCATTTAGCGTCATCGCAGATGAAAAAAGTTTTCGCATAGTTTTCGTCTCTTCGCATAATTTTCGCAATCAAACAAACAACTTGTCTACTCGTCAACTAAAAGAATTTACTTGCCAGCTAAATATCAAAATGACATGATGGCTACTCGATGAAGATAGACCGGATGGGAATGGCAGCCTAAATTCGTCATCTGATATATTAAGAGCCGTATCGGAGCATGATGATTCATGCCACGATACGGCTTTAACGATGGTAATGTCTGAACTCCTGAACTTCTGAACTCCTCTCAACTTGTAAAAGTTCAGTTATTTGAGTTTGATGGCCATCGCCTTGAGCTGCTGCCAACCGGCGCGGTCGGTCAGGCGAATCATGAAGTGGTAGTCGCCTGTTTCGGCGTCAGCGGGGATTGGGATGTCAATGCGTGCTGTGTAAGTGCGCTTACCTTCGGGGATGGAGTAGTCTTGGTTGAACACCCATACCTTGGCGCCAGCCACCTTTGGTGCATCCTTCTCGCACTCTACGGCTGAGCCGGAATGCGTGTGGTGGTCGAAGTTGTTGTGGATTTCGATGTTGTAGTTGCCTAGTTCCACGTCATCAGTAAATACATAGTGGAAGGGGATGACGTCCCCGGGATGATATTGCTGGCACTCCACAGGATTGGCTGTGATGCCTTGGTCGGAGATGACAGGCTGCGACATGTCCCTCGACTCGTTGTCGTCAGAACCGCTGCACGCACAGAGTGCGCAGAGCAGTAAGAGTGATAAAAGTGTTTGTTTCATCATGTTCCAATGATATTTAGTTGTGATTTTGTTCCTCGTCCTCGTCTTCTTCCTCAGTGATAAGCTTCTGAGCAGTCGTAGAGCGGCCATTGGTATCGGTCACGGTGAGTTTCAGCAGGTCTCCCACTGCCACTTTCTTTCCAGCGATATCAACATGCACGTGGAACCCCTCGATGTTTAGAACGCCGATATATTTGCTCTCCGTGACAGGATGGGCCACTTTAATGGTGCTGCCCGACGGATCGCAGATGTTGATGATGACAGAGGCTGTGCGGCCTTGCGCCACGATGTCGGCCTCCACACAGAGTTCATCACCTTCGATGTTAGCTTCCTCTAGTTTGATGGTGGGTGCAGGTATTTCCTCATCATCGTCACTGCCACAGGAGGTGAAACCAATGGTTATTACACTCACGAGAGCCATCAAGAGGCTCATATATTTATAATTTTTCATTGTTCAAATTTTATTTTTTATCATTTATCATTTATCATTTTTCATTTTTCATCTTTCATCTTTCATCTTCAAAACTCCACTCCCACCTTCAAGGCGACGTTGCGCCCAGGTTCGGGCACATCAATCAGGCGGTAATAACTGGTGTGGTCATAGTAGCGGCGGTTGAGCAGGTTGTCCGCATGCAATGCCACACTGAGTGTCGTGTTGCTCTTCAGATGGAAGTTCTTTCCGGCTGAGAGGTTCAGCGTCCAGTAGCCGTCGGTGGGCTTCTCAGGGGGTACAATCTCGTCTTGTCGGCCTACGATGTGGGCGTTCAGTCCCACAAAGCCTTCTCCCTGTTGATCCAATAGATATTTCACTCCAGCATCTACTGACCATGGTGTGGAGAACGGCAGGGTGTAGCCCTTCTTCTCGCCAGACTTCTGCCGGGCATAGAGGTATTCGCCCTGCATGTGGACTTGCCAGTGCTCCGTCAGCCTGCAGGTGGCCTGGGCTTCCAGACCGTAGCGCAAGACGCGGGCCTGCGTGTAGTGGTAGAGCTGCAACCCCTCCACATACTGAGCCGTAGGACTCAGATAGATGTAGTTGGGGAAATAGTTGAGATATGGCTCCACCTCTATCTCCCAGGTGTCGTTGACCCAGCTCACCGAGGCATCCAGTTGATACGACTCTTCGGGGTCAAGTTGTGTGTTGCCCCGCTCGTAGCGGAAGATGTGGTAGTTGATACCGTCGGCACCCAACTCCTTGGGAATGGGCACACGAAACGACTTACCCACGTTGCCCTTCATCACCCACTTACCGAGGCTGTAGTTCACGCCTGCCGACCAAGTGAGGCTCGTGAAATGGCGACGCTGTTCCTCGGAGCGCTGCTGATAGACGGGTATGCCATCGACAGGTGTCGTGTACCAATCTTCATAACTGTGGATGTGGGTGTGGGCATAGTCGAAGCGCAGGCCTGCGTTCAGGATCAGGTTGTCGCGCACAGTGTAGCGGTCCATCACGTAGCCGCCCACGCTGCCTGTCTCAAAGTCGGGGATGATAAAGCCCCATCCGTCGCGGCGGTTGTGCTGATACTCGCTGCTCAGTCCGCCTTGCAGGGCATGGCTGCCATGCTCATAGCGGAGCGATGCTCCTGCCGTGTAAGTGCTCTTGTCAAACCGCCGCTCCAGCGAGCCGTCAGGGGTGGGCATATAGCCGTGGCTGACAGGCTCCGAACACTCCTCACGCACATTGTTCTGATAGGCCAGGTTGAGTTCTGCCGACAGGTCACCACTGCGCCAGGTGGTGTGGCTGAGCACCTTCAGGTGGTTCACCCATTGGTAGGGCAGGTCGATGTCGCGCCGCGAGTGGTCGTAGTCGATGTCAGAGAGGCGCACCTCCAGCCCATGGGCGTTGGCAAAGAAGCCACTCTTCGAGTAGCTGTCGCTCACCCGCACATCGGTGTGAAAACTGTAGCCTGCATAGCCAAACATCAGACTGCCGTCGCGCTCACATCCTGCGGTGTTGCGTAGCCGCTGGTCTTTCAATTTGATCCAGTAGGAATAATACTGGATGCTGTCCGTCGGTACACGGAAGTCGGCATAGTCTATCAGCGTGGCGTTGGCACGGTAGAAAAACTTCCCTTTGCGCCCGCCAATTTTGGCTGAGAGACCCAGTTGTTCGTTGTTGGTCCTACCAAACAACTGCACGCTGCCGCCGAATGGCTCCGTCGGCACGTGGTTGGTGTAAAGGCTGAGTACGCCGCCGATGGCGTCACTGCCGTAAAGCAATGCCGCAGGACCTTTGATGACCTCCGCACGGTCGATGGCAAACTGGTCTATCTCCAGTCCGTGGTCATCGCCCCACTGCTGGCCTTCATGTTTGATGCCGTCTTCTGAGACCGCCAGGCGGTTGAAGCCCAGGCCACGGATGACGGGTTTTGACTGACCGGAGCCGATGGTCATGGCTTTCACGCCTGGTATGCCCTCTAAGGTTTGCATCAGACTGCCTGCAAAGTTCTGGTTCAGAAACTCACGGCTTACCTGCACTGTGGTCTGCGACGAACGCATCTGGTAGTCACGGTGCTTTTGCCCTGTGATGGTGACGTCATCCAGTATTACGGTCGTATCAGCTGGCTCCACGACACATAGCGTGGCAGCCAGTAATAGTGTAATCATACTGATTGTCTGTTTGAATTTTCAACAAAATGAGATGGTACCCAAGAAATTCAAATAGACGGAGGTGCGCGAAGACCGACCACGCTGTTGTGGGCTACGCAAACGCTGCGCTGCCATGTCTGAGGCTCGGCCTTCAATGATTGATTGTAGATGATAAGTGTAGCAACAGCTACAGCCAGGATGGGCAGGGTGAGGAACTGACAGAGCACACAGTCATCCATAGAAATGGTCTGCTGCCACAGGTGACCTCCACAATGATGATGCACGCACTCAGCGTACGTCATCTGGACTGCACCCTCTGACTGATGGATATGGAGTGACGAGAAGACCAGCATTGGCAAGAACACTGCCAATAGCACCCAAGATGCAATATGTCTCTTCTTCTTCGTATCCATGGCTGCAAAAGTACGAAAAAGATTTAAAACTGAAAGCAATTCTGATGGAAAACTTTCGGCAATCTTGACAACTACGAAAAACATTGGTGGCAATCCGAGTCCATAGCGAGGGCTATATGATAGACTCTCAATAATGCATTACAATCCCCGTGATTCATTGATATACTCACTGGGCAGCATGCCAAACTCTTTCTTGAATAGTTTGGTGAAGTATTTCGGTGTGTTAAAGCCTACTTCCATGGAGAGCTCTGTCATCTTGATATCGGGCTGCTGACGCATGATGCGGCATGCCTCCTTCAGGCGGATGCTGTTGATGAATCCAGTCACCGATTGTCCTGTGAGTGCCCGCAGCTTATTATACAGGGTTGATGATGACACACACATGTAGGAAGCAAACTGCTCACGATCAAAATCCGCATTGTCGAGGTGTTGTTTCACGCAGTCGATGGCCTTTTGGATAAAGACCTCATCGGGTGATGAATAATGCTGCTCCTCCACCTTGAAGTCGGTCTGACTGCTGAACTTCTTGCGGATGCGCTCCCGGTTAAGGATGATATTGTCGATACGCAACTGCAGGTCGCCCATCCTGAAAGGTTTCGTGATGTAAGCATCGGCTCCTGTCTCATACCCTACATTCTGGTCATCATCTGTCGTCTTCGCTGTCAGCATGACGACAGGCAACTGCGCATAGTCGTCAGAGTCCTTGATTTTGCGGGTCAGTTCGATGCCGTCCATGACCGGCATCATGACATCGGTGATGACGATGTCGAGGTCGCGCTTGTAAATCGTGTTCAGGGCCTGTTTGCCGTTGCGTGCGGTATAGACATGATAGCGTTGGGCAAAGAGCTTGCGCATGAGTTCCAGCAGATCGTGATTGTCCTCTACGATGAGCATCGAATAGTCTTTCTCCGCGGCGAGGTCTTCGCTTTCCGGCTCATTGTCAGCATTCACCAGCAGTTGCTTTTCCATCTGGTCTGTCTGCTGGCTGTCAATGGCCCTGTTGTCTGCTGTCAGGTCTATCTCATCCTCGCTATACGCTGCTTTTGTGATGGGCAGGGTGACGGTGAACGTGGTGCCCTCACCTTCGCGGCTTTGGCAGTCGATCTTTCCATGGTGGAGCACAACGAGGCTACGTGTCAGTGAGAGGCCGATTCCCGTACCGTGGGTGTTCATTCGTCGGTAGTCGCCGTCGAGGAAACGGGTGTAGAGGTGTTTCATCTTATCCTTGGAGATGCCAATGCCCTCATCGCTCACTTTCAGGGTAGCCTGTTGCTTGTCGGCGGTCAGCGTCACCGTGATGCGTCCCCCTTCCTTGTTGTATTTTACGGCATTCGATAACAGGTTAAAGAGTATTTTGTCTATCTTGTCTTTGTCAAACCATGCATCGATACCCTCGGCGGGGCAATCTATGATCAACTCTTCGTTTTTGGAACCAGCCATCGGGCGGATGCTATCACACTCGTCAGCGATAAAGCGCGAGAGGTCGCCCCGCGCCACCAACAGCTTGAGTTGTCCGGCCTGCGACTTCCTCACCTCCAGAATCTGCCGCAACAGACGGGTGAGCCGCGAGATATTGTTCTGCACCAGTCCATAATTGGCGCTGAACTGTGGTGCTTTCTGTCGCAACTCATCGACAGAGGCCGAAATAATGGTCAGTGGGGTGAGCAGTTCATGGGTGATATTGGTGAATACCACAGCCATGGCCAGACGGTTCTTGGTCTTCAGGTAGTTCTTGTACCAGCAAATACCTCCATAGATGGCACCGGCCAGCAGCGCTGCGTATATCAGGTAGGCCCACCAGGTGAGATACCATGGAGGCAACACCTTCACCCTGATGCTGTAGGGCATCTCCGTCACGTGTCCATAGCTGTCTATCGCCCGCAGCTTCAGGTGATACGTACCTGACGGCAAGTTCTGATAGGTGGCCATCCGGTTGTCCGCGTCGGTGTAGTGCCACTCCCGGTCATAGTTCTCCAGACGATAGGCGTAACGGCACTGCTGCTGGCTCTGATAGGTGAGGAGAGAGAAGCCGACAGAGAATTTGTCGACACTCGATGGGATGGTGAGTTCTTTCGTATAGAAAGGTTGGCAAGTGGAAATCTTTTTTTGCAAAGTGGAGTCAAGCCAGTGGTATGGCACATCGTCGATCATCAAGTCTGACACGATGAGCGGAGCAGAGCCCTCCTGCTGATATTGCTCTATCTGGCAAGGCTCAAAAGAGAAGAAGCCGCTCACATTGCCGTAGAAGAGTTCTTTGCCATGACAGAAAGAGCCGTGGCGAGAGAAATGGGGTGTCTCAAGGCCGTCCTCCGCACCATAATAGGTCACGGAATTGTTATTTTTGTCGCCCTTCAGCCGCATGAGCCCCTTGTCAGTGGAGAGCCACAGCCATCCCTTGTTGTCACCGTCGATCGAATAGATGCTGTTCACATTGATGTGGAAACGGTGGTTGACAGGTTCAAAAGCATCCTTTTCAGCATCATAGAGAAACAGACCGCCACTGCTGGCAATCGCCCAGAGCCGATGCTCTGCGTCCTCATAGCAGGCCAGGGCATCATCCAGTGGATAGTTATTGTTGACGGGGGCATATTGGTGGAAGCGCAGCGACTGAGGCTGGTGCCCATCACCACTGATGCGGAGGATGCCGGCGTTTTCTGTGGCTACCCAGAGTCTGTGCTGATGGTCTTCCCTGATGGTTTGCACATCGCAGTTGCTGAAATCCCGTCCTGCCTCACTCATCTTGAGCATACGGCCCTTCCCCTCTGGGTCAACCACCGACATGCCATCGTTTTGGGCTATCCATATTGTGCCGTCTGGCTGGCGGAAGAAGTCATTCACACTGCCTTCTCTGATGAATGGTGTGTTGGTATAGTCCAGGAGCTGTGCCTGCTGGCCATCCTTCCAGGATATGATGCCACGTGAGCTGCCAAACCATAGTTCTCCATCGCCTTTATCCAGTACGTCAAAGATGGTCTGGGCATGAATGCCGGCATTGTCTGTCATCCTGCTGAACTCGGGTATCTGGCTGTTGTAGGTCACCTGGTTCCCCTCACGGTCGTAGTGGGCCAGGCCATAAGGTTGAAGTCCAAGCCAAAACCATCGGCCGTCGGCAGTGAAGACGCTCTGAATGCGATTCACCGGCAGTTCCCTGCCAGCCGGATTGAGATAGCAGAATCGGAAAGGCGAAGGCTTTGTGTTGAGGTGCACGAGACCCTGATTGCGTGTGATGGTCCACAGGTTTCCTTTCCCGTCGGTCAGTATGTCATAACAGAAATTGAGGTCGGCATAGTTTTCCACCTCCGTCAGGTCGTCGAGCGCCACACGGGTCAGTCCTTCGATGCAACAGCCCCAGACGGAATGACTCACGGGGTCCTCCACCAACTGGTGGAAGGTGCGGAAGTCGCGCCTCCCCTCGTTGATATGATGGGCTCCCGGGGCATGCTCGTTCTCAGGATGGTCCAGACACACGATGCCATTCTCCCATGTGCCTATCCAGAGGCGCCCCTTGCTGTCTGCCAATAGCGACGAGGCGGTGTTGCGCTCACTCAGCCGTGGATAACTCACCATCTTGCCGCTTTTCTTGTCCAACCTGAACAGGCCACCCTCCCAGGTCCCAATATACAGGTTGCCCTTGGCATCCTCGGCAAAAGAGTGTACGCCGGCAGGTGTGTTGACAGAAATAAAAACATCTTTTTCGGCATCGAAACGTGAAAAACCGACGTCTGTTCCTGCCCAGACCGTTCCATCTGCCGAAGTGAAAAGCACATTGACCGAACGGGCCTGGTCTCCACGAAGATGGTAGGTCTTAAAGCGTCCATGCTTCCTGTCGTAGCGCACCAGGCCATCGCGCGTTCCTATCCACAAGCCGTCACCCTTTTCTTCTGTCATGCATCGGACATAATTGTTGGGAAGGATGCCAGGCGAATAGGCATTGCTCCGATATGACTTGAAATGGTAACCGTCGAAAGAATGCAGTCCTTGGTCTGTTCCTATCCACATCAGTCCGTAGTGATCGAGCATCAGGCAGCGGGCATCCTCAGTACCCTGAACGGGTATCTGTGATAAAATCCTGAGCGGCACATGCTGTGCAGCCATCACCTGACAGGCAATTAGAAGGAATAGAAACAGCGGTTTTTTCAGCATCTGTTAATAGATTGTAAGCACAATTGTTTTGCAAAAATACATATTTTATTTGGATAAATCACCATGTAATGATAAAAATATGGATGAATTATGCGACAGATGAGGAGGGTGTTTTATCTGTCTGTCGCAGATGCGAGGGGTTGTCGCATGCTGATAGGGAAAAAAAGCGATAAAACTATTGCAGGTACTCCATACCATGTTATCTTTGTGTCAGAAGCAATAAAACAGGTGGAACAATTGAAGATTGAAAATTGAAGAACCTGACTGAGAAAAGGAAACAATCATAACAAGAATAATAACAATAAAAAAAGGTACTATTATGAAGACAATCGAATTAACCCCGACAACAATTGCCAGCTTCGACAGCACGGCAATGACAACAAGAGTGAGCAACTTCAAAAAGACCGTAAAGAAATGCAAAAAAGCCGTCAAAGAACTCCTCAAAACTTATCAGGATTTCTGTAAGTTTGTCAAACCGATGTATGTTTACCAAGATAAACAGTTCATGGTAGAAAAGGAGACCTGATGAAAACGGGAAAGCAATAGCAAGGGGTGTGTCAATATGAAGTGCCCCCAAAAAGTTAGACGTTAAACACGTTATTTACTCTCTAAGTATTGAGCTCGGTATTTTGCCGGGCTCATTCCTTTTAACTTCATTTTT
>CACZGH010000045.1 GCA_902780635.1 uncultured Prevotellaceae bacterium
ATGATGTCATCTTTTTCATAATTGTATCTTTTTTTGTTATTATTACTTTTTCTTCTTGATTGCAATGCTTTTGTTCTTGATTGCGATGCAAAGTTATACTCGTTTTCGATACACCACAAACTTTTTTCCCATTTCTCGAAAAAGATGATGCGGCACCAGCACCAATATGCGACAAAACCACCCAACACCATCAATTGGTGTCGCACGACACTCAAAAAAACGCTCCCTCCGACTCTCTGGGTCAAGGAGAGTGTCGGAGGGAGTGAGAAATTACCACTGCGAATAGCGAAGGGCAAAAAAACCATTACCACTTGTCGCGTGTCTGGATGTCGTCGGCCCAACGGTGGTCCTTCGGGAAAGGCTGACCACCCCAGGCTTTCACCTGTGTCCAAGGCTGTGGCTCATCGGTCCAGAACGGATGATTGGCAGGCAGGCCAAGGGGCATGAAAGCGAGACTGGTCATATAGAGCGAACCGTTGTTGGTGTACCAGTCGGCAGTCTCTGGCTGCGAACCGCAGAAACCGATAGTAAGGTATCCGGCATCATTGAAGTTGTTCTGGATGTCGAACATACGGTGCAGCACCTTGGTGAGCGCAGCCCGCACCTGTCCGTTAGAGAGGTCGGAAGGCAACTTCTGATACCATGCCATCAGGGCCAGGGGCTGCATGGCCGCCAAGCGGTAAGGCGTGGAGCGGCCGATGACGGGGAAAGTGCCTTCGGGCGAGATGAAGCGCTCGAGGATGATGGCAAACTTCTGGGCGCGCTTTAAGGCACGGTCATGGTATTTCTGATAGTCGAGGCGAGAGTTCACCTTGGCATCGACCATCGCCTGAAGCGTCTCCAGGTACATGGCATGGAATACATAGCTCGAATAGTAGTCGAAAGCGAAGACTGGGCCATCGGCATACCATCCATCTCCTACATACCATTCCTCCACCTTGCGGCAAGCCGTGTTGACACGGAATTCGTCAAACTGGGCGCCAGCCTTGGCCAGCAGACTCTCAATGGTAGACGAGAAGAGGAACCAGTTGGTATAAGGAGGATCTATCCTGCGCAATGCCTGGAACTCCTTGATATACCGCTGACGGGTAACCTCATCAAGCGGCAGCCAGAGGGTGTCCCATGCGCGAAGGAACGACTCGGCGATATAGGCGGCGTCGACGAGGTTCTGCCCTGCCTTGCCCCAGCAGAGATAGTCGGGTGACTCAGGATCAACCGCATTCTTATAGGCAGCCAAGGCCCACTCCCGGAGCTGTTGGCGCTGCTTGCCTTCTGCTGTCTCATCATCTGGCAGAGTAAGCCAGGGAGCGATGCCTGCCATCAGTCGGCCGAAGGTTTCCATATAAACCACACTACGGTCACGGTTGTCGAAAGAGGGAGAAAACTCCGTTTTCATGTTCTTCTGCAACTCACCTTTGGCCATATTCTCAAGTACGGGCTGTGCCATTTTATAGGCCAGAGAGCACCAATACTCACGGTCGGTAGGCTGTTGCTTCGTTTTCTTGGCTGCCTGTAAGGGCAGAAGCAGCACAAGTGCCGCCATCACGATTAAAAGTCTTTTCATGGCTAATTCTTCTCTATATATCTCACATATTCACACGCTGCCAGCAAGAAAGCTCCTACGCCGAAGTTGGCCTGCGAGTTGGCATCAACGGTCTGTCCAGGGATGGCCCTTTCTCCGATAGGCTGCACATAGCCCACCTTTCCGTCGGCCTGCAAAGCTGTCTTGGTGAGGTATTTCCAAGCCTTCTTGACGGTGGGAGCAAACTCTTTCTTCGAGAGGTATCCGTTGTTGATGCCCCAGAGCATCCCATAGCAGAAGAAGGCAGTGCCCGAGGTCTCTGGTCCGGGAGCCTGTTTCGGATCCATCATCGAACGCGTCCAGTAGCCCTGAGGCTGTTGGACTTTTGCCACAGCACGTGCCAGGCGGATGTATTTCTCACGGAAGAAAGACTGGTGGACGTAGTCTTCAGGCATATCCTGCAACACTTTGGCCAGACCAGCAAGCACCCAACCGTCGCCACGTGCCCAGAAGTCCTTCTTGCCATTGTCGGTCTTGTGCTTCGGATAGATGTATTTGCCATCGCGGAAATAGAGCCCCGTCTCATTGTCGAGCATGATGCTGTCGCTATAGAGAATGTTCTCATAGAGCTTGTCCAAGTACTTGGTGTCGCCCGTCAACTTATACATTTTGGTCAACACAGGCATCACCATATAGAGTGCGTCGGCCCACCACCAGTAATCGTGTGCCTTGGAGTCGGCCTCATAGCCCATCACCTCCTTCGCACGAGCCACCTTCTTCTCGTCGGGAGCCAAGTTATAGAGGTCGATATACGTCTGGAAACAGATCTGCCAGTCGCCGAAGAGCACAAAGTCCTGCCCCTCGCCATACCTTTTATACTTCCATTTGGAGGCATCGGGCTCGGTTGCACCTTTCCATTGGTTGTGCTCAGCCCATCGTATGCTGTAGTCGAGCATCTGCGGGTCACGCAGCAACTTATAGACCTCCATATTGCCTGTATGATAGGCAGCATTGTCCCAGAACGCCCTTACCTCTGCAGGGTTGTTGCTCTGCCAGTAGTTGTTCACGCGCCTGATGACTTCCCTCACCTCATCGCCCGACCATGAGCGGGCCTGACTTGCCACAGCCGATAGCAAGGCTAAACAAAATATGATTTTTCTCATTCTACTGATCTATAAATAAATAATTCAAGTTTCTCAAGTACTCAACTTGCAGGTAGTTAAGGAGTTAAGTAGTTATCGCTTCGCTAAGGAGGTAAGCCAAATGAATCGTAGGCTGTCTATCTTTAGCCATCAGATGTAATGGCTTAACTCCTTAACTCCTTTAACTTCTTAACTTCTCTCAACTTGCGAAATTGCGAAAGTTGAGTAAATAATCGTAAGTTCTTGATGCCTGTTTTTGTGTAAAAGGGGGCAGTCCACCATGCGCAGACTGTCCCCTCCGCTTCTGAATTGCTAAATAATAACCTAAAAAAAACTATGTATGAACCAAGGTATTAATTTGCAACTTCCTCATCGGCAACGGCATCCTCCCAGTTCGTCCACATGGGGATCGACTCGTCATAGCCGTCGTAACCATAGTTCTGGCGCAGCTGGCCCTTGTTGTTGGCCGTGATGGCTGAGTTGGGAATAGGCCAGAACAGATTGTGCTTGTTGATCTTGTACTCGTAGGTTTGGTTACCCTGCTGACCTTTGCCATAGGGATGATTGAACACGTTGTAGGTGGTGCAACGGCGATACCAGTAGCTGCCTCCACTGAGGTCGGTACCATCTTGCTTGTCCCATTTGTTCAGGTCGTAAGTGTTGCCCCACTCATCGGGTTTTCCGCTGCGGGCGAGACACCAGCTCACGCGTACCATCTCAGCCTGGCGGAACTCCTCGAGGTAGAGCTCGCGTGCACGCTCCGACATGATGTCGCCGATGGTGACAGTCGTATACATTTTCTTGGCATTGGCACGCTTGCGGATGACGTTCACGTCACTGGCAGCCTCAGCGTTCTTGCCTTGATAGAAGCGAGCCTCAGCACGCAGCAGATAGGTCTCTGCCAGACGGAAGAGGTACATATCGCCATTGGCACCCTTGCCCGACGCGCCCTGGAACTGGTTGGCACCCATGTTCTCCTCATTGGGCGTATCGAGGATGTAGAGCTGATAGAGAGGTGTGGGATACCAGCTGCGGATGGTGTCGGAGCAGAGAATATCGCCCTTGTGCACTAGAATCTTGGAAGGATCGGAAGGATCGGCATAATCCTCGGTGGCATAGAGCTGATAGTTCTGTCCGTAGCAGTCAGACTTGCGGTTGTTGTATTTGAAGTCTTCCATCTCCATCCAGTTGCCCACCTCTCGGTTGTGACGCAGGTCCTGCCAGTCGTACTCACCTTTTTCGTCCATCCAGATGGTCTTGTTGTAATAGTAAGAGGTACGGTTCAGTGCGATACCACGTCCGGCTACACGCACCCAGTCAAGCTCCTCGTTGTAATCTTTGTTGTTGCGGGCGATGTTCTGTCCGGGGCCACCCAGTCCGTGCGGGTCGCGTATGATACCATTGCTCCAGTGAGCGAAGCAGGCACGCATGATGTTATAGGTGGTGAAGTCCTGGTCGTTGCTGTTAGAGATCATCATGATGGTCTCTTTGTTGGCCGGGTCGGCAATGTTGGGAGTGCGGTGCAGGTCCCATACCACGTTGCGGGTCACCTTCCAAGTCTTCTCATTGCCAGAGGGCTGCCAGGTGCCGAAGGGCTCTGTCATCAGCTTCAGACCATGGTTGTTGATCAGGTCGGTGGCCATCGCCTCGGCTTTTGCATACTCGCCGATAGCCAGATAGCACTTGATCAGCAGATGCATACAGCCTTCCTGGTTCACCTGTCCCATATAGTTCATCTTGGCCTGTGGGGGCACATTCTGAACGGCAAACTCCAGGTCATTGACCAGCATTTTGAAGACAGCCTCTTTGCTGGTTGAGGTGTAGTTGCGCTTAGGCACGCTGATCAACTTGGTGACCAGGGGGATGTCGCCAAACTGCAATGCCAGGTTGTAATAAGCATAAGCACGGTGGAAGTAAGCACGGCCCTTGTAGGCATTACGGGTCGCATCATCGAGATCTTTCACCTGATCGACATACGAGAGAATGGAGTTGGCATATTTGACCATGCTGTAGCCCTGGTCCCAGAAGCGCTGCATGTAGTTGCCGTCGCCACCGCCAGCCATACCGGAGGTCGGTGTCAGCTTGGCGTCGAAGTTGTCCTGGAATCCGCCGCCCATATCGGTCTTGGCATACATACCGACATCCGACATGAGGTAGTTGGTGAAGATACCCACATTGTTCCAGTTACCATCGATACGGTAGGTTTTCAATTGTTTGTCGCACTGTGCAAGGGCAGCCTGCAGACCGGCCTCTGTGCTATAGGTGGTAGCCGGCTCATAGAATGACAGCGGATCTTGCTCCAGGAATGAGTCACCGCAGCCGACCAACATCGAGGCCATCGCTATTACTGCCACTCCACCTTTTAATATATTTTTGTTGTTCATATCTTTCTTTATTTTTAAGTAATCAAAACTTCTAATTACTGATTCTCAATATCTTTAGAGTGTCACATTCAGACCGAAGTGGAACTGACGGTTGGCAAATCCTCCTGTCTCGGGATCGCCGTATTCCCAACTGTCAATGGTGAATACATTGTTGATACCGGCAGTGATATGTACACGCTGAACACCAATCTTGCTGGTCAACTCCACGGGGAGTGTGTAGCCGAGTGTGATGTTGTCGAGACGTACGAAGCTACGGTTATAAACCTTCTCTATACCTGTCACACCAGAGGGTCCCACAGCGTTCAGACGACCATAATCGTTGGTCGGGTTGTTGGGAGTCCAGTATTCCTTCTTAAAGGTATTGCAAGTCTGGGTGAACATAGAACCGGAGTTGTCGCCGTTCAGCCAGTAGCCTGCACGGCTCTTGTGGCCCATATAGCTGTACATTGAGAACGAGAATGTGAAGTTCTTCAGGAAGGTGAAGTCGTTGCGCATGCTCCAGTAGATAGGTGGCTGGGTAGTGCCTTGGTAGGTACGGTCCTTGTCGTTGTAGACGGGCACACGTGTGCCGTCGTCGAGCACCTTGTCATCCTCTGTATAGACGTTGACCACTTTCGGGTCACCAGGTTTCTGGTTCACCTTGGCAGCCTCCTCGGCCTCGTCGGCCTGCCAGATGCCGTCGGTCTTCCAGTACCAGATCTCGCCGATGGGCTTGCCAATGAACCAACCATTGCTGGTGTCGTCCATTTCCTTGCCATCCTCATCATACTCATAGTAGAGGTGCTTGATCTTGTTCTTGTTGTAGGAGAAGCCCAGCGCGGTGTTCCACTTGAAGTTCTCCGTATCGATGTTGCGGGTGTTGAGTGTGATCTCGAAACCGGTGTTGGTCACTTCACCAAGGTTGGTGGTGATGCTGCTGAAACCAGTGAAGTTGGGCAGACGCTGACCCATGATCATGTCGTGCGTACGCTTGTGGTAGATATCGAGGGCACCCGAGATGCGACGCTTGAGGATAGAGAAGTCGATACCGAAGTTCCAAGAGGAGGTCTTCTCCCACTCCAGGTTCGGGTTGCCCAGACGGCTCACCTGAAGGGCATTGAGCACATCCTGTGAGGTGGATCCGTACTTATAGTATGCATAGAGACCACCGTTGGCCAGGTTGGAAAGTGCCAGATAGGTGTCGCTCAGCGAGCGGTTACCATTGGTACCATAGCTAAGGCGCAGCTTGGCCATGTCGAGCCAGTGCCATTCACGTGCGAAATCCTCCTCAGAGAGCACCCAGCTGGCACCCAGTGACCAGAAGTTGGCCCATGGATTGTTCTGTCCGAAAGCAGAATAACCGTCACGACGCACGGTGGCTGTCAGCATGTAGCGGTCCATGAATCCGTAGAACAGACGGCCCAGATAAGCAGCTGCGGTATAGTGTGTGTCATTGGTTCTGAATGAACTCTGCTCCTTGTTGGCACCGTCGATGTAGTGGAATCCCAGCACATCAGTAGGTGTGATATTGCGGGCATGGATCTCATCATACCAGTAACGGTTCTCCTCAGCCTCCTGAACGAGGGTGACGGTGAAGTGGTGCAGGTCGTTGAACGTGCGGTCCCAGGTCAGCGTGTTGTTCAGGTTCCAGTTGAAGGTCTTCGAGGTGTTACGGTTGGAGCCGCGGTCGGCGGGCTTGCTGTCGGGCAGTTCTGCCGACATCCAATAGCGGTCGTAGAACCACTGGAAGCGCGGAGCGATATTGAACTGATAGGTGAAGCCGTAAGGCAGTGTCACCTTGGCGTTGAAGATGGTGTTGAGCACCGTATAGCCCTTATCCAGGTCGATATACTGCTGCTGGAAATGATAGTTATAACCGCCATTGGTGGGGTTTCCTGTACGGGGGTACTGCATCTCATTGCCCTCGGCATCGTAGCGTGAGGCGTATGGCGACTCGCGCAGCTGGTTGTCATCCCAGTAGTTGCTGCCCAGAGGCACCTTCTGCGAGATGTCACTACGATCCTGGAAATTGACGTTGCCACCTATTTCGAGCCAGTCGGTGATCTTGGCATTCAACTTCATGTTGGCGCGGTAGGTGTGGTAGTCATCACCCTGGATGGCGCCCTCGTTGTTCAGATAGCCAAAGCCCATGTAGTAGTTGATGCGGTCAGTGGCACCCGAGATGCTGGCATTGTAGTCCTGGTTGAAACCATTGCGGAACGTAGCGTCCTCCCAGTCGTAGGTCCTGCCTGCCAGGAAGTTCTCCATCACGACAGCGGCATCGGCGTCGAAGCCCATACGGCGTGCGTAGAGACTGAGCATCGACTCGCCAGCCTGCGAGGTCTTCGGTCCGTTGCTGGCCCACTGCTCCTGTGAGATGCCATATTGTGAGAGATTGTTGAAGTTGTCATAGTAGCCCACGGGGATACCGCTGTCCTTGCCATAGTAGCCCCATGTGCCATCCTCACGATAGCCGTAGGTCTGTGCCTTGTACCAGTCTTCACGGTAAGTCATATACTCGCTGGGACTGAACATGTCGCGATAGGCGGCCTTGGTATTGGAGGCGAGGTTCACGCTCACATTGATAATGGGCTTGCCCTCCTTACCTTTCTTGGTGGTGATGATGATGACACCGCTGGCGGCCTTGGCACCATAGATGGCAGCCGAAGAGGCATCCTTCAGCACGTCGATCTGCTCGATATCATCGGGGTTGATCTCCGAGAGGCTACCAGTGAACTGCATGCCGTCTAAGATAATAAGAGGAGAGTTGTGGGAGCCATCGGTGTAGAGCGAGTTCTGACCACGCAATTGGATGCTGGAGTTGGACTGGGCATCGGAGCTGAACCCGATTTGCAAGCCCGGAGTACCGCGCAGCAGGTCTTGTACCGTACCTGGGTTCTGGTCAGCAATCTTCTTGGGGTCGATCTGTACGACAGAACCGGTCAGGTCCTTCTTACGCATCGTACCGTAACCCACGACCACCACATTTTGCAGGGTCTCAGAGTCTTCCTCTAAAGTGACGTTCACCGTCTGCCCTGATCTGTAGGGTATCTCCTGGGTAGCGTAGCCGATGTAAGTGATGACAAGTGTACCCTGTGCAGGCACGTCTTTGAGTTCAAAGTTGCCGTCGAAGTCGGTTACAGCACCGACAGCAGTAACTTCTTTCACCTTCACAGTGGCACCGATAATCGGCTCACCGCTTTTGTCTGTTACCTGGCCTTTCACGACAGCACTCTGCTGTACTGCCTGAACTGCCGGTTCTGCCATTGTCGGCAATGGGAATGCCATCATTCCTGCTGCCAACACCATAGCGAAGCATAGCTTCTTGGATGGAAGAGTTAAATGAGCATGGTTCATTTGATAAGGTTTTTTAAGTTGGTTATTTAAAAAAAGGTTATAATGTTGGTTGATTCTTTGGTTGGTTAGATGGGGGTCGGTTTTATGGGGGTCGGTTAGATTTGGGTTGGTCGATGATGCTCAAGGGAAATGAGCATACAATCTGTTTGCAAAGATAGGCAAACAGACTATAAGCGGTGTCTACTATTCGTGATTTTAGGGGAACAAATCATTATTTTTGCCCCAATGCACTTGGGTTCCACGCATCGCGCCACCTGACGACCGGTTTTCCCTCCTCAAACTCGATGGGCAGCCAGATGTAGCGGGCATCACTCGGATGTCTGGGGCGCCAGATATCGGCCATGAAGATAAACTGGTCGCCAACGGGAAGAATGTAGGTAGACTGCCCTCCAAACGTGAGCTCCTGTTTGGGTCCGCGACAAGGATTGGGATGCTGCGTCCAAGGACCCCAGATGGAGGGAGCGGAAAACATACGCGCCTCGTTGGGATCCCAGCCGGTGCAGCCTGATGTGATCATCCAATAAGTGCCGTCTTTCTTGAAGATGGCAGGAGCCTCATTCTGTCCGCCAGGCGCCACGCGGGTGTAGCGGCCCGTATGGTGCAGGTAGTCGTTGGTCAACTCTGCGATGTGCATGGTGAGATTGTCTTCAGAAGAGAAAATATGGTAGGCTTTCCCATCGTCATCTACATAGAGTGTCATATCTCGGGACATCTGACCGGTTCCGAAGTCACGTTTCAGGAAAAGCCCTTGTGCGATGGCCTTGCGCCAACTGGGTGTCCACCACTCCTTGAAATTCTCCATACGGAGTGTGTCAAGAACAGCCATCTCTTCTTGCCCCATGGCGACGATTCCCCGTCCGTCAGCAGTGGGCACGACGGGATAAGTACCTGGGTTGGCACGCTGAGAATAGAGAAACTTATAAGGACCTTCAGGACGGTTGCTGACGGCCACGCCATAGCGGGCAGCACTATAGCCCCTTCCCTTAAGCTCCAGATGGAACCACATGCAGAATTTGCCGGTCACGGGATTATAGATCACCTTCGGACGCTCTAAGATGCAGCCACGCTCGATGTCGCTGCCTCTCTCGTCGGAAACCGACAGTGCCACGCCCAGATTTCGCCAGTGCACAAGGTCGGTCGAAGCATAACACATCACTCCTACCATCGCACTTGACGTAGTGTCGGCTTTATGCTCACCAAACCAATAATAGGTATCGCCGTATTTCATGATACCTCCACCATGGGCATTGATATGCCGCCCGCTGTCGTCGAGCCACAGTTCGCCGCTCTTGATGTCAGTTTGCACTGGTTGGCTGGCCCAATATCGCTCCAGGCGCTTGGCCTCGGCTTTGGTGATGTGGATGACAGACCCATGCTTGGGAGAGACGAAGTTGGTGGCCTTCATCACTCCCTCGTTGAAACGTCCGAGCGGTTTGAAAGTCTTGAAGTCGCTGGTTTCCACGAATCCGAAGTTGTGGGGAGTGACGCTGTAAATGTCGTACATGACGACCCACTTGTTCTCACCGATGCGCTTCCACACGTTTGGAGCCTCGCAGCCGCGGTTCTCCGTGTCTATCTGCTCAGCATGATAATCGTTGAAATGGTTGATTTGATCGGAAATCATATACTTGATGCCGCCTGGACTCTCTTGTGCCACATAGGTCATGAAGTAGCGTCCGTCAGGCATCGGACAGATGTCAGCATCGAGTGTCTGGATTTTCTCATCGGGATACTCAAAGAGCAACTGCGGCTCTGTCTCCAACGTGGTGAAGGCCTCGTCGGCATAACTATAGTATAACTTTGTGCGTGCGCCTGGCTGCTGACGGATGGTGAAATAGACCATCGGCTTGTTGACAGCAGGGTCCCAGATGGTCTGCGGTGCCCAGGCACATCCCAATTCGCCAAATTTCTCAGGGAAAAGCTGGTCGATGCGGGCCTCATGATGCGTCCAATGTATCAGGTCGTCAGAGGCCATCAGCACCAGTCCGCGGTTGTTGCCCCAGTCATACTTCTGAGGCCGCTCCCATTGTGTGGTGCGCAACCCTTTCTGCTTGCCAAACACGTGCAGGTCGGTCATGACAATATAGAACTTACCGTTGGGTGCACGATAGATATGCGGATCACGAATACCGTGCTGCTCGGCAATGGAATCGCCGGCAATGACCGGTCGGTTGCCGTTGACGGCCGTAAACGTGTAGCCGTCGTAGCTGATGGCCATGAACAGCGAGTGTGTCGGGTCGTTGAAATAAGTGAAAAGATAGGCACCCATGTCCTTCTCTGAAGGCTGTTTCTGCTTTTTAGCCTCTCCTGTTGTTGCCCACGCTAGAAATAGTGCGACTATTAGTAAGATGTTTTTCATAAAGTAATTGATTGAATGTAGCGCAAAGGTACACATTTATTTCGAAAAACAAGTCTTTTTTTATTTTTTGATGGGAACAAATCATGATTATTGCATTATTTCAAATTGAACAACTCATATTTCTATAAAAAAGAAGGGTGTGCCTTTTTTATTGAAGTGAACCCCAAAAGTTGGACAAAAAACTTTTGGGGTTCATCATGTATATACATCACACATTAGAAGAAAAGAAAGAAATCATCCGCCTTCATG
>CACZGH010000046.1 GCA_902780635.1 uncultured Prevotellaceae bacterium
ATACCCAGGGCGATTGCCCTGGGCTAACAGATGCTGGCCTTTCAGGCCGTTCTCCTTCCTTACAATCTGTAAGTTGCGCGTTCAAGTGATTTCATTTTGACACACCCTCGAGATGTCTTGATTAAAATGAAACCTGTCATCTGACCATCCATTCAAACAACCCGGCTGAATTGTCATTGGGCAATACCACCTCTAAGCGCAAAGCTTTGGTCTTGACAGGATCGAAGTTCACTGTACAGGCAGCACCCTTCTCCGTGGGATAGCTGTCGGCGCCGCTTACGGGTAGCCACTGTCCCTGGGCATCTTGATAAAGGATACGCCATGACTTTGGCACTCTACATCCACCCCAAGGGCCGTCATCATACCAATAGACAGTAGCGCTTTGTACGGTCGACTCCTGCGGGAATTCATATGCGAGCCACTCAGTGCTTGCATTTTTCGGCCACCAATGGGTATAAGGCACTGAGCGATCGTTCTCGTCTTTCGGCACCAAGCGGTCGTTAATGGACGACAACGCAGGCATCTGTGACGAGGTGGTGACCTTGCTTTCACTGGCCAGTGTCGCAGGTTGTGATGGGTTGGTGGCTTTCAGGTCCTGAGGCAGCCAGACACGCATCTTTCCGCTGCCACGATGGCACCAGGCATAATAAGGTATCAGCTTGAGCGTCTGATCCTGGGTTACCAGCCTGCCCTGCTTGTCGAAGTTCAGTGTCTGGGCACTGGTGGTCAGTGTCTGTACAGGAGTGCCTGCGATTTCCCCCTTGCCGAGAACGAATTGAGGTGTCTGATTCAGGAGAGCACCCATGATGTCGAAGTTGTTGTCAGGGTGCTCAGCACAATAGACCAACGGGCCACGCTCCACGCTCACCATTCCACGGTCTGCCTCCACCTTGTTATTCGCACGGACGGTGCGTGCCTCCATGTCAAAGTGTATCTGCACCTTGTCGCCCTTCTTCCACTTACGGTCGATGGTGTAGTAACCATCCTCCGTCAGCTGGGCGGCTACTTCCTGTCCATTCACTTTCACAGTGTAGCTCAGGCGTTTGTTGTCCGAATACTGATAGAGATTGCTTGGCACTACTTGATTCCTGACCCAGCCAGGGATGCGAATCTTCATAGCAAACTGTCCGGCAGCATTCTTATCCACCGTCACCACGACATCACCATTCCAGGGATATTCTGTTGTCTGGCTCAGTTCCACTTTCTTGCCAGCGACACTGAGGTTGCTCTTGTTTGAGAGAAAGAGGTTGACGTAAACATTGCGATCCTTCACAGCATAGATATAGCCTGGCAGAGAAGGTATGAAACGGCAGATGTTGCTGGGGCAACAGGCACAGCCAAACCAAGCCTGACGCTGATGCTGTCCCATTGACTCCAGAGGGTTCGGATAGAAGAAGCCGTTCCCCTCCAGTGAGACACCACTGATGAGTCCGTTGTAGAGCGTGCGCTCCAGCACATCGTAGTATTTTGAGTCACCATGGAGCAGGAACAAACGATAGTTCACGTACACGTTGCCGATGGCTGCACAGGTCTCGCAGTAGGCACTCATGTTGGGCAGTTCGTAGTTCTTCCCAAATGCCTCACCATTGGAGGTGGCACCTATACCGCCTGTGATATAGAGTTTCTTGGTGACGATATTGTCCCAGATGGCATCGATGGCCTTGATATAGTCTTGATCGCCAGTCAGGGCAGCCACATCAGCCATCCCCGCATACATATAGGCCGCGCGGACAGCATGCCCCACAGCCTCATCTTGTTCAATCACGGGTTTGTGGGCCTGTGAGTAGTCATGCACGATCGTTGTCTTACCACGATAGTCGAGGAAGAATTTGGCCTCGTCGAGATACTTCTTGTCGCCCGTGACGAGATACAACTTGGCCAGTGCCATCTCTGCTATCTGGTGACCAGGCACCACACAGGCCTGTCCGGGATTGGGACCCACCTCACGACACACACAGTCAGCATAGCGGATGGCTATGTCGAGAAATTTGCGGCTTCCTGTGGCTTGATAGTGAGCGATAGCACCCTCCACCATGTGGCCGAGGTTATAGAGTTCATGACTCAGATCCTCTTCCTTGCTCCATCGCTTGTCGCCAGCCCACTCATGGGGCTCCTTGGGATTCTGTGTACGCGAGGTGTACAGGTAACCGTCTGGTTCCTGTGCAGATGCTATCACATCGAGAACGGAGTCAATATACTGCACCAGTTTCTTGTCAGGATAGGTCTGCAGGATATACGAGGCCCCTTCAATGGTCTTGTATGGATCGGTATCGTCGAAGGAGAGTCCACCTACCTTAAACACCTTTGAAGGGTCTTTCAGGTGTTGGGCGGCATTTGAGAAGTTGGTATAGCGCCCTGTCTCCTCACACTTCGAGAAAGCAAGTGGGATGGTCACCATACGGCTAGCTTCGAGACGTTGCCCCCAGAATGTGCCCGGAGTCACCTTAACACTTGTAAACGGCACGGGATTGATGGGATATCCATGAGCCGAAGTTGGTTTCTTCTGTGCCGAGGCAGTCAGCGTCATACCTGCCAAGAGAACGATTGACAATAGTTTTTTCATATCGGTGATATTTTATTTTATGCTGCAAAGATAGTGATTCATCATGATAACGGATGAAACAATCATCCAAAGTCCATAGCAGAAACGTCCAAAAACGCTCTTTCAACAGAAATTTGGACTATTTTTGCATCATCTCGGACTTCTTTTTCATTGGGTCTCTTTCTTTTTTTATTATTTTGTAGCGAAATCTAAGCCAATCATATATTACTCATCCAACAAGCTTAACGCACAATGAAACAAAGAGCATTGTTACTGACGAGTTTCACCCTGCTGACACTTGCTGCAAATGCTATCAAAAATACGACCGTTCCTGCCTCTATTCAGGAGGTATCTTTCACTCAGATACACCTGAACGATGGGAGAGGCATGGCACAATGGAATACCCCGGGAGCCGGCAATCCGGTGATCCCAGGGTATTTTGCCGACCCCACCATCCGCAAGTTTGGCGACACTTATTATCTTTATGCCACTACCGACGGCACGGGCAATGGTTATGGGCCTGCACAGGTGTGGGTGTCGAAGGATTTTTGCAACTGGAAGAACCTGGTCATGAACTGGCCTACCACCGAGGTGGTATGGGCACCAGACGTGGTGCAACAGCCTGACGGCACCTTCCGCTACTACTACTGCGAACCCTGCAATATCAATGTGGGTGAAAGCTCGTCGCCCATAGGTCCTTGGCACAACATTCTCGGAAAGGAAGACGCGGTGATGGTACCCGACCGCTATGTGCATAATGTCATCACCCTCGACCCTCAGCTCTTCCGCGATGACGACGGACAGGAGTATCTGTATTTCACCACCTGGGGCATTTACGACGGTTTCGGCTGTGGCGTGGCCAAGTTGAGTGGCAAGAAGCCTGCTGCTGGCGATGCGCGCTATTGGCGTGAGGATGCTCCTCACACAATTGCTGCTGATGAGTTCTTCTCTGAGAAAAGGCTGATTCCCAACACGGAACTGAAGGATATTTTCGAGGCTCCTTTTGTGTTCAAGCGGGGCGGCATCTATTATTTCACCTACTCCTCTGGCTCCTGCCATGATCATACCTATCGTGTGCAGTATGCCACGTCGAAGGTGGGACCTATGGGGCCTTTTGAATATAAAGGCTGCATTCTTGCGACAAATGCCGACGGCACCGTCCACGGCCCAGGTCATCATAGTGTGATGGAAGAGAACGGACGTTATTATATAGTTTATCACCGTCACAATAATCCTCACTCCGTGCATGGCTTCAACCGTCAGGTGTGTATCGACCAACTGCTGTTCGACGGCGATGGAAACATACTTCCGGTTGTGCCTACCCACGATGCCAGGAACGTAGGACTGACGACTTCCCGACCTCATAGAAATCTTGCCTATGGTGCCAAGGTGACTGCCAGCAGTTACTACGACGACTGGTTCAAGCCTGAATATGCGGTTGATGACAATAACGGGACTCTGTGGAAAGCACGCCGCACCAACTGGGATCCTGAGAGACACAGCGAATGGTTGCAGATAGACCTCGGCAAAGCCACTAAATTCAATGAGGTGTGGATACAGTTTGAGTATCCTACCTTTTTCTACCAGTACCTCATAGAGACCTCTGTTGACGGCAAGAAATGGACGGTTTATGCCGACCGTACTGCCAACACCATGCAAGGCTCTCCGATGATAGACCGCAAAAAAACGAAAGCACGTTACCTGCGCATCTCCATTACCGACACTCAGAAAAACGGGCACATGCCTGCTATATGGAACGTGAAGGTATGGCGTGACGCGCCACAGTTGCCCGATACGGATGTGGAGTCAAACAACGGGTATCCGGGAATGCATCAAAAGGATGTCGAGCCAGAGGCTCGCCTTCATTATGCCTGCGTCACCCTTGATGCCGGCAAAATGGGAGCCGGCAAGAATGAGCCGATGGATGTGACGGAAGTGGTGACAGCAGAAGGCACCACCCTCATAGCCAACAAGCCGCTGCGCCTAAGAGTAAAAGACGGACGATGGGCGCTTTTCTTCAACGGCACCCAGTCGTTGACCAGTCAGAGATCTTTATCAGAGGATTATCGTTACAATGCGCCTTATACCATCAGTGCCTGGGCATTGCAGACCGAGGTGGGACCTGTGCCGACACTGGTATCACTCAGTAGTTCCCATGCCGACCTCGCCACAACCCAACTGCGCCTGGGCTCAGACAAGAGCACAGGACTTGTCAACCACAATGGCTCGTTTGAGAGCTGCGGATTGCCCGAGGCTGTAAAGGCTTCCGAAGGCCATTGGCATCACTGGGTGGTGACATTCGACGGATGGAAGGAAAGCATCTATCGTGATGGGGAACTGTTGCATGAGCAGAACAATTTCATCATGATGCGACCTGAAGGAAAGATTGTCATCGGTGCCGACGGGAGCGGTGCCAACTGCTTCAGGGGTTATCTGAGCGAATTGGCCGTCAAGCCGTGGGCCATCACTGCCGAAGAGGTCATGTCGATGTATCGTGACCGAAAGGACGAGCATCTGCCCTCACTGGGTGACGACGACTTTGACGAAAGCGACCCCGACAGTAGGTTTTCGCTTGCTCCAGACATGAAACCTGTGTTTGAGAAGCTGGAAGAAGAAACACTGTCGTCCACATCATCTGACTTCCTCAGCAACCCGCTGAAGAATGGTGGCTGTATGTACAGGGAAGTGGAAGGCGACTTTGTCGTGATGGCTCATTTTGTCGATATGGAAGGCCTTGAAGA
The DNA here is from genome assembly GCA_902780635.1 of uncultured Prevotellaceae bacterium. GTDB lineage: Bacteria > Bacteroidota > Bacteroidia > Bacteroidales > Bacteroidaceae > Prevotella. The sequence goes on from CACZGH010000046.1 coordinate 5,284, forward strand.
GCACAAGGTGAAGGGCTATAATGAGTGCGGACTGCTGTTGTCAGATGCTGGGAAAACGTACCAACTAGGGGTATTCCCGCTGTACAATTGCGGCAACATGTTTACCATCATCAGCAGTGAGGGACGTCCACAATACCCTAACTACAAGGGCTATGAGTTTGAACGCATGATGCAGTTTGAGCGTCGTGGCAATCTTCTTTACGCCCGCACCAGCAACGATGGGAAGACATGGCACAATATGCCGGGTTCTCCTGTAGAAGTGGCTGCGCCCAAACTCAATGTCGGCATCTACCAGACTACATACAGTGACAACCTGTCGTGGGCCAAACTGAAGAACATCGTCATTTATCAGAGATAAATAATTCTAGTTGAGCATGTACTCAACTTACAGATAAATTGGCCTATGAGGCATCAAGTGGAAAGCCCGGCTACAGTATTGTGGGACTGTTGCCGGGCTTAAATTATGAAAAATAAAACTCTATATGAAGGCACGGGGCCTGGTGTCGTCGGGGGAAACGAGTGCTGCGGTTTTACGACTTCCTCTGCAAGCTCTCTACGTACTGCGGATAGACTGGGCTAGTCACAATAAGGATTCTGTACACGGCCTTGAAGAATTTCTTTGCAGCCTTCTTGAAATTATTCACTTTTGTTGTCATTGTCGATTCTTCGAACTGGGCAACTGTTGCCTGGGTCAATACCATTGTTTTCATAATCGTATCCTTTTTATTGTTATTTTTATTTTTTGTTATTTCCATTTCGACAGGCGGGCCTGTCTTTGTTGTTTCTGATGCAAAGATAAGGGGCATTTTAGGGCTCGCAAAGGTTTTTTGCAATTTCTTGCTTAAAAGCGAGCGACACCACACTTCAATTGCGACATAACCACCCATCACCCTCAATTGTTGTCGCACGAGACAGAATAAGGGCGTATTTTGTACAAGTTTCGCAAAGTTGCTCAACTTGACGGGTATTGGCATTTCGCTGTTAGCTATTCGCGATAGATGCCACACTAACGTCCGTCTTTTCAACGAATGTAAGTCATGGTGTAATGCGTATTTCGGATTAAAAATCCTGATATTCTAGCTGACAGACCAATGGGATAGTGCCAGAGGTAGGAGGTCGGGCCTCCGAGCCCGACATTTTTTAGGATGAATATGCGGGCTCGGAGGCCCGCACTCCTATAAAGGCGCTAAAGGGTAGAGCGAAAGGCGAATAACGAAAGACGAATAGCGAAAGGCGAAAGGCGAATAGCGAAAGGCGTAGCTTGGGGTTATAATAAAAAAAAACACCCACGGGAGACCCGTGGGCGAGATGTTTTAATTAGTGAGAAAAAGTGGTGAGAAAAAAGTGTAAGCCTTAGAATTTCATGCGCACACCTGCTGAGAAGATACCCTGCTCACCTGCGCCAAGCTCTGCGAAACCTCTTACTCTCTCTGAGCCTGCCTCAAAACCGACAAACGTGGCCTGGAAGTTGAACAAAACATCTGAGTCACTGTACAGATCCTTCTCACCTCTCTTGTTGTCCTGCACATCCTTCTCATACATATAGGTGGCACCGACGGCGATTTTGGAGTAGAGGCCG
>CACZGH010000047.1 GCA_902780635.1 uncultured Prevotellaceae bacterium
ACTGTCATAGTCGGCGCAGTTCAGCTTCCACACATAGTCGCAGTCGATGTTCTTGACACCCTGGTGGCAAACCTGCTTGATCTCGTAGCCGCCCTCCTGAGTCTCGTCCTTGACGATGGTGGCTTCTATCTCAGCGGTTTGGAAGAACTTGGCGGTCAAGCCGTCGACACTCTTGTTGAAGTTGTCAACCGTCTCGATGTAGTTCCAAGTGTCGTAAATCACGGTACCGTCCTCTGCCGTGAAGGTAGGGCGTGCGATACCTACAGAGACATCCTGAGCCATTGCCGAACCTGCCATCAGGACGGCTACAGCGAAAAGAGTAATTTTTTTCATCATGTTACTAGTATTTAAGTTAATTGTGTATGTATTATGTTTATTCAAGTTTCGCAAGTACTCAACTTGCAGATAGTTAAGGAGTTAAGTAGTTATCACTTCGCTAAGGAGTTAAGCCAAATGAATCGTAGGCTGTCTCTCTATAGCCATCAGATGTAATGGCTTAACTCCTTAACTCCTTTAACTTCTTAACATCATCAGACGTTTAATCCGCATTCCGCACATAGGGGTTATAGCCGGGATTCTGGCCGAACTCCTCAGCATTCTGCAGTTTGTCGAGGAAGGTGTTGGGAATGGGCCACAGGTTATTGTGCTCATCCACCACATCGTTGCCGTCCCATGCGGGGTTGTGCTGACGGATGTAGTTCACCAACTTACCCGTGCGTTTCAGGTCGAACCAGCGCAGCCACTCACCGCAGAGCTCACGTGCGCGCTCTTCGAGTATCCATTCGATGGTCATCTGGCTAGCACTCACTTGTGCATCACGAAGCGAGTAATTGGGTTTTACGACACGCTGATTGCGTATCTCGCTGTTGATAATCTGTGCAGCGGCAGCCTGATTGCCGAGTCCGATTTGTGCCTCGGCAGCGATGAGCGGCATCTCAGCATAGCGGATGACAGGCACATCGCCAAAGCCTACGTTTCCTGTCGCATCCGTCAACAGAATCGTGCCATTGGGGTCACCGTCCCAGATGCGATACTTTTTGAAGCGTGGGAACGAAGAGGCAATAAACACGCTCGACTTCGGGTCGGTGGTCTGACGGATTTTGCAACCACCCTGTGCGTTCACGTTCTCGCTCTCATAGATGTCGTCGATGCCCACCAATGCGATACCTTGCTCAGCGGCAGCCTCCTTGTCACCATCGGTCACATGCTTTTTGGTGAAGCGCAGCACCGTTTCGCCGTTGTTGACCGTCTTGCCGACCAGGTTCTCCTTGGCATTGTAGTTCTGGGCCATCACGTCCGTCCATTTGTAGGAGCCACGCGGGTTGACCTCGGGGAAGTCTTCCTGGAAGAGCACATCATAGCGCAGATCCCAATCCTCCCAAAGGTTGAGGAAGTAATAAGTAGGCATGAGCAGCACGCTCTCCTTCGGATACTCCCATGCTGTGGCTGAACTGGTGATGCCGGCGCGTGTGAGCAGACGCGGTGCCCAATAAAGGTGCAGACGGTTGGGGTTCTTGGGGTTGGGGTTGAGCGAGGAGTTCTCGGAATGGGTGACCACCCACAGAAACTCGGTGTTGTTCTTATTGTTCTTGGTCTGCCAGATTTCATCGTAGGTGCTATACAGTTTGATGCCCAGCGACGCCTTGTTGTCCATGACGTATTTGGCTGCATCGTATGCCTTCTGGTAGAATGCTCTCTGCGCATCACTGCCTGCCTCCTCGTATTGTGCACGGGCCAGACAAGCACGAGCCAGAATGCCGTAGGCTGCCTTTTTCGTCGCACGTCCTATGTCGCCATTGTAAGGTGTGACAGGCAAGAGTTGTGCGGCCTTCTCCGCATCAGGAATGATGAGCTCGTCGTAGATGACCTTGCGGTCAGTACGTACAGCGGTGAAGGTAGGCTCACCCGTGCCCTTGGTTCGCATCTCGATATCGCCAAACCACTCCACGAGCCACCAGTAAGCGTATGCGCGTGTGAATCTCGCTTCGCCCTCGAAGTCATTGCGGGTGGCGTCACTCAGGTTCTTGGTGTCGGGCAGATAGTCGAGCACGGTGTTGGCCAGATTGACATTGTCATAAACACGATTCCATGCTCCAGCCACCTGACCACGGTCGCCTTGCAGATTGACAAATCGAGTAAGCTGCATACCATATTCATTCTTCTCGGGGATATTGGCCCAGATGTCGCCGGCTCCCTCGAAATAGAGCACGGGGTCCTCTCGTCCATAGTATTTCCACTTGAAGTTATAGTACATTTGGTTGACAAGACCTTCCATGCCTTGCATTGTGGCAAACACGGCGTTGGCACCCTCTCCCGACGGGTTGAACTCGTCGAGGTCGCATGACGTAAGACCTAGCGTGCAGGTGCCCAGGAGCATTGCTCCGATGATATATTGATTGAAACGTTTCATATTTCCTGCTTAATTAAAAGTTAACATTCAGTCCTACAGTCACGCTACGCTGCTGGCCTTCTGGATCCCAATGCTTCATCCAGTCTTCCTTGACGAAGTAGAAGGGGTTGTTGACCGTAGCATAGACACGCACACTCTGCAAAGAAAGTGCTTTAAGGGCGCTCTTAGGTAAGGTATAGCCCAGGGCGATGCGCTTCACCTTGATAAACGACTGCTCGCAGTAGCCCAGTGACTGGTAGCCTACATAGTCGAACAATTTGCGGTTGAGCATCAGTCCCGGCAGCGAGGCTCCTTCGTTGGTGTTTGCCACCCAATAGTCCATGTTGGTGTACTTGCCACCGGTGGACGGGTCGAAGTTGGCCAATGGGTTCTCCCCCCAGTGTCCCCATCGTGCATAGAAGTAGATGTTGAAATCCCAGTTCTTATAACGGAGGTCGTTGTTGAAACCTGCGAACCACTTCGGCGACTGTGAGCCGATATAGTCGATATCGAGGTTCTGGTCGATGACGTTGTCGCCGTCCAAATCGGCCACTTTGACATCACCGGGCATGAAAGGCTGCGTCTTATCCGCATCCTTGAAGTAGGTGGCTGCCTCTGCTGCCTCGTCTGTCGTCCAAATTCCTAAGTACTGGAAAGTCCTGTACGACTTGATGGGATGACCAATCATCAACGTAGAGTTCTCTTTCTCTGACCCTAACTGGATGTCGGTGCCGTCAACGAGGTCAACAATCTTCTCCCGGTTGGCAGAGAACGAGAGGGTGGAGTTCCACTCGAAGTTCTTCCTCACGATGTTGCGTGAGTTGATGGTGACCTCGACACCGCGGTTCTGTGTAGAGCCGATGTTGGTAAAGGTGGCAAATTTGCCATCGTTACCTGATGAGGTGGGCAGTGAACGCTTCAGGATGAGGTCGGTGGTTTTGGTATTGTAGTAGTCGAATGTGATATTGACACGGTTGTTGAACAACAACATATCAAAACCGAAATCGATGGTCTTCGACCTTTCCCACCTGGTATTCAGGTTACCAATCAGGTCTTCCACACCAATCAGATATCGGTTGGCAGCCGTGTCCTGGAAACCGAAGCTCCAGTTGGCAAAGGTGACACCCGATTCCGTACCGTACACGGGGATACCAGAGTTACCCGTCACACCGTAGGTCAGGCGGAATTTCAAATCGTCGAGCCAGGAGTGTGCGCTTGCCATGAACGGCTCATCGCTGAGACGCCATGCGACAGCTGCCGAGGGGAAGGTGTCCCATTTGTGGCCAGAGGCCAGCACAGAAGCGCCGTCGCGCCTCAACGATGCGGTGAAGAGGTAGCGGCTCATCCAGTCGTAACTGATACGTCCTGCGTAGGAGAAGTTCTGCTGTTGGGTGTAGCTGCTGCTGTGGATGGAGTGGCCTGCGCCGCCATCGTTGCTGGCCAGGTTCCACCACAGGTTGGATGCCAGTGTCTGACCGATGGATGTGGCCGAGAGGTCATCGCCCGTCTTCTTGTTCCAGGTGGTGAGCAGGGTGAGGCTGAGGTGGTGGTCTTCGGGCAGCATGACGAAGTTGTAGGTCAAGACGTTGTTCCACTCAATGTAGAGACTCGAAGACTTCGTCATCGTGGCGGTCGATTGTTTTGTACCTGCGCTAATGATAGATGCAGAGAGGGCGTCGGAATAGTCGCCAACAGTGGAGTTGACGATATGGGTGTTGGCCTGTGTGCGGAAATTCAGACCTGCGATGGGATGGATGTCCAAATAGCCGTTGGCCACCACGTTGGTGCCATAGTTCTCGCGGGCATAGAGGTAGTCGCCCAGGGTATTAATGAGCGGGTTGACATAGCCGGTGGCCTCAAGCGGACGCTCCACCATCTCAGTACCGATGCTGTAGGTGTCTGTCAAGTCGTCATAGAAGCCGTAGGGCGAACCTAACTGCATGCCGGTGGTTGGTGTGCTTTGGTAGGGAGAGGCTTCGCTGCGGTTGTGGGTCAGTTGGAAGTTGACGCCGGCGTCAATCCACTTGTGAACCTTGTGGTCGATATTGGCACGCAGTGTATAACGGTCGGTGCCGCCACTCTTCTTCCACTTGTTGCCATCGTTGGCATAACCGACGCTGAAGCGGGCTGTGGTCTTCTCATTACCACCGGAGAGTGTGACGGTATGGCGGTTGCTCCAGGTGACCGATTTCTGCAACTCCTCATCAAAGTCGGTCCACACATTGGCACGATAGGCTGCGTAGGCTGCGGGACTGCCGAAGAGGTTGAGGTCGTCGGACGTGCTGTTCCACTGACCGGCATTGGCTGCAGACAGACGACGGGCATCGTAGTAGTTCTGACCTGAACGATAGTCGGGATGCTCCTCGCGGAAGGCACCGGTGACATAGCCGTTGTACGACACCAGCATCCTGCCGGCCTGTGCTTTCTTGGTGGTGATGATGATAACACCGTTGGCACCCTGCGAACCATAGATGGCAGTGGAGGATGCATCTTTCAGCACGTCGATGGTCTCGATATCATCGGGGTTGAGGTCGCCCATCGAGCCGCCCTGTACACCATCAATGATGACCAGCGGGGCATTGTTACCATTGATAGAGCGGTTACCACGGATACGGAGCTCCGAACCGTTCACGTCCAGACCGGTGATACGTCCTTGCAATGCCGTAGCCACGCTGCTGGTCGGTGCTTGCAGGATGACATCGCTCTTGACCTGTGCCACAGAACCTGTCACATCACGTTTCCTGACCGTACCGAAACCGATGACCACTACTTCATCCAGACCCTGTGTGTCGGGCTCCATCGTAATGTTCATCGTCGAGCCACTGACCTGCACGGTCTTGTTTTTGTAGCCCATGTAAGAAAATTCAAGGCTGTGTTTTCCACTGGGTAAACTGATCGAGAAGTCACCATTAAGGTCAGAAATGGTTCCTCCCAATGCATCATTACCTGCCACCTTGACGGTGACACCAATCATCGGCTCTCCGTTCTCGTCAATGATATGACCCTTGACGGTAATGTTCTGAGCCACGGCGGCTGGTGGGTTTGGTGACGTACCGGTGTCTGCCGAGGCAGAAGCTGGCACGAACAGCAAAGCCGACAAGCCGATTGCCAACGCTACCTTTTGAAGGCCGTTGACCGGATGCTTTTTAGATAAATGTTTCATTGAGTTCGCAGTTATTAAATCTAGGTAAAATTATAAAGTTAACGTTTGGGCAGTCAAATTGTAACCATCTTTTAAAAGGTTTTCACGAAAAAGACATAAAACTGGCGACACACTACTTTAAAATTATATGAAACCGATTCAAGTTAGGGGAAAACAATTTAGGTTCGGGAAAAATGCTTAAGGTCAGGAAAAAAAAGAGGGTGTGTTCAAAATGTAGATTTTCATTGCCGGCATTTACAATTTGTAATCATTATGGCGGCCTGAAGGGCCAATGAGCGGTTAGCCCAGGGCAACG
>CACZGH010000048.1 GCA_902780635.1 uncultured Prevotellaceae bacterium
ATTAACAAAAGAGTTAAGTACGAAGAGCCGTGTGATGGGAGACTGTCAAGCACGGTTCCGTGAGAAGGGAGGGTGAAAGTCCCTCCACTTACTCGACCAAACCTTTTCATTCAGCCAAATGAGCAGAGTCAAGTCTACTTGAACTTTACCATGGCGAGAGGGGGTTGAAAGAAATCAACATTATAAACATTTATATATTAAGAAAGATGAATACAACAGCAATTATCACCGTCGTAGCTTTGAGTTTGGTAAGTTACATTTTCTGTGTCTGGATGGCTCGTCACGACAATCTGGAAGTCAAATAAACAGCATCAGTTTACCCTACGGCATTAATATATGCCGTATATGTCTCGAAAGGGCTTTACTCTATAAAGGGACATAGCCCTTCCATCTCCACACTCTCAGACTCTGGGAATGTGGTTTTTTTATGCTAATATTTCGTCTCATGTTTTTTTATCCACTGCCAGCATTTCTCCCAACTGGAGGGGAAACGCCAGTGTCCGCTCGACGGGGTGATATCTTTTTCTTTGGGAGCGGTGATCTCGTTCCACGCAGCCCAGATGGACGTTGGCGAGCAGGTGTCGTCGCTGTAGCCCCATGACATGAAGGTCGGGATGGTCAACAGTCTGGCGAAGTTCACCACGTCATAATACTGCAGGGTGGCAATGGCCTGGTCATCTTGGATGTCGGTCTTGCCGTCCTTGTAGAAACCGCTGAAGAACTTGGGCCAGCCTCCGGCACGGTGATGAAGGAAGCCCGTCAGGTCGCACAAAGCAGGATAGAAAGGTGCACAGACAGTGGCCTTCTCGTTGAGGGCGGCAGTGATGATGGTCAGCGCTCCTCCCTGTGACCCGCCGGTGACGATGGCATTTCTGCCGTCCCACTCGGGCAGAGAGCAGAGGAAGTCGAGGGCACGGGCACAGCCGACATACACGTCTTTGTAGTAATACGTGTCGCGTGAGGCCATGCCACGGCGCATGTAGCCGTCGCACTTTTTCTGGCGCATTTCGTTATAGGCATCGTCGGCCATCAGCTGGTCATTGTCGTGTATCTCAATCTTCATGTAGATGCATCCTAGCTTGGGGAAATAGTCCGACGGGTAAATCTTCTGACTGCCAGCTCCCGGAGGACAGAGCACCACGGGGAAGGGACCGCCACTGCGCGGCATGGTCAGGTAGCCCTGCATCCATTTCTCTTTGCCCACACGCAGACGCACGAGACGGGTGACGAAATGGTCATTAGTGGCATCAGGAATATCGCGGTACTCTGGTTCGAAGGGCACCTTGCGGGCCTCTTTCAACGCTTTCTGCCAAAACTGCTTGAAGTCTTGCGGCATCGGTGTGAATGCCTTGATCTGTTCGGGATCGTACGCTAGTTTCAGCAGGTCTTTTGTGGTCTTGCCGTCTGAGGTGTTGAACTCATACTGGCAGGCCAGGAAACCCGGTTCTGTCATGGTGCCCATGGGGACCAACGCCTCGCCTCCGACAAAACGCGTGGAGTCCCACTGCTCGGGCAACCACATCTCTGGCCCCACCTTATAGCGCAGGATGGTGCCTTCCAAGGGCACACCGCCCTCACGTGCCACAATGCGCAGTGTGGCGGACTGCCCTGTATGGTAATAGCTGTCTGTATGGTTGGGTGTGGCGATGGCTTCCACAAAGGCCTTACGTGGATTTCCGAACTCTTGTTGGAATTGCTGTGCGTGCAACGCCAATGATGCCACCAGCAACAGGATGGTAAATATGTTCTTCATCATTGATTGACAATTGTTCTTACGGTCAGTTAAACACTACAAAAATACTAAAAATATCCATACTGACAACTTTTTTATAAAGATTATTCGTATCTTTGTCCTCTTTATAGATAGATGGCACGTTTCGGCCATGACTGGCTCTCAGCCATACATCAGAGGCTTCATGATGAAGATGACCTCGAAAGACGTTTCCGTCAATCGTCGTAATCACCAGAAAAAGGAAAACATTCCACAAAAGAAAATTTTAATACGGGGGCGTGAAGAGTCATCAGATACGGACTGAGACGAAAGCACACCTAGTGATCATTCAATAATCAACGAATATGAACAAGAAAACCATCATCACCATCTTTCTTTTTCTCACGAGCTTGACTACGTATGCCACGGGACAGGATGGCGACGTCATCTATATCGACGGCACACAATGGGCACTATTGGGCCAGCCTATCAGCAGAGACACTGCGTTATGGCGTCAGGTGAGAGCCGCCATCCCACAGCAGCACGTAACGATTTCCTCCAACTGGAGTGGCTTCACCGCTTTTTGGAGCATCAGACAGGACGCACTTTGTTTGGACAGCATTCAGTATCTCAGCTCTTTCGCAGACAACAAATTTCAGCCGGAGTCTATCCCGGCAGAAACCCTGAAAAGTGTGTTCAAGAACTATTTCGATGGCAAGCAAATCGTTGCCCGATGGCTGAAAGGTGACATCCGGGTAGCAAGGGGAAAAATTCTCTACTACCAACATAATGCCTACGAAAGGAACTATGAAGAGGAGCAAATCATCAGTTTCGACCAAGGGAAAGTGACGGGTGTAAAAGCCTTTCATAACTTTGTAGTAGATGGTTTCTCCTTCGATCAAGTTGGGCTTTCGCAAGTAGGGGGCAAGAGTGTGACCCCAGCCCAACTCAGAGAGATGTTTCCCCTGCACTTGGAACGGTATCCTGAGTTGGCCAATGTGAAACGCATCGTGTTCTCCGTACGACGGGCCAAGGTCGACGAGACGGGCCACTTGGTGGACTGCGAAATAAAAGTGGCAAAACCGGACGTCAACCCACAGCTTGCTGACGAAATGGAAGAATTGATGAAAGCCTATTATCCTTGGCGTGTGTTATTCATTAATGGTGAATACCGAGCCTATGGAATAGAAAAGTACGTGTTCGTCTATTTATTGGAGTAGTTCGTGTAGGGATTATTACTCTTCTGTTTACACCTGTCTATCCTTTTTTGAAGAATTTTTGTCAATATGTTGCCACATTGGAATATTATCTGTATTTTTGTGGGAGGAAAATAGATTTATTGAACAATCATTCTTAAATAAAACATTATGAATATCCTTATTTTACAAGCCTCTCCAAGGGCAAATGGAAACACCGCATGGATGGCGGAAGAGTATAAAAACGCTGCAGAGGCAGCAGGTCATCAGGTGACACTGGTCAATGTCTCGCGCAAGAAGATTGCAGGCTGTCTGGCTTGTGAGTATTGCCATCATAAAGGCAACGGAGCTTGCATCCAAAAGGATGATATGCAAGAACTCTATCCGTTGATGGCAGAAGCCGAGGTGTTGGTGCTGGCTGCTCCTATTTACTACTTCACGCTTTGTGCCCAGATTCAGGCTCCCATCCAGCGTATGTACTGTGTCAACAAGCCTGCAAAGGTGAAGAAGATGGCTTTGCTGATGTCATCGTACTCTCCCGGTGTCTATGACGGAGCCACAGCCGAGTTCCGCGACATCTGCAACTATTGGGAAGTAGAGAACATGGGTACCGTCACGGCTAAGATCGACGAGCAGAAAACAGAGGAGACCAAGCAGAAGGTTCTGGAGATGGTGAAGAAACTGTAAATCCTCACAATGGGTAGTTTTTAGCCTTATAGACGAAATAAAAAGATGACATCGTAAAAAATGAATCGTAGTCAAGAAATCATAAGAACCAGTTGGATTGGCATTGTGGCCAATGTGTTGCTGGCTGGCTTAAAGGCCGCAGTGGGAATTTTGGCAAGTAGTGTGGCTATCGTGATGGACGCCGTCAACAACCTCAGTGATGCGCTTTCAAGCGTGATCACCATTGTAGGCACCAAACTCTCGCAGCGTCCTGCCGACCGTAAGCATCCTTTTGGCTTTGGGCGTATAGAGTATTTCAGTGCCATCATCATTGCAGTCATCGTGCTGTCGGCAGGTATCACTTCGCTCATCGAGTCGGTCAAGAAGATTTTCGATCCGACGACACCAGAATATACAACGACGACACTCGTGGTCATTGTGGTAGCCATCGTGGTGAAGCTGCTGCTGGGGCAGTACGTCAAGCGTAAAGGCGAGCAACTGAAGAGTGATGCCCTGATAGCCTCTGGCTCTGATGCCTTGTTCGATGCTGTGATTACCTTGGCTACGTTGGTCTCTGCTGGTGTCATGCTGTTATGGAATGTCTCCCTCGACGGAATTCTTGGTGCCTTGATTTCCCTGGTCATCATCAAGGCTGGTTTCGAGATGCTGGCCTCGCCCATCAATGAGCTGCTGGGCACCAGCATTTCGGCAGAGCTGACCAGAGAGATCAAGAAGGAAATTTCCAGCTTCGAGGGCGTGCATGGCGTGTTCGATCTGATACTCCACAACTACGGGCCTGACGTGAAGATTGGATCTGTGCACATCAACGTCTATGACACGATGTCTGCCTATGAAATCCATGGCCTTACTCGCAAGATTACCATGCAGATGATAGAGCGACACGGCATTATCATGACCGTCGGCGTGTATGCTATTGCCACTGGAGCAAACCGCATGGCTCAGTTGCAAACACAGGTCATGCAGACCCTCTCAGCCCACAAGGACATCATCCAGGTACATGGATTCTATTACTCAGAAAAGGATAATTTGCTATCCGTCGATGTCGTTCCTGATATATCCGTCCATGATGACGCGGCATTTTCCAGCCAACTTTCAAGCGAGATACAGCCATTTGTGCCTGGTATGCAGGTCGTCATCGTGGTGGATCATAATTATAGCGAGTGACCAAAGCGATAACCTGCTGGCAGCGGGTCTTGAGCAACATCGACAGCAACAAACCGATGTCGAACAAACGGACGGTGCTCTTGGCGCTGACTTTTGACCACAACATCGAGCCAGAATGAAGATGATGTTGGGGCGCTCGGGGTGGCCTGTGGGGCCTTGTCGCCCGCCTCAGCCACATTGGGGGCCACCACGGCTGCGGCCATCATGCTGCCATGTTTCACAAGTTTTTTCATAGTCACACCTTTTCTTGCAAAAATAGGTAAAATTCGTGAATTGGCAATCAGTTGAAGGGAATTTATCTTTTCTTTTTGCGCTCTATACGACAAGAAAAAGCGTTGGTTCGTCGTTGTAAAAGGCATCTTTGTTCAAGATGGAAGAAAGAAAAAACACAGAATTTCTTCTCTTGTTCCGCATTTTTCCATAACTTTGCAGAAAACACAGTAAAAAAACTCTAAGATTTATAAAACACTTATTATG
>CACZGH010000049.1 GCA_902780635.1 uncultured Prevotellaceae bacterium
GGCTGAGGCCTGACGACAGCACCAGTCTTGACATTTTGTTTCAGACCCGCGTTATAATCATTACATTGTTCTGCATCGTGTTTATGATTGCTTCGTTGGTGAACATAAAAAAGAAAACTTTGCAGAAGGCACAGGAAAGTCGTGCCGCATTAAAAAACTAAAAAATATGAATATAACATCAAAGTAAATTGTCGCTTGGTTAAGCACTATTATTTTAGTGGCGAATATAGGTATTGAATCAGCGGGACGGAGATTTTGATCTGTTTTTATATGACACATTGAGAATCTTTCCATAGGCGCTGGATTTGTGTTTTTTTCATTCGTAAAAATATAAAAAGTTGTTATGTTCCAACAAAAAGATTACACTTTTTACACAAAATCAAAAGATGTCGATTCCCTGTAGGAGGCCTCCGAGCCACCATCTCTTTGTTAACAGACTGGAGAAAAGAATCATAATCTCCGTCCACACTATTCAGTGATCAATCCTTCATCATTTCTTCTGCCATACGATTTACCCCTTCAATATCAAGCTTGGACAATTCCATATCCTCGCCCCCATCGAATTCCAAAAGAAAACCCATATAGGATGGCAATGTGAGCAAGGCACCTTCACGTCCCACGTTGTAATCGCCGAATTTCAATGCATGGGTAATGTGGTATTTTTCTTGGTGATTAAGCACCGTTCGCAAACTTTTTGCTTTATTGGTGGTGGATTTCACCTCACAAGGAACGCATTCACCATCCTGGCGAATGAGGAAATCAAGTTCCAACCCACTGTCTTTGTGATAGTAATAAAGATTCTGCCCCTTCTTATGAAGGAAGTCGGCCATGACACCCTCAAAGATAGCGCCCTTGTATCCATATAGATTCCCTTGAAGGACATCAGCTCGTGTGCCTGGATCAAGCATGGCCATCAACAACCCGATGTCCGTAGGATATACTTTGAAAACATCCTTATCGGCATTGCCATCCAACGGAAGTTCTGGTTGGTTGGTGTTGTAACATCTGTGAATGATGCCGGCATCTTCCAACCATTGGAGACTACCAGCATATTGGGAAGCACGGCCACCCTTTTTTACAACGGAATATTGGAACTTTTTATTCTCCTTAGCCAACTGTGCGGGAATGGATTCAAAACATTCACGAATGCGGGACTTGTCATCATCGTCGGCATATTTGACCATATCATCCTTGTATTCGTCAACAATGCCCTTATACACCTCCGCCACTTGCCCCATATGGTTGGTTTTCAAGAAAGTATTGATGGCAGCGGGGAGGCCTCCAACCACCACATAACGGTAAAATAGTTGCTTGAACGCATGATGCACACCTTCTGGAACAGGCTTTTCCTCTTGGAAGCACCTCCTTACAGCATCTATGGCCTCGGGACGTATGCCATTAGCCCAGAGGAACTCCTCGAAGTCCAGTGGATACATGGTTATGATGGTCTCATATCCGACAGGAATGGAGTTTTTCCCCAATTTCTTGTTTTTCTTCTTTTTCATCTTGTCACCATAGCCTTTTACGCCAAGGAGCGACCCTGTGGCGATCACGTCAAAGCGGCCATCCAACTTGAAGGACTTCAAGGAGGTGCGTGCATCAGGACAGTCTTGGATTTCGTCCATGATGATACAGGTTTCCCCAGGTACAAAACTTGCCTTAGGCATCAAGGTGGAAAGGTTCAGGACGATGGTGTCAACGTCTTTATTACCCACAAATGCAGTAAACATATCTGCGTCAAGGGCAAAGTTGATATATACCACATGTTTGTAATGCTCTTTGGCAAATAGTTGGACGATGAATGTTTTCCCACACTGACGAAGACCTTTGATGACAAGTGGATTGTGAGCGGCTGTCTTTTTCCATTGAAGCAGGACTTCTTCTATTTTCCTTTTTAGCATAAGTTGTCTATGATGGTTTCAGTGTGCAAAGATACATTTTTTCAAATGAATAATTCGAATTTACTACACTTTTTCAAATGAAAAAATCATTATTTTACATTTTTTCAAACGAATAATTCGTATTCACTACACTTTTTCAAACGAAATTGTACTGCCCTCTTTCAGGTGCAGACGCTGATGAGGTGGTGTCTGATGAGAATGCATCGGACGATGTAGCCCGTTCTTTTGAGCGATTGAAGGCAGTCTACGGCAAGACTGGTAACAACGAATTGCAGGCATTCGAGCTTTGGAAGAATATGTCTGAAGAAGACCGGAGAGCAGCATTCGCTCACGCTCAGCGAATGCAGGGCAGCTCTGCCTCGCGCTCATATCTGTTCATCTATTTACGTGACAGGCAATGGGAATATGCGGAACGCTACGAACAAACGGATACTGAAATCTGAGAGAAGCAGCGCACGTTAGCATTCTCAAAACAGTAACGGGGGTGACGATGTCAGCAAAGGCATGTCACTCCAGTTTTTAATTGAACTACATTCGCAGCCCGAGCCGACAACGTGCTGGGCACCGACGAGGGACTGGCCTCGCAGATGGGCCAGCTCGTCATGTTCCGCTTCAACACCTCCAACACCTGGATCCGCCAGCGGTGGGAGGTCAACTACCGAGGCATCCACCGTGCCAACCAGGTGATAGCCAACATCGACCGCGTGAAGACCTCGACCACGGCCTACACCGCCTACCCACGAGCACATGCCCATACCTCAGAACGAGATAGACATGTCCAACGGTGTGGTAGAACAGAACCCGGGATATTG
Source organism: uncultured Prevotellaceae bacterium (assembly GCA_902780635.1). GTDB lineage: Bacteria > Bacteroidota > Bacteroidia > Bacteroidales > Bacteroidaceae > Prevotella. The sequence continues at coordinate 2,714 of CACZGH010000049.1, forward strand.
AGGATGGAAGATGGAGGATGGAAGATGGAAGATGGAAAAATGAAAAATCAATTGCAATAAAGGAATGAAAACAACGTTATTTCTTATGAAGAGACATGTATTATTGGCAGTGTGCGCCTTGCTGACGGTAGCCTGTGCCAACGACAACCAGGAGGCACGCACACCCCAGGCCATGGTAGAGGTAGACAAACAGCACCTGGAGGTGAACGAGTCGATGACCATCCGCTTCACGGGCGTGGCCGACCAGGTGGTAGTCTATACAGGCGACAAGGACCACCAGTACGAGCTGCGCGACTCGAGCAACACGGGTCTGGTAGTGAACCGCGGTGTGCTGACCTACTCCTACGCCGTGCCTGGCACGTTCCATGTGGTCTGCGTGGCTACCACCTACGACACCTACATGGGCGGTGGGCTGAAGACCGACACCACGGGGCTGGACATCGTGGTGACCGACGACGTGACGACGATAGATGCCATCTATGCCACGGTGACGCCCAATGTCTATGTGGCCGTGGCCACGGGCGACGATTGGGTGATGTGCCTGCCTGAGAAACAGCTGTACAACGGTCGCGAGATGACGGTAAACGCTGCCCGCCAGCGACTCAGTATCGAGGCTGGCAGAGACTCGGCCAAGGTTTACATAGACGGCGAACTGTACGTATCGAAGAACTACTATGCCCTGAACGCCGACCACGAGATACGGGTGGTATCAGGTTCGGGCACAGAGAAGGTCTACCAGTTCTACGGTATGATCTATCCTGAGTTCAAGACGCTGACCATCGGTGGCGGCGAGGCAGTGCTCACCCGCTCGGCCTACTATCAGGACCTGCTGACCTACCGCGGCACGGGCACCACGCTGGAGTTCACGCTCGACGACGACGTGCGGCTGCTGGCCGACGGCAAGGAGGTAGCCTCGGGCAGTACGATACGAAGCGACGCCACCTATACGCTGGTTCGCACACATCCACACAACACTGGAGTAGTAGCTATCACAAGAGTAAGTTTTGAATAATGAGAAAAATTGTATCTTTGCTTTTCTGTCTGTCGGCACTCTGCGCCTCGGCACAGGTGAGCGGTTACAGCTTAGAGCAGGCTGCTACGCTTTTGCGTCAGGGCATCCGTATTACAGAAGTGGCTGGGCGTGTGGGATTTACAAGCAGCAGTTACTTCGCAAAGTGTTTCAAAAGCTGTTTTGGCGTATTGCCAAAAGAGTTTGTCTCACGATGAACAGCATTTTATAGCGTATGTCCACCATCGCCCCCTTTTCCCACCCGCTTTATGTGATGGCCAACCTGCATTGCAAATACTGCTATTATCTGGAGAAGAAAGAACTGTACAAGGCTCACCATTCATCAATGTTGATGGATGACCATACACTTGAGACTTATATCCGCCAGTATATTGAGGCACAGACGCAGCCGCAGGTGCTCTTCACATGGCATGGAGGCGAGCCCCTTCTGCGTCCGCTGAGTTTCTACAAGCGTGTGCTGAAATTGCAAGAACCCTATACTCGTCGGGGCTACATCATCGACAACAGCCTGCAGACTAATGGTACGCTGCTCACTGATGAATGGTGCGCTTTCTTTCGTGAGCACAACTGGCTCATTGGCATCTCCATTGACGGGCCGCAGGAGTTGCACGATGCCTATCGCCGTGATTGCGAAGGCCAGTCCTCCTTTCACCAAGTGATGCGTGGCATACGCTTGTTGCAGAAACACGGCGTGGAGTGGAACGCGATGGGCGTGGTGAACGACTACAACGCCGACCATCCTCTCGATGTCTATCACTTCTACAAGGAAATAGGCTGCAAGTATATTCAGTTTACCCCTATCGTTGAGGGGCGTTCGGCGGTGGATGTTCCTATGGTTCGCCCCTTTCAATATGCCCATTTCTGCTGTACCATCTTCGACGAGTGGGTGCGTCACGATGTGGGGCAGGTGTTCGTGCAGCTGTTCGATGCCACCCTGGCCTGCTGGGCTGGTGAGCCACCCGGCCTTTGCTCCATGTGCCCCACCTGTGGCCATGCAGGGGTGATTGAGCACAATGGCGATGTCTATTCGTGCGACCACTTCGTTTTTCCCGAGTACCTGCTGGGCAACATCCACCGCGACACTATCACCTCGATGATGTACAGCAAACGACAGTTGCAGTTCGGACGCGACAAATATGAGCGCCTTCCTCATCAGTGCAAGGTCTGCCAATGGCGCTTTGTCTGCAACGGCGGCTGTCCTAAGGACCGTTTTTGTCAGACAGCCGACGGCGAGCCTGGCCTGAACTATCTTTGTCAGGATTATCGGCAGTTCTTCGCCCATGTTGCCCCTTACATGGACTTTATGAAGAACGAGTTGCTTCACCAGCGTCCCCCCGCCAACGTCATGAAATGGACGCTTGAGTAATGGAAATGACATTTGGTGCTCTACCTGTTCCCCAAAAAAGTAACCCACGTGGTTACTAAAATTTTCTTATTTTAACTAATTGCCGGGACGTTGTTGGCTGATTATCCTTAATACCCGATGAAATATCGGCTGCCCGGCAGGAATGATAACAGCTTTGTGGTGATGATGCAGCAAAGGTAGCTGAGCAAGGCAATGACGGGGATGGCCAGCCAGACAGGCAACAGTGGGTTTGAAGGGTCGCCACCAATAATGAGGCCTGCGATGGGTGCGAGGAAAAACATGTGCATGAGATACATGCCGAAGGACAGCTTCGACACTTCAGTCACCACTGCCGGCGCCTTGCCTTTCTTGGGTTCTATGCAAGTAAACAGCAGGAAGAGGCCGAAGGTGGCACACAGCACATTGGGCGTGCAGAACTCCCAGCTCCACTCCAGCAGAGGCGTCTCGATAGGCTGGCCGGGAACTCCCTTCCACCAGAACGACCAAGCCGTAAAGGTAGCTCCGACGAGAAAGAACAGCGTGGTACCAGAAGGCCGTAAACTGATTCCAGAAACACTCGCCCCACAGCTCAGGCGACACGAAGAGGTGGAACCAGGGAATGAGCGTGGCCGTAGGCAACGAGCAGGCCCGTGACTTCAAAGCCATGTCGGTGCCCTTCAGCATCGGTGCCAACGAGGAAGGCCTTTGGAACTCGCTGGCCGTCATCGACACGGGCATCGTGGTGGCCGTCAGCGGCATCGGGGACAACATCGAGATGATCAAGGGCTACCCCGTGCGCCAACTGCAGGCTCCCTTTGCCAGTCCTACCATCGATGGCAAACTGACCGCTGGCGAGGGCTATAAGACGCGCACGGCTACACAAATACTATTAGGTACGCAGACAGGCACCCGTGTGACGGCCGACATGGCCTACGACCGCGACTCGCTCTATGTCGTGGCTCGTGTCAGCGACCGCACACAGGTGACCAGCCAGATGCGCCCCTACACATGGATGGAGATGCGACTGGGCGAGATGGGCGAAGAGACGGGGATTGAGGAGCCTACCCCCACAGCCCACCCCCTAC
>CACZGH010000050.1 GCA_902780635.1 uncultured Prevotellaceae bacterium
AAACAACTTGTTTTACTTTTTAAGCAGATATCTCTTGATGCCAAATCCTGCATCTTTTATTGCGCTCCCTATGTCTGTAAATCTGAGAAAATGGTATCTATTTCATCTATATATGTTAGTTATTTTCAAAATAGTGATGCTTAGTGTAAGTTTGAAACAAAGTGTCACTGTACATAAATTGTTGAAATTCAGATTGTTATGTCAAAAAGTGATGCTTTGATCACTTTGTTAGAAAAAAATTTTTGTAGTTTACGATAGTCTGATGTAGGAACTCCTGCCCAATTAGTGTTTTGGGGTGATGCATCGCCGAAGTCAGGAGCGGTCTTTTCTCTTGATATGGTATCATTTCGCACTAATTTCTGCTTGCAATTCCACAATTATGTTCTATTGAAGGGTGTAGCATTGGCAGATAGAGGCACAGACAAAGGGTTGGGCGATAAGCTCCAAAGACCGTCATGCGGGTTACGGATAAGAAACCTAACTACTTCTTTATTTCTCCCAAATTTGCATTCAGCCTAAAACTGAACTTCCTCGTTTTTCCCCGTCTTGCCTTTTATTTATGGTCATTCTGCGTTAATTCTCCATAATTGCTTTTCAAAGTCAACCTTTTTCCGTAACTTTGCAGGCACTAATGAATTATTAACGTATGGAAGTAATAAAGAACAAGGAATTTGGTGGCGAGCGGCCTCTATTTACCATTCACGACACTAGACTGGAGAGTATTACCATCACTGACGGAGAGAGCGGTATTAAGCAATGCCAAAACATCGAGGCTCAAAACTGCCGTTTCTATGGCAAGTACCCTTGGTGGCATGTTGACGGAGCACTCATCGAAGACTGCTACTTTGCTTTAGGCTCACGCTCTGCCATCTGGTACACCAACGATCTCGTGATGCGCCGTTGTCGTATTGATGCTCCAAAATTCTTCCGTGAGATGAAGAATGTCGAGTTGGAGGATGTGAAGATTTGCGATGCCGATGAAACTTTCTGGAAAGTGGATGGTCTCAAACTGAAGAATGTCTGTCTGCATGGCGGAACCTACCCGTTTATGTTCTCAAAGAACATCTACGTGGATGGCCTGGAGTCGGATGCCAAATATGTGTTCCAGTATTGCCAGAATGTAGAGATACACCATGCCAAGATTCTGACCAAGGACTCTTTCTGGGAGTGTGAGAACATTACCGTTTACGACTCAGAACTGGATGGTGAGTATCTGGCATGGCACTCCAAGAATGTACGTCTTGTCAACTGCCACCTGGCTGGCGAGCAACTGCTGTGCTATACAGACAATCTGGTGCTGGAGAACTGTACCTTTGACCCCATGTGCGACCGTGTGTTTGAATACTCGACCGTTGAAGCAGACATCCGTGGACACATCGAGAACATCAAGAACCCGACAAGTGGGCATATTGTAGCAGACAGCATCGGCTCCATCACCATCGACAAGAACGTGCGCCAACCCAACAACTGTATCATTGAAATCAGGAAATGAGATACAATTTTGACGAGCGTATTGAACGCCGAGGCACCAGTTGTGTAAAGTGGGATGATTGCCCATCACCCGAAGTCATCCCCCTCTGGGTTGCCGACATGGACTTCGCAGTGGCTCCTGCTATTCAAGAGGCTGTTCGTCAGCGGGCAGCACATCCCATCTATGCCTATACTGTTGTAGGAGATGACTATTATCAAGCCGTTATCTCCTGGTTCCAGCGCCGCCACCAATGGCACATCAACCGCGAGTGGATACTCTACACCACAGGCGTGGTGCCCGCCATGTCGGTAGCCATTAAGGCCCTGACCATGCCTGGCGAGCGAGTAGTCATTCTCTCTCCCGACTACAACTGTTTCTTCTCTTCCATCAAGAATAATGGTTGCGAAGTGGCCGAAAGTGTGTTGAGACTCGCTGAAGACAATCACTTTGAGGTGGATTGGGACGATTTCGAGGTCCAGTGTGCTGACGAGAAAGCCACTGTCTTCCTACTCTGCAACCCCCACAATCCGACAGGACGTGTATGGAGCCGCGAAGAGTTGCAGCACATGGCAGACATCTGCCACCGCCATGGTGTACACATCGTCTCTGACGAGATACATTGCGAGCTCATGATGCCCAACCATACATTTGTACCCATGGGTACCGTCGATGCCGATGCCATCATCCTCAACTCACCGTCAAAGTCGTTCAATACTGCAGGGCTCCAGATTGCCAACATCATTTGTCAGGATGCAGCGACCCGCCGCCGTCTCAATCGGGCCATCAATATCAACGAAGTGTGTGACGTCAATCCCTTTGGTCCCGTAGCAGCCATCGCAGCCTACAACGACAGTGAAGACTGGATAGACGAACTGAACCAATACCTATGGGGCAACTATCAGACACTATGCGACTTCTGCACCCAGTACCTGCCTGGTTGGAAGGTGATGCCCTTGGAAGGAACCTACTTGGCATGGGTTGACGTAAGTAAATGCTGTGATTGCGACGCCACACTCCCGAGGGGAGAACGTGTCGCAGCCTACTGTGACCGCATCCTGAAGGAGGCGAGCGTATGGCTCAACCCAGGCACCATGTACGGTCCGCAGTCAGGCGAGGGCTACCTGCGCATCAACCTGGCCTGTCCACGCAGCCTGCTCATCGAAGCATTGAACCGATTGCGTGCCGCACTTTCTCCGACCTTAGGTCTCTGAGTGTGGCGTTGCAATGACCTTTAGGTAAAAAAATTAAAGAACACATAGCATGAAACAAAAGAACGAAGTCAACACATGGTCAGTCACATGGGGTGTACTGATGGCTGTGCTCTTTTCAGCAGCCGCTGCCTATCTGGGTCTGAAAGTAGGCCAGGTTTTTGAAGCAGCCATTCCCATAGCCATCATTGCCGTCGGCGTATCAGCTGCGGCCAAACGCTCGAACGCCCTGCGCGAGAATGTGATTATCCAAAGCATCGGAGCCTGTTCCGGAGCCGTGGTGGCTGGTGCTATCTTCACCTTGCCAGCCATCTATATCCTGCAAGCCAAATATCCCGAGATGTCTGCAGACTTCATGAAGATATTCATTGCTTCGCTGCTGGGAGGCATCTTAGGCATTTTGTTCCTCATACCCTTCCGCAAGTATTTCGTAGAGGCTCCTCAGGAACAGTTTCCCTTCCCTGAAGCTACAGCGACTACGCAGGTGCTGAAGAGTGGCGACTCTGCAGGAGGCGAATCTCCAGCTGCCACTCATGGTGGTTCTCAAGCTAAGCCCCTGCTCATTGCTGGTCTGGTGGGTGGCTTGTACGACTTCATTGTAGCGACTTTTGGCTGGTGGAACGAGAACGTGACAAGTCGCATGCTCCCCTTTGGTGACGATGTGGCAGAAAAAGCGAAACTGGTATTCAAGAACAACACAGGCGCTGCGGTATTAGGTTTGGGTTACATCATTGGCTTCCGCTATGCGCTGATTATCACATTGGGCTCGCTATTTGTCTGGTGGCTCGTGGTACCGGGTATGGCTCTGCTGTTCCCTGACACGGTACTCAACCAGTGGAATCCGTCCATTACCACGGCTGTGGGCGACATGTCGCCAGAGCAGATATTTACCTCCTACGGCAAGAGCATCGGCATTGGTGCCATCGCCATGGCAGGCATCATTGGAATTATCAAGTCATGGGGCGTTATCAAGAGTGCCGTGGGACTGGCGACAAAGGCAGGGGCAACCGATGAAGGA
>CACZGH010000051.1 GCA_902780635.1 uncultured Prevotellaceae bacterium
CGTCGAATCTGTTGCTGGGGTGGATTTAAAAAACATATCTCAAGAAGCAGAGATTTCAAAACAATTCCAACAGTCTGTCACCTATTCAGAGCATATTCTCAGCGTCATCCCCAACAATATTGTCAAACCCTTCCTCGAAGGCAATGTCCTCTCGCTGTTGCTGCTGGCCTTTGCCATTGGTTTTGGCCTCTCTAAATTGCCAGAGTCAGAGAATAAGGCCGTTGTTGTGAAAGGATTGCTTGGATTACAGGAGCTACTCTTTGTGCTCATTCGTGGACTGATCTGGACCCTGCCCCTTGGCATTGTTGCTTTCTCAGCACAGTTGTCAGCACAAGTTACGGCTGGTGTGGTAGCCGACAGTATTGGCAAATATGTGCTCGTAGTCTTAGGTGGCAATGTCATCCAATTCTTCATTGTGCTGCCGTTATTCCTCTTGGCGCGAGGCTTGAATCCCATCCATGTGCTGGGCCGTATGATGCCCGCCGTACTGATGGCGCTCTTCACCAAGAGCAGTGCTGCCACCTTGCCTGTCACGATGGAAACGGCCGAGAACCGTTTGGGCATCAACAAGGCGGCACACCACTCACATGGACCACAATTCTCTTGTGGATTCTCATTTCCGTCATATCCGCCGTTGGCAACGCTGGCGTGCCGATGGGTTGTTATTTCCTTACCCTATCGCTGATGTCGGGCGTTGGTGCCCCCATTGCCATTTTGGGAATCATCCTGCCTATCTACACCATCATCGATATGGTGGAAACAGCCGAGAATGTATGGTCTGATTCTTGTGTTGCAGCGATAGTAGATAAGGAACTCAGTTGAATTTAACCTCTTTCTTCAAAGGCAGATTATCTGATGATCCGCCTACGAGGAAGGTCATCTTGCCAGATTCGAACTTCCAGTCTTGTGCGGCCTCGTCCCAGTGACAGAGGTCGCTATGACGTATAGGAATGATGATACGCTGACGTTCGCCACCCTTGAGCGCCACGCGATGGAAGCCCTTGAGCTCCTTAACGGGACGACTGATGGCGGACTTGGGACGAGCGACATAAACCTGTACCACCTCCTCGGCATCGATAGCAGAACGGTTAGTAAGTAAGAAACTTACTTCAAAGTCCTTGCCAACGGTTTTCACCTGCAGATCGCTGTACTGGAATTTAGCATAGGAGAGGCCGAAACCGAAAGGATAGGCCACAGCAACTTTTTTCTGATCGTACCAACGATAACCCACAAGGTCTTCTTCTGCATAGTTGGCGATGAGTTGCTGACGACGATCATTACTGCGATTGCGTGTGAGATCGACAAAGATGTCGCCTTGATTATTGTTCTCCAAGTTCTGTGGATAGGTGCCGGTAGCATAAGCGGGTACATCCTCTAGTTTCTTGGGCCAGGTCATAGGCAATTTGCCTGAAGGGGAAATCCTGCCCGTCAGAACTTCTGCGAGTGCTTGCCCAGCCATAGAGCCGTTGAACCATGAGGCAACCAGCGCACCAGACACCTGGCTGACTGTGCTTACATCAACAGGACCTCCGGAAACAATCACGGTAATCATTTTTGGGTTGGCTTTGGCTAGGGCCTCTGCGAGTTCGTCCTGTCCAGAGGGTAGGGTGATGGACTTGCGGTCGGAACCCTCGGTCTCTACCTCGCGGTTATCGCCAGCAAAGAAGATGACGAGATCGGCAGCTTGAGCCACTTTAATGGCTTCGTCCATCAGGGTGGCGTCAGCAGGCTGCTGCGGACTCTGGCGCTTGTTGCGGCTGTCGCTATTGAAACTTTTGTAGCCCTTGGCATAAGTGAGCTTCACACTATTGCCAAGTATCTGTTTCAGACCCTCGAGCGGGGTAATCTCACAACGGGTTTTCACACCAGCGCCTACGCCTCCTAAAGCCATTTTCGTAACGGCATTCTCACCAATTATGGCGATGTTACGCATATGTCTGGTATCGATGGGTAGCAGTTCTTTCTTCAGCGCTTTTATTTTTTCATTTTTCAACAGCACGATGCTTCTGCGTGCTACTTCCAAAGCGGTTGCCATCTCCTCAGCGTTGCCAACGGGTTTGGTGTTCGCAATGGCCTTATCAATAGGTCTCACCGTCATGCGGACACGAAGGATTTCACGCACACGCTGGTTGATAACTGCCTCACTCACCTTTCCTGCTTTCACAGAGTCGAGTAGCGCATTGCCAAAGAAGCGGTTACCGGGCATTTCCACATTCATGCCTGATGTCACAGCATCAACGGTAGAGTGGACACCGCCCCAGTCGCTGATCACCATACCGGGGAATCCCCATTGTTTTCGCAGAATAGTGGTCTGCAGATGCTCGTTCTCCGAACACCACCGTCCATTGACCTTGTTATAAGCAGCCATCACACCCCAGGCGTCGCCTTCACGGACGGCCATCTCAAAAGGTCGGAGGTAGATTTCGTGCATGGCGCGGTCGGAGATGCGCACATCGACGAAACCTCTATAGTCTTCTTGGTTGTTAAGGGCATAGTGTTTCAGACAGACGGCCGTACCATCATCTTGTGAGCCCTTAGTGTATGCCACAGCCAACATGCCGCTCAGAATGGGGTCTTCGCTTAGGTATTCGTAAGTACGTCCACCAGTAGGGATACGTTGAATATTGATAGCTGGTCCGAGAATCATATCTTTACCGCGCAGTCGGGCTTCACGGCTCATACCTCGTCCGTATGCATAGGCCCACTCTGTGCTCCAAGTGGCTGCCAGTGCAGAGCCTGTAGGAAAGAAGGTGGCGGAGTCGGTAGTCAGGTGGGCAGAATTCCAGGAGTGAGGCTCCATCTCCTCACGGATGCCAAAAGGACCATCGGCATATTCCATATCGGCAATGCCCAGACGAGGAATGCCTGCTGAGGAGAACATATTCTTGCCATGAAGCATGTCAATCTTCTCTTCAAGAGTCATACCCTTGATGATATTTTCAATATCCATCTCGTGGTCGAGCAATTTGGTTGGATACTTCTGTGCTTGAACAGAGACGGACGAAACAGCCAAAGCCGTGATAGCGAGTAATTTAAAATAAGTCTTTACCATATTCATAGGAATTTCGTGCAAAGATACACATTATTTTATTTACTCGCAATTTTTTCTCTAAAAAACTACAGCTTTACACTCGATATGTCGACGAGGCCGTTGACAATGGCGTAGATGGTAAGGCCAGCAGGAGAGTGAATCTGCAGTTTGCGGGCGATGTTGCGACGATGTGTGATGACTGTATTGACTGAAATGCAGAGGTGGTCGGCAATCTCCTTGTTCGACATACCTTGTACCAATGAAATAATCACATCTTTTTCACGATCACTCAGCGCCTCATCGCTATTCATGCCGTTTTTGAATACCATATCCGAGATATTCCGCGTCACATCGTTTTGTTTGGCCAGTTGCTCCAAACGACGGATGGCTGGCACAAAGATATGATCCTCAACCATTGCATGCTGGCGCAGCCACACCTCGTTCTCATAGATATCGTGCAGGGTGGCAGTTAGTTGGTTGTTGTGCAATCCGTCTTGCGGCAGATACTTGATAATGAGGAGTTTCAACTCGCGCAGTTTCTTATCGGTTGCCCCATGATGCTTCGAGAAGGTATCTACATTATAGTCGTTGGTAGACTGTCCGTCAATGAGCGATTGCACATAAGGAAAAAGCGTTTTCTGTTCATACTTCATGTGTCGGCGAATCTCATGGGCATATTCATCATAGAAGCGAAGAATGAGTTTTGCCAGAGAGTCGTGTTCATTAAGCGATTCCTGCAGCTCCCGACGGATATAGGGCAACTGAAAATCCAGGAAATAGGCATGGCTGGCCTCCAGATAGTGAAGTAGCGTGGGGACAGAGATTCTTTCATCTTCTTCGAATTCTCCATAATCATTGGCCGTATAATTCACCACTGCGAGGAAGGTATAGGTGTCCACATCATTGTCTTCACATGTCTCTTTGACGGTCTTGTCACCAAAGCCGAGATTGATGCCGAAACTACCCAGCATCTGCAACAAGTCGTAATTATCGCGAATCAGCGAAATCATCTTGTCGTCGGCCTCATACATCTTCTGATTCTTCATAACTATTCACTACCAACAAATGATTACCGGGTGCAAAGGTA
>CACZGH010000052.1 GCA_902780635.1 uncultured Prevotellaceae bacterium
CCACGATTTCCACCATACTCATCTTCACTACTTCGTAGATAAGGTATGCTAGACCCGCCATCATGACAAACAACACCAACATGAGCCATCGTGTCAGTCCGCGTGCAAACGAATGTTTGTATATATTTTTCTTCATCCTGCAAATGTAGTTATTGACTTGAAGCTAAAGGAATGCTTTCTCCATACCGAAATCAAACAACTTCGTGTCTTTGTCACAAAATTACGAAAATTCTTCCATTCTCACAAAAATTTTGACGTCTTCACTTCCGAAAGACTGATTGGGATGGTGCGCAAACGATGCCTCGAATTACGAGTGGTCCAGCCTATGGCTTGGATGCCTCGACCCAAAGTTTCAGCTTATTTTATTGTCAAATAGACAATATTCCATATTATTGGGATTATAATGCAGACCCAAGTTGGTTCATGTTTTTAATTTTGTGATTGAAAATCTTTCATCAAGTAGTAGCTGATATGGTTAATGAAAGTTCCTAATTAATGCCCACAGATGGCGAAATCGTGTGACATAATGCTTATAACATAAATGATATGAGAAATTGTTTTGTGATATTACTTCTGGCTTCAGTAATGACAGCATCTGGCCAGAATCGCGAGAATCCGGTCATCAAAAGGGTGGCCGATGCCGGTGTGCTGAAATATGCCGGCAAGTATTACCTTGGCGGCGTGGCTACCCATGGTGACTTCTATGTCAGCAGTGATCTGACACACTGGGACCAGCGAATCCACGTATTCGACCTCGACAATAAGTGGACGCACGGAACGGGTGCCCGCAACAATCAAGTTCATGCCGACGATATTACTTACAGCAATGGTCAGTTTCATCTTTTGTTCAGTGTCAACTATTGGGGACCAGACCGACATATCGTGCATATCACCCATGCCACGTCGCCTACGATTACAGGCCCTTTCCGCGAAGTGAGAGATGACCAATGGTTTGAAAACCGCATAGACCCACAAGTTTTTCGCGATGAAGACGGTCGGCTTTATCTATATATGGTAAAGTTCACCGATGGAAATACCATCTGGGGCAGACCGATGAACCAAGACTTCTCGTTCTGTGGAGAGGCTGTACAGCAGTTCAGTTCACAGCCTGGCACTTGGGAGACACTCGACAACCGAGTAGCAGAAGGACCCTTTGTGGTAAAATATCGTGGCAAGTACTATATGATGTATAATGCCAACCATACAGCACACACATTCGGCAACTACCGCCTTGGGGTATGTGAGGCGGATAGCCCCCTTGGCTTCAATCCCGGCGGTAAGTACAGCCATCCCGTTGTAGGTCCCAAAGCCGACCATTCTTTGTGGGATATGTATGTCAGCCACGAGAACGACAGTCTCTTTACCCCTGGACAGCCCAACATTGTCAGAGGGCCCAATGGCTGGGAGTGGTGGCTCGTCTATATGGCCAATAAGGGCAGATACCGCGACCAGTATGTTGATCGCATTCACTTCACCAACAACCGCCTCACGGTTGACGGTATCACCGACAAACTTTCGGAGGGCTTTCACCCTCTCCCATCGCTGCCACAATACTGTGGTACGTCACTTGAAGGCATCAGTCCTTCTGACACTTATCTTCTGGAGCTGACTTTCAAGCCTACCACCCCTTCCTGTGGCATCCTCATAGGGAATCACCGTCTGTTGCTGCCTGAAGAAATGGGTACCGACGTGAGCCATCAATGGCGCATCGAACGCAATGCTGCTTTATTAACCGTATGGATTGACGATGTCCTGGTGGAAGACCACGTGGCAGTCATCGGAGATAGCATGTCCTGGCTGGATGGAGAAAAAGAGTCTGATGTGGAGTATGTCAGTTACACCAACGGATGGGACGAATGGGGCTGCCATTTCAGCGGCTGGGAAGGCTCTAACACAACTGCTGACGGTCTGTTTCTCCCAAAGGGCGCTGTCTTTAAAGGCAAGGCGGCCGATGACTATGAGTTGAGTGTGATGTTTGAAAACATACATCCTGAAAGTGGAGTCTATGGTGTCTATGCTGCCTGGCAGGATTCTCGAAACTACGTGCGCGTAACCATCGACGCCCCTCGTCAGTCGTTAGTTGTTGAACAATGCGAGAAAGGAAAAATCAGGCGTATGGAAAAGCCGCTGGCCAGAAGTGTGGTGCATTATCCGGACATCAAATACTCAGATACGTATGAGAAACAATACCGTTTCGACAGCCCTACATACCTATCTGCCATCACCATGCCCAAATGTGATGCTGACAATGATCCTTACGCATCCGCTCTCAGCCTAAAAGAAGGGTCAAGACAGCTGCGTGTGGATATGGCATCAACACAGCATATAGACTGGCTCGACGGCGACAACTGGCGACCGCTGAAGTATCAGCAGGCATCCTCGGGTTACGATGAACTTCAGACCATTATGTTTCCCCAAATCAAGACCCAAGCACTTCGCTTCATCAATAAGGACCCCCAATCGAACAACCGTTATCTCTACCGTATAGAGACCCGGCATGACTTCGCTTCCATCAACCAACTCCGTATCGACAAGCGGGGAAAGGCCATCCACATTTTTGTAGATGATTCAGAACAGGCCACCGTCTGTCTCAGCAAACCAGCCGCCACACGTATTGGGCTCTTCAGTGATACTGTCCAACAAATCCTGGTAAGGAATATTCTCTATTATCAGGTAAAATAGTCCAAAAGAACAAAAATGCAGATAGTATGGACGAATTTGCAGACCATTTTACTACGTGCTCTGTACTTTTGACGCATCAATCAAACACTGAAAAATGAAAAGTATAAGAAAGTATTTCACTGCTCTTTTAGTTTTAATGTCTGTTTACATATATGGAGCCGACATTCCACGGCCAGAGTATCCCCGGCCTCAATTTGAGCGCAAGCATTGGATTTGCCTGAACGGCGAATGGACCTATCAGTTTGATTTCGGCCGCAGTGGTCTGGAGCAAGGGCTTCAACATAGTAAGGGTTTCGATGGCAAGATTGTTGTCCCTTTCTGTCCGGAGAGTCCGCTTTCAGGTATAGGCCACAAGGATTTTATCAATGCACTTTGGTATCACCGCACCATCAGCATTCCTCAGTCGT
>CACZGH010000053.1 GCA_902780635.1 uncultured Prevotellaceae bacterium
ACGACTGAGGAATGCTGATGGTGCGGTGATACCAAAGTGCATTGATAAAATCCTTGTGGCCTATACCTGAAAGCGGACTCTCCGGACAGAAAGGGACAATAATCTTGCCATCGAAACCCTTACTATGTTGAAGCCCTTGCTCCATACCACTGCAGCCGAAATCAAACTGATAGGTCCATTCGCCGTTCAGGCAAATCCAGTGCTTGCGCTCAAATTGAGGCCGTGGATACTCTGGCCGTGGAATGTTGGCTCCATATGTGTAAATAGACATTAAAACTAAAAGAGCTGAGAAATACTTTCTTAAACTTTTCATTTTTCAGTGTTTTATTTGTGGCTTCAAAAGTACTTTGTATGCAGTAAAGCGGTCTGCAAATTCGTCCATACAATCTGCATTTTTGTGCTTTTGGATTATTTTACCTGATAATAGAGGATATTCCTTACTAGGATTTGTTGGGCTGTGTCACTGAAGAGCCCAATACGTGTGGCGGCTGGTTTGTTCAGACTGAGGGTGGCTTGTTCTGAATCATCTACAAAAACGTGGATGGTCTTTCCCCGCTTGTCGATACGGAGTTGGTTGGTGGAAGCGAAGTCATGCTGGGTCTCTATACGGTAGAGATAGCGGTTGTTCGACCGGGGATTCTTATTGATGAAGCGAAGTGCTTGGGTCATGACTTGGGGGAACGTGATGGTCTGAAGTTCATCGTAACCCGAGGATGCCTGCTGATACTCCAGCGGTCGCCATGTGTCGCCGTCGAGCCAGTCTATCTGCTGCGTTGCTGCCATATCCGCACGCAGCTGTCCTGACTCTTCTTTTAGGCTGAGAGCGGAGGCGTAAGGGTCATTGTCAGCATCATATTTGGGCATGGTGATGGCAGAGAGGTATGTAGGGCTGTCGAAACGATATTGTTTCTCATACGTATCCGAAAATTTGATGTCCGGATAATGCATCACACTTCTGGCCAGCGGCTTTTCCATACGCTTGATCTTGCCTTTTTCGCATTGTTCAACTACTAACGACTGATGAGGGGCAACAATGGTTACGCGCACGTAATTTCGAGAATCCTGCCAGGCAGCATAGACACCATAGACTCCACTTTCAGGATGAATGTTCTCAAGCATCACACTCAACTCATAGTCATCGGCTGCCTTACCTTTAAAGACAGCGCCCTTCGGGAGAAACATACCTTCAGCAGTTGTGTTAGTGTCTTCCCAACCGCTAAAATGGCAGCCCCATTCGTCCCATCCGTTGGTGTAACTGACATACTCCACATCAGACTCTTTTTGTCCACCCAACCAGGACATGCCGTCTCCGATGACTGCCACGTGGTCTTCTACCAGGACCTCGTCAATCCATACGGTTAATAAAGCAGCATTGCGCTCGATGCGCCATTGATGGCTCACGTCGGTACTCATTTCTTCAGGTAGCAACAGACGATGATTCCCTATGAGGATGCCACAGGATGGGGTGGTAGGCTTGAAGGTCAGCTCCAGAAGGTAGGAGTCAGAAGGATTGATGCCTTCAAGTGACGTACCACAGTATTGTGGCAGCGACGGGAGAGGGTGAAATCCCTCCGAGAGTTTGTCGGTGATACCATCTACCGTGAGGCGGTTGTTGGTGAAGTGAATGCGGTCTACATATTGGTCGCGGTGCCTGCCCTTATTGGCCATATAGACGAGCCACCACTCCCAGCCGTTGGGACCTCTGACAATGTTGGGTTGTCCAGGGGTAAAGAGACTGTCGTTCTCGTGGCTGACGTACATATCCCAAAGAGAACGGTCGGCCTTGGGGCCTACAACAGGATGACTGTACTTGCCGCCGGGATTGAAACCGAGGGGGCTTTCTGCCTCACACACTCCCAAACGATAGTTGCCATAGGTATGGGCTGTATGGTTGGCATTATACATCATATAGTACTTGCCACGATATTTCACCACAAAGGGTCCTTCGGCTACTCGGTTGTCGAGCGTCTCCCAAGTGCCAGGCTGTGAACTGAACTGCTGTACAGCCTCACCACAAAATGAGAAATCTTGGTTCATCGGTCTGCCCCAGATGGTATTGCCATCAGTAAATTTCACCATATATAAATAGAGTCGGCCATCTTCATCGCGAAAAACTTGTGGGTCTATGCGGTTTTCAAACCATTGGTCATCTCTCACTTCGCGAAAAGGGCCTGTAATCGTTGGCGACGTGGCATGGGTGATATGCACGATATGTCGGTCTGGCCCCCAATAGTTGACGCTGAACAGAAGATGAAACAGACCGTTGCTGTAAGTAATATCGTCGGCATGAACTTGATTGTTACGGGCTCCCGTTCCGTGTGTCCACTTATTGTCGAGGTCGAACACATGGAGGCGCTGATTCCAGTGTATCAGATCACTGCTGACATAAAAGTCACCATAGGTGGCCACACCGCCAAGGTAATACTTACCGGCATATTTCAACACACCGGAATCGGCCACCCTCTTGATGACCGGATTCTCACGATTCTGGCTAGTTGCCGTCATTACTGAAGCCAGAAGTAATATCACAAAACAGTTTCTCATATCATTTATGTTATAAACGTTATGTCACACGATTTCGCCATCTGTTGGCATTAATTGAGAACTCTCATTAACCATATCAACTACAACTTGATGAAAGATTTTCAATCACAAAAGTAAGAACAAGAACAAACTTTGGTCTGCACTATAATCCCAATAATATGGAAAATTGTCTATTTGACAATAAAATAAGCCGATATTTTGGGTTGAGGCATCCAAAACGTAGGTTGGGCCACTCGTTATTCGAGGCTTCGTTTGTGCAACATCCCCAATCAGTCTTCGGAAGTGAAGACGTCAAATTTGTGAGAATAAAAGATTTTTCGTAATTTTGCGACAAAGACGCGAAGTGACTTGATTTCTGCATAGAGAAAGCATGCTTTTAGCTTCAGGTCAATTATTACCATTTGCGGGATGAAGAAAAATGTATACAAACATTCGTTTGCACGCCGACTGACACGATGGCTCATGTTGGTGTTGTTTGTCATGATGGCGGGTCTAGCATACCTTATCTACGAAGTAGTGAAGATGAGTATGGTGGAAATCGTGG
>CACZGH010000054.1 GCA_902780635.1 uncultured Prevotellaceae bacterium
ACTCTGTGAAGTCCATCAGCGTTGAAATGACCACGACTGATGCAGAGAGTATGATGGCGACGGCTGTCAAGATAATCAGAAGACTGCGCGAAATGGTGACTTTCCCTTTCTGATGCAACAGTCCCAATATAAATGTCACTGAGGCTATGAACAACGGCACATAATTGAGGACACGCATCAGATCAATCCAGCCCGTACTGTTTACCAGGGTAAGTACAAACGAAACCAGCCATAGACAAGCCACAAGACCGAGCAATGCAAAGAGCACAATCCTTAGCCATTTTACTTCTATAACCCGGGGCCGGCCTGTAGCAGGATCGATGGCCTGACCGCCATACTTGTACTTGATTACCAACCAACGGACAGTAACTGGTATCATAAGGGTCAATGCCATGACGATGAAAATGAACATCTCACTTTTCGACGTGAACATCTGCAGGAAATACACTAAGAAGAAAATGATGGTTGCGATGCTGCCCCACTTGATTTTTTTGGAGTAGCGGGACTCTCTTTCAACAAGGGTCTTCAGGTCATAACTGCCGTAATCCTCCCTTTTGATTTTCCTCAGGATGACAAAGTTGAACACCAACGATGCCACCCAATAGACACCCAGCATGATGCCACCCAATAAAGTCAAGCGGTCATTAGCCCAGGCGTGCCATGCCAATATGGGTACAAAGACTACAGTGCCCCAATGACCGTCCAGCCTCTCATCCATCAAGTTGTAAGCAGCCTTCAATTCCTCTAACTCATAGAGTTCTTTCATATTCTCTGACATAGATTTGCGATTTTTAATGGTTTGACATAGATTTGAGTTGTTCCTTGATACGGAACAGCCGGCTTGTGACAGCCGAGGTGGAGATGCCCACTATGGCGGCAATCTCATCATAACTCATACTCTCCAGCCAAAGAAGAATGATGGCGCGGTCGAACAGCTCAAGGCGGTTGATTCTGTCGTACAGCATCTTGACCTGCCGCCCAACCTCATTGGATTCACTCAAAACATCCTTGTCAATCAACAGCGGAACGGTTGGTACATTCCGTTTCTTGCCTCGCTCCACTTTGCAGCAGGTGTTCAGGCTGACACGCCATACCCAAGTCTTAGGACTGCTGTCGCCGCGGAACTTAGGAAAACCCTTCCAGAGGTTGACCAACACTTCCTGGAAAAGGTCATCCACATCAGTAGGATTGTCTGAGAAAAAGTAACATACCGTATAGATGGTTTTACGGTACTCTCTGACCAATTTCGTGAATTCTAATTCAATCTCATTCATCTTTTTCTGGAGTTTGTTCAAACAGTTAGTACCCCAAATCGCAAATTCCTTTCGAGAAAAAAGACTTTTTTCAGAAAAATTTTCACTCCCTAAAAAACATTTTCAACACTAATCTGTCACCACCTCTTTGAAATGCTCACTCCCCCACTCTACCAATGCCATGATGGCCGGCATGAGTGACTTGCCCGTTTCCGTCAGCGAGTACTCCACACGGGGCGGAACCTCAGGAAACATTTCACGATAGACAAGATGGCTCTGCTCCAAACGTTTCAACGTCTGAGAAAGCATCTTTTGGGAACAGTCCGTCATCAGACGGCGGATCTCATTGAAACGCAGGACACCCGTCTCACTCCTGTGGAGCATAAAGAGCACCAACATCGACCACTTGTCGCCGAAGCGACTCACCACTTGCCTGATGGGACAGGCCAAGTACTCTGACTTGATATCTGCCATAACCTTTGATTTTTTCACAAAAGTAACCAAAAGAAACCAACTAACGGATTTATACTTTGTTAATCTTCGTTAAAGTCGTTTTCTGCCAAGTCCGATGCCTTCACAATTCCTACTTTTTGGTAACTATCCCACCAAAAAGTGCCTTCTTGCAAAGTCGGTTTTTACATATTAACTTTGCATCGTAAAAACAAACAAACAACATTTAAAACCATAAAATCATGAGACAGATTGAGACAATTGCAACAGGCAAGAATTTTAGCGCAGTGAGCGTGGGTAAGATGAACGAGATTATCGAGCATGTGCTGCCGATGGGTCCCGAAATGACCATCCAGGGCAAGGTGTTCGCAGGACAGGCCGTGGGCGCCACGGGCAGCGAACTGTCGTTCCAGACACTGGTTCCCGGACAGGACAGCGGTTTCCTGCACACCCATAAGACCCACGAGGAACTGTATATCATCCTCAAAGGTGAGGGGCAGTACCAAGTGGACGGCGAGATTTTCCCCGTCAGCGAGGGCACCATCATCCGCGTGGCTCCCGACGGCAAGCGTGCACTGAAGAACACCGGCACCGAGAACATGACGATGCTCTGCATTCAGTACAAGGCCAACGCCTTCACCGAGGCCGACAGCCCCATGACAGACGGCACGATCCTTCAGGAAGAACTGAAATGGTAACGGACCGGCTGGAGAACCTCGAAAGAATCATTCAATATCTGATGACCTCATATCGTTTTGTGTCTAAGTTTTATGTAACTTCGAGTATTGAAATCTTAATGCTCTTTGTTTCAGTCATACTTCGGCTGCAGACTTTGGCGGTAATCACTGGGCGACAAGCCGAGATGCTTCGTGCAATAGCGGCTGAAGTACGATAGCGATGTGAAATTCATCAATTCGGCTATCTGGGTGAGCGACAAGCGTTCGTCATCCAGATAGTCTTTTAGTATAGGTATGGTATGGCGGTCGATATACGATGTAACACTATGACCCGTCACACGCTTGATGGTAGAAGAAAGATATTTTGGCGAAACGTTCAGGCGCCCGGCATAATAGCGGGTCAGCGGATAAACCTGGTTGGCAAGGCTTGCACGGTCAAGAGTAATTCGTTACCTTTGTGGCATGAAATCAGAGACCCTATTGCGTGCCATCCTC
>CACZGH010000055.1 GCA_902780635.1 uncultured Prevotellaceae bacterium
CGGCATCGACAAACGCAGTTTGACCCGCGACAAGTTCTTGGAGTATGCATGGGAGTGGAAGGAGAAGTATGGTGGCATCATCCTCAAGCAGTTGCGTAAACTCGGTGCCTCGTGCGACTGGGACCGTACCGCCTTCACCATGGACGATGTGCGTTACGAGAGCGTCATCCGTGTCTTCGTCGACCTCTACAACAAGGGGCTTATCTATCGCGGCGTGCGTATGGTGAACTGGGACCCCCAAGCCCTAACAGCTGTCAGCGACGAGGAGGTTATCTACAAGGAGAGCCACGGCAAGCTTTATTATCTGAGATATTACTTGTCGGACGGGTCTGACTTGTCCGACTTGTCTGAACAGTCCGGCATCAAGCAGGATGAGAAAGGTCAGTACATTGTGGTGGCTACAACCCGTCCCGAGACCATCCTTGGCGATACCGCTGTCTGTGTGCATCCCGAAGACCCGCGCTACACCGCTTTGAAGGGCAAGAGTGTGGTCATACCCGGTAGATTATCATGGACGAGTATGTCGACCGTGAGTTCGGTACCGGTGCATTGAAAATCACTCCTGCCCACGACATCAACGACTACAACCTTGGTTTGAAATACAGCCTCGAGACCATCGACATCTTCAATGACAATGGTACCCTCAACGAACACGGTCTGCAGTATGCAGGCATGGACCGCTTTGCCTGCCGCAAACAGATTGTCAAGGACCTTGAGGAGGCCGGTCTGATTGAGAAGATTGAGGACTACACCAATAATGTGGGTCATTCCGAGCGCACCGATGCAGTCATCGAACCCAAGCTTTCTGCCCAGTGGTTCATGCGTATGAGCGATGTGGCCAAGAAGGCTCTCGAGGTAGTGGAGGACGACACCATCCAGTTCCACCCTGCCAAGTTCAAGAACACTTACCGCCACTGGCTGGAGAACATCAAGGACTGGTGCATCAGCCGTCAGCTGTGGTGGGGCCACCGCATCCCTGCCTACTACTACGATGTGGATGGCAAGAGCGAGGTGGTGGTGGCTGCCACACGCCAAGAGGCCTATCGTCTGGCCTGCGAGAAACACCCTGGAGCCGTGAAGAGTGCCGACGACCTGCGTCAGGACGAGGATGTGCTCGACACCTGGTTCAGCAGTTGGCTGTGGCCTATCAGCCTGTTCGACGGCATCCGCAATCCCGACAACGAGGAGATTAAATATTACTACCCCACCGAGACCCTTATCACCGCCCCCGACATCATCTTCTTCTGGGTGGCACGTATGATTATGGCAGGCGAGGAATACCGCAAGGAGGTGCCTTTCCACCATGTCTATTTCACGGGTATCGTGCGTGACAAACTGGGCCGCAAGATGTCGAAGAGTCTGGGCAACAGCCCCGACCCCATCATGCTGATTGAGAAGTACGGTGCCGACGGTGTGCGTATGGGTATGCTGCTCACCGCCCCCGCGGGCAACGACATTCCCTTCGACGAGAGCATCTGCGAGCAAGGCCGCAACTTCTCCAACAAGATATGGAACGCCCTCCGTCTAGTGAAGGGTTGGGAGGTTTCGGATGGCTCCGACAAGTCAGACCAGTCCGACACTCTCTACAACAACAACGTCAGCGTCCAGTGGATGGAGATGCGCATGGCGCAAGTGCTGGAAGAAATTGAGAAGGACTTCGACGAGTTCCGCCTGAGCGAAGCCCTTATGAAGAGCTACAAGCTCGTTTGGGATGATTTCTGCTCCTGGTATCTGGAGATGATAAAGCCCGCCTACGGCACACCCATCGACCGTGAGACCTACGAGGCCACTCTTGGTATCTTCGACCGCCTGATGCGCATCCTGCACCCCTTCATGCCTTTCGTCACCGAGGAGATATGGCATGCCCTGGCCGACCGCCCCGAGGGCTCCAGCATCATGGTGCAGCACATGCCCCACAGCGTGTTCTACGACCAGCGCATGCTCGACGACTTCGAGATGACACGCGAGATTATCGCCGGTGTCCGCAACTTGCGTAACAGCAAAGGTCTTTCGCCCAAGGAGGTGTTGGACCTTTATATCAAAGGCCATTGCCCTGCCATGTTCAACGGCATCATCTGCAAGCTGGGCAATGTGGGCAAGATCGAGTCTGTCACCGACAAGGTGGAGGGCGCACTGAGCTTCATGGTCGGCACTACCGAGTGCTTTGTGCCTGTCAGCCTCAACATCGACAAGGAGGCCGAACTGAAAAAGCTCAACGAAGAGCTGAAGTATGCTGAAGGCTTCCTCGCCACTGTGATGAAGAAACTCAGCAACGAGAAGTTCGTCAACGGCGCCCCCGAAAAGGTTGTCGCCATCGAGCGCCAGAAGAAAGCCGACGCCGAAAGCAAGATAGCCGCCCTCAAAGCCCAGATTGAGGCCTTGGGTTGATGCTGTCAAATGAGTACAAAGAGGGTTTGCTGATGTTTGGGCTGTCTTAACCTGAAAAAAGTTGACACTTTTGGGAACAATACCAAAAGTAAAAATGAGACAAAAGACACAGACACGACAAGTGTACAATGAAGAGCTCGG
>CACZGH010000056.1 GCA_902780635.1 uncultured Prevotellaceae bacterium
GATGAGGGTTTGGTCTTTGGCATAGGCCGGGTCGAGGGTGGTGATGCCCGCCGACTCGTTGTAGCGGAATATCTGTTTGTCGCTGTTGTCGGGCATCCGACAGGCCGCCAAAGTTATCGTAGCCAAGGCTATCAGTGTGTTACTCAGTTTCATGTGTTCAGATGAAGTGTCTGCTTTTGTGCTGCAAATTTACATAAAATTATTGATTTTACTGGCAGAAGGTGTCGGATTGTTTCATCTGGCGGAGGGTGTGAGTTAAGTTGGGGTTGGGCTGATTAGCCAGTCTAAATCATTTAGTTTGTTGTCATCCTGGAGGTGACCTCCGCTTCCGTGTGGGTTCTCACCCAGTCGAAGCCTTGGGCCATTAATGAATTGAGAATTAAGAATTGAGAATTAAGATAGCCAAGAATAGTTTTTTTTCATGATGATATGGGTTTTAGTGTCGGTATGTTTCCTTTTTGCATTTATCGTTGGTATCTTCGCTACCACGTTTTCTCGCCTCAGCATACAAGCAAGCTAGCCTGTGGTCGGCTTATCGAAAACGCTGTTTTGAGCCGTCACCGCCGAGGGGTCGAAGAAGGGTCGTAAGGTGGAGGAAGGTATTGGTGGCATTGGACTGGGTCTCTGCCCGGTTATGCATCAGACGATGTACTTTCCAATGTATCGGTGTTATTCAGAAAGTCTTGAAGGCTCACAATCAGGATTCCCTGTTCATCGCGATGGCGGACTACGTTGTCGGCTGTGATAATCACCTTGCGGAATGAGTCTTGCACAGCCGTCAGCGGACGCTCCTCCTGCTGCCGTTTCTCGGTGGTGGGTATCGTAAGTGCCGACTGCACATAGATGCGTTCGTCGGCCTTGTTGCACACAAAATCCACCTCAATCTGTTTTCTGGCATATTTGCCGTCGGGCTGCCGCTCGTTCACCTCCACCACTCCTACATCTACCAGATAGCCACGGCCACAGAGTTCGTTGTAGATGATGTTTTCCATCAGGTGGGTTTCCTCTATCTGACGGAAGTTGATGCGTGCGTTGCGGAGTCCGGTGTCGGTGAAGTAGTATTTGTAAGGGGTGGAGATATAGCGCTTGCCTTTGATGTCGTATCGCTCTGCCCGCTCCACGATGAAAGCATCGGTCAGATGGTCAAGGTACTGCTTGATGGTCCCGTCGGAGAGTTTCATCCCTCCCGCACTGTTGAAGGATCGTTCCAACTTGGTGGGGTTGGTGAGAGAACCGATGCCGGACGAGATGATGTCGAGCAACCGATCCATATATGCCTCGCCCTGTATCCCATAGCGTTCCACGATGTCGCGCAGATACACCTCTTCGAACAGTTTCATCAAGTACTCAGCCTTTTCCTCGGCAGTCGGCAGCAGGGCGCAGTAGGGCAGCCCGCCGTAAGTGTAGTATTGCCGCCAAGCTTCGGCAAAGCTGAGTTCAGGACAGGTGGTGGCAAACTCGGTGAAGTTCAGCGGACGGAGATACATCTCGTCGCCTCGACCACGGAACTCGGTGATGACGTCTTTCGACAGCAGGTGCGAGTTTGACCCAGTGACGTATGTGTCGAGGTTCTGTATATGCAGACATGAGTTGAGGACATCTTCAAATTCGTCCATCATCTGCACCTCGTCAATAAGCAGATAGTACTGTCCCTTTCCACGTACTTTTTGCCGAATGTAAGTCAGACAGGTATCGGGGTCGCGCAGACTCTTGTTGGCACGGTCGTCGAGTTGTATTTCGATGATGCGGGACTGCGGCACTCCGCTATTCAACAGGTACTCCTTGAACAGGTGAAAGAGCAAATAAGACTTGCCACACCGACGAATTCCCGTCACAATATTAATCCGTTGGTTTCCACTGTGTTCAACAAGCCTTTTTAGATATGCGTCACGCTTTATTTCCATGGTTGTCCATTTGATATTTTTGCAATTCTTGCAATATTTTCAGCTTGCAAAGATACGACAATTATTCCACATGGCAAAATAATCTGGCTCTTCCGATAAATGCGTAGGTGAGACACAATAAAAGAAGCTGGCATTTCGTATTGTAAATGCTAAAAAAAGTACGGAATGGAAACCAGCTTCATG
>CACZGH010000057.1 GCA_902780635.1 uncultured Prevotellaceae bacterium
AAATCACCGTGATGTTCTGTGCACAGAGCTGTACAACACAACTCATCAGAAACACGGAAAATAATACTTTTCTCGTCATAATCAGTTAGTTTAATATTATTAATTTGTCTTATCAAAGTAGCAAAGATACAGATATTTTTCCATATAGCACTATTTTATTCAAAAATAACACTTTTTAGCGTTTCCGCTATGGACATTCTATTTCTACGATGTCGGAGATAAAGTGCTGCAGGAAGGACTATATCCATATTGCCAAATTTATATTGCCAACGGGCTTCCGTCGAGCTTGGCAGCGACGAGGTCATCTCCACGGTAGACAAGCTTCAGGGAAAAGAATGGTCTGTCGGAGTCCATCAGCAGACGGAGGAATATCTTGTCGCCCTCCCATAGGTTGAGGTCGAACAGACGGATCTTATCCACCCATGCCAGATCGCCCTCATCACAGGGGCACTCTTCACCGCTCCAGTCGGAGGCGGTGAAGAGGTGCATATATTCACAGGGCCATATATCGCTGATGAAGGTGACTATCCCTCGGTAGCGCCAACGTAGTACCTGAAGTCCGGTTTCCTCCTTCACTTCACGCAACATGCATTCATCGGGGCTTTCGTCAGCCTCGCACTTGCCACCCACGCCTATCCATTTGTCGTGACTGGCATCGTTCTGCTTCTTAACGCGATGAAGCATCAAGTACTGTCCGTTGCGCTCCAGATAGCACAAAGTGGTCTGTTTCATGGTTGAAGTGATTTTTGTGAGCGTTTTACATACCATGCGTAGACGATGGGAATGACAAAGATATTGAGCATTGTGGAGGTGATAAGTCCACCCAGCACCACGACGGCCATGGGAGCCTGAATCTCGTTGCCTGGATGGTCGGCAGCCAGAATCATGGGGACAAGGGAGAGTGCAGTGGTGAGGGCTGTCATGATAATGGGGTTGAACCGGTCGGCAGAACCTTTTCGTATCACTTCGTTCAAGGGCAGGCCCTGAGCTGTGAGCGCCTGGTATTTGGCAACAAGGAGTATACCGTTACGCGTAGCTATTCCGAAGAGGGTGATGAAACCGATGATGGCTGGGATGCTCAGGCTGTCGGCACCCAGCTTGACGGCCAATACACCTCCGATAAGAGCCAGCGGCAGATTGAGGAGCACGATAAGTGAGAGGGAGAGGTTTCGGAACTCGGTATAGAGAAGCAGATAGATGATGACCAGCGCAAGGATAAAGACCAGCACCAGCGTACGTGTGGCGGTGCGGGCACTCTCGAACTGCCCGCCGTACTCCACGCGGTAGCCTTCGGGCAGCTGGATTTTCTCATTCACGGCTTTCTTGATGTCGTCCACAACACCTATGGCATCGCGACCGCTTACATTGGCAGAGACGACAAGTTTACGCTGCACATTCTCGCGCGAGACGGTGTTGGGACCACCCACAGAGACCACGTCGGCCACTACACCAAGAGGAACCTTCCCGCCGTTGTAGGTGTCGATGAGGGCATCCTTGACATCATCAATGGTGAGTGTGTCATTGACAAAACGCTGTTTGAGAACGAGGTCGAAACTGCGCTGCCCCTCATAGACATCGCCAATCTTTTCTCCATTGAAGGCAGTCTCGACGAAACGGTTGTTCTCCATTGAAGGCAGTCTCGACGAAACGGTTGAATTGTTCCATGGTGATGCCGTATTGGGCAAGCATGTCGCGGTTGGCACGCACTTGGAGCTGCGGCGTCTCGGTCTGTTGCTCGACACTGACGTCAACAAGTCCTTCGATACCGCCCACTGCACCCTTGATTTGATTGCCCAGCAAATAGAGATGGCTGAGGTCGGGGCCAAACACCTTGATGGCAATGGTGGCTTGGGTTCCGCTGACCATGTGGTCGATGCGGTGTCCGAGTGGCTGTCCCACGCTGGTGACGATGCCGGGTATCGCGGCCAATCGTGCCCGCACGTCGGAGAGGAAGGCATCCTTGCTACGCTTGTCTAGGTTGAAATTGACATCTATCTCGGCACCGTTGGTGGACTGAGAATGCTCATCCAGCTCTCCACGCCCAGTGCGACGCGAGGTGGCGGTCACCTCTGGGATGGAGAGGAGTTCCTGCTCAATCATCTTGCCTAAGTTGTTGCTCTCTTCGAGCGAGATGCCTGGTTTGGCGACAGCCGCTATGGTCAACGAACCTTCATTAAAAGCAGGCAGGAAGTCGCGTCCCATGGTGAACAACATGACGACAGCAAGGACAAGAAGCACGGAAGTAGAACCCACAACAGTTTTTTTGTGTGCCAGCGTCCAGTCGAGGGCACGACGGTAGCCCTTGTTGAGCCACGCAGCCACAGGGCTGTCCTTCTGCCTCCGGTCGAGGTAGGCGTCGTTGGAAAGAAGCAGCTTGCAGAGGAGCGGTGTGAGGGTCATGGCCACCAACAGGGACATGAACAACGCCACAAGGTAGGCAATACCGAGGGGTTTGAGCATACGGCCCTCCAACCCGTCGAGGAAGAAGAGCGGCACAAAGGTTATCATGATGATGAGGGTGGCATGGATGATGGAGCTTCGTATCTCGGACGAGCCATGAAAGACCACACTGTAGGCCGTGTCGCGCTGCTTGGGAGGCAACTGGTGGTTTTGGCGAAGACGTTTGTAGACGTTCTCCACATCGATGATGGCATCGTCGACCAGCGAGCCGATGGCTATGCACATGCCGCCAAGGGTCATCGTGTTGATTTCGTACCCCATGAGATAGAGACACAGCACTGT